>NZ_KB899554.1:0-617500 GCF_000378325.1 Thioalkalivibrio sp. ALJ2
GCCTCCTTCGAGAATAGCCGAAAGAGACGCGCCCAACCGGGGGGAGGCTCTCCCCGGCGTGGGTGAATGGAATACAGCAGGACCGACTGGCTGGGCCAGCGCACCGCTACCCGGTCCGGGCAGTGCTTTCAGGGACCACGATGCGCTCGTGGCGGGCGGTAAAGCCGTGTGATGACTCTAGTTTTAGCCTTCCCAATAATCGTCTGTCAATTCATGCGGTTCGAGTGGCCGCTCGATCTGGCGCAGCTCCCGCACATCGGCCTCCACCCACGCGTGGTCCCGCTCCCGGTAAAGCAGGCGTTGCATCGGGGCGTCGTCCGGAATATCCAGGACTTCGCAGATCCCGTGTTCCGGGTGCTCCACGGTGGCGCCGGACGCGCAGTGATCGCGGCGCTCGATGGGGAAGCGGATGATCGCCATGGGCTCTCCTGTTGTCTGGCGCAGTCAGTCGAACTGCAGCTGCACCTTGCCTTCCGATAGTTTCGCACCGGCATCAAAGGTTTTGCCAGTCCGCTTGCTCTTGAGACCCTTGAGCTGTACCCGATCCCCCGCGAACAGCGTGAGCGCCTGGGTCTCGGTCAGCTTCTTGCCACTGACCTGCTTCCAGACGATGGCGTTGCACGCCTCGCACTGCCAGGCCTTGGGCGATTCCTTGATGTTGCCCTGCTGGGCGCAGCCGCACTGCCCGACCGGCCCCTGTTTCGGGGCCTTGCCGGGTTTCCCGCCCTGGTCGGGCAGCGTGGTTGTGCAGTCCGGGTAGCGGGTACAGCCCCAAAACGCCCCGGACCCGCCCTTGCGCCGCCGCATGGGGGCCGAGCAGGTCGGACAGGCGTGCTGGGCCTGCGCCTCGACCTGAACCGCATCGGCCCCCTGCTGTTGAACGTGCTGCACCAGCCGCTTGACCCATTCGGCCTGCCGCTGCAGGAACCCATCGATCTCGCCTTCTCCGTTGGCGATCTGGTCCAGAGCCTGTTCCCACAGGGCCGTGGTGGACGGGTCCTTCACCGGATCCGGCAGCGCATCGATCAGCGACCGGGCGGCGGCCGTGGACGTGAGCTTCTTCTTGCGCTCCTCCAGGTAACCGCGATCCATGAGGGTCTGGATGATCCCGGCGCGGGTGGCCTCCGTGCCGATGCCCGTGTTCTCTTTCAGGACGCGCCGCAGCCGCTCGTCCGCGATGGTGCGGGCGATGTTCTTCATGGCGGCCAGCAGCGTGCCCTGGGTAAAGCGCTCCGGCGGGGTGGTTTCCTTGTCGCGGATCTGCGCGCCGGCCAGGGAGACGGGGTCGCCCTTCTGTACGTTGGGAAGCGCCTGGGCGCTTTCGTTGCGCTCCTCGGCCGAGGCGTCCGTCTGGATCAGCACGCGCCAGCCGCTTCGGCGGTTCACTCGCCCCTGCGCACGGAACGTCTCGCCCTCGGCCGCGACTTCCAGCCGTGTCTGGTCGTACTCGTAGGCGGGATAGAACTGCGCGATGAAGCGGCGACGGATCAGGTCGTAGACCGCCTGTTCCCGCGACGACATGGCATGGACATCCGCAGCGGCGGTGGTCGGGATGATGGCGTGGTGCGCCGTGATCTTCGCATCGTTCCAGCAGCGCCCCTGTACGGAAGCATCCGCGCCTTCAACCAGGTGCTCGATGGTCGAGTCGCTCTGCATCAGCGCCTGCAGGACGTCGCGCACCCCGCCGTGCTGGCTGACGGGCAGGTAGCGGCAGTCCGTCCGGGGGTAGGACGTGGCCTTGTGCTTCTCGTACAACGACTGCGCGGTATCGAGGACCTCCTGTGCCCCCATCCCCAGCCGTTTCGACGCCTCCTGTTGCAGTGTCGAGAGATCGTAGGGCAGCGGCGCTTGCTCGCGCTTGCGCTCGGTCTGCGCCAGGGTCACGGTGCCTTGCACCCCCTGTACACGCTGCGCCACAGAGGCGGCCGCCTGTTGACTGGTACAGCGGCCTTCGGCGTCACTCACCCCCTCGGGAGGCACCCATCGGGCCTCCCAGGAGCCGTTCGTATGGCCGCAGCGGACCGATACCTCGTAGTAGGGGACCGGCTTGAACTGTTCGATCGCGCGGTCCCGATCGACCACGAGCTTGAGGGTGGGCGTCTGGACACGCCCCACGGACAGAACGCCGTCATAGCCTCGGGCCCGAGCCGCGAGGGTGTAGGCCCGTGTGAGGTTCATGCCCACAAGCCAGTCGGCACGGGCGCGCGCCACGCCGGCGCGGTACAGGGGATAGGTCTGATTCCCCGGGAGCAGGTTGGCGAGGGCCTTGCGCACGCTGGCCTCGTCCAGGGCGGCGAGCCAGAGGCGCTGGACGGGGCCCCGGTAGCCGCACAGCTCCAGGACCTCACGCGCGATCGTCTCGCCTTCCCGGTCCGCGTCGGTGGCGACGACCACTTCGGAGGCCTGTTTCAGCAGGGACCGGATGCTGGAAAAGTGGCCCTTCACCTTGGGCCGCACGTTCATCTGCCACTGGCCCGGCAGGATGGGCAGCGTCTCCACGCTCCACTGCTTGAGTGACGGGTCGTAGTCTTGGGGCGGGGCCATTTCCAGCAGGTGCCCGAAGCACCAGGTAACCGTCACCCCATCCCCGCGAATACACGCATTTTCCTTGCGCGAAGCGCCCAGAACCCGCGCAATGTCGCGGGCCTGTGAGGGTTTTTCGGCAAGAAACAAGCGCATGGCGGCGCCTATTCGACCGTGGAGCGCACTTTGGCGCGGAAGCGGTCCATGAACTCGTCCGTGGCGGGAAAGCCCTCGACCCGGTCCGTGCCCTCGTAATACTCCACGGCGATGTGACTGCCGTTGCCGTCACGGGAAATATCCATCTGGACCACGCCGGCATAACCGAGGATCTCGCGATAGTCCCGCAGCGAGTAGAAAGAACCTGGATTCTCGCGGAAGTGGTAGGCGTCCGAGGCTTCCAGCCACGGCTGACCGGCGGGATTGGTGCGCTGTTCCAGGGGCAGATACCCGAACTGGCGGCGGATGCGGTTGAAGGCCGTATCGACGTCCGTGGCGGTGGTGACCTCGAAGTTGAGGATCTCGTTCGCGTACTGCTGCTGTCCGGAGGCCTGGCTGTTGGATCCGGCGGTGGAGCTGCTGGAGGTCGTCGGTCGCGTCTCCTCAATCACGATGCAGCCGGACAGGGCCGCGATGGCGGCACCGGCGAGGAGGGTACGGGTGATCGTTCCGAGCATCATGGAGTGTCTCCTTCTTCCTTGGTTGGATCATCGGCGGCTACGCGCGAGGCGATCGTGGGTTCTGGCGGTGGGGGTACGCGGCGAACCGCCGCCCATTGTCCCTGGCGCCAGTCGGCGCTCTCGTCGGCCTCCTTCCCGGCCGCCTGATCGCTGTGCGCCTCGAAGCGAGGTCGTGGAGACCACGCGACCGAGTTCCACCAGTTGGGCTTGATACAAGGGCATGGCTCAGCGAGCCTCGTCCGGGTGCGTCCACTCGCCGCACCACTGGATCGCTTTCGTGAGGGGGAAAGGTCCGTCACTGTCCCCGACCGGCTGCAGGAGCCCCGGGGGGTGACGTCGGCAGGAGCCATCAGCGCTACCCAGCCGATGCCAGTAGACGCAGGCATCGCAGCGGGCGCGGGCCAGCGGGCTCTCAGGCATCGGTCGCTCCATCCCCGTCGTCCCGGCGCCGGAAGGTCACGTCCTCGACCCGAGCCAGATCCAGATCGACGGCGGACGCACGGAGTTCGAGTCGGGATCGTTCCTCGCCCGTCTCCCGGTCACTCCATTTGGACTCGAACAGTTCGCCCTCGACGTGGACCCGGGCGCCCTTGGGCAGCACGCGGGCAGCGGTCTCGGCGCGCGGGCCCCACAGGGCCACGTCCAGCCAGAACCCGCCCTTGTCCTCAAAGCCGCCGTTGCCATCGGGCTTCGGACGATCAAAGAAGATCCGGAGGTTGGTGACGGGGGTGGACTCGCCGCCGCGATCGGCATGACGAAGCGTGGGCGCCGCGCCCAGGTTGCCGCGACCGGAAAAGCTGTTGGACATGGATCTGCACCAGACATGGGTTCGATGTCAGCGTGCGCGGTGCCCGGCATGGAAGCTAGGCGAAATCCAGAAGGGGGTCGGGGTGGTTTTGACCGAAGGATGGGGCCCCGAAGGGTGTAACGGGATTACACCCCCCCCGGGTCTGGCTCAGGGAGCCACTATCGGGATAGCGTTGACGCCGAGGATGAACCGCGCGGATCGCGCGGCGATGGGTTCCGCATTCGGGCCCACTCGATTTTGGCGATCGTGACCAGCTGGAACCGCTGCAGATCATCCAGGCGATACTCGCGAATCTGCTCCAGTGCCTGTGCCGGGCCTGTGACGTGGATGCCGAACTCGGTTCGCGCACGCCAGATCGCCCGCAGCGTCGGCGCGGGTTCCAGTGCCTCGAACAATTCATCCAGCTCGATCAGATCAAGGCCGTTCCAGCCCTCCAACGGCACGATCCGACCCGCCCGGGCCGCTTCCTCCTCGGTCATGCTACCGAGGGATCGCCGCATGGCGCGCGCGGATTTGCGGATGCCCTCCAGGCGTTCGCGCTCGCTGTAATCATCCTGCATGACTGCTGCCTCCGCGCCACTGGTCTTCCAACGCGTTCAGAGCCTCGATCTGTGCCACCAGATCCTTGAGGCGTAGCCGCTCGTAGTTCCTCCTGCGATGTTCAAACGTCAGCATCCGCCCGCGACGCTCGATCTCCAGCCAAGCCAGCCGCGTCCGCTTGGGTACGCCCTCGCGGGAAAGTGCCTCCTGCAGCATGTCCGACGTAAACATCAGCCAGGACTGGCCGATGCCGTCGAATCCACGTAGACGCCACCGGAACACGGACCCACCTTCCCGCCGGGAACGATGGATCGCAGGATGTGCGACCCACGGCCGACGATAGGTGTCCTTAAACTCCTGCACCAGTTCGTCCATCTGGTCATCGATCTGCCGTAGCTCGGATTCGAGCACCTGCATTCGCTGACGCGCCTCGGCGAGTTTCATGTGTCGCTCTCCAATGGCCCCAGCGCCCCCCTTACCCTTAAAGGGCCCTTTAGGGCATAACTACATGGCAGGCCTCCGGCCATAACTACGCCCCGTGCATCTGAGCCAGGCGACCAAACAAGGTCCATCACGTTCCGGTTTCCTGAGCCACGGCCGAGCCGTAGGACTCGGCGCGTTCGCCGGCAGGGGCATCGGATTCGTCGTCCTCCTCGTCATCATAGAGCCCCGGTGGCGGCTCGCTGCGCGCATTCGGCCCCCGAATGTCGGGTGCCACCGGCGCGCGCAAGGTCCCCTCCAGGACTTCCTTCGGCGGCAGACCGAGGTTCTCGATTGCCTGCCGGGCTTTCGCTGTGCCAGCGGCCACATCGTCTCGGGTCACGCCCTGATACTGGAACCCCTGCGGTGCGTTGAACGCACTGCGGACCAGTCGGCCACCCTGATACAGCATCCGCTCGCTCTCGTCGCGGCCCATGAGCCCGACGTGGCGCGCGGTCAGGATGGCGCGTGCGGTCCGGTCAAAGTCGGCGATCAGGTAGGCCCCCATGAAACCGTAGGGGTTCGAGAACTCCAGTGGGACGGTGCAGGGGCTCTGGCTCTGAGCCACATCGATCTCGATACCGGGCATCGACTCCAGGAGACGCTCGGTCTGTTCCCGCAGGGCATTGACCCCTTCCCGGTTGTCCACGAGCGCTTCATAGGTTTGCAGCAGTTTCTGGTCGGCCCACGGATCGTCCAGGGCAGCGGCTCGCCAGATTCGCCGCATTGTGGTCGCGAAACGAACGAGCCCAATGATGGGCGCCTTCTTCTCGCTCGCGCCTCGTCCATGCACGAGTCGCTGCGCCTGGCGCGTCTGGATCTCCATCGCGGCGGACCCGCGCAGGCCTCCGGGTGACGAACTCGCGGTACGCCAGTCCACGATCGGGTCGGCCTCGTTGGGCATGGGTTTCGTGTCGGCCATAGTCGCCTCCTAGTTTCGTGAGTACCGGGGGATCCCGGTCAGCGTGTTCTATCACCGCCCTAGGCTTCCCGGCAGGCCAAATCCCAAATGGCCTGCCAGGGGGCTTCGGGACGGTGCTCGTAAAGATCGGAACCTTCCATAAAGAGTCCGATGGCCGTGAGCGCGGACGCCTGGAGATCCAGATCGAGTCCGCGCAGGTCGGACAGGTCGAGCGGCCATTCCGGCGCGTTGTAGCAGGCGAGCAGCACGCGACGAACCGAGCGCGACTGCCCGCTGCGGCCCAACGCGACGAGCAGCAGCCGATCCAGGGCCTGATTCGGGGCTACTGTGGCAATCCTCGGTACGGACACACCCCTCTGGTCTGGCTCAGGGGGTGGGACAGTGTCCCCCCCCCTCTGGCTCAGCGCTCCCAAACCGCGTCCACGCGCCGCTGGATCTCCTCCTTCACCTCCAGGGGTCGTCGGATCCCGTGCAGCCGGATCTCGCCGGTTTCGCCGCCGCCCGCCGAGGACACCCGCACCTCGCCGATTCCGATCAGGCGATCGATGACCCCTTGTTCCAGGGTCGGGATCCGGGCATTGGCATAGCGCATCGTGCGGCGGTGGCGCGCGATGATCCCGGTCTGCACCGTCACGCGGTCCGGCTCGAGGGTGAATCGGTAGTAGTAGATCGCGAGCACGATGCGGAACGCGGTGAGCACCATCCAGATCCCGAGGACCATCGACAGCGCTGCCTGCACGATGGGCAGCTCGCCGATGCCCGGGATGGTCATGCGCCACTCGGCAATGCTCGCGCCTACTGGATCGGGCAACTGCCCCAGCCAGGCCACGATCTCCGGCGTCCACGCCAATACGGCGAGGAGCAGCACAAACTTGAGCACCGTGGGCCATACGCTGCGCAACGCCGGGCGCAAGGTATAGGTCGGCACCTCGGCGTCCGCGTTGGCGGACTGGTCTCGGGGTGGCTCCCCGTCCGACGCCGGGCGGTGTTCCCGTGCGGCCCGTCGCAGTGACTCGCTTGGTTCCTCGTCATCTGCTGGCCGAGGCGGGGGCTCGGGTGGTGCATCGGGATCGACCCGGGCTACGCCGTAGCCCGCGTGCTGGTCGACCCAATGCACTTCGACCAACTCGTACCGCTGGTCGGTCTCGCGATTCAACGCATCCCGGACTACCCGAGCCCGGCCGTGGCTGAACGGCATGTCGTGTTCATCGAGGATCATGCCCCTGGCTCCGTGGATCGGTGGGTGCTGCGACTGCGGGCCTTCTCCAATCGCTGCACCAGTTCGTTGTTCGCATCGGGCTCGACCGTGACGACCTGGGCCTCGGCTTGCTGGACGCTTGCTTGATCGATCCGGCGTTCGCGCTCCGCCTGCTCGGCCTTGCGGCGCCGTCGTTCGGCCGCGTCCACGGCGTAGCTCGGCAGGAACTCGCCGCTGCGCGCCCGCTTGGCGACGGCACTCAGGTAGCGCAAGGGGTTTCGGATCGGATCCGTCTGAGCGCGATCCCGGATGGCACCGGCGACCTCGTCCAGGACCTGCTGGGCCTGGTCGGCGGACAATCCCTGCAGGCATCGCTCAGCCAGCTTGCGGTGATCGGCACCGAAGCTCTCGGGGTAGTGCAGCTCAGCGACTGCCTCCTCACTGTCGCGCGCGCCCGGTTGTTCCAATACCTCAGAGGTAGGTTTTGTAGTAGTAGGTTTATATAAACTACTACTACCCTCGCGCGCGTGAGCCGAGTTAAGATTCTTAACTCGGTACGAAGTGACTGTTTTTTTTTGAATTTTTTCGGGAGGGCCCACCGAGTTAAGATTCTTTACTTGGTGCTCGGCGACCGAGTAAAGATTCTTTACTTGGCTCTCACCCGAGTTAGCCTCCTTAACTTGGCTGCTTCCGGCGCGACCCCAGGGGCTCGCGGCGGCCCGCACGGCCGGGTCGGGGTTATGGGTGGCGAGGCGGCACTCAAAGCGAGCGCCGGTGTCCACGGGATCCGTAAGGTCGCGGTCGGCATCGAGGCGTTGATGGATCGTGGACAGCACCTGCTGTGCAGTCTCCCGCACCCGTCGATGGCCGTGGTCGGTCAGGCTCTCCAGATAGGTGATGTACTCCGGATCGAGGTACATCGCCTCCGTGACCGATACCGCCTCGTCGTGGATCGCGTAGACGCTCCCCCGGTATCGCCCCTGCGGGTCACGGACGCGATCACACAGCGAGATCCATCGAGTGATGCGCAGCATGGCGATGGCGGCGGCGATGGTGGGCCGGGACCCAAGCCCCGCGCGGCCGAACTCGTCATACGACGGGAATCCGGCGGGGGCCTTGGGATCCGAGTTCGCCTGGATCACCATCCAGGCGAGCTTGTCGGTCGGCCCCAGCTCGTCCGCGAATAGCAGCGCCCGGGGGTGGGAGTCATGCCAGTTCCCGAAATACAGGACTGCGCCTTCCTCCTCGCCGGTGGGGTCCGGCGGTCGATCCCGTAGCTGTCGCGCGGCGTCCTCCAGGTACGCCTTGAGTCCTCGGATGCGGGGGGCGATCTCCGCTGCACTCACGACGAGCCCCCGGCGGAATAGAGGTGGGTCCCGAACTGGTGATGCACCAGGTCCACCACGGGTTGCGTCGTCTTGGCCGGCGGATACGTTGGCGCCCGATCGGTGAGTGTTTGCTGACACTCCGCGACGAGCCGGTAGACCGCAGCGGCCGAGGTTTTCGTGCTTCGCGCTACGTGGAGATAGCGATCCGGATCCGGTAGGGCCTTCGGGGCGACCCGCCATGCGTCCCACATCGCCTGAGCCTGTTCGGGCGTGGGTGACCGCGGCCGACCGGGCTGCGATGGCAGCCCGAGCACTCGCCGACGCCGGGCGACATCCGTCGTCGTCATTCCGAATAGCGCCTCCATCATCCGGGCGTCTGCCTGGTGCCGCAGCAGCTCGTCCTGGACCTGCCGGGACTGGACCTCGCCCCGCGCTCGATCGAGGAGCTGATCGAATCGGTCCGCGTCGATCTGGAGGTCGATGAACAGATGCCCGAGTCGCGAAATCTCGACCAGCTCGTCAAATGTCATGTCGGCGAGGGTCGAGGCTTGGTCGGGTGTGAGCCCCAATACGCTGAGGGCGTTCACGTCGGCTTCCTGCAGCCGGTCCATGGCGAAGCGCAGGACGTGGAGGGTGAGATCCGCTGTGCTGCTCATGGCTCAGCCCTCCCACGGATCGAGATCGTCCGCGTCGGCCTGGCGCTGCAGGTCGCGGCAGGCCTGGACGAGGGCGACGAAGTCGGCGAAATCGCACTCCCGAAGGCACGAGCTGACCATCCAGCCCAGCCCGCGCCAGGGTGGCTCGGCGATGTGCCGCGCGATGACCTCCTCCTCGTCGGCGCGGTGAATGACTGAGGCCAGGCGATGGGTCGGGGCTGTCTGCAGGACGCGGTCCGTGTGCAGGCCGATCTGCGACCAGCTGACCAGCATCCACCAGGTCCAGTGGCGATAGTCGATCTCCACCCCGTTCATCCGGGCCGCCGCCTCCTCGACCGTCTCGCTCGGCAGGTCGATGAAGTAGCCATAGCCGATGTCTACGGGCTGGATCTGATCGGCGTAGTGGTAGCGGGTGGCGATCTGCCGGGCCAGCGTGTAGATCCGATCCCGAAGCTCCGCCACGGTTGGCGCGGGGCCGGGCGCGGGCTCAGTCGGCGCCGTGACCGGTGGGGCGGCAGGAGGCGGATCACCCGCACCGGCCCCATCACCGATCACTGGATCGGTTGCGGCCCCGGAACGTCCGGGGGACGCTCCGGGCGCCCCGTCAGGTGGGGCATCGTGGACCGGCGGTGTCGGTTGGCCCATTGCGCCGAGGGTGCCGTCCGGGGGCGTATTGGTTGACCCCATCGCACCCTCGGAATCCTGCGTCGGCGGCGTATCGAGTTCCATCCGAACGGTGCGCAGATCGAGGGACAGCTCCTCGGCCAGACGTCGCTCCAGCTCCTGCCGCGCGGCGCCGGGGTCCCAATCAGGCGCATCGGTAACGGCGAGCGATTCCTCGAACACCATGTCCACCGCATCCTGGGTGTGCCCATGGGATTCGCCTACGGCATGGGCCGACCGGTGGAGATCACGGAGCTTCTCGATCGCCTGTCCACCAAGACCGCCATGGAGAGCCTGGGGGATGCACGGGAGTAGAGTCTTCGCGGCGTATTCAAATCGACGCAGTAGTTTCAGGGAGGCGGTGTAACCAATGTCCTGCAGTCGCCGTTGCAACTCCTTACGACTCAGACTTTCTCCGGCCTCCTCGAACATTTCGCGGAGACGATTAACCGCGAGGGCGCGATCGATCAGCGTCATGGTGCCGCGCATTTCGTTTTCGATCAGGTGCGCGCCCAGCACATCCTGGTCCGAGGTCCAGGGGTGATAGAGGACATGCACCTGGCGATAGGCCTCGTCGCCGGTCTCCTCATAAAGTTCCTTGAGGATCTGCAGCCGCGTGTTCCCGCCGGCGCGCACCATATAGAAGTCGTCGTCCGGTCGCCGCGTGACTTCGATCGCATTGTTCAGGCGCTTCTGCGCCCGGATGGATGCCTTGATTTCGTCGTACTGCGGATTGCGCTGCCGCCGGGGGTTGCCGTCATACGGTCGGATCCGGTCGATCTCCAGCACCATCTGAGTGACGGTCAGGGGATCCCCGGGCGGCAGCTCCTGCGCCGCCGCATCGCCGAAATGGCCCACGGTCAGGCGGCTGCGCAGCTCCTCCGAACTCAGCTGTTTCTTAGCCATGTTGCACCCCTCCCTCACGGTCGTGGATCAGGTGAGGCAGCAGCTCCTCGGTGAGGCGGCGCATGGTCTCGGCGCCGGACAGGGTGGGGCCTTGCCGGTGGGGCTCCCACCGATGGACGGGCACCTGCTGGGTGGCCGCCTCTCGGTAGGCCACGGCGGAGGGGATGAACGTATCGAGGATGGTGATCTGGCCGCGGCTTTCACCGGTCGCCTCGCGCCGGAGTTCGTCTGCGATCGCGCGGCCGTCTCCGGTTCGGTCTACCCGATAGAGGAGGCCGCGCAGCGGACCGACCGGTGCGCCCATGGCCGCCATCGGTCGCAGCCGATCAAGCATCGACACGGTCCCGCGCGCGAACTCGCGGGCGGAGAGAATCTCGGGGGGAATAGGGGAGAGCAGGAAGTCTGCCGCTAGGACAGCGGCATCCTGCAGGGGGCCGACAGCCCCCTGGGTATCCAGCAGGACGACGTCATAGAGATCGTCGTAATCCGCGAGGATGTGCTTGAGCCGCACTCGGCCGTCCGGCGTGTGGAGGATCCATTGCTGCAGCCGACCCTGGGGGTCATTGGACAGCACAATGTCGAGTGCCCCGTCGCGCTCGCCATCGAGCGGAATGTCGATCGGAGTCACCGTGCCGTCGGTGTCGCCGTTGGTAATGAGTTCGGTGAGCCCCCCGGCGGCGATCAGGGCCGGGTCCACCGGAAAGTAGCTGGACAGGGTGGGCTGAATGTCGGCGTCGATCAGCAGGACCTTGTAGCCGAGGTCCGCGAGGTAGGCGCCGAGGTTGGCCGTGACGGTGGTTTTACCGACACCGCCCTTGGTGCTGGTCGTCGTGATTCGGACTGTCATGGTGATGCCCCTTGGTACTGGTGTGTTGACCAGTCCTGTCGGGCCACCTGACGAGTAGTCCTCTACATTGTTGGTTCAAGCTGGGCGTCGGCAATCGATTCGTAATCGATAGGTCGCAGGTTCGACTCCTGCCGTCGGCACCATTTCCCCCTCCCTGCTCCCTCTTGCGCCTGTTCGCAGAACGGCTCAGGAGCCTTTTGGCTTGCCGCCCCCGCTGCGATGGCGGTGCCCGCCGCCGCCCGACGGTTTACCCGATCCGCGCGCACCGCCACGTCCACCGCCGCCGCGCCGGTCGTCGCGCGGCTTGCGCGGGCGCGGCTTGGGGCGCACCGGGTCGCTGAACAGGGCTGCGGGGTCCACGGTCTCCGTGGGGATCCGTTCGCCGAGATAGGACTCGATGTCCGGCAGGTAGAACGCGGAGTCCTCGCAGCCGAAGCTGATGGCGTCGCCCTCGGCCCCGGCGCGTGCCGTGCGCCCGATGCGGTGCACGTAGTCCTCGCCCGACTGCGGCAGATCGAAGTTGAACACGTGGGTCACGGCCGGGATGTGCAGTCCGCGCGCCGCGACATCGGTCGCCACCAGAAAGGCGTACTCGCCTGCGGTGAAGCGCTCCAGCAGGCTCGAGCGCTTGTTCTGCGGCACATCACCCGAGAGCAGCGCGGCCTTCTGCCCGTTCACGTTCAGCCAGTCGCAGACCTTCTCTGCCCCGTGCTTGGTGTTCACGAACACGATGGCCCGCTCCGGCTTGAGATCGCGCGCCAGCCCCAGCAGCAGCGGGATTTTTTCCTCGTTCGCCGGGTAGTAGATCACCTGGCGCACGCGATCCGCGGTCAGGGTCTCGGCCTCGACCTGGACCTTTTCCGGGTTGCTCATGTGCTCGTAGGCCAGCTCCATCACGCGCAGCGACAGCGTGGCCGAGAACAGCATGGACAGCCGCTCGCTGGCCGGCGCGCAGCGACGCATCAGGAAACGCACGTCCTTGATGAAACCGAGATCGAACATGCGATCGGCCTCGTCCAGCACCACCACCTCGGTGTGCCCGAGCCCGAACACCTTCTGCTTGAAGTAGTCGATGATCCGGCCCGGCGTACCAATCAGGATGTCGACCCCGGCCTCCAGCTGCTCGCGCTGGCTGTCGTAACCGGTACCACCATAGGCCAGCGCCAGCTTGAGCCCGGTTTCGCGCCCCAGCATCTCGGCATCCTTGTGGATCTGGATGGCGAGTTCACGCGTCGGGGCGACGATCAGGGCGCGCACATCGGTCGCCCGGCGATCGGGCGCGGGCGCCTGGCGCAGCAGACGGTTGAAGGTGGCGATCAGAAAGGCCGCGGTCTTGCCCGTACCGGTCTGCGCCTGCCCGGCGACATCCCGCCCGGCCAGCGCAATGGGCAGGGTCAGCGCCTGGATCGGCGTGCAGGTCTCGAAACCGGTGGCGCGGATGCCCGCCTGTACGGCCTCGGGCAGATCGAGCTGGTCGAAGCGGGGCGTTTCCTGCGCGGGATCGGTCATGTGAATCCTCTATTACTTGAACTGTCTGGCGATCATCGTCGATAGTAAGAGCCGTGCAGCCGGCGTTGCGGGCTGTTCCCCCAACCCAAGTGATGAGGGCTCGGAGTGAGCGACAAAATTGTGTACACGTCAGACGCCGGTTTCGACGAAGACGTCCTGAAGGCGGATCAGCCAGTCCTGGTGGACTACTGGGCCGAGTGGTGCGGGCCCTGCAAGATGATCGCCCCCATTCTGGATGAAATCGCCGAAGAATACGCCGGCAAGGTCAAAGTCGCCAAGCTGAACATCGACGAGAACCCGTCCACGCCGCCGAAGTACGGCATTCGCGGGATCCCGACGCTGATGCTGTTCAAGAATGGCGATGTCGAAGCCACCAAGGTCGGCGCATTGTCCAAGTCGCAGCTGACCGCTTTCCTGGACCAGCACCTCTGATCCGGCATACCCCGGGGTCGCATGCGGCCCCGGGGTTGCAGTACCAAAAAAACGACGCCACCAGGCCTTGCCCCAAGCGGGCGCGTCGCTTACCATCGGTTCAGTTCAGGCGGTCGCCAGACCGCAACCTGCCCCCGATACTCAATCCAAGGCAAGCCGAGCGGCCATCCCCGGTCGCCGATCATCCACGTTGAACACAGCACCCCACGAATGAACCTGACCGAACTGAAGCGGATGTCCGCTGCCGATCTCGTCGCCTTTGCAGAAGAAAAAGGCATCGACAACATGTCCCGCGCCCGCAAGCAGGAGATCATCTTTGCCCTGCTGAAGGCCCATGCCAAAAGCGGTGAAGCCATCTACGGTGACGGAGTCCTGGAGATCCTCTCCGACGGCTTCGGATTCCTGCGCAGCGCCGACAGCTCCTATCAGGCCGGGCCGGACGACGTGTACGTCTCCCCCAGCCAGATTCGACGCTTCGGGCTGCGTACCGGCGACACCATCGCCGGCAAGATCCGCCCGCCCAAGGACAACGAGCGCTACTTCGCGCTGCTGAAGGTCTCGGAGATCAACTTCGAACCACCGGAGAATGCCCGGCACAAGGTGCTGTTCGAGAACCTCACGCCGCTGCACCCCTCCAAGCGCATGCGCATGGAGCGCGGCAACGGCTCCACCGAGGACATCACCGCCCGCGTCATCGACATCGTGGCGCCGTTCGGCAAGGGCCAGCGTGGCCTGATCGTCTCCCCGCCCAAGGCGGGCAAGACGCTGATGCTGCAGAACATCGCCCAGAGCATCGCGACCAACTACCCCGAGTGCTACCTGATCGTGCTGCTGATCGACGAGCGCCCGGAGGAAGTCACCGAGATGGACCGCATGGTCCAGGGCGAAGTGGTCTCGTCGACCTTCGACGAACCGGCCCAGCGCCATGTGCAGGTCGCCGAGATGGTGATCGAGAAGGCCAAGCGCCTGGTCGAGCACAAGCGCGACGTGGTGATCCTGCTGGACTCCATTACCCGCCTGGCGCGCGCCTACAACACCGTCGCCCCCAGCTCCGGCAAGGTGCTGACCGGCGGCGTGGACGCCAACGCCCTGCACCGTCCGAAGCGCTTCTTCGGTGCCGCGCGCAACGTGGAGGAAGGCGGCAGCCTGACCATCCTCGCCACCGCGCTGGTCGAGACCGGCTCGAAGATGGACGAGGTGATCTACGAGGAGTTCAAGGGCACCGGCAACATGGAAGTGCACCTGGAGCGCCGCATCGCCGAGAAGCGCATCTACCCGGCGATCAACGTGAACCGCTCCGGCACCCGCCGCGAAGAACTACTGACCGCGCCGGACGAGCTGCAAAAGCTCTGGATCCTGCGCAAGTTCCTGCACGGGATGGACGACATCGAGGCGATGGAATTCCTGCTCGGTCGCATGCAGTCCTCGAAGACCAACTCCGAGTTCTTCGACCAGATGAAGCGCAGCTGACGCGAAGCGGGCCCCGCGCCCGCCTCCCGTCATCGCGAGCGCCAGCGCAGCGATCTCCAGGGGCGGGCCAGGCGCTCGCCGTGCAAGGACGGCGTATCAGCCGGGCACCGGCTCGAAGCTGACCAGGCGGTCCAGCCGCCACCACTGCCGCCGACCCTCGGCGTCACGCAGGATCAGATACTCGGCCCCGCGCCGCGTGCGCAGATCCAGCGGCCGCACCACCGCAATCCGATCCATTTCGCCCCGGCGCCAGTGGGTGCGCAGGTGTTGCCCGCGCAGGATCGCCAGTTCCAGTTCGGAGTAGCGCTCGCAGGCAATCGGCGTGTACGGCGGGGTCACACTCATCCCCCCTCCCGAATGGCCTCCACCTGCGGGATCTCGGCGTCCGGGGACTCGACGCGCCGAAACACGATGGGGGCGCAGCACACGGCGCAGTCCTCGATCCATTCCTGGTCCGCACTGACCATGTCCACCGTCGTCTCGCCCGGTTCGCCACACCAGGGGCAGGTAAAGCCGACAAACTCCACCGGTCGCATCACCGCACCTCCTCCGGGCCCGCTATGACCCGGGCCCCGGCTGTCACACCCGCCATGTCTTCCGGCAAAAACCGCTCCAGAATGTCATTGAGAAAGGCCAGGCCACGTTCGGTCGGCTGCAGGCGCTGCGGATCGGACACCAGCAGACCCTCTGCCCGTAGCGTGCCCAGCGCCGGTTCCAGCGTAGTCAGGTCCAGGCCGCAGCGCTCCTCGAAGCAATGCGCGGGCACTCCTTCCACCAGACGCAACGCGTTGAGCATGAACTCGAACGGCAGCTCGGCCTCGGGGACCGCCTGGTCGCGGTGCTGGTCGGGCGTCTCCAGGTAGGCCGCGGGCTGGCGCGGCTTGGTCCGCCGCAACACCCGCCCCTGGGACGGCAGTGTCAGCTTGCCATGGGCCCCGGCCCCGATGCCGAGGTAGTCGCCGAACGTCCAGTAGTTGCGGTTGTGCCGGCATTCCCGCCCCCTCGTGGCGTACGCGGAAACCTCGTATCGAGTATAGCCAGCCGCAGCCAGCACACATTGTCCTTGTGTGAACAATTCCTCGATCGTGGAATCCGGTGGCAATACCGGGGGCCGGGCTGCGAAATAGGTGTTGGGCTCCAGGGTCAGCTGATACCAGGAGATGTGCTCGGGTCCCTGATCGATCGCGGCCTGGAGATCCGCCAGCCCAGCCTCGACAGACTGCTGCGGCAGGCCGAACATCAGATCCAGGTTGATGTTGTCGAACCCGGCGCCGCGGGCATGCTCGACCGCGGCATGGGCCTCGGCCCCGCCGTGGATGCGCCCCAGTCGCTCGAGCATGGCGTCGTCGAAGCTCTGGATACCCAGCGACAGCCGGTTGACCCCGGCCTCGCGGTAGCCATGGAAGTATGCGCGATCTGCGGTTCCGGGGTTGGCCTCCAGCGTAATCTCGGCATCCGGGCGCAGGGGCAGCCGCGCACGCAGACCGGAGAGCAGGTCCGCCATTGCCTCGGGCGGGAACAGACTGGGGGTCCCGCCGCCGATGAACACGCTGTCCACGCGCCGCCCCCAGACATCCGGGAGCTGCGACTCGAGGTCGCGCATCAGCGCCTCGACATACGCGTCGAACGGGGCCTCGCCCCGCGGCTCGTGGGAGTTGAAGTCGCAGTACGGGCACTTGCGCACGCACCAGGGCAGGTGCACATACAAAGCCAGGGGCAACGGGGTGGCGAATACGCTCATCCCGCGAGCATAGGCGCCGGCTCAGTGATCGGCACGTTCCCGCAGTTGTGCCACCAGTTTGGCCAGGGCCTGGCCGCGATGGCTCAGGCGATTCTTGGCCTCCGGGGGCAGTTCGGCCGAGGTGCAGCCCTCCTCGGGCACAAAGAACAGCGGGTCGTAGCCGAAGCCGTTGGCACCGCTGGGCTGCTCGACGATGCGGCCCGGCCAGACCCCTTCGGCGATCAGCGGCGAAGGATCCTCGGCATGTTCCAGAAACACGACGACTGCGCGAAACCGCGCGGCTCGCTGGGCCTCGGGGACACCCGCCAGCGCCTCCAGCAGCTTGGCGTTGTTCGCGGCATCGTCCGCCTCCGGCCCCGCATAACGCGCGGAGTAGATGCCCGGCTGGCCGCGCAGGGCGTCGACCTCCAGGCCCGAGTCATCGGCGATCGCGGGCAGGCCGGTATGCTGCGCGGCGTTGCGCGCCTTGAGGATCGCGTTCTCGACAAAGGTCAGCCCGGTCTCGTCGGCCTCGGGCACCGCGTGCTCCGACTGCGGCTCGATCGCCAGCCCCAGCGGCTCCAGCAGGGCCCGGATCTCGCGCAGCTTGCCGGGGTTGCCGGTGGCGAGGACGACGCGACGGGATGGGTCCATGGCTCAGCCCCAGGGAGACACTGACTG
This sequence comes from Thioalkalivibrio sp. ALJ2, assembly GCF_000378325.1. NCBI lineage: Bacteria > Pseudomonadati > Pseudomonadota > Gammaproteobacteria > Chromatiales > Ectothiorhodospiraceae > Thioalkalivibrio > Thioalkalivibrio sp. ALJ2. The sequence continues at coordinate 17,361 of NZ_KB899554.1, forward strand.
ATGGACACGTTCGCGCTCGAGTCGATTTTGCGTGCTGACAAGGCGTGGTGAGCGACGTGTAGCCGAGCTACATAAGCGAGCCGCAACGCAGTCAGCGGGCAAAATCGGCCGAGCCCCGTCCGTCAAGAATTTGTGGGGTTGGCACCCCATGTTCCCCGATCCTGCGTTGCGCCGCTTGCCGGTAGCACCACTACCGACTGCGCGCCGCGCCTGGTCTCGGGAAACATGGGGCGCCAACGCGAACGTGTCCATCAATCAGTGTCTCCCTTGGCCAGCGCCGCCCGCTGGGCCTCGACGATCTGCTGGATGCCCTTCTCGCCCAGATCCAGCATCTGGTTCAGCTCGTCGCGGCGGAAGGCATGGCCCTCGGCCGTCCCCTGGATCTCGATCACGCCGCCGGCCTCGTTCATCACCAGGTTCAGGTCGGTCTCGGCCTGGGAGTCCTCGTCGTAATCCAGGTCGAGGACCGGCGCACCGTTGAAGATGCCCACCGAGATCGCCGCCAGGTGCCCGTGCAGCGGGTCCTTGCGGATCATGCCCTGCTCGCGCGCCTTGCGGATCGCGTCGCGCAGGGCGACATAGGCACCGCTGATCGAGGCGGTACGGGTCCCGCCGTCAGCCTGGATGACATCGCAGTCGACGATGATCTGGCGCTCGCCCAGGGCCTCCAGGTCAACCACGGCGCGCAGGGAGCGGCCGATCAGACGCTGGATCTCCATGGTGCGTCCGCCCAGCTTGCCGCGCGCGGCCTCGCGCGCCATGCGGTCGTGCGTCGAGCGTGGCAGCATGCTGTACTCCGCCGTCACCCAGCCGCGACCCTTGTTCTTCAGCCACGGCGGCACGCGCGACTCGATGGTCGCGTTGCACAGCACCCGGGTGTCGCCGAACTCCACCAGCACGGAACCCTCCGCATGCCGGGTGAAATGGCGGGTAAAACGCACCGGGCGCATCTCGTCGGCTTGTCGGCCACTGGGTCGCATGCTTGATCCTTGCTAGATTGGAGTGGCGCGCAGTATACGGGAGACGGGAGAGGCTCTCACATGAGCGCGCCCGCGGCGGATCTGGGGCAAAGGCGGCCGAAGACGCCAGCAAATCACACGCGCACCGGGCTGTTACCACGCGCAGGGCTATCAACAGGGGACCTTATGATCGCGAGCATGACCGGCTTCGCCCGGCAGCCGATGACGCTGGACCAGGGCGTTTACGACTGGGAACTGAAGAGCGTCAACCATCGCTATCTCGAGTTGCGCATCCACCTGCCGGAGGCCCTGCGGGCGCTGGAGCCCGAGGTGCGCAATCGCCTCAAGAAACGGCTGAGTCGGGGCAAGGTCGATGTGGTGCTGCGCGATCGCGGCCAGTCGGGCGGCTCGCCCACCGCATTCGACGTGGACCGCGTGCAGTCGCTGATCGAGGCGACCGAATCCGTCGCCGACATGATGAAACACGATGCCAGCGTGTCGCCGCTGGATATCCTCGCCTGGCCCGGGGTGCTGGAGGGGGCGAAAATCGACGCCGACCGCCTCGCCGGCCCCATTCTTGCCGAGCTCGACAGCGCGATCGACGCCCTGGTGGCGATGCGCGAGGCCGAGGGCCAGGAACTGGTCAACGGCCTGCGCGATCGCCTGGAGGCCCTGGCCGAGCATGTCGTGCTCATCCGCGAGCGGCGCGAGCCGATGCTGGCTGAACAGCGCGAACGCACCCTGAGCCGCATCAACGAGCTGGACCTGAGCCTGGACCCGAAGCGGCTGGAGCAGGAGGTGGCGCTGCTGGCACAACGCCTGGATATCGCCGAGGAGCTGGATCGCATCGACGGCCACGTGAAGGCGGTGCGCGAGATCCTGGACAAGGACGGCCCCAGCGGGCGGCGCCTCGATTTCCTGATGCAGGAGTTCAACCGCGAGACGAATACCCTCGCCTCCAAGTCGCATGACCTGGAGATCACCCGCGCAACCGTCGAGATGAAGGTCCTGATCGAGCAGATGCGCGAGCAGGTACAGAACCTCGAATAATCGGTGTTTCCTTAATGCATCGCTACCGCGTGCACCTGTCCATCTCGCGCCACGAGATGGAGGACTACTACACCGGGCGCGCGGCGGTCGTCTACGCCGAGTCGGAAGGCGGCATCAGCGTGCAGTTTCCCGCCCGGCTGCTGCGTCAGCACCTCGACCAGCGCGGCGTCTATGGCGTGTTCGAGCTGGTCACCGACGACCAGCATCGCCTGCTGGATTTCCGCCGCCTCACACGGCCCTGACAGCGCGCCGCAGCCCCCTTTCCCACCCCTTGAAATTTCCCCGGCGGCCCCTATCTCCATGGGTGAGTCAGAGTTGACACCCGGAAGAGGAGGGTAAAGCCATGACAATGATGCGTTACGAACCGTGGAGCCTGCTGGGTCAGCTGTCGCGCGAACTCGGCCGCATGCCGGATATGCCCGGCACGGACGACTCCGCCGCGACGTCCGACTGGGCGCCTGCCGTGGATATCCTCGAAGAGACCGATGCCTACGTGCTGCACGCCGACATCCCCGGCGTCGACCCGAAGGACATCGAACTCCACATGGAGAACGGCGTGCTGACCCTGCGCGGCGAGCGCAAGCACGAAAGCGAAGAGGAAAAGAACGGCTACAAGCGGATCGAGCGGGTGCGCGGCACCTTCTTCCGCCGCTTCTCGCTGCCGGACACCGCGGATGCCGAAAACATCTCCGCGCGCTCCGAAAACGGGGTGCTGGAGGTTCGTATTCCGAAACAGGCACGCGTACAGCCACGCCGGATCGAGATCACGGGCTGATCCGGCACCAACCCTGCCGGCAGCCGTTACGGCTGCCGGAATTCGGGCGCTGCCGGCGCAAGCGGGCGGCGCCTCGTTTTTTGATGGCGGCAACAGGATCATCGCCACCCGTTTCATGAAGCCGATGCACGGGTGACAGCCGAATCCCGGCTATCATGGGAAAGATCGGATACGGGCCGACAACCACCAAGGGATCCGGGTGTCCCCCGGGGATCGGACAGAGGCAACTCTGGGAGTGCAATGGAATACAAGGACTACTACAAGATCCTCGGCGTCAGCCGCGACGCCAGCCAGGACGCCATCAAGAAGGCGTACCGCAAGCTGGCGCGCAAGTATCACCCGGACGTCAGCAAGGCCCCGGATGCCGAGACCCGAATCAAGGAGGTCAACGAGGCCTACGAGGCCCTGGGCGACCCGGAAAAGCGCAAGGCCTACGACCAGCTCGGCTCCAACTGGCGCCAGGGGCAGGACTTTCGTCCGCCGCCTGGATGGGACGGCTGGGCCCAGCACCGTGGCGCGGGCGCCGGAGGCGGAGCCGATTTCGGCGGCTTTTCCGACTTCTTCGAGTCCATCTTCGGTGGTGCCGGGATGGGCGGCGCGGGCCGTCGCCGCGGTACGGGCGGCTTCAACATGCGTGGTGCCGACCGCGAGGGTAAGGTCGAGATCACGCTCGATCAGGCACTCAAGGGCACGGAGATCTCGGTCAACGATGCCGACGGGCGTGTGCAACGTGTGCGCATCCCGGCCGGGGCCAAGGACGGCTCGCGCCTGCGCGTGCGCGGCCAGGGCGACCCGGGCGTGGGCACCGGCGGCTCTGGCGATCTGCTGCTGGAGATTCGCATCAAGCCCGACAGCCGCTACCGCGTCGAGGGCCGCAACCTCTCCCGCGACATCCCAATCACCCCCTGGGAGGCCGCACTGGGCGCCACCATCGAGGTCCCCACGCCGCACGGCTGGGTCAACCTGAAGATCCCGGCGGGTTCGCAGTCCGGCAAGCAGATGCGTCTGAAGGGCAAGGGCCTGCCGGGCAAACCGCCCGGCGACCTGTACCTGAAGCTGATGATCCAGGCCCCGCCCGAGGACGAGGCCGGCGACTGGTACCGCAAGATGGCGGAACAGTCCTCGTTTGCCCCGCGCGCAGGGCTGACACCGTAGTTCACGGACACGTAGTGCACGGACACAAGGAGCGCGCATGCGTCGGCTGGTCTCTTTCCTGATTCTGCTGTCGACCCTCGCCTGGGCCGGCCCGGCCCTGGCGCAACTCCCCGCCGAGGTCGACGGCCAGCCCCTGCCCTCTCTGGCCCCGATGCTGGAGCGCACCATCCCCGGGGTCGTCAATATCGCCACCCGCGCCCGCGTGGTGGAATCCGTCAATCCGCTGTTCGACGACCCGTTCTTCCGCCGTTTCTTCGACCTGCCCGAGCGCCAGCGCGAACGCGAACGTCAGGGACTCGGCTCGGGCGTGATTGTGGATGCGACCGAAGGCACCATCCTGACCAACAGCCATGTCATCGCGCGCGCGGACGAGATCCTGGTGACCCTGTACGACGGGCGCCAGTACGAGGCCGAGGTGGTTGGTACCGACCCGGCAACCGACGTCGCCGTGATCCGCATCGACGCGGAAAACCTGCGCGCGATCCCACTGGCGGATTCCGATGCCCTGCGCGTCGGCGACTTTGTCGTCGCGATCGGCAACCCGTTCGGCCTCGGCCAGACGGTGACCAGCGGCATCGTCTCCGCGCTGGGGCGCAGCGGACTCGGCGGCTCCGGGTTCGAGGACTTCATCCAGACCGATGCCTCCATCAACCCGGGCAACTCGGGCGGCGCGCTGGTGAACCTGCGCGGGGAACTGGTCGGCATCAACACCGCCATCCTGGCGCGCGGCGGCGGCAACATCGGCATCGGGTTCGCGATCCCGACCAACATGGCGCGCCAGATCCAGGATCTGCTGGTCGCCGAGGGCCGCGTCGAGCGCGGCGCACTGGGCGTCGGCATCCAGGACCTGACGCCGGCGCTGGCGCAGGCCTTCGATCTCGACGTTACCCAGGGCGCGGTCATTACCGACGTACAACCGGACTCCGCCGCGAGCCGTGCCGGGATCGAGGCCGGCGACGTGGTGCTGACCATCGACGGAAAAGCCGTGCGCAATGCCGCGGACCTGCGCAACCGCCTGGGTCTGCTGCGGGTGGGGAGCGAGGTGGAGATGCTGGTCCTGCGCGACGGGCGCGAGCGCACCCTGACCACGCGCCTGGAACGCCCCGAGATCCGCCAGGCCGAGGGCGCTGCGATCCATCCACGGCTGGAGGGCGTGCGCCTGGCGGAACACACACCGCCCGGTGCCAGTCGCAGCCGTGTCGTCATCATCGACGTGGAGGCGGGCACCCCGGGCGCCCGAGCGGGGATTCGCCCCGGCGACGTGCTGCTGGCGGTCAACCGCCAGCGCGTCGAGCACCTGTCCGATCTGCCGCGCCAGCTATCGCCGCACCAGGCACTGGAGCTGCAGCTTCGCCGCGGCAATCAGACGCTCTATCTGACGTTGCGCTAAAGCGCAGCTTTGGCAGGGGCTTCGCCTGCAGGCAGGCTCCCACAAGGGCTCTTCCAGCGCGCCGCCCCCAATGTCGTCATCCCGGAAAGCGCGCAGCGGTTATCCGGGGTCTCGGGGCCTGATATCAGCCTTGTGCAGGAGATCGCGGCTCTCCGCTTCGCTGCGGCCGGGATGACCGGGCCTGGCAGACTGCACCTCGAGCCGGGAAGGATCAGAAGCCGGGGGTGTTTTTCTCGACCCAGCGGTCGCTGCCGTCGGCGAGGCGTTCGCGCTTCCAGAACGGGGCCTCGTGTTTGAGGCGTTCCAGGATGTCGGAGCAGGCATCGCGCGCGGCGACCCGGTGCGCGGACCAGGTGGCCACCAGCACCAGGGCATCGCCCGGCCGCACGTCCCCTACACGATGCGCGACCAGACAGCCCAGCAGCGGCCAGCGCGACTCGGCCTCGGCGACGATGCGCTCCAGTTCGCGCTCGGTCATGCCGGGATAGTGCTCCAGGAACAGCCCGGTCACAGTGTCGTCTTCGTTGAAGTCACGCATGCGCCCGACAAACACGCTGGCCGCCCCGCGCGCTTCGGCCGGGATAGCCCGCTCTGCACGGGCCACCAGCGCCCAGGGGTCGAAGTCTTCGCTGTAGAGCTCGACCGCCACCTCAGCCCCCGGTCACCGGCGGGAAATAGGCGACCTCGTCACCATCGCGCACAACCGTATCCAGTGCAGCCTGTTCCTGGTTGACCGCCACCATCAGGCGTTCCGGCGGGGCATCGCCATGCAGATGCCGCCAGAGATCCCCCACCGAGATCGATTCGGTGGGCAGCTCGGCCTGCTCGTCGGCGCGCCCCATTTCCTCGCGCAGGCGTGCAAAGTAGTGAACAGTTACGGTCATGCGGGCCCCTGTCATCACGGGTTCAAGTCAAGCATTATAGCGACGATGAACGATTTCACTCACTTCGATGCCGAAGGCCATGCGCACATGGTCGATGTCGGCGACAAGTCGATCACCCACCGGGTGGCGATTGCCGAAGGCCGCATCCACATGCAGCCGGAGACCCTGCAGCGTATCCGCGAAGGCCGCCATGCCAAGGGGGACGTTCTGGGGATCGCTCGTGTCGCGGGTATCATGGGAGCGAAGCGTACCGGTGACCTGATCCCGCTGTGCCACCCAATCGGTCTGACGCGGGTGGCCCTGGAACTGGATATCGAGAGTACCGCCGTCCGTGTGCAAGCGACCTGCGAGGTCCACGCCAGGACGGGCGTGGAGATGGAGGCCCTGACTGCGGTCTCCACCGCGCTGCTGACGGTGTATGACATGTGCAAGGCCGTGGACCGCGGCATGGTGATCGATGGCGTGCGCCTGCTGGAGAAGCGTGGCGGCCGCAGCGGCACCTGGCGTGCGGACACGACGCAAGGAGAACCCCGATGAAATGGATCAAGCGCCTGCTGGCCCTGATCGCGATCCTGTTGCTGCTGGCCGTGATTGTCGCCGTTTACCTGGTCGCGACCTTCGACGCCAACGACTACAAGGAGCGCATCGAGGCTGAAGTCCGCGATGCCACCGGTCGCGAACTGACCCTGGAAGGCCCGATCGGCCTAACCTTCTTCCCCAACCTCGGCCTGCGCCTGGAAGAGGTTCGCTTCGGCAATGCCGAGGGCTTTGGCGACGATCCCTTCGCCGAGCTGGATGTCGTCGATGTCTCCGTGGCGGTGATGCCGCTGCTTCGGCGCGAGCTGGACGTGCGACACATCGAGGGGGATGGCGTGCGCCTGAACCTGGCGCGCGACGAAGACGGGCGCACCAACTGGGACGACCTGACCGAGCGTGCCGAGGATGCCCGCGACGAGGCCGTCACCGGCGACAACGGCGAGGAACGCACCGCCACCGAATCGCGTCTGGCCATGGAGCGCATCGGCATCGCCGGTGTAACCCTGACCAACACCCGGGTGCACTGGGACGACCGCATGACCGGACTGCAGGCCACGCTGGATCCCTTCCGCCTCGAGGTCGGTCGCTTCCGCCCCGGGGTGGAAACACCACTGGAGATGGAGGCCGTGGTCAACGCCGAGGGCGGTGACCTGGACGAGCCGGTCGAATTCGCGATGAACCTAGAGGGCCTGATGAATCTGGACCTCTTGAGCAATCGCTATTCCATCCGCCGCCTGAACGCGAACTTTGGCGTAGAAGGCGCCGGACTGCCGCGCCCGATCGGCGTCTCGCTGGAAACCGACGTCGCGCTGGAAATCGCTGACGAGACCAAGATGCGCTTTGAGCGCGTAACCGTTGGCGTGGGTGATGTGCGCCTGACGGGCTTCACCGAGCTGACCGGGCTGGGCGCCGGCGAAGAGCTGGCCGTGCGCAGCGAACTGCGCAGCAACACCTTCTCGGTGCCGGACCTGATGGAAGATATCGGTCTCGAACCGCCCAAAACCAATGACCCGGACGCCCTCAAGCGTGTGGCGCTGGACCTCTCGGCCCGCGGCAGCCTGACGTCACTGGAGCTGAGCCCGTTCCTGGTGACCATCGACGATACGCGGCTGACCGGCAACGCCCGGTGGGACACCAGTGGCGAGCGTCCGCTGTTCGACTTCGACCTGAGCGGCAACGAGCTGAACCTCGATCGCTACCTGCCACCCGAAGTGGAACAGGCCCGCACCGAGGGCGGCCCCTCCAATGGCGAACGCGACGACGATGACGACATCGCCATCGAGCTTCCGGTGGAGCTGCTGCGCGGGATCGACGTACGCGGCGAGATGGCGCTGGAGCGCCTGGACGCTCTGGGTATGGTGATGCGCAACATCCAGCTGGAGATCCGCGCCAACGAAGGCGACTGGCGCATCGACCCGCTGGAAGCGCAAGCCTACGAAGGCCAGCTGACCAGCCGCGTGCGCGTCGACGTACGCGAAGACACCCCGCGCTACGAACTCGCGGCCGACCTGGCCGACCTGGACATCGGCGCCCTGCTGGAAGACATGCAGGGCGATGACGCGCGGCTCATGGGCATCGGCGATCTGGAACTCGATATCGCCACTCGCGGAAACACCGTCAACGCGCTGCGCAGCGCACTGAACGGCTCCGGCTCCATGCAGTTCTCCGACGGTGCCGTTCGTGGCATCAACGTCGCCCAGGTGATCCGCCGAGCGGAGGCGCGCCTGCGCGGTGAACGGCTGGAAGAAGACGAACCCAACCAGACCGACTTCAGCGACCTGACCGGCACCTTCGACATTCGCGATGGCGTCGTGCACAACGACGACCTGGTGGCCAACTCCCCGCTCCTGCGCGTGCGTGGCGAGGGCAGCGCCGATCTTACCGATGACACCCTCGACTACCTCGTCAACACCACCATCGTGGGCACCCTCGAGGGCCAGGGCGGACGCTCCCTGGAAGACCTGAGCGGCATCCGCCTGCCGATCCGCATCTCGGGCACCTTTGGCGACCCCAGCTTTCGCCTCGACCTGGAAGACATCCTGCGCGAGCGCTTCGAGGACGATGTCCGCGACCGCCTGGGCGAAGAAGAAGAGCGCCTGCGCGATCGCCTGATGCAGCGCCTCGACGGCGATCGCAGTGACGACGCCGAAGGCGAGACGGAAGAGTCCGGCGAACGCGATCTTCGACGCGAGCTGGAACGCGGCCTGCGCGAGCGCCTGCGGTAATCGTGCCGGCGAACTCGGCATTCAAGCGGCCGGCCTTCGAGGCCGGCCGCTTCATTTCGACACCCCCGCAATGACACCCTTTGCCGAACGGCTGCTTGCCTGGTTCGCCCGGCACGGCCGCAGCGACCTCCCCTGGCAGCACCCTCGCACGCCCTATCGCGTCTGGGTCTCCGAGATCATGCTGCAGCAAACACGCGTGGAAACGGTGACCCCGTACTTCCTGCGCTTCATGGAGCACTTCCCCGACGTCGAATCCCTCGCGGCCGCCGACCAGGACACGGTCCTGCATCTGTGGTCCGGCCTCGGCTACTACGCCCGCGCCCGCAACCTGCATCGCGCCGCACAGCACATCGTGAGCGAGCATGGCGGAGACTTTCCGGATACGCGCGAGGCCCTGGAACAGCTCCCCGGCATCGGCCGCTCCACGGCGGCCGCGATCATCGCCCAGGCCCACGACCGGCCGGAGCCCATCCTGGACGGTAACGCCAAGCGCGTCCTCGCCCGCCACGCGGCCATCGAAGGCTGGCCCGGCAGCCCGAGCGTCCAGCGCGAACTGTGGGCCGAGGCGGAGGCACGCACCCCGACCACCCGCTGCGCCGACTACACCCAGGCCATCATGGACCTGGGCGCCCTCCTGTGTACGCGCACGCGCCCGGACTGCCCGCAGTGCCCCGTAGCCGGCGACTGCCAGGCCCTGGCGCAAGACCGGACCGGAGAGCTGCCCGCGCCGCGCCCACGCAAGGACCTGCCCACGCGCATTCGCCACGCCGCCCATCTGCAGACCGTGCAGGGCAGCCTGCTGGTACAACGCGCGGCACAAGGCATCTGGGGCGGGCTGTACAGCCTCCCCGAGGCCGCCGCGGCGCCCGAGCTCGACGAGTGGGTGCGCAGCCAGTGGCCGCAGGCCGAGGCACACGACACCACCGGGTTGCGCCACACCTTCAGTCACTACCACCTCGATCTGCGCATCCACTGCTACCGGCTCCCGCCGAACGCGTGTGGGATCATGGAAGGCGACAGGGCGATTTGGTATAAACCCGGCACATCACGGGCGGTCGGCATCCCGGCTCCCATCCAGCGTTATCTGCACGAACACAAGGATTCCGGCAATGGCACGAACCGTTAACTGCGTGAAACTCGGGAAAGAGGCCGATGGGCTCGATTTTCCGCCCTACCCCGGCGAGATGGGCAAGAAGATCTACCTGAACGTGTCCAAAGAGGCCTGGCAGGCCTGGCTCGGCCACCAGACCATGCTGATCAACGAATACCGCCTGACCCCGGTCGACCCCAAGGCGCGCAAGTTCCTGGAAGAGGAAATGGAAAAGTTCCTGTTCGGCGATGGCTCGGAAAAGCCGGAAGGCTTCGTCGACCCGAACCAGTCCTGATTCCCGGCGGTTCGGCGGCGATTGCTTGACGTAGCCGCCACGGACCGCTTTAATACCGCCCTTCGCCCGAAGGGCGAATCCCTCCGAGAAATGGCCGGGTAGCTCAGTCGGTAGAGCAGGGGATTGAAAATCCCCGTGTCGGCGGTTCGATTCCGTCCCCGGCCACCATTATCTCTCCTGTGGCACCATCCTTCCCATGAGCGTTCGCCGTATCCTGCGCATGGGGCACCCCGACCTGCGTCGCGTCTGCGACCCGGTACCCGACTCGGACTTTGACAGCCCCGGGCTGCACGCCCTGGTGGACGACCTTGTCGATACCATGCACGCCAGCGAAGGCCTCGGCCTGGCTGCCGCCCAGGTCGGCGTTCCACAGCGCGTCGCCGTGATCGAGATCCAGCCGGGCAATACCCGCTACCCCGTCGCCATACCCACCGGTCGCCTCGTTCTGGTCAACCCGACCGTGACCGTCCTGGACTCAACACCGCAATGCTACTGGGAAGGCTGCTTGTCGGTCCCCGGCCTGCGCGGGGAAGTCGCCCGCCCTCGCCGCATCGCCGTGGATTACTACGAGCCCGACGGCACGCCCCGCCACCTGGAACCCGAAGGCTTCCTCGCCACCGTCTTCCAGCACGAGATCGACCACCTCGACGGCACCCTGTTCATCAACCGCGTCACCGACACCACCCGCCTCGCCTTCCTCGACGAATACCGCGAGTTCTACGCGGAGCACTAGGGCTCATGGCCCGTGGAGGCGCGGCCAGGCGTTGCGCACCACCTCCGCCCCCAGCGCATCCAGCACCGGGTGGGCCGCCAGGCCGAGCAGGCCATCGGTCAGGGGATTCTCGTCGCCGCAGCGCACGTCCAGTTGCAGATGCGTGCCGCGCGCGCTCGGAGTCAGCCGGTAACAGCCCTCGCAGGACAAGCCGGCCAGCGCGCGCCAGCCGAGCAGACGCGGCGGGACCGCGACCAGCACCTCCACATCAAAGACCAGCGGCACCCCGGCCACCCGCACACGCCAGCGGTAGCGCTCGGACCTGACGCGGGTGATGGACTCGATGGCCTCGCTGTAGGCGGCGAACGCCTCCACCCGGGCCATCAACTCGAACACCGCCTCCGGAGCAGCGTCGATCTCCATCTCGTGGTGGATCACCGCCATCGCCCACCGCTCCAGGTTGCAGGGTCGCCGCCGGTCGGACCGGCGGCCCAGGCCCGATCAGTCGTGCACGATGATGCGGGAGCCCGCGGCGTCGATATCCACGCGGGAGCTGGAGTAGGCGCAGGCCTTCGCGAGGTCATCCAGCCCCGCCATGTTGTCTACGCTGCGCATCGTGAGCCTCCTGCGCGATTCCGCGAGGTTGCATCGGATTCCGTCGGGCCGTTCTCGCCCCCTGTCCTTTGACGCTAGACCCCGTTCCCGAGGCGGTCAAAGGTGACCCCGGAAGCGATGGGGAAGGGGCTATGCCGTATTTCATCAACGGCATGGTGGATTGCTTCGGGGAGGGACAGCGCAGGGCCAAAGGCAAGGTCTGACCCCGGCGATCACGGGAACAGCCCTGTTTCTAGGCGCCCACGCTGGTAGGATCCTGAGCAGGAGTACAGGAATGCGCTTGATGAGAGCCGGACATTATTCTTGTCCCAGAATGCTCTCTGGATAACACGGAGAAGGGGCCACTTCATTGGACGAAGATACCGCTAAGTACTTTAGCAAGCGTCAGGTCGAGAAGCTCAAGGACCGCTTCAGGAAAGAACTCCGGGCTGCGCGCTCGCCCCAGCAGGCCCGCGAAGAGATTCAGGAACTGATCGAGGATCTTCTCGAGGTCGACAAGGAGTTAGCCTGGCGGCTCGCTGAGGACATCGAACAAATGGTTCTGGCTGACATGGCCGCGATCCGGGAACGCGATGTCCCAGTCATCGAAGCCCGCGGGCGCACGCGCTGGTATGCCGGCCCGCAACCGGATGACCTGTTCTGGCCGAGTCTTGAACGTCACCTCCTCGAGGACAAGCACTGGAGCGCGGACTCGGTCCAGTCGATCGACGAGCATTCCTCGTCCATCGTCGCGAGGCTCGCACCGCCGGAATCACCGGAAAAGTTCTCGGCCCGCGGGCTCGTCGTCGGCTATGTGCAATCCGGCAAGACGGCCAACATGACCGCAGTGATTGCCAAGGCCCTGGATTCGGGCTACCGCCTTGTGATTATTCTGGCCGGAGTCACGGATGCCTTGCGTACCCAGACCCAGGAGCGGATGGAGGAGGATCTGGTTGCCGCCCACCCGGAACTCTGGGATCACCTGACTACCTGGGAGCAGGATTTCGATGCCGGGACGCGCCAGAACTTGGTGGAACCTAGGAAAGGCGGCATCCTTGCCGTCGTCAAGAAGAACACCCACGTTCTTGCGAGGTTGAGGGATTTTCTCGAGCAGACCGCGCTCTCGACACGCATGAAGCTGCCGGCCCTGGTGATCGATGACGAGACCGACCAGGCGAGCCCTGATGTCGCCAAGAAGACAGACGAAGACCCCACCACCATCAACAGGCGCATCCGGGAGATCCTCAGGCGTCTGCCCAAGTGCTCCTATGTCGGGTATACCGCGACGCCTTTTGCGAACGTCCTGATCAACCCGGGGGCGGAAGGGAACGAAGAATACGACCGCGACCTGTACCCGCGAGATTTTATTGTGTCGATTCCCGCGCCCGCGGATTACTTCGGTGCGGAGCGATTGTTCGGGCGTGACCTGCTGTCAGCCGATGATCCCGGGCCTTCCGGTGACGGTGTTGACGTTATCCGGACGATCCGCGAAGAAGACATCGAGACCATCCAGGGACTCGAAAAGGGAGAGGCGGGTCCTGACCAAGGGTTGCCCTCGTCGTTGCAGGAAGCACTCCTGTGGTTCGTGCTGGCGACGGCGGCGAGAACGGCGCGCGGTGATGAGGTGCATTCAACGATGCTGCTGCACACCAGTCGCCTTACCGAAGCCCACCAGAACCTCGAGCTGACGGTCCGGAGTTTCCTTGCCCAATTTCGCGATACTCCGGCAGCGGCCCGGCACAAGATGCTCAAGGACATCTGGGAGCGCGAGTATCCGCTCCAGCCGGCAACTGCGTTCGGCAGGGAACCGCTGGCCACCGACACCGTCCTGGAGCAAACGGACAAGGTCCTGGCGCGCACGCTGGTGGCTCAGGACAACTACGTGAGTGAAACGCGTCTTGAGTTTCCCAGGGACGGAGAACCTGTATGGGCGGTCATCATCGGGGGTGACCGGCTCGCCCGAGGAGTGACCTTGCCGGGTCTGGTCGTCAGTTATTTCGGGCGCAATGCCCGACAGTACGACACCCTGATGCAGATGGGGCGCTGGTTCGGTTATCGACACGGCTACGAGGAATTGCCGCGGATCTGGATGACTGCTGCAACGATGTCAAGTTTCCGTGAGCTGGCGACGATCGAGGCCGAATTGAGGGAGGAGATTTCCTATTACCGGGATGGCTCCATACGCCCGATAGACTGGGGTGTCCGCATTCGGAAAGTTCCCGGCATGCTGGTTACCCGGCGGCCCGCAATGCAGCACACGAAGGAAGCTGCATTGTCGTATTCCGGTGAGCACCTGCAGACTATCCGCTTCTACCACAGGGACACAGCCTGGCTGCAGCGGAACTGGCAGGCTGGTGGCCGCCTTCTGACACGGGCGGTGGAAGATCCGAGTGTGCATACCGAGCATCGGCAGAATGCGTTCCTAGTGCGGAACGTACCGGTGGACGCGATTCTCGAGTTCCTGCGTAACTACCAGACCTGTCGGGAACAGGTTCGCACCAACACCAAGGCACTGCGGGAGTACATCGAGAAGTACGAGTCCGCCGAACTGAGGCGCTGGAATGTGGCGGTAATGATGCCCGCCAGCGCGAAACCGGGAAGCCTGGCCCTTGGGCCGGTTGATCCGCTAAGGCTCGTCAACCGTGCTGCGCTCCAGAAGTCCCTTGAGCATTGCACCGACATCAAGGCGTTGATGTCTCGCATGGACATCCTGGTGGATACGGCCGGGCCCGTTCCCGAGAGGCGGGATTGGCCAGCGCTCAAGGATCATCGAGCGAAGGAGTACGGCGGGGAGCCGCCTCCTCTGCTGTTGCTGTATCCCATCGACAAGGATTCCGAACCGCGGGACACGCAGTCGACCACGCGCCAGTCGCTGGGTGCGGCGCACGACGTTCTCGGAATGGGGGTTGTGTTCCCGGAAGATCCAAGAGGTTTCAGCGGACACTACATCACAGTCTCCCTCGACGAGGTTGTGGCCGACGAGGAGGATGATCCGGATGGAGCGTGAGACGGACGAACAGCTCGCGCCGCCCGAGATCCTCTGGTTCTGGGAAAGCCTCGCCCGGCGTGTCGGAGAAAGCGACGATGGCTGGCTCGAGCCGAAGGGGTGTGGCCTGGGCGATCGTTTCATGCTGGCCCTTGGCGAGGCGGGGGCGCCGGCGGTGATGGTCGCCATCGAGCCTGACGAAAAGGGCTCCGATGGTCTCTCGGGAAGGAACGTGGAAATTGTCACGCGCACGGTGTCGACTGGTGGCCGCCGTCAGCGTGTCATCCGTCTGACCTGCCGGGAACCACGGCTGCGGCAGGTGTTCGCGGAACTGGTCGCCAGTATTCATCGGCGGATGTGCCAGGGGCGTTCCGGACAATCTGCCGTGCGGGACGCGGTAATGGATTTCCGGCGCCTGTTGGACGGTGGCGCTGGCGAGGCCATCAGCCGCGAAATCGCCGCAGGGCTGGCGGGCGAACTGATGCTCTTGCGGGACCTGGTGAAGCTGGACGCGGGGGGCTGGAGCGCATGGGAGGGCCCCCTTGGGGGTGAACACGACTTCCATCGCAATGGGCGCTCGTTCGAAGTGAAGACCTCCACGCGGCGCGCAGCAACCACGGTAGAGATCCACGGCATCCGTCAGCTCGACCCCCCGCCCAATGGGCTTCACCTCGTTCATCAGACGCTTGTCCCCGACCCCGAGGGCGAGATCTCCGTGCCGGCCCTCGTCGAGGCGCTGCATCAGGAAGTTTCGGATCCGGCGTCACTTTCGGAACGCCTGCTGGCGGTCGACTACTCGAATCTGTCGGCCAGCCGCTGGGAGGCCCATCGCTTCAGTGCCGGCCCGCGGCGATTCTTCGAAGTCGATTCCGACTTTCCCCGACTGACACCCGATCGGCTTGCCCGCGGCGCACTCGATCCCGGTATTGATTCCATCACGTTCTCCCTTCGCCTCGATGCAGTGGTGAAGTGGGAAGTTCCGCGCGACGAAAGCGACAAGATTCTCCGGGGATTCGTGCATGCATAACCTTCGTGTCGTCCGCTCCAGCGAGCCTTACAGCGATTACGGCAACTTGTCGGGCGAGGGCGCGAGACGGTTGCTAGGAACGCCGGCAACTGAACCGCTCCTGACCGCAATACGCGAAAGCGTGCAGAACAGCTGGGATGCCCACCTTCCGAACACCAGGCCGACTTACCTTCTCAGACTTCGAACCCTGTCGCCCGAAGAGTACCGGTTTCTACGGGAGGTGGTTTTCCGCGACCTGTCGCCTGACCCCGGGTCACCTCTTCGGGGTCTATTCCGGAGAAATGAGATTCGAGTTGCCGAAATTTGTGACTTCGGGACCCACGGACTGACCGGCAAGACACGCCCTTCGGAAGTGACCGAGGAAGAGGACTCCAGATTTGTCCGCTTCCTGAGAAACATCGGTGCACCGAGAAGGGAGGGCAGCCACTCCGGTGGAACTTATGGTTACGGAAAGTCTTCGCTCTTTTCCCTAGGCTCCTGCCAGACCGTTGTGGTCGACAGCCTGACTCAGGAGGAGGACGGCACGAGCGAGCGGCGCTTTATGGCCAGCCGGATGGGCGAAGAATTTTATGACCCGGAGACCGGCCGCAGCTTTACAGGCCGACACTGGTGGGGAGCGGGTGCTCCCGCCGGCGGCGCGGTGGACCCTGTCAGAAACGAGGAAGCCACCCGCCTTGCGGACGGGCTGGGGATGCCCGACCGCAAGGGGCGCAGTGGTACATCAGTGATGATCCTCGACCCGACACTGGAAGTGGAATGGGACGATCACGAGGGTCTTGCCGAACACGTCCAGAAGGCGTTCCTGTGGTTCTTCTGGCCGAAGATGGTGCCGTGGCCCGGCCAGCCCCTGAGCCCCATGGAATTTGCTCTAGAAGTGGAGGGTCAGCCATGCGAAATTCCCTCGGTCGAGTCGACGCCGCCCTTTCACCTCTATGCAGAGGCCCTTCAACAGGTTCGGTCGGCGCCGAACGGGGACACCAGAGAAGTTCGAAGCAGGCGACCGAAAGCGCACTTGGGCTGGATGGGATATCAGCGCGGCCTTCACGAGGAACGGACCTTCGACAGTGATCGGGATGTGGGCATTTCCATCCCGGATGTCAGCCGCCATGTGGCCTTGATGCGACCTGCCGAACTGGTCGTGAAGTATCTCGAAGGAACGCCGCTGCCCAACAACCGCCTCGAATGGGCTGGCGTGTTTGTGTGCAGTAACGACGAGGAGATCGAGCAGGCGTTCGCGGCCTCGGAGCCGCCGACCCATGATGACTGGAATCCCAGGTCATTGCCGAAATCTCCGAAGCGAACCTATGTCAACGTCGCATTGACCCGTATCAAGGAGCTGATGGATGAGCTGAACCCCGAGCGGCGCGACCCTTCCGGTGGCGCATCGGAAGGACTGGCCCCAGCCGCCGACATGCTCGGAGGCGCTCTTCTCTCGGGGGACGGCGATCGCGCACTGCCTCGCCATCGCCCAAAGGGCGGCCACAACAAGCCGCGGGCATTGAAACTGTCAGGGCTGAAGCTGGAGAAGCTGGCAGCGGAGGGGCAGAAGACGGTCGCCACCTTCCGGTTCCAGGTCGTGGGGCGTGCGGGAACCAGCGTCGTCCTGTCCGCGGACCCCGCCATCGTGACGGAAGGGAGCGGCGAGTTGCTCGGTATTGCTCCGGATGGCGACAAGCCGGAAATCCGGGGATGGAATCTGTCAGGTGAGAACCATTCGCCATCCGAGTCTCTGGAAGTTTGCCTGCCCGAAGACTCAACCGAAGGAGAGCTTCGGGTGACTGTTCCGGTCGGCGTGGCTGTACGGCCCCGTCTAGCGGTCCGGGAGGCAGCAGATGAGTGAGGTCTTCGCATTTCCATTCCTGCGACCCAGTGTATCCCGCATTGAAGCTGGGCCCTGGATGGGGCCGGACACCGATGGTGCGTGCGTGCTTCCGGAACTGCTCCCGGACTGGGATTATTCGGTCAGTCTCGGTCTACAACGCACGCTGGAACTTGACCTAGAGGGTTTGTGGAGTGACACAGGACTCGGACCGTCCTCGAGTCTTCTGTTGCATGTATATGCCGCGACCGGGGAGCTCAAGCTGCGAAAGTGCATATTTGAACGGGCACTCAGGGATTGCTCCGGGAGCGTACAGCTAGACATTGGGCCCCTGGCGCTCGAAGGGGCCGAGCTGCAGGGCTACATCGACCTTGTGACAGTCCTTTCGGTCGAACGCGCAGAGCGTATCGAGCGGCTTGCGCCGATGGCTCCGGGCAGCCGATTGTGGGAAGACGAGTTCAGGTGCCGGCTCGAAGGAGGAGGCGGCAGGCTGCCGATGGAGGCCAGAGACTTTTCCGAAGTTTCAGCACAGTACGCCTTGGCGCCGTGGTACTTCCGGCTCGAGGAAAGCCGACTCGACGACCGGTTTGAAGCGGCGTTTCAGGTAATCCTTAACACCAAGCGGCAGGATGTTCTCGACGCAGTTTCGCGCAAGGACACCCTTATGATGCCCATCCTGCAAGGTGACCTCGTCCGCCACATTTTGGCCCGCCTGCTCCACAGTGAGGAATTCACCCTGCGCGCCGAGGATTACCCAAACGGCAGCATTGGTGCCGTTGCTGCCGCGTGGCTCGATGCGGCATTCCCCGACCAGACAGCGGGGCAAATCCGGGACATGTTCGAGCAGCGTCCTGCAGATTTCGAAGCAATAGTGTTCACCGTGTTTGGAGGGCAGCATGACGGTTGAGCTGTTCCCCAGACTTGACGGCTTTGCCGCCGATGCATTGTGGAACGAGGTCGCCCGGCTCTGTGGTCCGGTCGAGTTCGAGGATGTGCGCCATCCATCCGCCACATTTACGGCCACTGGCGGGACAAGGTGCAACTTCGACAAGCTGCGTCGCATCCGGAATGATCTTGTCCGGCTCGCCCGTGAACATGGATTTCCGGATACGCGCGGTGACGAAGAGGTCCGTCAGTTTGATTTTCGCGCCGCCCGCTATCTGGCTGAGGACGCTGGGATCCCCGCCTGCGAGGCATGTCGCAAGGGAGTCTGGGCGTACTTCACTCTGGTCTTGATGCCGGATCTGACCGATTGGCGATTCCCAGGACGAAAGCGCGAACGCTGGGCGGGCGGTATCCGTAATACATTTGGGGTCCTGTGGCGGCGTGGTTATCTAATCGGGGCCGACCACAATGATGGTCGCGGGCCAGGCTGGAACAGCCTCGAGCCACTCACACAAGATGCCCTTGTGCAAATCATTGAGCGCCCGGATCTTTCTGCCAGCCCAAGAACTGCACGGACGATCGCATCAGTCTGGAAGCGGATACGGCAGGAAAACCCCGGTGTTCCGATGGAAGCCCTGACTCGCGATGCCATTCGCAACCTCACTGCGTATCGAGTAACGCAGGACATCGACGGGCTTGGGGACAACGAGCTTCTAGGAAGAGTCAGCGCGGTATTTAACTCGGCCCTGAGAAATTTCTCTCGTCCGGGGTGACCGCGGCCTGCCCGGCCGTATTTAGACAGCGACTTCGGCACTTTGGTCATCGGCCAGGGCCGTGCCACGCCCCTTCTCTTGCTCGTGAGCGACAAGCACTCCCTTCACGAGCAGCGCAATCTGTCGAGCGAGCCAGGGCGGTACGGCATTACCGACCTGATGATATTGCTCAGTACGATTGCCCTCGAAGAAGTAGTTGTCGGGAAACGTCTGGATGCGGGCGGCTTCGCGTACCGTAAGGGATCGGCACTGTTCCGGGTCGTGGTGAATGTAGTAATGCCCGTCCTTCGAGATGTGGCTTGTTATCGTCTTCGCCGGCTCGTCTCGCAACTGGACACGGAAGCGGTCCGCAAATTTTCCACTCATCCAGTTTGCGTGGTTGGGAGCCAGACTCGGCAAGGAGAAGTCTCCAGCGCCGGAAGGAGAACGGCCGTACTCCCTGGCGAATGTCGCTGCGTAGACGTATCGACCCAGGTCACTGGGCATATGGGAGCGGGCCTCGTGATTGAGTACGCTCTCCAGCCTGTTGTCGTTCCACCACTGCTCGAGTGCTTCGTGTTCCGGGAGCCGGCAGCTCGCTACCTTCGGACATCTCAGGCCACCACGGGACCAGCTTTGCCTGTCCCGTATCTCGCGACTCGTACGCTCGAGGCTGGACGCAATATCGCTCTGACCGTGACTCCGCGCGTCACGGGCGAGCTGGCTGATCTGATCTCGGACAGCGTCTAGCCAGGCTTCCTGGCTGTCATCCCGAGACAGCCCGCTTCGAAGCGGCGGAAGATCGGCCAGGGCCTGACTGAGGGAGATCTTCTGGCGAGTTTCCAGCACCCCGGGGGCAGCTTCTATGTCTTCCCGAACGCCGACTAGGAAGACCCGGTGCCGGGTCTGTGGAATACCGTAATCTTCGGAGCGGACCAGAAACTCGTGGCCTCGAAGGCAAGCGGGCGAGTCACCCCGCCTGAAGACGACCTCGGGATCAACGAGAGAGTGGATGCGATAACCCGGGCCGCTGCTGCCCCGCCCGAGGGCTTCGTCGGGATCCACCAGGTCTTCCAGAATTCGGTGAAAGATTCGTTCGCCACCGACCCTGGAGGTAAGAATCCCCTTCACGTTCTCCATTACAAAGACGGCCGGGCGATAGTGCTGGATCAGCTTGAGGTATTCACGATAAAGAAAATGCCTCTTGTCTTCCTCGGGCACGTACCCGGCGATACCGCGATTCCGGGCACGGCCGACAAGCGAGTACGCCTGGCACGGAGGACCACCGATCAGGACGCCATTCGCGCCGTCGAACCCTCGTTCATCGAGCTTGCCAGCGAACCACCTGTCATCGTCCGGGTCGCCGAGCGTGACACACAGCGCTTCGTGGCTGGCCTCTTCCCATACATCTCGGGTTCTGTCCGAATAAGGGACGGAGGTGTGTCCCTGAACGTACCGGTAATAGTCGTCCAGGGAGCTTCCGCCTTCCTCGAGAAGTCGCTTGAATGCCCGGAGCCTCAGTGTCTTGTGAGCAGGAACCGAACATTCCGCGGACACCTCTATGCGAAAGAAGTCGCTGAGTGAGGCAAACCCTTCACCCAGCCCGCCAGGACCCGCAAAGAGATCAACTACCGGTATGCGCTGGTTCACTAACCTGTCCTTGAGGCCGAGAGTTGCCCCTGAGGAGCAGAGACCGGGATCATGTGCGAATGGTTGACGTAGTGGACAAAGCCACCCGTTCCCGGATGATGTCCGGGATTCGGTCTGGCAACACGCAGCCCGAAATGAGGGTCCGACGCTTCCTTCACTCCCGAGGGTTTCGCTATCGGCTGCACGTTTCGGCACTCCCCGGAAAACCGGACCTGGTACTCAAAAAGCACAACCTTGCTGTCTTTGTACATGGCTGTTTCTGGCATCGACATCAGGGTTGCCGGCTCTGTACTACCCCCGCCACCAATCAAGACCGCTGGCAGGCGAAATTTGCAGCCAACATCAGGCGAGACCGCCGCAACCGGGAGACGCTTCTCGCTTCAGGCTGGCGCGTTCTCACGATCTGGGAGTGTGGACTCAAGGGACCGCAACCCAAAGACTCTGATCTGGCTTGGCTCCCCGGATGGATCAAGGGCGCCCAGCAGCAATATGAATGGCCTCACCCAAAGTAGCCAGCCAAGCCCTGCGCGGCATGGTACCAGGTTCGACCCAGCCTTTCCCATACAGTCCCGATGGAAACCGGATTTCATGCCGCTGGAATCATCGAGCTATCGCGAGCCCGCGAGGCCAACCGCCCGCTCGCCCAACGGACGCCGACACTCTTCCGCCCGTCACTGAGGCGGCAGCGCACCCGGCTACCAGCGCTTACTCAAGCGCGATGAATTGATGGGAGACGAGGCATGAGGGATGTACTCTCTCGCCCCCCCGAAAGGCTCGTAACCGAAACCGCCGCACGGTCCTGTAACGGGAGAGGCTGCCCGCTTGCGGACGGCCGCCTCAACGGAGGATCAGGGGGCGCTGTAGGCGTGGGCGGTGGTTTCCGGCATGGGCAGGGGGTGGAGGCGGACGGCCAGTGGGGGTGCGGCTGCGGTGGTCATGCGGCGTTCCCAGGTGAGGGCGTGGCGGACGATGAGGTCCAGGTCGTCGTACTCGGGTGACCAGGCCAGCAGGTCGCGGATGCGGGACGCGTCTGCGGTCAGGGCTGGCGGATCGCCGGCACGGCGGGGACCATGGATCACGGGGAATCGGTAACCGCTGATGCGCTGCACGGACTCGAGGACCTGCAACACGCTGTAGCCGTGGCCATAGCCGCAGTTGAGGGCCTGCGAGGGGCCGCCCGCCACCAGGTAGTCCATCGCGCGCAGGTGGGCGGCGGCGAGATCCTCGACGTGGATGTAGTCCCTTACGCAGGTGCCATCGGCGGTTGGGTAATCGGTCCCGAAGACGGTGATGTTTTCGCGCTCGCCCAGGGCGGCCTGGCAGGCGACCTTGATCAGGTGGGTCGCGTTGGGAGTGGCCTGGCCCAGCGTCCCGTCAGGGGCCGCGCCGGCCACGTTGAAATAGCGCAGGCAGACGTAGCGCAGATCACTCGCCTGACCGAAGTCGGCGATCATCCGCTCGGACATGACCTTGGATGCGCCATAGGGGTTGATGGGCAGCAGCGGGCTGGTTTCGTCGACGGGGTTTTGTGCCGGGATACCGTACACCGCGGCGGTCGACGAAAAGACCAGGAAACGCACGCCTGTCGCCTGACACCCCTCCAGGAGGTTCAGGGTGTTACGGGTGTTGCTGCCGTAGTATCCGAGTGGATCGGCCAGCGACTCCGGGACGACGATCCTGGCGGCGAAGTGCAGGACGCCGTCGAACGCATATTCCCCGAGGACACTGTGCAGGCGCTGGCGGTCGGCCATGTCGCCAACGATCAGCGCGGCATGCCCAATGGCCCAGCGGTGCCCCGTGCTGAGATTGTCGTAGACGACGACATCGTGACCATCGGCCAGCAACTGGCGCACGACATGTGAACCAATATAGCCCGCTCCACCGGTTACCAGGATTTTCATCGCCAAACCTTCGCCTCGTCGTTGATCGAACGGCTGTACATAAATGAGTGGCGTGCCGGGCTATTCGGGCCCGTACTGCCAGCGATACCAGGCCATGCCCCAGTACTCGTGCAGCGCGAGCCAGCTGGCCCAGAGCGCACTGGCCTGTGGGCGGAAGGCCTCCAGGGACCAGCCGCTATCACGCGGCACAAAGGCACCGGTCGGGGCCGGGATAATCTCCAGGCCCGCGCGCTCGAATGACCAAGTGGCGCGCGGCATGTGATGGGCATGGCTCACGAGTGCCACGCGCTCGATCCCCTCTGCATGCAGCTGCTCGGCGGAGTGCCGGGCATTGCCCCAGGTGTCGCGCGCATTGGGTTCCCGCAGGATCGGGTGGACGCCATATTCCTTCAGTACCTCTGCCATGTAGTCGGCTTCTGGAACTCGCTCCTCGGGGCCCCCGCCCGAAACCATCACGGGCAGCCCGGTGCGGTGGTGCAGGTACGCCGCGTAACGCAGGCGCACCAGTGCCAGGTCGTGGACGGTCTCGCCCGAGAACTCCTCGGCTCCACTGCGATACCCGGCCCCCAGCACCACAATCGCTTGTGCGTCCGCCAGCTGGTTGTCGTCCGGCGGCGCAAAACCCTCCTGTAAGGGCTTCATGAGGGCGTAACTAAATACAGGAGTAGACAAGGAATAGCTCAATAGAAGGCCGATTACCAACAGCAATTTTCCAACATTTGTTCGGTAAATAACCCACCCGACAATGGCAAGTATGAGAGGACCGGAAGGAGGCAGAAGAAGCCAATTGGCTAGCAGACGCAGAGGGATGGGGTCCAACGTTTTTCCCCGGTAGTAGACGCAAAATCAAGGACCCTATTTTGGGCCCACCAACGGGATTTGAAAGGACCAAATAAACCGAACGGAAAACACCCCATCGTCAGTCTAAAGACTGATGGTCTGGGCCGGGTGCCACGTCTAACATCGATTATCCAGGGGAATAGCCAATACTAACTAAGTGCTTGCTATTGCCCGCACCGTTTCGAGGCTAAACGGAGACGGGTCCGGGCACGATCAGGGCCGGGTCCGGGTTTCGCCGGACAATGAAGTCGGCGGTGTCAAATTGGACTGACTCAAGGAAGCGGAAGCGTTTCCTTACACGCCCAAAGGGGAGACAAGCGATGACCGTCAAGACCAGCCCACAAAGTGCTTTTATTGTTCTCATTTTGTCCCTGGCATTCGTCCTGGTGACGACCAGCGCCTGCACCACCACGCCCTATCCGGATGCCCCCTCGACCGTGGAAAAAACGGTGGTGGACCAGTACATCATCGGTCCCGGAGACACGCTGAATATCGCGGTTCGCAACAACCCGGATCTGTCCACCGCAGTGGCGGTGCGGCCGGATGGCCAGATCACCACGCCGCTGGTGGAAGACGTGCAGGCCAGCGGCAGAACCCCCAGTGAGCTGGCGCGGGACATGGAAGACAAGCTCTCCGACTTCCTCCGCGACCCGATCGTGACGGTGATGGTGACCAGTTTTGCTGGCCCCTATGCCCGCCAGGTGCGCGTGATCGGCCAGGCGGCCGAGCCTCAGGCGCTGCAGTACCGCGAAGAGATGACCGTAATGGATGTGATGATCGCGGTCGGCGGGATTACCGATTTCGCGGCCGGCAACCGCGCCGTGCTGGTGCGCAACGAAAACGGCGAACGCCAGCAGTACCGCGTCCGCCTGAACGACCTGATCTACGGGGGCGACATCTCGGCCAACGTGGACATGTTGCCGGGCGACATCCTGATCATCCCGGAACGCCGCTTCTGACCGGTGCGGGCACGGCAAGGCCTCTTGCCGCGCCCGCAGGTTACAAGCCGAGCGGACAACCCGGTTTCGGGAAAGAAACAGGCATCGATCGCCTCCCCGGCTCTGGGGGAGGTGACCGGGGGGCATCTTGAGCATGCGCATACTTGGACATTACGTATCGCGACGGATCCTGGCGCTGGTGGGGCTGGAGCTGGTTGCGATCTACATCGCGCTCTACCTGACGCTCGCCCTGTTCGCCCTGTCGCTGGGCCCGGTCGCCCCCTGGATGCCGGAACTCCTGATCGCCGTGGCGGTGGTGCTGTTCGCGGTGATGCTGGTGGGGCTTTACGAGCAGGAGTGCCTGGCAAGGTTCAGCCTGCGATCCGCTGTGGTGCGCCTGGGCGGGGCTCTGGTCCTGGCGGGTGGCGCGCTGGCGATCTACGGGTTGCTCACGGCCAGCAGCGTACTGACACCGACGATCGTGGGCAGTGGCGCGGTGATCCTGCTGGCAAGCCTGACGGCCGAGCGCAGCCTCTTTCGCGGGCTGTCGGAGACCGATGCCTTCAAGCGGCGCATCCTGGTCCTGGGCACGGGCAGCCGTGCGCGCTCACTGGAGGTACGCCATGCCGGACCCGACGGGGGCGATGCCACCTATCAGGTCGTCGGCTATGTGGCGACCGAGCGCGAGACCGATCGGCTGGTGGACCAGCAACGACTCCGGGTGCTGGACGACAAGACCAGCCTGCTGGATGTGGCGCGCTCGCTGCGGGTGGAGGAAATCGTGGTGGGCATGCGCGAGCGCCGCGAGAACCTGCCGATCAACCAGCTGCTGGAATGCAAGCTCAACGGCATCCGCATCACGGACCTGTCGACTTTCTTCGAGCGCGAGGACCGCCAGCTCCAGCTGGACGGGATCAACACCAGCTGGCTGGTGTTTGGCGGGGGCTTCCGCCAGCACCGCGCACGCGCCCTGGTCAAGCGCAGCTTCGATCTGCTGGCGAGCACGGCCCTGCTGGTGGCGACCCTGCCGGTAATGCTGCTGACCGCGATCGCCATCAAGCTCGACAGCCCGGGGCCGGTGCTCTACTGGCAGACCCGGGTCGGCCAGGGCAACACGCCGTTCGAGATCTGCAAGTTCCGCAGCATGCGCATGGATGCCGAAGGGGACGGCGTGGCCCGCTGGGCCAGCGGTGACGACGACCGCATCACGCGCGTGGGCCGGGTAATCCGCAAGCTACGCATCGACGAGCTGCCGCAGATCATCAACGTGTTTCAGGGGCGCATGTCGTTCGTGGGGCCGCGCCCGGAGCGCCCGGTGTTCGTGGAGCAGCTCAGCGAGCAGATCCCGTATTTCCTCGCGCGCCACAGCATCCGCCCCGGTATCACCGGGTGGGCGCAGGTGCGCTACGCCTACGGCGCATCGGTCGAGGATGCCCGGCAGAAGCTCCAGTACGACCTGTACTACGTCAAGAACCACAGCCTGTTCATGGATCTGATGATCCTGTTCGAGACGGTCCGCGTCGTCCTGTTTGGCCGCGGGGCCCGCTGAGCCATGAATCTCGCCGCGCCCAGCTATCTCCTGGCCGCCCTCGCCTTTCTCGTCCTGGTGGTGCTGGCCCTGTGGACCTGGCGGCAGCGCCCGGGGAGCCTGTGGGTCGCGGGCGCGGCGCTGCTGTCGGTGATCTGGGCGCTGCACATGGCGCTCGTGGCGCACGAGATCGGCGAGGCACCGGTCTCCGGCGGGGCCTTCGAGGTGCTGCGCAACGCCGGGTGGTTCGCGGTCCTGTTCGCCCTGCTCGCCCGTCGCGGCGAGCCGAGCACGCGCCCACCCGCACCCTTGCGCACGGCGATGATCGTCACCGCCGCGCTGATGTTCGGCGTGTTCGCTGCCCTGGCACTGCCGCTCCCGATAACCTATGGCGCCTGGGTGGGCACTGCGATGCTGGGCATGGCGGTGCTGGGCCTGGTGCTGGTCGAGCAGGTCTTTCGCAATACGCCCCTGCAGCGGCGCTGGGAGATCAAGTTCTTGAGCCTGGGCCTCGGGGCGATGTTCGCCTTCGACCTCTTCCTGTTTGCCGATCTCGTACTGTTCGGGGCGATCAACAGCCCGGCCTGGCAGGCCCGCGGCCTGGTCAATGCGCTCATCGTGCCATTGCTCGCGATCTCGCTGGCCCGCCGGCCGCTGCAGGCCCGCGAGGCCCCGGTGGTCTCGCGCCACCTGCTGTTTCACACCGCGGCGCTGATCGGCGCCGGGCTTTATCTGTTCGCCATCGGGGCCGCCGGGTACTACCTGCGGCATGTCGGGGGCGATCTGGGTGCCTTCCTGCAGGTAGTGTTTCTGTTCGGCGCGGCGTTGCTGCTGGCCGTCATCGTCGCCTCGGGCAGTCTGCGGTCGCGTCTGCGCGTCTTCCTGGCCAAGCACTTCTTTCGCTACTCGTTCGATTACCGCCAGGAGTGGCTGCGGTTTACCGGAACGCTCTCGGCCGAGGATGACGAGATCCCGTTCCGCCAACGCGCCATCCAGGCGATCGGCGAACTGGTGGACAGCCCTGGGGGGCTGCTGTGGGTGCGCGACCGCAACGGCCCCTACGCCCTGGAGGGGGTACTGAACCTGGGCGATCCGAGTTATCCCCCGGAGGAGCCCGACGGGGCACTGGTGGAGTTCGTCGCGCGCACCGGCTGGGTGATCGACCTCAACGAATACCGCCGAGACCCCGAGCTGTATCAGGGCCTGCAACTGCCCGAATGGCTGGCGCAGAACACGCGCCTGTGGGTGGTGGTGCCGCTGCTCAAGGGCGAGCGTCTGCAGGGGTTCGTCGTGCTCGCCCAGCCCCGCGCGCCGCGCAAGATCGACTGGGAGGAACGCGACCTCCTGAAGACCGCCGGGCGCCAGCTCGCGGTGTATGTCGCGCTGGTGCAGACCGACGAGGCCCTGCTGGAGGCCCGCCAGTTCGAGGCCTTTCACCGACTGGCGGCGTTTCTGGTGCACGACCTCAAGAACGTCTCGGCC
Organism: Thioalkalivibrio sp. ALJ2; assembly: GCF_000378325.1. Classification (NCBI taxonomy): domain Bacteria; kingdom Pseudomonadati; phylum Pseudomonadota; class Gammaproteobacteria; order Chromatiales; family Ectothiorhodospiraceae; genus Thioalkalivibrio; species Thioalkalivibrio sp. ALJ2. Next base: position 44,835 of record NZ_KB899554.1, read on the forward strand.
CAGCTGTCCCTGGTGTGCTCCAACGCGGAGCGTCACCTGTCCAACCCGGACTTTGTCCGCGATGCCCTGAACACGGTGAGCAATGCCCGCGACCGGCTGGAGCGGACCCTGGCCCAGTTGCGCCACGCCCAGGCCACGCCCGACACACCGAGCCGCATCATCCCGCTGGATCGGCTTCTCGCCGAGGTCTCCGAGGCCAGCAGCCACCGCTCGCCCCTGCCGCGGCTCGACCTGCGCGAACCCGCGGCCGTCATCGGGGACCAGGAGGGACTTAAAAATGTACTACTCAATCTTGTAAGAAATGCTCAAGAAGCTACGCCGGATGACGGCTCAATCAATCTCAATCTTTACACCGAAGGGGGTTGGGCTATTGTTCAAATTGAAGACACGGGGAGCGGTATGGAGCCGGCTTTTCTAAAAAATCGGCTCTTCAAGCCCTTTCAAACCACCAAGGGAAATGCAGGGATGGGGATTGGTTTATATGAGGCGCGGGATCGAGTTTTGCGCATGGGAGGACGCATCACCGTCGACAGCGAGGCCGGCGTCGGAACGATCTTTACCCTGAAGCTCCCCTTGCAGATGGCACCGGCCATGGCTGAACCGTCATGAAGGCCGCAGGTGATTGCGAGGGTTCCATGCTGAAGCTTCTCATCGTCGAAGACGATCAGGGTCTGCGCAACCAGCTGAGCTGGTGTTTTGAGGGATACGAGATCCTGGAGGCCGAGGACCGCGAAAGCGCCATGTCCAGGATGCGGCGCCATCAGCCGGAGCTGGTGACACTGGATCTGGGCCTTCCGCCAGACCCGGCCAATGCTTCCGAGGGCCTGGCCCTGCTGCAGGACATCCTGGCGATGGACCCGGAGACCAAGGTCATCGTTGTCACCGGGAATGACGATCGCGAGAACGCGCTCAAGGCCGTGGCCCTGGGCGCCTACGACTACTACATCAAGCCGGTCGAATCCGACCTGCTGCGGATGATCGTCGATCGCGCCGCCCACCTGTACGGCCTCGAGGCGGAGAACCGCAAGCTGGCGCGCAAGCCCGGGGCGTCCCTGAGCGGGGTCATCACCGCCGACCCGGGAATGCTGGATGTCTGCCGAGTAGTCGAGCGTGTCGCACCTTCGGACGCCACCGTGCTGCTGCTGGGCGAGAGTGGCACCGGGAAGGAGGTGCTGGCACGCGCGCTGCACGACCTGAGCGGGCGCGCGGATGAACGCTTCGTGGCGATCAACTGCGCGGCGATCCCGGAGAACCTGCTGGAAAGCGAACTGTTCGGGTACGAGAAAGGCGCCTTTACCGGGGCCACACGGCAGACCATCGGGCGCATCGAACACGCCAACAACGGGACCCTGTTCCTGGACGAGATTGGTGACCTGCCGCACAGCCTGCAGGCCAAGCTGCTGCGCTTTTTGCAGGAGCGCAAGATCGAACGCCTCGGCGGTCGCAGCGAGATCCCGGTCAACGTGCGCATCATCGGCGCCACGAACCAGGACCTGAAGGCGCTGATCCAGCAGGGCGAGTTCCGCGAAGACCTGTATTACCGCATCAGCGAGATCTCGGTCTCGATTCCTCCCCTGCGCGAGCGCAAGGGGGATGCAACGCTGATCGCGCACTACCTGCTCGACCGCTTCACCCAGGATCAGCGGCGGCCGCGCCGCGGCTTTACCCAGGACGCCACCCACGCGATCGAGTCCTATGACTGGCCGGGCAACGTGCGCGAGATGGAAAACCTGATCCGCCGCGCCGTGATCATGGCCGACAGCCAGTTGATTACCGCAAAGGACCTGGGCCTGGAGCCGCCCGAGGGCGAGGCCCCGGCGGTACGACTACGCGATATCCGCGACAGCGCAGAACACGAGGCCATCCTGAAGGCGATGGCCCGCAGCAAGAACAACATTGCCCAGGCCGCCGACCAGCTCGGAATCACACGGCCGACGCTCTACAGCCTGCTCGACAAATTTGGCCTGAGGTAAACCCGCCATGAAGACTCCCCGTTCTGTATCCCGTGTGGTGGGCGCGCCCCGCCGCACCCTCCCGCGCCTGGCCCCGTTGCTGATGGCGCTGACCCTGGTCGGTTGCGACGCGCTGGGCACCCCGACCGAGGCCGAGCACCGCGAACGCGCCGAGCGCCACATGGAGGCAGGCGAATATGCCGCGGCCACCATCGAGTATCGCAACGTGCTGCAGCGCAATCCGGACCCCGAGGTGCGCGGCCGCCTGGGCCTCGCCTATCTGCGCGACCAGCAGCCGGAACCGGCCGTGCGCCACCTGCAACGAGCCCTGGAGACGGGCGCGGACCCGAACGAGTACGCCCTGCCCCTGGCGCGGCTGCTGTTCATGCTGGGTGGCAGTGGGGCAATCGCCGAGATCCCCGAGGCCGATGGCCTGGAAGGCGAGGATGCCGCGCGCCTGCTGGCCTATCGGTCGCTGGCGGCCTATCAGGCGGGAGACGCCACTGCCGGATCGGATTATCTTGAGGCCGCCCGCGAGGCGCATGACGATCTGGTCGAGATTCATCTGGCGCGCGCCTACAAGGCGATGTCCGATGGCGACGCCGAGCAGGCCATGAAGATGACCGATGCGGCCCTGGAAACGGACGCCGAATTTTCGCCTGCCTGGTCCCTCAAGGGAGACCTGGAACGGGTGCAGGGCGACCCCGAGGCTGCACTCAAGGCCTTTAGCCGCGCCGTCGAGTTGCGCCCGGATGCGATCGCCGAACGCCTGAAGCGCGGGCTGATGCACGTCGAACTGGGGCAGTTCGACGAGGCCCGGGCCGATGGCAAATTCCTCAAGGATGGCGCACCCAACCACGCCGGCGGCCACTTCCTGATGGGGCTGATCGAGTTCGAGACGGGCGAACCCCTGCAGGCTCGCCCCCACCTGGAAGAGGCGCTGGCGGCCTCGGCCAACTACCGCCTCGCGATGCCCTATCTGGCGGCCATCCAGCTGGAAGAAGGCAACTGGTCCCAGGCGGAACGCCTGCTGGAGCGCCACCATGCGCTGGGCCCGGCCAACGCGATGAGCTATCGGCTGCTGGCCCAGCTGCGCATTGAACAGGGCCGCACGCAGGATGCTCGACGGATCCTGGCCGAGGCACTGAGCGAGCGGCCCGACCTGATCGAAGCCCTGGGCGATCAGCTGGCCGCGCTCTATATCGGCGAGGGCGACACTGAAAGCGGGATCGAGGTCCTGCGCGAGGCCCTGGCCAACCGCGCGGACCGCCCGGAACTGCAGGAGATGCTGGGGATTGCCCTGGTGCGGCACGGCGACCACGAGCAAGGCATGGCGCTGCTGCACCGAGTCGCCAGCGAAAGCGCGGATGTACGCCTGGCCGACTACTCGGTGGCCCTGGCGCATATCCGGGATGGGCAGTACGAGCAGGCCCTGGAAGCCACCCAGCGTCTGCGCGACAAGGACCCGGAAAACCCGCAGGGCTTCAACCTGATGGGCGCCGCCCTGCTGGGGATGGGCGAAACCCACGAGGCCCGCCTGATCTATCAGGAAGGACTGTCACTCCATCCGGACAACAGCACCCTGGCCCTGAACCTGAGCTCGCTCGAGGTCCGCCAGGGCAACCTGGAGACGGCCCGCGAGATCCTCGAGGACCTGCAGGAACGCGACCCCGGGCATCCCACCTCGGCGATTCGGCTGGCGACACTGCATTTCCAGCAGGGCGAGATGGAGGCCGGCAAGCGCTGGCTGCAGGACGCAATCGAGGCGCACCGGGATCGGATCGAGCCCTACCTGATGCTGGCACGCGCCCAGAACCAGCAGGAGGATCACGCCGCCGCCCGATCGACCCTGGAAAAAGCCCGCGAACATCACCCCAACGACACCCGAGTGCTGGGCCTGCTGGTCGATCTGCAGGAGCGCGAGGGGGACTTCGCGGGCGCGGCACAGACGCTTGGGCACCTGGCCGTACTGCGGCCGGATGCCGCGGAGCTGCGCTTCCGGCAGGCGCGCAATCTCGCCGCGCTGGGCGAGACCGAGCAGGCCGTCACGGCCCTGCGCGAGACGCTGTCGATCGACTCCAGCCACATGAGCGCGCGCATGGTGCTGACCCGCCACCTGAGTCTGGCCGGCGAGGTCGACGAGGCGCGTCAGGTCTTCGAGCCCGTTGCGGAGCGGGCCCCGGAGGCGGCGCAGGTGATCGCGCAACAGGCCTGGTTCGACGCACAAGCCGGCGAGCTCGACAAGGCAATCGAGGGCTACGAACGCGCCCTTGAGCGTGAGTCCCGACGCGACTGGCTGGTGGAGAAATACCAGGTTCAGCAGCGGGCCGGCCATTCCGACGCGGCCCTGGAGACGCTGCAGGGCTGGCTGCAGGACCACCCCGATGATCTCGCCTCGCGCCACCTGCTCGGCTCGGCGCAGATCAACGCCGGCCACGAGGCCGAAGCCCTGGAAACCTACGAAACCGTGCTGGAACAGCGGCCCAACGATGTCATCGCGCTGAACAATGCGGCATGGCTGGCCCGCGAGACCGACAACCCCCGCGCCCGCGAGTATGCCCAGCGGGCTGTCGAACTGGCCCCGGATCAGCCCGCGATTCTCGACACCCTGGGCGTGGTCTTGCTGGAGGGCGGCGACACCGAGAACGCGCTGGAGACCCTGCAGCGGGCCTACCGGATGAGCCCGCAGGCACCGGATATCGGGTTCCATCTGGCACAGGCCTACCAGGCCAGCGGCGAAACCGAACAGGCGCGCGCCCTGCTGACGGAGCTGCTGGAGGCCCACGAAGATTTCCCGGAACGCGAACGGGCGCAGTCGCTTCACGAGTCGCTGTAAAACCGGAAAAGCGAGAAAGACGCGCCGAGCTGAAGCCCACGTCCGCGTGGGCTTCAGCTTTTCCGGCCAGCGTCGAAACTGGCGCCAGGACTACTGCGATTTCTTCAACAGCAGGTTGTAGCAATTGCCCGAGATCGAGGAGTCGACCACCTGGAACCCGGCGCTGGTGAAGCGACTCAGGATATCGCGGGCCTCGTACGGGGTATGCAGGATGCCTTTGCGCATGCCCCAGCGGTTGATGCGTTCGGCAATCAATTTGAGTGGCTGCGGCGTGCGCGGATACAGCAGGACGTTCGCGGCCAGGGTGCCCCCCGGCTTGAGCACCCGAAAGGCCTCGTGGATGGCGCCGTCCACATCCGGAAAGCAGTGTACCGAGTTGGCGATGTTGGCCGTATCGAACTCGCCGTCGGCGAACGGCAGCTCCGCGGCGTCGGCGTGTTTGACAGTCACGTGCTCGTCCTTTGCGAAGCGGTGGCGCGCGCCCGCCAGCATGGATTCGGCGTAATCCACGCCAACGATTTCGCTCTCCGGCAGTTTGCGCCGGCGCCGCCACTTGATCGCCATCTCCAGCAACGTCCCCGTACCGCAGCCGATCTCCAGATGCCGGGCCCCCATGTTGCGGCCAAAAAAACGGATCTGGGCGCCCAGGGTGCTGTTGTAGGCAAAGGTCAGGATGAAAAACCCCCGCGCGTCGTACCACCAGGGTGGCGACTTGTAGGCCTCGGCAATCTCGTCGCGGGTCTTGGCACGCTTGGACATGTGACATCTCCTTCACGGAAAGAACGGCCGAGCCCCCAACTCCGCCGTCCGTTTTTTTTACAAAGGCCTTTTCCAGGACCAAGGAAAAACAAAACAAACGCCTTGAAAATCCGATAGTTAACACTTTTGGCACGCAGCCTGCTTTACTTCACTCGCAAGACAGGACGACTAGCAAATTGAAGTGGAAGTAAGCGTTAACCCAAACAAATTGATGCTAACTGGTGGAGGATTACAACATGGAAAGGTTCAAGCAAACAGCGCTGGGGGCGGTACTGGCAGTGGCCAGTCTGGGGCTTGCGAGCACCGCACATGCCGGCGTCTTCACGATTGATGATTCGCAGCTCGATCTCTCGACGATCGCGGTCGGCGAACGTCAGGTTGACCGTATTACCGGCGGGTATGAGGAGCTGCTGACCCTCGATACCGACGGTTCCTTCGACGCGGCGGCCTACTGGAACGTAGGTCAGTACTTCCTTGGGGGTACAGGCGTCAGCAATCGTCTGGGCGCCGGCGGGGACGACGGTGATCTGTTCTATGGCCTGTATGCCGTGTTCGAGTCCTCCGGGACTTTCGACGCGGGTTCGGGCGAGTTCACCGGCACCACCGGCTCGATCGCGCTCTACCTGGATCCGAATCTGGATACCACCTTCGGGTTTAACTCGGGCGATGCGGCCGACGGTGTGGCCCTTGGCGGCACGGGTGATGACATCCTCGTAGGCTGGTCCGACATCTTCGAGCGGGGCGCGGGTCGCTTTGAACCCGGCTCGGACGATATCGGCAGCTTCGCGCTCATCTTCAACGAGTGGATGCTGACGGATGAAGGCAAGCAATTCTTCACCAGTCCGGACCCGTTCTACATGAATGTCCGAGTATCGGGTCAGTTCGACTTTATCGAGGGTTTCGAGGAAGTCGATCAGCGCACTACCTTTGATGTGGTCGGCTCGGCCGACGCCCGGTGGTTCGGGGTACCCGAGCCGGGCATGCTGCTTCTGCTGGGAACCGGGCTGGTAATGCTCGGCTTCGTCGCCACGCGACGCCGCCGCCGCGAGACTGGCCTGGCTGCCTAGCAGCCCTTGTGGTTGGGCCTTCTGCTCCCCCCTGGGTGGAAAGCCTCTCCCGGCCCCTCGTCTTCGGACGAGGGGTTTTTTTATGTCCGAACATACGAAACGCGAGGCTGGATGGCTGCTGTTCAGACCTGGGCCCGGAGACGTGCGAGTCGACGTCGTCCGATCGCCAGCAGCAGGCGCTGCAGGGGATTGCGGTTGCCACCGGGGCGCCAGGTGCGGGCGAGGCGCTGGCGATAGGCATCGAAGTGAACGCCGCGCGGGGCCCAGACGACACGGCCACGTCCCAGCAGGATCTTCAGGGCCTCGGTACCCATGACCCCGGCGCACAGCTCGCAGGCCATCACGGTGGACGGGCCATGCTGCGCCCTCAGGTCGACGGCGGCAGGATCGGCCAGATAGCCCATCTGCATCATCGACGGGGCCAGGCCCATCATGAAACGCAGCGCCAGCTCCTCGTCGGGCAATCCATCGCGCAGGTCGAAGTAGTCATCGAACGACAGACCACCCGGGCGGAAATTGAGCAATGCGGCCCCCATGCCGAGCGGGGCCACGGTGATCGCCGGGATCCCCCGCTCCGCGCACGCGGCGAAGACCTCGCGGCGGACCTGAAACACGAAAAAGTCGAGCCCGTCGACGTAGAGGTCCACACCCTGCAGGAAGGCCTCCAGATTGTGCTGGTACACCCCCTCCGGGAATGTGGTGATCTCGAGCTCCGGATTGATGTCCAGCGCCATCTCGCGCAGGACCTCGACCTTGGGTCGGCCCAAACGGGACATGCCGGCCCCCGCCTGGCGGTTCATGTTGTGCAGCTCGAAGCAGTCGAAATCCGCGATATGAAAGCGCCCCACCCCCAGGCGGGCGAGCGTCAGCAGATGGCTCCCGCCGACACCCCCAAGACCGGCGATCGCCACCCGCGCACCGCGCAGGCGTTCCATCTCCGGCCAGGTCACCCAGCCATGGGTGCGCCGGAACGCCGCGTGATAGTCGAATTCAGGCATCAGGCCGCGCTGGCAATCGCGTCCCAGAGAGAGTCGGAGGGATGGGGGTCGGAGAGATTGGCATAGGAGTGTGCATACAGCTGGCTCAGCGACGGTGAACGGTGAATCCCGGCCAGGGCTGTAAGCAGACTAATATGAAACGGCGCGCGGCGACCATGGTAGTTCTGAAGCGTGCCGATCTGCTTCACCTTCAGGCCGTGGCGACGCAGGATGCGCGCCAGAGACGGCTCCATCATGGCGAAGGCATGCGAGCGGCCCTCGATCTCCATCATGGCGACCGCACTCATGAACAGACTCAACGCCAGCAGCGGGAAGGTACGCGCCTGTTCCAGAGGCACATTCAGCAGATGAAGGTCCCCGACAGGAGTGACCGACTCCCCCAGACGTCGCCGGAACAGGCCATTGACGGCCAGTCGGGAGACCTCGCAGATCGCGTCCCGCTCCAGCCGGTCCGGGCGAAATTCGGTCTCGTAAAAGCAGTTATCGCAGTGGCGCTCCATCGGGAGTTCGTGGATCTTCTGACGCGCGTCAACATGCACGACCCGGACGCAGCCCGCGTGGGTACCGCTCACCACATGCTCCAGCAGGCAATGCGTGGACTGGGCGTCATATTCGTCGATCTCGCGCTCGCCCGGGCAGCTCTCCGGAGACTCGTAACGAAACTCTCGGCAGTAGACCTCGTAGCGCAGTCGGTACACCGCCTCCAGCTGCTCCTTGTCCGGCTTCACCAGAGAAAAATAGCGGCAGAATGCCGTGATGAGCGGGTCATCCTGCACAGGGCACTTCCATAGCCCTTGGGGCGTGATACACACGCGGGCGCCAGCAACGCTTGTACCCCGGCGCCGCGCGGTACGGGAGCGGTGGGTGTCCGGCCAGTTGCGCATAGTGGGGGCGCACCGGTGCGTCGCCCAGCCCCAGCCGGCGGCGCCAGGCGGACAGCGCCACGCCGGACTCGGCAGTCAATGCACGAAACGGCAGCCGCAGCCCCCGGTGATCACAGGCCTCGCCACACAGCTCGATGGGGATATGGTGGCGCTGGAGCAGACGCGCGAGGGCTGGTCGAATCATGAACAGCAGAAAGTCATACCCGTGGTCTTCGGCATAGGCCTGGGCGGCCTGGCAAAGGTGATACAGCAAACGCGGCGATCCGCGTTCCGGTGAACCACGAGCAATCAGACGGGAAACCTCGAGCACCCGCGGGGACTCGACCCTGGGCGTCGCGAAGGCATCCTCAAACAGATGCCCGGCGGCCATGGTCGGGAGGAGACCCGCCTCCGGCCGGATCAGACGCATGGCGCCAACCCAGTGCCCGCCGTCGTACAGCCCGCCCATCCGCACCAGAAAATGAGCGGCGTGCTCGTCGTGGATGTCGCGCTCGAAACCTTCCGGGTAACGCTCGGCCGCTTCGAAACCAGTCTCCAGACAGTACACCGCGTAGCGCATCCGATAGTGGATGCGACGCGCCCGGGCGCCCGTGGCGAGATACACCTGATAGGACGGGGAGTGCCCATCCGGCAGGCAACGATCTGAGGTGGGGCGTCCCGGTTCGACGCCAGCATGGGTATACAAACGTTCGTCCTCCATTGCGTAATTCAATACGGATTTCCCCGGCCAGAGGCGCATGCCTTCAAGCCGTCGTGTCGATGCGTTGACCCGGACCATTGCGCCTGAGAAAACGCAGGCCCAGACCCACTCGGCGATCGGATACCACGACGGCATCGAAGGTCCCGGCGGTCGGGAGCATTAGCTGCAAGGCGGTATCCGGCGGCAAATACGGGTACTGCCCGACCAGTGCAATCCGCGCGCCACCCCGCGAAAGATCCATCAGGCGGCACTTGCGCCACTCCTTTCGGATGCCGATCTCGGTCAGCAGGTTGACCGCATACCGAGGCCAGCAGCGCTGCTCGGGCCGGCCGGGTGTCTTGCGGCCGTAGCGCCAGGCGAATGCGGCCGACCAGTGCCTCGGGTTCGGCGAACAGGCGTAGAGATCGGCCTGAGCCGGATCCGTAATCGGTGGCTCCCCGAGCCGGTCGATTACGGCCTCCACCAGCTGTCCGGCCCAGGACTCGTACTCTTCGTCACTGGCACTGAACCGATGGAGCTGTCGGTAGATGTCGTTCATCAGTGCGAGGCGCTCGCTCCAGTTCCGCTTGAGCATGGCGGGATGCCAGAACTCCGCCAGATTCTGCGCGAGACTTCTCTGGCCCAGATCGTCGTGCATTTGAGAATCCCTCCCAACCGCCAGGCCACCCCCCTGCCGCAGCCGTTTCGAGCCTAATCGAACAAAGCCCAGCAAACTGCGTACCAGTTAACGTAAATCCCTGATCCGTTATAAAACCGCGAAAATTTATTAGAAAACTCAGCTTCAAAATTTTTTCAGGTGTAAACATTCTCGACACGTGTAGACAAGGGAAAACAAACGATCTTCAATAGCCCTAGACGTCTCCCGAGGTGGGGCTCAAGCAAGGTGCCAATCGACCTTGCGGGGAACCCTTTTACCGGAGAACTGTTACTCCGTTCGAAGACCCACAAGGCGTCATTGAACGTCAAAGGGTTTAACAGGGGGCAACAAGAAATGGAAAAGATTGTTCAGGATTTTGTTCAGCGGGCGCGCGCCACCTGGCGCCGACGCTGGTGGATTCTGCCGATTGCCTGGATTGTGTGTCTGGGCGGATGGGCTTACATCCAGAGCCTCCCGGATACCTATCAGGCTAATGCGCAGGTATTCGTCAACACTCAGTCCGTCCTGAACCCGCTGCTGCGCGGGATGACGGTGCGCCCGGATACAGAAGAGCGGCTGCGGATGGTGACGCGCACCCTGCTCAGCCGCGACAACCTGGAGACCATCGCCCGGCAAAGCGACCTGGACGTCTACATGGGTAGTGCCGACCTCGACGCGCAGGTCAGCCTGCTGCGCAGCAGGCTGACCCTGGACGGCGAACGGCGCGAAAACATCTTCACTGTGCGTTTTCGCCACAGCAATCCTGATGTGGCCGAGCGCGTGGTCCGCGAGACGGTGAATCTGTTCATGGAGCGCGGCCTGGGCGACTCGCGCCTGGATCTGAGCACCTCGCAGCGATTCATCGAGCGCCAGATCGAGATCTACGAGCGCCAGCTGCAGGCCAGGGAAGCCGAGATCGAAGACTTCAAGCGGCAGAATGCGCGCTTTATCAGCGGCGACGGCAACTTCTATTCGCGCCTGGAACGCGGCCGCGAACAGGTGGCCCAGGCAGAGCTGCAACTGCGCGAGGCCCACAGCCGCCTGGCCGCATTGCAGCGCCGTGCCGAGGAGAGCCGGTCGGGTGGCGGCACGGTGAGGGCGCAGTACCGCAACCCGGAGCTGGACCGCCGGATCAACGACCTGCAGGAAAACATCGATGCCATGCGGCATCGCTACACCGACGACCACCCCGACATCGTCGCCGCAAGGCGCATCCTCTCGGAGCTGGAAGAGCGCCGCTCGCGCGAAGCCGCCGACTACGCGCGCAACCCGGCGGTCGTACCCATTGGGGCTACCGGGGGTGGCGACGCGCTGCAGGCCGCGATCACCGACGCCGAGAGCGAGATCGCGATGCTGGAGACCCGGATCGAAGAGTTCCAGGCGCGGGTCGCGCGGCTGGAACAGGACGTCGACCGCGCTCCGGCCGTGGAGTCGGAGCTGACCGCGCTGACCCGCAACTACGACGTACTGCGCGACTCCTACCGCCAGCTCCAGAGCCGCCGCGAACAGGCGATCATGTCGGGCGCGGTGGAGTCGGAAACCGACTCGGTCGATTTCCGCGTCCTCGAGCCGCCGCGCCGACCGACAGCCCCCTCGGCACCCGACCGCCCACTGATGGCCACCGGCATCTTGCTGGTCGGTCTGGGCGCGGGCACGGGCTTCGCCTTCCTGCTTTCACAGCTGCGGCGGACGGTCAGCAATCGGCGGCAGCTCGCGGAGATCGCCGGTCGCCCGGTTCTGGGCACCATCTCGGCCGTACGCACACCCCAGATACGGCGCCGCCGCAGGCTGGAGCTGTCGGCCTTTTCAATGGCCCTGGCCACCCTCCTTCTGGTGTATGCCGTGGTCATGGGTCTTTACCTCACCGGATCGGCCGGTGTTCTCGACGAACTGCTGAGCCTGTTGCGATGAACGGCCGCGGCCATCGGCCCGGTGTATCGCACGCAACGCATCAGGGACCGGGATGCATTTGTTCCATGGAGGCGCGGGCCCTGCGGGCCGGCGCACGGCAAGGGGAGCCAGACGCTCATGAGCATCATTGAAAAAGCCCTCGACAAGAGCCGGTCGGCTCCCATACAGCCCCTGCCCGCCGACGCAGCATCCGGACACACGGACCGGGAAGCGGGGGGCACGGAGGCCCCGGCATCCGGGCACGGCGAGCACTCGGCGGCAGCTCGCATCGACTTCGGGCACCTGCGGCGGCAGGGGCTGATCGTGCCCGGCGACCAGCGCTCCACCCTGGCCGAAGAGATCCGCATGATGAAGCGGCCGCTCTTGAACAACGCGTTCGGGCGCCACTCCGCAATGCGGATACCCCGCGGACGGCTGATCATGGTGACCAGCTCGCTGCCACGCGAGGGCAAGACCTTTCTGACCACCAACCTGGCGATCAGCATGGCGATGGAGGTCGACCGCACGGTATTGCTGGTCGACGCCGATGTGGCCCAGCCGACCGTTCCGAGGGTCCTCGGGTTCGAGGCCGAGCGCGGGCTGATGGATGTCCTCACGGAGCCGGACCTTGGCATCCCCGATGTCCTGATGCGGACCAACATCGAGAACCTCTCGGTGCTGCCCGCCGGGCGCCCGCACGGGCGATCCACCGAGATCCTGGCCAGTGACGGGATGCGGGCCTTGCTGGACGAACTTCACGATCGCTATCAGGACCGCATCATCCTGTTCGATTCCCCCCCGCTACTGGCCACCAGCGAGCCGGGCGTGCTGGCCGCCGGGATGGGACAGGTCGTGATGGTGGTCGACGCCGAGCGCACCCCGGCCGCCTCCGTGGAGAACGCGATGCAGCAGCTCGCCGGCTGCGATGTGGTCCTGACTGCACTCAACCGAGCGCCCTCCACCCCGGGGCTTGGCTATGGCACGGGCTACTATCACGAGCGCCCGTACGGGGAGGTGAGCCATGAGCACTAACCAGGGACGGGTGCGGGTCACACACCGCAGGGAGGCCCCGGTACGGAACGGCCGGGCGATCTGTCTGATCGCCGTGCTGGGCGGCGGCACGCTGGCGCTGCCCGCCTCGGGCCTGGCCACCGAGTGGGACTTCACCCCGCGCGTCACGGTGGGGGTGGAGGCGACCGACAACGTCCGCCTGGCCCCCCGCGGGCAGGAGGATGCGGACCTGATCGGGCATGCGCGCCCCGGCTTCACCCTGCGCCGGGACGGCGTGCGCAATGACACCCGCGTGGACTACCAGCTCAACCATCGCACCCACCTGTCCGAGTCGAGCGAAGACCGCACGACCCACATGCTGCGCGCCCGCAACCAGACCGAGGTCATCGAGGACACGTTCTTTGTCGACGTGACCGCCTCGCGCCGGGAACAGGCCACCTCGCTGCTGGACCCGGTCGGCATCGGCGGCAGCACGCCACGCAGCAACATCGAGGAGACCTCGTATTACAGCGTGTCGCCCAACCTGCAGAACGAGTTCGGCACCTTTGCCCGCCAGGACATTCGCTACACCTACGACGAGCGGCACTACCACCGCAGCAACCGGGCCAGCAGCACCGGCAACCGCGCGGAATACACCCTGGACAGCGGCCCGACCTTTGATCGCGTGTTCTGGCAGCTGGCGGGCTTCTACGACCGGCTGAAGTACGAAGACGGGCTGGAGGGCGAGTTCAGCGAGATCAGCGCAACCCTCGGGTACAACATTGGCCGCACCCTGCGCGTATTTGGCGTCGTGGGCGAGGAGTTCAACGACTACGAAACCCTGCGCGACGACGACGATGGCAGCTTCTGGGAGGTCGGTGTCGGCTGGACCCCGACACCGGTGACCTCCGTCGAGGCACGTTATGGCGAACGCTTCTTCGGCACAACACGAGCCCTCAGCGCGACGCACCGCAGCCGCCGCGCCAGCTACGGCGTCAGCTATTCCGAGGGCATCAGCTCGACCCGCGATCGGCGCGAATTCATGTTCCTTGACGTGTCCCAACTGGCCGAACTGGAGGGCATGACGTTCGAGGAGATCTTCGACCAGTACACCTTCGAAGAGCTCCAGTTACTGTTCACGAGCGCGCTGGTTACGCAAGAAGCGCTGATCGAGGGGTTCTATCTGACACGCAGTGCCCGTGCGAACTGGCGCTACGATACCGGGCGCAGCGTGTTCGGGGTTACCGGCTACCAGACCCGACGCGAGGCCGAGTTCGACACCGGTGCCGGCATTTTCGAAGACGACAATCGCCGCACCGGCGTGATCGCCTTCTGGGAGCTGACACTGGGGCCGCGCACCACCACGGAGCTGAGCTCCGGGGTCTCGCGCACGGAGTTTCTGGGCAGCGACCGCGAAGACGACTTCTTCTACTTCCGCGCCAGCCTGAACCGCCAGTTCGCCCCGGACCTGCGGGGCAGCCTGGCCTATCGCTATCAGCAGCGGGATTCGAACAGCCGGGTCAACGAATACCGGGAAAACTCGATCATCGCGCTGATCACCAAGGAGTTCTGAGCATGTACGAGAACTTCTATGGGCTGCAGGGCAAGCCCTTCGCCCTCAGCCCGGACCCGAAATTCTTCTACGCCAGCAAGGGCCATCGGCGGGCCATGGCCTACCTCGAATACGGCGTGCAGCAGCAGGAGGGTTTCATCGTCATCACCGGCGAGGTCGGGGCCGGCAAGACGACCCTGGTGCGCAGCCTGTTCGAGACACTCGGCACCAAGCGGGTACTCGCGGCACAACTGGTCAGCACTCAGCTGGATGCCGAGAACCTGCTGCGCTCGGTGTGCCTGGCCTTCGGCCTGGAAGGAACCGGCGACGACAAGGCCAGCCAGCTGCGCCACATGGAGCGCTTCCTGCTGAACACGCGTTCACGCGGGCAGCGCGCGCTGCTGGTCGTGGACGAGGCGCAGAACCTGAGCATGGATGCGGTGGAAGAGCTGCGCATGCTGTCCAATTTTCAGGGCGTTGACGGGCCGCTGTTGCAGAGCTTCCTGCTGGGCCAGCCCGAATTTCGCGACATCCTGCGCAGCGAAAACATGCAGCAGCTGCGCCAGCGGGTGATCGCCACCTATCACCTGGGCCCGATGGACGAGGACGACACCCGGGCCTACGTCGAGCACCGCCTGTCGCGCGTGGGCTGGGAGGGAACGCCCCACTTCGCCACCGATATCTGGCCCGTGATCCATGAGTTCACCGGCGGCATCCCGCGCAAGGTGAACACCCTGTGCGACCGCCTGCTGCTGATGGGCTATCTCGAGGAGCGCTACGACCTCGACGCCGACGAGGCCCGCCGGGTGATCGACGAGATCGAGGAGGACTTTGGCGCGCAGCAGGAGACGGCCGAGCCGAAACCCGGGAACGCCGTGAATGGCGTGATCGATACCGAACGCGCCGTTGCCAACGAGCTGACCCTGATCCGTCTGGAAGACAGCTACGAGGCGATGGAAAAACGCCTGGAACGGATCGAGCACGCCCTGGCGATCAACTACCGACAGTCGCAGCGCATCCTCGACGCCCTGGACTCGCTGGACAAGTTCTCGGGCTTCGACCACAAGGAGCTCGCCCGGCACTAGTGCCGGGGAAACCGCCATGCCGTCCGCACCGCCCACCGTAGCCAATGCCCTGACCGTCGATGTCGAAGACTATTTTCAGGTCTCGGCCCTGGCGCCGCATTTCCCGAGCCATTGCTGGGAGAGCCAGGAGTGCCGCGTGGAGTACAACCTCGAGCGGATCCTGGCGCTGTTCGATCATCACCGCGTGCGCGCGACCTTCTTTACCCTTGGCTGGATCGCCGAGCGCTATCCCCAGGCGGTGCGCCGAATCGTCGACGCCGGGCACGAGCTGGCCAGCCACGGTTACGGGCACCAGCGGGTGACCGAACTGGAGCCTCAGGCATTTCGCGCGGACATCGTCCGCGCCAAGGCCATCCTGGAAGACATCGCCGGTGTCGAGGTGCGCGGCTATCGCGCCCCCAGCTTCTCGATCGGCGAGGGCAACCTGTGGGCGCTCGACCTGCTGGCCGAAACGGGCCACACCTACAGCTCGAGCATCTATCCGGTCCAGCACGATCACTACGGCACGCCGAGCGCGCCGCGTCACCCCTATCGCCCGCGGGGCCCCCAGGGCGTGCTGGAACTGCCCCCGGCCACCCTGCGCGTTGCTGGCCGCAATCTGCCGGCGGCCGGTGGCGGCTACTTTCGGCTGCTGCCCTATGCGGTCTCCCGCCAGGCGTTACGGAGGATCAATAACAAAGACGGTTTGTCCGGGGTGTTCTATTTCCACCCCTGGGAGATCGATCCCGGACAACCGCGTGTCCCCGGCGTGAGCGCCAGGACGCGTTTTCGTCACTACCTCAACCTCGGGCGTACGGAACGTCGACTGCAGCGGCTGCTGCAGGACTTCCGCTGGGGCCGCATGGACCAGGTCTTTGCCCACCTCCTCGCCAGCCCGGCGCCGCCAACCCCGACGACAGCGAACAGCCATGCTCAAGTCCACTGACCAGCGACCCACGATCTCGCGCGCGACCGCGTTGCGGGTCCAGAACCTCACGCCTGCCGATGTTGCCCGGTGGGATGCCTTTGTCGAGACCTGCCCGGTGGCGACGTTCTTCCATCGCGCGGGCTGGCAGACGGTCATCGAACAGGCCTTCGGGCACTCGACCCATTTCCTGTTTGCCGAAGGCCCGAACGGGATCGAGGGTGTCCTGCCCCTGGCGCGCGTGCGCAGCTTTCTGTTCGGCCATTCCCTGGTTTCGCTGCCGTTCTGTGTGTACGGCGGCATCGCCGCGCGCACCGAAGAGGCCTTCGTGGCCCTGGACAACCGGGCCCGGGAGCTCGCGCAGCAATACAAGGTGGATTATCTCGAGTACCGCCATATGGCGCCCTACCACCCGGACCGACCGACCAAGCACCTGTATGTGACCTTTCGCAAGGAGATGGCGAAAGAGGTCGAAGAGAACCTGGAGGCGATCCCGCGCAAACAGCGGCGCATGGTGCGCAAGGGCATCAAGGCCGGCCTGGTCAGCGAGATCGACCGGGACATCGAGCGATTCTTCCCGATCTATGCGGCCAACGTGCATCGCATGGGGACGCCCGTGTTCAGCCGGCGCTACTTCCGCATCCTGCGCACCGTGTTCGGCGACGACTGCCGGATCCTGACCGTCACCGACGCGGGGACCCCTGTGGCCAGCGTGCTCAACTTCTACTTCCGCGACCAGGTCCTGCCCTACTACGGCGGCGGCACGCCGCGCGCCCGCGAGGTGGCCGGGTATGACTTCATGTACTGGGAGGTGATGCGCCGGGCCTGCGAGTCGGGTCTGCGCCTCTTCGATTTTGGCCGCAGCAAGCGCGATACCGGGTCATTCAGCTTCAAGAAGAACTGGGGCTTCGAGCCCCAGCCCCTGTACTACGAGTACGACCTGGTGCGTGCCCGGGCCATGCCCGACGTGAACCCGCTCAACCCGAAGTACCGCTACTTCATCCAGGCGTGGCAGCGACTGCCGCTGGCGGTGGCCAACCGGGTGGGGCCCTGGCTGTCCCGCAATCTCGGGTAGTGCTCGTGACCGTTATTCAACACCCCAGCACACCCGGGGACGGGTCGCACTGGGGCTTCCGTTTCGACCGCAGCAGCGGGTGAGCTTGCAATGGATGCCGTACTTTATCTGACCCATCGAATCCCGTGGCCGCCCAACAAGGGCGACAAGATTCGCTCGTACCATATCCTGCGCGATCTGACGCGGCGCTACCGGGTCTACCTGGGCACCTTTATCGACGACCCGGCCGATGCGGCCTACGTCAAAGAGCTGGAGCGCTGCTGCGCGGGCGTCTGCGTGCGCCCGCTCTCGCCGGGGCGCGCAAAATGGCGCGCCCTGCGCGGCCTGCTGACACAGGAGCCGCTGACCCTCCCCTGGTATCGCGATTCGGAACTGCAGCGCTGGGTCGACCGGGTACTGGAGCAGCAGGAGATCTCGCGCGCTCTGGTGTTCTCCTCGGCCATGGCGCAATACCTCCCGCCCCGGGCCCGCCTGACGCGGGTGGTGGACTTCGTCGATGTCGACTCCGACAAGTGGACCCAGTACGCCGCCAGCAAGCCCTGGCCGATGAGCGCGATCTACCGCCGCGAAGGACGCCAGCTGTTGCGCTATGAACGACAGGTCGCGGCGCGCAGCGAGGCCAGCCTGTTCGTATCACCGGACGAAGCCGCGGCATTTCGGGCCCTGGCGCCGGAGAGTGCCGAGCGGGTGCATGCACTGAACAACGGCGTCGATGCGGCGTACTTCGACCCGCAGCACCTCCCGAAGAAAGGCCCCTATCCGGACCGGGTCCAGCCGATCGTGTTCAGCGGGGCCATGGACTACTGGCCGAACGTGGAGGCGGTGGTCTGGTTCGCGGAATCCGTCCTGCCACGCATTCGCCAGGTTCACCCGGATGTGCGTTTTTACATTGTCGGCAGCCGGCCCGCGCCGGAGGTCCGCGAACTGGAGCGCCAGCCGGGCGTTGAGGTCGTGGGACCAGTGGAAGACATGCGCCCCTGGGTCGGCGGTGCCGCGGTTTCGGTGGCGCCCCTGCGGATCGCGCGCGGAGTCCAGAACAAGGTGCTCGAGGCCATGGCGCTGGCGCGGCCGGTCGTGGCCTCCCCGCAGGCGCTCGAGGGGATCACCGCCGTACGCGATGACGAGGTGATCGAGGCCGAGACCGACCCCGAGGTGTTCGCCCGCGCGGTCCTGCAGTGCCTGGAACAGCCCGATCCCGAGATGGCCGCCCGCGCCCGCCGACGCATCACCACGGACTACGACTGGGGCCGCAACCTCGCGTGCCTGCACGACTATCTCGAGAGCGGGCTGGCGCACGAGGGCGAGGCGATCGTCTCCCGGGGGGATGCATGAGCACGCCGGCCACTGTGATGTCCCAGCCGCTGGTGCAACGGTGGTGGGCGCCCGTGCTGGCACTGGCCGCCCTGATTGCGACCACGCTGGTTGTGTTCGCGCCCACATTCGTCTCGATGGTGGATACCTGGGCGCGTTCGGATACCTTCGCGCATGGATTCCTGGTCGTACCGATCGTCCTGTTTCTGGTCTATCTCAAGCGTGACGAGCTGGCGGCTGTATCGCCGCGCCCCTATCCCCTGGCGCTGGTCCCGATCGTGCTGCTGGGGCTCGCCTGGGTCATGGGCGAGCTGGTGGATGTCATCTCGGTGCGCCAGTTCGCCGCAACCCTGATGATCCCCTTCCTGGTGTGGCTGGTCATGGGCACCACAGTCGTGCGCGTCCTGCAGTTCCCGCTGGCCTACCTGCTGTTCGCCGTCCCGCTGGGCGAATTCCTGGTGCCTCCGCTGATGGACTTCACCGCGGAGTTCACCGTCGCGGCGGTTCAACTGTCCGGGATACCGATCTACCGCGACGGCCTGCACTTCGAACTGCCGACCGGACGCTGGTCGGTGATCGAGGCCTGCAGCGGTGTGCGCTATCTGATTGCGTCGGTCGCGCTGGGGACGCTGTACGCCTATCTGATGTACCGCAGCCTCTGGCGGCGGCTGGCCTTTGTCGGTGTCGCGATCATCGTGCCGATCATCGCCAATGGCCTGCGCGCCTACATGATCGTGATGATCGGACACCTGAGCGACATGGAGTATGCCGCGGGCGTCGACCACCTGATCTACGGGTGGGTCTTCTTCGGTGTCGTGATCTTTCTGATGTTCTGGATCGGGGCCTTCTGGCGCGAGGATGGGGCAGCCGGGGAGCCCGCCCGCCGAGTCCCGGCACGAGCCCAGCAAACCGGGGCCATGGGCTTTGCTCATATGGCCGTGATCGCCGCGCTGGTGGTCACACTGGGTCCCGTCTATGCCCACTGGATGGACACCCGGGATCTCGGCCCGATACAGGGCCTGGGCACCGGACCGATCGTTCCTTCCGGCTGGACCGCCGTGCCCGCTCGGGAGCGGCCCGGCTGGCAGCCCGGCTACCAGTTCATGCGTGCGGAGCGCGGGGGCTGGGTCGTAAACGATTCACAGGTGGAGGTCGGCATGCACGTAGGCTTCTACCGCGAACAGGCGCGCCACGGAAACATGCTCGGCTGGCACAACACGCTGGCGGGCCGGGAGCGGGCCGAATGGAGCCAGGCCCGGCGCGGCCAGGCGGAGGTCGCGGGCTATCCCGATCCGCAGCGGGTCCTGCTGCGCGGGCGCCAGCAGCAGATGGTGGCCTGGCAGTGGTACTGGGCGAACGGGCATCTCACCACCCGGCCCTTCGAGGTCAAGGCCCGCGAGGCCATTAGCCGACTGCTGGGCGGGCGCGACGACGCCGCGCTGATCGTAATCTACGCCGAATACCACGACGAACCGCAGCAGGCCGAGGATGCGATACGCGCCTATGTGGAGGCCGCGATGCCGCAGGTGCTGGAACGGCTGCAGGACGTGAACCAGCGATGAGCGCCCTGGCATCCAAGGGGAGTGCCGCCGACCCGCGCCCATGCGTGGCCCATGTCATCCATCGCCTGGATGTCGGCGGCATGGAGAACGGACTGGTCAACCTGCTCAACCACATGCCCGCCGAGCGCTACCGGCACGCGATCATCTGCATGACCGACTACACGCGGTTCAGCGAGCGCCTGCAGCGGGAGGACATCAGCCTGCATGCCCTGCACAAGCGCGAGGGCAAGGACCTGGGCGTACACCGGCGCCTGTGGCGGCTGCTGCGCGAACTGCGCCCCGCGATCGTCCACACCCGCAATCTGGCAACACTGGAGGGGCAGGTCACCGCCGCCCTGGCCGGCGTGCGCGCCCGGGTACATGGCGAGCACGGCTGGGATATCGCCGACCTCGATGGCTCCCGCGACAAGCATCGTTACATGCGACGGTTGGTGCGCCCCCTGGTCGGCCGGTACATCGCCCTGTCGCGCCATCAGATGGACTACCTGCAGCAACGGGTTGGTGTCGGAACCAAGCGGCTGACGCACATCTGTAACGGGGTGGATACCGGGCGATTCCACCCGCGCGAGGGCACCCGCACAGGCCCCTGGCCCCCGGGCTTTGCCGGCCCGGAGGACATCGTGATCGGGAGCGTGATGCGGATGCAGGCAGTGAAGGCCCCGCTGGACCTGGTAGAGGCATTCATTGCCCTGCGCGAAAACACCCCGGTGCCCTTCGACCGTCTTCGCCTGGTGATCGTGGGAGACGGCCCGCTGAGGGAACAGGCCCGCCAGCGCCTGGAGGCCGCCGGAGTCGCGCAACAGGCATGGCTGCCGGGGGCCCGCGAGGACATCCCGCAGTGCCTGCGGGCGATGGACCTCTTTGTCCTCCCCTCTCTGGCCGAGGGGATCTGCAACACCATCCTCGAGGCCATGGCCTCCGGGCTTCCGGTGATCGCGACCGACGTTGGCGGCAATCCTGACCTGGTGACCCCCGGAAACACGGGGGCCCTGGTCCCCGCAGGGGCGCCGGCCGCCCTCGCCGAGGCCATCCGCAATGCACTCGCCAGTCCGGATACCCGCAAGCGCATGGGACAGGCGGCCCGCATTCGCGCCGAGGCCGAATTCAGCATGGACGCCATGGTGGCCGGCTACCTCGGGGTCTACGACAGCCTGCTGGACAGGGCCAACGCCCGAACCCCCTCGGTTCGGGCAAGGGGCCGCCGGCGACAACACGAAACGATGGGGCGCTGACATGTGCGGTATCGCCGGTATTTTCGATCTGCACGGGCGGCGCCCGATTGACCGCGCCTGTCTGGAGGGCATGAATGCCACCCAGTTCCACCGGGGCCCGGACGAAGGCGGTATCCACCTGGAGCCCGGGGTCGGGCTGGCGCATCGCCGCCTGTCGATCATCGACCTTGCCAGTGGCCAGCAGCCACTGTTCAACGAGGATGGAAGCGTCGTCGTCACCTACAACGGCGAGATCTACAACTTCCCGGAGTTGACCCATGAACTCCAGCGGGCGGGCCATCGCTTTCGTACCCACTGCGATACGGAAGTCATCGTGCACGCCTGGGAGGAATGGGGCGAGGACTGCGTCCAGCGCTTTCGCGGGATGTTCGCTTTCGCCCTCTGGGACCGCCACACCCAGACCCTGTTTCTGGCCCGCGATCGCCTGGGCATCAAGCCGCTTTACTACAGCACGCTGCCGGATGGCCAGCTGATCTTTGGCTCCGAACTCAAGGTCCTGCTGGCCCATCCCGGGCAGACACGCGAGCTCGATCCCTGCGCGGTAGAGGAATACTTCGCGTATGGCTATGTGCCCGAGCCGCGCAGCATTCTGGGCGGCGTCCACAAGCTTCCACCGGGGCATACGCTGACCGTACGGCGCAACCAGCGCTCCGCCGCCAGCCCGCGTGCGTACTGGGATGTCCCCTTTGCGACAACCGCCCCCATCGGCATGTCGGAGGCGGCGGAGGAGTTGACCGAACGTCTGCGCGAGTCCGTGCGCATCCGCATGGTCGCCGAGGTACCGCTGGGGGCCTTCCTGTCGGGGGGCGTGGATTCCAGCGCCGTGGTGGCGATGATGGCCGGGCTCTCCACCGAGCCCGTGCGCACCTGTTCCATCGGCTTTGCCGACCCCGCCTATGACGAGTCGCGCTATGCCCGGGAGGTCGCCGAGCGTTACGCGACAGAGCATCACAACCGCGAGGTCGACCCCGATGACTTTGCCCTGCTGGAACGCCTGGGCGATCTCTACGATGAACCCTTTGCCGACAGCTCGGCCCTGCCGACCTATCGCGTCTGCGAGCAGGCCCGCCGACAGGTCGTGGTCGCGCTGTCCGGTGACGGGGGCGACGAAAACCTGGCGGGCTATCGCCGGTATCGGCACCACCTCGCCGAGGAACGCCTGCGCAACCCGCTGCCCCTGGGCCTGCGGCGGGTCCTGTTCGGCAGCCTGGCCCAGGTCTATCCCAAGGCGGACTGGGCGCCGCGCCCGCTGCGCGCCCGGGCGACCTTCCAGGCACTGGCGCGGGATGCGGTCGAGGGATATTTCCAGGGCGTGTCGGTGCTGCGCGACGAGCAGCGCAACTCTCTGTTCTCGCCCGCATTCCGCCGCGAGCTGCAGGGCTACGGGGCGGTCGAGGTGCTGCGCGCCCATGCCGGGCGGGCCCCGACCGATGACCCGCTCTCGCTGGTGCAGTACCTGGACCTCAAGACCTACCTCCCGGGCGACATCCTGACCAAGGTCGACCGCGCCAGCATGGCGCACTCGCTGGAGGTCCGCGTGCCGCTGCTGGATCACCCGCTGGTGGAGTGGGCCTCCACGCTCGCACCGGAACTGAAGCTGCGCGACGGCGAAGGCAAGGCGGTCCTGAAAAAGGCGATGGAACCCTACCTGCCCCACTCGATTCTCTATCGGCGCAAGCGGGGCTTCGCCGTACCCCTGGCCAACTGGTTCCGGGGGCCACTGCGCGAGGCGATGCACGAGCGGGTGCTGGGCGAGCAGATGCGTGATTCCGGGCTGTTCGACGAACGTACCCTCAGGCGTCTGGTCGACGAGCACGGCCGGGGCGCACGCGATCACAGCGCGGCGCTGTGGTCACTGATGATGTTCCAGACCTTTCTGGACAAGGTGCAACCGACCAGCCCGCGCAGCGGCTGCGTCCTGCCTGGAGCCTAGCCATGTATGGACGCCACCCGGTTGCCGATGCCTCGCGTGCCACTCGTGCCATCCTCAGCAACCTACTGGCCCAGGGAGCTCCGAGGCTCTACGTACGCCTGACCCACGAGACCGGCCGTGGCCGTGGCGCGGAGACGGCGGAATCCGTGGCGCAGTACTTCACCACCTGTTTCTTCGACTACTTCGATCAGCTGGGGGTCCCGCCCGAGGCGATCGAGGACGCCCTTCGCGACAAGCACCTGCTGGAGTACGGGCCCGGCGACGTGCCCGGCGTGGCGCTGCTAATGCTGGCCCATGGCGCGGCCCGGGTAACCTGCGTTGACCGCTTTGCGCTGTCGCAGCGCAGCCCCTTTCAGCTGGAGGTCCTGCAGTGCCTGCTGGACGGCCTGGGCCCCGAGGCCCACGAACGGGCGGCCGCGTGCTTCGAGCGCCCCGGCGATCCGGCCTCGGGGTTTCGCAGCGAGCGGCTGGAATACCGCGTGACCCGGGATGGGCTGTCGGGCCTGAACGCCGAGGTCGACCTGATCTATTCGCGCGCGGTGCTGGAACACGTCAATGACCTGGAAGCGACCTTTCGCGACATGGCGACGGCCCTGAAACCAGGGGCGCTGGCGGTCCATCAGGTGGACCTCAAGAGCCATGGCCTGCACCGCGAAAACCCGCTCGACTTTCTCACCTGGCCGGTGGGCCTGTGGCACTGGATGTATGCCGGCAAGGGTGTCCCGAACCGCTGGCGTCTGGACCGCTACCGGCAGGCAATCAAGCGTGCAGGACTCGTGGTTCGGCATCTCGAGTCCACGGCCGAGGCACTGGACGAGGATGTGGCTGCAGTGGCCCCTTATCTGGCCGAACCATTTCGCGGGCTCGACAAGGCCACGCTGCGCTGCCTGGGATTCTGGCTCGTGGTGACCCGCCCGGCGCCCGACGACGAAGCGAGGGCGGCGGCATGAAGATCCTCCACGTCCTCGACCACTCCATCCCGCTGCACAGCGGGTACACCTTTCGCACCGCGGCCATCCTGCGCGAACAGCGCCGCAGGGGCTGGCAGACCTGTCACCTGACCAGCCCCAAGCATACCGGCGCGAACGCGGACGAGGAGACGATCGACGGCCTGCATTTCTACCGCACGACCTACAACCCGAGCGCGATCCCGGGGGTCGAACAATGGGGGTTGATGCAGGCGCTGACCCAGCGGCTGACCCGCGTCGCCTGCCAGGTCGCGCCCGACATCATCCATGCGCACTCGCCCGCACTGAATGCCCTGCCGGCCCTGCGTGCCGGTCGCCGGCTGGGGATCCCGGTGGTCTACGAGGTGCGGGCATTCTGGGAGGACGCCGCGGTCGACCATGGCACCGCCCGCGAATATGGCCTGCGCTACCGCCTGACGCGAGAGCTGGAGACCTATGCCCTGAAGCGCGTGGGACATGTCACCACCATCTGCGAGGGACTGCGCCGCGACATCATCGCGCGCGGCATCCCGGCCGAGCGGGTCACCGTGATCCCCAATGCGGTGGACGCGGATGACTTCCACCTGGGCGGCCAGCCCGATCCCGCCCTGAAGGCCGAACTGGGTCTGGGTGACGCCCGTGTGCTCGGCTTTCTCGGGTCTTTTTATGCCTACGAGGGACTGGATACCCTGCTCGAGGCCTTTCCGCTTATCCAGGCCCGGGCGCCCGACGTGCGCATCCTGCTGGTCGGGGGCGGCCCGCAAGCCGAGCGCCTGAAGGCCCAGGCCGAACGCCTCGGCATCCAGGACCGCGTCATCTTCACCGGGCGCGTCCCGCATCACCAGGTGCAGCGCTACTACGACCTGGTCGACCTGCTCGTGTATCCACGCCATTCGATGCGCCTGACCGACCTGGTCACGCCGCTGAAACCACTGGAGGCAATGGCCCAGGGGCGCCTGCTGGTGGCATCGGACGTGGGCGGGCACCGGGAGCTGATCCGGGATGGCGAGACCGGCTGGCTGTTCCCGGCCGACAACCCCGAGGCCCTGGCCACCCGGGTGCTGGAGACGCTCGAGCACCCCGAACACTGGCCACGGGTGCGGGAGAACGGACGGCGTTTCGTGGAACAGGAGCGCACCTGGGCGGCGAGTGTCGCACGCTACCAGTCGGTCTACGACGGGCTGCGGGCCCGGCCGGAGGTGCTGCGTGCCGGATGACGGGCGCCCACGTCTGGTGGTCTTCACGCGCGTGTACCCGAACGCGGCGCAACCCAATCTGGGACTGTTCGTGCGCGAGCGCATGCGCCGTGTCGCCGAACATCTCGACCTGGTCGTCGTGGCCCCGGCGCCCTGGTTCCCGTTCCAGAACTGGCTGGGACGCCTGCGTCCGCACGCCCGACCGCCGCTGCCGGCCTTCGAGCGGCAGGGGTCGATTCACGTCTACCACCCTCGTTTCCTGTGTATCCCGGGCCTGTTCAAGTGGACCGACGGCTTCTTTCAGGCGCTCGGCAGTCTGCGCCTGATGCGTCGGCTGCAGCGCGAGTTCGGCTTCGACGTAATCGATGCCCATTTCATCTATCCCGACGGGGTCGCCGCGCGCTGGCTGTCACGCTGGTTGAACCGCCCCTGCACCATCACCCTGCGCGGCAGCCTGAACCGTTTCCGCGACCGGCCGCTGCACCGGGCGCAGATTCGCCGGGCGCTGGAGGATGCGGCGCGGGTGTTCTCGGTGGCCGGGGCGCTGCGCGACGAGGCGCTGGACTGGGGCATCGAGCCCGACCATGTGCAGGTCGTGGGGAACGGGGCCGATCTCGACCGCTTCAAGCCTGAGGACCGGACCGAGGCCCGGCAGCGCCTGGGCCTGCCCGCCGAGGGGCGGTTCCTGATCTCCGTCGGCGGGCTCTCCGAGCGCAAGGGCTTTCACCGCGTGATCGCGACCCTGCCCGAACTGCTGCAACAGCACCCGGACCTGCATCTGGTGATTGCCGGCGGCGGCACCCCCGAGGGCAACAACGAGGCCGAGCTGCGCCAGCAGGTCCAGGCACTGGGGCTGCAGGACCGGGTGTGGTTCCTCGGGCCCGTCGCGCCCGACGAGCTGCGGTTCGTGTACTCCGCGGGGGACTTGTTCGTGCTCGCCACACGCTTTGAAGGCTGGGCGAATGTCTTCCTGGAGGCCTCGGCCTGCGGGCTGCCCATCGTCACCACGGATGTAGGGGGCAACGCCGAGGTCGTCGCCTCGGAGCAGGTGGGGCTGATCGTCCCGTACGGGGATCATGACGCACTGCGCGCGGCGATCCACGAGGCCCTGGGGCGCGAGTGGGACCGCGCGGCGATCCTGGCCCATGCGCGGGCGAATGACTGGCGGGTGCGGATACCCGAACTGGTCGCGGCCTTCGAGACGATCGCCGGGCCCGTCGGACATCGCCTGCCACGGCGCGCCTGAAGATGGGGCTGTACACCTCGCTGATCGCGCATGGCGCGTTTCCCGTGCACGAGCGGTTGAAAGGGCACTCGACGGTGCGCCTGCGCAAGGCGCTGGAGGCGACCCAGTGGTGGGCACCCGAGGCACTGGAGAACCTGCAGCTGACCCGCCTGCAGCTCCTGCTCGAACGCGTGGCCCAACAGATACCGTTCTACCGCCAGTGGTTCGCCGACCAGGGCTGGTCACCCCGCGCACTGACGAGCCTTGCGGATCTTGAACGCCTGCCGATCATCGACAAGGCCGTGCTGCGCCAGGCAGGCCATGAGTGGCAAGCGGACGGGGCACAACACCTGGTCGCGCAACGTACCAGCGGTTCGACCGGCGAACCGCTGGCCTTCTGGCTGGGGCGCGAGCGCATTGCGATGGACATCGCCGCCAAGTGGCGCGCGACCCGCTGGTGGGGCGTCGACATTGGCGATCGCGAGCTGGTCCTGTGGGGCGCACCGAACGAGACCGACGTACAGAATCGCCTGCGGTCCTGGCGCGACCGCGTGCTGCGGTCGCGCCTGGTCCCGGCCCGCGACCTCGACCGGGCACGGGTCGATGCCATCATTGACCAGACTCGCGAGTTCCGCCCGCGCATGATCTTCGGCTATCCCTCCGTACTGGCACGGGTCTGCGCACACGCGCGGGAACAGGGCCGGCGCCTGGATGATCTGGGTATTCGGGTGGCCTTTACCACGTCGGAGGTCCTGCGCCCGGAGTGGCGGGCGATCATCACCGACGTACTGGGCTGTGGGGTCGCGAACGAGTATGGCGGCCGGGATGCCGGCCTGATCGCACGCGAGTGCCCGCATGGCGGGCTGCACCTGACGGCCGAGGCGCTGATCGTCGAGATCCTGGACGATGCCGGGCGACCGCTTCCGGCCGGCGAGACCGGGCAGATCGTGGTCACCAATCTGATGGGCCCGGAGTATCCCTTCATCCGCTACCGCACCGGTGATCGTGGCGCGCTGGACCCGGCGCCCTGCCCCTGCGGGCGCGGCCTGCCGCTGCTGCGGGAGATCGAGGGGCGAGCCAACGACGGCCTGATCGCGCTCGATGGCCGCTGGGTGCACGGCAGTCATTTCAACTACTGCCTGCGCGAGATCGCGGGCCTGCGCTCGTACAAGATCATCCAGCACGCGCCGGACCGGGTCGAGCTGTTGCTGGTCCTCGACGAGCCCCTGGCCGAGACCGTGGAGCAGCGCCTGCGGCGTGCCTTCACACAGGCCCTGGGGGAATCCTTGACGGTGGAAATCCGCCAGGTCGAGGCGATCGCCCCGGAAGCCGGCGGCAAGCACCGGCACGTGGTCTGCCGGGTTCAGTAACCGCCCGCCTGGGCGCGCGCTTCGGCTGGCATCTCGCTCGGCGGGGCGTGCAGCCAGAGATCCAGCATCATCAGCACCCACACCATGTCGCCGTAATAGGCCGCGTGTCCGTCGCGGTGCAGCGCTATCAGTTCGTCGATGAACTGCGGCCGCAGAAAGCCCTGCCCCTTGAGCCGCAGCAGGCTGTCATAGGCCAGTTCGCGCAGCGGCGCGTGGTCGTGCATCCACACCCCGAAGGGCAGGCCAAAGCCATGTTTCTTCTTGTCGATGATGGCGTCGGGCAGAAAGCCCTGCATCGCCTCCTTGTAGAAGTGGCGCAGCCGCTGCCCGCGCAGTTTCTGGTCGGACGGGATGCCCAGGGAGAACTCCACCACGTCGTCGTCCAGCATCGGAAAGACGACATCCACGCCGGCCAGCTCGCACATGCGGGTCACCTTGCGCAGGTCGTTGTCGGCCAGGGTCTGCTGCCAGTCCAGGTACATCATGCGATTGAGCGGCGAGGCGTGTGCCGGCTGGTCGTGGATCTCGCGCATCAGATCCCACGGGGCCTGGGTATCCACCGCCGAGAGAAAGTCCGGCTCGAACATCGCCGTGGGCGAGAGGTGATACAGGTAGTTGTAGGTCTGCAGCCGATCGGGCAGCGGGATGCGCGCCTGCTCCACGTAGCGGCGCGCCTTGCTCAACCAGCCGGCCCCCTGCGGGATGCGGGTCGCCAGGGGTTCCAGCATGCCCTGGCGCAAGGGGCGTGGCAGGCGCTGCCAGTGCTCGAACAGGCCCTGCTTGGCATAGCGTGCGTTGCCGGCAAACAGCTCGTCGCCACCATCGCCGGCCAGCATCCGTGTCACGCCCGCCTGTGCCGCCATACGTGCACAGAAATAGGCAGGCAGCGCCGAGGAGTTGCCAAAGGGCTCGTCGTAACTGCCCGCAATCAGGGGGACAGCGGCGACGACATCGTCCGGCGTCACGTAGTACTCGTTCGCCTGGGTCGCAAAGTGCCGGGCCGCGATGCGGGCGTACTCCATCTCGTCGTAACCCGGGGCATCGAAACCGATGCTGAAGGTCGGCGGCGGCTCGGGGGTCGTCTCGGCCAGGAGCCCGGCCACGGTCGAGCTGTCCAGCCCACCGCTGAGAAAGGCCCCCGGCTTCGGCGTCTCCCGCTGCTGCTTGACGGCATTGCGCAGCTGATCCCGCAGGGCCGTCCCCATCTCGGCGGCATCGCCCATGCGCGCCTCGCGGAAATGCGGGAGCCAGTAGGGCTTCACGCGGATTGTGTCCGCCTGACCGTCCAGGTAATGCGCGGCGCGCAGCTTCTCGACGCCCGCGAACACACTGACCGGTGCGGGCAGCATGTGAAAGAAGAGATAGTGATAAAGCCCCGATGGGGTCGGATCGCGGCTCAGACCGGGATAGCGAACTACACTGCCGGCCGTTGTCCCGAAGGCTACCCCGCCCGGCACCGCCGCCCAGTGCAGCGAGGCCTGCCCCATGCGGTCCACGCCCGCGAGCAGGCGCGGCCGCTGCGGGTCCAGGATCGCCACCACGAAATCCCCCGCCACCTGGCTGAACAGGGCATCGCCGAAACGCCGGTAGGCGTCGAGCAAGGCATGGGCGGGCGACTGCTCCAGCGCCAGGCGCTGCAGGCCGCGCTCCCGCCACCGGGGGTGGCCGGCGATGGCCGCGATCAGCCCATCCGGGGCCTGGGCCACCCAGCCGCCCTGGACCAGACACCCGCCCCGGGGGCCATCGCAGCGCGCGCTGGACTCACCCGGGACCGAAGGGAGCCCCGCCTCCTGCAGGCCGAGGATATCGCCCGCCGCCCCCCTGGGCGCTCCAAACCATCCACATAGTCCCGCCATTGGCCTTCCTGTCGCCTGAAGCGGCGTTCAAGGAAACAGCAGCAAGTGCCCGCCTGTGATGGCTCCCGTGGGCATGCCGATATTCAAGTTTCCGCGTTTACCTTCCAGCAAACCAAAAATGCCGGCAAAAGGTAAAACTCAATGATGGAGGGACTTCCGACCACTTTAAAGTATTGATTATTTGGTACCCGCAAGGTCTCCAGTTGTCGGCCACAAACTTTCACAATAGGGCTTCTGGAAGTATGTGGAATGCGCCACCAGGGAACAGGAGATCTGCATCATGTCGACGCTCGAGCACATCAAGGCCTTGCTTGACAGCGCCCTCGGCCTGAACGGCCGCGCCCAGCACTTTGACCGCTCCACCCCCCTGCTGGGCGGGGTCCCCGAACTGGACTCCATGGCGGTGGTTTCCTTGATCAACGAGATGGAAGAACAGTTCGACATTGTGATCGATGACGATGACGTCAGTGCGGAGACCTTCGAGACCGTCGGCGCCCTAGTCGATTTCGTTGAACACAAGAATGGTGCCTAGATGGACGCCGGTTTCCTGCCGGGCTGCGCCGGACCGATCTTTTATGTCCTGCACCCGGCCGCCCGGGCCCCTGCCCGCGGGCGGGTCCTGTTCGTACCCCCGTTTGCCGAGGAGCTGAACAAGGCCCGGCGCATGGTGGCGCTGCAGGCCCGGCGCATGGCCCGCGAGGGGTACACCGTCCTGCTGCCGGACCTGTACGGCTGCGGCGACAGCGGTGGCGATTTTGGCGATGCGCGCTGGGAGATCTGGCTCGACGACCTCTCGCGCTGCCTGGATCACCTGGAGGCGGCATCCGACGGCCAGGGCCCCCTGATCCTCTGGGGACTGCGCGCGGGCGCCCTGCTGATCAGCGACCTTCTGGCCACACGCGCCCCGTCGGTGGCGGCGACCGTGCTGTGGCAACCGGTTACCAACGGCGAACAGCACCTGACGCAGTTCCTCCGCCTGCGCATGGCCGCCGCCATGATGGGCGGGGAGAAGGAAAGCACGGGGCAGTTGCGCGGCCGACTGGAGGCGGGAGAAGCCATCGAGGTCGCGGGCTATACGCTGGCGCCGGCACTGGCAGAGGCACTGGCAAAGGCCCGCCTGGCACCACCTCCACACGGGCCGGTGTACTGGTTCGAGGTCAGCGACAGCGAGGGCGCTGCTCTGTCCCCGGGGAGCACCCGGACGCTGGATGCGTGGCGCGAGCAGGGGGTGGAAGCTCACGCCTCCGTTGTCCTCGGCGAACCCTTCTGGAATGCGCCGGACATCCTCGAGGTCCCGGCCCTGCTGGAACACACCATGGATTGCCTGGGACACACGGTATCCCTGGGGCGGGCGGCATGAACGAGCGGGCGGTCGTCTTCCGGCTGGGCGGGGAGGAGCTGCTCGGCATCCTTCACCCCGGCGCCGCCGGGGCCATACGAGGCGTCCTGATCGCCGTGGGCGGCCCGCAGTATCGCGTCGGCAGTCATCGCCAGTTTCTGCTCCTGGCGCGCGACCTGGCGGCTCGGGGGATACCAGTGTTCCGCTTCGATTTTCGCGGCATGGGCGACTCGTCCGGCGCCCAGCGCGACTACGAAGAGGTGCACGATGACCTGCGCGCGGCGATGGATACCTTCTCGGCCGAGGTACCGGGAATGCGCGAGGTCGTGATCTGGGGTCTGTGCGGTGCGGCCTCCGCCGCCTTGTTCTATGCCTGGCGGGACCCCCGGGTGGCGGGCCTGGTGCTGGCCAACCCGTGGGTCCGCACCGACGAGGGCCTGGCCCGCGCCTACCTGAAGACCTACTACCTCCAGCGGCTTGTTTCGCGCGACTTCTGGTCAGGCGCCCTGAAGGGACGCTTCAACCCCTGGGTCTCCCTGCGCTCCCTGGGACGAATGGTCGGCACGGTACTGGGCCGTCGTGCCGGGGCTCCCCCGGCTGCGACCGACGAGGGCCGTTTCGATGTTTCGTCGGCACCTCTGCCGGACCGGATGGCCGAGGGCTGGCGCCGCTTTCACGGGCCGATCCTCCTGGTCCTGAGCGGAGAGGACCTGACGGCCGCCGAGTTTCGGGATGTAGCCAGCCATGCACCGGCCTGGGACGGCTTGCTGCGACAGCCACGCGTGACCCTGCGCGAACTGCCGGACGCCAACCACACCTTTTCCCGCCGCGAATGGCGCGACCAGGTTGCGACATGGACGCATGACTGGCTGCGCCAGGCGCCCGGGCACAGCCCGGGATGATGCCACCCATGGAAACTTCCCTGGCGCACAGCACACCCCCGGCCGAGCCGGAGGGGCTCCCCCGCAAGCCACTGGTGTCGGTGGTCATGCCGGCCTTCAACACGGCGGCCTATATTGCCGAATCCGTCGACAGCGTCCTGGATCAGGACTACCCCAGCATCGAACTCATCGTGGTGGACGACGGCTCGACCGACGGGACGGTCGAGATCCTGCGCGGGTATGGCGATCGTCTGACGCTGCTGACCCAGCAGAACCAGGGGGCGGCCGTAGCCCGCAATACCGGCATCGCGGCTGCCCAGGGCGGCTTCATCGCCTTTATCGATTCCGACGATGTCTGGCTGCCCGGCAAGCTGACCGCCCAGGTGCTGTACATGCAGCAGCACCCGGAGATCGGCCTGGTGCACACGGATTTTCTGGCGTGGAAGCCCGATGCCAGCGGACAGTTCGCCCCGCCCCATACCCTGGCCGATCCCCCGGTTCCGGTGACCGAGGTGCCGGAGATTGTCCCAGAGGGTTCGGGCTGGGTGTACAACCAGCTGTTAATGGAATCCCTGCCGCATACGATCACGGTGATGATGCGGCGCGAGCTGGTGGAACAGGTCGGCCCGTTCGACCCGCAGCTCAAGCGCGGCCAGGACTATGACTACTGGATTCGAGCCTCGCGACTGACCGAGTACCGCCAGCTGGACCGGGTCACCGCCCTTTATCGCCTGCACGGGCGTGGCTGCATGACCCGATACCCGGACGTGAACTACGAGGTCGAAGTGGTCCAGCGGGCGCTGGGTCGCTGGGGTCTGGTGGGGCCCAATGGCGAAAAGACCCCCTGGCCCCGGGTCCGCGAGCGCCTGGGTGATGCCTGTTTCACCTTCGGCTACCACCATTACTGGGAGGGAGACCCACGGATCGCCCGGCGCGCGTTCTTTCAGGCCCTGGTGCGCCGACCGGGACGCATGAAGACCTGGGGGTATCTGGGGGCCAGTACGGTGAAGGCCCTGTTCGCCCGGAGCTAATCTCGGCGGTTTCGATAAACCGCGACACGGCCGATCGGCATCTTTCGCAGCCGCCTGGTGCGGTACTCCCGGTAGGCCACGCGCTCCAGAAATGGGGCCTCGTCCAGCAGCCTTCGCTGGGTCGGGTTCTGGTACACGACCAGCACGTCCCGCTCTCCGTCGGCCTGCAGGGCGCTCTCGAGGTTCGCGAGCACGCGCTCCATGATCGCGGCCTTGAAGGGATTGAACAGGTAGATCAGCAGGTCGCCCGGCGGCAACCCGAACGCGCCGGCGTCGCCACAGACGGTCTCGATCCGGTGCATGCAGCGCTCGGGGTGCCGGTAGATCCGCGCATTCGCGGCGGCGATCGCGTCCAGGCGGGAGTTGTATTCGACCCCGATGATCCGGCGAAACGGATGATGCGATGCGAGCAGCAGCGCCTTTCCCTTGCCCGACCCCAGATCAATGAACGCATAGCGCGCGGGGGCGATGCCCAGGGAGCGGATGATCCTGTGGAACAGACGCGGCGGGGTCCCCTCGTATCCCTCGTGCTCCTGCGGCAGACCCGCGTCGTCCCCGGCCTGGATGCCCGTATTGGTGCCATGCTTGCGGTCGAAGTCCGTCAGCCGGAACAGGACGTTCCGCGGGATGAGGGCCAGGGTGCGCCACCAGCCATGCCGGTGCAGGGAGGAGCTTAACTGAACCAGCGCCTCCTTCATCTCGCCGGCCTGACGGGGACAGCGCCGGAAGGCGCAGGGTCATTCACACTTCTGCCGCCTGCAGCGTCTCGACGAGCACCTTGCGATCAACCTTGCCATTCGCGTTCAGCGGCAGTTCGTCCAGAAGATGGATCTCCCGCGGCACCATTACGGTGGGGAGCCGCTGCCTCAGTCGTTCCCGAATCGCCTCCACGTCCAAGTGTTCGGCGACCACAAAGGCGATGATGCCGGAGGCTCCACTTGCGGTACGCGGCCAGCCGACCGCAACGGCCTGGTCGGTCGCCGCAGCCTCGCGCAGGGCCTGCTCGACTTCTCCCAGCTCGATGCGCACGCCACCGATCTTGATCTGGTGATCGAAGCGCCCGAGGAACTGCAGGGGCTCTCCGGGATACGGGCGCCGCACGAGATCGCCCGTGCGGTAATACAGGGTGCTGTCGTCCCCGAGCCGGATGAATGCGGCCGCGGTGCGCTCCGGGTCCTTCCAGTACCCGGCGCTGACCTGCGGCCCGCTGATCAGGAGCTCGCCCTCGCCCCCTTCCGGCACTTCGTGAAAGTCCTCGTCGACCACGCGAATGCCGACCTGGTTGCCCGGATAGCCGATAGGGGCCATCCCGTGGGTGCACTCGGCAGGCGAACGCGCCGGGTCCCAGCGGTAGAAGCAGGCATCGACGGTGCACTCGGTGGGTCCGTAGGCATTGTCGATCGTGGCGTTGGGCGCGGCGGCCGCCATGATCCTGGCCAGTTCCGCCGACAGGGCCTCGCCGCCAAAGCGACACAGCCGCAGCTGGGGGAAACGGCCGGGGGCCCAGCCGTTGCGGCGACTCATGCCGTGGCCGGCCGACGGCGTGATGTCGATGACGGTCAGGGTCTTGTCGGCGATGTAGCGGTTGGGGTTGAACCACTCGCGGGCGGAGGGGCAGCAAAGACACGCCCCGTAGGCCCATCCCACGTACAGGTCGAACATCGAGGAGTCGAAGGTAATGTCGTAGAACTGCGAGAAACGATCGTTCTCGCTCAGCCCCAGAGGGTCATAGCGCTCCCGCGACATGGCGACGAACCGGGCCGCATTGCGATGACGCACGGCCACGCCCTTGGGTACACCGGTACTGCCCGAGGTGAAGAACAGACAGGCGAGATCGTCGGGATTGACCCGTGCCGGCGACCATCCCTCGGGGGGCGAGGCCGCGTCCAGGGCATAAAAGGCATGCCCGGGCCAGCGGGACTGAAAGGCATCGCAGTCCTCCCGGGTCGGCAGCCAGATCGCACAGTCGGAATGCTCCGGCCCCAGCCAGCCATCCAGCGACTGCATCCCCGTGGCATCCACGACCAAGGCCCCCAAGCCGGCCAGATCGACCATCCGCCGTGTTCGCTCGGGGGGGAAGGACGGGTTCAGGGGTACCAGCGTGTGCCCGGCCATCAGCACCCCCAGAAGGCCCTGGTACAGGATGCGCGAGCGCTGGGCCAGGACGCCGATCGTGCACGGCCCGTCGGCGAGCAGGACGGCCTGCAGGCCCGAAGCCAGGCTGGCACTGGCGGCGTAGAGATCCCGGTAGCGGATCTCGCCCCCCTCCACATCCAGCGCCGGGCGGTCCGCGAACTGCCTAGCCGCGCGCAGGAACCCGGCGTGCAAACCGTACTCGTCCATGGCCATCCGACCACTCCTTGAAGTCACAAATGTACGGGATGGAGGCCGCTCCTGCTGGCGGCAGTTTTTACTTGAATACTCGCCGAAAGCTGGCTGTCCACCCTCTTCTGGGAGAATCCGGAAACCGGTTAAATCACGCAATCCCGACCGCGGGGGATTTACCTGATATTCCGGTTTGGACGGCCGCATGAGTTTTGTAATTAACGGACCATTCCGCCCCGTCAGGCCTCACTTTCCCGTTTCCACGAGGGTAAAAAAACGCTATACGTCATAGGGGTCCCGATGCTGAAAACCGGTTGATTACATGTTCAGAACCTTGCGCAAGTTGAACGCCCTTTTGCACCCCCGGGATCGCCGCAAGGTCGGGCTGCTGGTGATCCTGATGATCGTCGCGGCGTTCATGCAGACCGTGGGCGTCGCCTCGGTGATGCCGTTTCTCGCGGTGCTGTCCGATCCGGACATGGTTCACGGCCACGGGCTGTTAAACGAGGCGTACAACACCCTCGGTTTCGAGTCGACCGGAGAGTTTCTCTACTTTCTGGGGGTGGCCGCGTTTGTAATGTTCATGCTCGGGACGCTGCTGCAGGCGCTGACGCAGTGGTCGATCACGCGCTTCTCCCACATGCAGCAGTACGAACTGTCGCGCCGCCTGATGGCCGACTATCTGCGACGGCCCTACACCTTCTTCCTGCACCGCAATTCGGGCGACCTGGCCAAGACGATCCTGCAGGAGACCACGCACGCGATCAGTGGCGCGGTGATGCCGGCCATGCGCCTGGTCAGCCAGGGTCTGCTGGCGGTCTCGATCATCGCCCTGCTCATCCTGGTCGAGCCGTGGCTCGCGCTCATCGTGGCCCTGGGTCTGGGCAGCGTCTATGCGGCCATCTACATCGTGGCCCGGATCTGGCTGAACCGGATCGGGCAGGACCGGGTGGAGGCCAACCGCGAGCGCTTCACGGCGGCGGCCGAGGCCTTCGCGGGCGCCAAGGAGATCCGCCTGCTAGGACGCGAGCGCGACTACCTGGAACGCTACCGCCACCCGTCCAGGCGCTACGCCCGGCACCAGGCGAACGCGGTGCTCCTGCAGGACACCCCGCAGTACGCGATCGAGGCGATCGCCTTTGGTGGTGTACTGCTGCTCGTGCTGTACCTGATGGCCGGCGACGGGGGGCTCGCCCAGGCCCTCCCCCTGCTCGGCCTGTATGCGCTGGCGGGCAAGCAACTGATTCCCGCCTTCCAGAAGATCTTCCAGAACGTGGCCGCCCTGCGCTTCAATTTTGCGGCGGTCGACAACATCCTGAAGGATCTGGGTGATCGCGGCGGCGACGTCTTGCCCCCGCGCGGCGAGGCCTCTGCTGCACTGGCGCCGCAGCAGGCCATTCGGGTCGAGGGCGTGACCTATCGCTACCCCCAGCATGACCGCGTTGCACTGGATCACCTCTCGCTGGAGATCCCGGCCCGCACGACCATCGGGCTGGTGGGTTCGTCCGGGGCCGGCAAGAGCACACTGGTGGATGCCCTGCTCGGGCTGCTGGAACCCGACGAGGGAGCGATTCTGGTCGACGGGCAGCCACTCACCGCAGCGAACGTGCGGCAGTGGCAGGCGGCACTCGGCTATGTCCCGCAGCACATCTTCCTGGCCGACCAGAGTGTCGCCGCCAATATCGCCCTGGGCGTACCGGAGGCCGAGATCGATCATGCCGCGGTGGAGCGGGCCGCGCGCCTGGCCAA
The DNA here is from genome assembly GCF_000378325.1 of Thioalkalivibrio sp. ALJ2. Lineage (NCBI taxonomy): Bacteria > Pseudomonadati > Pseudomonadota > Gammaproteobacteria > Chromatiales > Ectothiorhodospiraceae > Thioalkalivibrio > Thioalkalivibrio sp. ALJ2. The sequence continues at coordinate 82,121 of NZ_KB899554.1, forward strand.
CCTGCACGACTTCGTGATGAACGACCTCCCGCACGGCTACGACACCCTGATCGGGGAACGCGGGACCCGCCTGTCCGGCGGACAGCGTCAGCGCATCGGCATTGCCCGGGCCCTCTACCGCGACCCGGCGGTGCTGTTCTTCGACGAGGCCACCAGCGCCCTGGACAACGCCACCGAACGCGCCGTGATGGACGCCATTCACAACCTGAGCGGCGACAAGACGATCATCCTGGTCGCGCACCGGCTGAGCACCGTCAAACCCTGCGATCAGATCTACGTGCTCGATAGCGGGCGTCTGGTCGACCAGGGCCGCTGGGAGATGCTGGTCGACGGCAGCACGCACTTCCAGCAGCTGGCGGCCGGGCACGCCTGACAGCGGACCCCTCGCGTCAGACGAGGATCTCCGCCGGCTCCGGGTGGCTGAGGAAACCCCTGGGGCTGGCCGTGTAGCCATAGGCCCCGGACTGGAAGACCACCACCAGATCGCCAATCTCCGCGCGGGGCAGTTCCATCTGCTGACCCAGGACGTCCAGCGGGGTGCACAGCGGCCCGACGACGTCCACGACTTCGGTGTCGGCCTCTCCCATGCGGTTGCCGATGGCGACCGGGTAGTTCTTGCGGATCACCTGACCAAAGTTGCCCGAGGCCGCCAGGTGATGATGAAGCCCTCCATTGGTGACGAGGAATACCCGGCCGCGCGAGACCTTGCGGTCCAGTATCTCGGCGACGTAAACGCCCGCTTCCCCCACCAGATAGCGGCCCAGCTCGAGGATGATCTCGGCCTGCGGCATCCGCGCGCGAACCTCCGGCAGGCGTTTCTCGAGCTGCTCGGCGATGGGGCCCAGGGTCAGCGGTTGATCGCCCGGGAAATAGGGGATCCCGAAACCGCCCCCGATGTTCAGTGTCTCCACCGGCCCCGGGGCATGGTCGGCGAGGCGCAATGCCAGGTCCAGGGTTAGGCCCTGGGCCTCCATCAGCGATTCGGCGCGCAGGTTCTGCGAGCCGGCAAAGATGTGAAAGCCGCGAAAGTGCAACTCCAGCTCGCCAATGCGCCCCAGCATCTCGGGCACGCACTCGGCATCCACGCCGAATACCTTGGGCCCACCACTCATCTTCATGCCCGAGGTCTTCAGCTCGAAGTCGGGGTTCACGCGCACCGCGACGCAGGGCGTCCTGCCGGTACGTTCGGCGATCGCCGCGACCCGCGTCAGTTCGGTATCGGACTCGAGGTGGATCGTGATCCCCGCGGCCACCGCCATCTCCAGCTCTGCCGGGGACTTGCCCGGCCCGGCGAAGCTGATATCGGCCGCGGACACCCCGGCGTCCAGTGCAATCTGCAGTTCGCGCCCGGAGGCGACATCCAGGCCATCGACCAGCGAGGCCATATGCCCCACGACCGCCGGCATCGGGTTCGCCTTGATCGCGTAGTGGATCGACAGGTCCCGCGGCAAGGCCTGGCGCAGGGCCTGGACGCGGCGCGTCATGACCTGTCGGTCATAGGCATAGAACGGGGTCCGGCCCGCGCGGCGGGCGATCTCGGCCAGAGGGATACCGCCGATCAGCAGCGAGTGGTCGCGCACCTCGAAGGCCGCCATCGCCGCATGCCGGGGGGCGGAGGTCATGGATACCTCCCGGTTCATGACAGGGCGACCGCCTGGAACAGGCCCTCGAACTCGGCCGCCAGCGCCTTGCGGTCGATCTTGCCATTGCCATTGCGGGGCAGGGACTGCGACCGCAGCTCCAGGTGGCTGGGTACCATGAAGGCCGGCAAGCGTTCGCGCAGCAGCGCCATCAGCTGGTCATGGGTCACCGAGGGTTCGGCGGGCAGCGCGACCAGGACGACCGCCTGGCCCAGCTGCGGATGCGCGATACCCAGCGCCGCCCCCTCGGTCACCAGCCCCGTGGCATAGGCGACCTCCTCGATCTCCACCGGGCTCACCCGGTACCCCGAGGTCTTGATCATCTCGTCGCGCCGGCCGACGAAGTACAGATATCCGTCCTCGTCCATCCGCACCGTGTCCCCGGACCACACGGCCATCTCCTGGCCCGGCAGGCCTTCGGGTTGTCCCGGCGCGAGACGGAAGCGCTGGGCCGTGCGCGCGGCATCGTTCCAGTAGCCCATCGCGACCAGGGCCCCGCGATGGACCAGTTCCCCGGGCTCTCCGGGGGCGCAGCGGCTGCCGTCCTCGCGCACGACCATGACCTCGGCATTGGGTATGGCCCGCCCCATGGAGTCGGGGCGACGATCGACCTCCTCGGGCGGCAGATAGGTCGAACGGAAGGCCTCCGTGAGGCCGTACATCAGATAGACCTGGGTGCGCGGCAGGTGCGCCCGCAGGCGCTTCAGGGTCTTCAGGGGCATCGCGCCGCCCGAGTTCGTGATGTAGCGCAGGGATCGCCGCGCGGCCTCCGGCCACTCCATCTCGGCCAGCTGGATCCACAGCGGTGGCACCGCCGCCAGCCCGGTGATCCCGCCCTGGCTCACCGCCTTCAGAACGTCGCGGGGCAGGAGGTAATTGAGCAGGGTGGCATGGGCCCCGGTCAGGAACGCGGTGGTCAACTGACTGAAGCCGTAATCGAAGCTGAACGGCAGCACGCAGAGGATGCGGTCCTCCGCACGATTGTGCAGATAGTGCGCGACGCTTTGCGCACCGGCCACCAGGTTGCGGTGCGACAGCACCACGCCCTTGGGTCGCCCGGTGCTGCCGGAGGTGTAGAGGATCGCCGCCATGTCCGTGTCGATGACCCGATGGGCCGGCCTGCCCAGCCCGAAATCCGCCGCCGACTGCCAGGCCTCGAGCCGCGGCCCGCCCGATGTTTCGGCGTCAGGCGGTGTGTCCACGAACAGGATGGTGTCCAGTTCCGGACATTGCGCCAGGGCATCGCGCAGCGCGGCATAGCGCACTGCGGACGTGACCAGGATTCGCACCCGGCAGTCCTGAAGGATGTGCGCGACCTGCGAGGCCTTCAGCAGCGGGTTGACGGGGACCATCACCCCTCCCGCCCGCGAGGCCCCGAACATCGCATGGACCGCCTCCGGACATTTGTCCAGATACACCGCAACCCGGTCCTGTCGCTGAAGCCCGGTGGCGAGCAGCCGTCGGGCTGCGTTCTCGATGTCGCTGGCGGCCGCCTCGTATGACTGCGTGACCCCCCGATGGGTGATGGCCGAGGCCATTGGGTTTCGCTCGGCGCTGTGCAAAACGCCTTCGTGCAGCAGGGTGGTGTGACGCATGATCAGAACGGACTCCGTCAAGGTGGATTCGGCACGCAGCCGAGTACGAATCTTTTACAACCCCATACCCACTCGTTCGGTAAATAGGCTACTCTTCGAGTGGGCCGAACACTATCGCCGTTTTCATGTGTCGAAACTCGAATCGACACGCACGTACTGCTGTATAGCGGAATTCTCTGCGATGCGCGACTACCTGCTGTTTTTTATAATAATGGTGTTGATCCCGGTGATCCTGGCAAGGCCCTGGGTCGGCATCCCCGCCTGGTTCTGGGTCGGCCTGATGGCCCCGCATGGCCTCACCTGGTCGTTCATGCGCAGCTTCCCCGTAGCCGCCGTCATTGGCATGACAACGCTGGCCGCGCTGTTTCTGGCCAAGGATCGACGGCCGATGCCGATGACGCGCGAGATGGTGATGTTATGGGTGTTTCTCGGCTACATCACCATGACTTCGTATTTTGCGGTAAATTCCAGCGGTGCATGGGACTTCTGGCAGCACGTTTTTAAGATCCTCTTGATTACATTTATCACACCCATGCTGATATTCGGTCAGCTTCGCATCGTCTGGCTGTTATTAGTTATTACATTCTCCATCGCATTTTTCGGGTTCAAGGGCGGCCTGTTCACGCTGTCCACGGGCGGGCAGTACATGGTGCTGGGCCCTCCGGGCTCCTATCTGTCCGGGAACACGTACATCGGGCTGGCAATGGTGATGGTGCTGCCGCTGATCCTGATCAGCGCGCGGCTGTTCCGCGAGCGCTGGGTGGATCTCGAGATCCCGGGCCTGGAGCGCTTCTACCGGCCGATCAGCTGGGGCGTATACGGCGTGTTCTGGCTGACTGCCATCGCGATCCTCGCGACCTATTCCCGCGGGGCCCTGCTGGGGATCCTGGTGGTCGCGCCGTTCCTGTTCTGGCACATGCGCCACAAGCTGGCGATGGTGATGGCCGGCGTGCTGGTCTTCGGGGTGATTGGAGTGACCGCGCCGGATCGTCTGCTGGATCGCTGGGGCACGATCGAGACCTACGAGGAAGACCGTTCCGCCATGCAACGCATCCAGGCGTGGGGCGTGAACTGGAACATGGCCACCGAGCGACCGCTTACCGGGATGGGCTTTCGCAACCACCACCTCGGCTATGACTGGTGGGTCGGCTACGCGAATTTCGAGGGGGACTGGCGCCACGTGCTGTCGCCGCACAGCATCTATTTCGGCCTGATGGGCGAACATGGCTTTGGTGGACTCGCCACCTTCCTGCTGCTGGTCGGCTTCACGTTCTTTTCGCTGAACCGGATCCGCAAGCGAGCCCGGCTCGAGACGGGGCAGATCTGGCTGGCGGAATACGCCTGGGCCATCCAGGTGGGGTTGCTCGGCTACCTGGCTGCCGGGGCCTTCCTCGACGTGATCTACTTCAACCTGCTGTTCGCGTTCATCGCCCTGGCCGTCATCATGCGCCGCGAACTGGAAGAAGCACCCCGCGTGGCCGAGGCGCCCGTGTCCGCACCAGTCCAGGCGAACACGTTCCCGACGCGAGCCGAACCCGACAGCGCCACCGGGGCGCCCGGCATCTCGCGCTAGGGAAACACGGATTCATGTACACGCACGCTCATGGGTAAGGTCGTCACCTTGGGCGCCTCCACGCTCCAGCCGTGGGCCGAGCGCCTTGCCCAGGCGGTCGCAGCCCATGTGCGACCGGACACCGGGCTCTGGGACCCCATCGAGCAGGCGCCGAGCCCCGTGGACCATTACGGCCAGACCAGTGCGACCCTGGCGCTGTACCTGCAGGGTGGCCCCGAGATGGAACAGTGGGGCTGGCCATTGCGGGCCTGGCTCACGCGCTGTGGCCGCCACGCCGGGCACGCACCGTTCAACCGCCTGTTGCTGCTGTTGTTGCGGGAACGGGTCATCGCGGGGGTACAACCTGTCACGCCCGCACTGGAAACGATGCTCGACGAGGCGCTGCAACGGTGCCATCCGAGTCGACACTATCCGTCGAATAACTGGACCCTGCTGGCCCAGCTTTGCCGTCTGGTTGAGGCCCGGCCCGGCCGCCCACGCGACCATGCGGCGGCTCGGCTGGCCGCATTGCTGGAACGCTGGACGACCGCCAGCGGCGGTTTTATCGACTATCCGGCCCGCCCGGGGCCACGGGGCGTGGCCACCCCGATGGCGTACCACCACAAGGCTTTGCTGATCGCCTCGATTGCGCTGTGTTACGCACCCACGCCCGCGCTGGCAACGCTCACCCAGCGCCTCTATGGCTGGGTCGCGCTGACCTGGGACGGCGGAGAGTACGCGGGAGGTCTTGGCCGCAGCACCCACTCCCTGTTCGGCGACGCCTGCCTGGTGGGCAGCCTGGATCTGCTCGGGCTGGCCGGGGCACAGCAGACGGACGCCCCGGCCGGGCAGATGCTGCGTGGCGTGCTGGCGCGATGGGAGCGGCAACGCAGAGGCGACGGTCTGCTGGGTCTGACGCCCGCGGATCGTGCCTCCACACCCGGGAACCGTCCCGCGGGATGGGACAACTACATGCACCTGTCGGTCTACAACGCCTGGGCCGCTGCGGTCCTGGCATGGGCCGGCGACCGGCGGCGCCGCGAGGGGACGCCGGAGATCGTCGAGGATCTTCAATGGGCAGGAGGGCGGACCGGCGCCTGCCAGCAGGATCTGCAGGCGGGCGTACTGTGCGCCCGGGCCGGGCCGGACCTGTGTGCCCTGATCAGCACCCGCGGGCAAGCGCAACAGGCGTTCAGCCGCGACGTGGCCGAGCTGCGCTATGCCGGTGGTCAGCCCTTTCACATTCGCCACCGCGACCGGATCCTGTGCCCGCCGGCGGTACGGGTCGAGGCCGAAGCGCTGCTGCGCAACCCGGCCCTGGCCGGCTGGGTACCTTTGTTTCGAATCGGCGACCAGTTCTGGGCCCTGGCCGATTTTCGCTCGGTGACGGTGGATACGCCGGGGGCCGCCGTACGGGTACGGCTGGAAGATGGCCACGCGGTCCCCGTGCTGCGGGCAGCGGCCCGCACCCTCTGGAGGCGCGGCCTGGCCGCGCTGGACTGGCGCTGGTTCGGCGGGGCCGTCGGACGCGGGGAGGCCCTGCGGCGCCCGCGCTCGTCCGTCCTGTTCGGCCGCATCACGTTCTGGCTGGACCCCGCCGGGCCCACACTGCGCCAGGAGGTCGCGCTGGAATGCCGAGGCGAGGTCCCGGTCCACTACCTGAACCCGGGCGGCCATGCGCTGGTGGTCGACAACGGCCCGAGTGTGCGGCGCTTTCAGCAGCAGGATCCGGTGACCGGTCAGTGGACCGAAGTGCTCTTTCCCGCATCCGGACGCTCGATCGTCCAGATCCCCCTGCCCTCGACCATCCCCGGCCTGGGCTGCGCACTACCGCCGAAACCGCTGCCCCCGGGCCCCTATGCCCACCGACTGACGCTTGGCTGGAGCGACTGAATACCCGCCCCCGGAACGTGAGGGAGACGCGGGATTCAATCCGCGTCTCCTAGTCGCCTTCGGGCAAGCGCTGCAGGATGATCCCGCGGCGCAGGTCGGACCAGATCAGCACATCCGTCCCGGGCAGCGGGGTGACGCGATGCCAGTTCTCGTAGCGGTCAAACGGGCGGTCGGCAAAGTCCACCTGCTGCCAGTTGTACATCAGCCGCCAGGGTTTGCCGCGGGGCGGATCGCCGATGTACATCTGCCGGGCATTGTTCTGCAGCAGGATGTAGTCCCCGGTCTTCGGGTGATAGGTCAGCCGGCTGCCGCCGGCAACATAGGCCTGTCCGGAGGCCCCGTGCCGCTGGAATCGGCCCTCGCGATCGATGGTGGCCGTGGCCTCGGCGCCGCGGCGGTGGTTGCCGCCGTACTGGGTCATGCCCCCATAGATCAGCACCTCGCGATGCACCGGGTTGTAGAGCATGGTTCCGCCATACCCGGAGGACTGGGTGCGGCCCTCGGGGCCTCGATAATCCGGGTGATTCCGGGGATAGGTCCACGCCCGATCGCCATGCCCCCAGACACGGACCTGCCCCATCGTGTGGGCCTCGATGCCGTCACCCGGTATAAGGTCGTAGCTGGCGGAGCCCAGCGTATAGAGGACGAATTTCTCGATATCGGGATGCCACACGGTCGAGTGATCGCCGACTGCATGCGCATTGCCCTGGCCGGCACCCAGGCCGACCTCCTCCCAGGCCGTCGGGTCGGTGTACGGGGCGCGCACCAGGCGGCCAATGTCGGAGCGTCGCGGCTCGCTCGGCGAGAAGTACAGGTAGCCATCACCGCCATCCATCAGGCGGTTGTACGGGCGCCGTTCGCCCCCGTCATAATCGAGCCCCGGAGGGGCCACGACGCCGGCCCAGGTCAAATCCGGCTCCAGCCAGGTTACCGAACGAACGGAATTGTCCCGCATCAGGATATTGAACAGCCGCCCGGTCTCCGGATCGAAGATGTGGCGGTCGGTCCAGCCCACCCCGAAGGTGCCGCGCTTGTCCGGGTCATGCCACTGGGTGTTGTTCATGCGCGCCATGTCCGGGACTCCGTCCGGCAGCTGGGTCTCCACGCGGCGGAACTCGCCCGGTTCCAGGGTCTCGGCGATGTCGTACAGCTTTGAACGTCGCTCCGGCGCGGGCTGCGATGCCGAAACCTGCAGGAACGCCGCGTGTGATTCGGCCCGTGGTGGCGGGACGGCGGCCGCCCGCTCCTGACCGAACGCCGATTGATGCCGGTGCAGCAGCGGGCCGGCCTGGTTGAGCCAGAGGATCACCCCGAAGTCGTCGATCGGCACCGGCACGATCCCGCCATAGCGATCAAACGGCCAGCGCTGGCCGCTCCAGTCGGCGGACTTGCGCCATTCGTCCTTGTCCGGGTCGAGCTCCCACAACTCGCGCACGCGGCCGGCCCGCAGCACCAGGTAGTTCCCCGTTTGCGGGTCGTATGTCAGGCTCTCGTTCATGATCCCGAACACGAACGGGGCGTCGCCGAGGTCACGCACGTGGCCGTTGCCATCGAGCAGGGAGACCTTGTTGCGGGACTTGTTGCCACCGATGAACAGCATCTCGTCGCGCACGCGGTTGTACTGGGCGGAGGAGTGATAGCCGTCCACCGCGACCTTGCCGTGTTCGACCCAGCGGCCATCGCGGAGGCCATAGACCTGACCCTCACGGAGGTAGATCAGCTGGTCCAGGGCGTCATGCCACTCGATTGGGTCGGTATGCTCCCAGCCGCCACCGGGACCGGGGAAACTGCGAGTCGCGAGTTCCCAGCGATCCTCCGCAATGGAATAGCGATGCAGGGTGCGCTGCGAGCGGCCGGCGCTGATCTTGTAGTAATGCCCCCGCTCGGGATCGAGTGCCACCCCGCCATAGACATGCGCGAAGGGGGGTGGGCCCTCGGCGGACAGGTGCTGCCACTCATGGCCGTCTTCGCGGTAGGCAATGAATACCGGCCGCGACCCACGGTCGCCATACATGAAGAGCTGGCGCCGCTCGGCATCCCAGTGGGCGCTGTCGTTCCAGGTATCCGGATCGATCGAGTAGGCACGCAGAAAGTCGTGATAGCGCTGGAACCCCTCGGGCAGGCCGGCGTCGAGCGGCGCCAGCTCCCCGGGTTGCAGGCCGGCCGCCAGCCGGGCCAGTGCGCTGTCATTCGCCGCGGCCTGGCCAGCCACGGATCCCAGCGCCAGGGCGACCAGCAGCCAGACGGTGCTGAGGAATCCGAGCCGGTGCATCAGGCGACCTTGACGGCCGGGGCCGCCTGGTTACGGTGAGGGTCGACGCCCAGTTCCTGCACCGCCTGGAGTAGCGGCATCACCTTGACGAAGGTCGGCGAGAGCGGACGGGTACGCCCTGTGCGCAGGGCCTCGAGGGTGTAGGCGACCACACGCTCGGGACGAGTGAACACATTGAACAATGGCCGCGCCAGGTGGGCCGCACTGCGGCTGATACGCGTCCACTCCGCGCGTGGGCGCGGCTCCGTGGGCTTCTGGCTGTACGGGATGTGCGCGGCGTGGGGATAGTGACTCTTGATCACCTCGTCATGGAACGCGCGCATCGCAAACGACTGCCACGGCAGGCTCAGCAGAAACGCCAGCACGTCGGGATCCTGATAGGGCAGGCATACCGCGTGCTGCTGGCCGGCCATGGCGATCGGCAGCAGGGCGATCTCGCGGCGGATCCGGCTCCAGAACAGGAACGACTTGACCGGGTCGGGCGCACCGGCGTGCGCGGACAGCTCGCGGTTGATCGCCTCACGGGCGATCTGTATGCCCCAGCGCTCCTGAAACGGGCGCTTCAGGAACGCGGTATAGCTGCCCCCCGCCAGCAAGCGATTGGTCGCGCCTGCGAGGTCGCCGGCATCCAGACACTCGGCCATGCGCGCGTCGAAATAGTTGCCATTGCTCAGGATATCGCCGGCCAGGCCATCGAAGACCGGGCCGTCCAGATAGGGCAGCAGCTCGAGATACCAGCTGTTTTCATCCGTGGAGTAGTGGTTCAGGCGATTCTTTTGCCATTCTGCGGCGACGCGATCCTGGGACATCTCGATCACCTGACACTCGATGTCCAGGTGCCGGGACACCGCCTGCGCCGCACCAGTCTCGTCCCCACTCTTCGCCTGCAGGACGAGCGTTCGGGGCGGGGGGGTGCCCTGGCGTGCCAGTTCCAGGCAGATATGGCGCGAGTCGCGGCCGCCGGACAAAGGCAGGCGCCCCACGCCTCCAGCGGCGCGTCGTTCGATGGCCCGCGCAAAGAGTTCCGCGAACCGTGTCCGCGCCTCGTGCGGATCTCCGGGAAAAGCGGCCATCAGGGGGATGGCGGAACGCTCGCCGGAGAGCACACCCTCGCGCCACAGCAGGGTCTCTCCCGGCATCAGGACTTTCACGCCCGCCAGCGGAGTCTGATCACCCACCAGATAGCCCAGGGCCATGAAGACCGCGATGGCTTCGTCGTCAAAAGTGGGCGCCGACAAGCGCGCCGCGACCTCCTGCAGGGAATCGGCCACAATCAGGCGACGGCCCTCGCGGGCATAGAACAGCGGGATGAACCCGAGCCGATCCGCCGAAACGGAGAGACTCGCCCCGTCGAATGACCAGCCCGCGACGAGTGTCGGGCCTCCGGCGACCCAGTCGAACTCCAGATGATGGGAAGCCTGCCCCAGGCACTGGCGACCGATAACCTCTACGAACGCCATCGTATGCTCCCCAAGGGATCCCGGTGGACCTGGAGGCCTTTTCGCCGATCCGCGCAATGAGCTGACAGCGAGGGCATGGCGACTAATGCAGCTGCGAAGACGAAGGAGGGCACGAGAGGCCGCCGGTTTCCAGATAGCGTTTGTCCGCCAGCAGGGCCTGCCGGATACGCTGAATGCCATCGCCAAACCCGACGTGCTGAAAACGCTCGTTCACCTCGATCAGGACTGGGCCGTTCGGGGTCAGGGCCACGTCCCAGCCGGCGGTCCGGATCGGCAGGAGGTCCCTTGCCGCGGCCTTGACCAGCTGCAGGGCCTCCACCCAGAACGGGACCTCGAATCCTTCGATCAAGGCACCCGTGGTCGGATGGTGGGTGACCCAGTCATAGCCCAGACCATTGGCGTTGAACGCCCAGGCCGTGCCCAGCCGCCCATCTTCGAGCTGTGGCAGGGCCACCACGTTGGCCGTAAAACGTCCGGTGCACGGGTCACTGATGTTATCGGTGACCGAATCGCCGACAATCAGGCGGAAGTGACAGTCCAGCACCTCCGGCTCCCCTTCCGGGCTGACCCGGGTGAACAGCCTCAATGCCGATATGGACCGGGTTCCGGTTAGTTCAGCGACACGATCATGGCTGCGCAGGCGCTGCTCGAGGATGCGATCCTCGCCATCATCGGCCAGACCGGCGACCTCCTTCGCGAACTCGGGCAGTCCGGCCTCCTCCCGTGAATCCAGCCGCAGCGCGACGATCCCGTGTCCCTGGCGCCCGTGTCTGGGCTTGGCCAGAAATGCTGCGGGTAGCCGCCGCACAAAGGCCTCCCATTGCGCGGGCGTTGAGAGCGGCTCTCCGTCGGCGTCACGCGAACCATGACGCGAAACGACCCCGAGCAGGTCGGCCACAGGGAGGTCATGGCTGCGACAGAAGTCGTGGAACATGAGCTTGTCGCGACACATCGCCGCATGCGGCGAGTTCACCGCATGCTGGAGCCCGTGCAGGCGCTCCTCACTGACGTGGGCCAGGTGTTCGTTCACCGGAAGCCGCGGGTCCAGCAGTCCCCGACACAACGACTCGCCCGGCAGAAATCGACCGGCGCCGTACAGCCGAAGCGCCTTCCAGGCGATGGCCGGTGTCGAGGAACCGTAGTGGTTGGCGGCCGCCTGAAACTGGCCCCACACATCTGAGCGGCAGAAGTGCCGCACGATGTGATTAGAGCGATAAAGCGCGGATGCCAATAACCCCGAGACTTTACCCACGATGGACTCCACGACTAAAAGTAAACGCCTGAACGCACTTGCTCCCGCTGGCGCAAGAGAATCCCGTTTTCCAGGTCTGAACGAGCAACCACGCCGTTCCTGCAAAAGGCCGAATCCGGACGTTTCAGATTAGCAGTTCAAAACGGCGCGAAAAGGCCTGTCGCGTACCAAAAAAACCGTACCGACAGTTGCAACAACGCGATATATGCTAGGGATACGATGATTCAGGATCGCTTTCTGGCGACACATGGGCACGTAGCCGACACCGCCTTTATAGGCAGTTGATTTGAAATCAATCTGCCAACCACGCTTGCGACACTACGTGCGCCGGAACTCAGGAAGGTCTTGCTCGGCAGTCGCCGTCGTCAGCGAAGTCTGCAATGGGGGAAGCGTGTGGCCACCGTCAATGTTTATAGTCCGCGCAGCCTTTTAAAGGAGGCCCTGCACCTGGGGCTGGGCGATTACCAGTACTGGAAGGTCTTTTATATCGACCTCCCGCAACCCGCGGCCGAACTGCCCGAAGGTATCCGGGTCGAGCCGATCACCCCCGAGGACCTGGACGGCGTGGTGGATGAAGGGCTGCTCCAGCGTCGGGAGTTCGGAGGCGAAGGGGCCCAGGGGTTCGGCCTTTTTCGCGACGATGAACTCGTGGCAGTGCAATGGTACTGGTGGGGCGCGCGTTACGAGGCCGAGCGCCAGGGGCGCAGTTGGAGACTTCCCGAGGGGGCGGCGAAATCGACCGGGCTGTACACCCTGCCCCAGCATCGCGGGCAGGGGTATGCGGCCCTGCTGAAAAGGCAGACGGCCTACCTGATGTCGCAGCGGGGCTTCACCCGCCTGTACAGCCGCATCTGGCACAGCCACAAGAGTTCGATCCGGGTGAGCGAAAAAACCGGCTGGCGGGTCGCCGGCTCCTATATCGAGATCTGCCCGTTCTCCCGGCGCATTCAACTTCGCCTGCCGGTATGACCGAGACGCCCATGCCGCAGCGCGTCGCGGTGTTCTCGGACGGGTCGCCGCTTGCCCTGAAGGTGCTGTACTGCCTGCAGCACCTCGGCGCCGAGATCCACCTGCTGGAGCTCAAGTCCCCGGGGGCCGCCCGTCACTCCCGGTACCGCGATCGCTACCAGCGCATGCCCCTGCCGGACACCCAGCCGGAAACCCTGGAAGCCTTTGGCGACCACCTGCGCGACTACTGCACACGACACCGTATCGACGGGATTATCGGGGCCGACATCCTGGGGGCCGGCGTAGTCCACGCGCTTGCACCGCGCCTGCCGGGCGTGACGGCCTTTCCCTCCAGCAGCCTGGAGGTGCTGGGCATGCTGGACGACAAATGGACCTTTCAACGTTTCATGGAGACCCATGGAATCCCGTGTCCAAGGGCCCTGCACCTCGAAAGCCCCGCAGACCTGGAGCATCTGCAGGATGCCGGAATGGCGTTCCCAGTCGTGGTCAAACCGCTGTACGGCGAATCCAGCCATGGAATCCTTCAGGCGAAGCGGCTCGAGGACATCGAGGCCCACCTGGAGAGAGGTGGCCGCCATGCCCAATTCCCGCTGGTGGTGCAGGAATATGTGCCCGGATTCGACGCGGACCTGAGCCTGCTGGCCCGGGATGGGGAAGTGGTCTGCCATCTCCTGCAATCGCGCCGGAATCCCTGTTCGCTGGAATTCTTCACCGACGAGCGGCTGCTGGAGATCGGTCGCCGGATCGTCCGGGCGGCGAACTATACCGGCGTGGCGAATATCGACCTGCGCGTGGACGAATCGACCGGGGACGTGCGCGTACTCGAGTGCAATCCGCGCTTTTGGTACACCCTGCAGGCCTCGCTGTGGGCCGGGATCAATTTCGTCGAGGCGGGTTTTGCGCTGGCCGCGGGGAGCCCGGCTGTACGCGCCTCCCCCGCGGCCGGTGCCTACCACCTGCACAGCCACCTGCTGAAACACCTGCTCTGGCAGCCCCGCCAGTGGCGCGGGATCGCCCCGTACAACCTGCGCGGCCTGTGGCAGGCAATGCGCGATCCGCTGCCCTTTCTGCTCTAGCCGCGAAAGATCTGCTCCATCTCCCGCCGGAACCCGCGCTGATGCGCGATCTGGAGGCTGGCTAGCCCATAGGTCGTGTTGCCCTCGAGAATCAGCGGGCCCTCGGGGGTAATCGCGATGTCCCAGCCAATTGTCTTGACCTCGGGCAGACTGCGCTGGGCCTGTAGCGCGAGACCCTTTACCGCCTCCCACAGGGGCAACCGGGTACCCTCGATGCGTCTGCCCGTATCCGGATGCTCGGACACCGGCTGGATAACCGGCCAGGCGGGACTGTGCGAGGCATAACCGACCGACAAGCGACCGCTCTCCATATCTACAGCGGAGACCATATTGCCGTTGGCCGCCAGCCCGAAATTATCGGTGTCCCCGTCCCCCGCAGTCAGCTTGATCTCCGCACAGAACAAGTGGGCCTGCCCGTCTCGCATGTACGTCACGATCCGCACACAACCCACGGCGGTGGGCGACATCAACTCCCTGAGCTCGTCATGGGCCTGGATGCGCGCCTGAACGATAAAACGCATCTGACCCTCGTTGGCACGCTCCCGGATGAAATAGAACAAGTCGCTGGCAGTCGTGGTACGGCCTTGATAGTGCCAGCGGCTCCCTCGCCGGCTGGCGGAAAACGCCCCATCTCCATAGGCCCCGTCATCAGGCTTGATGAACAGATCATCCGCACGATCTCCCATCAACTCCAGCCAGCGCCGCACGCTGGGAGCAACCAGGCTCCGAGTGCTTGAGCGATTATCGTCCAGCGATGCCGTACTGGGCGGGACGATCACCCGCAGTTCTGGCGTGGGCAGCCCATGGCGCTGGCAGTGATCAGAAAACAGGCTCTTGCGGTTAATGATAGTTCGGTAGCGTTCCGCGCTGATCGCTCGGAAGTTATCCCCGTAGTCCTTGTTGTCGATCACATAATCATTCCAGCGCGAGGGCTCGATCGCGGCCAAGCGGTAGAGCGAGTAATAGCGCGGCCCGATGCGATGCTGAAACCGAGCCTTGAGTACGCCGCGCAGCCGGGTGGTGACGCGCGGGGCGTCCGGGGTCGGCTGCGATACCGCCAGGTAGTAGCCCCTGGCGCAGGTGTAGGCCTTGCGGAAATGGCGTTTCAGGATCATTTCTTGATCACCTCCCGATCATGGCCGACGGGGCTGCTGGCCCCGCCGCGGCGCAGGAAACGCTTCAGCGACTGCTTGAACCCGAGCCGGGACAGAGCCGCGGAGACGGCGTCTGAAGCCAGCGTGGTGGCGGCATGGGCAAGACCCAGGGCGAGCGGGCGCGGGCGACGCCGCAGGTAATAGACATCCGCACACAGCTGGTGGGCGGAGCCGAACAGGGCCTTGTGCGGGCTGTCGCCCGGGGCGAAATCGAAATAGCGAAACCGGCCCTCCTGGAACAGGGATTCCAGCACCAGCCATTGCAGTACCGTGCCCGGCGACAGGGCGGCCACCTTCGGGTGGTAGCCCAGGTAGGCGTAGACCAGGGCCGAGTCGCGGGCCGGGCAATACAGATAAGCCACCGGCTCGCCGTCCAGGAACAGGAGGTAGGCCCGCACCTGGTCGGCAGCGGCCAGCCGCGCGCTGCGCTCGGCGAACGCGTCATCGTCCGGGAGGCCGGCGTTCAGCAGGCGCTCCTGGTAGGTCAGCCGCGAGACCTCGCGCGCGAGGCTGCGAAAGGTCTCGATCTCCTCCGGTGTGCGATAGGTGCGCCAGTCGATCGTGCCCCCGGAGGCATCGGCGAACTTGCGCACCTTGCGCCGCATCGTCTGGCGGGACTTGGAGGAGAACTTCGCCTGATAACCCGCCCAGCCCATGTCGAGATCGATGTAGTGGCGCATGTACTGGCTGGGGACGTAGCGCAGATAGCCCGCCACCCACGACAGCCGCGGCAACGGCCCCTCGACGGGCTGCGAGCGGGCCAGGTGGCCATCGGCGACGGCATCCCCGGCGTACGGTGCCTGGGCCGCCGGGCGCTGCAGGAAATGGCGGTTGTCGACCGACATTCGCAGCGAGACGTCGCCCAGCGTGATCTCGCCGATGCGCAGGGCGAGACGGACCCGCTCGACCGGATAGCGGGCCACCGAATGTCCGGCCATTGGATGGTCGGCTTTCATCCCCAGAACACCCGCTGACTGGTCCAGTTCTCCAGGGCGCGCAGTGCCGCCTGGGCTGCGGGGACGGTGAGCATGGGGGTCGCCTCCCGAGGCGCGGGCGTGGCCAGCACGTCGGCCATGCAGGCCGGGGTGAATCCTGGTTCCGACCGCAGAAACCGGCACAGTCGCTCCAGGCGGCGGCGGGTCAGCGGATTGATGCCGGGTGTCGGCTGATCGTCCCGATAGCGCACGAACTCGAACGGGTGGGTCAGCACGACCACGTCGCTAAGCCCCTGGCGCCGGGCCTGGAACAGCAGCCTGCGCATCTCCGGCCAGGAGGTGCCGGTAATGGTGAGCGACTTCAGATGGGTCCGTGGCCCCCACTGGAAATCGGTGTAGGTGGTCACCGGGAACTCGAGTACCCCGTCGATCACATGGCAGCCGCCCCGCAACTGCAGCTCCGGCTCGGCCGGCGGATAGATCGCGAGCCCGATATTGGAGGCCCGGGGGAGCCCGGCCTGCCGCATGGCAGCGTAGACCTTCAGGTCGACCTTGAGCCCGCCGGTACGCAGCACGCTGGGGGCATCCAGCCCCCAGCGGCGGAACGTCGCCCTTCCCTGTTCGATCAGGTCGGCCAGTTCCTCGACGCTGCGCCGGGTGACATTGTCGTTCGGCGGGTCGCTTTGCAGCCGCTGAACCCAGTCCGGGTGTCCGAAGTACGTCCAGCAGGGGTGCAGGTGGAGCTGGATATCGTGCCCGCGGCCGGCGATCGCGTGGGCGATCTCGCCCATCGGCTCGTCGCCGAAATAAATCGTGTTCAGCGTCTCGACAAAGAAGGTGGCACGAATCGCATACCGGTCGAGGGTGTCCAGCAGATAACCAAGACCCTCCGAGCGCCCGTTACGATGGCAGTAGACCGACGGCGGCCCGACCGGTTGGTGGGTTTGCGGCTCGCGGAAGGCCCCGGCGATGCTGAACTCGGTATCAACGGTCAAATGGACGCGGGTCGTCATCGTGATCGCACCTTCAGTGGGCTGAAGCCAGATTGCGCGCCAGCCGCAGGCCAAAGCGCAGAGGCGTTCGGTCCCAGGGGGTAAAACGCGGGAGTTGCAGCGGATCCGTGTCGCGGCCGGCGGCACCGGCCATGGTGGATACGGCGGCGTCGAACCCACAGGCACGCACCATCTCGACATGCTCCGGCGCATAGTCCTTGCCGGGACGACCGTTGGGATAGGCAAACAGGCGCACGGGACGCCCCACCAGGGCCTCGAGTTCGGCCTTGCCCTCCGCAATCTCCTGCTGCGCGGTCTCCGCATCGGTCTCCGCCAGAATCGGGTGCAGGACGGTGTGCCCGCCGATCCCCATGCCGGCATCGGCCAGCTCGCGAACCTGGTCATCGGTCATCATCAGGTCGCCGGGGGGCATGATGTGGAAGCGCGCGCCCAACGCCTCGGCGCGACGGCTGCGTTCGGCCAGCGGCCGATATTTGAGGGCCCCGATCAGGGCGTGGATCGTGGCGCGGCGCTGCGCCATGGACTCCAGTGGACGCGTGCCCAGTCCCTCCGGGGCCAGGTCCACTGCCATGGAGGGAATCCGGCGAACCGTTTCGATCAGCATGTCGTTGAACATGCAGCCGCCATTCAGATAGCCGGTGGCTACAAAGAACGTTGCCGGCACCCCCTCCTCGCGCAGGATCGGCAACGCGATCTCCGCGTTGTCGGCATAACCATCGTCGAAGGTGACCGCTACGGCCCGGGCGGGGAGCCGGCCTTCCTGCAGGCGCTCGATGGCCTCGTCCAGCGGCAGCGGGTTCATCTCCCTTGCCAGCAGGCGCATCTGCCAGCGAAAGGTCTCGGCCACCGGGTCTTCCGGTCGCAGCGGGTCGGGGTCCGCCAGCACGCGGTGATAGGCGAGGATCGTCAGGCGTGCGCGCCGGCCTTGCGGCGACAGCATGGACAGCGGTACTCGCAGCATGCGCACGATCTCCTGAACCCGCTCGGGGCGTCGGTCGGGGGAGCGCGAACGTACCGGTCAGGATTTTCTTGCGTGATTCAGCCAGTCAGCCACGACGGCCACGATGCGTTCTGCGGCATTGCCGTCCCAGTACTCCGGGATGCGCCCCTGTTTGCCCCCATGGTCCATGACCTCGCGGAAAGACTCCATCAGTCGTTGCGGATCATTGCCTACTAAAATATTGGTACCTTCATCGATCGTGATCGGCCGTTCCGTGTTCTCGCGCAGGGTGATGCAGGGCACCCCGAGGGCGGTGGTCTCCTCCTGCATACCGCCGGAGTCGGTGAGCACGACACGGGCATCCTTCATCAGTCCCAGCATCTCCAGATAGCCGGCCGGCGGCAGCACGGCGATCGGTGCCTCGCGCAGCGCAGACTCCAGCCCGAAACCTTGCAGACGGGCCTGGGTGCGGGGGTGCAGCGGGAATACCAGCGGGAGCTCCCGGGCGATGGTCACCAGGCTGTCGACCAGACGCTCCATCACCGGTGCATGATCGACGTTGGAGGGGCGGTGCAGGGTCAGCACGCCGTAGGCCCCGCTGTCGGAAAACGTATCGGCCTCCATCCCGGCCGCCCGCAGGGTCTCCTGCCACGGTACGGCACGGTCCAGGTTGTACAGCTGGGTATCGATCATCACGTTGCCGACAAAGTGCACCCGATCGGGGGCGATACCCTCGCGCGCCAGGTTGTCGCGGGCGTGGCGTTCGGTGATGAACAGCAGATCCGAGATCTGGTCGGTGAGCACCCGGTTCACCTCCTCCGGCATGCTGCGATCGAAGCTGCGCAACCCCGCCTCCACGTGGATGACCCCGACCCCCTTCTTGGCCGCCACCAGGGCACAGGCAATCGTGGAGTTCACATCGCCCACCACGAGAATGGCGCGAGGCTGCACACGGTCCAGCACGCCCTCGAAACGCATCATCACCTCGGCCGTTTGCACGGCATGCGAGCAGGAACCCACCTCGAGGTTGATATCGGGATACGGGATTTGCAGATCGGTAAAGAAGCGCTCGTTCATCGCCGGGTCGTAATGCTGCCCCGTGTGCACAAGCTGCGCCGGTATCTCGGCTTGCTGCAGGGCCCGCATCACCGGGCCGATCTTCATGAAGTTGGGGCGCGCGCCCACCACGCACAGGATGTCGCATTGCGAATCTGTAGACATATAGAGATCCCGTCGACCCCCCGACACGCCGGTTTGGCTGGGGCATTAGCGCCCAATGTAGTTCGAATTGAGGGAAATGGGCATAGGACGAAAGGACGAAATTTGTGCAGATTTTTCATCATTGTCCCGCCATCCATGTTGTGCCTAAGCTCGCAATACCGTGGCTGCCCAGGCGCAAAAGGCACTGACCTGGTGAGACGCCCTGCCACTCAACTCGCTGCACGGAAGAGCCCTCACTCATGCATGCACTCCCCTCATCGGAAGAGATTCGCCTCGGGGTTATCGGACTGGGTTATGTCGGGCTGCCGCTGGCGGTCGAGTTCGGCCGGGTCTGGCCGACCCTGGGATTCGACATCCAGCCCGGCCGCATCCAGGACCTGAAGAACGGCATCGACCGCACCCGCGAGGTCGAGCCGGAAGATCTCGCTGCCGCGACGCAGCTGGACTACACCACGGAACTCGGGGCGCTGCGCGCGTGCAATGTGTTCGTGGTGACCGTGCCGACGCCGATCGATGCCCACCGCCGACCGGACCTGCGCCCCCTGCTCGGGGCCACCCATACCGTGGGCCAGGTGCTCAAGCGCGGTGACGTGGTGATCTACGAGTCGACGGTCTATCCGGGGGCGACGGAGGAAGACTGCGTCCCGATCCTGGAACGGGAATCCGGGCTGACCCACAACGAGGATTTCTTCACCGGCTACAGCCCCGAGCGGATCAACCCCGGGGACAAGGCGCATCGGGTCACCTCCATCAAGAAGGTCACCTCGGGCTCGCTACCGGAGGTGGCGGACTTCGTCGACGCCCTGTATGCGCGCGTCATCACCGCCGGTACGCACAAGGCCGAGAGCATCCGTGTCGCCGAGGCCGCCAAGGTGATCGAGAACACCCAGCGCGACGTGAACATCGCCCTGATCAACGAGCTGGCGCTGCTGTTCGAGCGCCTGGGCCTCGATACGGAAGCGGTCCTGCAGGCCGCCGGGACCAAATGGAACTTCCTGCCGTTCCGGCCCGGCCTGGTGGGCGGGCACTGCATCGGGGTGGACCCGTACTACCTGACCCACAAGGCCCAGGCCGTCGGGCACCACCCGGAGATGATCCTGGCTGGGCGCCGCGTGAATGACGCGATGGGGGCGCACATCGCGGACGCGACCATCCGGGCGCTGGTGCGCAAGGGGATCAATCCGGTGGGGGCGCGCATCCTGCTGATGGGCCTGACCTTCAAGGAAAACTGCCCGGACCTGCGCAATACGCGCGTGATGGACATCTACCATACGCTGAGCGGGTACAACACGGAGGTCGTCGTGTTTGATCCCTGGGTCGACCCGGAGGAGGCCGAGCACGAATACGGCATCACCCCGATCACCGCGCCTCCCGAGGCGGACTCGTTTGACGCCATCATCGTGGCGGTGCCCCACCAGGCGTTCCTGGACATGGGAGTGGAGGCGATCCGTGCACTCGCGCACCCGCAAGCGGTCCTGTTCGATGTGAAATCGGTCTTCCCTCGCGAGGCCAGCGACCTGCGCCTGTGACCGCGCGGGCCGCTACCGGGCTGCCGGCCCGACGCCTTCGCGCCGCCCCGGATTGGCCTCGTAGCCGCCCGCGTAGGCCCCGAATCGGGGCTGACTGCGATCGCGGTCGTTGTAGTCGCGACCCAGACCGGGAGGTAGAGGACTTTGGAACTCGGGCAAACCTTCGTACCCCGGCATCCCTTCCAGCGGGAACAGATCGAGCTCCGCAAGCGGCCCGCGCGGGCGCACCAGGTAGGCCGAAGCCCGTTCGAAGCCGACCTCGTGGTTGATTTCCGTTTGCGCCGTGCGCGCGGCATCAATCGCGGGGTCGGCGAAGACCGCATTCCCGGCAATGACCTGTTCATAGCGCCGATCGCCGGGAACCAGTCGTATCCCGAACTCTCGTGCGACCACGGTGTTGTGGACGATCAGGACATCCTTCGGGATGTGGTTGTGCGGCTGCACGATCAGGGCACTGCCGGCATCGTTGAAAAACAGGTTGTTGTACAGGGCCAGACGGCCTTCGCCCTGAAAGAGGCGCTGGTGGGGGTTCTGGTAGAAGAGGTTGCCGTAGATCCAGTACCAGTCGTGCTGCCCGGGTCCTTCGGGCGGGAAGTGCCCTACCAGCAGGTTGGGCCGCGCGCGATGGCCGCTGCTCGCGCGCTCCGCCTTGCTGAACACATTGTGACGGATGATGGTGGCATGGGGTTCGGTCGGCATCCCCGCGCGCGGGGCTCGCGGACGCTGGTGCTTGATCTGCATGTTGTAGCCCAGGGTACGGCCAATGAAGTTGTGCTCGATCAGGCCCGCGACAAACGGCCCCGTACCATCCGGCCGACCGAGATACATGCCGGTGCCGACATCGCGAATGTCGTTGTGGCGGATGGTCCAGTTCCAGGCGGCGGCACGGGTGGTGATGCCGCTGTTGCCCTGCGAACGGTCGTAGCCGCGTATGGTCAGGTGCTCCAGCGTGATGTCGTGGGCGTATTCACTGTCGTGCTCGACCACGACCCCGGCAATGTTGTGCCCGCCCCCCTCCAGGGTCAGGTGCCGGATCACCAGGTGCGCGGCATTGATCAGGCGAATGGTATTGCTGCCCGAACGACCGCGGAGGATGGCCGGGTCTCCAGAATCCGGGCCGGTGATCACGATTGGCCGCTCGGCCGTCCCGCTAACGCCTCGCAGCACCAGCGGCTCCGGGTATTCGCCCGGGGCGAGCTGAAGATGATCGCCAGGGCGCAGCTGGCGCACGGCACGGCGCAATCCCTCCGGGTCGGTCTGCAGCACGCGGGTCGCGGCTGCGGGGGCCTCGGACGCCCCGCCCGGTCGTGGCATGTCGGCGCCCGCCGTCATCATGGCCAGCAGCATCACGCCCGCCAGCACCCATGCCCGGGACACAAGCGAGTGGAACATTGACCGCCCTGCCGTCATCACCGCACTCCCTGCCCGGGGCCTGCGAAACCAGCCCGCGCTCTGGCGATTGGAGGGGCCATACTCCGGTGTATGCCCCCT
This sequence comes from Thioalkalivibrio sp. ALJ2, assembly GCF_000378325.1. NCBI lineage: Bacteria > Pseudomonadati > Pseudomonadota > Gammaproteobacteria > Chromatiales > Ectothiorhodospiraceae > Thioalkalivibrio > Thioalkalivibrio sp. ALJ2. The sequence goes on from NZ_KB899554.1 coordinate 104,113, forward strand.
TGTCAGGTTAGACCATGTGCGAGCGCGGCAACCCATGACACGCAGACGCGAACCACTGGCCCTGTGGACCTGTGTCATCGGGGCGTGGCTGTCCCTGGGATTTGCCCTCTACCTGACGTTGCTGCCGTTCGAGTTCGGCGGGATGGGTCTGGAGGAGGCGTGGTCACTCTACCGCGACATGAGCCTGCAGGGACCCGGCGCCAGCGGGCGCGCCCAGTTCATGGCCAATGCCATGATGTTCATGCCGCTGGGCTTTTTCTGGATGGCCTGGCTCACCTATGGCCGCAGTCACCTTGTATGGCACCTGGGTGCCCTCGCGCTGGTCGCCCTTCTGGGGCTGGCGGCCACGGCAACGGTGGAGTTCCTGCAGATCTGGCTGCCCTATCGCTATCCGGCCGGGGCGGACATCGCGGGCAATTTCCTCGGTGCGGTGGTCGGGGCCCTGATGTGGTGGGGACTGCGCCGGCCGCTGCTGCGCTGGCGAGGCCAGCTCGCAGGCCCAAACCGTGTCACCGTGCCTGCCGTCCTGATCGCCTATGCGATCCTGTACGTCGCGATCGGCCTGGCCCCATTCGACCTGGTCCTGTCCACCGCCGAGTGGAGTCAGCGCCTCGACTCCGACACCTGGGGCCTGTGGGTCGCAGCCGGGGCCTGTACGTCCGGTCTTCGCTGTATCTCCGAGCTGGGCCTGACACTGGTAGCCAGTGTGCCCGTCGGGATCCTGCTCGCGTACGGACTCGGACGGCGCCCGTCCGCGAACGGGACCGTGCTGGTGACCCTGGCCGCGCTCCTGGCCATCCTGCTGGAGGCCCTGAATCTTGCCACGCTCTCGGGGATCGCGGAGGGCCGATCGGCCGTGCTGCGGGGCGCCGGATTTGCCACAGGCATGCTCCTGTACGAGTACCTCTCGCCGCCGCAGGTGATGCAGACCCTGCGGCGTGCCGCGATCCCGCTCCTGGTCGTTGCGACGCCACTCTACGGGGTCGCGCTGCTCGCCCTGAACCACGACCTGGGCCCCTACCAGTGGGACCGGGCGGCCATCTCGGCGCAATGGGCCCAGCTCAATCTCTGGCCGTTCTATTACCACTACTTCGTCGGCGAGACCGTGGCCCTGCGTAGTGCGGCACTGCATGTGGCCATGTACCTGCCGCTGGGCGCGCTGATATGGCTGGCGCAGATCCGGCGCCCGCTGCATCCGCGCCAGTTGCAGTGGCTGGCCGCCCTCGGCGGGCTGCTCGCGGCTCTGCTGATGGAAGGTGGCAAGCTGCTGGTCGTGGGGCTGCGGCCCGACCCGGCCAGTCTGGTCCTGGCCACATTGGCCGCCTGGGGCATGGCGACCGCGCTGCACTTCCTGACGCGCCTTGCTACCGAAGCCAGTACCACGAGCCACACCCGGGCCCGGCCACCCGGTTCGGCGCCAGTCACGGCCGAGCGGTCTACAGTCATCAGCGAACCATCCAGGCGGGAACACGAGCGTGACGAACTCCAGTTTTGAGCAGCGCTGGCGCCAGCGCTTTACCCAGCGGGGCAGCCAGTGCGACGACGACGCTGCAATCGCGGGCTGGACGCCCACCGGGCTGGCCAGCCGGGTGCGGCAGTTCCAGTCGCTCTGGCAGCAGGCCCGTCCCGAAGGGACGCGATGGCTCGATATCGGCTGCGGTGCCGGCACCTATACCCGGCTGCTGCAGGCCGAAGGGCGCAGCCCGATCGGGCTGGACTACTCCGCCCCGTCGTTGCACAAGGCGCGACAGCGCAGCCCCGCGTCGATCGACTGGCTGGCGGCGGATGTCCACCACCTGCCGTTCGCCGATGGCGAGTTCGATGGCGTGCTCTGTTTCGGGGTAATGCAGGCGCTGGCCGACTCACGCCCGGCACTCGCGGAGATGCATCGCGTGCTGCGCCCCGGCGGCGAGATCTGGGTGGATGCGCTGAACGCCAGGACCTGGCCCACCGTGCTGCAGGAACGCCGACGGGTCCGGGCCGGAAAGGCACCCCATTTGCGCTACGAGGCCACCGACTCGCTGCAGGCAGCCGCGCGGGCCGCCGGCCTGCAGCCTCTGGCGTGTTACTGGCTGCCCCTGGTTCCGGGCCGGCTGCACGGGCTCCAGGGCCCGGCCGAGAGCCGCTGGGCGAGGGCCCTTTGGCAGGCATCGCCGTGGATCGCGGAGCGGTTGTGTCACTCGTTCATCCTGCGTACACGCAAAGGGCAAATGTAAAAGGAGGTGACACTCCTTCATGCCACCGGGCGTGCCGGCATTGGCGAACGACCACAAGTGTCAGCGCCTTTTACAAATCACTTCTCAGAAAAGCCCACGCCGGACCCTTGGTATGAGAAAAAGCCTTCCAAACAGCCGATTACATCGTTGTTGATTTGGGGTATAGATATTGCTCTGTGTTTTGGTTGTCGCGGCGAATACGTGTGGCAATAAAAAATATCGCGACGGAATGCGAGGACCCGGGTAACCCGGACTAGTATCAAACCAGGAGTCTGGATTGTCCGCGTCTCCCTGGACGCGATACCGATCCAACCAACGCCCGGTCCCGAAAATTCTGGAGGGACACGATGGAACAAAACGACAACCAGGACTCAAGCCGGCGCCAGGAGGGGCTGGGTACACACGGCCACAATCGGCGGCGTCTGAGCCGGGCGATGCTCGGGGCCACCCCTCTGCTGATGACCCTGCATGCCTCGCCATTGAAGGCGGCCGGTGCGAACTGCATGCCCTCGGGCTGGGCGTCCGGCAATGTGTCGCGCCACGACGGGCCCCAGGACTGTGGCGGCCACTCCCCCGACTACTGGAGCGGGGGCTATGACCCGACGCACGCCAGTCTTTCACAGAATGTAAGTGGCCAGGGCCGTGGCGGCGGCGGTCAACTGTTCAACAGCGCCTCCTTCCACAGCCATCCGGAATGGCGGCTGGCGGTAGAGTCCGGCGTCCTGTTCGACTCGAACTACGGCTTCCCGGGCGTGAGCCGGGGCTTCCAGGAAGAGGAAGGGGACCTCACCATGATCGGGGCCGTCTCGGCTTCCGTATTCGTGCTGGATGTGCAAGGGGCAGCCGAACGCGAAGTGATCCGCTACGGCACCGCCGCACTGTTGAATGCCAAGTACACCAACGGGTACCCGCTCTCCGAACGCCTGGTCCGGGACATCGTCACCGACACCCTGGAGCATGGCCACTACGAGACCGATGGCGGCGACCGCCTGTACCCCGAGCAGGTGTATCGGTTCCTGGAGAACACGATGGGCCTCCCGAGCTGGGGGTCCGCCTGAGCCATTCATTCCGTAATGGCCGCCGTAATGGCCGGAACCCAGGGGGAACAATATGTCGCGCCGCAGGTGGCAACGGACTGACGGGCTGCAACAGCGCACCCTGGGGCAGGAGTGCGTGGTGTTTCACCCCGGGGCCGGTACCACCCACCTGCTGACACCCGCGGCCGCCGCACTGATGGGCGGTCTGGGCGAGGGCACGGCGATGGACGAGGCCGCCCTGGCGCGACACCTGGGCCTGTCGACGGAAGACGCGGAGGCCGAACTGGAGCGCTGGCTGTCGAGCCTGCAATCGGCTGATCTGATCCGGGAACGCCCCTGATGCGGATCGCGGATCTGGGACAGGCCCGGCTCCAGCGCAGCCTGACAGGCCGTGGCCTTTATCTGCGCACTGGCCCCTTCACCAGCCGCATCCAGAGCCCGATCGCCAGCGTGGCCCGGGGTATCGAGTCGCTGTACCGGGACTTCGAAGTAGCCGACCACTCGAGTTTCTACGACTTCCACTGCGAGCTGCGCGCACCGCGTTCCCACCGCCGCTTCTATCGGCCCCAGGTCCTGTTTCTCGCCGACCGTCGCAGCGTCTTCAAGCCCCTGGCCTACCACCAGGCCTATCCGATGCTCGAATGGGGACTGAACTGGTGCATCGCCAACCAGGTGCCGCATCGACTGGTGCTGCACGCGGCCGCCCTGGAACGCGACGGGAAGGCCCTGATCCTGCCCGCGCCGCCGGGCTCCGGGAAAAGCACCCTCTGCGCAGCCCTGGCCCATCACGGATGGCGCCTGCTGACGGACGAGTCCGTACTGGTGGACCTGGCCTCCAGTGAGGTTTCCGGACCCGCGCGGCCGGTCAGCCTGAAAAACGACTCGATCCGCGTAATCCGCGATGCCTGCCCCTCGGCGGTTCTCAGCACACCGATCGCGGACACGCTGAAGGGCGCCGTGGCACACATGCGCCCGCCGACGGATGCCGTGCGCCGCAGTCACGAGACCGCCCGGCCCGGGTGGATCGTGTTCCCGCACTACCAGCCAGGAGCCTCTACCCAGCTGAAACCGCGCACGGCGGGTTCCGGGTTCATGCAGCTGATCGCCAATGCCTTCAATTACGCCGCCCTCGGTGCACGAGGCTTTCACAGCGCCGGACGACTGGTCGAACAGTCCGCATGCTTCGACTTTTCCTACAGCCGTCTGGACGAGGCTATAGAGCAGTTCAACAGGCTGGCCGATGGACGCTGACACCGCACTGCGCCTGGCCCTGGCACGGCCGGAGAGCATGGCCGAGCGCACGACGGCCGAATGGGCCCCGCTACTAGCGGCCGCGCGCGAGAGCGCCCTGCTGGGTACGCTCTGGCACCTCGCGGACGACGCGGGCCTGGCGGACGGCCTGCCGGAACCGGTGGCCAGCCACCTCTGGGGCGCCGCCCTGATCGCCGAGCACCGCTCGCAGGCCCTGGCCTGGGAACTGCGCCGCCTGGACAACGGGCTGCTCTCGCGGATGAGTCCGGGTGTCGCGCTGAAAGGGGCGGCCTATCTGGCCGCCGGGCTGCCGAATGCACGTGGGCGGCTGGCCAACGACATCGACCTGCTCTTTCCCCGCAGCGAGGTCGAACGGGCCGAGAAGCTCCTGTTCTTCGAGGGCTGGTCGGGCACGCATCACAATGTCTACGACCAGCGCTACTACCGCGAGTGGATGCACGAACTGCCTCCACTGGTGCACCAGCACCGGGGTACCACGCTGGACCTGCACCACAACATCCTGCCGGAGACCTTCCGCGGCCATCCCGATCCCGCCCGCCTGCGGCAGCAAAGCGAGGCGCTCCCGGAACCCTTCCGCTTCCGGATCCTGTGTCCGGCGCATCTGGTACTCCACGCAATCGTGCACCTGTTCTCGGAGACGGAATGGGATCGGGGCCTGCGCGACCTCTACGACATCCATGTGCTGCTTGGCTATTTCGGCGCACGTGACGGCGACGCCTTCTGGGAACACTTCGTCGCGGAAGCCGAGGCCCTGAACATCGCCTGGATGGCGGAACGCGCGCTGTGGGCCACGAACCGACTACTGCTGACCGAGATCCCGCCCGAGCCCGTGAAACGGCTGGCCCGGGCACGCGCGGGCATTGCCCTGCGGGGACTTGGCCGTTGGGCGTTCGTGCACGGGCTGCACACGCGCGCCGGCTCGGTCACCCCGCGCCGCGATGCGGTCGCACGGGGCATGCTGTTTCTGCGTGGGCACTGGCTCAAGATGCCGGCCGGCCTTTTGGCGCGACACCTGTTCCACAAGGCCTTTCTCGCCGAGAAACCGGAGACGGCCACAGCCCAGCCGCAGCCGGAACAGCACGGTTAGGGAAACACTGATCAATCGCCCGCCCGCGAGCGGTACTGTTCCAGCAGGGGGCGAATACGGTCCGATGGGATGGCGTAGGTGATCCCGCTCGGATTGCGCACGGCCGCTTCCCGCCCGCCCTGGACATAGACCTGGTTGATTACTCCGATCACCTCGCCGGTGTCCTTGCGGTACAGGGGACTGCCGCTGTTGCCCGGGTAGGCCGTGGCATCCAGCTGGAAGACCATTGGCGGGGCATTGCGCAGGGCGCGTATGCGGCTGTCATCCAGCTCCGCGGCACGGCGCGCCGGGATCGCCATCGGGGTCATCGCCGAGATGCCCGCGCGATGCGTGGCCGGGTACAGCCCCAGGATCATGCCGATGGGGTAGCCGGTGAACGCGACCTCTTCTCCGACCCGCACCCGGCTGGAGTTGCCGAGTTGCAGCGCGGGAAGGGAGGGCGCGGCGATGCGCAACAGGACCAGGTCATCGCTCGCGGCACGGGCCACGACCTCGGCATGATGGATCGTGTTGTCCCGACCCTGGCCACTGACCACCACCAGCCTTTCGCGGTTGCCCTGGTCCAGACTCCCGGGCAGGACATGATCGTTGGTGACCACCAGACGGCCATCGTCGATCACAAAGCCGGTCCCGAGGTACTGGGCGCGCGGGCTGCGGGTGGGCTGATAGGTCGCGATACTCACCACCGAGGCCTTCACCCGCTCGGCCGTATCGGGCAGCGGATCGGCGAGCGCGGGGCCCGGCCCAACTACCAGGGCGAGCAGCGCAAGCGGTATCGCCATCCACAACAGGGCCCGCGGGCGCCGGTAACGAACGGGCCATCGAAGGCCCCCAAGAAGGTGTCCCCATCCCCACATGCCGCGCCCTCCAGCCCTGTTGCCAACCCTCTAGAGAATAGCGCGCAGAGCACGGCCCGACGGGCCTTCCGGGCATGCAATAACTCAGCCGTGCGGCGGCAAGAAGGAGGGCCAGACTCAGCCCCGACTAGGCGGTCAGTCGAAGACGACGGTCTTGTTGCCGTGGGTGAGGACGCGGCCCTCGAGGTGATAACGCAGGCCGCGGGCGGGGGCCCAGCGTTCCACGTCGCGGCCCACACCACTGGTGTCGTTCGGCGTGGGCCTTACCGGTTGCGGAAGGCTGATGCCGGCAAGCTGGAGTGGTCCGTCTGGTGCTGTCTCCCGTGCCAGGATTTCGATGGCACTGGCCCGGGGCGCCGGTGCCATAAGCGAAGCCAGGTCCGCACCGAGGATGTGCGCCCCGGCTTCCGCTTAGTCGAAGTCTTTGCGATCCAGCAGGCTGGCATGCTCCTCGAACAGACGATCACGATTGGCGGCATCCAGGTGCGTCTCCACAGGGAGCGTCCTTTACCGAGGAGGTCCCGTTCTCGGCAAGGATGAACGGGGTTGGCGGGTGTCGGAGCGCCAAGAGCGGTGCCACCACGGACGGAAAAAGTGATCCCGTTCAAAAGCGCTGAATAAGCCTTGGTTTTGTCGGTGCATTGACGCATGGCACTACGAGTACCATTTGGAGCCCGAACCAATATGCCGCAACCCAAGCGGTGCTGAAACGACAACTGAAAGGGACTTCGAATGCAGTACCGTTATGCCCTGCCCGTGCTGTGCGCAGGTCTGCTCGCCGCGTGTAATCCCTTCGATGATGACAAGGTCCACTTCCAGCCGGATGCCGGCGACGAGCGTACCTTCCAGGTGGTCCAGCTGGTCGAAGCCGACGTCGAGTCACCGTTCGGTAACCAGACTGAGCAGTTAACGACCGAGATGCTGGTGAGATACCGGGTCGAGGAAGGTGACGCCGGTCTGGTCATCCGCACGATCCCGCTCTACTTCATGGCCGGGGACGGCCGTGGCCCTCTGTTCAGTAGTGTTGAGGTGGGCTCCCGCGACCTGTCGGTGCTTGGGGACATCATGTCTGCAGGCTTCCTGGCGGATCTAGACCCCGAAGAAGGGCGAATGACCGGGTTCCGGGCCGCCGACGGTGAGCTCTGGGCCCAGTTCGAGGAGGAGCATCCCCATATCTCCGAGGTCATGGGTGATCTGGAGGAGCAGCTTGGGCAGCCCGGGCTCCTTACCGCCTTGCCGGCGGAGGAGGGTGCCGAACTCACCATGGACGGATGGGGCGAATGGCCTGAACTGGGCGTCACGGTTGCGGAGGTGTCCGACAGTCACGTCACCGTGTTGGTGGAGGCGGAGCGACAGGGTGACAGGGTCTTTGGCGTGATGGTGCTCGACCGGGAGACCGGATGGATGGAGCGCCTGTTCGCCGTGTCCGAGACGGACATGGAAGAGGACCGGTTCAGCGGACGTGTCAGGCAAAGCCTGGCCATGGTGCCGGAGGGCTGGGAGCATGACTTGCCAGGAATGTTTGAACTGGCCCGACACAATGCCGGCCTCGAGCCGGAGTTGGCAGAGCTATGGGAGCCTTATGGCGCTGCCACAGAGGACGCAGCGGCCAGTGCCGATGAAGTTTGGCCCTCCGATATCGGCGTGCTCGACCGCGACAACGGTCGCGAGCTTCAGCTGAAGCTCGAACACCTGATCAACCCGGAAAGCGTCCAGACGTTCGGTCAGATGCGGGTTTCCGGCCTGCGGTTGCTGGACAAGCACGGAGACGAGGTGGATCTGGCGGTTCATTCCTCGCCGCCGACGATGAAGTACGGGTTCGATGATTCTCGGCGAATGAGCACCGTGCATACCCTCCATCCGCTGGGCTGGCAGGATATGACCGACCGGCTTCAGGCGGTCGAGGCAATCCAGGCGGAGGCCGCCTGGCACCCGGTCACGGTACATGAAGTTGAAATAAGCCTTGATGACGAGGCCGAAACCCGCGAGGTCGAGACAGACGGAGCGCGGTTCAAGGTGACGGCCCTGGATGCCGCCGGCGAGTACCGGGTGGACTACTGGGGTGGGCCGGGGCAGCTCTATCCCTGGTGGATCAGCCCGGCTCCGGGTGCAAGAGGAATGCTGCTGAGGACCGAGCCCGATGCCTTGCCAGAATGGTTCGGGTTCGAGGAGGCTGTGATGCTGGATTCGATACGCCATGAATACCAGCGGGTCAGCTTCCATCTCGCCTTCGACGAACCGCCGGAGCAGCTGACCTTGCCCGTTTACAGCCATGCGGATGAGCCGGCCTTCACCCGTTCGCTGCGTTACATGACCCGGGAGCAGCGCCTGGCAGACCTGGATGTCCCACCCCCCGGCTCCAGGCCTCTCTTCCACCAGACCGAAGAGGACTTCGGTTCGGCAGACGGGCGGCTGTCGGACCCGGGCGGTGAGCCGGTGCCTTTCGGAGAAGAAAGCAATCAGCTGCATGTGGTGCTCAGCGGCGATCAGCAGCTCCGTTGTCGGCTCACCGTGGAGAACGATGCGCAGGTTCAGGGACGCGCCCTGGTCTGGACGCCGGAGAGGAGCACCTGGTGGTCCGGTGATGAGGGCGTGCAGTTGCCGCACAGGCAGCGTTACACCCTGCGCACCGAAGATGGACATCACCAGTACTTCTACGACCTGGAGGTCGAGTCGCGGTTGCGTTGCCGCGGCGGCGACGAATGGGTGCCTGTCCGGCACGCTCTGGATGACCGCCCCTGGATGGTGGACCTGCGCGCGCTTCTTGGTGACGAGTTCGATGAGGATCTCGCCATGCGCACACTCCTCACCGATTACCGTTTCCTGGACGCCCAGGGGGAGGCCCTAGGGGTGTTGCCCAATGGCCGGGAAGAGCTGGCAGGCGGATTGGCAGAGGCCAGCCTGTCAGCCTACCTGGAGGAGGAGCATTACATCAGGGTGATGGGAGAGGCCGTGGGTGTCGAACAGCGCGTGGCCCGCGATGAAACCCTCGACCGTCGTTGGACCAGCGAGCTGCCGCCGCTTCCGTGAACAAGCAGGCGAAGGGAACCCTGATCATGAAACATGGCATCCAAACCCGGCTGGGCGCCGTCCTGCTTGCCGCCGTCCTTCTTGCCGGTGCCCCGTCCCTCGCCGTTGCCGATGACCAGCCCGCAGCTCAAAACGAGGGTCACCACCATGAGGCCGAGCGCCTGCCCCAGAGCCATTATCAGGCGAGAGACAGGGAGGGCAAGCACCAGCGTTTCCATGACAATGGCGTACTCGCCGAGGAGGGGCAGTACGAGGCGGACCAACGTGTAGGTGAGTGGCGAAGCTATAACGAAGACGGTGACAAGGTGGCCTTCCGGCTTTACGACCAGGGCCGTCTTGTGGTGGAGCGCCGTTATGACGATAGCGGTGAATTGACCCGTAAGGTGGAACCCTGGGATACGCCCCATGGCCCGGGCAGCCGCATTCGCCGGTTTAGCGAGCAGGAACTGGTGGAAGAGGTGATCGAGACCTACACCGGCAACTGGGCTTCGATCAGGCTGTTCGATGGCGAAGGAGCCGTTAAAACCCGGGGAGAGCGGCTGGACGGACAGCGGGTGGGGACCTGGCAGAAGCCGAAAGAAGGGGGCGTGTTGACCCGCCGCTACGACGATCAGGGGCATCGGCATGGCCAGTGGGTTCTCGAAAGCAAATCGGGCGAACGCCTGCAGTGGGGGGCCTACGATCGCGGTGTTTCGGTGGGCGAGTGGCGCTACAGAGACGGTTGGGCCCAGGAACTTGGCGAGGGTCGGTTTGATGATGCGGGTAACCGGGTTGGTGAATGGCGGGTCTTGAACGAGCACGGTTACGTTCGGCGAAAAGAGTCCTATCGGGAGGGTCGCATTGAGGGTCGGCGGTATCACTTCCGTGACGATGGCAGCCTGGAGCGATATGCGGACTACTCGGGCGGCGAGCAGGTCGGGCCATACACCCACTTCGAACCGGGTGATCGCGATGGCCGTAAGGGCTACTGGTGATCATCCTGGCCGAAGGTCAGTGCTCAGTGGCAATAGCGACCGATGCTGTCGGAATTGAAACAGTCTTCTTTCGATCCATAATGCTATGAGCATTGAGCCGCATTTCGCCGAGCCGGCCGGCGGGGCTCTCTTTTGCAGCGCTTCAATTTGACTATACGCGGGGGCAAGTAGACCACCTTCATGGCCGGTTTACCTCGCGACCAAGGGCGGTTCTCATTTGCTGTTAAGGAGGTGCACCGGTTGATCGGTTCCGATGTGCCCCGGGCCGGGACACCCAGTTGCGTAACGAACCGACCCTGACGGCGGGCGCCGAGCAGATCGGGCGCTTTTGGGAGATGCGCCGCCAACGTTGAACGCGATCGCCGCACCCGCGAAGCGCCGCTGAATGCCGGCTGGGGGATCCTCTTGCTCTGGGAGTGCGGGCTCAAGGGCCGGACAGTCGAGCACGACCTTCAGTGGGTTGCCGGACTGGATACGGCTTGCCGGGCGCTATTGTGCATGACCAGCCTCCGCGCGGGACGCCGGCGACCATGCTTCCAGGCCCTCCGGCCCGGCTCCCTGATGAGCATGGTGCCAAGTTTTGCAGTGCTTCCGGGCCGTTTCGGTCGGTGGGAAGGCCCGCACGGCTTCCGGCCGCGCGCGAGGTTTCCACCCGGCGTCGCGCCGGGGGCGCTGCGGTGCAGAGGACGGCGTTGGGTCTGTTCAATCTTCGTGAACAAGCCGCTGGATTGAACAGCCGGATACCGGCACAGGAAGGGTCCGGCCGGCGGTCGTCAGTCGAAGACGACGGTCTTGTTGCCGTGGGTGAGGACGCGGCCCTCGAGGTGATAACGCAGGCCGCGCGCGAGGACCCAGCGTTCGACGTCGCGTCCCTTGCGGATCAGATCCTGCACACCGTCGTCGTGGCGGATGCGGGTGACGTCCTGCTCGATGATGGGGCCGGCGTCCAGCTCGTCGGTCACATAGTGGCAGGTCGCGCCGATCAGCTTGACCCCGCGGGCGAAGGCCTGGTGATAGGGGCGGGCGCCGACGAACGAGGGCAGGAAGCTGTGGTGGATGTTGAGGATGCGCTCGGGGTATTCCGCGCACAGTCCCGGCGGGAGGATCTGCATATAGCGGGCGAGCACGATGGTCTCCGGTGCCAGGGCCGCCAGGCGTTCCTGGAGCGTAGCGAAGGCGGCCTCGCGATCGACCTTCGGCACCGGGATGTGCTCGAACGGGATGCCGTGGCAGGTGGCCAGCGGCTCCAGGTCGCGGTGGTTGGAGAGGATCCCGGGGATCTCCATCGCCAGCTCACCCGCGCTCCAGCGCGCGAGCAGGTCACTCAGGCAATGCGGCTCGCGCGAGGCCAGCAGCACGACCCGTGGGCGCGTGTCGGCGTTGTTCAGCCACCAGTCCATGCGCAGCTCGGGTGCCAGGGAGGCCAGCCGCTGCTCGAGCAGGGCCTCGCCTTCGGCCGGCAGCGAGAATACCCAGCGCATGAAGAACCAGCCCGCCTCGTCGTCGGTGTGCTGCGCAGCCTCGGTGATCCAGCCATCGGTATCGGCAATGGCCGCCGCGATGCGCGAGACGATCCCGTGCTGGTCAGGACAGCGAATGCTGAGGCGAAAGCGGGGGCGTTCCATTATGCGTGTCTCGGGATCACGAAGGGTAGCGGGGTGCAGCGCCGAGCATAGCCGATCCGGCACTGGGACCCCATGCGGAAATCGCCACGGCGCGGCACGCCCCGCGATAACGGTCCCGGGTCAGGCGGATTCGCGGCGCAGGGCGGAGGGAATGGAGAAGGTGACGGTCTCCTCGCGACCGGACAGCTCGGAGACCGCCTCGACCCCTTGGGTACGCAGGAAGTCCAGCACCTCGTTGACCAGGACCTCGGGGGCGGAGGCGCCGGCGGTCACGCCGATACGCTGCTTGCCCTGAAGCCAGTCGGTGTCGATGTCCGACGCGCCGTCGACCAGATAGGATTCGATGCCGAGGCGGGCACCGATTTCGGCCAGGCGATTGGAGTTCGAGCTGTTCTTCGAGCCGACGACCAGCAGCAGGTCGCACTGTTTCGCCAGATCCTTCACGGCGTCCTGGCGATTCTGGGTCGCGTAGCAGATGTCCATCTTGCGCGGCCCCTCGATCTTCGGGAAGCGCGCGGTCAGGGCGTCGATGATCTCGGCGGTATCGTCCATCGACAACGTGGTCTGGCTGACGAAGGCCAGGCGTTCGGGGTTGGCGACCTCGAGGCTGGCGACATCCTTGACGGTCTCGACCAGCATCATGCGCCCGCCCTGGGAGTCATCGAACTGGCCGAGCGTCCCCTCGACCTCGGGGTGGCCGGCGTGGCCGATCAGCACCACTTCTCGACCCTCGCGGGCATAGCGCGCCACCTCGAGGTGGACCTTGGTCACCAGCGGGCAGGTCGCGTCGAACACCGTCAGGCCGCGGTTTTCCGCCTCCTGCTGCACGCGCTTGGGCACGCCGTGGGCGGAGAAAATCACCACCTGGCCGTCAGGGACCTCGTCCAGCTCCTCGACGAACTTCACGCCGGCCCCTTCCAGGCGCCCGACCACATGGCGGTTGTGCACCACCTCGTGACGGACATAGAGCGGGGCGCCGTAGATCTCCAGCGCGCGTTCGACGATCTCGATGGCGCGCTCGACCCCGGCGCAGAAACCGCGCGGATTGGCGAGCTGGACCTGCATACTCATAGTGGCTCCCGCGAACTATTGAGGTTCGCTAACCGATACCACATCCACCTCGAAGGTGAACGACTGCCCGGCCAGGGGGTGATTGAAGTCCACGGTGACGCTCTCGTCGCCGACCTCTTCGATGCGGCCCGGGACCGCATCCCCCGACGGGCTGGTGAATTCGTAAATGTAGTCTTTCTGCAGCGGCATGTCCGCCGGAAACTGTGAACGGGGCATCGTCTGCACCGCCGCATTGTCCCGCAACGGGAACATGGCCCCGGCCTCGATCGCAAATTCCCGGTGATCGCCAGGCTCCAGACCCACCAGCAGGTCCTCCAGCCCCGGCAGGATCTCGCCCGCCCCGACCTCGAGGCGGATGGTCTCTTCGTCGGTGCCATCCACGACAAAGCCGCTGTCCAGGATCAGGCGGTAGTGCATCTCCACCGTCGCGCCCTTGGTTACCGTTGTCATGCCTTACCCCCGCGAATCCGTCGGCGAGCCGCTGTGGTCGCCTTCAATAAAAGTTGCCACGATCAGAGTGATCGCGCCGACGACGATGGCCATATCGGCCACATTGAACGCCGGCCAGTGATAACCGGCCCAGTGGAAATCGAGAAAATCAATCACCCGGCCATGGGCGATGCGATCGATCAGGTTGCCGACCGCGCCGCCCAGCACCAGCCCCAGGGCGGTGACCGACCAGCGCGCCTGGCGCGGCAGCCGTGCCAGCCACCAGAGGATCAGCAACCCGATCACGACCGCCACGCCGGACAGGAACCAGCGCCCCCAGTCCCCTGCACCGGCCAGGAAACTGAACGCAGCGCCCGGGTTATAGACCAGGGAGAGATTGAAAAACGAGGTCACCTCGACCGGCGCGTACAGGGTCAGGGCATTCTCCGCCCACCACTTGGTGACCTGGTCCAGCAGCGCAACCACGACCGCAATCAACAGCCCCGGTCGCAGACCCGATTGCGCCAGCCCCATCAGGCGAAGCGCCGGGTCTCGCCCGGGCCCTCCACATTGGTTACACAGCGCCCGCACAACTCGGGGTGGGCGTCATGCTGGCCGACGTCCGGCCGGCGGTGCCAGCAGCGTACGCACTTGGCGTGTTCGCTCTTGTGGACGACCACGCCAATCGCGGTGCCATCCTCCAGCTCGGCGGTATGCGCCCCCTCGGGGGCGGCTCCGTCCACCAGCCGGGCCTCGGAGGTGATCAGCACAAAGCGCAGTTCGTCCTCCAGACGCGCGAGGCGCCCATGGGCGGCGGAACCCGCCGGCAGGTAGACCTCGATCGCGGCATTCAGCGAGGCCCCGATGCCGTGCTCGTTGCGCGCAATCTCCAGCGCGCGGGCGACATGCGTGCGCACCTCGAGGATGCCGTCCCAGTCCGCGCTGGAGAACTCGGCACCCTCTGGCAACGGGGCGAGGCCCTCGTACCAGGTGGCGAACAGCACGCTGTCCGGACGCTCGCCCGGCAGCAGCTGCCAGATCTCCTCGGCGGTGAAGGTGAGGATCGGGGCGACCCAGCGGGTCAGGGCCTCGGCCACGTGGTACAGCGCGGTCTGCGCGGAGCGCCGCGCGCGCGAGTCCGCCTGCGTGGTGTACTGGCGGTCCTTGATCACGTCCAGGTAGAACGACCCCAGCTCCACCGAGCAGAAGTTGTGCACGCGCTGGTAGATCTGGTGGAACAGGTAGTCGTCGTAGGCCTTCGTCACCTGCTCCTGCACCTGCAGGGCCCGCGCGACGATCCAGCGATCCAGCGGCAGTAGCTCGTCCAGCTCCAGCGCATGCTCGGCGGGATCGAAGCCGTTCAGGTTGCCCAGCAGGAAGCGCGTGGTGTTGCGGATACGGCGGTAGGCGTCGGCCGTGCGGTCGAGGATGTCCTTGGAGATCGCCATCTCGCCGGAGAAGTCGGTCGCGGCGACCCACAAGCGCAGGATGTCCGCGCCCAGGGTGGAGACGACCTCCTGCGGCGCGACCACATTGCCGCGCGACTTGGACATCTTCTCGCCCTTCTCGTCCACGGTGAAGCCGTGGGTGAGCACTGCCCGGTACGGGGCCTCGCCACGCATCGCGACACTGGTCAGCAGGCTCGACTGGAACCAGCCGCGGTGCTGATCCGAGCCCTCCAGGAACAGGTCCACCGGCAACCCGCCCAGTTCCGGGCGCTTCTCCACCACCGTGCTGTGCAGCACACCGGAGTCGAACCAGACATCCAGGGTGTCGTTCAGCTTGATGTAGTCATCGGCCTTGTCGCCCAGGAGCTCCTTCGGATCGAGCTGGAACCAGGCCTCGATACCCGCCTGTTCGATGCGCTGCGCCACCATCTCGATCAGTTCCGGGGTGTGCGGGTGGAGCCGTCCGGTCTCGCGGTGAACGAAAAACGGGATCGGCACACCCCAGTTGCGCTGGCGCGAGATGCACCAGTCCGGACGGTTCACCACCATGCCGTGGATGCGGGCCTCGCCCCAGTTCGGCATCCATCGGGTCTCGGCGATCGCCTTCAGCGCGTCCGCGCGCAGCTCGGCGCGCTCCATGCTGATGAACCACTGCGGGGTGGCACGAAAGATGATCGGCGTCTTGTGCCGCCAGCAATGCGGATAGCTGTGCTCGAACTTCACCGCCACGACCAGCGCGCCGTGCTCTTTCAGCACGTCAATCACATGGCCGTTCGCCTGGTGCACGTTCTCGCCGGCGAACAGCGGGGTATCCGGCAGGAAGCGGCCATCCGGACCGACCGGGTTGTGCACGGGCAGGCTGTACTTCAGGCCGACCGCGTAGTCCTCCTGGCCGTGTCCGGGGGCGGTGTGCACCGCGCCCGTACCCGTCTCGGTGGTTACGTGGTCACCCAGGATCAGCGGCACTTCGCGCTCCAGGAACGGGTGCTGCAGCATCAGGCCCTCCAGGGCCTGACCCTTGACCCGCGCGACCACGGCCCCCTCGCCCAGCGAGTAGCGCGCCAGGCAGTCCTCGACCAGGGCCTCGGCCAGCAACAGGCGCTCGTTGTCCAGCTGTACCAGCGCGTAGTCCAGCTCCGGGTGCAGGGCCACGGCCTGGTTGGCCGGCAGCGTCCAGGGCGTGGTGGTCCAGATGACCACGCTGATCGGGCCGCGCGAGTCCTTGGCCCCCTCGAAGCGGCGCAGGAAGTCGATGTCGTCGACCACGCGGAAGCGCACATCGATCGCCTGCGAGATCTTGTCCTCGTACTCCACCTCGGCCTCGGCCAGGGCCGAGCCGCAGTCCACGCACCAGTGCACCGGCTTCTCGCCCATCTGCACATGGCCGCGCTTGAAGATGCGACCCAGCGCGCGGACGGTGTCCGCCTCGACCTGGTAATCCATCGTCAGGTAGGGATGGTCCCAGTCGCCCAGCACGCCGAGGCGCTGGAAGTCCGTGCTCTGGCCGTCGACCTGCTCCTGCGCATACTCGCGGCAGGCCTTGCGGAAGGTCGCGGCGTCCACGTCGCGGCCGGCCTTGCCCAGATTCTGCTCGACCTTCAGCTCGATCGGCAGGCCGTGGCAGTCCCAGCCCGGCACGTAGGGGGCGTCGAAGCCCGACAGGGTGCGGCTCTTGACGATAATGTCCTTGAGGACCTTGTTGACCGCGTGACCGACATGGATCGAACCGTTCGCATAGGGCGGGCCATCGGCCAGCACGAAGCGGGGGCGCCCGGCGCAGTGCTCGCGCAGACGGTGGTAGCGATCCTCCGCCTTCCACGCCTCCAGCCACTCCGGCTCGCGCTGGGCGAGGCCGGCGCGCATCGGAAAGGCGGTCTCGGGCAGGTTGAGGGTGTCCTTGTAGGGATTCGGCGGTGCCGGTTTGCGTGCCATGATGTTTTCCGGATCGGCCCTGCGGGCCGGTTTCAGTCGTGTTCGGAGAGTTGCGCGCGGGCGGTCTCGACATCGAGTGCGATCTGCGCGCACAGGGCGTCCAGCCCCTCGAAGCGCTGTTCGCCGCGGACCCGCGCGATCGGTTCGAAGCACACGGCCTCGCCGTAGAGGTCGGGGCTGCCCTCAAGCACATGCGCCTCCAGACGCTGCTCGGTGCCCGCCACCGTCGGACGCCAGCCAATATTGGCGACCGCCGGCAGGGCCTCGCCCGAGGCACGGCGCAGCCAGCCGGAGTAGACCCCGCGCAGCGCCAGAGGCCAGGGCCCCATGCGCAGGTTCGCGGTGGGGAAACCGATCGTGCGGCCGCGCTTGTCGCCATGTGCGACCCGCCCGTGCAACCGGTAGGGCCGCCCCAGCAGTTCGGCCATGCGCGCGAAGTCGCCGTCCAGCGCCGCCGCGCGTACCCGGGTGCTGCTGATCCGGCCCTCGGCATCCGCGACCGTCGGGGTGCCCTCGACACTGAAGCCGAGGCGCTCGCCCTCGCGGCGCAGCAGGGCCTGGTCCCCCTCGCGGCCGCGGCCGAAGCGAAAGTCGTCCCCAACGAGTACATGCTGCGCGCCGAGGCGCTGGTGCAGCACCTCCTCGATGAAGGCGGTCGCCGACAGGCCGGCCAGTTTCGCATCGAAGCGCAGGATCCAGACGGCCTCGAGCGCGGTATCCCCCAGCGTGATCAGGCGGTCGCGCAGGCGCTGCAGGCGCCCGGGCGGGTCCGGGGCCTCGGGCCGGCTGCCGAAGTACTCGCGCGGCAGCGGCTCGAAGGTCATCAGGACTGACGGCGCCTGGCGATCCTGCGCCGCCTCGAGCAGGCGCCCCAGAACAGCCTGATGGCCACGATGCAGACCATCAAAGTTGCCAATGGTCACCACCGCGCCATGCACGGCCGCTGCCGTGGAAGCCCTGCTGTCGGACGGCCCCAGGCCGCGAATCAGCCGCATCGCCCCGATCCCGAGCAAAACCGCAAGTATAACCCGCCAGGCAAAGTCCCGGCATCATTCGCTCGCCTCCCGTAACAGGAAGTGTCGGGGCCGAAGCCCTGCGGCCAGCAGCGTCAGGACCAGCGCACTGGCCCCGGCCATGATCAGGCCGGTCAGTGCGAACAGGCGCGTGCTCACCGTCCAGTCCGTCCACTGCCCGAATGACGGCGAGAGAACAGCCAGCACCAGCACCATCACCCCGAGCGCGACGGGCAGCCCCGCACGCAGACGCCTCAACGCGGGCCCCGGCTGATAGATCCCCTCGCGGATCAACCCGCGATAGAGCAGACCCGCATTGATGTAGGCGGAGGCCGAGGTAGCCAGCGCCAGTCCGGCGTGCGCGCCCGGGATACCGGACAGGTACCAGGGCAGCACAAATGCACCGTTGAGGACGATGTTGGCGAGCATCGCGATGATCGCGATCTTCACCGGGGTCTTGGTGTCCTGGCGGGCGAAGAACCCCGGGGCGAGCACCTTGATCAGGATGAAGCCCGGCAGACCCAGCGCATACGCGGCCAGTGCCATCGCGGCCATGTAGGTGTCCCACTGGGTAAAGGCCTGATACTGGATCAAGGTGGCCAGGATCGGGACGGCGAGCACGATCAGGCCGACCATCGAGGGCAGGGCCACCAGCATCGCCAGGCGCAGCGCCCAGTCCAGCGTGCGCCCGAACGCGGCCGGATCGGCCTGGTTGTACTGCCGCGCCAGGCGCGGAAGGATCACGGTACCGATCGCGATGCCGAACAGCGCGAGCGGCAGCTCCACGAAGCGGTCGCCGAAATACAGCCAGGAGATCGAGCCGGCCACCAGGAACGAGGCCACCAGGGTGTCCACCAGCAGGTTGATCTGCACGACCGAGGTCCCGAGGATGGCCGGCAGCATCAACTTGACGATGCGCCGCACCCCCTCGTGTGCACGACGGAAACGCGGCCGCGGCAACAGCCCCGCGCGCAAAAGGAACGGGATCTGGAAGGCGAGCTGCAAGGCACCCGCGATGAACACGCCCCAGGCCAGCGCGACGATCGGCTCCGCGAACCTCGGCGCCAGCCACAGTGCGGCGACAATCAGCGCCAGGTTCAGGAACACCGGGGTAAAGGCGGGGACCGCGAAGCGCCCGATGCTGTTCAGGATCCCCGCAGCCATCGCGGTCAGCGATATAAACAGCAGGTAGGGGAAGGTGATGCGAAGCATCTGCCCGGCGAGATCCTGGCGCCCCTCTTCCTGCGTGGCGAGCCCCGGGGCGAACACCCAGATGAGCAGCGGCGCGGCCAGGATGCCGATCAGCGTGACCACCGAAACCACAGCCATCAGCGTGCCGGCGGTGTGATCCAGCAAGTCGCGCAGGGCCTCGCGACCGCGCTTCTCGCGAAACTCCGCGAACACCGGTACAAAGGCCTGGTTGAACGCGCCTTCCGCGAACAGCCGGCGCAGGAAGTTGGGGATGCGGAAGGCGACGAAGAAGGCGTCGGTCGCGGCCCCGGCGCCGAAGGTAACCGCCAGCACCATGTCGCGCAGATAGCCCATGATCCGCGAGATCATGGTCATGCCACTGACAACGGCGGTGGAGCGGAACAGGCGGTTCATCGCGGGCAGCGCGGGTCCATGCACAAAGGCCGGCAGTGTACTGCACATCGAATACGCCCGGCCGTGCGCAGCGTTCAAAAGGGCGTGCGCCGGCCCTGTTTGGGAGTTATTCGACGCCTCGCAATAACGGAAACGCAGACACAAAAAAGGCCGCCCGGAGGCGACCTTTCCTGGACGACCCGCGAGGGGTCGTCAGCCTTGGGAAGTGCGCCTTACAGGGCGGTCACTTCACCGGCGGCCAGGCCCTTGGCGGTTTCCTGGATTTCGAAGGAGACCTTCTGGCCTTCGGCCAGGGTCTTGAAACCCGAACCGCTGATCGCGGAGAAGTGCACAAACACGTCCTTGCCGCCATCATCGGGGGTGATGAAACCGAAACCCTTGCTCTCGTTGAACCACTTAACAACACCAGTATTCACAACTTGTAACCTCTTAAATGTAACTAACAAATGTGGTCGCGGGATGCTGCCAACAGATCAACGGGAGCACTGGTTCAGAAACTAGAAACTTCCTAGTGTTGCCGTTCATCCGCAGACCACGATCACGACTATACGCCTGCATTCCGGCAAAAGCCAACCACCCTCCGAGAAATTTACGTGACATTCAGGAGGTTCGGCTGGAATACCTCCTGCCAGGGAGACGCTGACTGAACCGCGCGCACGGCGTTGCGGCTACCTCAGTCCAGCTGCCGGATGTCCACAAAACTCCCGCGCGTCGTCTGGCGCAGGCGCGGCAGCACCGCCAGCACGGCCTCGGCGGCCTTCTCCGGCGTTGGCATGGTCTCGGTGCCACGCGCTGCCTTCAACCGCTGGAGCACCGGGAAGGCTTCGCGGTCGGCCTCATCGCATAGATAGTCCTGCATCGCGGTGTCGATCAGCCCGGGGGCCAGAGCGTTGATCGCGGTGTCCTCGGGAAACTCGTGGACGTACAACTGCATCATCATGTTCAGCGCGGCCTTGGACAGCGAGTAGCCGCTCCAGCCCGCGTGGCCCGACACCGAGGCCCCGGACGAGATTGCCACGATCTGCCCCACGCGCACGTTGCGACGCAGCAGGGCGTCCAGAATGATCTTGTTGGCGAACGTGTTCACATCCATCAGCAGGCGCAGCTCGTCCATCGAGGCGTCCTGCATGCGCTGCATATGGCCGAGCAACCCGGCGTTCAGGATCACCAGATCCAGCTCGTCGACCCCTTCGAGCAGACGCTCCATCGCAGCGGCGGTGGCATCGAAATCGGACAGATCCGCTCGCTCGTCAGCCGCCACACCCGATTCCGGACATCCCCTGCGGCTCATCCCGCGCACGCTCGCGCCGCGCTGCATCAGGACACGCGTCAGGCCAAGACCAAAACCACTGGAATTACCGGTGATCAGGGCGGATCGAATGGGGTTGGTCTCGTTCATGCTCCCGTCTCCTCGAATACGCTGCAGGGCCGTCCCGTGTGGATGCCGACGGGACCGAAAACGGCCCGAAGATTACCAGCAGTATTCGGCCTCGACGAGGTTGCCGCGGCCAACGTGCCGCACGCGGGTGCAGAGCCGGTGCACGAGATTCAGGCCGCGGCCCCACAGCCGCTCGGCCCCCGCGCCCTCGATCGCGGCGCGAACGGCCTCGTGGTCGAAGCCCGCACCGCTGTCGCGGACGCGGATACGCATGCAGTGGGCATCGCCCCGCCGACGATAATGCAGCGAAATCCCGATCCGGCCACGCGGGCAGGCCAGGCCCTCGCTGCGGGCACGGTAATAGGCCTCGAAGCCCTCCACGGTGGTCTTCATCGAGGAATCCAGGCCCAGCACACCATGCTCGAACGCGTTGTTGCACAACTCCGCGATCACCGTATGCAGGGCTTCGGCGTGTTCGCCCAGATCCGGGAACCAGTGCCGCAACTGGTTCCGGGCCTCCTGGGTCAGGTCGGCCCGAGCGAGCTGTGGACCGCCGAGCTCGAGCGACCAGCGCAGGTTTCCGGTGTTCTCGGCACCCGTTGTGACCGGGCTGTCGAGCAGAACCTCCGAGGTACAAGGGATGCAGACGAGGGTCATGTCGTCATCCGGCGTGGTGCCCTCGGCATGCCGCTGCACGACACCCCAGACGGTGTCGTATATCGAATCGGCGCGCTGGCCGCAGCAGGCCCGGTCGAGGGCCTCGTCACCCAGCGCCTCGCCCGCGGCATTCACCGCCTCGATCACCCCGTCGCTGCTGGCGATGATGGTGTCGTCCGGCCCGACAGCATGTTCCTCTGGCAGCAGCCCGCGCTCCAGACGCGGCAGGATCCCGAGCGGCATGGCCTGAGAGGCCACGTGGCGCACCTCCCGAGCGGAACAAATACGCACATCCGGCATGCCTCCATTCCAGATGCGCGCCTGGCGTCCATCCGGGCTGAAGCCGATCAGCACCGCCCCCATGAACATGGTCGGAGGCAGAAAGGTATGCAGGGTGTGGTTCAGCTGATGGATCAGCTCGGCGTCTGCGGCGCCCTCCCGGGTCAGGGTGTGAAAGGTCTCGCTGACCGGATAGGCGCCGATCGCGGCCGACAGCCCGTGGCCGGTGAAATCCCCGAGCAGGACGCGCAGACTGCCCTCCGGGGTGTAGTCCGACAGCACGACGTCACCGCTGAAGGTGGCCGCGGACAGGTGGCCAACCCCCAGGCGCTCGTGCCCGCGATTGCGGCGTGTAATGGCCCGCGAGAACAGGCTTTCGGCGGTCTCCTCTTCCCAGGCCTGACGCGCCGAAGCGCGTAGCAGCTGGTCGTTGCGGCTTCGCAGGTCGGCCTGCAGATCGCGCAGGCGCTCCATGGCGTGGATCTTGGCCTTGAGTACGGAAAGATTGAGTGGCTTGGCAAGAAAGTCGTCGCCCCCGGCGGCGATGGCCCGCAGCAGCGTGTGCTCGTCGTCCAGGGCCGTCAGGAAGATGACCGGGACAAACCGCCCGTCGCAGTCGGCCTTGATGCGGCGAGTCGCCTCCAGGCCATCCATCTCCGGCATCATCACGTCCATCAAGATCAGATCCGGTGGATCGTCCCGACAGATCGCGATGGCCTCGAGGCCATTCTCCGCCTCTACGGTGGCATAGCCGCAGCCTTCCAGCATCATGTGCAGCAGACGGCGATTGTGCTTGTCATCATCGACAACCAGCACGCGGCCCTCGCCGCTGAGGGGATCTTCAGCCGCCTCCTGCCGCGAGAATGCGTCGGAGGCGTACGTCACTGGATGGTGAACAGGCGGCCGAAGTTTGCGATATCCAGCACCTTGCGCACGCCCTCGGACGGGCCGGCAATCGTTACTTCGGCAAACTCGCCCCCGGCGTGTTCGCGCAGCAGGAGCAGCATTCCAAGGGCGGAGCTGTCCATATATTCCGTCTGCGAAAGGTCGACTACGTAGCGAATACCCGTGCCGGGCGTATTACGATAGGCCGCGCGGAATTCCTGATGGGACTCGAAATCGAAACGGCCGCGGACGCGAATGCGAACTTCCTTGCCGTCGGCGCTGGAGTGGGATTCGATACTCATGCGTTCCTCGCTGTTGGTTGTCGGGGAATGGGTCTTCGACGGTTCAGAACAGTTCCACCTCGCCGGCACTCAGCCCTTCCTGGCTGACTGCACGGTGATGCGTGTTCTGTCGCTCCTCGCGCCATGCCCGCACGCGCCCGGCCATCGCATGGGCATCGTCGGTGGCTCGCGCCTCCTGCAGGATGCCCTGCAACTCGTGCAGGTGGGCAAGGGCATCCTCGGCCGTGCCGAGAGACTGCCGGGCGATATCCTCGAACTGCAATGAGCGCACGGCGGTGGCCACCGCCTGGTGCATGCGCTCGCTGAGTTCCGCCTCCTCCTGCATGCGCGTGTCCAGCTCGTCGGTGGCACGCTGCACGTAGCCGAACAGCTCCTGGATGCGCTCCTTCTCCTCCAGGCTCTGGTTCATGTCGCGCGAGGCCATGTCGTGGACAGTGCCCGTCACCTTGGCGATCGCCTCACGGGCGGCATCGATCTGGCCGCGAATGTCCTCGTGGAAGGTCGCCGAACGCTGCGACAGGGCGCGCACCTCGTCGGCGACGACGGAAAACCCGCGCCCGGCCTCGCCGGCCCGCGCCGCCTCGATGCTGGCATTCAGCGCGAGCAGATTGGTCTGGCCGGCGATCGCCCCGGCCGAGTCGAGCAGCTTGAACACCCCGTCCATGTGCTGGCCCATGTCTTCCATGTGGTGCGCACTCTCGACACTCTGGCGCGAGATCTCCACCAGGGTGTCAATGAACATCTGCAGGGTCTCGTCGGAGCGCCGCGTAAGCTCCGCGATGATCTGGGTCTGGCTCATGCCTTCGTCGCCACCTTCCGCCTGCAGGTTGCTGTTCATCAGCTGCATCTGGCGCTCGGTGATCTGGTGCATGCTGGCAAAACTGTCGTTGAGGTCCCCGACCGCATCCGCGATCAGTCCCTTTTGTCGCGTCAGTTCTTCTTCCAGCTGCCCGAGCTCGAACTGCATGGCCTGATCGAGCTCCTCCGAGAATTCGGCGCCCCCGGTCACGCGGGGAGCATGGGAGTCAGTCCCCGATGGTTCACCGGAAGTCGCGGCCTCGCGCAGGCCAAAGCCAACGACGAGGAGCCCAGCCAGCACCAGGGGCAGCACCATCAGCGCGGCCTGGCCAGGATGTCCGCTGGCCGCGATCGCGAGGGCCAGAAGGAACAATACGCCGACCAGGGCCAACGCCAGCCCCCGCAGCGTGCCACTACGCACAATCCAGTCCTTGAGAGTTTGCATGACGACCTCCTGTTCAGATGCCCGTTCGGGCGGATTCGCGGTGGTCGCGGATCAGGGCGGCGGCGATACGGTTCAGTGGCAATACCTGCACGGCTGCATCCCGCTTCACGGCCTCCCCGGGCATGCCCCAGACGAGGCTGGTGGCCTCGTCCTGGGCAACGGTGTGGGCGCCCGCCTCGCGCAGGGCCAGCAGACCCTCGGCGCCATCATCCCCCATTCCGGTCAGCAGGGCGGCGACCACGTTGGCCCCCGCCTGTTCGGCGGCCGAGCGGAACAGCACATCCACACTCGGCCGGTGCCGGTTGACCGGCGCCGAGGTGTCGAGGCGGCAGACATAGCGGGCACCGTCGCGAGCAAGGCGCAGATGGTAGTCGGTGCCCGGGGCGACATAGGCGTGACCGGACATCACGACATCGCCATCGGCGGCCTCCTTCACGCTGAGCGCGGTGTTGCGGTCCATGCGCTCGGCGAAGGCCTTGCTGAAGCCCGCCGGGATATGCTGGGTAATCAGGATGCCGGGGGCGTCCGGCGGCAGCGCGGTCAGGACCTCGCGCAGGGCCTCGGTGCCCCCGGTAGAGGCCCCCAGCACGATGACCCGATCCGTGGTCTTCAGGCGACCGCCCACGGCGGCCAGCCGCTGCGGGGCTGGCGTGGCGGCACTGCGGGCCTGCAGGCGCATCCGCGCGGCCGCGCGCACCTTCTCGGCCAGCACGTCGCTGTAGGCCTGCAGCTCGTGCGACACATCGACCTTCGGCTTGGTGACAAAGTCCACCGCGCCAATCTCCAGCGCCTCCAGGGTCACCTCGGCCCCGGCCTCGGTCAGCGAGGAGACCATCACCACCGGCATCGGGCGCAAGCGCATCAGGTTGCGCAGGAAGGTGATGCCATCCATCTTCGGCATCTCCACGTCCAGGGTCAGCACGCCCGGTTCCAGCTGCTTGATCTTCTCGCGGGCATCATAGGGGTCAGTCGCGGCACCCACGACCTCGATCCCGTCCTGCGCGCCGAGGATCTCGGTCAGCAGCTTGCGGATCAGGGCCGAGTCATCGACGACCAGGACGCGAACGGGCTTGGCGGTGGCGGGCATCTAGAACAGCTCCACGTCGCCCCGCAGGGGATCGTCCTGCAGCCGGCGGCGGTAGTCCTGCTCGCGCTCGAGCAGGGTGTTGTTGTGCAGGGACACGAGCTTCTTGATGCGCACGCGCCCGGTGGCGGGGAAGAACACGACCTTGCGCGGCCAGTGTCCGCCGACGTCCTCGGCGACCAGGTCCAGGTTCTCCTCGCGCAGGAAGCGGCGCAGGAAGGTGATGTTGCCGGCGCCGACATCGGTCATCCCGGCCATTACGCGGCCGCCGCCGAACATCTTTACGCGCAGGTCGGTTCGCTCCGCGCCCAGCTTCAGCAGTTCGTTGATCAGGAACTCCATCGCATGGGTGCCGTAGCGCGTGGCATTGGAGACCGCCGGTCCCCAACCGCTGTCACGGGCGCCGTCCGGCAGCATGAAGTGGTTCATGCCGCCAACGCCGGCCGTGGGCGACCACACGCAGGCGGACACGCAGGAGCCCAGCACCGTGGTGATCAGTTCGGTCGGCGAGACCGATACGTAGCACTCCCCCGGCAGCAGCTTCGCGGCCGGGCAGGCGTGCACCCGGTCCCAGTAGCGGTTGATGTGCGCGAAGGCCCCATCGTGCAGCTGCGGCAGGGCGGACATCAGGCCGCTCTCCGGTACAGCGTCTGCTCCAGCAGCCGGAAGTCCTCGGTCACGCGGAACAGCGACTCGGAATGCCCGATGAACAGGTAGCCCTCCGGGCGCAGCAGGCGCGCAAAGCGTTCCACCAGCTGCTTCTGCGTCGGCTTGTCGAAATAGATCAGCGTGTTGCGGCAGAAGATCACGTCCAGCGGGCCCTTCATGGGCCACGGGTCGAACAGGTTCAGCTGGCGGAAGTTCAGCATGGCGCGCAGCTCGTCGCGGATCTTGACCCGGCCCTCGTTGGCGCCGGTCCCGCGCAGCAGCCAGCGCTTCTGGCGCGCCTGCGGGATGCCGGTGACGCGCTTGGCGTCATACACCCCGGCATCGGCATGGGCGACCACGCGCGAGTCGATATCGGTGGCGAGGATGCGCACATCCTCCGGCGACGGCAGGGCCTCGGCCAGCGTCATCGCGATGGAGTAGGGCTCCTCGCCGGTGGAGCATCCGGCCGACCAGACCTTAAGCGGGCCGGTCGGGTTAGCCCGCCGGAGCTCCTCCAGCACCGGACCGCCCAGCATCTCGAAGTGGTGCGGTTCGCGGAAGAACGCGGTCAGGTTGGTCGTCAGCGCATTGATGAACTCCTCCAGCTCGCCCTCGTCGCCGCCCTCGACCCGGTCCAGGTAGGTGTCGAAGGCATCCAGGCCGAGCACGCGCAGCCGCCGCGAGAGCCGGCTGAAGACCAGCTCCTTCTTGCTCTCGTTGAGCATGATCCCGGTGCGTTCCTGCGTCAGGCGCGCCACGCGCCGGAAGTCGCGTTCGCTCAGGCGATCGGAGGCGGCCATCTAGCATCGAGCCCCCATCCTCAGAACTCCTCCCATTCTTCGGAGGCCTCCTGGCGCGACGGGGCCGGGGTCGGGCGCTTGCTGCCGGCGTTGCCACTGGCAGAGGCCGGCCGCTTCAGCGCAGAGGCGCCGCTCTGGGCGCGGGCGCCCGCCGGGGCCGAACGGGCACTCGGTTGCCTCATAGCCTGCCCGGCGGCCGCGGCCTGCTCGCCCTTGAAGAAGCTCATCAGGTCCAACAGCTCGCGCGACTGGTCGTCCAGCGATTCGCTGGCGGCCGCGGCCTCCTCGACCAGGGCGGCGTTCTGCTGGGTGACCTCGTCGAGCTGGGTCACGGCCTTGTTGATCTCGTCGAGGCCGGTGGACTGCTCCTCGCTGGCCGCGGCGATCTCGGCGATGATGTCGGAAACCTTCTTCACCGAGTCGACGATGTCCTCCAGGGCCTTGCCGGAGTTGTCGACCAGCTTGCTGCCCTCGCCGATGCGCTCCACCGAGTCGTTGATCAGGGTCTTGATCTCCTTGGCGGCCTGAGCGCTGCGCTGCGCCAGGTTGCGTACCTCGGTGGCGACCACCGCGAAGCCGCGGCCCTGTTCGCCGGCCCGCGCCGCCTCGACCGCCGCGTTCAGTGCCAGCAGGTTGGTCTGGAACGCGATCTCGTCGATCACGCCGATGATGTCGGCGATCTTCTTCGAGGACTGGTTGATCTCGCCCATCGCGGTCACGGCCTTGTCGACCACCTCGCCGCCTTCCTGGGCCTTGTCGCGGGCGGCGCTGGCGAGCTGATTGGCTTGCTTTGCGTTGTCCGCGTTGGACTTGACCGTGGAGGTCATCTCTTCCATTGACGAGGCGGTCTCCTCCAGCGAGGAGGCCTGTTCCTCGGTGCGCTGGGACAGGTCGGTATTGCCCTGGGCGATCTCGGCCGAGGCCGAGCGCACGTTGCCGGCGCCCTCGAGGATCTGCCCGACCAGCTGGTCGAGGTTCTCCAGCGAGGTGTGGATGGCGTCGCGGAACTCGGCGAATTCGCCCCGGAACTCGCCTTGCATGCGCACGCTCAGATCGCCCTCGGCCATGGCCTGCATCACCCGCGAGCCCTCGCGCACCGGCGGGACGACGGCGTCGAGCAGCTCGTTCAGGCTCTCGGCGATACTTTGGGTGAATCCGCTGTAGCGCTCGGTCTCCAGGCGTTCGCCCAGATTGCCGCTCGCCGCGTCGCGGATCAGGGCATCGATCTCGGCCTCGGCGGTCCGCATCTCCGTGACATCCCGCCACTCCAGCATGTTGCCGGCATAATTGCCTTCGTCGTCGATGATCGCGGTCGCGTTAATCCAGAAGCGCAGGTCGCCCAGGCTGATTTCGGTTTCGTACGGCAGCCTGGACGGGTCCTTAAGGATCGAATGCTGATGCGACGGAACCGAGTGAAACTGGTCGATGGACTGACCGACCAGGTTGTGGGGGTTGAAGCCCGGGAAGGCCTGGGTGAAGGCCGCAAGATGCTTCTGGAACATGGCCGTCAGCGATGTGTTGGCGAAGGTGATGGTCATGTTCTCGTCGCACATCATGAGCGGGGTGGTCGCGCCATCAATCGCGGCCTTGAAGCGTGCGCGCTCGCGCTCCAGCGTGTTGACCTCGGTGATGTCCTGCCACTCGACCATGTTGCCGATAATCTGACCGCTGTCGTCCGTGACGCCGGAGGCCAGCAGCCTGAACTCGATGCCGCCGACCTCGATCTCCGCGGTGTAAGGCAGCATGGCGGGGTTGCTCAGGATCACGCGCTGGTGCGACGGATCCTTGTGGAACTGGTCGATGGACTGGCCGATCAGGTTTTCCGGATCGAAGTTCGGAAATACCCGGCGGATTGCATCGCGCCGCTCGCGCAGGAAGGACAGCACGGACGGGTTGGCATAGATGATGTTCATGTCCGCGTCGCACATCATCACGGCCATCTTCGAGCCTTCGCAGGCGGCCTGCATGAAGCGGTTGTCCATCAGTTCGTCCGGGGCAGTGCCGGCGACGTTCGGTTTCGGATTGGCGGCCATTGCTGTGTCCTCGCTTGGCGTGTTCGTCTGTCGCGCAGCCGGTTTCCGGCGGCGCGTGGATTGGCGTGTCTTCTGTGTCGGAACCGCTTCCGGGCCGGGTTCGGGCGCGGCAGTCGCGACCTCGGTGGCGCTGTCGTCGTGACTCGCGTCGGACGCCGCGTCAGCGGTGTCCATCCAGCCCAGCGGGTCGGTGCCCAGCTTGTTGCGCTTGCGTGTGGTCATGGTCCGTTCTCCCCGGCTCAGGCGTGTGCCGCCGGTGGGCGGGTCGTCGGTTGTGCCCCGGCGGCGACCAGGTCGGCGGCCAGCTGCTGGAAATCCCTGGCCGCGCGATGGCGCGGCTGGTACTCGAAGATCGTCTGCCCGAAGCTCGGGCTCTCGGCCAGCACCACCGTTTCGCGGATGGTGGTGGGCAGCAGGGCAGCGGCGAAGTGTTCGCGTATGCGCTCGCGCACCTCGCGGGCGTGACGGCGCTGCTCGACAAAGCGCGACAGCACGATCCACTTGGTGCGCGCCCGGCCCAGGCGCTGTTCGATGCCCTGCAGGATGCGCATCAGCCGCGACAGCCCGTTCAAGGCCAGGAAGTCGCCGGCGACCGGGATCAGCAATTCGTCGGCGGCAATGATCGCGTTCATCCCCAGCAACCCGGCCGAGGGCGGGCAGTCGATCAATACGAAATCGAACGGTTCCGGCAAATCGTCGAGCGCACGCTTGAGGCGCCAGCCCCGCTCGGCCCCTCCCGCGTTCAGGTTTTCCACCTCCTGCAGCTGCTCCCCGGCGGCGACGATCTGCAGGCCGTTGCCGGCCTCGCTGAAAGCGTCCGCCAGGCGCGCCCCGCCGTGCAGGACGCGGTCCAGCCCGGCGGGGTCCTCCAGGCCGAAGGCCATGGACAGGTGACCCTGCGGATCGGCGTCGATCGCCAGCACGCGATACCCGGCCAGCGCCAGGGCATGCGACAGGTTCAGGGTCACGGTCGTCTTGCCGACCCCGCCCTTCTGGTTGATCACCGCGATCGTCCGCATCGTCCTTGTCGGGCCGGCCTCAGGCCGTAGCCCCCGCTTCGATGGCATCGGCGCTGGCGATCAGGCCGGCGCCGAGCAGGGTGTCGATATCCAGCATCAGGATCATCTTTTCGTCCAGCGTCGCCAGGCCACGCACGAAGTCGACTCCGATACGGGTGTTGAAGTCCGGCGCCGGCTGCAGGTCCTCGGCGCCGACGTTGTAGACCTCGGAGACGGCGTCGACCACCACCCCCATCACGCGCTCGCGGTCCTCGTTGATCGCGCGCAGCATGATCACCACGGTGGTGGGACCGTAGTCCAGCGGTTCCATGCCGAAACGCAGGCGCAGGTCGATGATCGGAACGATCATTCCGCGCACGTTGATCACGCCACGGATATAGTCGGGCGTGTTCGGCAGGGGTGTGGGGCGTTCCCAGCCCTTGATCTCCTGCACCCGCAGGATGTCCACGCCGTATTCCTCCTCGGCGAGGATGAAGGTCAGGTACTGGTCTTCGCCGGCCGTGGCCGGGTCGTGGATGGACTGGGTTGCGTCGTTCGCCATGATGCTTGGCTCCTTGTAGGTCAGGCCGCGCGGGTATCGCGCCCGGCGGCCATTCGCGCGATGCCCGCCGCATCCAGAATCAGGGCGACCTGACCATCCCCGAGGATGGTGGCGCCAGCGGTACCGGGGACCTTGCGGAAGTTGGTTTCCAGTGTCTTGATCACGACCTGCTGCTGGCCGAGCAGGTCATCCACCCGCAAGGCCACGCGCTGGTCGTCGGCCTCGGCTACCACCAGCAGGGCCGGGTCCGGCAGCGGGCTGGGCTCGGCGCGCCCGAACAGGGCGGCCAGGTCCACGATCGGGATGTACTCGTCGCGCAGCCGGTAGAGCGGCAGCTTGCCGAAGGCCTGCTGCACGCTGCCGGCCTGCGTCTGCAGCGACTCGACAATCGCGATCAGGGGGATCACGAAGGTCTCCTCGCCCACCTTCAGTAGCTGGCCGTCCATGATTGAGAGCGTCAGCGGCAGGCGGATGGTCAGGCGCGAGCCCTTACCGGGTTGAGACTCCAGCTCCACGTTGCCGCCGAGCCCGCGGATGTTCTTGCGGACCACGTCCATGCCAACGCCGCGCCCGGAGAGGTCGCTCACCTGGTCGGCAGTGGACAACCCGGGCTCGAAGATCAACTGCAGGACCTCGTGGCGTTCCAGGTGCTGATTCGGGCCGACCAGGCCGGCATCGCGCGCCTTGGCGAGGATGCGTTCGGCATCCATGCCCTTGCCATCGTCGCGGATCTCGATGATCACGTTGCCGCCGCGATGGTAGGCCTCCAGCGTGACCTGGCCGGTCTCCGGCTTCCCGGCCGCGCGACGGGCCTCGGGCAGCTCGATGCCGTGGTCCACCGCATTGCGCACCAGGTGGACCAGCGGGTCGCCCAGGTGCTCCATCACGGTCTTGTCGATCTCGGTGTATTCACCCTTGAGCGTCAGCTCGATCTGCTTGCCGAGCTTGCCGGAGATGTCGTGCACCAGCCGCGGAAAGCGATTGAAGATCTGCGCGATCGGCACCATGCGGATGCCCATCACGCTCTCCTGCAACTCGCGGGTGTTGCGCTCCAGGTCGGCCAGGCCGGTGCGCAGGCGTTCGATCTGTGCCTCCACCTGCGACGGGTCGTCCTCCAGCTGCTCGCTGATATCGGTCAGCATGGACTGGGTGATCACCAGTTCGCCGACCATGTCGATCAGGGCGTCGATCTTGCCGGTATTGACGCGCATGGAGCTGGACTCGGCCCCCCGACTGGCGGCGGGCTGACGGGCGCCACCTTCGGCGGGCTCTCGCTCCCCGGTTGAGCTTTCCTCCACAACCGGCACGTCCTGGTCGCTGGGCGCGGAGGGGGATGGCAGCGGCTCAATGCTCAGGTCGCACTCATCCTCGACCCACTCGAAGACCTCGCGCAGCTGATCCTCGGTCGCGTCACCCTCCAATTCCAGGGTCCAGGCAAGGTAGCAGTCCTCCGGGTCGAAGCCGGCGGCGGTATCCGGCAGATCACCGGTCTCGCAGGTCACCCGCAGCTCGCCGAGCTCCTCCAGCACCTCGAACATACGCAGCGGGTCATTGCCGGTACGCATCAGGTCGCGGTGCGGCCGGAAGTGGATGCGCCAGCCCGAGCCGGCGCGCGACTCCCCACCGGCACTCCCGGGTGCCGGCTCGGCCGATGACGGCTCGCCCAGATGGGCCTCGATCAGGGTGCGCACCTCGGCCACCTCGGCCGGGTCCGCCTCGCCGCCGTCGCGCGCGGCCTCCAGCTGCGCGCGCAGGATGTCCACCGCGCGCAAAAGCAGGTTGACCGTGTCACGGTCGGCGGCCTGTTCGCCATTACGCAGGCGGTCGAGCAGGGTCTCCACGCCATGGGTGAATTCGGAGATCGCGGCAAAGCCGAAGGTCCCGGCCCCGCCCTTGATGGAGTGCGCGGAACGAAAGATGGTATTCAACGTCTCCGGATCGCCACCGCCCTCGAGCGCCAGCAGCTCGGTCTCCATGCGCTCCAGCCCCTCGAAGCTCTCCTCGAGAAAGGCGTCGACGAACTGGGACATGTCGATGGACATGGCTAGCGCAGCACCCGGTTCACGGTGTTCATCAGCTGGTCCGGGTCGAACGGCTTGACCAGCCAGCCGGTCGCGCCGGCCGCCTTGCCTTCCTGCTTCTTCTCCGGGCCGGCCTCGGTAGTCAGCACCAGGATCGGGGTGAACTTGTAGTCGCCGAGCTTGCGCAGCTCGCGCGTCATCTGCAGGCCGTCCATACCCGGCATGTTCACGTCGGTGATCACGAGATCCGCCTTCTGGCCCTGGGCCTTGCTCAGCCCATCATTGCCGTCGCGGCCCTCGGTGACCTCGTGGCCCGCCTGCTTGAGCGTGAATGCGACCATCTGGCGCATCGAGGCCGAGTCGTCCACCACCAGTACCTTCGCCATACGTTATGTCCTCAAATCGGGTCGTGAGTGGCAGGCGCGGCCTGCGTCCGGGCATGCAGTTCAGCCAGACCCAGTGCGGCCAGCGCCTGTTCAAGGGTGTTGTTGCAGGACTCGTAGACCAGGGCCTGACCCTGGTGGCGAGCGGCCTGTTCTGCCATCAGCAGCATCTGGGCGCCCGCAGCGTCGACATCCCGCACACCCGCTGCCTCCAGCGCGACCGGCTGGCCTGCCTCGATCGCCCCTCGCAGGCTCTCCCAGCATTCGCCCACCGTGTCGATGCGCAGCCTTTCCGGCAGCGGAACCTTGTTCATGTGCAGTACCCTTTGTGAGTGACGAAGCGACGGATCCCCATGCTCCGGACTCTTTTGTACAGGATCTGTACAAGAAAATACAGGGTCCCTGTAGAATACTTGTACGGCCTCCGAGTCGAAAACTTGAGAACCCGTTCTCAACAATCTGCTGGCAGCGTGGGGCCGCGCGGGCCTCTGCACGATTACCCGGATATTTTGCCGGGCACGCCGAAAGGCGAATGGGGATGGCGGTGAACACCCTTTTTCGGCGCGTGCTCGCGCTCCGCGGGTCGAACCAGGGTCGGGACCAGGCGACGCGCTGGCTGGCGCGCATGCCGGACAACTGCCAACCGCTCTGGGTGGGCAGCCATCCACCAGAAGGCGTGCCCCGTACCCGGCCGGCCCAGGCCGGCCACTGGCTGGGCCACGAGTGTGATGCAGTGGTGTTCGAGGCCACCACACCCCTTCCCGGTGATGCCCTTGCGATCGCCGCCGGGCTCCTGCGCGGTGGTGGGATTCTGCTGTTGCTGGTGGACGAACCCGGCCACGGGGCCTGGTCCAGGCGCTGGCGCACAGCGCTGCGGGCGCCACTGGTGGAATGGGTCCAGGAAGGACCGGATCGCTGGCCACTCCCGCGTAGCGAGAGAACACCCTTTGAGTGGACGCCGGACCAGCAGGCGGCCCGCAGACTGCTGGATGCACTGGCACCCGGCGAATGCGGCGTCCTGACCGCAGCCCGCGGCCGCGGCAAATCGACCCTGCTGGGGGACTGGATGGCCGGATCCTCTCCGACCCCCACGCCCAGGGGCATGGCCCTGACAGCCCCGACCGAGGCGGCTGTCCAGGCGGTACACAAGGCCATACAAGCGCACCTGGGCCGTGTCCCCGAAGAGCTGCGCTACCACGCCCCTGCCGCGCTGGAGGCGGCGGCCGCCCAATCGGAAACCCTGGTGGTGGACGAGGCCGCCGCACTCCCGGTCGAGCACCTCCTGCGGCTGGCACGGCGGGGGCAACGACTGGTGCTGGCGACTACGACGGGTGGCTTCGAGGGGAGCGGGCAGGGTTTTCGGCTGCGCGCCTTGCCCGCGCTGGAACAGGCGGGTCTTCGCATGCGCCACGCGCGCCTGGAGACGCCAGTGCGCTGGGAACCCGGCGACCCGCTGGAGCGCTGGATCGATGACCTGTTCCTGTTGGGGGCCCGCAGTGCCGCGCCAGAGCCGCAGGCGGTGCGATGGCACTGGAGCCATGCATCCGAGCTGGCGACGCAGCCCGGGCGACTGGAGGCCGTGGCCGGCCTGCTGGCCGATGCGCACTACCGCACCCGGCCCTCGGATCTGCAGCGCTGGCTGGACGACGCCGCGATCCACCTGCTGACGCTCGAGGGCATCCGCGACGGGGCCCTGTTCGGCGTGGTGCTGGTGGGCGTGGAACCGGGACTGGACGCCAGCATGGCCGAAGCGGTCTGGGCAGGAGAGCGCCGACCCCAGGGGCATTTTCTGCCCTGCGTGCTGGCAGCCCAGGGGGCGTTCGACCTGGCCCGGCACCCGGTCTGGCGCATCCAGCGCATCGCGGTGCATCCGCACTGGCAGGGTCGCGGGCTGGGACAGCGGCTGCTGCACCAGATCACCGAACGCGCTCGGGCCGAGGGTATCGGCATGGTCGGGGCCAGCTTTGGCCTGGATCCCGACCTGCTCGGGCTGTGGAAACGCGGGGGCTTCGACCTGCTACGTGCCGGCCTGCGCCCGGATCCCTACAGCGGCCGCCCAGGGGGTGTAGTCCTGAAGGCGGTCGATGACGCGCTCGCCGGGCCGACACGATGCCTGGCAGCCGCACAGGCCCGGGACTGGCCCGCATGGCGGGATCGTCTGTGGCCCTGGCACGAAACGGCCCTGGCACGGGCGCTGGAAGCCCTTTTTCCGGAGGCCGGACCTGATCCGGCGATGACAAAGGACTTGGCGGAGCTCAAGGCCTTCGCCGAGCGCGCCCGGCCACTGGAATGGGTACTCCCGGCCCTGGTCCGCCAGCTACGCGCGCAGCCGCCGACCGATACAGAAGGAACGGTGCTGGCCACCGCCCTGGAGCCACCGATCGACTGGGACGACCTGGCTGTCCGTCTGGGGGTCTCCGGACGCCGCGGCGTGGTACGGCGTTTGCGTCAGGCCGCGCAGGCCTGGCGCACCCGGGTCGAGTCCGGGGGGCAGCCCCCGGGCTGATCCAGCCGTCATCAGAGCCGGAACTGGGCCAGCGCCTGCTGGATCTCGCGCTCGACCTGCTTGAGCTCGTCGGAGGCCGCGCTGACCCGATCGGCGGTGTTGGCAGACTGATCGGCCCCGTCGGAGATCTGCACGATGTTGCGGTTGATGTCCTCGACCACGGTGCTCTGCTGACGCGCGGCAACCGCGATCTGATCGGTCATCTCCACGATCGTGGTCACCGACTGGCGGATCTGCTGCAGGGCGCCGTTCACCTCGGCGGTGTGCTCCATGGTGGTCTCGGCCTCTTCCTGGCCGTGCTGCATCGCCTTCACCGCAGAACCTGTGGCGGTCTGCAGACGCGAGATCATGCTCTCGATCTCGTCGGTGGACTCCTGCGTGCGGGTCGCCAGCTTGCGAACCTCGTCGGCCACCACGGCAAACCCGCGGCCATGTTCCCCGGCACGGGCGGCCTCGATCGCCGCGTTGAGGGCCAGCAGGTTGGTCTGCTCCGCCACGCCGCGGATGACTTCAAGGATGGTGCCGATCTGCTTCGAGTCTTCACCCAGCTTGGCCACGGTGCCGGCGGCCTGCTCGACCGTGCCCAGCAGGGAGGACATGGACTCGATGTTCTTCTCCATCACGTCGGCGCCGTTGTTCACCGCACCGCTGGCCTCCTGTCCGGCCTGGGAGGTGGCGTCGGTATTACGCGCGATCTCCTCGGCGCTGCTTTGCAGCTCGTTGATCGCCGTGGCGACGCGCTCGGTCTCGTCGCGCTGACGCGAGACCACCTCGCGGGCCTGATAGGCCTCCTGATTCAGGTTCTCGGTCGCACGGTTCAGGGTCTCGGTACCGCTACGGGCGTTGCCGATCGCCTGCGCGATCTTGTCGGTAAAGCGGTTGAACGCACGCCCCAGCTGGGCCGTCTCCATCAGACCGTTTTCGTCCAGACGGCGGCTGAGGTCGCCATCGCCGTCGGCGATCTCTTCCAGCGCCTCGGTCGAGTGAGCCAGCGCACGGCGCACCACCAGGATGATGAAGACCGCGCCGACCACTCCCAGGATCACGCCGATCAGCGCCAGGACGCCCTGCGTCACCTGGGTATTGCGCATGGTCGCGGTCAGCTCGGCGGCGGACACTTCAGCACGGCCGGTGATGCGCTCGGACAACTGCTGCAGTTCATTTCGTGCCTCGAAGATCACCGGGCCGACCTCGGTACGGATCAGGAAGGCGTCCTGCAGGGCCTCCTCGCTGCCGTGGATGCGAACGATGTCCTGGATCGCGCTGTCCAGCTCGTTCAGGAGCCCTTCGAAGTCCTCGACCGCGATCTGCTGCTCGAAATCGAGCTCGTCGTACTGTTCCAGCAACCGCGCCAGCACGTCGTGGGTCTGGCCAAGGTACAGACGCAGGTTCTGCTCGAAGGAGTCATCACGAAACGCGATGAAACCGCGGAGGTTCGAGGTGATCTGCAGAAGGTTGGTGCGCAGGCTGTAGAAATCGCCGAGACGCTCGAACGAGCGCTGGAAGCGTGCCCGCGCCATCTCCTCGTCGATCATGGTGCTGGTCAACTGGGTCATCTGCATGGTCGCCGGGTTGGCGCGCGAGTTGGCGACACCCTGGGCCGGCATGTTCTGGGCCACGTCCTCGGCCACCTCGATCAGGCGCTCACGGTGCGCGGCGAAGCCGTCAATGTTCGCGCGCACCTGTTCCGCGGAGGCAGTCAGATCATCCGAGCCCTGCACGACCGGATCGTTGACCAGGGCATCCATGGCGACGTCCAGCTCGTCCATCGCATTCAGCCAGGCGTCGCGGTGTTCGTCCTCCTCGCTCATCAGGTAGAAGCCTAGGAAGGCGGCGCTCTCCTGCAACAGCTGCTCCACGTCGTTGACGCGTGCCACCGCCGGATAGTCGGACTGGGTCAGTTCAGCCACGCCCTGTCCACCCACATTCAGGGCACGCAGTGCCAGCAGCGAATTGATGATCAGGATCGCGACGACCAGCCCGAAGCCGGCGATCAGCAGCCCCCGAATG
This sequence comes from Thioalkalivibrio sp. ALJ2, assembly GCF_000378325.1. Classification (NCBI taxonomy): domain Bacteria; kingdom Pseudomonadati; phylum Pseudomonadota; class Gammaproteobacteria; order Chromatiales; family Ectothiorhodospiraceae; genus Thioalkalivibrio; species Thioalkalivibrio sp. ALJ2. The sequence continues at coordinate 141,498 of NZ_KB899554.1, forward strand.
GAGAGTTTGTCCAGCATGGTGTTGACTCCTTCCTCAGCGCCTTCTGCCGGGCGCATGCCATCACGTGCAAACGGATCATTCCGCTGCCTGTAGAGACGATTCATCCCCTGTTACGGCCGCCTTCCCCTGAAGTTGAGCCCTGGCCGTTTTGAGAATCACATCACACCGAATGACGCGGAAAGAGTCAGGGTGATTCCAGCGCCTCCCAGCGCTCGTAAGCCACCGCCAGGTCTCGTTCGACCTGTTCGAGCCGGGCCTGCAACTCGCGCACGCGCTCCCCATCGCGCAATACCTCTGGATCCGACAGGGCCTCGGCCAGCGACTGGTGCTCGTTTTCCAGCGCCTCGATCTGGCCTGGCAGGGCCTCCAGCTCGCGAGCCTCCTTGTAGGAGAGTTTGCGGGCGCGGGGCGGCGGTTCCGCGACCGCGGACGTCGGCTCGGAGCGGGCCTCGGGTGCGGCGGGCGCCTCCTGGGCCCCGGTATCCGCTTCGCGCGTGAGCAGGCGTTGCGTGACGCGTGCGGGCAGGTCCGACCAACCGCCGACGAATTCCTCGACCGTGCCATCGCCGGGCAGCACCAGCGTGCTGGTCGCAACGTTGTCGAGGAACGCGCGGTCGTGGCTGACCACGATCACCGTGCCGGTGTACTCGATCAGAAGCTGTTCCAGCAGCTCGAGGGTCTCGACATCCAGGTCGTTGGTGGGCTCGTCGAGTACCAGCAAATTGGCCGGGCGCAGAAACAGCTTGGCCAGCAGCAACCGGTTGCGCTCGCCACCGGACAGGGCCGATACGGGCTGGCGCGCGCGTTCCGGCGGGAACAGGAAATCCCCGAGATAGCTCAGCACATGTCGGGTCTCGCCATTCACGGTGACGCGGTCACGGCCCTCGCCGACCGCATCCTGCACGGTGGTCGTCTCGTCGAGACGCGCCCGTGCCTGGTCGAAATAGGCGATCTCGAGCTGGGTGCCCAGCTTGACCGTTCCGGAAAGTGGCTCCACCTGGCCCAGCAGCCCGCGCAGCAGCGTGGTCTTGCCGGCGCCATTGGGGCCGATGATGCCCAGGGCGTCGCCACGCTGGAGCAGCAGGTTCACGTCGCGCACCACCGGCGTGTCGCCGTAGCCGAAGTCCGCATGCTCAGCCTCGATCACCAAACGGCCGGAACGCTGCTCGGGGGACAGCTGCATGCGTACCTGCCCCCCCAGCTCGCGTCGTTCGGCGCGCTTCTTGCGCAGGGCCTGCAGGGCGCGCACCCGCCCCTCGTTGCGGGTACGCCGGGCCTTGATGCCCTGGCGGATCCAGGTCTCCTCCTGCGCCAGCTTGCGATCGAACTCGGCGCGCTGACGCGCCTCGACCTCCAGGCGCTCGGCCTGGCGCGTGCGGAAGGCCTCGATCGAGGGCGGGTGTTCGTACACCTGGCCACGATCCAGCTCCAGGATGCGAGTGGCGACCTGTTCCATGAACTGGCGGTCATGGCTGATGAACACCACCGTGAGCCCGCTCCCGCGCAGGAACTCCTCCAGCCAGCGGATCGCAGCCACATCCAGGTGGTTGGTCGGCTCGTCCAGCAGCAACAGCTGCGGCTCGCGCACCAGCTCGCGCGCCAGCCAGACGCGACGCTTGAGCCCGCCGGAGAGCGCAGCGAATCCGGCCTCGGGGTTGAGCTCCAGGCGCGAAAGCGTCGTTTCGACCCGGTTTTGCAGGCTCCAGCCGTCGATCGCCTCCAGCCGGGCCTGGACCGGGCCCATCTTCTCCAGGGCCTCGGCGTCACCACTGGCGGCGGCCTGGCTCAGGTGATGGAAACGCTCCAGCAGTTGCCCGGCCTCGCCCAGCCCCTCGGCGACCACATCGAACACCGTGCCCTCGACCCCGGGCGGCAGCTCCTGGGTCAGGTATGCGGTCGCCAGGCCGTCCTGGCGGACCACCTCGCCCGAGTCCGGCTGGATTGCACCCGCAATCACCTTGAGCAAGGTCGACTTGCCCTCGCCGTTACGCCCGGCTACCGCCACGCGTTCGCCGGGCTCCAGGCTCAGATTCAGGCCATCCAGCAACGGCGCCATGCCATAGGCCAGGTGGATATCGCGCAGGGTCAGCAGAGCCATCGAGATCGAGAGGAATCCAGTTGGGGAACCCGGCAAACGCCGGGCAGAAGGGGTTCAGGGGGAATCGTGAACCAGGGAGTGCGACCAGGGAAACAAATGTTTCCCTAGACGTTCAGGCCCTTGACCACCAGCACCGGGCAGTCAGCACCGCCAATCACGCGCTCGGACACCGAACCCATCAGCAGACGCTTGAGGCCGGTACGTCCGTGGCTGCCCACGACGATCAGGTCGCGATTGTCGCGCCGCGCCACGTCAATCAGGGTGACCTCGGCGCGGCCTTCCTCGAAGGTCGCGTCCGCCTGAAGGCCCTGCTCCCGGGCCTCGCCCTGCAGGCGCTGGATCGCATCGACGCCCTCCTGGCGGCGTTCGTCACTCTGGCCGGGCACGGCGACCGAGGCGATGGTGATCGGCAGCTGACAATAGCCGGCCAGTTCGATCGCCGCACGCGCCGCCTGATCGCCCAGCTCGGAGCCATCGGTCCCGACCAGCAGCCCCCGGTGCGGCGCCTGCGCGCCACGCGGAACGACCATGACGTTACACGGCGCCGTGCCCACCACCTTGCGCGTCGCGTCGCCGACCATCAGACGCGCGAGATCGTTGCGGTCGCGGCGCCCGATCACGATCAGGCCGGCCTTGTACTCCTCGGCGATCTTGACGATCTCCTGATGCCGGTCCACTCCGTGGCGCAGGATGGGCAGGGCATCGAGGCCCTGCTCGCGCGCCTTTTTCTCGAGCACGTCCAGGTCGCCCTGCGCGGTCACGCTCGCATCGTGGCTGCGCCGGGGCGACAGTGCGTCGTGCTGCGTATCGGTAGGAATGATACGCGCGAGGATGAGCCGGGCCCCGCAACGCTGGGCCAGATCCAGGCCGACAGCCTCGGCCGACTCGCTGAACTCGGAGCCGTCAGTCGCGAGCACGATCGTCTCGAAACGGCAAAGCGGGGCATCGGACATGGGGCGTCTCCCTGACAGTTTTCGACCAGCATAACCGACCGGCCGGCGCACGACAGCCAACGTCTCGCGAAAGGTCCGAACGGCCCGCTTTTTGCGTCCAACCGCCCGGGATGAAATAATCGCGCGCTTTCAAGGGGAAGCACCGGCGACGCCTCCCACGCCACTGGCCACCGGCCAGGGCCACTCGCCACCCCCCTCAGCCCCGGCTCTGCACCGTCCGGTGCGGGTCTTCAGGATACGAAATCGATACATGGAAAACCTTACGCTGACCACCGAGATGATCGTGGTGCTCGCGCTACTGGCGTTCACCATCTTCCTGTTTGTGACGGAGGTCATCCGTGTGGACCTGGCTGCCATCTCGGTGATGGTGCTGCTCGGCCTGCTGACGCTGGTGCCCGGGCTCGGGCTGCTGGTCGCGCAGGACGAACTGTTCAGCGGTTTTGCCTCCAATGCGGTGATCGCGATCATCGCGGTGATGATCATCGGCGCCGGTCTCGACAAGACCGGCGTGATGCACAAGGTGGCCGCCTTCATCATGCGCGTGGGCGGCACCACCGAGAAGAGCATCATCCCGACGGTCTCCGGCACCGTCGGCGTCATCTCGAGCTTCATGCAGAACATCGGCGCCGCCGCGCTGTTCATGCCGGTGATGAGCCGGATCTCCAGCCGCCTCGGGATCCCGCTGTCGCGCCTGCTGATGCCGATGGGCTTCGCCGCGATCGTCGGCGGCACCATCACCCTGGTCGGTTCCAGCCCGCTGATCCTGCTGAATGACCTGCTGCCGTCGAACATGGAGCCCTTCCAGCTGTTCGACGTCACCCCGATCGGCCTCGCGCTGCTGGCCACTACCATCGTCTACTTCGTGGTGCTGGGCCGTTTCGTACTGCCTTCGGTCAAGTCCAAGTCCGCGCAGCGCGAGAGTGCACAGGAGTATTTCCAGCGGGTATACGGCCTGTCCTACGAGATCCACGAAGTATTCGTTCCCGAGAAGGACCCGCTGGTGGGCCGCACCGTGGCCGAGATCGAACGCGAGACCGGGATCGCCATCGTCGGCACCTACGTGCGCGACGAGCTGCGCATGGCCCCCTGGACCGGCTACGAGATCCAGGCCAACTCGCACCTGGCGGTGCTCGCCAGCCCCGCGCGCATGGAAAAGCTGTGCGAGGGCACGCGCAAGCGCCCCACCACGCGCCTGGACGTGTTTGCGAACGCGCTGGACACCAGCCGCTCGGGGGTCGCCGAGGTCGCCATCGCGCCTGGCTCCAACCTCGCCGGCAAGACCGTGACCGAACTGGCCATGCGCCAGACCTACGGCCTGTCGGTGATGCGCATCCAGCGCGGCAGCGAGACCTTCGGCGAGGGCCTGCGTGACATCCCGCTGGAGATCGGCGACATCCTGGTTGTGCACTGCACCTGGGAGTCGCTGGCGCGCCTGGACAAGGATCGCGACTTTGTCGTGATTACCTCCGACTACCCGCGCGAGGAGCTGCGCCCCTCCAAGGTCCCGCATGCGCTGTTCTTCCTGGCGCTGACGGTGGGCTTGATCCTGTTCACCGACCTGATGCTGTCGGTCGCGCTGCTGACCGGCGCGCTGGGCATGATCCTGACCGGCGTGATCAGCCTCGACGACGCCTATCGCTCGGTGAGCTGGAAGACGGTGTTCCTGCTGGCCTCACTAATACCGCTGGGGATGGCGGTGGAGAACACGGGCACCGCCGCGTGGATTGCGCAGAACACGCTGGAACTGCTGGGGACCGTCCCGCCCTGGGTGCTGCAGGCGACGATCTTCGCGCTGGCCACGTTCTTTACGCTGGTCATGTCCAATGTCGGTGCGACCGTGCTGCTGGTGCCGCTGGCGATCAACTTCGCGATCGCCGCCCAGGCCGCGGGGATGGACGCCGACCCGCGCGTGTTCGCGCTGACCGTGGCGATCGCCACCTCGAATTCCTTCCTGATCCCGACCCACCAGGTGAACGCCCTGATCATGGGCCCCGGCGGCTACCGGGTGAAGGACTACATGAAGGCCGGCGGCATCATGACGCTGCTGTTCGGTATCGTGGCCATGCTGATGCTCAATCTCATTTTCTAAACTCGTCCGTACACTATTCGTCGCAAGAAGCTATGCAAGGAGAAACCCCATGTCGCAAAAACATCCCGTGATCGCGGTCACCGGCTCCTCGGGAGCCGGCACCTCCACCGTGAAGCGCTCGTTCGAGTCGATCTTCCGCCGCGAGCAGATCAACCCGGTCGTCATCGAGGGCGACAGCTTCCATCGCTATGACCGCAAGGCGATGAAGGAGGCCATGCAGAAGGCCGCCGACGAAGGCAATCAGCACTTCTCCCATTTCGGCCCCGAGGCCAACCTGTTCGATCGCATCGAGGATCTGTTCAAGACCTACGGCGAGACCGGCCAGGGCCAGAAGCGCTACTACCTGCACTCCGACGAGGAAGCCGCCGCTCACAACGAGCGTCTCGGCACCAACCTCGGCCCGGGCGAGTTCACCCCCTGGGAAGAGATCCAGCCGGGCACCGATCTGATGTTCTACGAAGGCCTGCACGGCCTGGTCGTGAACGGTGAAGTAAATGCCGCGCAGCACGTGGACCTGGGCATCGGCGTGGTGCCGATCGTAAACCTCGAGTGGATCCAGAAGATCTTCCGCGACAATGCCGAGCGTGGTTATTCCGCCGAGGCGATTGTGGACACGATCCTGCGCCGCATGCCGGATTACGTGAACTACATCACCCCGCAGTTTGGCCACACCGACATCAACTTCCAGCGCGTGCCGACGGTGGACACCTCCAACCCGTTCATCGCCCGGGACATCCCCACCCCCGACGAGAGCATGGTGGTCATCCGCTTCAGGGAGCCGAAGAAGTTCGGTGTGGACTTCCCCTACCTGCTGAACATGCTGCCCGACTCCTTCATGTCCCGGCCGAACACCATCGTGGTGCCCGGCGGCAAGATGAGCTTCGCGATGGAGGTCATCCTCGCGCCGATCATCCACGACATGCTGTCGCGTCGCGGCTGAGCGCAAGCGCTCCGGAAGTTCCCCTAGCCCCGCTCCGGCGGGGCTTTTTTGTGGTGACAGGCGTTTGGGCTAGCATTCCGGCGATCCCACCTTGACCCATGGAGTTGCCGTGTTCGGACTGTTCGGGCCACGCCCCGCGCAACAGATGGAACGCTTTCGCAGCCGCTATACCGGCCGCTCGCTGATCGTGCACCAGGGCTTCGAGGGCGACTGGCTGGAGGAACTGCTGAAGCAGCCCGGCGGCGGCGGGCACTTCCGTATCGACAGCCGCCGTCTGCCGACGCGGCGCCCCACGCCGATCGAGTGGCTGGTACAGACCCATGTGCTGCCCCTGGCGCTGCCCCAGCCGCTTTACCTGGACATCCGCGAGGATGCGATCCTCGCGCGGCACCTGATACGGGGCGAACGGGCGGTCCACCCCTCCGAGATCGCCTGGTTCCTGGAGGAGCTGGACACCCGCCACCATGCCCGCCTGGAGTTCACAGAAAACGACCAGATGACCATCCGGCGCGGCATCCCCGAAACCGACAACGAGGCCCTCAGCATGCTGGAACAGCTAGGGAAGCACTGATCAATGTACACACTCGCGTTGGTACCCCAGGTTTTCCGAGACAAGGCGCGCCGTGCAGCGGGTAGTGGTTCTACCCGCAAGCGGCGCAACGCAGGATCGGGGAACCTGGGGTGCCAACCCCGAAGGGGCTCGGCCGCTTTTGCACGCGCACGGCGTTGCGGCTCCCTTGTGCAGAATGACTGCACGGCAGTCACCGCGCCTTGTTCGCACGCAAAAGCGACTCGAGCGCGAGCGTGTACATTGATCAGTGTTTCCCTGGGGCTTTGATGGAGTCCTGAACGTTGATGGAACGCTTTGTCAGTACCGCCGCCAGCGGCAATGATCCGCGCACCCTCGCCGCCGAACTGATCCAGGGGCTGGGCCCGTTGCCGCCCCGGGATCCGGAGACCGTGCGCGTGGGCTTTATCTACGTCTCCGACGCGCTGAGCCGCAATGCCCGCCTGGTCATGGACACGCTGCGCAAGGCACTCGGGGTGGACCATTTCGTCGGCGGCATGGGCATGGCCGTGATCGGGCCAGACCGCGAATTCTACGAAGACCCGGCGATTACCCTGATGATCGGCGACCTGCCGGCCGGTTCCGCGCGCGTGATTCAGCGTCCGGTCCACAGCCTGGACGAGCTGAAGCAGGCCCTGGACGGCTTCCTCGACCCCGCCACCCCGGGGCGCCTGCTGCTGAACGCCGATCCACGCACGGAGGGTGTCGAGGCCGTGCTGACCGAAATTGGCGACCAGACCGCCTGGTTCGCCACCGGCGGCATACACTCCGGCGAGAATGGGGCCGGGCAGATCGCCGATGGTGTGGTCGCCTCGGGCATCACCGGGCTCGCGCTGCGCGACGATGTCGCGATCGCCGCACGCCACAGCCAGGGCTGCACCCCGCTGCCCGGCCAGCACGAGCTGACCGAGACCTGGCGCAACATCATCGTGCAGCTGGATGGTCAGCGAGCACTGCCGGCATTCAAGGGCATCATCGGCGACGTCCTGTCGCGCGACCTGGAGCGGGCACTGGGCTACATCCTGGTCGGCTTCCCGATCGCCGGCTCGGACACCGGCGACTACCGGGTCCGCAATATCATCGGCGTGGACCTCGATCAGCAGGTGCTCGCGGTCGGCGAACTGCTGGAGCCCGGGCAGAAGATCCTGTTCGTACGCCGCGACGGCCAGGCCGCTCGCGACGACCTCGAGCGCATGCTGGAGCAGATTCGCGCCCAGGCCCCGAACGGGATCCGCGGGGCGATCTATGTCTCCTGCATCGGACGCGGGCGCCACCAGTTCGGCCAGGAGGGCGCGGAACTGGCAATCGTGCAGCAGGGTCTGGGGGATGTACCCCTGATCGGCTTTTTCGCCAATGGCGAGATCTTCGCCAACCGCCTGTACGGCTACACCGGGGTCCTTACCCTATTCACCTGAACCAAGGGACTGGCATGCAATACCGCAAACTGGGACGCACCGATATCGAGGTCAGCCTGATCGGCCTGGGCACCATGACCTGGGGCGAGCAGAACACCGAGGCCGAGGCACACGAGCAGCTGGACTACGCGCTCGACCAGGGCGTGAACCTGATCGATGCGGCCGAGATGTACCCGGTCCCGCCGCGCGAGGAGACTCAGGGGCTGACCGAGACCTACATCGGCAACTGGCTGGCGAAGCGCGGCAACCGCGACCGCGTGGTGCTGGCCAGCAAGGTCGCCGGCCCCGGGATGATCGACTACCTCCGCGGTGGCCCGCAGCTGAACCGCGAACACATCGAGCAGGCCCTGAACGACAGCCTCCGGCGCCTGCAGACCGACTACCTGGACCTCTACCAGGTCCACTGGCCGGCGCGCGCCACCAACTTCTTTGGCCAGCTCGGCTACGTTCACAAGCCGGACGAGAGCGCGACCTCGATCGAAGAGACCGCGGCGGCGCTGAAGGCCGTGGTCGAGAGCGGCCGCGTGCGCGCCATCGGCATCTCCAACGAGACCCCGTGGGGGTTCATGGAGTGGATACGCGCCCATGACCGCGGCCTGTCCGAGCGCATCGTCTCCATCCAGAACCCCTACAACCTGCTCAACCGCAGCTTCGAGGCGGGGCTGGCGGAGATGGCCATCCGCGAGGACGCCGGCCTGCTGGCCTATTCGCCGCTGGCCTTCGGCATGCTCTCCGGCAAGTACCTGGACGGGGCAAAGCCCGCGGGGGCGCGCCTGACGCTGTTCGAGCGCTTCCAGCGCTACAGCAACGAATCCGGCCTGGCCGCGACCGCGGAGTACGCGCGCCTGGCCCGCGAACACGGCCTGACCCCGTCACAGCTGGCGCTGGCCTTCATCAACCAGCAGCCCTTCGTGACCAGCAACCTGATCGGGGCAACCACGATGGAGCAGCTGCGCGAGAACATCGCCACCGTCAACATCACCCTGTCCGATGCCGTGCTGGAGGCCATCGAGGCCATCCACGCCCGCTATACCTACCCCTGTCCGTAGGACCACCGCCGGTGCACCTGATCGATACGCATGTCCACCTGGACCTGGACGCGTTCGATCCGGATCGCCCGGCGGTGCTGGACCGCGCCCGCGCCGCCGGGGTTCAGGAACTCGTCCTGCCCGGCGTCACCCGCGCACGCTGGCCGGACCTCGACGCCTTGTACCGCCAGCACGCGGGTCTGCATGTCGCCTACGGCCTGCACCCGACCTTTCTGCAGGCGCATGCGGACGCGGACCTTGACGCCCTGGAGGCCTGGCTGGATACGCACCCGGAGACCATCGCGGTCGGCGAGATCGGGCTCGATGGCTATCAAGAGGGGCTCGACTGGGACCGCCAGTGGCGCTTCTACACGCGGCAGCTGGCCATCGCGCGGGAGCGCGACCTGCCGGTGATCATCCACAGCCGGCGCGCGCTGGACGCAGTGCTGAAAGGCCTGCGCCAGCAGCCCGGCGTGACCGGGATCCTGCATGCCTTTATCGGCTCGCCGCAGCAGGCCCGACAAGCGGCGGATCTCGGCTGCTGTCTGGGCATCGGCGGGCCGGTGACCTACGAACGGGCGAAACGACTGCACCGCGTGGTGCGCGAGGCCCCGCTGGAGGCGCTGGTCGTGGAGACCGATGCCCCGGACCAGCCACTGGCCGGGCACCAGGGCGAGCGCAACGAACCGATGATGACCGCCGAGGTGAACCGCCATCTGGCCCGCCTGCGGGACATCGACCCGGCCGAGATGGCTATAATCACGTCACAAAATGCACGCCGGGTCCTCCGGCTCCCGAACGACCCGGATCCATGAGCACGCCCCACAATCCCTACAGCGAACGCACCGACCTCCTGCTGGGTCCCGACGTCACCGCCGGCCTGCGCGACCGGCATGTATTCATCGCCGGGCTGGGCGGGGTCGGGAGTTTTGCCGCCGAGGCGATCGCACGCGCCGGGGTCGGACGCATGACGCTGGTGGATCACGATGTGGTCGCCGCCTCCAACCTGAACCGCCAGCTGGTCGCACTGCGCTCCACCGTGGACCAGCCCAAGACCGCGGTGATGGAGGCACGCATCCGCGATATCGACCCGGAGATCGAACTGAACATCCAGCGCGAGTTCCTGCGTCCGGACAGCATTGCCGACCTAGTGCCGGAAGACGCCGACTTCGTGCTCGACGCAATCGACTCCATTGCTTGCAAGGCGGCGCTGGTCGCCGGGGCCCAGCGCCGCGGCCAGGCGGTGATCTCGAGCATGGGGGCCGGCGGGCGCATCGACCCCACGGCCGTACGGGTCGGCCCGCTGGAGTCCACCCGCGTCTGCCCGCTGGCGCGGCAGATGCGCAAGAACCTGCGCCGCATGGACGCGCGGCTCGACTACCCCGTGGTGTTCTCGATCGAGCAGCCGCGCAAGGGCACCGAACACCGGCCGGTCGAGGGCGGCCGGCCACGCTCGGTCAACGGCACGATCTCCTACCTGCCCGCGATCTTCGGCCTGACCGCCGCCGGCCACGTGATCCAGACCCTGATCGCCCGCGCCTGACTCGCCCAGCCCCGTCATTGCGAGGCGCAAAGCGCCGCGGCAATCGCCGAGGAGCTCCCCCAGCGGTCCTGCTATTCGTCGAACACGGCCTCGATGCGGGCCTGGATGTGCTGGTCGGCGTCGGGGCCGTACTGCGTGCCGGCCGGGTCGAAGCGGTCGCAGAAGGCGTAGGCGAACTTCAGGTCCTTCACGCCCAGGGCGCCGAACAGGCGCGCCTCGAAGGAATGATCGTCCGGCGTCTGGATCAGCGTGGGCCAGCCATCCGCCCCCGGCGCCAGCGCGGGCCCGAAGAACACGACGCCCGGCAGGTTCTTCAGCCGCAGGGCACAGGTGCCCTCGGTCACCCCGGCCATCGGCAGGAAATCGATGGTGCGCGACAGGCGCTGCTTGCGGTTGAAGGCGATGTCGATCTCGCCGCCGGCCGCACGGATTGCCGGTGCCTCGGCCTCGAACGCCAGGGTCTCCAGCCCAGCCGCCCGCCAGGCATCCAGGTCCTGCGCGCCATGGCGACTGGGCAAAAACAGGTAGGCGGGCTTTGTGATCGCCCGAATCGCCTCCAGCAGGGATTCGGAATACGCCGGGGCGTTGACCAGCACGCCCCCCAGCTCGCGGTCGTCGATCAGCCAGACGGTCGGGTCCGAGGCGCCCACGCGGTAGATGCTGCGGTCACGCAATTCGACCAGTGGGGCACTGATCAGCGGTTCACTGCCCATGCGGCTCCTCCGACGGCGATTTCGCGGGACGCGGCTCGATCTCGGCCATGGTGGTCTCGATCCATTCTTCGGCTTCGCTTAGTACCTCGACGGGCTTGCGCCCGGCGGTCTCGACTGGCGGGCCGACCACCACCTCGATGGTGCCGGGGTAGCGCCGGAGGCCCTTTTTCGGCCAGAAGCTCCCGCTGTTCAGCGCCACCGGCAGCACCGGGTATCCGGTGCGTGCCGCCAGTATTGCGCCGCCCTGGCGGTAGCGCCCGTGCTCGCCCGGTGCCACGCGCGTCCCCTCGGGAAAGACGATCACCCAGCGGCCCTGGTCCAGGCGCTGCTGACCCTCCGCGACCAGGTTCTCCAGCGCCTGACGCCCGGCCTCGCGGTCGATCGGGACCGGGTCCAGCATGGACAGGGTCCAGCCGAACAGGGGGATGCGCATCAGCTCGCGCTTGAGCACCCAGGTCTGCATCGGAAAGATCGCCACATAGGCGACCGTCTCCCACGCGGACTGGTGCTTGGAGAGCACCACATGCGGCCGCGAGGGGTCAATGTGCTCGGCACCGCGCACCCGGTAGTCCAGCCCGCAGGTGATGCGCAGCCACCAGACGTTGAAGCGCCCCCACTGGGTCAGGACGCGATAGCGCGCCGGGCGCGAAAGCGGCCAGATCAGCGGCGGGACCAGCAGGCCGAACACCAGCGTGGAGCCGATAAACCCCAGTTGGAACAGGAGGCCTCGGATCAGGGGGAGCATGCGGCGGCGCTATCCCGTGGCCAGGCGGCCGATGTCGGCCACGGTCTCGAACGCGCGGCGCAGTTCGCGCAGCAGCGCCAGGCGGTTGCGCCGCTCGGCGGCATCCTCGGCCATCACCATCACCTGGTCGAAGAAGGTATCGACACGATCACGCAGGCCCGCCAGCTCGCCCAGTGCGTGCAGGTAGTCGCCATCGGCCACCGCCTGCTCGACGCCGGGACGCACCGCCTGCAGACCCTGGTAGAGCTGGCGCTCCTCGTCCAGCGCCAGGGCCTCGGGGTCGAGGTCGGCCTCGGCCTCCTCGCCGGCCTTGCGCAGCAGGTTGTGGATGCGCTTGTTCGCCGCGGCCAGGGCCTCGGCCTCCGGGCGCTCGCGGAACAGGCTGACCGCGCGCACGCGGCGGACGAAGTCCAGCGGGGTATCGGGCACGACCGCGGCCACCGCCTCGATGGTCTCGTGCGCCTGGCCCTGCTCCAGCAGGTAGCCGCGCAGGCGCTCCAGGATGTACTCGCGCACCGGTTCCACCGCCTGGTCGGCCTCCGGCACCCGTTCGCGGATCGGCTCGGCCGCGGCTTGCAGCAGCGGGGTCAGGGCCAGCGGCAGTTCGCGCTCGACCAGGATGCGCACCAGTCCCAGCGCGGCGCGGCGCAGGGCGAACGGGTCCTTGGTGCCCGTGGGCTGCTTGCCGATCGCGAAGATCCCGACCAGCGTGTCCAGTCGGTCCGCCAGCGCCAGTGCCTGGGCCAGCGGGACATCCGGCAGCTCGGAGCCGGACTGGCGCGGCCAGTAATGCTGTTCGATCGCGGCCGCGACCGCTTCGTCCTCGCGGTCGTGCAGGGCGTAGTAGCGGCCCATCGTGCCCTGCAGCTCGGTGAACTCGAACACCATCTGGGTGACCAGGTCGCACTTGGCCAGGCGCGCGGCGCGCGCGGCCAGCCCGGCATCCAGCCCCATCAGGCCGGCCAGGCGCTGCATCAAGGCCTCCAGACGCACGGACTTGTCGCGCAGCGTGCCCAAGCGCTTCTCGAATACCACCGAGTCCAGCGCGTCCAGCCGCTCCTCCAGGCGCTTCTTGCGGTCCTGCTGCCAGAAGAATTCGGCATCGGCGAAGCGCGGGCGCAGGACGCGCTCGTTGCCGTCGCGCACCGCGTGCGGGTCGCGCGACTCGATGTTGCTGATCACGATGAAGTGCGGCTGCATGCGCCCGGCCTCGTCGACCACCGGGAAGTATTTCTGGTTGTCCTGCATGGTAGAGATCAGCGCCTCCTGCGGGACATCCAGGAAACGCGGATCGAAACCGCCGGTCAGGGCCACCGGCCACTCCACCAGCGCGGTCACCTCGTCCAGCAGGTCGGCATCGACCAGTGCGCGCCCGCCCAGGGCCTTGGCCTGCTCGTGCACCTGCGCCAGGATGTTCTCGCGCCGCGCCTCGAACGACGGCTCGACAAAGCCGGGGCTGCGCAGCCGCTCGGCGTAGTCGTTGCCGCGCTTCAGCTCCAGCGCACCGGGCTGGTGGAAGCGGTGACCATGCGTGGCCCGCCCGGCGGTCTGCTCCAGCACCGTCATCTCCAGCACCTCGGTCCCGTGCAGGACGACCAGCCAGTGCGCGGGGCGCACGAACTCGGTGCGGCTGCTGCCCCAGCGCATGCGCTTGGGCGTGGGCAGGGCCTCCAGCGCGGCCTCCAGCATCTCCGGCAGCAGCTCGCCGAGGGCGCGGCCCGGCTGCATCTGGCGGAAGACCAGGTATTCGCCCTTGTCGGTGGTCTCGCGTTCCAGGCGCTCGACCTCCACTCCGCAGGAGCGGGCAAAGCCCAGCACCGCCTTGGTCGGCTCGCCGGCGGCGTCGAAGGCGGCGGCCACGGCCGGGCCGCGGCGCTCCTGGAGCTGGTCGGGCTGGCGCGCGGGCACATCGGGGAACAGCACGGCCAGCCGCCGCGGGGTGGCGAAGGCCTCGGGCGCGCCCGGCTCCAGCCCGGCCTCGCGCAGGCGCGTGGCCAGGCCCTCGGCCAAGGCGTCACGCAGGCGCGGCAGGGCGGTGGGGGGCAGCTCCTCGGTGCCCAGTTCGATCAGGAGTTCGCGGGCTTCAGCCATGTCGGGTCCGTGTCGGGTCCATCGCAACCGCGCGCCAGGGCGCGGTCTGGAAATTGGGTTCAGGCGGCGTCGGGCTTGTTCGTATCGTCGTCGGCGCACAGCGGGAAGCCCAGGGCCTCGCGCGACTCGTAGTACTTCTGGGCGACGTTTCGCGACAGCTCGCGCACGCGCAGGATGTAGCGCTGGCGCTCGGTGACCGAGATCGCGCCGCGGGCATCCAGCAGGTTGAAGCTGTGGGAGGCGCGCAGCATCTGCTCGTAGGCCGGCAGCGGCAGGCCCCGCTCGATCATGCGGTCGCTCTCGTTTGCGTGCTGGTCGAAGGCGGCGAACAGGGCATCGCGATCGGCATGCTCGAAGTTGTAGGTGGACTGCTCCACCTCGTTCTGGTGATAGACGTCGCCATAGGTCACCGGGCGGCCGTCGGGCCCGACGGTCCAGACCAGATCGAATACGCTCTCCACCCCCTGCAGGTACATCGCCAGGCGTTCCAGCCCGTAGGTGATCTCGCCGGAGACCGGGTGGCAGTCCAGCCCGCCGACCTGCTGGAAGTAGGTGAACTGGGTGACCTCCATGCCGTTCAGCCAGACCTCCCAGCCCAGGCCCCAGGCGCCGAGGGTCGGGGACTCCCAGTTGTCCTCGACGAAGCGCACATCATGGGTGAGCGTGTCGAAGCCCAGGGCCTCCAGGGAGCCCAGGTAGAGATCCTGGATGTCCGGCGGCGACGGCTTCAGCAACACCTGGAACTGGTAGTAGTGCTGCAGGCGGTTGGGGTTGTCGCCATAGCGACCGTCGGTGGGACGGCGGCTGGGCTGCACATAGGCCGCGCGCCACGGCTCCGGCCCGATCGAACGCAGGAAGGTCGCCGGATGGAAGGTACCGGCCCCCATCTCCATGTCGTAGGGCTGCAGGACCACGCAACCGTGGTCGTTCCAGTAGTCCTGCAACCGGCGAATCAGGTCCTGGAAGGTGGGGCTGCTGCTGGACGGGGTGCGTTCGTGCGCCATGCGGGATCCCGGGTCAGGGCAAAGCGGACAGTATATCGGCCGGGCTCCGGCTGCGGCCACCGGTGAAGGCAGTGCAAGCGTCTTGCATGTGGCGGAGGCACGCCCATACTGAGGGCCTGACCCTGTTCGGGAGGGATGTCCTGAGCGACCCCCGCGCCAACTCCGAGGCCACGATCTCGCCCGAAAACGGCCGGCGCTACCGTGCCACGCGCCGGGTAACGGTCGTGGGCGCGGTGGTGAATGCCTTTCTTGCCCTGGCACAGCTGCTGAGCGGATGGCTGCTGAACTCGCAGGCGCTGATCGCCGACGGCGTGCACACCCTGTCGGACCTGATCACCGATGGTGTGGTGCTGTTCGCCGCTGGCAAGGCCGCGGCCTCGCCCGATCATGACCACCCCTACGGACACGGGCGTATCGAGACCCTGGCCACCGTGGTCGTCGGTGTGTTCCTCGCACTGGCCGGCCTCGGGATCGCCTGGGCCGCCGGACAGCGGCTGATGGATACCAACGCCGCGACCGCAGGGCCGGCGCCGGCCGCGCTCGCCTTTGCGGTGCTGACGCTGGTGGCCAAGGAGGGGCTCTATCAGTACACCCACCGTGTGGCGAAACGGATCGGCTCGCGGATGCTGGATGCGAACGCCTGGCATCACCGCACGGATGCGATCTCCTCGCTGTTCGTGCTGGTCGGGGTCGGGGCCGCGGTGGCGGGCTTCCCGTGGGCGGATGCCCTGGCGGCGCTGATCGTTGCCCTGTTCATCCTGCATATCGCCGGGCGCCTGATCGTGCGCAGCGCGGCCGAACTGATTGACACGGCACTGGATCCGGAGGAGGTCGCGCGCATCCACCGCACGATCATGGAAGTGCCCGGGGTGAAGGATGCGCACATGCTGCGCACGCGGCGGCATGGGAGCGACGTGGTCGCCGATGTGCATATCCAGGTCGCCCCGATGATTTCGGTTTCCGAGGGACACCGGATTGCCGATGCGGTGTACGGGGCCGTCACCCAGCGCCACGAGCGGCTGCGCGATTTTACGGTCCATGTCGATCCGGAAAACGACCAAGATCAGGCTCGAAGCTCGAACCTGCCCCTGCGTCCGGAGATCGCCGAAGCGGTGCGCGAGGCCTGGGCCGACACCCCGGAACTGGATCGCCTGGAGCAGCTTTCCATGCACTATCTGAACGGGCGCATCCACCTGACCCTGACGCTGCGCCTTGACGGGGCATGCACGCCCGCGGACCTGAACGCGCGGGGCGAGGGCCTGTCACAGTCGCTGCAGGGCCATCCGCGCCTGAAGGACCGGCTGGGTGAGGTGAAGATCCTCTATCGCCCATGCACCACTGGCGTGCAACAAAAGACTTGATGCACTACTGTGGTGCCGATGGCGCACGGATATTGTGCAGCCCGCCGCGTGGTACGGGCCTGATGAGTCCTGAACGACCGTCACAGGGCCAATCGAACGAACTGGCATGATGCCTGCATAGAACCGATTCAACGCCGGCCGGGCTCGAATCGGCGCGGCGAACCCAAAGACCAAGAGCAAACCTAAGGAGACTCCCATGTCCGCAGCCGACGTGCTGAAGCAGATCCAGGAAAAGGAAGTCCGCTTTGTCGACTTCCGTTTCACCGACTCCAAGGGCAAGGAACAGCATGTAACCGTTCCAGCCCATGACCTCGACGAAGAGTCGTTCGAGGAAGGCAAGATGTTCGACGGGTCGTCGATCTCCGGCTGGAAGGGCATCAACGAGTCCGACATGATCCTGATGCCGGATGCGGAGTCCGCGGTCATCGATCCGTTCTTCGAGGACATGACCATGAACATCCGCTGCGACGTGGTCGAGCCGGCCACCATGCAGGGCTACGACCGCTGCCCGCGCTCCCTGGCGCGCCGTGCCGAGGCCTATCTGCAGAGCACCGGCATTGCCGACACCGCGCTGTTCGGGCCGGAAAATGAATTCTTCGTGTTCGACGATGTGAAATGGGGCTCGGACCTCTCCGGCTCCTACTGCCGCGTGGACTCCTCCGAGGCCTCCTGGAATTCCGAGCGCGTCTACGAAGACGGCAACATCGGGCACCGCCCGGGCGTGAAGGGTGGCTACTTCCCAGTGCCGCCGGTCGACAGCCTGCACGACATCCGCTCGACCATGTGCGAAGTGATGACCGAGATGGGCCTGACCACCGAGGTGCACCACCACGAGGTGGCCACCGCCGGCCAGTGCGAGATCGGTGTCGGCCCCGCGACGCTGACCCAGAAGGCTGACGAGGTGCAGGTACTGAAGTACGTGGTGCAGAACGTGGCCCACATGCACGGCAAGACCGCGACCTTCATGCCCAAGCCGATCGTCGGCGACAACGGCTCCGGCATGCACGTGCACCAGTCGCTGTCCAAGGACGGCAAGAACCTGTTCTCCGGTGACCTGTACGGCGGCCTGTCCGAGACCGCGCTGTACTACATCGGCGGTATCATCAAGCACGCCCGCTCGCTGAACGCCTTCACCAACCCGTCCACCAACAGCTACAAGCGTCTGGTGCCGGGCTTCGAGGCGCCGGTGATGCTGGCCTACTCCGCGCGCAACCGCTCCGCGTCGCTGCGCATCCCGTTCGTGATGAGCCCGAAGGCCCGCCGCATCGAGCTGCGCTTCCCGGACTCCACCGCCAACCCGTATCTGGCGTTCGCCGCGATGCTGATGGCCGGCCTGGACGGCATCCAGAACAAGATCCACCCGGGCGACGCGATGGACAAGAACCTCTACGACCTGCCGCCGGAAGAGGAAAAGGGCATCCCGCAGGTCTGCCATTCGCTGGACCAGGCGCTGGAAGCCCTGAACCAGGATCGCGAATACCTGACCCAGGGTGGCGTGTTCACCGACGACATGATCGATGCCTACATCGACCTGAAGATGGAAGAAGTCACGCGCATGCGCATGACCACCCATCCGGTCGAATTCGACATGTACTACAGCCTGTAAGGCATCCGCATCCGGCCCCTCGGGGCCAGATGCACCGGCCGCCGCGACCTTCGGGTCCGGCGGCTTTTTTTGTGCTCGGAACCTGGCTCGACCGGGTGTCAGCGATAGGGGTTGGGCTGGCCCTCGGGGGCCGGGTGGAAACGCTTGTAGGCCCAGTTGTACTGCTCGGGGCAGCGCCGGACCAGGGCCTCCACATGGGCGTTGATCGCGGCAGCGGCGCGGGCGAAGTCGCGGTCGGCAACCTCCGGCCCGGCCTCGATCTCGTGATAGCGAAACCCGCGCCCCTTCGGCAGGCGCTCGGCGAACAAGAACACGACATGGTCCTCGCGCCCACGCAGCAGGCGCGGCAGCAGGGTCATGGTCAGCGCCGGGTGGCCGAAGAACGGCGCATGCGTACCCGAGGCGCCCTTCGGGCTCTGATCCGGCAGGATGCCGATGATCTCGCCGCGATCACGTGACTGCTGCAGCACGCGCAGCCCGGAGCGGTCGGCCGGGGCCAGGGTCGCGCCGGTGGAGGCGCGGGCGTCGCGCACCCAGCGGTCGATCTCGGGGGTCTTGAACGGGCTGTACAGGGTGGCCATCGGCCCGTGGCAGGCGGCCTGCAGCCCGGCGAACTCCCAGGAACCCAGATGCGGGGCACACAGGAACAGCGCCCGCCCGCCCTCGCGTTCGCGCAGGCGGGCGTAGCGGGGCGGCTCGACCGCCAGTCGCTCGAGGGTTTGCGGCGTAGCCTGCCAGAGCCAGGGGGACTCGGTCAGTGCCCGGCCCATCGCCATCAGCGATCCACGCCCGACCCGGCGGCGCCAGGCGGTGTCCTTGTCCGGGAAACAGAGTTCGAGGTTGCGGCGGGTGATGCGGGCGGAGCGCGTCGGCCAGTACCAGGCCAGCGCGCCGAGCAACCCGCCCAGCGCATGATTTACGCGCAGAGGGAGGCGGGCGAGCAGGCGCAGACCGCCGGCGATCAACCGGTCACGCAGATGCCGGCGTTCGGCCATGATCGCGGGATTCGGGTGGATCGGCCGGGGTCCGAGGCGGGATGCCGCCCTCGGTCATCAGCGGCTTCAGGGTTGTGCGCAGGTTGCGGAACAACCGCGGGTGCTGGGCCTCCTCCTGCGCGAGCAGCTGCTTCATGTGTTCGCGCTGGGTGGGCATCGCGAAGCAGGCCGGGCAGTTGTCCAGGATCACCGGCAGCCCGGCGGCCTCGGCGAAATCGCGGGTCTGGCGTTCGCGCACATAGACCAGCGGGCGGATCACCCGCAGGTCGCCTGCGTCGATCGCGTAGTGGGCCTTCATCGTACGCAGCTGGCCACCGTGGAAGGCACTCATCATGAAGCTCTCGGCCAGGTCATCCAGGTGCTGGCCCAGCGCCAGCACGTTGTAGCCGTGGTCGCGCGCGGTGCGATACATCAGGCCGCGTTTCATTCGCGAGCAGAAGGAGCAGAACGAGTCGTTGTCCATGTGCTCGCCGGCCAGCTCCGCGATTGGCTCGGAGACGAAGTGATACGGGATGCCGTAACCACCGAGATAGTCCATCAGCCGCTGTGGCTCGAAGCCCTCGATCTCCGGATTGATCGTGACCGCGCCGACCTCGAAGCGCACGGGCGCCCGCCGCGCCAGGCCATGCAGCAGCCACAGCAACGTCAGCGAATCCTTGCCACCGGACAGCCCGACCAGGATCCGGTCGCCCTCGCGGATCATGTCGAAGTCCGCGATGGCGCGGCCGGCCAGGCGGCGGATGGAGGTGGGGACGGCGGGCGTTTCCATGGCCCGCAACATAGGGCGGCGAGGCCCGCTTCGCAAGCGCCGCCATACCCGCAGCGGTTGCCGGATGGCGCCCATTGTCGGTGCAGCCATGCGCCGTTATGCACCCGGTGGAGGCAAGAAGCCCCGGCGCCCAGCGCCGGACGCGGGCCACACGCATGGCACCGCGCTTGCATACGGGTTGGACAGGCGCTTCAACGGTGGGGGACCGGTATGCACGATCGCAAGAGCTTGAGCCTGGCCGCCGAGCTGCGCCGGAACCTGCGCGCAGAGTTCCCGGCGGTGGCGCGGCTGTCGGTCACCAACCCCGACTTCATGGAGGCCATCCTGGACTACGCCTCACGCTCGCAGTCGAGCGCCGCCCAGGCCGCCGCGCTCTCGCTGCGCAGCGAATTGCAGCGTTCGGGGCACCTGGCACCGCCGGAAGCTGGGCCGGACTCGTCGGAACGCCACGTGGAGCCGCAACGGCGCCGGGTCTATCGGGGGCAGATCATCGACGAATAGACGGACTGCGGACTTTCCCTGCGCGAACGTTTTGGCGACACTCGGGGCCCGCAATCTAGGAAACACTGATCAATGGACACCCTTTACCCGGAGATCGAACCGCACAGCACAGGAAGGCTCGCGGTCGGTGACGGCCACGAGCTCTACTTTGAAGAATGCGGCACACCCGACGGGATTCCGGTCGTGTTTCTGCATGGCGGGCCGGGCTCGGGCTGCGAGCCGTGGCATCGGCGCTTCTACGACCCGCAGCGCTACCGCATCGTGCTGTTCGACCAGCGCGGCTGCGGGCGCTCGACGCCTCACGCGAGTCTGGAGGCCAACACCACCTGGCATGCAGTGGCCGATATCGAGCGCCTGCGCGAGCACCTGGGCATCGAGCGCTGGGCGGTGTTCGGTGGTTCCTGGGGCTCGACGCTGGGGCTGGCCTACGCACAGACCCATCCCGATCGCGTGCTGGGACTGATCCTGCGCGGGGTATTCCTGTGCCGGCCGCGGGACATCCAGTGGTTCTACCAGTCGGGGGCCGACCGCCTGTTTCCCGAGGCCTGGGCGCACTACCTACGGCCGATTCCAGCGGAGGAGCGCGACGACCTGGTCGGGGCCTACTACCGTCGGCTGACCGACCCGGATCCGGAGATCCGGCACACCGCGGCTCGCGCCTGGTCAGGCTGGGAAGGACACACCTCCTGCCTGATCCCGAACGATGACGTGATCGCGCATTTCGACGATCCGGAGGTGGCCGTAAGCCTGGCGCGGCTGGAGTGCCACTACTTCATGCACGACACCTTCCTGGAACCGGACCAGCTGCTGCGGGACGCACCACGCCTGCGCGACATACCGGGCTGGATCGTGCACGGACGCTACGACGTGGTGTGTCCGGTGGAGCAAGCGGTGGAACTGCATCGGGTCTGGCCGCAGGCGCGCATGGCGATCATCGCGGACGCCGGGCACTCGGCGGCCGAGCCAGGCATCGTGCGCAAGCTGATCGCGGCGACCGACACCCTGGCCGATGATCTCGAGGGGCAGGTCTCGGGCGGGACCGGGGCTGCCTCGACGTGATCGCGCTGATCCAGCGGGTGACCGAGGCCGCGGTGAACATCGGCGGCGAGCGCGCCGGTGCGATCGGGCCAGGGCTGCTGGCGCTGGTCGCGGTGCAGCCCGATGACAGCGAAGCGGCGGCCAGGCGGCTGCTGGAGCGGCTGCTCGGCTACCGCGTATTCGCGGATGCCGAAGGCCGCATGAACCTGAGCCTTCAGGATACCGGCGGGGGGCTCTTGCTAGTGCCGCAGTTCACGCTGGCCGCGGATACGCGCAAGGGGATGCGCCCAAGCTTTACCAGCGCCGCGAGCCCGGAGCACGGCCAGGCGCTGTTCGACTATCTGGCGAAGCAGGCGCAGGCATCGCATCCGCAAGTCGCTAGCGGGCGCTTTGGCGCGGACATGCAGGTCAGCCTGGTGAACGACGGCCCAGTGACCTTCTGGCTGGAGACGCGCGGCTGAGGAGGCCTGACCGAGGGCCCAAACAAAAGACCCGGCGCAAAGGCCGGGTCCTCGACATCACCAGTCTGGAGACCGGATCAGGCGGCGCGACGCAGGAACGGACGCTGGCCGGACTGCACGGCACGACGGATGAAGTCGGCGCGGCCGGCATCGCGACCATTCAGGTTGTCGGCGCACTGAGACGGCTCGTAGGCAGCCGCGGACAGCATCACCTCGAGCTCGCAGAGGTCGACCTTGGGCTCGGTCAGCTCTTCGGGGGTCACGTTCAGCTTGCGGCCGACGTTCCAGAACATGCGCGGGTTCCAGAGCTTGGTCTGGATACGCGGGGACTGAAACAGGGTGACGCAGCGGTTGTTGAGCTCTTGCTGATCCATGGGATACTCCTGATCGTACGGTTATTCGAGCGCGCCCGAATCTAGCCGACCCGCCCGGCGAATACAAGCGTTTCCTGATAGAAACTCCGGGAGTACCGCGTGCAAGGGGCTATTCCACGGTCACCGATTTCGCCAGATTGCGCGGCTGATCAACGTCCGTGCCCTTGAGCACCGCCGTATGGTAGGCCAGCAACTGCAACGGCACGGTCAGCAGGATCGGCGCCAGCCAGGGGCTCAGCGGCTCGCTCTGCGGCAGGCCGATCCAGATGTCCTCCGGGGCCAGGGTACGCGCCGCACTGGACTCGCCAATCACGATCAGCTGCCCGCCCCGGGCGCGCACCTCCTGGAGGTTGCTGGAGAGTTTCTCCAGCTGCGCGTCGTCGGGGGCCACGGCGACTACCGGCATCTCGGTGTCCACGAGCGCGAGCGGTCCGTGCTTCAGCTCGCCCGAGGGATACGCCTCGGCATGGATGTAGGAGATCTCCTTCAGCTTGAGCGCGCCCTCCAGGGCGATCGGGAAGTGCGCCCCGCGCCCGAGGAACAGGGCGTGGTGCCGCTCCATCAGATCCTCGGCGACGCGCGCAATCGGGTTGTCCAGGGCCAGGATGCGCGCCACCTGATCGGGGAGGCTGCGCAGGGCCGTCACCGCAGCGACGCGTTCCTCGGCGGTCATACGGGCGGCCGTAGCGGTCTGGCCCAGCAGGAGTACGAGGGTGGCGAGGGCGGCCAGCTGGGTCGTGAACGCCTTGGTCGAGGCGACGCCGATCTCGGGTCCGGCATGGGTCATCAGGACCAGATCGGCAGCCCGCGCCATGGTGCTCTCGGGGACATTGCAGATGGCCAGACGGGCCAGGAACGGCTCGTCCTGGGACTGGCGCAGCACCGCGAGGGTATCGGCGGTCTCCCCCGACTGGGAGATCACCACCAGCAGCGTGGCCGGGGCCAGCACGTGACGGCGATACCGGTATTCGCTTGCCACATCGACGCGGGCGGGCAGGCCCAGGTGCTCCTCGATCCAGTGGGCGGCCACCATTCCGGCGTGATAGCTGGTGCCGCATGCCACGATTTGCACGGCGCTGACCTCGGCCAGGCGCTCGCTGGTACCGGGCCCGAGGATGTTTTCCAGGACGGCGTCCTCGCCCAGACGGCCGGACAAGGTCTCCGCCAGTGCGTGCGGTTGCTCGTAGATCTCCTTCAGCATGAAGTGGCGATACTCGCCACGATCGGCAACGCTTGCCTGGCAGCGGGTCTCGCGGACACTGCGCTCGACCGCCTGGCCGTGCAGGTCCTGGACCTCCACGCCCTTGCGCGTCAGGCGGGCGATATCCCCGTCCTCGAGGTCGACGAATCGCTGGGTCACCGGCAGCAGGGCCTGGACGTCCGAGGCGGCAAAGAACTCGCCGATTCCGAGCCCGAGGATCAGGGGGCTTCCGAAACGCGCGACGATCAGCTCGTCGGGATAGTCGGCAAAGACCGCCGCGATGGCATAGGCCCCTTCAAGGTCGGCACAGGCGCGGCGCATGGACTCGAGGGGCGAGGCCCCGTCGACCAGGGCCTGCTCGATCCGGTGGGCAATGACCTCGCTGTCGGTTGCCGACACGCAGTGCCAGCCGGCAGCGGCCAGCTCGTCTCGCAGCCGGGCATGGTTTTCGATAATGCCGTTATGGACAATCGCGACCCGGCCGTCACGGGAACGGTGGGGGTGGGCATTCACCTCGGTGGGCGGCCCGTGGGTCGCCCAGCGCGTATGGGCAATCCCCACCGGCCCTTGCAGGCCGATCGTGTCGATCTGTTCCTCCAGGGTGGCGACCTTGCCGACCGCACGGACGTCGCGTAACGCGCGGTTCTCGATGACCGCTACACCGGCGGAGTCGTACCCGCGGTATTCCAGTCGATGCAGACCCTCGACGAAGATCGGGACCAGGTTGCGCTCACCAATACCTGCCAGCAGACCGCACATGCAAACTCCTTATGTCGAGTCGGACTTTTGTGTCTAGTCGGACTTCTTCTTGGGGCGCGGCCAGTCCTGGATAACGCGCGGGCGTGCACGGGTCAGCGCCAGCGCACGCGGGTCGACATCGTCGGACAAGGTCGAGCCCGCCCCCACCGTCGCGTCATCGCCGATGCGGATGGGCGCCACCAGGGCCGTGTTGGAGCCGATGAACGCTCGCTCGCCGATCTCGGTGCGATGCTTGTTGGCACCATCATAGTTGCAGGTAATCGTCCCTGCGCCCAGATTGGCGCCGGCCCCGACGCTGGCATCCCCGACGTAGGTCAGGTGGTTCGCCTTCGCGCCCGGACCCAGCGTGGCGTTCTTGATCTCGACAAAGTTGCCGACGCGGGCACCGGGGCCGAGCTCGGTCCCCGGGCGCAGACGGGCGAACGGCCCAACATTGGCCCCCTCGCCGATCCTTACACCTTCCAGGACACTGTGTGCCGCGACCTGCGTGCCGGATCCAATCTCGCAATCGCGCAACACGCAGCCGGGGCCAATATAGACATCGTCCGCCAGCGTCACCGTGCCCTCGATCACGACGTTCACGTCGATCGAACAGTCGTGTCCGAATTTCAGGACGCCGCGCACATCCAGGCGCGCGGGGTCCGCCACTGCGAGACCATCCCGCATCATCCGGGAGCACTGCTCCGCCTGGTGCAGGCGCTCCTGGACGGCCAGCTGCTCGCGGTCGTTCACACCCAGCACGGCGACGGGATCGGAACTGCGCACGACATCGATCACCCGTCCTTGACCTCGTGCCACGGCCACAATGTCGGTCAGATACCACTCGCGCGGCCCTGCCGGATCGGGCTCGCAGGAAGCTAG
This sequence comes from Thioalkalivibrio sp. ALJ2, assembly GCF_000378325.1. Lineage (NCBI taxonomy): Bacteria > Pseudomonadati > Pseudomonadota > Gammaproteobacteria > Chromatiales > Ectothiorhodospiraceae > Thioalkalivibrio > Thioalkalivibrio sp. ALJ2. The sequence goes on from NZ_KB899554.1 coordinate 166,611, forward strand.
CCAACCACGCAAGTCCCCGGCCGGTGCGGCGAGCACGCCGGTATTGATCAGGTCGACCGCACGTTCCCCGCTGGTGGCCTCCTTGTGCTCGACGATCCGCTCCAGCTGGCCCGCGGCATCGAGGATCAGGCGACCGTATCCGGTGGGGTCGGGAACCTGAGCGGCCAGGACGGTTACGCCAGTGCCGCGAGCACAGGCCTCCAGGTCCGCGACCGGGATCCGCGGGACGTCCCCATAGGTCACCAGGACACGCGCATGGTCGGGGATGTGCTGCAGGGCCTGATAAACCGCATGCCCGGTCCCCCGCGGCTCGCCCTGGTCGATCCAGTCAAGTGCGGGGACGTGCTCGGCAAATGCGGCTCGCACACGTTCCTGTTCGTGGCTCACCACGACGTGGAGCGCGTCGGCTTCCAGCGGCGCCACGCGTTGGAGGACATGGTCCAGCAGGGGGCGTCCGGCTAGAGATTGCAGGACCTTGGGGAGGCGCGACCGCATGCGCGTCCCCTTGCCGGCCGCGAGGACCGCGATATGAAGGGGTGTCGTCTCAGGCATGGGTGCAATCATAAAGGGCCAACCGAATCGGTTGGCCCTTGGGGTCGGTCATTCGTCGCAGTTTGCCGGATTATTTCCGGCGCAACTTCTGGATCATCTGCAGGCGGGCGGCGGCCTCCACGAGTTCCGCCTGCGCCTTGGCGTAGTCGAAATCGGCCTTGGAGTTCTCCAGGGCCTCCTCCGCACGTTTCTTCGCCTCCAGGGCCTCGGCCTCGTCGAGATCCTTGGCCCGCACCGCCGTATCCGCCAGGACCGTCACATGATACGGCTGGACCTCGAGGATACCGCCCGAGACGAACACCGGCTGCGGATCGGCGCCTTCCTTTTCCAGGATGCGCAGCTCGCCCGGGTTCAGGCGCGCCAGCATCTGGGTGTGGCCCGCATAGACACCGACCTCGCCACCCTCGGCCGGGGCCGCGATCATCAGCGCGGTCCCGGAGTAGATGGACTCCTCGGCACTGACCACATCCACGTGCATCGTCATGGGCATGTTGCTCACTCCTTAGCCGAGCTTCTCGGCCTTCTCGACGGCTTCCTCGATGGTGCCGACCATGTAGAAGGCCTGTTCGGGCAGATGGTCATACTCGCCAGCCACGATGGCCTTGAACGCGCGGATGGTGTCCTTCAGAGACACGTACTTGCCCGGCGCCCCGGTGAACACCTCGGCCACGAAGAACGGCTGCGACAGGTAGCGCTGGATCTTTCGCGCACGGGCCACGACCAGCTTGTCGTCTTCCGACAGCTCGTCCATGCCGAGGATCGCGATGATGTCCTTCAGCTCCTTGTAACGCTGCAGAGTGTTCTGCACCGCACGGGCGGTGTCGTAGTGTTCCTGCCCGATGATCTGCGGGTCCAGCTGGCGCGAGGTCGAGTCCAGCGGATCCACGGCCGGGTAGATGCCCAGCTCGGCGATCTGGCGCGAGAGCACGACGGTCGCATCCAGGTGCGCAAAGGTCGTGGCCGGCGACGGGTCGGTCAAGTCATCCGCCGGCACGTAGACCGCCTGGATGGAGGTGATCGAGCCCTTCTTGGTCGAGGTGATGCGCTCCTGCAGCACACCCATCTCTTCCGCCAGGGTCGGCTGGTAGCCCACCGCGGACGGCATGCGCCCCAGCAGCGCGGAGACCTCGGTCCCGGCCAGGGTGTAACGGTAGATGTTGTCGATGAACATCAGCACGTCGCGGCCTTCGTCACGGAAGAACTCGGCCATCGTCAGGCCGGTCAGCGCGACACGCAGGCGGTTACCCGGCGGCTCGTTCATCTGGCCGTAGACCAGGGCCACCTTGTCGAGGACGTTGGAGTCCTTCATCTCGTGGTAGAAGTCGTTCCCTTCACGGGTACGCTCGCCCACACCGGCGAACACGGAGTAACCGGAATGCTCGATCGCGATGTTGCGGATCAGCTCCATCATGTTCACGGTCTTGCCCACGCCGGCACCGCCGAACAGGCCGACCTTGCCGCCCTTCGCGAACGGGCACAGGAGATCGATCACCTTGATTCCGGTTTCCAGCAGCTCGGTGGAGCCCGCCTGCTCGTCGAAGGTCGGGGCGGCACGGTGGATCGACCAGGTTTCCTGGGCCTCCACGTCGCCGGCGTTGTCCACCGGGCGGCCGAGCACGTCCATCACGCGGCCCAGGGTCCCCTTGCCGACCGGCACGGAGATCGGCTTGCCGGTCGCGGTGACCGGGGTCTGACGCTTCACACCCTCTGTGGTCCCCATGGCGATCGTGCGCACGACGCCGTCACCCAGCTGCTGCTGGACTTCCAGGGTCAGGCCGTTTTCCAGGGTCAGGGCGTCGTAGACCTTGGGCACTTCGCCGTGGGGGAACTCCACGTCCACGACGGCGCCGATGATTTCGACAATTTTTCCGGAACTCATTTGTTCATCCTCGTAAGTCGTAATTCGTGCCGAGCCGATCGATTCGTGCCGGCGGGCGCTAGACCGCAGCCGCGCCGCTGACGATCTCGGAGATCTCCTGGGTGATCGCGGCCTGGCGCGCCTTGTTGTAGACGAGCTGCAGGTCCTTGATCATCGTGCCGGCGTTGTCGGAGGCCGACTTCATCGCGACCATGCGCGCGGCCATTTCGCAGGCCACGTTCTCGACCACCGCCTGGTAGATCAGCGACTCGACATAGCGCTCGAGCAGGGTATCCATCACCGGAACCGTATCGGGCTCGTAGATGTAGTCCCAGTGATGCTTCAGAGACTCGTCCTTGCTCGGCGCGGTCGGCAGAAGCTGGGTCGCCTCCGGCTGCTGGGTCATCGTGTTGACGAACTTGTTCTCCAGCAGCACGACGCGGTCGACCTTGCCATCGCGGAAGTTGTCCAGCACCACCTTGATGGAGCCAATCAGGTCCGTGATGTGCGGGCGATCACCCAGATCGCGCGCCTCGGCCACGATGTTGCCACCCAGGCGCTTGAAGAACTGCAGCGCCTTGTTGCCGACGACGCACAGGTCCACCTCGACGCCCTCTTCGCGGTAACGCCGCATCTCGCCGACGGCCTTCTTGAACAGGTTGGTGTTCAACCCGCCGCATAGGCCACGATCGGTCGAGACGATGATCAGCGCCACACGCTTCACTTCGCGCTCGACCATGAACGGATGCTTGTACTCCGCGTTGGCCATCGCGACGTGACCGATCACGTCGTGGATCTTCTGGGCGTAAGGCCGGGACTCTTCCATACGGTCCTGGGCCTTGCGCATCTTGGACGCTGCGACCATCTCCATGGCCTTGGTGATCTTCTGAGTATTCTGGATACTCTTGATCTGCGTCCGGATCTCCTTAGTGCCCGCCATTGCGTGCTCCCGTTACCAGCTGTGCTTGGCCTTGAACTCTTCCAGGGCCTTCTTCAGCTTTTCCTGGATGGAGTCGTTGTAGTCGCCAGAGCTGTTGATTTCGTCCAGGAGCTCCTTCTGCGAGGAACGCGCGTAGGCCATCAGTTCCTTTTCGAAGCTCACGACCTTGTCCGCCTCGACGTCATCGAGGTAGCCCTCGTTGGCGGCGTACAGCGAGAACGCCATCTCGCCGATGGACATCGGCTGGTACTGGCCCTGCTTCATCAGTTCGGTGACGCGCTTGCCGCGGTCAAGCTGCTTGCGGGTCAGCTCGTCGAGATCGGAGGCGAACTGCGAGAACGCCGCCAGTTCACGGTACTGCGCCAGCGCCAGACGCACACCACCACCAAGCTTCTTGATGATCTTGGTCTGCGCGGCCCCACCGACTCGGGAGACCGACAGACCAGCGTTGATCGCCGGGCGGATGCCCGAGTTGAACAGGTCGGTCTCGAGGAAGATCTGGCCGTCGGTTATCGAGATCACGTTGGTCGGCACGAACGCGGACACGTCGCCCGCCTGGGTCTCGATGATCGGCAGCGCGGTCAGCGAGCCGGTCTGGCCCTTCACTTCGCCGTTGGTCATCTGCTCGACGTAGTCGGCGTTCACGCGGGAGGCGCGCTCCAGCAGGCGCGAGTGCAGATAGAAGACGTCACCCGGATAGGCTTCGCGGCCGGGCGGACGACGCAGTAGCAGCGACACCTGACGGTAGGCCCAGGCCTGCTTGGTCAGATCGTCGTAGACGATCAGGGCGTCTTCACCACGATCGCGGAAGTACTCGCCCATCGCGCAGCCGGCGTACGGGGCGATGAACTGCATCGCGGCCGACTCGGAGGCGTTGGCGGCCACAATGATGGTGTTATCCATCGCACCGGCCTCTTCCAGCTTGGCCACCACAGAGGCAACCGACGAGGCCTTCTGACCCACGGCGACGTAGATACACTTAACGCCGGAGTCCTTCTGGTTGATGATCGCGTCGATCGCCACCGCGGTCTTACCGGTCTGGCGGTCACCGATGATCAGCTCGCGCTGGCCACGGCCCACGGGGACCATCGCGTCGATCGCCTTGATGCCGGACTGCAGCGGCTGGTCAACCGACTGCCGGTCGATAACACCGGGGGCAATCTTCTCGATCGGGCTGGAGACTCCGGTTTCCACCGGACCCTTGCCGTCGATCGGGCGGCCGAGGGAGTCGACCACGCGGCCCAGCAGGCCCTCGCCCACCGGCACCTCAAGGATGCGACCGGTGCACTTGGCGGTATCGCCTTCTTTAATGTGCTTGTAGTCACCCAGGATCACGACGCCGACAGAGTCACGCTCGAGGTTGAGCGCCATGCCGAAGGTGTCGCCGGGGAACTCGATCATTTCGCCCTGCATGACATCGCCAAGGCCGTGCACGCGAGCGATACCGTCGGTCAGGCTGACCACGGAGCCCTCGTTGGCGGCCTCGGAGGAGGCATCGAATTTCTCGATGCGCTGTTTGATCAGATCACTGATCTCGGAGGGATTCAGTTGCATGTTAAATATCCTCTTAGCGACTCAAATTGGCAGCCAGGCGGTTCAGCTGGCCTCGCACGGAGCCGTCGATTACCAGGTCGCCGGCGCGGATGATGGCCCCGCCGAGCAGGGAGCTGTCGACTGAACACTCGAGATCGACTTCGCAGCCCAGGCCTTTGGCCAGGGCATCGTGGATCTCTTTCTCCTGCGCCTGCGTGAGCTTGCGGAAGGCGATTACGTCGGCGTGGACGCGCTTTTCGGCCTCGGCCTTCATCGCGGAGAACGCGTCGTAGACGGCGGGCAGCGCGGGCAGGCGACCATTTTCGGCCAGCAGCCGAACCAGGTTGCCGGCCTCGGGGCCGACCTTGTCGCCGGCCACGTCCAGCACGAGCTGCGCGCGATCGGCACGCGGGAGCCGCGGGTTGGAGAGGAGACTGTGCATCTGCGAGTCGGCGGCGATGGCCGCCAGCAACTCGAGCTGCTCGGCCCAGCCAGCGAGATCGTTTTTCTCCTGGGCCCGCTCGAAAGCGGCGCGGGCGTAGGGTCGGGCGACCGAAATCAGGTCTGACATAACGTCTCCTTAGAGCTTGGCCGCGAGCTTCTTCAGCAGATCGCCGTGGGCCTTGGCATCGATCTCCTTGGCCAGGATCTGCTCGGCACCGGCAACCGCCAGCTGGGAGACCTGCTTGCGCAGTTCTTCCTTCGCACGGTTGATCTCCTGCTCAATCTCGGAGTGCGCCTGTTCCTTGATACGCTCGCCTTCCTCGCGCGCGGTGGTCTTGCTTTCCTCGACCAGCTCTGTCGCACGCTTCTGCGCAGAGGCCATGATCTCGTTGGCCTGCTGCTTGGCCTCCTTGATCACCGCGGTCGCGCGCTCCTGGGCGAGCTCCTGTTCCTTTTCGCCACGCTCGGCGGCGGCCAGGCCGTCCGCAATCTTCTTGCGGCGCTCTTCCAGGGCGGCGGACATGGGCGGCCAAACGTAGCGCATCGTGAACCACACGAATACGGCAAACGCCAGGAGCTGGCCGATGATGGTCAGATTGATATTCATCCTGCTACCTCAGGTTGACGAGTGGAGGGGACCTCGGGACTCGCTCAGCCTTGTTAACCCAGGGCGAACAGAACGTACAGGCCGATACCCACGCCGATCATCGGCACGGCGTCGGTCAGACCCATCACGATAAAGAACTGAGTACGCAGCATCGGGATCAGTTCCGGCTGACGCGCGGCGCCTTCCAGGAAGCGACCACCCAGGGTACCCACGCCGATGGCGGCGCCGACAGCGGCCAGACCCAGAAGCAGAGAGCCAGCCAGGACGATCAGAGCGTTAGCCATTTCCATTTTTGTATCTCCAGTCGAGTGTTGAAACGGTCAGTTTGAAGGTGAATCGAATCAGTGGTCTTCGCTGTACGCCATGTCCAGATAGACGACGGTCAGCACCATGAAGATGAAGGCCTGCAGCGGCACCACGAGAATGTGGAAGATCGCCCAGCCGACATGCAGCACACCACCGGCCAGACCCAGGATCAGGCCCGCGGAGTACATAACGCCGATCAGGATGAAGATCATCTCCGCCGCGTACAGGTTGCCGAACAGTCGCAGGGCGAGCGATGCGGGCTTGGCCAGCAGGTTGATGAACTCCAGCGCGAAGTTGATCACCCAGAAGATCGGCTTCAGGAACACGATGTTGGTCTGGAACGGGATGCCCGTCAGTTCCTTGATAAAGCCCACCGGGCCCTTGATCTTCAGCGAGTAGTAGATGATCAGGACGAACACGCCCAGCGCCAGACCCGCGGTCACGTTGATGTCTGTGGTCGGCACGATCTTGAAGTAGGGGATACCCAGCAGATAGGCGATGTGCGGCAGCAGATCCACCGGCACCAGGTCCATCAGGTTGAGCAGGAAGATCCAGACAAAGATGGTCAGCGCGAGTGGCGCGACCATGTCGTTCTTGTGCTTGAACGAGCCACGGACGTTGTCGTTAACAAAGTCCATCGTCATTTCGACAAAGTTCTGCCAGCCACCCGGGACGCCAGCGGTGACCTTCTTGGCGGCAGCGCGAAACGTGAGGATAAACAGGAGGCCAAGACCAATCGACCACAGCATGGAGTCGACATGGATCGCCCAGAAGCCCATTTCGGCGGCCTGGGTGCTGGTCGTGGCGAAGCTCAACCCGTTCTCGGGGTGGAGCCCAAAGGTGAGGTTCGTGAGATGGTGAGCAATGTGCTCTTCCATCGTGGGCAGTTCGCTTTCTGAAGCCATGCAGTTATCTCGTCATTGCTTGATCAGAAACCCGGTGCAGCCACCAGAGCGGGGCCAGATGCACCAGGAGGAAGATGCCGAACAAAGCCAGCAAGTTCGGCTCGTCCAGGTAAGCGAACGCCACCCCGAATGCCACCGCGATGATTACGAGTCGTCCCAGCTCGGCGCCCATCATTCGCGCCGTGAGCGAGCCCACCTGATCAGAGCGGTAGGCTCGAAACACAACGACCGCGGCCACGGCATTGCCGAGGGTCGCGGTCAAGCCGCCGACCATGGCCGAGATCGCCACGATCGGGGGGAACAGGGCCAGTAGTAGGCCCGACAGTATCAGCGTTAGGGCGAGCTGCAGACCGATCGATTGTAAGGCGTGTCTGAAGCGTCGCGGTGTCATTCAGCGGATGGGCACACCCACCCCTCTCCCAAAAAGTGCGCGCATTATAAGAGCACCCTTCTATTAGGTCAAACCGTTATGGGGTGGCCAAAGGGGCGTGGGGAGAGGCTTTGGGCGAGGCAGACGGGCTTTTTACTGGATGTGTTCGAGGATGCCGTCGAGCTCGTCGAGGCTGTTGTATTCGATGACCAGTCGGCCCTTGCCCTGGCGGTTGTAGCGGACCTGGACGGGGGCCCCGAGGCGATCAGACAGGCGGCTTTCGAGTTGCCGGACCTCTGGCGAGGGGCCGGCCTCCTTGCGCGGCTCCGGCTGCGCCGAGAGGACCTTCTTGACCAGTTGCTCGGTGGCGCGGACGGTCATGTCACGCTTGACGACCGTCGCGGCCACCCCCGGCTGGTCGTCCAGCGGCAGGGCCAGCAGAGAGCGGGCATGGCCCATCTCCAGCCGGCCCTCGTTCACATGTTCCTTGACCACGTCGTGCAACTCCAGCAGACGCAGCAGGTTGGTGACGGAGGTGCGCGAACGGCCGACCGCATCCGCCGCCGCCTGATGGGTCATCTCGAATTCGTCGATCAGGCGCCGGATGGCCTGCGCCTCTTCCAGCGGGTTCAGGTCCTCGCGCTGGATGTTCTCGATCAGCGACATCGCGGCCGCGGCCTGATCGGGGATGTCGCGCACCACCGCCGGCACGCTCTCCAGCCCCGCAATTTGGGCGGCTCGCCAGCGGCGTTCGCCAGCAATCAGTTCGAAGCCGCCCTCGACCCGGCGCACGACAACCGGCTGAACAATGCCCTGGGCACGAATCGACTCGGCCAGCTCCGCGAGCGCGGGCTCGGACATGTGCACGCGCGGCTGATACTGACCGCGGCGGATCTGTTCGATCGGCAGCTGCGCCAGGGAGTCACTCTCGTTGCCGCCGCTTTGTGCCCCCGACAGGAGGGCATCGAGCCCGCGGCCCAGTCCACGTTTTGCCATCGTTTCAGTCCTGCTCGTCTAGGGAAACACTGATTAATGCACGCGCTCGCGCTCGAGTCGCTTTTGCGTGCGAACAAGGCGCGGTGACTGCCGTGCAGTCATTCTGCACAAGGGAACAGCAACGCCGTGCGCGCGCAAAAGCGGCCGAGCCCCTTCGGGGTTGGCACCCCAGGTTCCCCGATCCTGCGTTGCGCCGCTTGCGGGTAGAACCACTACCCGCTGCACGACGCGCCTTGTCTCGGAAAACCTGGGGTGCCAACGCGAGCGTGTGCATTAATCAGTGTTTCCCTGGGCGCGATCAGCGGCGCAGCATCTCGCCGGCCAGCGCGAGGTAGGCCACCGCCCCGCGCGAGGAGGCATCATACAACAAGGCCGGCTGACCAAAGCTGGGGGCCTCGGCCAGGCGGATGTTGCGCGGGATCACAGTCCGGAACACGCGTTCGCCGAAGTGCCCGGTGAGCTGGTCGGAGACGTCACCGGACAGCCGGTTGCGCGGGTCAAACATTGTGCGCAGCAACCCGGCGATGCGCAGCTGCGGGTTGGGGCCCTTCTGGATGCTCTCGATCGTGCGCATCAGCGCGGTCAGGCCCTCGAGCGCGTAGTACTCGCACTGCATCGGGATCACGACCCCGTCGGCGGCCACCAGCCCGTTGACCGTCAACAGGTTCAGCGACGGCGGGCAGTCGATCAGGATGTGGTCGTAGTCGGCGGCCACCGGGCCCAGGGCGTCGCGCAACCGATATTCGCGTCGCTCCTGATCCATCAGGCGCACCTCGGCCACGGTCAGGTCCCCGTTCGCCGGCACCAGATCGAAACCGCCCTCCACACGGTGAGCGGCCTCCGGAACCGTGGCCTGGCCCAGCAGCACCTCGCAGGAGGTCGGGTCGTCGGCGTGCTTGTCCACGCCGGAACCGGTGGTGGCATTCCCCTGTGGGTCCAGGTCCACGACCAGCACGCGCTTGCCCAGCCGGGCGAGCGAGGCGGCGAGATTCACGCAGGTCGTGGTCTTGCCCACCCCGCCCTTCTGATTGGTGATGGCCAGCGTATCGGTCACGTCTCGGCTCTCTCGATAATGGCGATGTGCCGCTGGGCGGCCTCGCCGGGAATGGTAACCGGGTCCACAGCCCGGTACGACCACGGGGCGGGCAGCGGCGCGTCCGCCACCGAGCGCTGCCCGAGCATGGCCAGCACCCGCCCGCCCGTGGCCACCTGCGGTGCGACGCGCGCGACCATGTCCGCCGGTGCCTTGAATGCCCGCGCCAGGACCGTGGTGTAGGGCGCGGCGGGTCCGAAATCCTCGATCCGCATATGCACGGCCTCGACCCGGGTCAGCCCGGCCAGCCCGATCACGTTGCGCAGGAAGCGGATGCGCTTGGCCGCGCTGTCCAGCAGGCAGAAATCGCGCTCGCGCTCGCAGGCAGCCAGTATGAAGCCCGGCAGGCCGGCGCCCGTCCCGACATCCAGGATGCGGTCCCCGTGAAGATACGGGCGCAGGGTCAGGCTGTCGAGGATGTGCCGGGGGATCCACTGCGCGGGGTCGCGCACGGCGGTCAGATTGTGCACCCGGTTCCAGCGCCCGAGCTGCTCGAGATAGATCGCCAGGGCCTCGATGGCGGCTGCGTCCAGCGCCCACTCGTCGGCGACGGCGCCCAGGGCCGCCCGCCAGTCGTTACTCGCCACTGGCGCGCTGCTTCAGGTGAACAGCCAGAGCCGAAAGCGCGGCCGGGGTCACGCCCGGGATGCGCTGGGCCTGACCCAGCGTGTGCGGACGGAATTCGGCGAGTTTCTGGCGGATCTCGTTGGACAGACCATGCACCCGCGTGTAGTCGAGGTTGTCCGGCAGCGCCGTCTGATCGGCCTTCGCCTGGCGCGCGACCTCGGCCTGCTGGCGTTCGATGTACCCGGCGTATCTGGCCTGAATCTCGGCCTGCTCGCGCACGTCCGGCGTGCAGCCCGCATCCAGTTCCGGGAGAGCCTGCATCAGGGCGTCATAGTCGGCCTCCGGTCGGCGCAGCAGGTCGAGCAGTGTGGCATCCGGCTCCGGGGCCTTGCCGAGGAGCTCGACCAGGGCCGGGCGGCTGCGCTGATCCCGATCTGGTCGCGTCTGTGCAAGCCTGCTCATTTCCGACTCGATCGCGGCGGCGCGGCGCTCGAACCGTGCCCAGCGGGCATCGTCGACCAGGCCATGTTCGCGCCCGACCGGGGTCAGGCGCAGATCCGCGTTGTCCTCGCGCAACAGCAGCCGGTACTCGGCTCGCGAGGTGAACATGCGGTAGGGCTCCTGCGTGCCGCGGGTGACCAGGTCGTCGATCAGCACGCCGATATAGGCCTCGGAACGCTGCGGGATCCAGGGTTCGGCGTCCCGGGTCAGGCAGGCGGCATTGAGTCCGGCGACGAGGCCCTGGGCGGCGGCCTCTTCGTATCCGGTGGTGCCGTTGATCTGCCCAGCGAATAACAGGTTGCCCACCTCGCGCGTGGCCAACGACGGGCGCAGGCCGCGCGGGTCGAAGTAGTCGTACTCGATCGCGTAGCCCGGACGGGTAATGCGCGCGTGCTCGAAGCCCTCGATGCTCTGCACCAGCGGCACCTGGATCGCATAGGGCAGGGAGGTGGAGATGCCGTTTGGGTAGAGCTCGTGGGTGGTCAGCCCCTCCGGCTCGACGAAGACCTGGTGGCTGGTCTTGTCGGCAAAGCGCACGACCTTGTCCTCGATCGAGGGGCAGTACCGCGGTCCGGTGCTGTCGATCTGGCCGGAATACATCGGCGCCTGATCGAGGTTCGCCCGGATCAGGTCATGGGTCCGCTCGCTCGTACGCGCGATATGACAGGGGCGCTGTTCCGGGTGGTCGCCGGGCGAGCCGGTGAACGAGAACACCGGGCGCGGGTCATCGCCCGGCTGCACCTCGAGGCGCGAGAAGTCGACACTGCGCCCGTCGATGCGCGGCGGGGTGCCGGTCTTCAGGCGCCCGACCGCAAAGGCCATATCGCGCAGGCGCGCGGCCAGGCGCACGCTCGGCGGATCGCCCGCGCGCCCGCCCGGCTGCTGGGTCAGCCCGGTATGCATCTGGCCGTTGAGGAAGGTCCCCACCGTCAGCACGACGGCGCGAGCCGTAAACGCAATGCCCGCCTCGGTGACCACACCGGTCACACGATCACCGTCCATGGTGATGTCGGCCACCGGCTGCTGGAAGATCTGCAGATTGGGCTCGGCCTCCACGAACTGGCGAATGGCCTGGCGGTAGAGCTGCCGGTCGGACTGGGCGCGGGTCGCGCGCACCGCCGGACCCTTGCGCCTATTGAGGATGCGGAAATGGATGCCGGCGGCATCCGCCGCGCGCGCCATCACGCCCCCCAGGGCATCGATCTCCTTGACCAGGTGGCCCTTGCCAATGCCGCCGATCGCCGGATTGCAGCTCATCTGGCCAATGGTCTCGATGTTATGGGTCAGCAGCAGCGTGCGCGCACCCGCGCGTGCCGCGGCCAGAGCGGCCTCGGTGCCGGCGTGTCCGCCGCCAATCACGATGACATGAAATTCTTCTGCCATGACCTCTTGAAACCCGGCCGCTGGGCGGCCCGAAAAAGTAAAATCAGCAGTTTAGCAGGAGTGGCGGTGGCGTCGAAGCGGCCGCATGGGGATCCATGTTTCCCTACGCCATCACTTGCCGATGCAGAAACCGGCGAAGATCTCGCCGAGCAGGGCCTCGTGGTCCTGGCGACCCAGCAGGGCGTCCAGCGCCGCCTCGGCCAGGCGCAGCTCCTCGGCGATCAGGTCGGGCGCGGCGCTGGCCTCAATGCGGCCCAGATGCAGCGCCGCCAGGCGCAGGCCATCGAGGTGGCGCGCACGCACGCTGAAGCGCTGCTGCCCGCCCTCGCTGGCACCCAGCCGCTCGACGATGGCCTGCTTGAGTTCATCAATGCCCGCACCGGTGCGCGCCGAGATGACGATCCCCTCTGTAGATCGGGAATCCGCGACGCAATCCTGCTTGTTCCAGACCGTGAGCCGCGGGATCTCGGGCGGGGCCTCCAGCTCGGGGACGGCCTCCGGCCGGGTCAGATCCCGAAGGTCCAGGATCAGGTCGGCCCCGGTCGCAGCCTCGCGGGCGCGCTGCATCCCGATCTTTTCCACAGGGTCGTCGCTGGCGTGCAGCCCGGCGGTGTCGATCAGTTCCACCGGGATCCCGTGGATGGCGATCGGCGAGCGCAGTACGTCCCGGGTGGTCCCGGGGCGGTCGGTGACGATCGCCACCTCGCTCTCGGCCAATCGATTCATCAGGCTGGACTTGCCGACATTGGGGGCACCGACCAGGGCCAGACGCAGGCCCTGGGCGAAATAGCGGGCCGGGCGCAGGCGCTCGAGGAGCGCGAGGATGGTCGTGTGCAGGACCTCCGCCCGCCGGGCGATGTCCGGGGCGGCCTCGGATTCGAGGTCAGTCTCGCCGAAGTCGATCTCGGCCTCGATGACCACGCGCATGTCGCGGATGGCCCGGGAGACCGGCTCCAGCTCGGCGGCCAGCGCCCCGTCGAGGCTGGAGCGGGCCAGGCGCGCGGCCTGGGCCGTCTGGGCATGGATCAGATCGGCGACGGCCTCGGCCTGCGCGAGGTCGAGGCGGCCGTTCAGAAAGGCCTGTTCGGTGAATTCGCCCGGCCGCGCGCGGCGCGCACCGAGGCCGACCGCCGCCGCGACGAGCGCCTCCAGGAGCACCGGGCTGCCGTGGCCTTGCAGTTCGACCACGTCTTCACCGGTATACGAATGGGGCGCGGGGAAATAGAGGATCAGGCCATCGTCGATGGTCTCGCCGCTGGCCGGATCAGTGAGGCGGCCGTAATGAGCTTGGCGTGGTCGCAGGCGGTCGCGCCCGGTCAGGCGCCGTGCGATCACCAGCGACTGGGGGCCCGACAGACGGACCACGCCAATGCCGCCGACCCCCGGCGGGGTGGCGACCGCGACGATGGTATCCGCCACGGTCACGGCCCGGTCAGCTCTTCTGCTTGTCCGGGTCCTCGCCGCCCTCGATCTTGCGCGTGATGTACCACTGCTGGGCGATGGAGAACAGGTTGTTGGTGAACCAGTACAGCACCAGGCCCGCCGGGAAGAAGGCGAAGAAGATCGTGAACACGAATGGCAGCGCCATGAAGATCTTCTGCTGCACCGGGTCCATCGGCGGCGGGTTCAGCTTGTACTGCACGAACATGGACACGCCCATCAGGATCGGCAGGATGAAGTACGGATCACGCGAGGACAGATCCTGGATCCACAGCCACCAGGGGGCCTGACGCAGTTCCACGCTCTCCAGCAGCACCCAGTACAGGGCGATGAACACCGGGATCTGCACCAGGATCGGGAGACAGCCACCCAGCGGGTTGATCTTCTCCTTCTTGTACAACTCCATCAGCGCCTGGTTCATGCGCTGCTTGTCGTCCTTGTAGCGTTCCTTCAGGGCCTGCAGCTTGGGCGCAACCTTGCGCATGCGCGCCATCGAGCGATAGCTAGTGGCGGACAGCTTGAAGAACGCGAGCTTGATCAGGATGGTGAGCAGCACGATCGACCAGCCCCAGTTGCCGACGACGCTGTGGATCAGATCCAGCAGCCAGAACAGCGGCTTGGCCAGGAAGGTGAACATCCCGTAGTCGACGGTCAGTTCCAGGCCCTGGGCGATCTGGGAAAGCTCGTCCTGGAGCTTCGGTCCAACCCACAGTCGGGTCTGAAGCTGCCCGCTCTCGCCCGGGCGCACGGTCAGGGGCTCGGCCGAGTGCAGGCCGATCAGGTATTCCTCGCCAACCTCGCCAGGCACGGCGCGGGCATACAGCGCGTTCACCTCGTCATCGCCCGGGACCCAGGCAGAGACGAAATAGTGCTGGATCATCGCGACCCAGCCGCCATGCAGGCGTTGCTGGATGGGGTCGTCGGCGAGCGACTCGAAACGCTCCCGCTGGTAACTGCCGTCGAAATACGCGGCCCCCGTGAACGTATACAACCACCAGGACTCGCGGTCCGGGGTCGGCCCGTGGCGCAACTGTCGATACTGGCGCCCACTCCAGGTGGAATCGCCCTGGTTGCGGACCTCGTAACCCACCTCGATCAGATGAGTCCCGCGGGTAAAGGTGTAGGTCTTGATGACCTCGATCTCGCCATCGTCCGAGACCCAGCGCATCGGGACCTGAAGGGTATCGTCGCCCTCGGCCATCTCGAAGTGGTCGCCGTCAACCTCGAAATTGGCGTGGTGCGAGGGGGCCCGCCCCTCCATCGCGCGGTCGTTGACGCGGTCGTGCGTCAGGCCACTCTGAGCCACGTAGCCGCGCACGCGGTGGTCAAACAGGCGAACCGGAACCAGCGGGTCATCCTGCAGATCGCGCGGATACTGCAGCAGGTCTGCGCGCAGGATGGTGCCGCCACGGGTGTCGATCAGCAGCTCGTGCTTGTCGGTGCGGACGGTGAACTGGCGACGATCCGGCTCCTGGATCGGGCTGATCTCGGACACATCCGCGGCGGCACGTGGATCGTCCTCGTCCTCGAACTGGGGCGCGTCGGGGACATCCTCCGGGCGGGCATCGGGATCCTCCGCCTCTTGCTCGGCCGTTTCCGGCTGGGCAGGGGTGCCGTAGTCCTGGTTCCAGGCCTGCCACATCAGGAACAGGACAAAGGCCAGGCTGAGCCACAAAAGGGGACGCAAGTTATCCATGAGCGCGACTATTTCCGGGATCGATGCGAGTGGGCGGACAGATGGGGTTCCGGCACGGGGTCATAGCCCCCGGGGGACCACGGGTGGCAACGCAGAATGCGCCGCAGTCCGAGCCAGAAGCCGCGTGCGACGCCGTGTTTTTCCACCGCCTCGACGGTGTAGGCCGAGCACGTCGGGTAATGCCGGCAATGTGGCGCCATGAACGGGGAGATGCCGTACTGATAGGCCCGAACCGGCAACAGGGCAATCTTGCGTACAAGGGTCATTGCAGGCGATCCAGCAGCGTTTCCATCTCCGAGCGCAGGGCCCGTCGGTCACAGGTGCCCGCACCGGCGCGGGCCAGGACAATCAGGTCCACAGGTGGCAGCGCCGCGCGGCGTTGGCGGAAGGCCTCGCGCGCGATGCGCTTGACCCGGTTGCGATCCGTAGCGTTGCGCACATGGCGCTTGGCGATCGCGAGCCCCAACCGGGGCTCGCCGCCGCCCTCGCGGGCACGGTACAGCAGCGTCAAATAGCGGCCACGGATCGGACGCGCGTCGGCGAAGACGTGCCGGTAATCAGCACCGACCAGCAAACGCGCCTGGCGCGGGAAGCCCTGCGCCCCGGCGGTCATGATGGCCAGCCGGACAGCGCGATCAGTTGGTCGGGCAGAGACGCTTGCGGCCTTTGGCGCGACGGGCGTTCAGGACCTTGCGACCGCCACGGGTGGCCATGCGGGCACGGAAGCCGTGGGTACGGGCGCGGACAAGCCGACTCGGTTGAAAGGTGCGCTTCATGACGAATCTCGGACAATGGGATAAAGGGCGGAGAAAACTACCGTCAACCGTGCGCGAAGTCAATCAGCGGGCGAGACTTGGCTAGCGCACGGGGTCACCATCGGCGTAGACTCAGGGGCCCCCGAACCCTCGTGATCCCGGAGACCCGCGTGTGACTGCCAATACCCTGTGGACAGCCTGTCTGGATCGCCTGCAGGGTCGTGTGAGTGAGCAGCAGCTGAACACCTGGCTGCGACCCCTGCACGCCGAGGAGGAAGCCGGGGCCTTGCGCCTGCTGGCACCCAACCAGTTTGTCTTCGAACATGTCCGCGACCATCTCCTGAGTTCCATCGAAGAGGCCGTCAGCGAACTGCGCCCCGGCACCGAAGAGACCGATAGGCAACGCGTTCGCCTGGGGATCGGGGGCACGGAGTGGACCGCCGCGGAGCCCGAAGGCTCCGCACCTTCACGGGCACCCGCGAGCGCGCCAGCGCGGCGAGCAGCGGTCCCCAAGGGGCCGGTCAGCAACCTGAACCCGGCCTTCACCTTCGACACCTTCGTCGAGGGCAAATCGAATCAACTGGCGCGCGCGGCCAGTCTGCAGGTGGCCGAAAACCCGGGGGTCGCGTACAACCCGCTGTTCATCTATGGCGGCGTGGGCCTGGGCAAGACCCATCTGATGCACGCGATCGGCAACAGCATCCTGAGCCGGCTGCCGGAAGGCCGGATCATCTACCTGCACTCCGAGCGCTTCGTCGCCGACATGATCAAGGCGCTGCAGCACAACGCGATCGACGACTTCAAGCAGCACTATCGCACGGCCGATGCCCTCCTGATCGACGACATCCAGTTCTTTGCGAACAAGGAACGTTCCCAGGAAGAATTTTTTCATACATTCAACGCGTTGCTTGAAGGTCAGCAGCAGATCATCCTGACCTCGGACCGTTATCCGAAGGAGGTCGAGGGGCTTGAGGAACGGCTGAAATCACGTTTTGGCTGGGGCCTGACCATCGCCATCGAACCCCCGGAGCTGGAGACGCGCGTGGCCATCCTGCAGCGCAAGGCGGAACAGGCCGGGATCGAGTTGCCAACCGAGGTCGCCTTTTTCATGGGCAAGCGCATCCGGTCCAACATCCGGGAGCTGGAGGGGTCGCTTCGCCGGGTCATCGCGAACGCGCATTTCACCGGCAAACCGATCACCCTGGACTTCGCCAAAGAGGCGCTGCGCGACCTGCTCGCCGTCCAGAACAAGCTGATCACCTTGGAGAACATCCAGAAGACCGTGGCCGATTACTACCGCATCAAGGTGGCGGATCTGCTCTCCACTCGCCGCAGCCGCTCGGTGGCTCGACCGCGCCAGATGGCGATGGCACTCGCGAAGGAACTCACGCAGCACAGCCTGCCGGAGATCGGCCAGGCCTTCGGCGGACGGGACCATACGACGGTCATTCATGCCTGTCGCAAGATCGTCGAGTTGCGCGAGGCGGATGCGAGCCTGGATGAAGACTATGCAAATCTGCTGCGGACCCTGAGCAGCTGACGCTGACGCACATCCCTGCAGGTTGACCGAACAAGCTGTGGATAAGATGGGGGGAAGTCGTGCGCAGTCAGCGTAAATTTTTGGTGCCTGATTTCATCCACAGGATAGACACAGGCGATACAGAGGTTTGAAAGCCGTTTTTTGAATAATAAACGTCGAAAAATCAAGAAGTTAAAGGTTTTCCGCACAGGGAGAAGCGGACCTTATTATCATCAGTTTTAAATTACTTAAACCCAATTACAGGACACCGCCATGGAACTCTCTTTCCAGCGCGAAGCGATGACTGACGCCCTGCAACGGATTGTCGGGGCGGCCGAGAAACGTTTGACGATGCCGATCCTCGGCAACGTGCGCTTGCGACCGGATGAACGGGGCGGCATTCGCATGGATACCACCGACCTGGAACTGGCCTGGCAAGGTGAGGCGACGGGAACCATCCCCGGCGAGTGCGACGTGACAGTATCGGTACGCAAGCTGCTGGATGTGGTAAAGGCGGCACCGGAAGAGAGCGAGATCCGGGCGACGATCGATGGAGAACGGATGTCCGTGGGGTTCGCTGGCTCGCGTTTCAGTCTGGCCACGTTGCCGGGTGCGGATTTCCCCGACTGGGAGAGCAAGAGCTCGGAGTGGACCCTGGACATCCCGCAGAACCGGCTGCGTCGGTTGCTTGAGGCCACGATGTTCTCGATGGCGCAGCAGGACGTTCGCTATTACCTTCAGGGATTGCTGTTGGTAGCCAGTGGTCACAGCCTGCGCGCGGTGGCAACCGACGGGCATCGACTGGCACTGGCCGAGGCCGAGCTTGACCAGGCGATCGATGGACGGATCGAGAAGATCGTGCCGCGCAAGACGATCGCGGAGCTGCGCCGCAACCTGTCGGACGACGATGTACCAGTTCGCGTCGGGTTCAGTGAGGATCAGGTGCTGTTCGATCTTGGGAATGCGGTGCTGCGCAGCAAGGTGATCGAAGGGCGGTTCCCGGATTACGAGCGCGTGATTCCAGCGGACCTTCCGGCGACCCTGACGGTGGAACGCGAGCGTCTCAAGCAGGCACTGGCACGCGTATCCATCGTCGCGTCGGACAAGTACCGCGGGGTGCGGATGACGCTTGGCGATCAGGGCTGTCAGGTCATGACCCACAACGCGGATCGTGAAGAGGCCCAGGAGTCAGTCGAAGCCGAGTATCAGGGCCCGCCGATGGAGATCGGATTCAACCTCGGATACCTGGTCGATGTCCTCAATGCCATTGAAACCGAACAGGTCCGGATCGGGCTGCGGGACGGGAACTCCTCGATCCTGGTGCAGGCCGATCCTCCGGGTGGCGCGCGTTACGTCGTGATGCCGATGCGCCTGTAGTCGCGACCGGGCGAACAGACGCCGTGCTGGAAGCCCTGTGGTGGAGGGGGGTGCGAAATCTCTCGGAGCAGACGTTCGAGCCGGGCAAAGGTATCAACCGGCTCGTGGGTCCAAATGGCGCAGGCAAGACGTCGGTGCTGGAGGCCTGTCATGTGCTTGCCGCGGGACGATCGTTCCGGACGCCGCAGCTTCGTCGGGTCGTTCGGTCAGGCGAGAAGGGCCTGTGGATCGGGGGGCGGGTGCGTGACCTGCGTGGAGGTGAGCATCGCCTGGGCGTGAGCTGGGAAGGCACACGGCGGTCGCGGGTCGACGGGCGATGGATGGAAGGGCATGCCAGCGTTGCGGAGTGGCTGCCGGTCCGGGTGCTGCATGCGGGATCCTTTGAGCTGCTCACGGGATCGCCGGAGGAACGGCGCCGTTTGCTCGATTGGGGTTGCTTTCATTCCGTGCAGGGGTATCGGTGGCACTGGCAGCAATGGAGGCGGGCGCACGAGCAACGCAACGCCGCTTTGCGCAAGGGCGATCGTCGTGCGGCGCGAGAATTTGAACGCCCGCTAGTCGCCGCCGGTGAGATCATCACGCAGGCGCGACAGGCCTATATCGATCGCTGGGAGAGCAGCACTGCGGAGGCGGCGCGGGCCTTCGGATTTTCGCAGCGCCTGGAAGGCTTCCAGGTGCACCTTCGTGTTGGCTGGGAACGGGATCGTCCGCTCTCGGACGCAATTGCACGCAGCCGGGCCTCGGACGAAGAGAGGGGCTTCGGACAGGTCGGGCCGCAACGCGCAGACATCGACCTCCGCTTTGATGGTCGTGTGGCGGCGGAGGCGTCGCGGGGTGAACAAAAAAGGCTGATCACGGCGTTGACCGGCGGGCAGGCCAGGATGCTCGAACGTGAGGCCGGTAGGGCACCGGTCGTGCTACTGGATGATGTGGTTTCGGAACTGGATGTGGATGCGGTGGAAGGGTTGATGTGCGGCCTCCAGAACTTCGGGTGGCAGGTACTGGTCACCGCAGTCGAGTCGCGTATCCCCGGGCTGGAGGGTGGGCGATCCACGCGATTGTTTCACGTGGAACATGGTGTGGTGACCCCGGAATGAGCCGCGCCCCGGCCCCCGTCTTTGCGTTATACTGCAGTGTCTGTTACCCGCCGGATGCCGTAATCCATGTCCGAATCTGAACCGCTCGACCCCGAAACCTACGATTCTTCCCAGATCCGTGTGCTCAAGGGCCTGGATGCCGTGCGCAAGCGCCCTGGCATGTACATCGGGGATACCGATGACGGGACCGGTCTCCACCACATGGTGTTCGAGGTCGTCGATAACTCGATTGACGAGGCCCTTGCCGGCCATTGCGACACCATCGAGGTCACGATCCACGAAGACAACGCGGTGTCGGTCTCGGATAACGGGCGCGGTATCCCGGTGGATATCCATGAGGAAGAGGGCACGTCCGCCGCAGAAGTGA
The DNA here is from genome assembly GCF_000378325.1 of Thioalkalivibrio sp. ALJ2. NCBI lineage: Bacteria > Pseudomonadati > Pseudomonadota > Gammaproteobacteria > Chromatiales > Ectothiorhodospiraceae > Thioalkalivibrio > Thioalkalivibrio sp. ALJ2. The sequence continues at coordinate 186,917 of NZ_KB899554.1, forward strand.
TCCTGACGGTCCTCCACGCCGGCGGTAAGTTCGATAACAACTCCTACAAGGTGTCCGGGGGCCTGCACGGCGTCGGGGTATCGGTCGTGAATGCCCTGTCGGAAGAGCTCCGATTGGAGATCCATCGTGCCGGCCAGCGTCACGAGCAGATCTATCATCTCGGTGTACCTGATGCCCCATTGGCGGTCGCAGGCCCCACCGATCGGACTGGCACCAGGATCTGGTTCCGCCCCAGTGACGAAATCTTCACCGACATCGAATTCCACTACGAGATCCTCGCCAAACGCCTTCGCGAGCTCTCATTCCTGAATTCCGGTGTCCGGATTACCCTGCGCGACCAACGCGACAACCGCGAAGAGACCTTCCTGTTCGAGGGCGGTATTCGTGCGTTTGTCGAGCACCTGAATCAGAAGAAGACGGCGTTGCATCCCACCGTGATCTACGCGAACCAGACACGCGAGGATGACTACGTCGTCGAGGTCGCGCTGCAGTGGAACGACTCCTATCAGGAGAACATCTTCTGCTACACCAATAACATTCCGCAGCGCGATGGCGGCACCCATATGGCCGGTTTCCGCGCGGCGCTCACGCGTACGGTCAATCAGTACCTGGAGAAAGAGGGGCTGATCAAGAAGGCCAAGGTCGCCACCGCCGGGGATGATATGCGTGAGGGCTTGACCGCTGTACTCTCGGTCAAGGTCCCGGACCCGAAGTTTTCATCCCAGACCAAGGACAAGCTGGTCTCCTCAGAGGTCAAGCCGATCGTCGAGAGCGTCTTGTCCGATGCACTGACCAACTTCCTGCTGGAGAACCCTCCCGAGGCCAAGGCGATCACCGACAAGGTTCTCGAGGCGGCGCGTGCGCGCGAGGCGGCTCGCAAGGCGCGCGAGGTGACGCGCCGCAAGGGTGCGCTGGACATCGCCGGCTTGCCCGGCAAGCTGGCCGATTGCCAGGAAAAGGATCCGGCGCATTCGGAACTCTACCTGGTGGAGGGCGACTCAGCGGGCGGTTCTGCCAAACAGGGACGGGATCGGCATTTCCAGGCGATCCTGCCGTTGAAGGGGAAGATCCTCAATGTCGAGCGAGCACGCTTTGATCGCATGCTCGGATCCGCCGAGGTCGGGACCCTGATTACGGCGCTGGGTTGCGGGATCGGGAAGGACGAATACGATCCGGACAAGCTGCGCTACCACCGCATCATCATCATGACCGACGCGGACGTGGACGGATCGCACATCCGCACCCTGCTGCTGACTTTCTTCTTCCGTCAGATGCCCGAGCTGATCGAGCGTGGCCACGTCTATATCGCGCAGCCGCCGCTATACAAGATCAAGCGCGGCAAGCGCGAGCAATACGTCCGCGACGAAGCCGAGATGGGCGAAATCGTGGTCTCGCTTGCCCTGGACGGCGCCGCGCTGCATCCGGGTCCGGACGCCCCGCCCGTCACGGGCGAGGCCTTCGAAGAACTGGTGAAGGGCTACCAGAAGGCCGCCCGCGCGGTCGAGCGGCTCGGACGTCTGTACGACTCGCGCATCCTCTGGGCCATGCTCGAGGCCGACGCGATTCCCGAGCCGCGCAGCGTCACCAACCCAGAAGTTCAAGCCTGGTTCTCGCGCATCCTGGAGTCTATCTCCAGTGATCGCGCCGGTGCTACCCGCTACAGCCTGGGTCCGGTTAACAATGTCGACGGTCACGCCCAGCTGAGCCTGGATCGTCTCGAGCACGGCGCCGCGTTGTCGCAGTACATCACCGACGATACGCTCGCCTCGCGCGATTTCCAGACGATCCTGGACCTCTCTGCCCGCCTCAATGCCCTGCTTGAGTCTGGTGCCTACATCAAGCGAGGCGAACGCGTTCACCGCATCCAGGGCTTTTCCGAGGCCATGGAATGGCTGCTCCAGGAGGGCCGCCGGGGCCTGGCCACCCAGCGTTACAAGGGCCTGGGCGAGATGAATCCGGATCAGCTCTGGGAAACGACGATGAATCCCGAAACCCGTCGCCTGCTCCAGGTCCGGGTAGAGGATGCGATCCGCGCGGACGAAATCTTCACCACCCTGATGGGGGATCAGGTCGAACCGCGCCGGGACTTCATCGAAAGCCGAGCTCTGAGCGCGGAGAACGTTGACGTCTGATCCCGGATGGCGATCTTCGTCATCGTCACGATCGCCGGGCTCGTGGGTCTGACTCTGGGCATTGCGCGCTTGTACTCCCATCTGGCCGTCCAGGAACGCCAAGTGGTCGGCACCTGGGATCAACTGGAGCGCCTTCTTGTGCAGCGCAACGGCCACTTGCAGAAGGTCTGCATCCAAGCTGACAGCGGACCACCGGCCGCCCAGGATCTGCACCGATCCTTGCAGCGTCAGGAGACGGCTCGTCGCCGGGGCGACCTGACCACCGTCGCCGAAGCGGAGCGCGAAATCCGCGCCCTGTGGGACTCGATATACCAACAACCTATTGATATTAATAGAGAAAGTTTGGACGAGTCGACGCGACGGGTCGTCGCTCTGGATCAGGCCATTCGCGACACCCTGATTCGCTATAACGCCGCCCTGCAGACGTATCGGCACACCTGCCGCTCGCCCTTCTACGCACCGCTCGCCTGGCTCGCCGGAATGGGCCGTTACACACCCTTGCAACCCCCATCCTCCGATCCGGACAATCCTGCCTAGCCTTTCCAGCACCCTCCAGCGACCGGTTCGATGGAGTCTCGCAACGGCGGAACACCCTCCCGGGCCTGTGGTCCGAATGGCATAATTCCCGTCCTACTCGAATCTGGAGTCCACGTGACCAACCTTCTGCTGCAAACGGATCGCCTGCCCGCGTTTCGATCCATCGTCCCGGCACACGTTCTCCCCGCTATCGACACCGTCCTTCAGGAGAATCGCGACGGGATCGAACAGCTCGTCGCCCAGGCTGGCGACGCCCCGACCTGGGACGGACTTGTGGCGCCTTTGCAGCACCTGGATGCCCGTCTCTCTCAGGTATGGGCACCGGTCGGACATCTTAATGCGGTGATGAACAGTCCGGAGCTGCGCCAGGCATACAATGCCTGCCTGCCCAAGTTGTCCGAGTTTGGGAGCTGGGTGTCGCAGCATCAGGGGCTGTATGCCGCCTTTCGCCGCCTGGCCGATGGCCCGGAATACCCCCAGCTCGCGCCCGAGCGACGCAAGGTAATTGATGACGCCCTGCGTGATTTCCACCTCAGTGGTGTCGATCTCCCCGAGGATGCGCGCGCCCGCTTGCGGGAAATCGATGCCCGTCTGTCCGCACTCACGGCGCGATTCGAGGAGAACGTCCTTGATGCGACCCAGTCCTGGACCTGGCAGACCGACAACCAGGACGAACTTGTCGGCATTCCCACAGCAGAACAGGCCATGTTGGCCCAGAACGCCCGCGCCCACGAGCAGACCGGTTACGTCGTCACACTGGATTTCCCGAGCTATTTCGCGGTGATGAGCCATGCTGACAACCGCGAGCTTCGCCGCCGCGTCTACGAGGCCTTCGCGACCCGCGCATCTGACCAGGGCCCCGATGAAGGTCGCTTCGACAATAGCGACGTCATGGTCGAAATCCTCCAGCTGCGGGAGGAGAAGGCGCGCATCACGGGGTTTGCGCACTACGCGGAGCGCTCACTGGCGACCAAGATGGCCGAGAACGCCGGTCAGGTCGATACCTTTCTGCAGGACCTCGCCCAGCGGGCACGTCCCCGGGCCGAACAGGATCTGGCCGGGCTGCGTGCCTTCGCCCGCGATGAGCTCGGGCTCGACTCCCTGGAAGCCTGGGATATGGCTTATGCCGCCGAGAAGATGCGTGAGCGGCGTCTTGGACTGAGCCAGGAAATGCTGAAGCCCTATTTCCCCGCCAGCCAGGCGGTGGAAGGCCTGTTTCGCCTGGTCGAGCGCCTGTTCGGCGTGCATTTCGAGGCCGACCCGACTGTCGAAAGCTGGCATGACGACGTTCGCTACTATCGAGTCGTTGACGCGAACGGCGTCGAACGTGCGGGTTTCTACTTTGATCTCTACGCCCGCAAGAACAAGCGAGGCGGTGCCTGGATGGATGTCTGCCGCCAGCGTTTTGTCTCGGCAGAGGCCCAGCAGGTCCCGGTCGCCTTCATGACCTGCAACTCCACCCCGCCCGTGGATGGCAAGCCTGCGCTGTTTACCCACGACGAGGTGATTACCCTGTTCCACGAGTTCGGCCATGGCCTCCACCACATGCTCACACGCGTGAACGAGCCCGAGATCGCCGGGATCAATGGCGTCGAGTGGGACGCCGTCGAACTGCCAAGCCAGTTCATGGAGAACTGGTGCTGGGAGCGCGAGGCCCTGGATCTGTTCGCCCTTCATTACGAGACCGGCGAGCCCATGCCGGATGACCTCTATCAGCGCCTCGTCGATACCCGCCACTTCCATGCCGCGCTGCAGCTCCTGCGACAGGTCGAGTTCTCCCTGTTCGATATGCGCCTGCACGCGGGGCCCGCACCCGACAGCGCCCAGGCCATCCTCGATCTCCTGGAGACGGTGCGTGACGAGGTCGCGGTGGTCCGTCCGCCGGCGTTCAACCGCTTCCCCCATGGCTTTGCCCATATCTTTGCCGGAGGCTATGCGGCGGGCTATTACAGCTACAAGTGGGCGGAGGTCCTGTCCGCCGATGCCTTTGCACGATTCGAGGAAGAGGGTCTGTTCTCGCCCGAGGTCGGTGCAGCCTATCTGCGCGAGATCCTGGAGGTCGGTGCCTCGCGGCCCGCCGCCGATTCCTTCCGGGCCTTCCGCGGCCGTGACCCCGAGATCGACGCCCTGCTGCGGCACAGCGGACTGGAGAACGCCGCGTGAAGATTGCCAGCTGGAACGTCAACTCCCTGAAGGTCCGCCTGCCCCAGGTCCTCGACTGGCTGGGTAGCTCGCGCACGGACATCCTCGCCTTGCAGGAAACCAAGCTAACCGACGAGAACTTCCCGGTCAGTGCGATCCAGGATGCCGGTTACGAGGTGGTCTACTCCGGCCAGAAGACCTACAACGGCGTGGCCATACTCTCGCGTACACAGGCAACGGACGTCGTCACTGATCCGCCGGGGCTGGAGGACGCCCAGCGCCGCATCCTGGCGGCCACGATCGGCGATATCCGTATCGTGAACCTCTATGTGGTGAACGGCGAAAATGTCGGGACCGAAAAGTACGCCTACAAGCTCGACTGGCTGGCACGCATGCGCGCCTGGCTGGCCGCCGAGATCGAGACCTACCCGAACCTCGTGGTGCTGGGCGATTTCAACATCGCCCCGGAAGACCGCGACGTGCACGACCCCGAGGCCTGGCACGAGCGTATCCTGTGCTCGACCCCGGAACGGGAGGCCCTGGCGGCCCTCACGGACCTTGGTCTCGCGGACACCTTCCGTGCGTTCGAGCAGCCGGAAGAGGAATTCTCCTGGTTCGATTACCGCGCCGCTTCCTTCCGGCGCAACCGCGGCCTTCGGATTGACCTGGTCCTCGCCAGCCCCGCACTGCAAAAACGCCTGACCGCTGCCGGGATCGACCGCGAGCCCCGCGGCTGGGAACGGCCCTCCGACCATGCCCCCGTCTGGGCCGAATTCAGCGACTAGGCCCGGCCGACGGCCGCGCCCTGGGAGACACCTTTGAAATACAGGGACCTGCGTGACTTCATCGACGGGCTAGAGGCCCGCGGCGAGCTCAAGCGCATCACCACCGAGATCGACCCGAACCTCGAGATGACCGAGATCGCCGATCGTGTCCTGCGCGCCGGCGGACCCGCGTTGCTGTTCGAGAACCCCAAGGGTTCCGATATCCCGGTCCTGGCTAACCTGTTCGGCACGCCGGAACGGGTGGCCATGGGCATGGGCGAGGACTCGGTCGAGGCCCTGCGCGAGGTCGGCCGGCTGCTGGCCTTTCTCAAGCAGCCGGACCCGCCCAAGGGCCTGAAGGCGGCCTGGGAACAGCTGCCTGTGTTTCGCAAGGTGCTCGACATGGCGCCCAAGAAGACGCGCGGGGCCGCCTGCCAGCGTCATGTGATCGAAGGCGACGACGTGGACCTGTCCACCCTGCCGGTGCAGACCTGCTGGCCGGGGGATGCCGGGCCGCTGATCACCTGGGGCCTGGTCGTGACCCGCGGGCCGGAGAAGTCGCGGCAGAACCTCGGCATCTACCGTCAGCAGGTGATCGGCCGCAACCGTGTGATCATGCGCTGGCTGTCGCATCGCGGGGGCGCGCTGGACTACCGGGAATGGTGCCAGGCCCATCCAGGTGAGCCGTTCCCCATTGCGGTGGCCCTGGGGGCCGATCCTGCGACCATCCTCGGCGCGGTCACACCCGTGCCGGATACGCTGTCGGAATACGCCTTTGCCGGGCTGCTGCGCGGCAGCCGCACGGAGGTCACCCGCTGCATCGGCTCCGATCTCGAGGTCCCGGCATCCGCCGAGTTCGTGCTGGAGGGCCATATCCACCCCGGCGAAACCGCGCCCGAGGGCCCGTTCGGCGATCACACGGGGTACTACAACGAGGTGGACGAGTTCCCGGTGTTCACCATCGACCGTATCACCCACCGTGAACAGCCGATCTATCACTCCACCTATACCGGGCGTCCGCCCGATGAACCGGCGGTCCTGGGGGTTGCCCTGAACGAGGTCTTCATCCCGATCCTGCAGAAGCAGTTTCCGGAGATTGTGGACTTCTACCTGCCGCCTGAGGGTTGCTCCTACCGTATGGCGGTGGTTTCCATGCGCAAGCAGTACCCGGGCCACGCGAAGCGCGTGATGATGGGGGTGTGGTCGTTCCTGCGCCAGTTCATGTATACAAAATTCGTGATCGTCGTCGATGATGACGTGAACACGCGCGAGTGGAACGATGTAATCTGGGCGATTACCACGCGCATGGACCCTGCGCGTGACACGACGCTGGTGGAGAACACGCCGATCGACTACCTGGATTTCGCCTCACCCGTCTCGGGGCTGGGCTCCAAGATGGGTATGGACGCGACCTCCAAGTGGCCGGGCGAGACCGATCGCGAGTGGGGCCGACCGATCACCATGGATCCGGCCGTACGTGAGCGGGTGGATGCCCTCTGGGACGAGCTGGGGCTGTAGCCGTCGCCACAGCCCCGCCCGGCCCCTAGTTGCCCAGGTGTGCGCCGTCCTCGGGTAGCCGCACCCAGGCCGCGATGTCGGCGCCCATGGCCCGTACCGTGCGACCCATCACCGCGCAGCTGCCCTTGAACCCGCCGAATGCCCCGCCGCCAGACACCCGGCGTGAGGTGAAGTCAGCCACCGCCTCGCCGTTCTCGTACAGCGTGCCCTCGGCCTCCGCCAGGGACCGGTGTCCGGACCAGGCGCTGCCGTCATTGCGGGCCTGGGTGATCTCCACCACCAGTACCTTTCCAGCATCCCCGGGGCTCACGTCCGCGCCGGATTCCACGCGGACATCATGGCGAGCCCCGAACTCCTGCACGAAGCCGGGGAAGCGCTCCTCCAGCTCGCATTCGCGGCGAATGGCTTCGGACACCGTTGCATCGTCGCTGTAGGCGAACCGCTCCGGGACCGCGACGATCACCTCCGGATCGGTGACCTCCGCAGCGGCTTCGGCCCCTGCATCGGTCGTCGTGTCACGGGTTTCGTTGGCTGCACATCCGCCCAGAATCATTACCCCGACGGCGGCCAGTGCGGCTGTCCATTTTTCTCCTTGCATTCCTTTCTCCCTGCCTGTGATTGGCGCCCCCGAGTCTGCCCCATCCCGTCCATGGAATGCACCCCGGGACCGCTACATGCGGCTTCCGGGGTTGCTTGCGTTCGCCCGGACCGTGGAGACAATAGGCCCCCTTGTTGGACCAGCAGCGGGAGCAGCGCATGGCCTTTGACGTGATCATCCAGCCCAGCGGGCAGCAACTCGAGGTCGAAGACGACGAGACCGTACTCGAGGCCGCGTTGCGCCAGGGGTTTGCGTTTCCCTATGGCTGCCGTAACGGCGCCTGCGGATCCTGCAAGGGGCGCGTCCTCGCGGGCGAAGTGGACCACGGGCCGAAAAAGCCGCCGGGCATTACCGAGGCCGAACTGGCCGATGGCTGGGCCCTGTTCTGCCAGGCGGTCCCGGTGGATGACCTGGAGATCGAGGTGCGCGAGATCGGCGCGGCCAAGGATATCGTCGTGAAGACGCTGCCCTGTCGTGTCGCCCACCTGAACCGCCTGGCCGACGATGTCATGGAGCTGCGTCTTCAGCTCCCCGCAACCGAGCGCATGCAGTTCCTCGCCGGACAGTACCTGGATGTCCTGCTCAAGGGCGGCGGGCGCCGTAGCTACTCGCTGGCCAATGCCCCGCATGACGACGAACAGCTGGTCCTGCATGTGCGCAACCTGGAGGGTGGGCGCTTCTCGAAGATGGTGTTCGAGGAGATGCAGCCCAAGGCGCTGTTACGGATCGAGGGGCCGCTCGGCACGTTCTTTGTCGACGAGGAATCGGAGCGGCCGCGCCTGTTCGTTGGTGGTGGCACGGGCTTCGGCCCGCTCAAGGGGATGCTGGACCATCTGGCGGTCGAGGGCTTCGACCGCCCGCACCACCTGTTCTGGGGCGCGCGCAGTGCAGTAGGAATTTACGCCCCCGATTGGCTCGGCCGCATGAGCGCCGAACACGGTGAGCATTTTCGCTTTACGCCGGTGCTCTCCGATGTGCCGGCGGACACGGCGGGCGGGTTCCCGGCTGTCGCGGGCTGGCTACACGATGCGGTACTGGCCGAATACCCCGACCTGTCCGGCTTCGATGTCTACATGGCCGGTCCGCCGGCGATGATCGAGGCGGCGACCAATGCCTTCCTCGCCGCGGGCCTGCCGACCGAACAGCTCTACTACGACAGCTTCGAGCCGGCCGCGCCCCACGAATAGTGGCGCGCGACCCCGCTGATCAGCTGGTCGCGAGTTGCGCGGCCAGGCGGTGCACCGCCTGCTGCATCGCGGCGTCAGTCGGGTCCTCTGCGACCTCTACGGCGGCCTTGAACCCCAGCTCGTGGGCGATCTCGCCGATCCGTTCGGAACCCACCACCAGCGGTGTCTTGCGCAGCCACATGCGCCCGAGCTTGCCGACCATCTCGTAGAGATTGCGCAGCCCCTCGCCACTGGTGATCGTGATGATGTCGATCTGGTCGCGCGAGAACGCATACATCAGCGCGCCGGTATCGCCCTCCGGGCGCCCGCGTCGATAGGCCTCGGCAAAGGTGACCTCCGCACCACGCGACTTCAGCGTATCGCCGAGGTATTCGCGCCCGCCGTCGCCGCGAAAGATCACCACGCGCTGGCCGGCCACGTCCTGCATCGCCGGCTGTTCTAGCAGCGCCTCGCTGTCGAAGCGCCGCGGCGGGGCGATGTCCACGTTCAGGCCGAAGCCCTTCAGTTCCTTCGCGGTCCGGTTGCCGATGGCCGCGATCCGCGTCTCTTCGGGCCAGGTGCGGTCAGCCAGCGCCAGGTTCAGCACCCGCTGTACCGCGTTCGGACTGATGAAGACCGCGATGTCGAAGGAGTCCAGCTGATCCAGCACCGCGCGCAGATTGGTCGGGTCGCTGGGCGCGAGGATCTCCAGCACCGGAAAGCGGATCACCTCGGCGCCATCGCCAGCCAGCAAGGTGCAGAACTCCTCTGCCTGCGCCGCCGGCCGCGTGACCAGGATCCCGCAGCCGTTCAGGGGGCCGTCGGCGGTGGGCTTCATGATATCCAGATCGGCCATCTTCAGGATCCCTTCGTGGAGGCTGCGTTCGCGGCGTGGGCGGCGGCCAGCAGCTCGCCGGCCCCCAGTTCCAGCAGTTGTTCGGCCAGCTGCACCCCGAGGGCCTGCGCGTCGCTGCGCGGCCCTTCCACCTGGCGTCGCAGGAGCTGGCTGCCATCGACCGCACCGACCAGACCGTCCAGGTACAGTCGGTCGCCATCCAGGGTCGCGTGGGCGGCCAGCGGTACCTGGCAGCCGCCTTCCAGGCGGCGATTGAACGCGCGTTCGGCGCGCACGCGGTCGGAGGTGTCGCGGTCGTTCAGGGGTGCAATCAGTGCCGCGATGTCCGGGTCGTTCTCGCGGCACTCGATGGCGATTGCCCCCTGGCCCACCGCGGGCAGGCTGACCGCCGGTTCCAGCCGGGCGCGGATGCGCTCGTCGAACCCGAGGCGTTTCAGCCCGGCTGCCGCCAGCAGGATCGCGTCATATTCGCCGGCATCCAGCTTGCCCAGCCGCGTGTTCACGTTGCCGCGCAGATCGGTGATGTGCAGGTCCGGCCGCCGCGCCCGCAGCTGGCACTGCCGGCGCAGGCTGGACGAACCCACGCGCGCCCCCTCGGGCAGTTCGTCGACATGGGCATAGGTATTGGAGACGAACGCATCCAGCGGATCCTCCCGGTCGAGGATCACCGGCAGCACCAGGTCCGCCGGAAGCTCCATCGGCACGTCCTTGACCGAATGCACCGCGATATCCGCACGATCCTCCAGCATCGCGACCTCCAGCTCCTTCACGAACAGCCCCTTGCCGCCGATACGGGCCAGCGGGGAGTCGAGCACGCGATCGCCCTGGGTCGTCATGCCGACCAGTTCCACCGGAAGATCCGGGTGCAGGTCCCGCAGGCGCGCGGCGACATGTTCCGCCTGCCACATGGCGAGCGGGCTTTTTCGAGTGGCGATACGCAGGGGTTTCATGCGGGGTCCGGCGGCTGGAGAATAAAGCGCCGTAGTATAACGGTTTCGGCGTAGCGGCCCGAACCCTCCCGGATCGCGGGGCTACCGGGTTCCGTTATGGGAGATCGCCGCGCAGGAAGGCCCGTACCTGCGGCAGCTGGCGGCGGCTGACGGCGACCGGATCGAGCTGACCATGAAACAGCAGGCGGTGATCGGCCGGGCCGCGCGTCTCCAGCCCCCGGATCGCCGTGCGTACCACCAGACAGCCGCGGCGCACGCACAGGAGGGCATCGCCGAACCGGGATTCCAGTTCGTGCAGTCGCGTATCCACAAACCCCTCGAGCTGTTCACCGCGCGCAATCACATAGCCGTCTTCGGCCGTGAAGTAGGCGATACGGTCCAGGGCCACGCGTTCCTCGCGCCGCCCGATGGATAGACGAACCGTCCGTGGAGCGGGCGCCGAAGATCCGGCCTTGTGCCGGGCCGCGCGCTCCAGAGCCTGGGTCAGGCGCTCCCCTCGCACGGGCTTGAGCACGTAGTCGCGCACGCCGGCCTCGAAGGCGTCCAGGCTGAACTGCTCGTGTGCGGTGACCAGGATCACCATCAGGTCGGGCTGCCTGGAACCGATCTCGGCGGCCAGATCCATGCCCGACTCGCCGGGCATCTCGACATCCAGCAGGATCAGGTCTGGCCCTTCGCGATTAATGGCGTCGCGTGCGCTGATCGCCTCGGCCGCCTGGCCAATCACCTGATGTCCGGCGTCGCTGACCATCGCGGCCAGGCGCTGGCGCGCGATCGGTTCGTCATCCACGATCAGGACGCGCAAGGCTTCACTCGACATGTTGATTCCCCCGTTCCAGTGGCAGGCGAATGCGGACCTCGAACTCGCGCTCCCGGGCCTCGATCTCGAAGCGGCACCGATCGCCAAAGGCATGGCGCAGGCGCAGGCGTACGGCCTCGCTGGCGGTGCCGGTCCCCTCGCTGTGCGCCTCCGGGTCGACGCTGTTGGTCAGCGACAGCATTACCGTGCCGGAGTCGAGCCGACAGCGAACGCGCACGAAGCCGGGACCCCGGGCCGGTCCGATCCCGTGCTGGATCGCGTTTTCCGCCAGCGGTTGCAGGATCAGGGTGGGCACACTGACGTCCAGACCGGCCTGATCCGGGCAGTCCCATTCCACCTCCAGGCGCTCGCCAAAACGCGTCTGCTCGATATTCAGGAAAGCTCGCACCAGCTCCAGCTCCGCGCGCAGGGACTGGCGATCCGCGGTCGCGAAGGTGGCGCGAAAGAGATCGGCCAGATCCAGCGTGATCTGCTCCGCGCGCGCGGGTTCGCTGCGGCACAGCCCGGCAATGGTGTTCATGCTGTTGTAGAGAAAGTGCGGCCGCAGCCGCGCGCGCATCGCCTGCTCGCGGGCGCGGGAGACGGCCCGGGTCTCGCGCTGCCAGGCCGCCTGCAGGTAGAGGTAATGCATCGCCACCAGGCTCAGGATCGTGGCCACCGCGATCGCCGGCCAGCGCCAGGCCGGATCGGCCAGCTGCAGGCCCTCGGCCCCCAGAAAGACCGCCGCCGTGTTGGCGATTGGCACCAGCGGGGGCAGGACGATCTGGCCCCACAGGGGCAGGCGCACCAGCAGCCGCTTGCCGGCGCACAGGATCAGCAGGCTGGTCAGCGCGACCCAGAAGATGAACAGCGCATGCAGGGCGAGCCCCGGTACCCAGTCCTGCCCGCCCCCGCGCAGCAGGGTCACCGCTAGGGCCAGCAGTACCGCGACCATCAGCACGCGCAACAGCGTCTCGGCGCTGCAGAAATCCGGCAGCGGCGATTGTTTCGCCAGTTCGGTGGTCTCGTCGTCCGGCGCAGGTGCCTTCACGACCCGTCTCCCCTCCGGGTGCCGTCCATCCTTGTATTTGGTCGGGGGACACTGTGCCGCGTCTCCCTTATACTTCCGTGTCTTTCCAACCCGGTTCAGGGTGCACCATGACGCAGGATTCCGCACGCGACAAGCCACAGGCCCCGGCCCCCGAGGGCGAGGCCAAGCTCTGGGGCGGCCGTTTCTCCGAACCCACCGATGCCTTTGTCGAACGCTTTACCGCCTCGGTCGAGTTCGACCAGCGCCTGTACCGGGAGGATATCCAGGGATCGCAGGCGCATGCGCGCATGCTGGCCAAGGTCGGCGTCCTGACCGACGCCGAGGCCGAACAGATCCTGCAGGGGCTGGACGCCATCCGCGACGAGATCGCCGCCGGCAAGTTCGACTGGCAGATCGGCCGCGAAGATGTGCACATGAACATCGAGGCGCGGCTGATCGAGCGGATCGGTGACGTCGGCAAGAAGCTGCACACCGGCCGTTCGCGCAACGACCAGGTGGCGACCGACATCCGCCTGTGGCTGCGCGCCGCCATCGACGACATCCTGAGCCTTGTCCGGGCCTACCAGCGCGGGCTGGTGGATCTGGCCGAGCGCGAGGCCGAGACGGTGATGCCCGGCTTTACCCATCTGCAGACCGCGCAGCCGGTCACCTTCGGGCACCACATGCTGGCCTGGTACGAGATGCTGGAGCGCGATGCCCAGCGCCTGGTCGACTGCCGCGCGCGGGTCAATGTCCTCCCGCTGGGCGCGGCCGCGCTGGCCGGGACACCGTATCCGCTGGATCGCGAGTACACCGCCGAGCTGCTGGGCTTTGACGGGGTGACGCGCAACTCGCTGGACGCGGTCTCGGATCGCGACTTCGCGATCGAATTCACCGCCGCCGCGGCGACGCTGATGATGCACCTGTCGCGCCAGGCCGAGGAACTGATCCTCTGGACCAGTGCGCAGTTCGCGTTCATCGACCTGCCGGACCGCTACTGCACCGGTTCGTCGATCATGCCGCAGAAGAAGAACCCGGACGTGCCCGAGCTGGTGCGTGGCAAGACCGGCCGGGTCTATGGCCACCTGATGTCCTTGCTGACCCTGATGAAGGGCCAGCCGCTCGCCTACAACAAGGACAATCAGGAGGACAAGGAACCGCTGTTCGACACCGTGGATACCTTGCTCGGCTCGCTGCGCGCGTTTGCCGACATGGTGCCCAACCTGGAGGTGCGTGCGGAGAACACCCTGGCCGCCACGCGCAAGGGCTTTGCCACGGCAACGGATCTTGCCGACTACCTGGTCGGGCGGGGTGTGGCCTTCCGTGATGCCCACGAGGTCGTGGGTCGTGCGGTACGGGTGGCGCAGGATCGTGGGGTCGATCTGGCGGAACTGCCGCTGGCCGACCTGCAGGCTATCAGCGACGCGGTGGGCGACGATGTTTACACGGTGCTGACGCCGGAGGGGTCGGCCGCTGCTCGCAACCTGACCGGCGGCACCGCCCCGGAGCAGGTCCGGCGCCAGGTCGCGGTCGCCCGCGAGCACCTTGCGGGCACGATGGGCTGAGACACGATCGAGGTGGTGCGAAGGCGCACCACCTGATTTACCAGGATCGTCAGTAGGCCAGCGTCGAGTCGATCACTTCCCACATCACGTTACCGTGCACCACCTCGTAGCCGAGCAGGACCTGGCCATGGGCATCGTCGCCCTCGAAGTTCGCCAGTACCCAGCGGTGGTTCAGCACGTGGATGCCGTCGGGCCGGAACGCAAAGCCCTCGTCACCCTCCGCCTCGTGCGGGATCAGCTCCGGATGTTCCATCAGATCTGCACGCAGGCGCTCCTCGGCGCGTGCCATGCCGCGGCGTTGCAGGTCCTGGATGTGCGCGTTCGTCAGGCCCAGTTCGACCGGGCGCGGAATCTCGTGCCGGGTGTATTCCTGTAGCTGCACCTGCGTCTGGTACAGCTCGCGCTGGGCCTCGGTCACATCCTGCTCCAGCCCGGTGGCACGGGCGATGTAGATGGCGAGGATGATGACGAAAAACAGCATGAAGCCCAGCCAGGCCAGGCGCTCGCTGTTCTTCAGGCCACTCTGATTCTTGTTGTCCTGCTCTTCGGTCACGAGTCTCCTCCCGGAAATGGGGCGTACGACATGGTCGCCGTGCCCGCGTGACGGAACACCCGGGCACTGTGGGCCCAAAGGTGCAAAATCGAATCGTCGCGCATCATAACGCCTGAAGCCGCGATCTGCCGAGGTATCGATGTCCCGCGCCGAAGCCCCAGCGCCCAGCACACCCGAACTGCAATGGGTGAACCGCTTTGCGAGTCTGCCGGAGGCCTTTTATGACCGTCCGGCGCCGGCCCCGTTCCCGGATGCCACGTGCCTGGCGACCAGCGCCGAGATGTGCCGGCGCCTGGGGCTGGCCGCGACCGACCTGGCCCGCCAGCCCTGGCTGGGGGCCTGCACCGAAGGACACCCGATGGAGGGCCCCGACCCGCTGGCCAGTGTCTATGCCGGGCATCAGTTCGGCGTCTTTGTCCCGCAGTTGGGGGACGGACGCGCAAAGCTGCTGGGCGAGGTTCGAACCACCTCCGGTGAGCACTGGGAACTGCAGGTGAAAGGGGCTGGCCGCACGCGCTATTCGCGCGGCGCCGACGGCCGCGCGGTACTGCGTTCCTCGATCCGCGAGTACCTGATCTCCGAGGCGATGGCCGCACTGGGCGTGCCGACCACCCGCGCGGTGGCCCTGTTCGGCTCCAGCCTGCAGGTCCTGCGCGAGCGCGTGGAACCGGGGGCGATCGTGCTGCGCGCGGCACCCAGCTTCCTGCGCTTCGGGCACTTCGAGTATTTCCACTACAGCGGCTACAGCGAACGCCTGCGCGAACTGATCGACTATGCGCTGGCGCACGACTATCCCGAGCTGGCGGACGCCGACGACCCGGTGGCCGCGATGCTCGAACAGGTGATCGCGAACACCGCCGAGATGATCGCCGACTGGCAGGCCGTCGGGTTTTGCCACGGGGTGATGAATACCGACAACATGAGCCTGCTGGGGCTGACCATCGACTATGGCCCGTTCGCGTTCCTGGATGCCTACGACCCGGGCTACATCTGCAACCACACCGACCAGGGCGGCCGCTACGCCTTCGACCAGCAGCCGGCGATCGCGCAGTGGAACCTGATCCGTCTGGCCGAGACCCTGGTAATCCATTTCCAGGACGCCACCCGCGAAGCCGCGATCGAGCGGGCCAAGGCACTTCTGGTGGACTTCATGCCCCGGTTCGAGCAGGCCTGGCTGACGCGCATGCGCGGGAAGCTGGGGCTGGTGGAGGAACGCGAAGGGGATCTGGAGCTGATCCACGACCTGCTGGCACGCATGGCCGCGGAGGGCGTCGACTACACGCGCTTCTTCCGCCAGCTGCCGGATCTGGAGCAGCCCGAGATCCGCGAACAGCTCGAGGCCGAGCTGGAGGACGCGACCGCCTGGCGCGGATGGTGGTCGCGCTATCAGGCGCGCCTGGAGACGGAGGCCCGCCCGTTCGAGGCACGCCGGGCGGCGATGAACGCGGTCAATCCGAAGTACATCCTGCGCAACCACCTGGCGCAGGCCGCGATCGAGCAGGCCGAGGCGGGCGATACCTCCGAGCTGCTGCGGCTGCAGGCCATTCTTGAGCGTCCGTTCGACGAGCAGCCCGAGCACGAGGCCTACGCGGACCTGCCGCCCGCCTGGGCCGCCGGCATCCAGCTGAGCTGCTCCTCCTGACGGTGCCCTGATCGGCCTTTGCGCTACGGCCCCTGGGAGGGCTTAGTTGACCGCGCCCTCGGGTGGCAGCTTCTCCTTCATCGAGTCGGACAGTGGCACGTCGTGCACGACCAGCACCGGCAGGCGGGCGTTGCGCACCAGCCATTCGGTCGCGGACCCGGAGAGCATGCTGGCGATCTGGCTGCGACCGCGCGTGCCCATCACGATCATGTCCGCACCCCATTCCTCGGCATGGCGGGAGATCTCCTCCGGCGCACTGCCAATGGCCACGGCGACCTCGTCGTCCGCCTCGGCCCACGCCTCGAGCTGTGCGCGGACCTTGTCTTCCGCGGAGTGACGCATGTCCTTCGCGTTCAGCGGCGAGGTGCCGGCGCCACTGAAGGCGCCAGCGGCGCTGGGCCCGGCCACATCAGAGGGCTTCATCACGTAGAGCAAGCGCTTCTTCGCCCCCGGGCAGTGCTGCCGCGCGACGGCCAGGGCCGCGGCGGAGGCAGGCGAGAAGTCGACGGCGATGATGACGCGCTGCAGCATGGGGATCCTCGGGCTGGTCGTGGGAAGGGCCTCGGCGAGACCCCACAGGGGGCGCGCGGTTCAGCGTCTTGGTGCGAGGTGCTAGACTTCGCCCCCTTTCGGCGGTTTCAGTCTGTACTGGCACCAGACCGCTTGCAACCGCGCCTGCGAGAGGTGGAACACCGGTGAGCCTCCCCTCGCACCTGTCCGCCCGCCAGTCCCGGCCCCGGTCGATACAGCGGCGCGCATCCGTATTGGGGATTCCCACGTGCAGCAGACCCTGACCGACTTCCTGCAACGCCAGCGCAAGATCTGGTTGTTCAATGTGCGCGCGGACCTGATCGCCGGGATCGTGGTCGCGCTGGCCCTGATCCCCGAGGCGATCGCGTTCTCGATCATCGCCGGGGTCGACCCGAGCGTGGGCCTGTACGCCTCGTTCACCATGGCGGTGGTGATCGCCTTCGCCGGAGGGCGCCCCGGGATGATCTCGGCCGCGACCGGGGCCATGGCCCTGCTGATGGTGACACTCATCGCCGAGCACGGACTGCAGTACCTGCTGGCCGCGACCATCCTGACCGGGATCATCCAGATCCTGTTCGCCTGGGCCAAGCTCGCGCGCTACATGATGTTCATCCCGCGCACGGTGCTGGTCGGCTTCGTGAATGCGCTGGCGATCCTGATCTTCCTGTCGCAGGTGCCCTACCTGGTGGATGGCGACACCACCATGTGGGCGCTGGTCACGGCCGGCCTGATCATCCTCTATGGCCTGCCGATGATCCCGGGCTATCCGAAGCTGCTGCCGCCGCCGCTCGTCGCGATCGTGGTGCTCAGCGTCCTGGTCTACTTCATGGGCCTGCCGACGCTGGAGGTCGGCGACATGGGCGAGCTGCCGGACGGCCTGCCGGTGTTCCTGTTCCCGGACATCCCGCTGAACTGGGAGACGCTGCAGATCATCTTCCCGACCGCCTTCGCGCTGGCGATCGTCGGCCTGCTGGAGTCGCTGCTGACCGCCTCCATCCTCGACGACCTGACCGACACGCCCTCCGGCAAGAACCGCGAGGCCCAGGGCCAGGGCATCGCCAATGTCGTCACCGGCTGCTTCGGCGGTATGGCGGGCTGCGCGATGATTGGCCAGTCGGTGATCAACATCAAATCCGGGGGGCTGGGGCGGCTGTCCACGCTGTCGGCGGGGATCTTCTTGCTGATCTTCATCGTGTTTCTCGGCGACCTGGTCTCGATGATCCCGATGGCCGCGCTGGTCGCGGTGATGATCATGGTCTCCATCGCCACCTTCGACTGGGGCTCGCTGACCACCCTGCACAAGCTGCCGCGCACCGACGCCACCGTGCTGATCGTGACCGTCGGCACCACCGTGATCACCCACGACCTGTCGCTGGGCGTATTCGCCGGCGTGCTGCTCTCGGCGATCTTCTTCGCGCGCAAGATGGTCAAGGCCGTCGAAGTCACCAGTGCGCTGTCGGAGGACGGCCGGACTCGCATCTACACCGTGCGCGGCCAGCTGTTCTTCGTCGCCGTGGACAAGTTCATCGACAGCTTCGACTACCGCGAGGGCATCCACCACATCGAGATCGACCTGACGCGCGCCTCGCTATGGGACAGCTCGGCGGTGGCTGCCATCGACAAGGTCGTCGGCAAGTTCCGCCGCAACGGCATGGAGGTCGAAGTCAGGACGCCGCGTGGCGAGAGCGGCGAACTCCACGACAAGCTCGCGCAACACGACAAGGGCGCCGACCTGGGGCCGGGCGGGCACTAATGCCGCCACCGTCATTGCGAGGAGTGCAGCGACGAAGCAACCTCCCTCCGAAACCCTCGGACCCCGACACTGCGCAAGCTTCGGGAGGTTGCCGCGGCCCCTGCGGGGCCTCGCAATGACGGTGCCCGTGGCGGCGCCGGGGGATGGGAGAGATTGGACCTCTTGTCCAGGCATGGCAGGCTAGGCGGATGATGAATCTTCGCCGGCCGGCGCCTCCGGCCGACCCCCGGGCCGAGCAGGAGCGGATTCGGCGTGCGCTGCTCTGGCCGATGCTGGGGGCCGCCGTCCTGATCGTGATCCACGCCCTGCACGACCTGCTGGGCGGGGACTGGTCGCGGCTGGGTATTCTGCCGCGCGACGCGGTCGGGGCGCTGGGCATCATCACCTCGCCGTTGATCCACGGCTCCTGGGGTCACCTGCTCGCCAATGTGCCGACCTTGTGGGTGCTCGGCATGCTCACGCTCTACGGCTTTCCGCGTGCCACGCGCGTTGCAGTCCCGCTGATCTGGCTGATGGGGGGGCTGGGTGTCTGGCTGTTCGCCCGCGAGGGGCTGCACATTGGCGCCTCGGGCCTGACCCACGGGCTGATGTTCTTTGCCGTGGTGATCGGGATCCGCCGGCGCGATGCGCTGTCCATCGCGGTGGCCATCATCATCCTGTTCCTCTATGGCAGCATGCTCTGGGGTGTCTTCCCCAGCGGCCCCAAGGTCTCGTTCGAAGCGCACCTGTTCGGCGCGGTCGTGGGTGCGGTCTGTGGCTGGTTCCTCTATCGTCGAGATCCGTTCCCGGTGTATCGGCGGCACGACTGGGAGGACGACGACCCCACCGACCCCGAGACCCTGCGCAAGATCGAACAGGGGCGGCTCGACGAGATCGAGCCGAAGGAACCGCCGGAGGGGCCTGGGCGGCGCGATTAGCCGGGCACCCTTTCTGGATGCCGTTCGTCGCGCTCGGTGCATCCCGCGACGTAGCGGCGACGGCGCTTCGTCGCACCGTCATTGCGAGGAGGCGAAGCCGACGAAGCAATCTCCCTCAGGAAGCACCGCATTGCCAGCGTTCGGAGATTGCCACGTCGGCTTCGCCTCCTCGCAATGACGGCTCAGGGTCCGGCGTGGTGGCGCTCTAGCGCCCGAAGGTCATGCGCATGCCGGCCATCAGGGTCAGGCCGGGGGCCGGCTCGTAATAGCGGCGGTTGCCGTCGTTGATGCGGATGTTGTCGACGTTGTCTGCGTCCAGCAGGTTGTTCGCGGCCACGAAGGCCTCGACATGGGCGTTGCCATCCTGCCAGTGGCGGCCCGCGCGCAGGTTCAGCGTGGTCTGTCCGCCCACTCGTTCGTCGTTGGCGTCGTTCACGTAGCGCCCGCCTGTGTACAGCGCATCGATGGTGAAAAAGTAAGGTCCCTGACGCCAGTCGGCCTCCACGAACAGCTGCTCGCGCGGCAGCCCGGGCAGGCGATTGCCGTCGCGCCGTTCGCCCTGCTGGTCCACGAAATCCCGATAGCGGAAATCGTTCAGGCTGAGCGCGCTGGACAGCGTCCACTGCTCCGTCGCGGACCAGTCGACCGCCAGCTCGAAGCCGTTACGCGCGGTCCGGCCGGCGTTGGTGTAGAACGTGCGACCGTCCACGTTGGGCTCCTCGAACGGGGCGATCTCGTCGCGTACGCGGGTCGCGTAGACCGAGGCATCCCAGGCCAGGCGACCGGTCTCGCGGCGGATCCCGACCTCGATGCTGCGTGCCCGCTGAGGGTCGAGATCGGCGTTGAATCCGCCCCCGCCCTCGGGGTTCGCGAACTCGGTGAAGGTCGGCGTCTCGAAGTTGGTGGCCACGTTCACGTAGGCCCGGTAGTCCGGCTGGAAGTGCCAGATCAGCCCCGCCATCGCGCTGGTCTCGCGGAAGGTCCGCGCATCCGAACGATCCGGTTCGCCCACCCGGTCGGAGAAGTGGTCATCGATGGACATGCGGATGCGGTCGTGGCGTGCGCCGAGCACCACGTTCCAGTCCGACCCCAGCGCGGTGTCGGTCTGCACGAACACCCCGCGTGAGCGGGCGCGCTCGCGTTGGTCCAGCGCAAGGTCGTCGATCGAGGGGGTGCCGCCCGGACAGTTCGCCTGTCCCTGGATATCGGTACAGCGGCGGGTGCGGTCGTCGCGCTGTTCCTCCAGGTCGATCCCGGTCAGCACCCGGGTCGGGCCGATGTCCTGTTCGTACTGGGCGTTGAGCCCGTAGAAGTCGCGCTCGTAGGCTACCCGCGAGTCGCCGGGAAATGGCAGTTGCTGCGCGTAGTCGCGCTGGGTCCAGAACCCGCCGAGGCGCAGTTCGCCGGGGCCGAGCGACTGCTCCCACTTCAATCCCGTGGTCAGCTGCTCGGCCTCCTGGGTGCTGTCGAGGGCCGTGGCCAGCGGGGCGGCCGCGCGCCGGTTCTGGCGCATCTCCTCGCGCGTGAGCCCGCCGGGGTCGTCGGTGCGCGGGGCATCGAGGTAGCGCAGGTGGAAGTTCAGCGTGCCGGCCTCCAGCTCCGAGGCGGTGTGCAGGCGCAGGTAGCGCTTCTCGGCGGTGGACTGGTCGCGGTAGCCGTCGATGGCGAAGTCGTGTGCCGTCAGGGAGTAGCGATGGGTCCCGTGATCCTGCTCGGCGATCGCCTCGGCGCGGCGATAGCCGTAGCTGCCCAGCATGACTCCGCCGCCAAAGCCACGCGCGTCGCGCCCGTCGCGGGTGCGCGCCGAGATCACGCCACCGGAGGCATTGCCGTACAGCGCGGCGCTGGGCCCGCGCAGGACCTCGATGTCGCGCAGGTTCAGCAGGTCGATGGCGTCCACCTGTGACTGGCCGTCCGGGGTGGTCTCGGGGATGCCGTCCTGCAGGATGCGCAGCCCGCGTACCCCGAACGGCGCGCGCGAGCCGAAACCGCGGATGGAGATGCGCGCGTCCTGCGCAAAGTTGTAGCGGTTCTGGGCGAACAGCCCTGGTACGCGATTCAGCGACTCGTCCAGCTGCAGGCCCTGACGCCCCTCGGTGGCCTGGCGCTCGTCCACCCGTGATACCGCCGCCGGCAGGTCCGCCAGCGGCGTGGCCAGCCTGGGCGCGGTCACCGTGATCTCGACCGGGTCGAGCACGGGTACGTCGTCCTCGGCGATGGCCGTCGGAGCGGCCAGGCCCAGCACCGGCAGGGACAGCGGCAGCAGAGCGACCGGTCCCCTGAGGCTCCGGGTCTGCCCGTCTGCCGGTCGCCTGGGCATCGCGCGTTAGTCCCGGAGGATCAGCTGCTGGGTCAGGAGCTCGCCATGATCGAGGAAGGCGTCGTACAGCGCCCGGCTGCGTTCCGCCAGCGCCTCGTCGTCGCCCCAGGACCCTGGGCGGTCGAAGACCTCGCCCGTACGGTAGCCATTGGCCACGGCCATCATGAAGGCCGCGACGGACCGGGTGGTCACGGTCGGGTCGGTCACCGACCCATCCTCGTAGGCCAGGCGTGTGGGGACGATGGTGGACTCGAGCTGGTATTCGAGCGCGCCCTCGAGCAGGCGGTCAATCGCCGCACCCAGTTCGCCTTCCAGCTCCGGCGCCCGCTCGCTCAGCAGCTTTGCGGTCCCCTCGCGTTCGCGCAGCAGGGAAAAGCCGCCGGTGACCTGGTGGACGAACCGCCATTGCGCGGCGACGTCGACGTGGTCGGAGGCCGCACGGGCCTCGCCGTCCTCGAACGCGATGTGTGCGGGCAGGCCCCAGTCGCGGATCGGCCCGTCTTCGGACACGATGGCGCGGGTGATGGACGCAGTGCGGTCCGCCAGCGTCTCGGCGCGCCCCTGATCGTCCGCATCCCCGAACAGGTAGAGCGTCTCGTAGACCCCCTTGAGGCCACGCAGCAGCGCCCCGACCTGATCCACCGACCACTCCGCGCCCTGGTCGCGGACAAACATCCCGGCATCATCATCCCAGGCCGCGTCGGCGGTGTCCGCCATGGCCCGGGCGATCTCGACCATGTCGTCGCGCGAGTGGCCCAGCCAGCCCGCGAGGGTCTCATGCTCCAGCTGCCCCATGTCGTCCTCGCCACCCGGCTTGTGCTGGCGCACCCAGGCGTATGCGGGGCCGTGCAGGGCGTCGAGGCCGAAGGCGAGGGCATCGGTGCCCGAGTCATTCGCCGCTGCCACCTCGCCGTCGGCGTAGCGTTCGTTGACCAGGTGGTCCGCCAGCGCCGACATCAGCGGTGCCGGGTTGTGGGTGATCTCGTCGTACAGGCCCAGGTGTTCGAAGCGACCCCCGCTGTGATGCATATGGTAGAGATACGCGGCATCGGCATAGGCCGCCGGAGCAGCCTCGTCGTCACTGCCGGACTGTGCGCGGATGCGCCCTTCATCTACCAGCTTGCCGTGCACCGTATCCAGCAGGCCGAGCCAGGTCTCGCCGATCTCCCGCATCGGGCCATCGGCGAGTTCCGGACGGTAGTCGTCATGCCCCAACTCACTGTCGCGCATCAGGCGGCCCTTGACCGTCAGTGCCCCCAGCGTCATGAACGCATCATCGGCGGTCATCCCGTCGGCATGCACCAGCACGCGGTCCTCGCCATCGAGCCCGTGAGCAATTCCGAGAGGAGCGGCCTGTGCTGTCGTGGCCAGTGTCACAGCGATGGCCGCTGTCAGCGGTGCAAAGGCTGCCTTCATGGTCTTGTATCCCCTTCTCGCGAATGTTCCGGCCCGAACTGTATGGACCAAACCCTACTGAAACTCCTGACTCCGCACACGGGTAGCGGTTCAATCGGAGGGGGTCTCGGGCCTCCCGCGTGCGTTAACAAAACTTCATACGAGTGCAACGGGTTCGTCATCCGCTCCGCCTAGCGTGGGTGCGCCATTCGTGCAAGACAGGAGCAACCCGACATGCAAGATTTGAAGCCTTCCGCTCGTCTGGCCCCCTTGGTGCTGGCCATCAGTGCTGCATTCAGCGGTGGTACCGCCATGGCTGGGCAGGCGATCGATGCCGATGATGTCGATGCCGGCGAAGTCGCGCTCTCCGACGACGTCCTGACGGTCTATCTGCATGACCATGGTGATTCGATCGCCGCTCGTTTCACCGAGGATACCGGCATCGACGTGCAGATCGTCGACATGAGTGGCGGCGAGATCCTCGCCCGCATCGAGGCCGAGCGCGTGAACCCTCAGTGGGATGTGGTCTACGTGATGGGTCACGGCAGTGTCCATCGGCTCCACGAGGACGGCATCCTCCTGAAGGACGACTGGCAGCCCGAGGCCGTCAGCGACTATACCGAGCAGGCCCAGAAGATCTACGAGCGTCACCCCGATGCCTCGTGGTGGCCGGTCACCATCAGTGCCCCGGCCCTTCTCGCGTACAACCCGAGCTGCGAGGGGACCGAGGACATCACCGGCTGGGACGCCCTGCGCGATCCACAGTTCGAGGGCCGCATCGGGATGCCCAACCCGAACATCTCCGGCCCGGCCTATCCCTACGTGGCCTCGTTCTTCGAGGATGACATGGATGCCGGCTACGAATTCTGGCAGGACGTCTTCGACAACGGTGTGCGGATGTACCGCTCCAACAGCCCGGTGGCCGAGGCCCTGATGACCGGCGAGCTTTGCGTGGCCGGTCTGGAAGAGCCCAACACCTACGGCGAGGTGGAGAAGGGCGAGGACATTGGCATCGTATACCCGGAAGAGGGTGTGCCGGGCGCGGCCCGTGGCGTTGGCATCTCCGCCGACACGAGCGTTAGGGACGACGCCCGTGCCTTCGTCGAGTGGCTGCTTTCCGCCGAGACGCAGGACTACCTGACCGAGATCGAGCATCGCAACAAGTTCTTCCAGCCGGTGAATCGCAACGCCTCGCCGAACGAACTGCTGCCGCCGAACGATTTCCTGGAAGGGGAAACTCCGTACGTCTTCAGCGACTACGTCTGGATGGGCGAGGTAGAAGCCGAGATCAAGCGCTGGTTCGCTGACCAGGTGATGTAACCCGGCCCCTCCACTGCCGGATGCAGTAATGGGGCTCTGCTGGGACACGGCAGGGCCCCTTCTTCTTGTAGCGACCCGGGCGTGGCTCCATACGCCCAAGGAAATCCGATGACCTCAGTCCCCGTGCGTTCGATCGCCCCGACACCGTCGCCGCTTGCCCGTCTGATGGGCCGCCTGCCGGCCAGTGATTCCCTGGTCGTCTGGCTGGTGACCGGCGCGCTGCTGATTCTGGTCGCCCTGCCGCTGACCGCGATGCTGTTGCACCTGGCGTTCCCGCGCCTCTATCTCGGCGATTTCACCCTCGGGGATTTTCAGCTCTTCCGGGATCTCTGGGAACGCCGGCTCTGGCGTACCTCGGTGACCAACTCCCTGTTGCTGGCGACCGGGACCATGGTGCTCGGGACTATCATCGGCGCCGGTCTCGCCTGGATCCGCCACAACTACCGCTTCCCCACCGCCAGCCTGATCGATTTCGCCGCTTGGTTCGTGCTGGTGATGCCGTCGTTCATCATCGCCCAGGGCTGGGTGCTGTTTTCGCGCAGCAGTGGCACGGCCGCCCAGCTCGGCATGCACTGGGTGAACGACTTCGTGTTCTCCCTGCCGGGGCTGATCACGGTGATGGCGCTGACCAACTTTCCGCTCGCCTATCTGGCGACCAGCGCGGCCCTGCAATGGGATGTCTCGCGCTATGAACAGGCAGCGCGGCTGTGCGGCGCGAACGCTGTCCAGACCCTGTGGCGGGTGCGTCTGCCACTGCTGATTCCGGCCTTCGCCTCCGCCGCGATCCTGGTATTCGTCGACAGCATCGGCGACTTCGGGTTGCCGGCGGCCTTTCTCTCGGTATTCAGCTTTCCGCTGATCCCTTACAACATTCGGGCGGAGGTCGCGACGGTTCCCGTATCCTTCGAAGGTGCTGCTGTACTGTCCTTCGTGCTGGTGAGCCTGGTCGGGGCGGCCATTGCCCTGCAGATCCGGGTGCTCCGCAACGGCGGTCGCGACTTTCTGACCGCGGCAGCGGCGCCGCGCAACCGCCCGAAGCCGCGGCTGTGGCCGCTGCTGACCGCAATCAACCTGGTGTTCCTGACGCTGGCCATCTTTGCCCCGCTGGGAACCAGCCTCTCGGTCTCGTTCATGGACCGCTACAGTCAGGGCCTGACCCTGGGCAATCTGACGCTGAACAACTACATCGACGTCCTGTCCGAGGGATCCTCCCTGCTGCCGGCGCTGCGGAATTCCTTCTTCATCGCCTTCACGGCCGCGGGCATCTCGATGGTGGTCGGTTTTCTCGCCGCCTACCTGCTGGCCTTCAGCAGCAACCGCATGAAGCAGTTCATCGACGTCGCCTCCACGGTTACGCTGGCGGTGCCGGGGATCGTCCTGGCGGTGGGCTACATCTTCATGTGGAATCAGCGCTGGCTGGCCGATCTCGGGATCCAGGTCTACGGCAGTCCCTGGGCGATCATCCTGTGTTCGGCCGCGGCCTCGGTCCCGATCGCCGTACGGATCGTGCTCGGTGCGATGGCGCAGACGCCGGGCTCGTTCATGGCCAGCGCCGCCCTGCAGGGTGCCGGGCTGTTCACGCGCCTGCGCAGCATCCTGATGCCCATGGTCCTGGCCGGCCTCCTCTCGGCCACGCTGGCGGTATTCGCGACCAGCGTCTTCGACCTGGCGATCACCATCATGCTGCAGCCCCCGGGCTACCCGACCATTCCGGTGATCATCGACGAAGCCTTCCGCACCGTGGAGTACGGCTGGGCCACCGCCGCCACCGTGATCGTCTGCAGCCTGACCGCCCTGATTATCGTCGCCGCCCGCTGGGCCGTGCGACGCGCCTTCCCGTCCTATTTCCTTGTCAGCGAGGACCACGCGAAATGAACCAAGACAGCGTAGACGTCAGTATCCGCGGCTTGACCCGCCGCTACCAGGACAGCATCGCGCTGGACTCGGTGGACCTGGATATCGCCTCCGGCGAGGTGATCGCCGTGCTTGGTGCCTCGGGCTGCGGCAAGTCCACCCTGCTGCGACTGCTGGCGGGGCTCGATACCCCCAGCGAGGGTACGATCGCGATTGGGGGCCACCAAGTGAACGGGCCCGGTTTCCACATCCCGCCGGAGCGGCGCCCGGTGAACATGGTCTTCCAGGACTTCGCGTTATGGCCGCACATGAACGTGCGCAAGATCATCGAGTTCGGGATGCGTCACCGGCGCATTCCCCGTGCGGAATGGAACACGCGGCTACGGGACCTGCTCGCGCTGCTGGAGCTTGGCGGGCTGGAAGATCGGCTCCCGCGCCAGCTATCCGGGGGGCAGCAGCAGCGGGTCGCCATCGCGCGGGCCCTGGCCACGCGGCCCCGGCTGCTGCTACTCGACGAGCCGCTGTCCAACCTCGATTCGCAGCTGCGCCTGCAGATGCGCGACGAACTCGCGGCCCTGTTGCGCCGGATCGGTACCACCGCGCTGTATGTGACCCATGACCTCCACGAGGCCATGACCCTGGGCCACCGGCTGGTGGTCATGCGCAACGGCCGCATCGAGCAGAGCGGGACTTCGGGCGAGATCTTCCGCAATCCGGGGAGCCCCTGGGTCGCTGGTCTGGTCGGTTTCTCCAACCGGATTCCCGTGGTCGTGGAAGACGTGAACGGCGGGCGGGTCCGCGTGCGCAGCGGCAGCCATCTGCTCGAGGCCAGCAGCGGCGAGGCGTTAAAAGTCGGTGACGAGGCACTCCTGCTGGCCCAGCCTCAGGCGCTAACCCTGACCACTGGCGATGGGGCCAATCGGCTGCGGGCCCGCGTCCAGAGCTGCCACTTCGAGGGCACTGGCTGGCGCCTGCGCTGTCAGAGCGAGGCCGCACCCTTGACCGTTCATACAGAAAACCCTTTCGACGAAGGCAAGGTGGTGACTATCGAGGTTCCGGCGGATAGCGCGCGCGCCTATTCCCGAACGGCGGCCTGATTCCGCTTTCCCGGATCCCTTGACGGCGTTTGGCAAGCGCCGTGAACAGGCTCGCCTGTCCCACTATCAAGGTGTCGCCATTGTTCAGCCCCGTGGGCCATCCAATCTTCCACTCGCCAGTGGAGTGGTTTCGACAAGCGCACAAAAAAGGCCACCGGACGGGATGTCCGGTGGCCGAAGGCCCCCGAGGAGGCTACGGGGAGATCAGAAGTTGTACTGCATGCGGGCGAGGAAGATGTTCGGGCTGTCATCACGGAAGGCACCGTTCGACAGACTGTCCACCGCGTCGCTGTCCTTCACGTCCACCATCACGTAGTTGGCCATGAAGCGCAGGTTGGAGCTGACGTAGTAGTTCAGGCCCAGCGTGAAGTTGTTCTGCTCGCCGCCCAGGATGTCGGCATCGCCGAGGTCCACCGAGCTGTAGCGCGCGGCGATCTCCCAGGCACCGGAGGGGCGCTGCGGATCAATGGTCCGGAAGCCGGTGGGTCGGTAGCCGCGGGTCTCGCCGGTCAGGACGTAGCCGGCCTGGACATGCCAGCCGTTGAAGGTGAGGTCGGAGCCCGAATCGCGATCCACCTCGGCCTGCAGGTACTCGGCACTGGCATGGAACGGGCCGCTGAGGAAACCGAACTCCAGCCCGGCCTTGGTGGTGGAGCGCGCGTCCAGCGAGCTCGTATCGATCAGGCGGGTGCCTTCGGTCGGACGCGACTCCGGGCGATCCCGGAAGCGCACGCTGCCTTCGCGCGCGTTGCTGGAGAAGGCCTCGTGAGAGAGCGAGGCGCCGAGATGGATCGTCTGGTCACCCCGGATCGGGTTGAACGTGACACGGCCGGCCATGCCCAGGGGGGCGTCGCCATCGGGATCACCCTCGATGGAGTGGGAGTAGCCCATCACCGAGAAGTGGTAGTTGTCGCCGGACTGGCCGTAACCCAGGCCGATGCGGCGGGAATCCGTGAAGACCTGCGAGGATGCGCGCTCGATGAAGGTCATGCGATTGGAGCTGGTCAGCTGCTCCATGCCCTGGGGC
This sequence comes from Thioalkalivibrio sp. ALJ2, assembly GCF_000378325.1. NCBI lineage: Bacteria > Pseudomonadati > Pseudomonadota > Gammaproteobacteria > Chromatiales > Ectothiorhodospiraceae > Thioalkalivibrio > Thioalkalivibrio sp. ALJ2. The sequence goes on from NZ_KB899554.1 coordinate 215,383, forward strand.
ACCTTGAACTGACCGAACTGCCAGGTGCCGGCATCAGTGTCGTAGGTGACCTTCAGGTCGTTGTAGCTGATGCTTCCACCGGAGAAATCGAACTCCAGCTGGTAGCCCCAGTTCCCGATGAGAGAACCGCTGCCGCCCAGGCGTGCCCGACGCACAAGAAAACCGTCCTGGAAGGCCTCGTCTTCAAGGTTGTCGGTGTCGTGGAAGGCGGCATCGAGGTGCAGGCGTCCGCGCGGATCGAATGTCAGATCGGCCGAGGCCGGGGCGCTGATCGCGATCCCCAGCCCAAGGATCAGCGAAGTATTTACGGTGTATCTGACGGCTTTCATGTACTCCCTCCTGTAATCGAAAGCTTGTTCGGATATTCCGGACCGGTAGCCGAAGACCGGCGCCGGGCAGGAGGGATGCCACCCTAGTGGTGGGGTATGGCAGGGCGGTTACATGCGGGCTTCGATTTGGTGACATCCGGCCAGGGGGGGCGCGCGGCTCATTTGTCACGGTCTTGTCATGCGGAAGCCACGTGAGCGCAACGTGGGGCAGGCAGGGTAGCGCCTCGAATCGCCGGACCCTGATGGTCGGCACACCGCCCCCTCGTGACCTGCATGGAGAGACCATGAAAAAGACTGCACTTGCATTGACGATGAGCCTGACCCTCGGTGTCTCGGCCTCCGCTCAGGCTGACCCCTGTCCCGACACTCTGCGCTTTGCCGATACCGGCATCGAGGGTATGGAAGAGATGGTTCGCACCTTTGGCCCGTTCGGCGAGGCCCTGGGCGATGCCGTGGGATCCAGGATCGAGTTCTTCCCGGTTAGTGACCGCACCGCCGCGGTCAATGCACTGCAGTTCGACCAGGTCGACATCATCCTGGCCGGCCCGTCCGAGTACGCGGTGATGCGCTCACGTCAGGATGTGCAGTTGATGGTCGGTCTCGAGCGCGCCGAGTACGGCACCGCCTTCGTGGTCCATGCCGACAGCGATATCCATTCGCTGGAAGACCTGCGCGGCAAGGACATCGCGCTGAAAGATGCGGGATCGACCACCGGCCACATCGTGCCGTCCTGGATGCTGGTGAATGCGGGTCTGGACCTTGATCGTGACGTGAACACACACCTGCTGGATGGCGCGCGCTTCGAGGCCCTGATCAACCGCGACGTGGATGCCATGGGATCCGGTGTGCGTGATGTTGCGCGTCTGAAGGAGCGCGACCCGAATGGCGACTACCGCGTCATTGCCGAGAGCGACACCATGCCCCGCGATGCCTTTGTCGCCCGCGGCGGCCTCGACCAGGCCTGTGTGGCCCATGTCAACGAGCAGATCATGGCCGATGCCGAAAATCTGATGGAGGCCATACTCGGGCCGGGTCGTCGTGACAAGTACACCAATGCCCGCTTCGTCAATGACCTCACCGAAGAGGAATTCGACCTCATCACCGAGGCCTATGATCTCGTTGGCATTCGCCTGAACTAAGCCCCGGCAGCAACATTTGCAGCAGGAGACCCGGTGCCCTTGGGCATCGGGTCCTCGCTCCGTGGAGTGATGTGATGAACCCCATTGTAGTCAAGGATCTGCACAAGCACTTTGGCTCGATCCATGTATTGCGCGGTCTCGATTTCGAGGTCGCCCCCGGAGAAGGTACCGTCCTTCTCGGGGCGAACGGCTGCGGCAAGTCGACCCTGATGCGCTGCCTGATTGGCCTCGAGCGGCCGGATGCCGGCACCGCCGAGGTCGCTGGCATCGACATCGCCACCGCTGGCCGACGCCGTTTGCGGGAAGTACGCCGCTCCGTCGGGATGGTTTTCCAGCGGTTCAACCTGGTCGCCAATCTGTCGGTCCTGCAGAACGTCCTGTTCGGTGCGCTGGGACGCCAGCCACTGGGCGTGATGGCACTGGCCTCCCCCTGGGCACCGCAGGAAGAGCGCGACCGCGCGATGCACTGCCTGCACCGAGTAGGGCTCGCCGATCGGGCCGGCCAGCGTGCCGACACGCTCTCCGGCGGCCAGCAGCAGCGAGTAGCCATTGCACGCATGCTGATGCAGGCCCCGCGATTGGTCCTGGCGGACGAACCCGTCGCCAGCCTCGACCCGAGATCCGGGCGCGAGGTGATGGACCTGCTCTGGGAGATCGTGCGGGAAGAGGGCATGACCGTGGTATGCACCCTGCATCAGCTGGACCTTGCTCGTGAGTACGGCGACCGCCTGCTTGGCATGAAGGCCGGCAAGATCCAGCTCCAGGGGCGTATCTCCGATTTCGATACCACCAGCCTCGAATCGCTTTACCACGGCGAGGTCCGGGTGGATGGTGACCCGCGGGAGGAAGTGCCTCTCGCAACCGCTGCCTCTGCCTCCTGACGCGCCCAGACCTTTCACGGAACCAACCCAATGCATCCAGTCGATCAACGAGTGGCGGCGCTTGCGCCCGCCCGATTCACCTCGCCCTCGGTCTTTACCTGGGTGATTCTTGTAGGTTTCGCTGCCTTCTTCATACAGGGCTTTCTGTCCGTTGATGTCACCCTGGCCCGTCTGGTTCAGGGATTCGGCAATCTCGGGGGATTCTTCGCTCAGGCCTGGCCGCCCGAGACCAGCCGGCTGGAGCCGATTGCCTGGTCCATGCTGGAAACCCTGAACATGGCCATTGTGGGCGTGACGGTCGGCGTAATCCTGAGCGTGCCGATGGCCCTGCTGTGCGCCTCGAACACCGCCCCCAATCGCCTGGTGCGGACCCTCAGCCGGACCATCGTGGCCACCATGCGCACCATCCCCGATCTGATCTGGGCGCTGATCTTCGTGGTTGCGGTGGGGCTTGGGCCGCTGGCCGGAATCCTGGCCATCATCATGGACACCATCGGTTTTTGCGCACGCTTCTTCTCCGAACGTATCGAGGAGGTCTCGAAGGGGCCATCCGAGGCCCTGGCCTCCACCGGCGGGGGCCGGCTCTCGGTGATCTTCGGGGCCATCCTCCCCGAGTCGACGGCCTCGATGACCGCCACCAGCCTGTACGGGGTCGAAAAGGCGATCCGCTCGGCCGTGGTGCTGGGGCTGGTCGGGGCCGGCGGCATCGGGGTCGAACTGTCCACCGCAATGCGCATGTTCCAGTTCGATCAGGCGTTGACGATCATCCTGGTGATCCTGGTCGTCGTCATTGGTTTCGAACAGATCTCCTCAGCAATCCGTCGTCGAGTGATCTAGACGGTCAGGGACTGTGTCGATATGAGAAGGGTGAGCACGGCGCAGAAAAAACCCCGCCGGTCGAGGGACCGGCGGGGTCTGGGTCGCCTGGGGTAACTTTTGCCGACGGCTTACCCGGTTGCCTCCTTCAGACGGATCAGCTTGAGCTCGTGGAACAGCCCCATCATCAGGCTGACGCACATGAACAGCAGCACGATCACGAAGGGCAGGCCGGCGCTGACGGCACCGGCCTGCAGGGCCTGCAGCGCGGCCGCGCCACCCACCGCCAGCAGCACACCGGCGATCACGCCCTCGACCGTGGCCCAGAACAGGCGCTGGGACTGCGGGGCGTCGGTCTTGCCGCCGGAGGTGATCGAGTCGATCACCAGCGAGCCGGAGTCTGACGAGGTGATGAAGAAAACCAGGACCAGGGTGATTGCCAGCAGTGAGGTGATCGTGGTCAGCGGCAGGTGCTCGAGCATCTGGAACAGCGCCAGCGAGGAGTCACTGATGCCGTCGGCCAGTGCACCGACCCCGTCGCGGGCCTGATCCAGGCCGGTCCCGCCAAAGGCACTCATCCAGATCACGGTCACGGCCGTTGGCACCAGCAGCACCGCGGTCACGAACTGGCGTACCGTGCGCCCGCGCGAGACCCGTGCGATGAACATGCCGACAAACGGCGACCAGGAGATCCACCAGGCCCAGAAGAAGATCGTCCACTCGTGATAGAAGGTCTGGTCGTCACGACCCACCGGGTTGCTGAGCGGCCACATGTACTGGGCGTAGGCGCTCAGCGTGATGCCGGTATTGGAGAGGAAGGCGATAAAGCCGCCGAACAGGGCCACGAACAGTAGCAGTACCACCGCCAGCGTCAGGTTGATGTTGCTGAGCACGCGCACCCCGCCATGGATGCCGCGCATGATCGACAACAGGGCAATTACCGTGACGCCGATGATGATCGCGACCTGGGTGTTCAGGCCGGCTTCGATGCCGAACACCGACTCCAGCCCCGATGCCGCCTGCTGCGCCCCAAGACCCAGGGAGGTGGCCAGGCCGAACAGGGTGGCCAGTACCGCCAGGGTGTCGATCACATGCCCGAGCGGGCCCCAGATCCGCTCGCCGAAGATCGGGTAGAACGCGGAGCGAATGGTCAGCGGCAGGCCCTTGTTAAAGGCAAAGAACGCCAGCGCCAGGCCTACCACGGCATAGATCGCCCATGGGTGCAGGCCCCAGTGATACATCGTCGCACCCAGGGCCGCGTGCTTCGCTTCCTCGGTGCCGCCCTCGATGCCCAAAGGCGTCCCGAACCACTCGGTGAAGTAGCCTACCGGTTCGGCCACGGCCCAGAACATCAGGCCGATGCCCATGCCGGCGGCGAACAGCATCGAGAACCAGGACAGCACGCTGAAGTCCGGCTTCGCATCCTGGCCGCCAATCCGGATGCTCCCGACCGGCAGCAGGATCAGGGCCAGACAGAACAGCACGAACAGGTTGCCGGCCGACAAGAACAGCCAGTCAAAGGTCTCGCCGATCCAGGCACGCGTGGCGCCCAGGCCCTCGTCGGCCTGTTCCGGGAACATCAGGGACAGGATCACGAACGCGAGGATCAGCAGGGCGCTGACGGCGAATACCGGGTTGTGCAGATCCAGCCCCAGCGGGTTGATGTTCTGTTCCCCGATCTCGTGATCGGTCTCGTAACGGGCCTCGAGCTCCTCGATCTCCCGTTTCGGGTCTTGTGCGTTGTCGCTCACGCTCACCTCCTTGGTGTGATTGGGGGACGCTGGTCCAGACGTTCTCCGGTCCATCGCCTGGAACTGTCTGACCGCCAGGGCGGTAGTCTTCGATTGAGACCGCGTCTCCCGAGGTACGAGTCGTTTCGTTCTGGCATCCGGCCGTCGGAATCCGAAACGAAAAATTCGGGACCTTCATGGCTGACTTCCATTGCTCACCCGCTAGCGGGTGAGCAACAAACGTGCGCGGCGGATTGGCTTCTAGAAGCTGTAGTGCATGCCGACCATGAACACGTTGTTGCTTCCATCCTCGGGAAAGTCAGCCCCGGCCCGGCCGGTGTCTCGGGCCCTTGATGCCGGTACCGCACCGGTTGCTTCTTCTTCGTAGTAGTACTCGGCAAACAGGGACAGCCCGTCCATCCAGTTGAACGCGTAGCCCAGGTGGAAGACGTCTCCGCCGTAGTTGTCGACGTTGGCGTAGGTTCCGTGGAATATATGTTGCCCCACGGCGTAGGCGGCGTAGATGTTCGCGGCGACGTCGCCGTCGTCCCCGAAGGCCCCGGCGTCCTGGTCGCTTTCAATGTATTCGACCTTGGCACCCATCGACCATGGGCCCATGCTGTGCATCGCGGACACCCCCCAGATCCGAGTGTTCTGCTCGCCATTGGCATCATCGACCCCGACGGAAAGAGTCGTGTCGCCGAAGGCGTACGAACCGGTCACCTGGTAGCGATCATCTGGAGAGCCCGATGCATCGTCGTAGCCGCCGTTCGCGCTGTAGGAGGCCGCGAACGAGAAGCCGTTGAAGTCCGGAGAGTAGTACATGAGGCTGTTGCTCTCACGGAAGGTCGTATAGGTCGCGAAGCCGCTCTGGTAGGAGTAGAACATGTCCACCGGGAAGGCGATCGCGTTGTAATACGGCAGCCAATCGCGGCCATACGCCACGGTACCGAATGCGCCGTCGAGCCCGACCTTGCCGATGCGGACGTCCTCGTCTTCGCCACTGAAGGGGTCCTGTACTCGGCCGTTGGCCAGGTCGAGCGGGATTTCCAGCTGCGCAAACGCGTTCAGGCTTTCATTGATCTCATAGTTGGCGTTGAAGCCGATGCGTGAATAGGCATCCCGGAAGCCGTCATAGCTGTCCTCGCCATCCGGGTCCGCCGTTTCGTACTGCAGTCTCAGTGACCCGTAGAAATCGAACTCGACGCCCCCTGCACCCTCCTGTTCTGCGGGGCTGACCGCTGGCGCCAGAAGAAGCGCCGTGGCAACGGCCCCGGCCAGTGGAGTGAGACTCCACGAAATGTTGTTTTTCATTATTCGTTCCTTTTGGCAGTTCGATCCTGGAATCCGAAAGAGAAACAGGCCCCTGTACCCCCGGGGGACCGATGGCGAGCTCCCGAGGAACCGCCACAACCGTTTCTGTCGCGTATGGCTAACGAGAGGCCCGTTTTGTTGCCCAGAGACCGGATCCTGGTGACCTCGGCTAGCCGGAAACCCCATTAATAGAACGCGCTCGCCGCTTTCGCCAGCAAAGGACAAGTTGCAACTCCATTATTTTTGTACAAAACTATATGGCATTTGCCATACTGAGTCCGACTGTGATGTCAGCTGTTTCTGCCCAGAACGAACCTCATCGCCCCGCGACGGAAGGGGAACCGGATCTGTCGCGTTCCGTGATCCGTCAGCTGCGCGTGATCATCCGCGCCCTGCAGGGGCATTCGCGGGCAGTGGAGCGTGCCTGCGGGATCAGTGCCTCGCAGTTGTGGGCCCTGTGGGAGCTGCAGCGCACGCCCGGGCTGAATGTCAGCGACCTTTCGCGCCGGCTGTCGGTGCATGCCTCGACCACCTCGAACCTGCTGGACAAGCTGGAATACAGCGGGCTCGTCGAGCGCCGCCGCCCGGAGAAGGACCAGCGCATCGTGCGGCTGTATGTCACGCCCAAGGGGGAGGCGCTCCTGTCCGACGCCCCGGCAGCCCCCCAGGGCGAGTTGAACCGCGCGTTGCACGCTCTCCCGCCCGAGCGGCTGGCGGATCTGGACGAAGGGCTTACCCTCCTGGTCGAGGCGATGAACACCACCGAGCCTCGTGCCGGTCTGCAGCCGTTCGAGGTGAAAACCTGAGCGGCGTGGCCGCCAGGTAACGCGCCATGCGCTCCCTCCTGCCCGCCAGCCTGCTGCTTCTGCTGCTGCCGCTGGTTGTACTGGCCGAGCCCCGATTCGACGACCCGCCCACGGACTCGCGTGATGGCGGTCTAACCCTCGAATGGAACGCCGAGGGGCCCGTCGAACTCGAACAGGCGAGCGGTCCGGACTTCGACGACGCCCGCGTGATCTATCGCGGTGGCGACACCAGCAGCGTAATCAGCGGCCTCCCGGACGGCGAATATCGCTTTCGCCTGCGGGCCGATGGCGCGGACGACTGGGCCGACGAGGCCCGGATCGATGTGGCGCACCACAGCCTGGCCCGCGCGTTTGGCTTCTTCGCGCTGGGAGGCGTCGTCTTTCTGGTCCTGATCGTGGCCATCCTGCGCGGTCGCCCGCGCGACTGAATTCACCTGCCCCGCCCCGTCGATCCGCGTGTACCGCGACCGGGGCCGGCGGCCCTATCGGAGAACACGATGCACGAACTCAAGATCAACATGCAGCGCCTGCAGCAGGACATTACCGAGCTGGGGCAGATTGGACGCGATGCCGACCGTGGCTTGCACCGCCGGGCGTTCAGCGAGGGCGACCGCGCGGGGCGCGAGTGGTTTCGCGGCCGCCTGGAGGCCGCGGGCCTCGACGTCTGGCAGGATGGCGCCGCCAACCTGCACGGTCGCCTGGACTACGACGGCAAGCGCCCGGTGGTCGCCATGGGCTCGCATCTCGATACCGTCCCCGGTGGTGGCCCGCTGGATGGTGCCCTGGGGGTGCTGATCGGGCTGGAGGTGCTGCGCACGGCCAAGGAACATGAGGTCGACTTGCAGTACCCGCTGGAGGTCATCGACTTCACTGACGAGGAGGGCCGCTTCGGCGGCATGTTCGGCTCCCAGGCGATGGCCGGAAAGCTGACCCCGGAGAGCATCAGCCATGCCCGTGACCTCGAGGGCATCACCCTGGTCGAGGCGATGGCCAACTGGGGCCTGAATGCCGACGACGCCCTGAGCGCGCGACGCGACCCGCACACCCTGCATGCCTTCATCGAGACCCATATCGAGCAGGGCCCGGTGCTGGATCGCCGCGGCCTGAGCGTGGGCGTGGTCGAGGCCATCACCGGCCTGTTCAAGTGGGAGGTGCGCCTGAAGGGCCAGCCGAACCATGCGGGCACCACGCCGATGGACATGCGCATCGACGCCTTCCAGGGGCTGGCCGAATTCGGCGGCGAGATCAATCGCCTGCTGGAGGAGCACGGCAGCCCGAACTCGCGCGCGACTATCGGCCGCGTGGAGCTCTCGCCGGGCGCGGCGAACACCGTGCCGGGCATGGCGACTTTCTCCTTCGAGGTGCGCGATACCGACGAGAAGGTATTGACCGCGCTGGCCCACGCGGCCCGCCGCACGCTGTCCAGCCTCGCGCGCCGGCGTGACCTGATGTTCGAGTTCGACGTGCTCTCGGAGATCGATCCGGTGCGCTGCGACACGGGCATCGTGCAGACCATCGAGGCGACCGCCGAACGCATGGGGCTGGAGTACCTGACCATGCCCAGCGGCGCTGCGCACGACACCCAGAGCATGAGTGCAATCACGCGTACCGGCATGATCTTCGTACCGAGCCTGCAGGGGCGTAGCCATTCCGCGGCGGAATGGACAAACTGGGAGGACATCGAGACCGGCGCCAACCTGACGCTGCAAAGCGCCTTGGCCCTGGCCGCCCGTTCGTGAGCATCCCCGATCACCGCGACCCAAGGACCGCCCGGCATGGCCAATAACGACAACGTCTCCCAGCTCACTGACTACGACTCTCTGGACCCGCTGCGCGAGCAGTACCAGGAGAGCCTGATCACGACCCCGGTGCTGCGTCAGGAACTGCGCGAGCACCACGTCGCTCTGCTGTGCATTGACCTGCAGTACCTGGATGCCGCGCGCGGTCATGGGGTGTTCGCCGACTCGGTGCAGTCCGGCGTGCCGCCCGAGGCACAGGAGTACTACTTCAACCGCCTGGAGCAGACGGTGCTGCCGAACGTGCGCCGGCTGCAGGATGCATTCCGCGAGCAGGGGCTGGAGGTCATCCACACGCGTATCCGTTCGCTGACCCACGACGGGCGCGACCGCAGCCCGGGCCACAAGCGCCTGAACCTGCATGCCGCGCCCGGCTCCAAGGATGCGGAGTTCGTCGAGCAGGTCGCACCGGTGGGCGACGAGATCGTGCTGGACAAGACCGCCAGCGGCGTCTTCAATTCGACCAACCTGCACTACATCCTGCGCAACCTGAACATCTCGGCACTGTTCATCGTGGGTGTGTACTCGAACGAGTGCGTATCCACGGCCGTGCGCGATGCCTGTGACCTGGGTTTCTATGTCACGCTGATGGACGACGCCACCGCGACGGTGACCCCGGAGATGCAGAAGGCGACGATCACCACCATCAAGGATCGCTACGCCCGCGTGATGACCACCGACGAGGCGATCCGCGAGATCAAGAAGGTGAAGGAGGCCTCGTGACCGGCCTCGACGACCCGATCCTCCCGAGTTCGATCGCCTGGGGGCTGCTGATCGCATTCAGCATCCTCTGGGTGGCGCTCGGCTGGTGGCTGGGTCGTCACAACAAGACCGCCGAAGACCACATGCTGGCCGGGCGCAACGTCGGGCTGGCGCTGGCCACCGCGACCGCGATGGCCACTTGGGTTACCGCCAACACCACGATGACCGCCCCGCAGCTGGCGCTGCAGCTCGGTGTATGGGGCATGCTCGGGTATTCGCTGGGGGCGCTGGGGCTGATCCTGTTCGCGCCGCTGGCGCGCCGTATCCGCGAGCTGATGCCGCGCGGGTTTACGTCCGGCGACTTCATCCGCCTGCGCTTCGGCACCTTCACCTGGCGCGTATTCCTGGTGGTCTCGCTGATCTATGCCTTCGGCTGGCTGGTCTCGATGGCGATGGCCGGCGGGGTGCTGATCAATGCCCTGGCCGGCATCGACTACCGCGTGGGCATGAGCGTGATCCTCACAGTCTGCGTGATCTACACCCTGCTGGGCGGTCTGCGCGCGGTCATCGGCACGGACTTCATCCAGACCATCATCATCATCGCCGGCGCGGCGTTCATCGCCTGGCTGACCATCGACAAGGTCGGTTTCGAGGCGATCCACTTCAACCTGATGGAAGAGCGCCCGGAACTGCTGAGCCTGTTGTTCCCGGCCGCGATCATGTTCCTGTTCAACAACCTGCTGTTCGGGGTGGGCGAGATCTTCCACTCCAACGTCTGGTGGTCGCGCGCCTTCGCGTTCGGCCGCAACGTCGGCTTCCGCGCCTACCTGCTGGGCGGGCTGCTGTGGCTGCCGATCCCGATCGTCGCCGGCTTCATCGCCCTGGCCACGCCGGCGCTGGGCATCAACGTGCCCGCCGCGGACATGGTCGGGCCGCTGGTCGCGGCCGAGGTCCTCGGCCTTACCGGCGCGATCGTGGTCTTCATCGTCGTCTTCGCCGCCTTGGCCTCGAGCCTCGACTCGCTGCTGGCGGCCACCTCGGACCTGGTCACCCGCGATATCTACCGGGGCCATATCCGCCCGCAGGCCAGCGAGCAGAGCCAGTTCCGCGCGACCAAGGTGATCGTGGTGCTGCTCGGTCTGCTGACCTGGCTGGCCGCGAGCTATCGCGGCTCGCTGCCGATCATCGGCTCGCTGGCCGAACTGCTGTACTTTACGGGGGCCTTCGTGGCCTCGGCGATCTGGCCGATCGTCGCCGGGCTGTACTGGCGGCGGGCGAACCCTCAGGGCGCGGCCTGGTCGATGATACTGGGGTCGGGCATTGGGCTGGCCAGCTATTTCCTGATCGGCTTCTATGTCGCGGCACTGGTGGGCGCGGCCGTCTCCCTGGCCGTGATGGTGCTGAGTACCTGGCTGGCGCCGCGGCCGTTCGACTGGGGTCGCCTGTCCCGCGACGCCGCGGCCGAGGAGGTCCGGACCGCATGATGATCTCGTCGACTGCCTTGTCCGTGATCGTTGTGGTTGCCACGCTGGTCGCCACCCTGACCCCGATCCTGCTGCTGGCCCTGTTCATTCGCGACTGGAAAAAAGGATGCCTCTGGTGAACTACACCGAAGATCCCCTGCACGTGCTCCACCCGAAAGACGGCGCCGCCGGCACCGACCGCCCGAAGGCGCTCCTTGAGGCCGTGGAGGAAGACCCGGACCCGCTCCTGAAGCTGGCGGCCGCGCATGTGGTTTCCAGTCAGCAGTTCTCGCGCGATGAACTGCTGCAGCTGTTCCGTCTGGCGGCGCAGTACGAGACCACTCCGGCGCTGATGCACCTGCCGCTGGCCGGCAAGATTCTGATCAGTGCGTTCTACGAGCCGTCCACGCGCACGCGGCTGTCCTTCGAGAGCGCCTGGCACCGGCTTGGCGGGGCGGTGATGTCGATCACCGACCCCAAGAGCACCGGCATCGCCAAGGGCGAGTCGCTGGCGGACATCGCCGAGATGTTCAACAACTACGGCGACGTGCTGGTGCTGCGCTCCTCGGATGGCGAGGCGGCGCACAACATGCTGGAGAACCTGCGCATCCCGCTGGTCAACGCGGGCAACGGGATCGACGAGCATCCGACCCAGGCGCTGGCGGACGTCTACACCCTGGCCAAGTGGCGACCGGAGCTGTTCACCGGCCCGGTGGCGCCGGAGGACCGCATCAAGGTCGGTATCATCGGGGTGCCCTCGCGCATGCGCACGGTGCGTTCGCTGCTGCGCCTGCTAAGCCTGTTCCCGGAGGCAATCGAAGAGGTCGTGATCATCTCGCGCGAGGACGAGAACTTTGACCCGGGTCAGCGCGAGGAGCTGGAAGAGGCCGGCCTGAAGCTGCGCGTGGTGCACGAACTGGACCCGCTGCTGCCGGAACTGGACGTCGTCTACATCAACGCCATTGCCTGGGTGGGCGACACGTTCGAGTCCATGGGCGAGGGCCTGAAGCTGGATCGCAACTCCCCGCTCAAGAAGGGCGCGGTCATCCTGCACCCGCTGGCACGCGGTGACGAGCTGTCCACGGACCTCGACGACACCCCGCACAACTGGTACTTCGCCCAGGCCCGCGGGGCCGTGTTCGTGCGCATGGCGCTGCTGACCACGGTGGTCCGCCGGATCAGCGCGGTCATGGATACCCCGGAAGACTGAGCCAAAGTCGAACTTGAACCGCGAGCGGTGTGGCGCGCCGTAAACCGCGCCCCGCTCGCACCCACGGAATCGAACCAAGGAGACATGCCATGTGTGGCATCGCCGGAATCTTTCACGCCGACCCCAACCGCAAGGTGGACCCGCAGACCCTGGTCAACATGGCCGCGATCCAGTATCACCGCGGCCCCGACGGCTTCGGCTACAAGACGCTGGACGACCGCGGCGTGGGCTTCTCCCATGCCCGCCTGTCGATCATCGACCTGGACGAAAACCGCGGCCGCCAGCCGTTCTGTATGACCGACGGATCGATCATGACCGCGGTCAACGGCGAGCTGTACGACTACAAGCGCATCCGTACCGACCTGACCTCGCGCGGCGTGCAGTTCCGCACCAAGAGCGACTCCGAGATGGTCATGCACCTGTACCGGCGCGAGGGGCTGGAGGATGCGATCAAGCACTTCCGCGGCGAGTTCGCGATCTCGCTGTATGACCGCGAGCATGATCGCCTGGTGCTGATCCGCGACCGCTTCGGCATCAAGCCGCTGTATTTCACCGAGGCCAATGGCAGCTTCGTGTTCGGCTCCGAGCTGAAGGTGCTGTTCGCCAATCCCGACGTCCCGCGCCAGTTTGCCGATGACGGCCTGTACCACCAGCTGATGCAGACCATGGTCCCGGGCACCACTGCGTTCGAGGGCATCCACCAAGTGAAGCCCGGCCACATGGTCATCGTCGAACGGGCCCACGGCAAGCTGAAGGTGCGCCAGGAGAAGTACTGGGACATGGACTTCCCGCTGGCCTCCGAGCGCCCGCCGGAGGAGGATGCCGACGAGAACTACTGGATCGAGGGCGTGCGGGAACAGTTGATGGAGGCCGTCCAGCTGCGCCTGGAGGCCGACGTGCCGGTCGCCTGCTACCTCTCCGGCGGGATCGACTCCTGCATCACCCTGGGCCTGGCTTCGGCCAGCCAGCAGTCGCCGGTCAAGGCCTTCACCATCGGCTTCGACAACGACGACTACGACGAAACGGCGATTGCCCGCGAGATGGCCGAGAGCGTCGGCGCCGACCAGGACATCCTGAAGCTGAATGCGGATCACCTCTACGACAACTTCGAAGAGGCCCTGTGGCACGCCGAGCGCACCATCTACAACACGCTGGGGGTGGCCAAGCTGTTGATGAGCCGGCACGTGAACGAGGCGGGCTACAAGGTGGTGGTGACCGGCGAGGGCTCGGACGAGCTGTTCGGTGGCTACCCGGCCTTCCGCCGCGACATGTTCCTGCACGGCCTGGACACCCTGCCGGAGGCTGACCGCGCCGCCTGGCAGCAGATGCTGAACGAGTCCAACGAGCTGTTCTCCGGCGCGATGCTGGCCGAGGACGAGGTCGACGACCCCGAGTTCACGAAGATGATGGGCTTTACGCCGTCCTGTCTGCAGCCCTGGCTGGCGGCAGCCGAGCACGTGCCCGGCCTGCTGGCGCCGGAGCGCCGCGAACGCATGCAGGACTACCAGCCCGGCAAGGCGATCGCCAACGCCCTGGACGACGACATGCTGGATGGCCGGCATCCGCTGGACAAGGCCCAGTACGTCTGGATCAAGACCATGCTGGAGGGCCAGATCCTGACCTGGGGTGGCGACCGCATGGACATGGCCAACTCCATGGAGGCGCGCCCGCCGTTTCTCGACCACCACCTGGCCGAGTTCTGCGCCCACCTGCCGCCGACCCTGCGCATCAAGGGCCGCACCGAGAAGTACGTGCTGCGCGAATCGATGAAGGGCCTGCTCCCGAAGGTGCTCTACGAGCGCGAGAAGTTCGCGTTCATGGCCCCGCCGGCGCACACCGACCCGGTCAAGTGGGCAGCGATGAAGGCCCTGGCCGACCGCTACCTGTCGCCGGAGAAGGTGGCCGAGGCGGGTCTGCTGGACCCGGAAGGCGTGCGCCGCGTGTTCGAGATCCACGAGGACGAGACCACCCCGGCGGCCACCCAGGTCCAGCTGGACGCGGTGATCAACCACATGATCGGGGTGCAGGTCCTGCACGAGAAGTTCGTCGCCACTGACATCCCGGCGCTGGCTCGCCAGAAGGCCGACGAGTTCGGCTGGCGGCCGTAAACCCGGGTTACGGACGGCCAGGAACTGCCTCGCAAGAGGGGACCGGGTGGTCCGGTGCTCAATCCCAGCTGTTGCGGGCGTCCTGGTAAAAGCCGGGGTCGTCGCTGGTGGCGCCCTGCAGGGTGCAGACCGCCGCCGCGAACGCCAGCGCGCGTTCGAGGGTGGTCGGCCAGCCCCAGTCCTGTCGCATGCCGAGCAGGACGACACTGGCAAAGGCATCGCCGGCCCCGACCGCATCGCGCAGCTCGGGTACCGGCGGGGCCGGGGCCGCAAAGCGCTCGCCGTTGACGGTACGAATGATCGCCCCGCCGGCCCCGGCGGTGACGACCAGGGCCTGACGGATGCCCGCCTGCTCGAGCAGGGCGGTCTCCGCCTCGTCGTCCGCAGCCCCGGGGACCAGGGTGGCCAGCTCGTCCTGGTTCAGCTTCACCACGTCGGCGTCCCGTATCAGGTCCAGCGTCGTGTCCCGGGTATACCAGGGGTCGCGCAGGTTCACGTCCACGAAGCGGTGCCCGGCGCGTTCGCGCAGGCGTGCCAGCAGGTCGTGATTCCCCCGGCGCAGGGCCAGGGTGCCGTGGTAGAGCAGTGGCGTGGAGGCGGGCAGCGCATCGGCCCAGGCTGCGGGTACGTCGTCGTAGGCCTGGTCCGGCACGATGGTGTAGCTGGGCTCGCCGCGGGCGAGTTCGACCCGGACTTCGCCGGTCGGGGCTTCGGGGTGCCGATACAGCCCGCGGGCGTCCATGCCGATCGCATCCATGCGGGCCTGCACCGCGGCGCCCGCTGGGTCGTTGCCTATGCCGCCGACGAAACAGACCGGCTCCCCGAGCTGATGCAGGTTCCAGGCGACATTGAACGGCGCTCCGCCCAGGACGCGCTGTCCATCGGGAAAGACATCGAACAGGACCTCGCCAAAGATCAGCTGGGGGGATGGCTCGGCAATCACAACGGCCTCCTATCAGGGAAATTCTCCCGGGGGATCAGGAAGGGTGTGGCTCGCGGTCGGCCCGCTCCACGCGATCGCGCCCGAGCTTCTTCGCCTGTAGCAGGGCGTGATCCGCGGCGTCGAAGATGGCCGCGGTGGACTGTCCGGCCGCGATCGGGCACATGCCCGCCGAAATGGTCACGCGCAGCCGCGTCTTGCCGGCCCGTACGATCAGGCGATCCACGGCCTCGCGGATCGAATCGGCACGGCGCTGGCAGGTGTCCGGGTCGGAGGTGAGGATCATCACGAATTCCTCGCCCCCGTAGCGCGCAACGAAGTCCTCGCTGCGCACGCCCTCGGCCAGGATCTCTGCGACGGCCTTCAGCACCTTGTCGCCGGCACTGTGGCCGTATTCGTCGTTGATCGCCTTGAAGCGGTCGATGTCCCAGACCAGCAGGCAGGCCGGTTGCTCCGCCCCCAGGTCCTCCCGCAGGCCATCAAGGTAGCGCTCGAAAGCCGTGCGATTGGGCAGCCCGGTCAGGCTGTCGCGGTAGGCCTCCGCCCGCGCCTGGTCCAGCCGCTTGCGCAGGGCACTGACCTGCGACTCCAGCGTACGGCCCTTCGCTCGCAGCAGGCGGTTGCGCTCCAGGGCCTCGAGCAGATCGTTCTCCTGCTGATTGCGAAAGGCCGCCACATGTTCGACCACGCGATCCAGACCCCGGCTGATCTCCTGGCGCAGGGTGGCGATGTCCTCCAGGTCGTCCATGCGGCCCTTCATGGCCCGGACATTGTCCGAGATGCCATCGTGCAGGGTGGCAACCGAGGCGCGTGTACGTTCGCTGCGTTTCTCGTCTTCCGACAGGGCCGAGTCGACGTCTTCCAGGCGATGCCAGATCTCGCCCACGACGTCCGACAGCTCGTCGCGCTCGTGCATGGCGCGCTCGCACTTGTCGTGCAGCACCCGGAAGAGCTGAGAAAGCGTTCGTTCGATCTCCGAGCGGTCGCGCCGTTCGGTCGCGCGATGCAGGTCATCCAGGCCGGGGTCCAGGAAATCGAACCCGTTCAGTCCGCGGCGCACGACCTCGAGCACAGCGCTGGCCAGGTCCTCGTGGTGATCGGAGCTGCGGACCGCGTCGGCCAGCTGTGCACCCAGCCGATCCATCCAGGCAGAGTCGGGCGGGCTGGACTCCACCGCGCGGGACAGGTCCTGAACCGCGCCATCCAGTGCCGGCACGCGGGCGCTGACCACCGCCAGTGCCCTCAGGGCCACCCGCCTCAGTGCATCCTGCTGGACCTGCTCGCGCTCCAGGCGGCGCTCGAGGTCGATGATGGTCCTGCGCATCTCGCTGGCGGACATGGGGCTCCCGAAAGGGCTGTGGGGTCTGGACGTGCCGGGATCATTTAACCGCGTCCGCGACGCGGACGCCAGCGATGGGACTCAGGCGGTGTGGCGGGTTCCGTGCAGCGACTGGGCGGCTGGCAGCTCGATCTCGATACCGACCGGGAGGTGGTCGGACAGGGCCACGTTGTACACGCGCATGTCGCTGACATGCAGGTCCGGGGTCAGCAGGATGTGGTCGAACACGAGGCGCGGATCCCAGGAGGGGTAGGTGGCCGGGCAGCTGATCGGCTCCAGCAGCCCGGTACGGGCGACCAAACGCCGGATCTCCAGGCTGTCCTGCTGGCAGTTGAGATCCCCCATCACCACGGCGTGGCGTTCCGACTGGATCCGTTCGGCGACGTAGTCCAGCTGGGCCTGGCGTGCGCGCCGGCCGAGTGCCAGGTGCAGCAGAAACAGCACCAGCTCCTCGCCATTTTCCATTGCGTAACGGGCCTCGATGGCCCCGCGCCCCGGCAGCGGCCCGGGCAGGCGGTGCATCTCGACCCGTTCCGGCTCAAGCCGCGAAAACAAGGCCAGCGAGTGTTTGGCGAACTGGCCGAGATTGCGGTTGATGCGATTGTAGGTATGCGGGAAGCGGGCCTTTTCCGACAGATAGGAGGCCAGGTCCACGAAGTTCGAGCGCAGGCTGCCACCGTCCAGCTCCTGGACGCCGACGATGTCGAAGTCGGAGATGAAACGCGCCACGCGATCCAGGTTGCCGATCCGCCCCTTATAGGGAAGGACGTGCTTCCAGGAGTTGGTCAGATAGTGGTGCAGGCGCGACGAGGGGATGCCCACCTGGGCATTGAAACTCAACAGGCGCAGGCGCTGCGCGCCCTGGTCGTGCTGATAGGTCAGTCCGCGTACCTCCGGCGAGGCCGGTTGTGCGCGAACGGGTTCGGCATGCTTGCCGCTGGCCGTGGCCGTCATACTGCTTTGTTCCCCAGAGAACGGCGGAAGGTCCGCCCGGATACTACCTAGAATGGACAGACCAACTCGCCCAAACGTTCCGTCAGCTTCAGGTTTTCGCTGTAGTCGACCGGGCAGTCGATGATGGTGACACCGGGGGTGGCGAGGGCCTCGCGCAGGGCGGCCTCCAGGCTGTCGCCCGGGCCGATGCGCACACCGCTGGCGCCGAACGAGTGCGCCAGCTGGACAAAATCCGGGTTGCCGAAATCGACGAAGGCCTTGCGCCCGTACTCGCGCACCTGCTTCCACTCGATCAGGCCGTACGCATTATCGTTCCAGATCAGCACGACAAAGCTCTGGTTCAGGCGCACCGCCGTTTCCAGTTCCTGCACATTCATCAGGAAGCCGGCGTCTCCGGTGACCGCGATCACCTGGCGTTCGGGGTAGAGCGCCGCCGCCGCGATCGCTCCCGGCAGCGCGATGCCCATGCTGGCGAACCCGTTCGAGATCAGGCAGGTGTTGGGGAGCTCGCAGCGGAACATGCGCGCCATCCAGAGCTTGTGCGCCCCGACATCGGTAATCACCACGGCGTCGAGCTCGGCCGCGGTGCGAAGGTCCCAGATCAACTTCTGCGGCTTCAGCGGGAACTGGGTGTCCTCGCGATGCTCGTTCATGTCGTCGATCAGGTTCTGGCGCAGCGGGCGCAGGATGGTCTCCTCGCGCGGGTCCACGAGATCCGTGAGGCGGGCGAGGCAGGTATTTAGGTCGCCGATCACCTCGGATGAGACATTGTAGTGGCCATCGACCTCGGCCGGGGCGGAGTCGATGTGGATCAGCGTGCGGTCGCCGGTCGGGTGCCAGAGCCTGGGTGGATATTCCACCAGGTCGTAGCCGATACAGACGATGACGTCGGCCTTGTGAAAGCCGAAATTGACGAAATCCTGGCTTTGCAGGCCCACCGAGCCCAGGGCCAGCGGGTGGCGGAACGGCAACACGCCCTTGGCCATGAAGGTGTTCGCGACCGGGATATTCAGCGCGGAGGCCAGCTGCGAAAGGGCTCCGCTGGCTCCCGAGCGGATGACGCCGTTGCCCGCCAGGATCAGCGGATGCTGGGCCTCGTTGAGCAACTTCGCCGCGGCCTCCAGGGAGGCCTCGGCCGGCACCGCCTCGGGTCCGGCATGGACCGGGAGTGGCGGGTTGGGGCATGGCAGGGCGGCCACGTTTTCCGGAAGTTCAATGAAGCTGGCGCCGGGCTTGCCGCCCTCGGCCCACTTGAAGGCTTTGCGGACAACCTCCGGCAGTATCTCGGGCTCGACCACGCTGGAGCTGTACTTGGTGATCGGCTGGAACAGGCCCTTCAGATCAAGGACCTGGTGCGACTCCTTGTGCAGCCGGTGAGTGCTGGCCTGGCCCGCGATCGCGACCAGCGGGGCGTGATCCATGTTGGCATCGGCGACACCGGTGATCAGGTTGGTCGCCCCCGGGCCAAGGGTCGCCAGGCAGACCCCGGCACGGCCGGACAGGCGACCATGGACGTCGGCCATGAAGGCCGCGCCCTGCTCGTGGCGCGTAGTGATGAACTCGATGGGGGAATCGGCCAGGGCGTCGAGAACGGCCATGTTCTCTTCGCCCGGCAGGCCGAACACGCGCTCGACCTGTTCCTGTTCCAGGCATTCGACCAGTCGCTGGGCCGTAGTGACGGTTGTGCTCACGCGTTACGCCACCCGACGCTGGACCCTGGACACGGGCGGGGTCAGCCCCGGGCCCGTTCGATCAGGAAATCGGCGACGTCGAGCATCTCCTCGTGGCTGCGCGTCATGCTGGCCGAGACCACGGCCTCGCCGTCGATGATCAGGGTAGGCACACCCTCGACGCCGTACTCCTGAACGTCCTGGCCGGCCTCGGTGACCTTGCGGCGGATCTCCTCGGAGCGCATCACCTCGCGGAACTCGTCGGCGTCGAGGCCGCGCTGGTTGATAAAGCGCAGGATGGCGCTTTCCGAGCGCAGCTCGCGACCCTGGTCATGGATGGCGTCGTAGAACGGTTGATGGACCTCGTTCAGCACTTCCAGCTTCTGTGCGGTGTAGAAGACGCGCGCATGCAGGGCCCAGACATCGTTCATCGGCGCGGGCAGATAGACGAACTCGACATCGTCATCCAGCCCCTTCTGCCACTCCTGCACATAGGGCTCGAACGAGTAGCAGTGCGGGCAGCCATACCAGAAGACCTCGACCACCTGGATCTTGCCATCCTCCAGGCCGGTGTCGACCGGCGGCTGGATGGTGCGGAAGTTCTGACCATCCCGGTATTCGCGGGCCAGGCTGGTGCCGGTTGCCAGCAGCAATCCGGCACCGCCCATGGCACCCAGGAAATCACGACGCCTCATTTACAGCTCTCCGTAGGAATGCAGCCCGGACAGGAACATATTCACGCCCAGGAAGGTGAAGGTGGTCACGAACAGACCGATGATGGCCCACCAGGCCATGACCGGGCCGCGCCAACCCTTGGTGAAGCGCATATGCAGCCAGGACGCGTAGGTCAGCCACAGAATCAGGCTCCAGGTCTCCTTCGGATCCCAGGTCCAGTAGCCGCCCCAGGCCTCGGCCGCCCACATCGCGCCCAGTACGGTGGCGATGGTGAAGAAGGCGAAACCGATCGCGATGGCCTTGTACATCACACTGTCCAGCGCATCCTTGCTGGGCAGCCGATGGGTGATCGCGGCATCCGGCCGGGTGCGCTCGAAACGGTGCTTGATCAGGTAGGCCACACCCAGCATGGCCGCGATGGCAAAGCCGCCGTAGCCGACGAAGTTGGTCGGTACGTGGATCTTCATCCACCAGGAGTTGAGGGCCGGCACCAGCGGTTCGATCTCGTGCGCCTGGCGGTCCCACATGTACCACAGCAGGAAAGTCACCGAGGCGGCGATCACCAGCATCACGAAGGCGCCCATGGTGCGCTGACCGGTGCGCTGCTCGTAGTACAGGTACATGAGCGTGGTCATTACCGCCAGCAGGATGAACACCTCGTAGAGGTTGGACACCGGGATGTAGCCCCAGCTGGGGTCGGTCAGGTAGATCTCGCGCCAGCGCACCATCAGCGCCATCATGCCGGCGCCCGAGCCGATCCAGGCGAAAGCGGCCCCGAGGCGCGACGGGAAGTCGGATTTGCTGAACAGGCCGAGGATGTAGGTCGCGGTGGCCATGTAGAGCATCACGCTCATCCACATCACACCGGCCTGGCCGGAGCCAATGTAGTTCAGCCAGAAGTTGGTGCTGCCCCGGGCCAGATCGTCACCGTACAACCAGACCCCGAACAGCGAGAGCGCGGCGACGATGATCGAAAAGAGCTGCCAGGGGCGCCAGAACCAGCCCAACCAGGCACTCATGCCGGCGGCGAGGATCAGGCCGCCGGTGTCGTAGCGATCCATCAGGTGGCCATACTGCCAGTGAGCGATCACCGCAACGGCGAGCACCAGCGCAAAGTATGCCCAGTCGAGCGGCCGGATGCGCCGGAAGATACTGGGCCGTTCAAAATCCAGGGCCTCATGGGGTACTGACATGGATCGCTCCTCCGACTGCTACCGGTTAGTCGTTCTTATTAGTTGATTCACTTCTGGCCATCGCCCGAGCCGTTGGCCGGCTTCTGATCGATGATCCAACGCTTAAGATGCGCGAAACGGTTCTCGAATTCTACCTTGTGCCGGTTACTGGTTCCGGCCATGGTCACCTGCGTTCCGCTGCCGTCTTCACGGCGTCGGGCGATGATCCACAGACGCTGATACGACACGTAAAACATCAGGAAAATCCCGATGATCAGCATCACGCTGCCGGTGTACACCGTGCTTTGCCCCGGGGCGCGCGCAATCTGGAGACCGGAGGCCTCGCGGTGCTCGAAGTCGCTCAGGTGGAAATAGAACGGTGACTCGTAGAGGCTGATCGCGTTGATTGCGGAGACAGCGTCTTCCAGCCAGCGCTGCTCCTCTTCCTGGATCGAGACCACACCCTCGTCTTCCAGGACCTCCATGTACAGGCCCTGTAGTCCGGCGTGCAGCACCCGCATCAGGAGCTGGCCGACCTGCTCGCGCTGTTCTTCCGGCACGCGGCGGTCAATCTCCGCGTGCACCGCGCCGTATCCGCCCTCGGCGAACAGGCGCATCAGCTCCGAGGTCGTCTGGGCGATCGCGGTGCCGGAGGGATCGTCGGCCGCGACTTCGCGCGCGATGGTGTTGCGCACCTCGGCGTTGTGCAGCATTGCCAGGTAGGTGCGGAAACGGTCCAGCGAGTCATCGGCATCCGCCGGCAGGAACAGGTACACGAACTCGTCACTCGGGCTCTCGCGTACGCCACTGAGGAAGTACATCGCCCCTTCCTGCAGTGCAGGCCGCATGTAGTTGCGGTAGTAAAGCCCGTGCCCGGTGCGATCCATCAGGCGGAAATCGAAGCTCGGGCCCAGCTGACGGTTCTCGCGCTGGCCTTCTTCATTCAGCAGCGGTACGACATTCTGGTCCTTGAAGTCGATGAACTCGATGATGCGCGTGTCACCCTGCGGGGTCGGGATTTCCTGCTCCTGGAATACGCGCCCGGGGACTTCCAGCGAGCGCAGGGCTTCGCCGCCGAGCGGGATCGCCTCGATATCGAGGCGGGTGCCGCCATCGGCGAAGCTGGCCTGGTAGATCGCGTACCCGTTGTAGATCAGCGGGTGGTTGACCGAGATGGTATGCCGCAGCGGCTCGTCGCGGTTGGGGTCATGGATCACGAGATCCGACTCGTAGGAGCTTTCCGCGCCGGTCGAGAAGCGCTCGATTCGGAACTCTTCCAGCTCGATACGAAACGGCAGTTGCTGGACGAAATAGCCCTCGCGCATCGGCAGGAACACCACGTCCGCGGAGGAGCCCTCCGGGATTTCGACCATGCCGCGGAACGAGGGATTGGAGACCGGCACCCAGGCCGAGCGCGGTACTTCGGACACCGGGACGCCCCGGGTCTCGATCTCGATGATGCCCAGCCACTCTTTGGCCTTGAGCAGCGTCGAGCCGTCTGCCAGCGCGCCCACGCAGATCACCACGATCCCGACGTGGGTCAGCAGATAGCCGAGGCGGTTCCAGCGGCCCTTCATGGCCGCGATCACCGTCTGGCCCTCGGATTCCTTCTCGCGTGCCTTGAAGCCCTGGGCCTTCAGCACACGCCGGGCATGATCAATGAATTCTTGCTGCGACTGGTCCAGCTCCCCGGTCGCGCTCGAGTGGAACGAGCGCAGGGACTTTTCCTTCACCTGCAGGTTGTAGCGCCGCAGGTCCTTCAGGATGCCCGGGCTCTGACGGTAGACGCAGAACGAGGTGGAGACCACCAGGAAGGTGACGATCAGCAGGAACCACGTGGCGGAATAGACCTGATAAAGCCCCATGCCGGCAAAGATCTCATGCCAGAAGGGACCGTAGTCGATCAGGTAGTCGGTATAGGGCTGGTTCTGGACGAGCACTGTACCGATTACGGAGGCGATGGCCAGTGCCACCAGCAGGGTGATCGCCAGGCTCATGGAACCCATGAACTCGACCAGGATGCGGCTGCGCCGCGGGGCGCGGGCGGACTTGCTGCGGGCACCGGTCGCGGGAGCAGACCCGGCCACCTGTTCGTTATTCGACATGCTGAAACCTGCGTTGACCTTCGCGACTATGCGAAGCACCCCTGTCGGGGTTCAATTTCCTAGACAAACTGCACGGAAGTTTCGTGCAAACCCTGTTACTGGAGCTGGCCAGTTTCTCTGATCCGACCTGTCTGACGTGCCGAGCCCCCGCTCCATTCCCGGTGGCGGAAAATTTGTCTGCCCCGGACAGCAAAAAAGGGGCGGCCTATGGCCGCCCCTTCCCTGGGAGGTTCGCCGCCCGGACTGCACGGCGCTCCGGCACGATCAGTCGGACGACAGCCCGGCCATGTACTGTGACACGGCCTCGATGTCTTCGTCGGACATGCGCTGAACCACATTGCGCATCATCCGACCCGCGTCGTTGGAACGCTCTCCGTCACGGAATTTGTAAAGCTGGTCCGCGCTGTAGGTGGCGTGCTGCCCCGCAACCTTCGGGAACATCGCCTCCGGGTTGCCCTGGCCATTCGGGCCGTGGCATGCGATGCAGGCGGCGACGTTCTGGGAGGGGATGCCGCCACGGTAGATGCGCTCGCCGCGTTCGACGACGTCTTCGTCGGCGGTTTCGGTGGTGATGGACTGCTCGGCGAAGTAAGCCGCCAGGTCGCGCATATCCTGCTCGTCCAGATCCGCGACTTCGCCCGCCATCAGCGAATCATAGCGGGTCTCGCCTTCCTTGAAGTCACGCAGCTGCTTGACGGTGTATTTCGGGTGCTGGCCCGCGAGCTTCGGCCACTCCGGGTTGGTCGAGTTGCCGTCCGCCTGGTGGCAGGCCGCGCAGGACTGGGAGATTTCCTGGCCGCGCTGAGGATCGCCCGCCTGAGCCGCCGACAGCGGGAGCAGCAGGGAGACGGACAGGGCAGCAAAGAGAGCGGAAAGCTTGTGGTTCATGATCGAAGATTCTCCTGCATGTAAATGCGTGCCGGGTCGGACCCGCGTTCCTTGTGCCCCTTGGCAGGGCGATCAACATGAAGGAAACACTGGTCAATGTACACCCTCGCGCTCGAGTCGCTTTTGCATGCGAACAAGGCGCGGCGACTGCCGTGCAGTCACTCTGCACAAGGGAGCCGCAACGCCGTTCGCGCGCAAAAGCGGCCGAGCCCCTGCATTGTAATGGGTTATGGGGTTGGTACCCCAGTTTCCCGATCCTGCGTTGCGCCGCTTGCGGGTAGAACCACTACCCGCTGCACGGCGCGCCTTGTCTCGGAAAACCTGGGGTACCAACGCGAGGGTGTACATTGACCAGTGTTTCCTTGAGCGGCGCAGTTTATAGCACAATGCTAAATTGCGCTCAAAAATATTCCGAGCTCCGCACTCGGCCAAGGACGTCCCCCGCCCCATGGAACCCCGTTTTCGCGAGACCGCCTTTATCAAGGGCGTGGCCCAGGTCGAGCAGCTCCCGGAGGATGACGGCATCGAGATTGCCTTCGCCGGGCGCTCGAATGCCGGCAAATCCAGCGCCCTGAATGCCCTGTGCGGGCGCAAGGCCCTGGCCCGGGTGGGCCGCACGCCCGGGCGCACCCAGGAAATCAACCTGTTCGCCCTGCCGCCGGACGAGGCATGGCGGCTGGTGGATCTGCCCGGCTATGGTTACGCGAAGGTGTCCGCCGGCCAGCGCCAGCATTGGGATCGGCTGCTGGGGGATTACCTGCAGTCGCGCGAGTGCCTGGCAGGGCTGGTGCTGATCATGGACATCCGTCGTCCCCTGACCGAGCTCGACCGTCAGCTGCTGGAGTGGGTGCCGCTGGAGCGTTGCCAGTTGCACTGCCTGCTGACCAAGGCCGACAAGCTCTCGCGGCAGGCGGCCGACAAGCAATTGCACGCGACCCAGCGTGAGCTGGAAGGCTTGGGGATCGAGGCGACCCTGCAGACCTTTTCTTCATTGAAAAATCAGGGGGTCGATGACCTGCGCGGCCTGTTGACCGAGTGGCTCCAGCCGGTCGAAGACTGACCGTGGCCCGCCCCGGGCGCGAACTATGAACCCCAGACAAAAAAATGCCCCGGCCTTGGGGAGGGCCGGGGCAAGATTCGGCCTCGACAGGGGGGAGCGAGGCCTGCCCGCTCAGGGAGAGAAGCGGGCTCGCGCTGGGCTAGAGCGCTTGTAACGTAAGAAAGCGTCAGTTGCCTTGAGTTCCATCCGTTCCCGAAAATGAACGTGATTGGCTTCACACTCCTGAATGCAGCGCTCCTGTGGCTGTTGCCCCGTCAGTCATCGGTTCCCTGGGACTGGGCGTGTGCCCTCAGGGTCTCGACCAGATCGGCCGCGCTGGTCCCGTGAGGGTGAATCTCCAGCAAGTCGCCTTCGGGCCCGATCAGATAGGTCGATGAACTGTGGTCGATGATGTCGCCCATCGCCGAATCCGTTGCGCGGCGTTCGTAGAAGACACCATAGCGCTTAGCGGCGGGCTTCAAGTCTTCTTCGGATCCGGTGGCCGCGTGAATGTCGGCATGAAAATGGGCCACGTAATCGGCCAGGCGGTCCTCGGTATCTCGTTCCGGATCGACGCTGATAAACACACCGTTCACCTGGCCCTGCAACTCTTCCGGCAAGCGGTTCAGCGCCCCGCCAATCCACCCCAGGCTGGTCGGGCAGGCATCCGGGCAGCTCGTATAGCCGAAATACAGCCAGACGTACTGGTCCGTGTAATCGCCCAGGTCGAAGCGCTCCGCGTGCGTGGCGACCGGCAGCTCGATCGGTCCGCCCTGTACCTCGTCGGCGATGGGCAGTTGCGCATGACCTGCAAGATCGCGCGGCGGCGGCTCGCCCGGCTCCAGAGTGACATACACCAGCAGAGCACCTGCGGCGACCACCGCGAAGGCCCAGAAGAGACTGCTGACGGGGATACGGTTCATAAGGGGTTCATCAGTGATCGCGGGCAGTGACAAAGCGGAATTGTACGAAGGCGGCCTCGGATTTGCCTGCCGGCATCGCGGTGGCTGCCCAGGTCATGGATTCGGTGGTACAGATCGGCAGCGTGGTCGTGCCGCGGTAGCGGCCATCACCCGTGTGTTCCAGGCGCGGGCGCTGGTAGCCCATATACATTTCGACTCCGGCCAGGTCCAGGTCCAGGGCCTCAGGGTTGTTCAGCGCGGTCTGCGCCGCGGCATCCAGCTGCAGGTCCAGCGTCAGCTCCCGCAGCATCGGTACCGGGCGCGGCGTGATCTCCAGGCGCACCTCGCCGCCCTGTGCCAGGGCGGTGCTGCAGGGGCCGGCATTCAGGTCGCAGGCCTGTGGCTGGACGATCGGCACCTCGGCGGCGCCACTGTCCAGGTAGCGTTCGGCCAGCATCCAGGCGCTCGCGAGTAGCAGCAGCGCGACCAGCCAGGCGGCGATTCGGTTGAAGCGATGGGCCAGCATGGGGGCTAGTGGGCGTCGTCCCAGTTGGCGCCGACGCCGACGTCTACGACCAGTTCCACGTCCAGGTCGGCGGCCCCGCTCATGGCCTTGCGCACCAGCGTGTTCAGGTCCTCCACCGCCGCGTCGGCCACCTCGAACACCAGTTCGTCGTGCACCTGCATGATCATGCGCGCGTCAATCCCGGTGTCCTCGAGGTCGTGCGCGACCCGTACCATCGCGCGCTTGATGATGTCGGCGGCCGTGCCCTGCATCGGGGCGTTGATCGCGACACGCTCGGACTGCTGGCGCCGCGCCCCGTTGCGGCTGTTGATCTCCGGCAGGTACAGGCGGCGGCCGAACAGGGTCTCGACGTAGCCGTTCTCGCGCCCGGAGGCGCGCGCCCGTTCCATGTAGTCGTGCACGCCGGGATAGCGGCTGAAGTAGCGGTCGATGTATTCGCGCGCCTCGCCCTGCTCGATGCCGAGGTTGCGCGCCAGGCCCCAGGCGGACATGCCGTAGATCAGGCCGAAGTTGATCGCCTTGGCCGCGCGGCGCTGATCGCCGGAGACCTGCTCCGGGTCCAGCCCGAAGACCTCGGCGGCGGTTGCGCGGTGGATGTCCTGACCCTCGGCAAAGGCCTTCAGCAGGCCGGCATCCTGCGACAGGTGAGCCATGATGCGCAGCTCGATCTGCGAGTAGTCTGCCGCCAGTAGCTGGTGGCCCTCATCCGCGATGAACGCGCGGCGGATGCGCCGGCCGGCCTCGGTGCGCACCGGGATGTTCTGCAGGTTCGGCTCCGAGGATGACAGCCGCCCGGTGGCCGCCCCCGCCTGGTGATAGGAAGTGTGCACCCGACCGGTCTCCGGGTGGATGCGCCGGGGCAGGGTCTCGGTGTAGGTGCTGCGCAGCTTGGACAGGCCGCGGTGCTCGAGGATCAGGCGCGGCAGGGCGTAGTCGTCCGCCATCTGCTCCAGCACGTCCTCGGCGGTGGAGGGCTGGCCCTTGGGTGTGCGCCGCAGTACCGGCAGGCCCAGGCGTTCGAACAGGATCTCCTGGATCTGTTTGGGCGAGCCGAGGTTGAACTCGCCGCCGGCCTCCTCGAAGGCCTCGCGCTCGATGCGCTCCATCTCGGCCAGCAGCTCCTGGCTCTGCTCGCCGAGCCGATCCGGGTCCACCTTTACGCCGACGCGTTCGATATCCGCCAGCACCGGGACCAGCGGCATCTCGATCTCGCGGTAGACAAACGCGGGGCCTTCGGCCGCCTGCAGACGTGGCTGGAACACCGCATCCAGCTGCAGGCAGATATCAGCGTCCTCGCCGGCGTAATCGGTGGCGATGCCGATATCCACCTCGGCGAACGGGATCTGCTTCGCCCCCTTGCCGGCCACGTCCTCGTAGTGCGTGGTCTTGTAGTCCAGGTGGCGCTCGGCCAGGGAGTCGAGGTCGTGGCGGTTGGCCCCGGCGTCCAGGCAGAACGACTCGAGCAGGGTGTCGTCGACGATCCCGCGCAGGGTGATGTCGTGATTGCCCAGCACGTTGCGGTCGTACTTCAGGTGATGGCCCAGCTTGCCGTGGCGCTCCGACTCCAGCCACGGTTTCAGGCGCTCGAGCGTCTCCGAGCGCGGCAGCTGCGGCTCGGCATCCGGCCCGGTGTGTGCCAGCGGCAGGTAGTACGCGGTGCCCGGCTCGAAGGCGAAGGACATGCCGACGATCTCGGCGCGCATCGCATCCAGGCTGGTGGTCTCGGTGTCGAAGGCGACTCGGTCGGCCTTGTCCAGACGCTCCAGCAGCTCGGCCAGTTCGGCCTCCTCGCGCAGCGTCCGGTAGTCGCCCTTCGCCTGCGACGGGCCCGGATTGCCGTCAGCGGCCTCGTCCTCGCTACCCTCCAGCTCCGCGCGCCAGCGGGTGAAGCCGTAGCGGCGCACCATCTCCAGCAGGCGCTCGTGATCCGGCTCGCGGATGTTCAGGTCGTTGGGGCCGGCATCCAGCTCGACATCGCGCTTGACCGTGATCAGTTCGCGCGAGGTGGGCAGGCGCTCGGCCGCGGCGCGCAGGTTCTCGCCGATCTTGCCGCCGATGTCGTCGGCCTGCTCGAGGATGGTGTCGAGATCGCCGTACTTCGCGATCCACTTGGCCGCGGTCTTGGGGCCGACCTTGTCCACGCCCGGGATGTTGTCGACGCTGTCGCCCATCAGCGCGAGGTAGTCGACGATCTGCTCCGGGGCCACGCCGAATTTTTCCTGTACGCCCTCGCGGTCCAGCGTGACCCCGCTCATGGTGTTGACCAGGGTGATGCGGTCATTCACCAGCTGGGCGAGGTCCTTGTCGCCGGTGGAGATCACCACGTCATGCCCGGCTGCGGCGGCCTGATCGGCCAGGGTCGCGATCACGTCGTCGGCCTCCACGCCCTCGACGCACAAAAGTGGCAGGCCCATCGCCCGCACGAGTTCGTGCAGCGGCTCGATCTGGGCGGCCAGCTCGTCCGGCATCGGCGGGCGGGTGGCCTTGTATTCCGGGTAGATGTCGTCGCGGAAGGTCTTGCCCTTCGCGTCGAACACCACCGCCATGTGTTCCGGGCCGTAGTCCGCGCGCAGCTTGCGCAGCATGTTCGCCACACCAATCATCGCCCCGGTCGGGGCGCCATCCGGCGCGGTCAGCGGCGGCAGGGCATGGAAGGCCCGAAACAGATACGACGAACCGTCGACCAGAACGAGGGGGGCTTGTGACATCAATGCGGTATCCGTGCGGAAGGTGCGCGCCATTCTACAGCCCCGTTTTGTGCCGCGACCATTTGTACCGACCCGGGGCGCCCGTTACGCTTGGCCTTCGACACGAGGAACCCTCCGCATGAACGACCGCGAACGCGCCGAACACCCCGGCCTGCGCCCGATTGACGACTCCGCTCTGACCCGCGAAAGCTGGAAGATCTTCCAGATCATGGCGGAGTTCGTGGAGGGCTTCGAGCGCCTGGCGCACATCAAGCCATCCGTGAGCATCTTTGGCTCCGCGCGCTTTCCACCCGGACATCCGCATTACCAGCTGGGCGAAGAAGTCGCCCGCCAGCTGTCGGATGCCGGCTTCGCGGTGGTGAGTGGCGGCGGCCCGGGCATCATGGAGGCTGCCAACAAGGGCGCCTTCGCCGGGCGCTCCCCCAGCATCGGCCTGAATATCCAGCTCCCCCACGAGCAAAGCGCCAACCCGTATCAGGACATCAGCCTGGGGTTTCGCCACTTCTTCTCGCGCAAGGTGATGTTCGTGAAATACGCCTCCGCCTATGTGGTCCTGCCGGGCGGTTTTGGCACGCTGGACGAACTGGCGGAGATTCTGACGCTGGTGCAGACCGGCAAGACCCGGCGCATCCCGATCGTGCTGGTCGGCTCCGAATTCTGGAAGGGGCTGCTGCACTGGTTCGACGACACTCTTGTGTCCGAAGGCACAATCGATGCCGAGGACCTGAAGCTATACTCGTTGGTGGATGCCCCGGAAGACGTGGTGGACGTGATCTTCGAGCATTACGAGGCGCGCAGCTTCGAGCCTTCCGCGGAAGAAAAGAAACGCATGATGGAGCTGTGAGCATGGCCGCTAAGTGCACCCATTATCCCGCCGCCCTCCTGGTCGGTCTGCTTCTCGCGCCGGCTCTGGCCATTGCCCAGCAGGAGCGCGAGTGGGACGATGCCCCGCCGCCGCCCGAGATGCCGGACGAGGCCGAGGCCGACCCCGCGCCGCCCGTGCTCGACGAACGCGCGCGCGAGCAGCGGGGCCTGGAAGAGGCTGACATTGTGATCATCGAACGCGACGGGGAGACCCGGCGCGAGTACCGCATGGGCGGGCAACTGGTGATGGTGGAGGTGATCCCCGCGGCCGGTCCCTCCTACTACCTGATCGACAGCACCGGCGACGGCCTGCTCGATCGCCGTCAGCGTGAGCTGGAACCCGATTTCGTACCGCCGTCCTGGGTGATTTTCCAATGGTAATGAACGAACACGACTGCCAGGCCTGTGCCGAGGCCTGCGGGGTGAGCATCGAGTTTCGCGAGGGCGAGGCCTTGCTGGCGGGGCAGCCCGTGCAGTGCCTGCGTCTGTCGGCGGATGCCGCCTCCGGTATCGAGGCGGCCCTGAAGGGTGCAGGCATCAGCCCGCTGGCCACCGCTGATGCCGACGGGACGCGGATTCTTTTCCTGGATCAAGGTCAGGCATTGCGCGAACCCCTGTCGGCCGAGGGCCCCGGAAGCCTCAACGCCCTGGGGGAGCGGGCCGCGAGCTGGCAGGCCCTGCACCCGGCGAGTGCGATGCCGGAGGCCACGGGCTATCGCCGCGGGGTGCTGCAGCAGCTATTGCGCGAACGCGCCGATGCCCTGGGCCAGACGCTGTTGGCCGACGAGCGGGAGACGCTGGACGCCGAACTCCACCACCAGAGCCTCTATCGTTTCGAGGATCTGCCGCTGGCCGGGAGCTACTGGCACTCGGTGCGGGTCTATTCGGAAGGGGCCGGGCTCGCGGATCTGGTGATGCCGCCGGCGCCGGTGCCCGCTTTCTGGCAGCTCGCGCGCATCGCATTGGCGATTGCGGTGGACGAGGCCGGCGAGATTCGAGCCGATGCCTACCGCGCGTTGCTTGCGGGCTACCATGCCAGACGCCCGTTGGCCGCGATCGAGCGCGGGGCCGCACCGACATTGCTGCGCCTGGCCGCACTGGACGACTGGATCGGTCGTCGCGAATCCGGCGCGACGGGCGAGGCCGAACGCCAGCGGCTCGTTGCGCTGCAGGGGCACGCCGCCCGTGTGCAGGGCATGTGGGTACGTGCCGCGTAGGTGGCTCGGGGGTTTCGGCCCAAGGAGATCGACGATGAACAAGGTCTGGGTGCTGTTTCTAGTCGCGATGTGCCTGCCGGCGCTCACCCAGGCCGAGGTCTATCGCTGGACTGACGACCAGGGCAATGTGCACTTTGGCGACCGTCCTCCCGAGGGCAGCGCCAGCGAGTCGGTCGATGTACGTGAGCCCATGCGCGGGGTGCCGCTCGAGGGTGCCCGAGAGATCCTTGAACGTCCGGTGCGGCCTCAGCAAGAGGAGGCCGATGCCAGTGGCTACGAACGCGTCGCGATTACGCAGCCGGAGGACGGGGCCGGCGTGCGTGCCAATGACGGCAATGTCACCGCCGAGGTGGCGCTGGAGCCCGCCCTGGATACCGAGGCCGGCCATCGCGTCGTCTGGCTGCTGAACGGCGAGGAGGCTGGCGACAGCACCGGCTCCAGTATCACCTTCGAGGGGCTCAACCGCGGCGAATACAGCCTGCAGGCGCGAGTAGAAGACGACGCCGGGCAGGAGCTCGCCAGCAGCGACACCATCCAGTTCAACGTGCTGCGCATCGCGATCCCGCGCGAACAGCAGCAACAACAGCGCCCGCAGCAATTCCCCCAGGGCGGCGCCCCGCAGGCCCCTCGGGCCCCCCAGGCCCCGCGCGCACCTCAGCCCCAGGTCCAGCAGATTCCGCAGAACTAGTCGGCCGCACCAACTCCGTGCGCATTCTGCCCCAATATGGTGCCGTATTTGCACTATAATGGGGCGGCGCTTGGTGATTGCCGCCACGGCCGCCTTGCCTGGGCGCTCTCCTGCCCGCGGATGATCCACCCTGTGCTGTGCCCCTGTTTGGCGCGATTCCTGCTTGAGGCCCGTTGATGAACAATCCTGTTGCCAAGCCCGCCCCAGCGCCATGGCCCTGGTGGGACGACCTGTCAACTGCCGTGCTGGTGACGGATGGCGAGCTGCGCCTGGTCAGCCTGAACAGTGCGGCCGAGGTCCTGCTGGGGCTTAGCCGCGAGCGTATCGTCGGCCACGGACTGGGGCAGTGCCTCAGGCTCGACCGCAGCCTGTCCAATCGGCTGCGGTCGGTGTTGTCACTCGATCAGCCGATTACCCTGCGCGCCCGACAGATGGAGCCACTGCGCGCCGAGCCCTTCCTGGCGGACATCACCATCACGCCTCTGCGCGGTGACGATGGCCGCGAGCCACAACTCTTGTTTGAACTTAACGCCATTGATCGCCATGAACGGATCAGTCGCGAGGAACAGCTGCAAAAGCAGCAGGCGATCACGCGTGCGGTGACCCGGGGGCTGGCCCACGAGATCAAGAACCCGCTGGGCGGCCTGCGCGGGGCGGCGCAGCTATTGGCCAGCGAGCTGGATGACGACGGGCTGAAGGAATACACCGGCATCATCATTCGCGAGGCGGACCGGCTGCGCAGCCTGGTGGATCGCATGCTGGGCCCGAACAACCTGCCCCGCCTCGAGGCCGTAAACCTCCACGAGGTGCTGGAGCACGTGCGCGGCCTGGTCAGTGTGCAACTGCCGCTGGGTCTGAAGATCCGCGGCGACTACGACCCGAGCATCCCGGATGTGCAGGCCGACCGCGACATGCTGGTGCAGGCCATCCTGAATCTGGTGCAGAACGCGGTGCAGGCGTTGAGCGAGGGCGGCGAGATCACCCTGGTCTCGCGCGTACTGCGCCAGTACACCATTTCCGGTCACCGCCACCGCCTGGTGGCACGCCTGAGCGTGCGCGACAACGGCCCGGGCATCCCGGAGGAGATCCGCGAGCGCATCTTCTTCCCGATGGTGACCGGCCGCGCCGCGGGCACCGGCCTGGGCCTGCCCATCGCCCAGAGCCTGATCCAGTTGCACAACGGACTCATTGAATGCCGTTCGCGACCGGGCAGCACCTCGTTCGACATCCTGCTGCCGATCGAACCCCAAAATGCCAAGGAGGCCGGCAACTGATGGACCCCATCGTCTGGATCATTGACGACGACGACTCGATCCGCTGGGTGCTGGATCGCGCCCTGCAGCGCGCCGGTATCAATGTGCGCGGGTTCGAGACGGCCGACGCGGCCTGGGCTGCGCTGGAGACTGACGAGGCCCCGGATACGGTGGTGGCCGACATCCGCATGCCGGGGCTGAACGGCCTCGATTTTCTCGCCCGTATGCAGACCCGCCCGGATCCGCCACCGGTCATCATCATGACGGCGTTTTCGGATCTCGAGAGCGCGGTCGGCGCTTACCAGACCGGGGCTTTCGAGTATCTGCCCAAGCCGTTCGATGTCGACGAGGCCGTGGCCCTTGTTCAGCGTGCGCTGGAGGCGCGGGCGACTGCGCAGCAAAATGCCGAGGGTGGCGCCAGGATCGAGGACACCCCCATCATCGGCGAGGCGCCGGCGATGCAGGAGATGTTCCGCGCGATCGGGCGTCTGTCGCGCAGCAATATCACCGTACTGATCAACGGCGAGTCCGGCACTGGCAAGGAGCTGGTCGCGAGGGCCCTGCACCAGCACAGCCCGCGGGCCGATCAGCCATTGATCGCGTTGAACACCGCCGCGATCCCGAAAGACCTGCTGGAGAGCGAGCTGTTCGGTCATGAGCGTGGCGCCTTTACCGGCGCCAGCCAGAGCCGCAAGGGCCGCTTTGAGCAGGCCGATGGCGGCACACTGTTCCTCGACGAGATCGGCGACATGCCGTTCGACCTGCAGACGCGTTTGCTGCGGGTGCTGGCGGACGGAACCTTCTATCGCGTCGGTGGGCATACCCCGATCCGGGTGGATGTGCGCATCATCGCCGCCACCCACCAGGACCTCGAGGAGCGCGTGCGCGCCGGGCTGTTCCGCGAGGATCTGTTCCATCGCCTGAACGTGATCCGTATCCATGTGCCGTCGTTGCGCGAGCGCCCGGAGGACATCCCGCTGCTGGTGCAGCACTTCATGGCCGAGGTGGCGTGCGAACTGGGGGTCGAGGCGAAGACCATGCGGCCGGAGGTGGTGCGCGAGCTGCAGCGTCTGCCCTGGCCGGGTAATGTTCGCCAGCTGGAGAACACCTGTCGCTGGCTGACGGTCATGGCCTCGGGACGCGAGGTGCACCTGGACGACCTTCCGGCCGAGCTGCATCAGGATGCGCCGCCCATGGAGGCCCACGGAGGCCTGTCGGACGCGCAGATGGCCACGCCGCGTGACTGGACCAGCGAGCTGGCCCAGGTCGCTCGGCAGCACTGGCAACAGGGCGAGCGCGACCTGCTCGGCCGGGTTCTGCCACAACTGGAGCGTACGGTGATTCGCGAGGCGCTGAATGTGACCGGTGGGCATCGCCAGCAGGCCGCTGCCCTGCTGGGCTGGGGCCGCAACACCCTGACTCGCAAGATTCAGGAGCTGGGCATCGACGACGAGTAGGGCAGGTCAGGTCGTGGGGTCTTCCGGGGCCGGGGCGGCGCAGGCGGAGATCGGGCTGTTGAGCTGCAGGCTCCCGGTCAGCTCGCTGACCTGCTGGATGCCGTGGCGATCCATGTAGTCGCAGATGCCGTCCAGGATCTTCGGCAGGCACAGCGGATCGTAGAACAGCCCGGTACCCACGCCCACGGTGCTGGCGCCCGCGATCAGGAATTCCAGCGCGTCGCGCGCATTCATCACGCCGCCCTGGCCGATGATCGGGACATTATGCGGTGCGGCCACCTGATAGACCTGCTGTACTTTCAACAGCGCGATCGGCTTGATCGCCGGGCCGGAGAGTCCGCCCTGGTTGTTGCCGATCACCGCGCGGCGGTTTTCCACGTCGACGGCCATCCCCATCAGGGTGTTGATCACGGCAAACCCGTCGGTCCCGGCATCGATGCAGCGGCGGGCATTCTCGGCGATGTCGGTCTGGTTGGGCGACAGCTTGGTGATCAACGGCTTGGAGGTCACGGAGCGGCAGGCCTCGACCACGCGCGCCGACATCTCCGGGTCGTTGCCGAACGCCACGCCGCCTTCTTTCACGTTGGGGCAGGAGATATTGATCTCGATGGCATCGATCGGCGAGTCGTCGAAACGCCGGGTGACCTCGATGTACTCCTCGATCGTGGAGCCCGAGACGTTGGCGAAAAAGCGCGTCTCCTCGAAATCCAGTGCGGGCAGGATCTCGTCCACCACCCGGTCCACGCCCGGATTCTGCAGGCCGATCGCATTCAGCATGCCGTCGGGCGTCTCGTAGACGCGGTGCGGCGGGTTGCCCAGTCGTGCCTGGCCGGTCGTGCCCTTCAGGCAGATCGCACCCGCGTCGCGGTTGGAGAACCCGGCGACCCGGGTGTATTCCTCGCCAAAGCCGACACAGCCGGACAGCAGCACCAGCGGCGTGTTCAAATGCAGCCCGCAGAAATCAACGGCCAGCCGCGGATCGGTGCGCGAATCACTCATGCTTCACATCGTCCTTTATGAACCGGAAATCCCGCCGAACACGGGCAATATTATTCGTCTGGCGGCCAACACCGGGGCGGCGTTGCACCTGATCCATCCGCTCGGCTTCGAGCTGGATAGCGCCCGGGCGCGCCGCGCCGGGCTCGACTATCACGAGCTGGCCCGGGTGCAAGAGTATGACAGCCTCGAACGGTGGCGGGAATCGATCCGGCCGCAGCGCGAGTTCGCCCTGACCACGCGCGGGCAGGCCCGTTACGACCAGGCCGGGTACCAGTCCGGTGATGCCCTGTTGTTTGGGCCGGAGACCCGCGGACTGCCCCAAGCGGTACTCGACGCACTGCCTCCCGAACAGCGATTGCGTCTGCCCATGCAGCCCGATAGCCGCAGCCTGAACCTCTCCAACGCGGTGGCCGTGGTCGTCTACGAGGCCTGGCGCCAACTCGGTTTTCCGGGCGGGGTCTAGGGTCCGATGTGCTGGGCAGGACGCCGTGACTTGCTCTAAGCTCGAAGGCGTGGCTCACGGCTGCGGGACCCCCAGTTGGGTCTTCTGCGCGGCTCCAACAAGAAGGGGTTCGGGATTCATGGTTTCTGCTTTTCGATCGTTCTGCCTGCTGGCCGCCACCAGCCTCCTCGTCTCGCCGCTCGCCGCGGATGAACCCGCCGGTTCTGACAACTGGTGGTGGGATGACGACTGGTGGGAAGACGGCGTGCTGTATTCCGATCTCGAGAATCACGAGGTCGAGATCGAGCGATTCGAGTATGAGCGCGACGGCGTGGGCATCCCGGCGCTGGTGGCGCGCCCCGCCGATGGCGAGGCCTATCCCGCGATCCTCTGGGCCCATGGCCGGCGCGGGCTGGACGATCTGGCGATCCTGCATGTGAAGCGCCTGGCCGCGCGCGGCTTCGTGGTGATGGCGCCGGACATGTACACCGGCCGTTTCATGGAAAGCCATCCGCTGGATCATGACTACGAGCTGGAGGGCGACCTGAACAAGGGATTGGATGTCCTGCTCGAGCGTGACGACATCGTCGGTGACCGGGCCTGCCTGGTCTCCATCACGCGCGGGGGCTACAAGACGCTTAAGGTGGCCGTGACCTTTGAGCGGCAGGTCGAGGATGTTGCCTGCTGGGCCGGCTACTACCCGCACCTGCAGGACCCGAACCTCGGCGAGCCGCACCAGGTGTATCGCTACGCCAACGAGGTCAATCAGCTCGAGATCCCGATGATGATCCTGATCGGCGACGAAGAGCAGTATCAGCGCCACCGGACCGCGAAGATGGCCGCGGACGGTCTGGAAAGCCGCGGCGGTGATGTGACCTGGATCGAATATCCAGGCGTTGGCCGCGGCTTCGATTTTCGCAATGGCAGCAACCGCACCTTCGCCGACGATCTCGCCTCTCGTGACGCGATGATCCGGGTCACCCGCTTTGTGAACCAGCATCTGCGCGACTGAGTTCTCCCTCGACTTCCTCCCCTGGCCTGCGAGCCGGCACCACCGACCCATCGGGTTGGTGGTGCCGTTGTGCCTTCAGGTCCTCTCAGGTCAATAAGTCTTTGATAATACAATTAAACGTTTCCGTGCGGAGAGTGCGGAATTTGCTATCTTCGGGCCTTATGTCACTGAGATGCCCGGTCGTTGCGCGGCCGATTCACGGTTGGAACGCACTAAAGTCGCAGAAGGAGGACGAAGATGGCCAAGGTTCTGATCGCCCAGGGTGGAGGCCCGACGGCGGTAATCAATCAATCCATGGTGGGCGCAGTCCTGGAAGCCCGGAAATTTACCGACGTCGAGCTGGTATACGGGGCCTTCCACGGGGTCCGCGGGATCATCGACGAGGAGTTCCTGGACCTGACCCAGGAGACCACCCACAATCTGGAGATGGTCGCGCGGACGCCCTCCTCGGCGCTGGGCTCTACGCGTGACAAGCCGGATCTCGACTACTGCAAGGAGATCTTCAAGGTCCTGAAGGCCCACGAGATCACCTACTTCTTCTATATCGGCGGCAACGACTCCTCCGACACGGTGCGTATCGTCAGCGAGGAGGCGCGCAAGGCCAACTATCCGATGCGTTGCGTGCATATCCCGAAGACGATCGACAACGACCTGGTGGAGAACGACCATACGCCGGGCTTCCCGTCCGCAGCGCGTTTCGTGGCCCAGGCCTTCGTCGGCGCCAACCTCGACAACTATGCCCTGCCGGGAATCTATCTGGCGGTGGTCATGGGCCGCCATGCCGGGTTCCTGACCGCGGCCTCCGCCCTCGGGAAGAAATTCCCGGACGACGGGCCCCACCTGATCTACGTGCCCGAACGCGTATTCGAAGTCGACCGCTTCCTGTCGGACGTCAAGGCGACCATGGACCGTTACGGGCGCTGCGTGATCGCGGTCAGCGAGGGGATCCATGACGCGGACGGTGAGCCGATCGCGACCAAGCTCGCCAAGGACGTGGAGAAGGATGCCCACGGTAATGTTCAGCTCTCGGGCACCGGCGCCCTGGCCGACATGCTCTGTGGCGAGATCCGGGACAAGCTGGGGGTCAAGCGCGTACGCGGCGACACCTTCGGCTATCTGCAGCGTGCCTTTATTGGCTGTGTCTCGGACGTCGACCAGCGCGAGGCCCGGGAAGTGGGCGAGAAGGCCGTGCAGTTTGCGATGTGGCAGGGCCGCGACGGCTCGGTCGCGATCAAGCGTACCGGCTTTTATTCGGTGGACTACGAGTACGTGCCGCTGGAGGCCGTCGCTGGCAAGACCAAGGTCATGCCGGACGAGTTCATCGATGCCTCGGGCACCGACGTCACCGACGCCTTCCGGATGTATCTGCGTCCGCTGCTGGGCTCGGGCATGCCGGATGCCTACCGCCTGCGTCAGAACAAGGTGACCAAGGTGCTCGGTCGCTAGTAGCAAGAAAGCCCCTGGTCCCGTGTCCGGGCCCAGGGGCGGCAGGCGCGGGGCCGTGGCCCAATCAAGACGACCCGCCCGGAATACCTGGCGGGTCGTTTTTTAGCCCAGGGCCTTGAAGATCTGGTCGCGGATGTCTTCCACCGACCCGGTTCCCTTGATGTGGACATATTTCGGCGCGTCGGGCTCGCCGCTGTCCGCCCACTTCGAGTAGAAGTCCACCAGCGGGCGCGTCTGGCTGTGGTAGGCCTCGAGGCGCTTGCGCACCGTTTCTTCGTTGTCGTCTTCGCGCTGGATCAGGTCCTCGCCGGTGACGTCGTCCTTGCCTTCGACCTTCGGCGGATTGAATTCGACGTGATAGGTGCGGCCGGAGCCCGGATGTACCCGCCGTCCGCTCATGCGGCGGATCACCTCTTCGTCGGGGACATCCACCTCCACGACAAAGTCGAGCGGCACGTTCTGCTCCTTCAGGGCCTCGGCCTGCGGGATGGTGCGCGGGAAGCCATCGAACAGGAAGCCGGTGTCGCAGCAATCGGGCTGCTCCACGCGTTCCTTCACCAGGCCCAGGATGATGTCGTCGGAGACCAGGCCGCCAGCATCCATGACCTCTTTGGCCTTCAGACCCAGTGGGGTGCCTGCCTTGACGGCTGCACGCAGCATATCGCCGGTGGAGATCTGCGGGATGTTGTACTTCTCGCAGATGTACTGGGCCTGGGTGCCCTTGCCGGCGCCAGGCGCCCCCAACAGAATCAGTCGCATGCTCTCGCTCCTATGAGGAGTGGGTGGTTGTGCTATGGTCGCTGCAGACACTCCCGATCCGCGCAAGTTACAGTACAGGGGTTGTGGTTGTCGGTACAACCCTGCCCTTCCTTATGTGACACCCGCCCCCTGCAAGGAGTCACCGACCGTTATGCAAGCCGGCCCCCGCGAGATCACCACGCCGTTTCGGCCCATCCCCCTGGATATCCCGGAGGGCATGAAACCCAACGAGTTCTTCAATAGCACCGAGAACCTCGCCGACCTGGTGAACAACAACGGGCTGCTGGTCAATCCGGAAAACCTCCTGCTCTACCGCAAGGCGCTGGGGCACAGCAACGAGTTCGACTGCTCTATCATCTACAACACCTCGCAGACCATCCTCGACCCGATGGGGCGCCCGGTGCGGCGCACCCAGGTGCCGGAGCCGGTGCGGCATGTCTGGAACCGGATGAACGGAGTGATCATCGAGTACATGCTGGAGCAGTACCCGGACCCGGCCGAGGCCCTGGTGCTGGCGGGCGAGGCCAGCCTGGACGCGACCTGGCCGCTGACCGCGCCCGGGGTGCCCAGTATCCGCATGCTGCACAACCATTTCATCGTCTTTCCGATGGCGACGCTGGCTGAAGCGCCGCTGGCCGATCCCGGTAACCCCAACCTGACCGATGGCGGCCAGCACAGCCTGTTCCAGGCCTATATGCGCGATGTCTACCGGGCCTTCTTTACCCGCGCCCTGGACCTGCAGATCCTGCGGCCCGCGCCCGATCACGAGGCTCGACTCGCGCTGACCGGCTACCCGCACGGCCTCCCGAGCTGGGAGATCCAGGGTGGGGTCGAGGCGTTGAAGGACATCCGCTTCTGGCGCGAATACGACGCGGTCCTGCAGGGCTTTCTGGACTTCTACCGCACCTTCTTCTCGCAGGTCTCCACCCGCAATGCCCCGATGCCCGAGGGCGTGCACTTCCCCGATGCGGTGGAGGAGGTCCTGCTGTTCAACAACGACTTCCTCAAGACCGCCAAGAAGGTGCGCGATCGCTGCTTCACCGACGCCAAGTACGCCCATGCGATCCGTTGGCAGCCGGCCTTCAAGCAGCTGATTTACCGCAACGACGAGGGCCGCTTGATCGTCACGATCAGTCAGAATTCGATCGGCAACGCGATCACTGAGCTGCTGGGGGTGGTGGTCAACCGGGTACCGGACGCGGAGGCCTACGAGCACGTCGAACCGGCCCTGGTCGAGAAGTTGCTGGAGGTGCGCCGCCGCCTGGTAGAGCTCGATCTGGGTGAGGGGATCACGACCGAGGGCTGGTCGGCGGTCTGATCGGAGCGATTTGGGGCTGGGCCCCGAACCTGGATGGGCCGGGAGCGGTCAGGCCGCCCCCGGCTGTGTCCTCAGGCCACCGACTGGTAGTAGATGTTCTGCGGGTGGTTGGCCTGGGCGAAGAAGAACCAGCGCTCGGCGACCATGCCCAGATACTGGATCACGAACGCGGCGATCAGCAGGTTGACCGGGTCGATGCGGGCGACCAGCACGACCAGCAGCAGGATCGCCGGGACCACGAATGCACCCAGCAGGAAGATCCACTTCATCCCGCGCAGGAACGCGGCCGACATGTGGTGGAAGAATTCCCGCGTATTGAATGACCCGCCCATGAAGCCCTGGGACTTCTGCTGGATCTTCGGGTGCTTCACCCCGATCGCGGTCTGCAGCGTGGACTTCGACTTGATACGGGAGTTGCGCACCAGCGATGCGCTGCGGGTACCCAGTCCCAGAAGCGTCAGGACGATCGCGACCGTCGCCAGGAAGGCGACCAGCGGGACACCGGCCCAGGCCGCATAGGCGGCCGCCAGGGTGAAGCCGTTGGCGGCCCCCAGCACGGTGTAGTTGACCACGGTCAGCGGGGAGTGCCATTCCTGCAGGAACTTGATGCAGGCGTAGATCATCGCGGTCGTTACATACAGCACGATGGCCAGCAGCGCCCCGATGGCGCCAAGCACGACGGTCAGCAGGACGGGGACATCCCCGGCCAGCGTACCCAGGGCCGGGTTGAACCCGAACGCATGGGCCGCGCCGTACAGGAACACGACGCCCATGAACGCCGGGAGTACGATCACCTCGCGCGAGAGCCAAGAGGTGCGCCACTTGGTGGCGGTGCGCCAGGCGCGTTCCGGCCGCCCCAGGTGAAAGAACGAGGCGATCAGCC
Organism: Thioalkalivibrio sp. ALJ2; assembly: GCF_000378325.1. Taxonomy (NCBI): domain Bacteria; kingdom Pseudomonadati; phylum Pseudomonadota; class Gammaproteobacteria; order Chromatiales; family Ectothiorhodospiraceae; genus Thioalkalivibrio; species Thioalkalivibrio sp. ALJ2. The sequence continues at coordinate 256,933 of NZ_KB899554.1, forward strand.
CCAGCACCAGGAAGGCCAGCGCGAGCGCGGAGCCCAGGGCCAGGAAGTCCGAACCCGGGGGCGGCAGCACGCCCAGCAGGCTCAGTGCCTCGGCACCGAACAGGCCGAGAAACAGGCCCTGGCCGGCGCCGATCAGGGTGGTGAGGAAAATGACCGAGAAGGCTGGATGCATAGTGTCTTCGTCCCTGTTTACCAGCTGGTGACGTCGTCGAGCGAGGGTTCGTCCTGCCCGGGCTTCGGCAACTGACTGTCGATCTTCAGCGGGTTGTCCGCGCGTTCGACCTCGTCTTCGCGGATGGTGAGCTGGGTCTTGCGCCGCGGCAGGTAGTGGTTGGCCGGCTTGGACCCCCATTCCGGCATCAGCTGGTAACCACCGGCCTCGCGGATGGCCTTCGAGACGACCGACTCGGGGTCATGGATATCGCCGTAGAGCCGCGCATTGGTCGGGCAGGCCCGCACGCAGGCCGGCTTGCGATCCCATTCCGGCAGCTCCTCGTTGTAGATGCGGTCCACGCACAGGGTGCACTTGGTCATCACCTTGCGTTCGGCATCCACCTCGCGCACGCCATAGGGGCAGGCCCAGGAGCAGTACTTACAGCCGATGCACTTGTCGTAATCGACCAGCACGATGCCGTCCGACTCGCGCTTGTAGGACGCCCCGGTCGGGCAGACCGGCACGCAGGGCGGCTCTTCGCAGTGCAGGCAGGACTTTGGAAAGTGCACCGTCTCGGTGTTCGGGTATTCACCCACCTCGAAACTTTGCACCCGGTTGAAGAAGGTGCCGGTGGGGTCCGCGTCGTAGGGGTTCTGGTCGACCAGTGGGCCGGCATCGCCGGAGGTGTTCCATTCCTTGCAACTGGTCACGCAGGCGTGGCAACCCACGCAGACGTTGAGATCGATGACGAGGGCGAGTTGGGTCATTTCTTGCCTCCTATGCCCGCAAAGAAGTTCAAAACACGTGCCCGTGTGGACTGGCCGGGGTACGGTTTGAGCGGCTTGAACTGGGGAGAGGTCTCCTGCGGCTCCCCTTCTTCGGCCTTGTAGATTCGTACGCGGACGTCATACCAGGCCGCCTGACCAGTCACCGGATCGGAGTTCGAGATCGGGCCGCTCTGCCCCGGCAGCTCCTCGGAGATCAGGTGGTTCAGCAGAAAGCCCTTGCGTGACTCGTTGGCGCCCGGGGTCAGGTTCCAGGCCCCCGCGGCCTTGCCGATCGCATTCCAGGTCCAGACGGTGCCGGGCTCGACAGCCTCCGAGTACTTGGCCATGCAGCGCACCCGGCCCCAGGGGCTTTCCGCCCAGATCCAGTCCTCGTCTTCGATGCCGGCGGCCCGCGCGGTGCGCGCGTTCACGTACAGCAGGTTGTGGGCGTGGATCTGGCGCAGCCAGGCGTTCTGGGAGTCCCAGGAGTGGTACATCGCCATCGGCCGCTGGGTGACGGCCGCCAGCGGGTAGGTGTGCTTGTCCGTGGACTGGTGTTCCAGCGGGTCATAGTAGAAGGGCAGCGGGTCGAAGAAGGTCTCGACGCGCTTGGCCAGGTGCGCCGGCGCCTTGCGCGTGGGCCCCTTGCCCTGGGCGGCGGCGCGGAACTTCATCAGCACCTCGGAGTAGAGGTGGATCAGCACGGGCTCGCCATAGCGCGTGATGCGGTTGCGCTGCGACCACTCCAGATAGCCCTTGTTCCAGTTACGCATGTACTGGTAGCTGCGCGGCAGTTCGTACTGGAAGACGCAGTTGTTCTTCGCGTACATCTCCCACTGGTTGGGGTTGGGTTCGCCACGCAGGGACTTTTCGCCGCCCTTGCCGCGCCAGCCGGCCAGGAAACCGATGCCGGAGCCCGGCTCGGTCTCGTAGTTGACCACGAAGTCCGGGTAGTCGCGGAACTTGCGATCGCCCTTCTCGTTCACGAAGGCCGGTAGCTTCAGGCGCGACCCGAGCTCGATCAGTACATCCTGGAAGGGCTTGCACTCGCCCTTGGGCGGCACCACCGGGATGCGCACCGAGTCCACCGGGCCGGTGAACTCGGAGATCGGGCGATCCAGCATCGACATTACGTCGTGGCGTTCCAGATAGGTGGTATCCGGCAGCACCAGGTCGGCAAACGCGGTCATCTCGGACTGGAAGGCATCCGCCACGACGAGGAACGGGATCTTGTATTCCCCGTTGTCGTCCTTGTCGTTCAACATCTTGCGGACCTCTTCCGTGTTCATGGTCGAGTTCCACGCCATGTTGGCCATGAAGATCAGCAGGGTGTCGATCGGGTAGGGGTCGCCGCGCCAGGCATTGGTGATCGCGTTGTGCATCATGCCGTGCACGGCCAGCGGGTACTCCCAGGAGAAGGCCTTGTCGAGTCGCACCGGCTCGCCCTTGTCGTCCACGAACAGGTCGTCCGGGCTGGCCGGCCAGCCGAGCACCATGCCGTCCAGCGGCTTGCCGGGCTGAACGCCCTCCGGCCCCTTCGGCGTGCGGGCGCAAGGCGGGATCGGACGCGGGAACGGGGCCTTGTGGCGGAAGCCACCGGGGCGATCGATCGTGCCCAGCAGCGACATCAGGATCGACAGCGAACGGATGGTGTGGAAGCCGTTCGAGTGTGCGGCCAGCCCGCGCATCGCATGGAAGGAGACCGGGTTGCCGGTCACCGACTCGTGCTCCACACCCCAGGAATCGGTCCAGGCGATCGGCAGCTCGATGCGCTGATCGCGCGCGGTCACGCCCATCTCGTGGGCCAGGCGGCGGATATCCTTGGCCGCTATGCCGGTGACGCGCTCGGCCCATTCCGGGGTGTACTCCGCGACCCGGTCCTGCAGCAGCTGGAACGAGGGCTTCGCCCGTGTCCCGTCGTCGAGTGTGAATTCTCCGAGCAGGTAGGGGTCGGCGCCCGGGGTGTGGGTGGCGACCGGGCGCCCGGTCTTGCGATCCCACCAGAGCTGGTTCTGCGCGTCGTAGCAGCCTTCTTCCGGCGGATCCTCGGTGCGCAGGAACATGCCGAACTCGTCCTGGTCCTCGTCCATGTTCACCAGCTGGCCGGCATTGCTGTAGCGGACCAGGAAGTCGCGGTCGTACAGGCCCTTGTTGATGATCTCGTGGATCAGGGCCAGCAGCAGGGCGCCATCGGTCCCCGGACGGATCGGGACCCATTCGTCGGCGATCGCGGAGTAGCCGGTGCGCACCGGATTGATGGAGATAAAGCGCCCGCCCTGGCGCTTGAACTTGGAGATCGCCACCTTCAGCGGGTTGGAGTGGTGGTCCTCCGCGGTGCCGATCATCACGAACAGCTTCGAGCGTTCCAGGTCGGGACCACCGAACTCCCAGAACGAGCCGCCGATCGTGTAGATCATGCCGGCGGCCATGTTCACCGAGCAGAAACCGCCGTGCGCGGCGTAGTTGGGGGTGCCGAACTGCTTGGCGAACAGCCCGGTCAGGGCCTGCATCTGGTCACGCCCGGTGAACAGCGCGAAGCGCTTCGGGTCGGTCTCGCGGATGTGCCCGAGGCGCTCGGCGAGGATCTCGAAGGTCTCCTCCCAGGAGATCGGCTCGAACTCGCCGTCGCCCCGCTCGGCGCCGGGCTTGCGCCGCAGGGGCTGGGTCAGCCGCGCCGGGGAGTGCTGTTTCATGATCCCGGAGGCGCCCTTGGCGCAGATCACGCCCTCGTTGATCGGGTGCTCGGGGTTGCCGTCGATGTACCGTACCTCCCCGTCGCGCAGGTGCACCCGGATGCCGCAGCGGCAGGCGCACATGTAACAGGTGGTGTTCTTGATTTCGTGCGACGGGGTCTGTGCCATAAATCGTCAACGCCTTGTAAGTTAGACAATCGCGATATACTGCAATACCCCTTACTTCGGTCGGGGTTACCCCCACTATGCAGTTCCGGGGTGCCCACCACAAGGGAGTCAAAGATGGATTCTGCGTGCCCGTTCGGATGCCTCGAATTGGGCCCGGGGGCAGGGCGGGGCGCGGCAGTGTTATCGTCCCGGCACTGGAATTTGGCAACAGAGGCCTGCGAACCCATGAAGGTATGCATTGTTTCCGACAGCCATGACCGCGGCCCGATGCTGGCCCGCGCGATCGAGGCCGGTATTGTCGAGGGCGCCGAGGCGGTCATCCACTGTGGCGACGTGATCGGCGGCAATACGCTGCGGGCCTCGCTGAAGCTGGGTGTGCCGATACACGCGGTGCATGGCAACAACCTGGGGGACCCGGTCGCGATCTCGCGCATCGCCCATCAGTCCAACGGCCTGCTGCACTACTACGGGCTGGATGCCACGATCACCCTGGGGGGGCGCCGCATCTTCGTCACGCACTACCCCCATTACGCCCATGCGATGGCATGCACGGGTGACTACGACCTGGTCTGCTGCGGCCACAGCCACGAGACCGAGATCCGTCAGCAGCCGCATGTGCAGGATGGCTCCACTTGGGTCGTGAATCCCGGCACGGTCGCGGGTCTCGGCGCGCCCGAGGCGACCTGGGCGCTGGGGGATCTCGACCGCATGTCGTTCGAGATCCGGCCAACGCCGGAAGAGGCAGCAGCCGGAATCGAGTGACCCATCGGGGTTCCCTGGCGCCTCCCCGGCGCTGCGCCGCCCCGCGGTTTCGTCAGACGGGACCCGCTTGTCAGCGCGCCCATCTCAGGGCATCGTCTAGGTTCCCACCCTGGATGGAGAAATGCGATGACCGCAGAATTCCCGCACAAGCCCCTGCCATCGAGCAAGGCAGCTCCCGGAACCGGGCTTCAGCAGGTAACCGACGAGGAACCGCGGGTTACGCTGGCCTCCTCCGCGTTGTGTGTGCTGACCGACTTCCGCCGAGTGCCGGTGGCCACAATTGGTCCCGACGCGACCCTCGGTCAGGCGACGGAGCAGATGATTGCCAGGGGTGTGCGGTTGCTGATCGTGGTCGACGACGCGCGGCAGGTGCGCGGGTTGATTACGGCTCGCGATACGCAGGGGGAGCGCCCGATCCAGATGGTGAATGAGCGTGGTCTGCGGCATGAGGACCTCCGGGTCCGTGACCTGATGGCGCCCCTGGATGATGTGGATCTTCTGGACATGCAACGGGTGATGCAGGCGGACGTTGGCGACATCATCGCAACCCTGAAGGACTGGGGGCGTCAGCATGCGCTCGTGGGCCAGACGGATCCGGCGACCGGCGAGACCCGCATCCGGGGCATGTTCTCGGCCACGCAGATTGGCCGCCAACTGGGCGTGTCGGTGCAGACCTTTGATGTCGCGCGGACCTTCGCCGAGATCCAGGCGGCATTGTCGAAGACCTACTGAGAACGCAAAAAGGTGGCGGGATCTCCCGCCACCTTTTCTGTTTCCGGGCTTTGACGCAGTCGAGCCCGGTTACTGATTGATGCTCTGGTAGTAGTCCATCAGGATCTCGGCCACCTCCGGGCGGGAAAACTCGGGCGGGGGTGCCTCGCCGCGGCCCAGCATCTCGCGCACCTTGGTGCCGGACAGGAGCACGAAGTCCTCCTTCGTGTGGTCGGGCGCATCACACATCATGACCACGCGGCCGAGCTTCTTCGAGAAGGCGGTGTGGTCCGCTCGGAAGATCTCGATCTCCAGTGCGTCGCTCGGGACCTCCGTGTCGAAGATGGTCTGGGCGTCGAACGGTCCGTAGTAGTCCCCAACCCCGGCGTGATCGCGCCCGATGATGAAGTGGGTCGCCCCCATGTTCTGCCGGAACAGCGCATGGAGCACGGCCTCCCGCGGCCCGGCATAAAGCATGTCGAAGCCGTACCCGGTGATCATCACGGTGTTCGGGGGGAAGTAGATCTCGGCCATCTTGCGAATGGCGGCGTCGCGCACCGGGGCCGGGATATCGCCGGGCTTCAGCTTGCCCAGCAGCATGTGGATCACCAGGCCATCGGCGCCCAGCTGGTCCAGTGCCATGCGGCATAGCTCCTCGTGAGCGCGGTGCATCGGGTTGCGGGTCTGGAAGGCCACCACCTTGTTCCAGCCGCGTTCCGCAATCTCGTTGCGGATCTCGACCGCAGTGCGGAAGGTGTCGGGGAAGTCATCCTGGAAATAGGAGAAGTGGAGCACCTGAATGGGGCCCGACACGCAGACGCGGCCCTCGCTGTTGAAGGCGGCCACCCCGGGGTGTTCCATGTCGGTCGTGCCGTAGACCTTCTGCGTCATGGTCTCCATCTGTTCGGGGGTGAACTCCTCGATGGCCTCGACTTCCTGGATGGCGAGTACCGGGTTCCCCTCCATGTTGGGATCGCGCAGGGCGATTCGCTTGGCCCCGCGGATGGCGTCGGCATTCTCCAACAGGTTTACCACCGGGACCGGGAAAAACAGACCGCTGGTGGTTCGCATGTCCTCCGCGCAGCCCATTGCGTCTGCGACATTCATGAAGCCGGTCAGGGGTGTGAAATAGCCCCCTCCCATCATCACGGCGTTGCCGGCGGCCGCAGAGCTGATCACCACGGAGGGGAGGCTTTCGGCCTCTTTCAACAAGGCATGGTGTTGTTCGGGGTCGTAGACAAACAGGGGCTTCAGGGTGTCTGCACCGTGCGGTTTGATCATGGGGCTTTATCTCCTGCCGACGCTGGATGTGGACTGCATGGATTGGGCGGATTATCCCGCCGAGTGTCGTGCTCGGGCCGTACGTGGCCAGCCGGTCTGGTCGCCGGCCGTGCTGCAAGTCGACCCTGAACGTAGCACAAGATAGTCCATAAAGCGCCGGGTTACTTGACCCCTTGTCGGCCGCGTCTGGAGCGGCGCGGTTCATCAATCGGCTGCCGTTCGGTCCCAATGCGGGTTTCGTGGTTGATTAAAGGTTCTTGTGCTGGTCGCCACATTACTTTCCAGTCGCGCGACCGGCTTGTGGCGCGCAAAGCCCGTGAAAGCAGCTCCATAGATTAGCGTTTCCCTAAATAAGCATATGACCCCATACATTGAACTTATGTCTCGGCAAGCAAGTTTGATTTGAAGCACAAGATGGAGTTGGCACAGACTCGGTGGGCCAATTGGACACTCTGAGGAGGCCTGACGCCGTGATCACTAGTAATCCCTTTGCCGAACTGGCTGCGTTTATTCCACCAGCCGCAATGCAGTGGTATGTCGTGCTCATGGTCATTCTCGTGGCCGGCGGCACGATCCTCGACATGATGCACAAGAGGAGTGCCAAGTACTTTTTCGAGAACGCCAAGAAAGCCGAGAAGAATGCGAGCCGAAGCGTGAGCGGTGGCGAGAAATTCTCGCTGGCGATGCAGACCATCGGGAAAGAGGTCATCACCTCCGGCGAATTCAAGAATCCGACGCGTCGTGCCTCCCACCTCTTCACCATGTGGGGCTTTATCGTTTTCGTCGTCTCCTCCGCCGTGCTGATCTTTGGCTACGCGGCCGAGCCGGCCGCCGGCGTGTGGCCGCTCCTGTGGCACCTGGGCGCCTTGTCGCTCGCCTTTGGCGGCTACTGGTTCTGGTTTTTCATTCGTGTCGATGTCAATTCCGAAGGCCGTCGCTGGTACCAGCTGGTCCGCGCGGACCTGTTCATCGTGTCGCTGCTGGCGATGTCGACGTTCGCCATTCTGTGGTCGCTGACCCAGGGCGCAGGTGCCCTCGGCTGGCTCTTCTTCGTGCTCTTCCTCGCGGCTACCACGACCCTGTTCGCAACCGTCTACTGGTCGAAATTCGCGCACATGTTCTTCAAGCCCGCCGCGGCCTACCAGAAGCGCCTTACCCGGGCCGACGGCTCCGCCGAGAACCTTCCGACCCTTACGCGTGATGACCCCGAGCAGCAGCAGCGCCATTCCATGGAGTTGCTGCGCGACGCGCCGATGGAGATGGGGAAGGGTATCCAGCGTGAAGCGCCCAACCACTACTAAAGCCATTTACCCGAACATCAGCATCGATCGAGGACTACCATGCCAACTTTCGTATACATGACCCGTTGCGATGGCTGTGGATACTGCGTGGATATCTGCCCGTCAGACATCATGCATATCGACGAAACCACCCGTCGTGCCTACAACATCGAGCCCAATATGTGCTGGGAGTGCTTCTCCTGCGTGAAAGCCTGCCCGCACCACGCCATCGACGTGCGCGGCTATGCGGACTTCGCGCCGCTTGGGCACAGCGTACGCGTCGACCGCGACGAAGAGCGGGGAACTATCGCCTGGAAGATCAAGTTCCGCGATGGTCGCGAAAAGGAGTTCCTGTCGCCCATTACCACCAAACCCTGGGGCAAGCACATCCCGCAGCTGGCCGACGTTCCTGCGCCGGACAAGTCGATGAGGGACAGCCAGCTGCTGTTCAACGAGCCCAAGTACATCCGTATGGATGAGGGGGATCTGCACACGCTTGAGGCCGCCGGTCTCAAACTGAAAGAAGGGGTGTACTACTGATGGCCTACAAGACAATCGTCGAAGACAACATCGACATCTTGGTCTGTGGCGCCGGCCTGGGCGGCACGGGCGCCGCCTGGGAAGCCCGGTTCTGGGGCCAGGACAAGAAGGTCGTGATTGCGGAGAAGGCCAACATCGACCGCTCCGGCGCCGTGGCCCAGGGCCTGTACGCGATCAACTGCTACATGGGCACCCGCTGGGGCGAGAACAACCCCGAGGACCATGTTCGCTACGCGCGTATCGACCTGATGGGCATGGTGCGCGAGGATCTGCTGTTCGACATGGCGCGCCACGTGGATTCCACCGTGCACCAGTTCGAGGAATGGGGTCTCCCGCTGATGCGCGACCCGAAGACGGGCGCCTACCAGCGGGAAGGCCGCTGGCAGATCATGATCCACGGCGAGTCCTACAAGCCGATCGTGGCCGAGGCCGCCAAGAAGTCGGCCGATACGATCTACAACCGCATCTGCGTCACCCATCTGCTGATGGACGAGTCCAAGGAGAACCGGGTGGCCGGCGCCGTGGGCTTCAATGTGCGCACCGGCAACTATCACGTCTTCAAGTCGAAGACGGTAATCGTTGCTGCCGGCGGCGCATCGATGATCTTCAAGCCGCGCTCGGTCGGTGAAGGGGCGGGCCGTGTCTGGTACGCGCCCTGGTCTTCCGGCTCGGCCTACGGTCTGCTGATCAATGCCGGTGCCAAGATGACCCAGATGGAAAACCGCATCGTGCTGGCCCGCTTCAAGGATGGTTACGGCCCGGTCGGTGCCTACTTCCTGCATCTGAAGACCCGCACGCAGAACTGCAACGGCGAAGAGTACGAGTCCAAGTGGTGGCCGCAGCTGCAGGAGATGGTCGGCAAGGAGTACCTGGATCCGGAGGTCTCCCACCGGACCCATCGCCCGATCCCGACCTGCCTGCGCAACCACGCGTTCCTGAACGAGGTGAATGCCGGCCGTGGCCCGATCCACATGGTCACCATGGAGGCCTTCCAGGATCCGCACCTCGAAGAGGTGGGCTGGGAGAACTTCCTGGGTATGACCGTCGGCCAGGCCGTGCTCTGGGCCGCCACCGACGTGGACCCCAAGAACGAGAACCCCGAGCTGACCACCTCGGAGCCCTACGTGATGGGCTCGCATGCCACGGGCTGCGGAGCCTGGTGCTCCGGTCCGGAAGATGTTTCCCCGCCCGAGTACTTCTGGGGCTATAACCGCATGACCAGCGTCGAAGGCCTGTTTGGTGCCGGCGACGCCGTGGGCGGGACGCCACATGCGTTCTCCTCCGGTTCCTTCACCGAGGGCCGGCTGGCCGCGAAGGCTGCCTGCAAGTACATCGACGATGGCAAGGCCGACGGCATCCGCGTCTCCGATTCGCAGATCAACAAGCGCAAAGAGGAGATCTACAAGCCGCTCGAGCACTACAAGATCTATAGCAACGAGGTTGTGGCCGGTTCGGTCAATCCGAACTTCATCAACCCGCGCCAGGGTCTTGACCGCCTGCAGAAGCTGATGGACGAATACTGCGGCGGCGTGACGGTCAGCTACATGACCAACGAGAAGCTGCTCAATATCGGCCTGAAGAAGATGCACATCCTCGAAGAGGATCTGGACAAGCTGGCGGCGGAGGACATCCACGAGCTGCTGCGTGCCTGGGAGCTGAAGCACCGCGTGCGCACGGCCGAGAGCGTCTTCCAACACACGCTGTTCCGCAAGGAAACCCGCTGGCCGGGTTACTACTACCGAGGCGACTACATGAAGCTCGACGACAAGAACTGGCATCACCTGACCGTCTCTCGTCGTGACCCGAAGACGGGCGAGTACACCATGGAGAAGGCGCCGTGCTATCACCTGGTCGACAAGGACGAGGCCCCGGCCGAGCCCGAGAAGGCGGAAGCCTAGGGTGCTAACGTGACGGGGTCGGGTGTGGCCCCGTCACCACGGCTGGCAAGCAGCGATGGCCAACGCGTTCGCGCGTTGGTCTTCTCTTTCAACCGTCACCCCCGGGGGTTTCAACATGACCAGTGCAGCTGAAGCACAGCCAATGCCGGAGACCTCGATGAACATCATCGATCACTCCGACGAGGAGATCCTGGAGATCGCCCATCCCATGTGGAGCGATCTGATCAAGTACTCGAACAAGGGCCAGTACGGCAAGTTCGTCCGCCGGTTCTCCTACCACCTGCTGTTCGGCCTTAACGAGGTCGAGGTGGGCAAGCAGTTCGCCCAGAGCGAGCTGACCCGCAACCTGAAAGATGACTGGGATTACCTCGGCATCATTCGCCGCGGCGAACATGTCACGGTCCTGTATCGGGTGCGCAGCACGAAGAAAGAAGGGGAGTGGCTCGGCCGCATGGTCCTCGGCTACGAGGAAGGCGAAGTGCGAATCTTCGGTGCGTCCATTTTCTAAGACAGCGGGACTTTGAATGACAGATGTAATCAAGGATAACAAGTACGTCGAGCTGAATTACCAGGTCATCGACGAGAAATCCGGCCAGGTCCTGACCGAGGTGGAGTTCCCCCTGGGATACGTGCACGGCGTCAATGAGGTCCTGTCGCCCAAGGTGATGGGCGAGCTTGAGGGCAAGGCGCAGGGCGAAACCATCGAGGTCCCCATCGATTGCAATGCGCTGTACGGCCCGCGCGACGAGTCCCTGGTGATCACGGAAGCGATCGAAAACGTGCCGGAGGAGTACCGCGAGCTCGGTACGGCGATCCTGATGGAAAACGATCGTGGCCAGACCAAGAATTTTCTGGTTACGCGGCTCGACGACAAGACGATCACCATTGATGGCAATAACCCGCTGTGTGGTCGGCAGGTGATTTTCAAACTGAATGTGTTGTTGGTGCGTGATGCCACTGCGGACGAAATCGAGCATGGTGGCAAGGTGGAGTCGGGCCCGGAAATCGACAGCGGACGAGCGGTGCCCATCGAGTGATGGGGCCGGTTTGCCCAGCCTTTCAGTATGTCTGGGGGCGAGACGTTAATGTCCCATCCCCTCTTTTTCATCGAAGCGAGGTGAATGAACCATGAGCCAGGATACCGAGAAGAAACACCCGCAGGTCCCGGACGGCAAGTCCCGTTACCTGGTGACCCGCCAGATGCCGCCCAACGAAAAGGGCTTCGTCGGTTACGAGACGATCTGGGAGTCTTTCCAGAAAGAGGCGGAATACCAGACGCCGAAGCGCCCCTGAAGCCGGGAGTAGTCGATAGCCGCCCCTTCGATACCGGGGGCGCTGCCCTGCCGTCCGCTTGCGATCGTCATCGCCGGCGGACGTTTTTGTTTTGGTAGGCCCCGGACGGACGGGCCGACGTTCGGAACCCGGGCCCGCCTCTTACGAGGGGGCGCGTTCCGGTCCCTCCGGCGGCGCCTGCAACTCCGACGGTCGGCCCGGCTGGGCCATGCGGTCCGGATTGGCCCAGCGCATCAGGGCGAGGGCCAGCAGGATGGTGGGGATGCCAATGAGCGCGGAGCTGGCAAAGAACCAGAACCAGCCCAGGTGCTCGGCGAATACGCCGGTAAATCCGGCCAGGAACTGACCCGGGAGGGTCATGATCGAGCTGAACAGGGCGTACTGGGTCGCGGTGTAGGCCGAGTTGGTCAGGCTGGAGAGATAGGCGATGAACACCGAGATCGCCATCCCGCCGGAGAGATTGTCGGCCATGATTGCGAACACCAGACCGTAGGTTTCCGGGCCCAGGGTCGCCAGCCAGGAGAAGGTCAGGTTGGTAGCCGGCGCCAGGATGGCGGTGGCGATCAGCATGCGCATGATCCCGAAACGCACGACCAGCAGTCCGCCCAGGGCGGCCCCCGTCAGCGTCATCGCCAGCCCGAAGGCCGCGGCGATGTTGGCGATCTCGTCCTTGGTGAAGCCCAGGTCGAGATAGAATGGGTTGGCCATCACCCCCATGAAGATGTCGCTGATGCGGAAGATCGCGATGAACGCGATCACCAGCAGGGCGATTCGTCCGAAGCGCTGCCAGAACTCCACGAACGGGCATACCACCGCGCCGATGAACCAGGCCTTGAAGTCCCGCCAGAGGCCGGTGTCGGCGGTGTTGTTGATGTAATGAACCACGCGTTGTTCGAGCCGGGCGGTCTGCGCGTCGCGGGTGGCCACCTCGGGTTCGCGCACGATCAGGGTGCATACGACCCCGACCAGCATCAGCGCCGCCATCGCCATATAGGACAGGCTCCAGCTGCCGGCGGCCGCAATATGCAGCGCCCCCGCCCCGGCCGTCAGCAATGCCACGCGATAGCCGAAGACATAGGCTGCGGCCATCGCGCCCTGGCGCTCCTGGCTGACCGCCTCGATGCGGTAGGCGTCGATCGCGATGTCCTGGGTCGCGGCACCAAAGGCGGTCAGTACCGCCCAGACCGCGACCAGCCAGAGCTGTTCGGTGGGGTCGGTAAAGGCGATTCCGAACAGCCCCAGCATGATGGTCGCCTGCGCCGCCAGCATCCAGGCCCGCCGTCGCCCGAAGATCCGGGTCAGCAGCGGTAGCCGCATCCGGTCCACGATGGGAGCCCACAGCACCTTGATGCTGTAGGCCATGCCCACCCAGGAGAGGAAACCGATGGAGGCCAGTTCGACCCCGAGGTCGCGCAGCCAGGCGGTGAAGGTGCCGCCGGTCAGCAGTAGCGGGAGTCCGGCGGCAAAACCGAGGAACAGCATGCCCACCACCCGCGGGTGGCGGTAGACGGCCAGCGCCTCGCGCCAGTCGCGGTTTGGCCGGTTCTGCGACTCGGCAGCCGTGCTCACGAAGAGGCCCGCGAACGACGATCAGGGGGTGTAGTCATAGTCGATCCAGAACGGGGCGTGATCGGAGTAGCGGTCGTCCGTATGGATGTACGGGGCCCGCGCGGTCTCCGCGATGCCGGGGGTGGCAATCTGGTAGTCGATGCGCCAGCCCACGTTCTTCGCCCAGGCCTGGCCGCGATTGGACCACCAGGTGTACTGCTCGGGTCGGTCGTCCAGCCGCCGGAATACATCCACCATCCCGATCTCGTCGAACAGGTGATCCAGCCAGGCCCGCTCCTCGGGCAGGAAGCCCGAGTTCTTCTGATTGGATTTCCAGTTGCGCAGGTCGATCTCCTTGTGGGCGATGTTCCAGTCGCCGCAGATCACCCACTCGCGCCCGTCCTGCATGCGCTCCGCCAGCCAGGGCCGGAAGAAGTCCAGAAACCGCCACTTCGAATCCTGCCGGTGGTCCCCCGAGGAACCCGAGGGCAGGTAGAGCGACACCACGGACAGGTCCCCGAAGCGCATCTCCACGTAGCGGCCCTCGTTGTCCGCCTCCTCGAAGCCAATGCGCGTGATCACCTCGTCCGGCTGACGCCGGCTGTACAGGGCCACGCCACTGTAGCCGGGCTTGACCGCATCCACATAGGCGCAGTGGTAGCCGGGGGGATGGAAAGGCTCGCCCTGAATCTGGTGAATCTGGGCCTTGGTCTCCTGGATGCAGACCACGTCGGCCGCGGTCGTCGGGAGCCAGTCGAAGAAGCCCTTTCGGGCGGCGGCACGGATGCCGTTGGCGTTCATCGAGAGTATGCGCATGGCCGGGAACGATACCGGCGCGCGCGCGTGCAGGAAAGGGCTGGCATGATGAATCCAGCCCCGCCTGTGTCAGAATACGGCGTTTTCCGACCGGAGCCCCACGATGACCGCCCATGCCTTTCTCGACTATGCCCTGGAACGCGATGTCCTGCGCTTTGGCGAGTTCACACTGAAGTCGGGGCGGGTAAGCCCGTATTTCTTCAATGCCGGCCTGTTCAACCGCGGCTCCGATCTCGTACGCCTGGGCGAGTTCTATGCACAGGCGATCGTCGATTCCGGCGTCTCCTTCGACCTGGTCTTTGGTCCGGCGTACAAGGGCATCCCGCTGGCTGCGGCCGTCACCGAGGCGCTGTACCGCGACCACGAGATGGACCGGCCCTGGGCCTTCAACCGCAAGGAGGCCAAGGACCATGGCGAGGGCGGCAACATTGTGGGGGCACCGCTGGCTGGGCGTGTGCTGATTGTGGACGACGTGATCACCGCCGGCACTGCCATCCGCGAATCGGTGGAGCTGATCCGCGCGGCGGGCGCCACGCCGGTGGCGGTGGCCATTGCCCTGGATCGCGAAGAGCGCGGCCGCGGCGAGCGTTCGGCAATCCAGGAGGTCGAGGACGAGTTGGGCCTGGAGGTCGTGCGCGTGGCTCGGCTGGGGGACCTGGTGCAGATGCTGGAGCAGACCGGCCGCGCCCCTGAGCACCTCGAGGCCCTGCGCGCCTACCGCGCCGAATACGGGGTCTGACCGGCTCAGGAAGCGCCTTCTTCCGAGCGTCCCAGACGCTCCAGGCGGCGCTGCAGTTCCAGAGCCCGCAAGCGGTATCCGCGTGCGGCCTCGAATTCGGGGTCGAGCTCCAGCGCCTTGTCCCACAGGGCAATCGCCTCGTCCAGGTCCTGGTTGCGATAACGCTGGATGGCGGCCGAATGCAGCTCGTCCTTGCGCTGTTCGCGCAGTTCCTCGCGCGCCTCCCGGGCCTTGGCGCGCCCGGAGTCGGCCTCCAACGCCCGGTCGTAGGCGGCCAGCGCGGCCTCGGGGTCACCCGCATCCCGCGCCGCGTGCCCGTGCCGCTCCCAGTAGCGGCCGTCCACCGTGCGTTCCAGCTCGTCGAGTCGTTGCCCCCGAAGGCCATTGCCGGCCTGTGCACGCGCCTGTCGCACCCCGTCGCGCGCCTCTTCGTAACGCCCCGCCTCCAGGTCGGCCTCGATCGCGCGCAGGTAGGCCTCTTCGTCGTCCTGTCCGCCCAGGGCGGTCAGCTGGTCTTCGAGTCCCTCCGCATTGGCGGCCGGTACCTCGCGCGCGGCGCTCTGCGGTATGCGCAGGCGCTGGCCGGCCAGTAGCCGCGACGGGCGCTCGATGTCGTTGTAACGCGCGAGGATCAGGAAGCGGTTGGCATCGCCCAGGTACTGCCGGGCCAGCTGGCCCAGTGTCTCGCCCGGCTCGACAGTGTGCGTGAAGTAGGCCGAGCCCAGTTCCTCGCGCGGGTCCGCATCCAGCTGCGCGCGCAGGCTGCGCGCGACCCGGTGCCCGGGCTCGCCCTTCAGGAATCGGTCCAGCGCCGGGTCCGCCCGTTCGATGTCCCCTTCCTGCAGGGCCTCGATGATCTCCGCGATGGTCAGGTCTTCCGCCGCCACGGGGCCTTCTGCAGCGGCCTCTTCGGACACCTCGGGCGCCTCGGTGGCCGGTTCATCTCCTTCGACTCCCAGCATTGCACAGCCGGTCAGCAGGGCGACGAGGGGCAATGCTGCCCCGACAGCAAGACGCGTCATGTTCAGTCCAGAGGCCAGAAGAGGATTGCAAGGACGGCGAGCAGGAGCAGGGCCCCCAGCAGTAGCGGCCGGATGGCGGCACGCAGGTGGCGCCGAGCCGGGGTGGTCATGGCCTGTGCACGCCAGGCGGCGATGGCCACATTGTCGCCATGCACGCCGCCGCGCTGTGCCGCGCGGGCGGCCGTCTGCGTACAGGCGGCCTGAAGATCCGGCTGACTCATCCATTGAGCACTTTCCTCGGGGTCCAGCTGTTCCCAGTACCCATCGGAGCACAGCAGGAAGCGGCTATCGGGCGTTAGCGAGGCCTCGCCATGTTTCACCCGGATCGGATCGACCACGCCCAGGGCCTGCAGGAGCTGGTTCTGTTCCGGGTGGGTTGCCATGTCTTCTTCGCGGATCTCGCCGGCATCCGCCAGCGCCTGCACCCGCGTGTGGTCCCGCGTGCGGGCGATCAGGCGCTCCCCCTCGAAGTGATACAGACGGCTGTCGCCGCAGTGGGCCCACCAGGCCCGCTCCGGCCCGACATACAGCGCCACCAGCGTGGTCCCGGATTGTTCGCCGGGTGCCGCGCCGGGGTTGTGCAGGGCGGCCTGGGCCTCGCGAAAGAGGCGCTCCAGGAGTGCCGCCGGGTCCTCCGGGCGACCGTCGCAGTCGTGCCACAGGCGCTCGGCGGTGGCGATGGCCATCCGGGCTGCTTGAGCGCCGTCCGCGTGCCCGCCCATGCCGTCCGCGACGACCAGCAACGCGCACCGGGTATTCGGGCAGGTCCATACACCGGCTGCGTCCTGCTGCTCGCGCCGCCCGCCGATTTCCTTGGCTACCGCGGTCTCCATCCCCTGTCCCCGCACCTGGCTCCGAGACCATCATGGCCCAGGCGACGGGTCGCTGTCAGCGCGCGAGGGCGTTTACCCGGTGGCGCCGATCCAGAAGTCGATGGAGCGGCCGAGGAAGTCGTCCCAGGTCATGTAGTGGGAGCCGTCGCAGGAGAAAGTCAGGCTGACCATGCCGTTGAACAGGTTCACCGAGGCCGAGCGCAGGTAGATGGTCTCGTCGGCAAAGCGCAGGGCCTTGAGCCCTTCGAGCACGCGGCCCACGGACTCTTTCGGGATCAGCGCTTCCTCCGGGTAAGGCTCGTGGGGAAAGGCGAGGCAGACATCGGGGTCGGCCAGGGATTCATGGGTCAGGATGCGGTAGCGGTAGGGGTCCTCCGTAGTCCAGAGCGTCGCCCGCGAGCTGGAGAAGTGGAACACGCCCTGGAATACGCCGCGCTCGGTGAACAGCTCTTCCAGGATGGCCAGCGCGGTGTCGATGTGCTGGTCCATCAGGCTCTCGGTGCGGCTCTGCAGGAACAGGGTGCCGCGGATGGACGGGTCGCCCTTGATCTGGCGCCACTCGTTCGGTTCCTCGTAGAGATCCTCCGACAGATCCGGCAGGTTGCGCAGGTCGAAATCCGCGCCGAGGAACCCGAGAGCCGTGCCGTTCTCGTCGCGCACCAGCTGTAGCGAGGTGAGCGAAGGGCGGCGTCCGAGCAGGCTGATGTAGGCCTCCGACAGCAGGAAGCCCTCGGCTGGCACCGCCTCCTTCATGTAGGGGCGCTGCGAGCGGTCGCGACCGAAGTGCTCCGGCAGCACGCCGCTGCGCGAGATGTTGTCGGATAGCTGGATGCCCTCGGTGTTCAGGGCATAGACAAACGTGGCTTCCGGGATCTGCCGGATCGCCTCTTCCAGGATCGAATCCAGTGCCTCGCGTCGCGGCCAGGCCTTGCTTATACGGGCTGCGATTTCGGCCAGCGGCTCCTGTAGCCGGGCTTCCAGATATTCGCGCTGGTGCTCGATGGCTTTTTTCAGTTCCGTCATGGTGCGCTGTCGTCTCTTTTCGGTGCGGCGTGATTATCTCTGATCGAACATGTCGCTGTCGTGAAGCCCTCGGCATGGGGCACTCCTGACCCCTCTCGTGGTCCCAGCAGGAACCGTGCCGAATAAGGGGTGTCCGATGGCCGCCAGCGTTGTCCAGAGTTCGGGCCTGCGCCCCGCCTGCCGTGAGGACCTGGGGGCGATCAATCAGCTGGTCGCCGAGGCGATCGAGGACTGGCCCTTGCCGGAGCGGGTACGCCGGCTGGCACTGCCGGCCTATCGCTACACCGAGGCCGATCTGATGTTCCTGGACGCCGTCGTGCGGGAGGAGGCCGGACAGGTGGTCGGTGTGGCGACCTGGGAATCGGTAGGTGCCCGCGACCTGCCCGAGGGCGTGACGGCGGGTCTGTTGCTGCACGGCCTGTACGTGGCCCGCACCGCCCGTGGTACGGGTGTCGGACGGCAACTGGTAGTGGCCTGCCAGGAGGCCGCCCGCGCTGCGGATGTAGACGGGGTGCTGGTCAAGGCGCAGACGTCGGCGGCCGGCTTTTTCGCCCGGGTCGGCTTCCAGTCGGTGCCGGTACGCGATCGGGACCGGGACTTCGAGCAGCGCTACTGGTGGCCGCTCGAAGCCGGCGCATGAACGCGCGGGGCGCCTGGATCAGTCCTGGCGGTTGTCACGGCTTCGGCGGCGCAGCCACCAGCCGACAATGCCCCCGCCGACCATAGCGAGCAACACCAGTCCTGCCACATGTTCCGGGGCGCTCAGGTAGTGCAGCAGAGAGAAGCCGTCGCCATGGCCGTGCCCCGGGTGGGCGAGGGCGGGGCTGCTGGCGAGCGCGAGGAATGCGGGAATCAACGGGCGCATCGACATCGTGGGTTTCTCCTGACTGAACCGTGAGTTTCACCATAACGTCCGGCGGGCGCCGCCGTCATGCCCGTCATCCCGTGTCTCTGTCAGACTCCATCGGGCCCGTGTCTCTGTCAGACTCCATCGGGCGGTTTCAGTGGTCCCTCAGCAGATGCGGGGCAACTGCTCGCCGGCTGGCAGGATCACCCGGCGTTCCACGCCGGTCGCGAGGCGTCGGATGACCGCGGGCTCGCCCGCCTCGGCCTGGCCGATGGCGACGGCACCGGCCGTCTCCGGTCGTGATCGCAGTACGCTCAGGGCGTGTTCGGCCGTGGGTTCCGGCACGGCGGCCAGGAAGCGGCCCTCCGAGGCGCTGTGCAGCGGGTCCAGCCCGAGGATCTCGCAGGCCCCGCGCACGTCCTCGCGCACCGGGATGGCTGCGTCGTCCAGCACCAGGCGGCAGCCGGAGGCGTCCGCCAGTTCCTGCAGCGCAGCCACTGTGCCGCCGCGGGTGGGGTCGCGCAGGGCATGCACGGGCACGTCGGCTGCCAGCAGCGCGGCCACTGCCCCGGCGACCGGGGCGCTGTCGCTGGGGATCGGCGGCTGCCAGCAGCGCGGCCACTGCCCCGGCGACCGGGGCGCTGTCGCTGGGGATCGGCGGGTCCAGCCCTAGATCCTCGCGCGCGGCCAGGATGGCGACGCCATGCCGGCCCAGATCGCCGCTGGCCAGCAGCACGTCTCCCGGCCGTATCGCATCCGGTGCGATCCGCACCCCCTCCGGCACGACGCCCACGCCGCTGGTGTTGAGATAGGCCCCGTCGCCGCGTCCGGCCTCGACTACCTTGGTGTCGCCGGCCACCACCTGCACACCACATTCTTCGGCAGCCGCGCTTACGGAGGCGAGGATGCGCCGCAGATCCTCCACTGGGAGCCCCTCCTCGAGGACCAGGCCCAGCATCAGCCACAAAGGCCGTGCGCCGGCCATTGCCAGGTCGTTGACCGTGCCGTGTACCGCGAGGCGGCCGATGTTGCCGCCGGGGAAGAACAGCGGCCGCACCACGAAGCTGTCGGTGGTCAGGGCCAGGCGTCCGTCCGGTGCATCGAGCACGGCGGCATCGGGGGCGCCGCGGGCCGGGGTGCCCAGCGCCGGCAGGATCACCTCGTCCAGCAACTTCGACTGCAGCCGGCCGCCGCCCCCATGCGCGAGGCGGACCACCTCCGTGGTCATGCCCCGCCCCGGTAGTGCAGATAGGCGGCGCAGGCCCCTTCGGAGGACACCATCGGTGCGCCCAGCGGGGTGTCCGGGGTGCACTCGCGGCCGAAGGCGGGGCAGTCGGTCGGCCGACGCAGCCCGCGCAGGACCTCGCCAGCAATGCAGGGGCCGTCCTCGTCGGTCGCGGGGGAGGCGATCCCGAAACGCGCGACGGCATCGAAGCCGGCGTAGGCCGGACGCAGGCCCAGCCCGCTGGTGGGCAGGCGGCCCATGCCGCGCCACTCGCGTTCCACCGGCTCGAATACGCGGGCGACCGCATCGCGGGCGGCCGCGTTGCCGTCATCGCGGGCGGCCCGGTCGTAGCGGTTCTCGACCCGGGCCTCGTCGCGTTCCAGCTGTTCCACGCAGGCCCGGATCCCGGCCAGCAGGTCCACCGGCTCGAAGCCCGTCACCACGATGGGCACCCGGAAACGTTCGGCCATCGCCTGATAGGCCGCGGCCCCCTCCACGGTGCAGACATGCCCGGCGGCCAGAAAGCCCTGGATGCGGTGGGCCGGGTCCGTCAGCAGGGCCTCCATCGCCGGCGGCACCAGCGAGTGCGAGACCAGCAGCGACAGGTTGGACAGCCCCAGGGCCTCGGCCTGCAGTACCGTGATCGCGGCGGCCGGGGCGGTGGTCTCGAAGCCCACCGCCAGCAGCACCACCTCGCGCTGCGGGTGTTCGCGCGCCAGGGCGACCGCATCCAGCGGCGAGTAGATCACGCGCACGTCCCCGCCGGCCGCGCGCGCGGCGTTCAGGTCGCCCAGCGCACCGGGCACGCGCAGCATGTCGCCGAAGGTGCACAGCATCACCTCCCGGCGGCGGGTCAGCAGTACGGCCTGGTCCAGGGTCTCGGTCGGGGTCACGCAGACCGGGCAGCCGGGCCCGTGGAGCAGCTCGACCGAGCCCGCCAGCAGGTCGTCCAGCCCGTGGCGCAGGATCGCGTGGGTCTGGCCGCCGCAGACCTCCATCAGCGTCCAGCGCCGGGTGCAGGCCGCGCGGATCGCCTCCGCCTGCTGCAGGATCAGCGCCGGGTCGCGGTATTCGTCCAGGTGCCTCACGGGCCCTCCGGGGTGGGCGGCTCGTGTTCGGGGATCGCGCGCAGCGCCGCCAGGGTGCGTTCGGCCGCGGCCTCGTCGATGGTGGCGATCGCGATGCCGGCATGCACCAGCACGTAGTCGCCGGGCCCGGCCTCCGGGGTGCAGGCGAGCGACACCGTGCGCGCCACGCCACCGAAGCGGACCCGCGCCTGGCGGAACAGCGGGTCGTCGCCCTCTACCGCGTCGATAAGGCCGGGGATCGCAAGGCACATGGGTCAGTCTCCTCCTTCCGGTCGGGCCGGGTGTGCGGCGCGGCGCGCGACCACCGCCTGGCCCAGCGCCAGTCCGCCATCGTTGGGCGGAACGGCCTGTGGCCACAGCGGGCGAAAGCCGGCGTCGCGCAGGGCCGCCACGCAGCATTGCAGCAGATGCCGATTCTGGAAGCATCCGCCGGTCAATGCCACGGTCTCGCGCCCGCCCACCCGGGCGGCGGCGACCGCGAACCGCGCCAGCGCGACATGCAGCCGGGCGGCGATCGCCTCAGGGTGGGCACCGGCCGCCTGCGCGGCCAGCAGGGCGGCGATCAGCGGGCCCCAGTCCGCCTGCCAGGGCATCGCGTTATCCAGCACCAGATCCGGGGCATCCGCTGCTCTCGGTGAGGCCTCCGCCGCCTGCTGCACGAGCATCGCGGCCTGCCCCTCGAAGCCGGCACCGGTGCGCAGCCCGGTCAGGGCCGCCACCGCATCGAACAGCCGCCCGACGCTGCTGGTCCAGGGCGCATTGACCCCGCGATCCAGGGCGCGGAGCAGGGGTGCCCACTCGGCATCGCTAAACAGCGCCCGGACCGGGCTGGCCGCCAGGGCCGCCGTATCGCCCGCGAAGTGCGCATGCAGCAGCCCGAGCAGCGCGCGTCGCGGCTCGCGGATCGCGGCCTCGCTCCCCGGCAGGCGGAACGGGCGCAGGTGACCCAGACGCTGCCAGTCGCCATCGGCGCCCACGGTCAGGCACTCGCCCCCCCAGAGCGTCCCGTCGGCACCCAGCCCCGCGCCGTCCCAGACCAGCGCCAGGGCCGGGTCCTGTACCCCGTGCTCGGCCAGACAGGCCACGGCATGGGCGTGGTGGTGCTGCACGGGGAAGACCGGCGCGCCCGAGCGCTCTGCCAGTGCCGTGGAGGCATAGTCCGGGTGCCGGTCGCAGGCGATGCGTTCGATCTGCGCGCCGCAGAGCCCGGCCAGCGCGCGGGCCTCGCTGTCGAGGCGGCGCAGGGCCGCATCGCTGTCGAGGTCGCCGACATGGGCGCCGACCACGGCCTCGCGGTCCAGGGCCAGCGCCGGTGCCGCCTTCAGGTGGCCGCCCAGCGCCAGCGTGACCGGGCCGGGCTGCGGCAGCGGGATGCGCAGGGGCAGGGCTCCCCGTCCCAGGCGCAGACACTGCGGCTGTCCGGCCGCGAACTGGAACACGCTGTCGTCCAGCGGCCGCGCAATGGGCCGGTTATGGTCGAGGATGGCATCCGCGATCCCGCCCAGCCGGGCCACCGCCTCCTCGCCGTCGATACAAAGCGGTTCGCCGCTGCGGTTGCCGGAGGTGCAGACCAGCGGGGTGCCCAGCGCGTACAGCAGTAGGTGGTGCAAAGGTGTGGCTGCCCGCATCAGGCCGAGGCGATTCAGCCCCGGGGCGATGTTCCCGGCCAGTGGCGCGCCCGGCTCGCGATCCACCAGCACGATCGGGGACTCCGGGCTGTCCAGCAGTGCCCGTTCCGCAGCGCATACATGGGCCAGACGCCCCAGCCAGTCGCCGTCCGGCAGCAGCACCGCCAGCGGCTTTTCCGGGCGTTGCTTGAGCGCGCGCAGGCGGGCGATGGCCTCTTCGCGGGTGGCGTCCGCCAGCAACTGGAACCCGCCTGGGCCCTTCAGAGCCAGGATCTGCCCCGCACGCAGGGCCGCCACAGCGGCATCCAGTGCCGCATCACCGGTGACCTGTTCGGCGCCGTCCGGCCCGCGCAGCACGAGCCGGGGTCCGCAGTCCGGGCAGGCCATCGCCTCGGCATGGAAGCGCCGATCCCCGGGGTTCTCGAACTCCGCCCGACAGGCCGGGCATAGCGGGAAGTCAGCCAGGGTGGTGTGGACACGATCCCAGGGCAGCGCGGTCGTGATGCTCCAGCGCGGGCCGCAGGCAGTGCAGGCGATGAACGGATAGCGGTAGCGCCGCGATCCCGGATCGCGGATCTCGGCCAGGCAGTCAGGGCAGGGGGCACGGTCCGGGGCCAGGGCGGGGGCACCGCCCCGGTTCGGCCCCGCGGTGACCCGGAAACTGGCCGCGCCAGTCGGGATTACGGGGCTGACAGAGATGCCATCGATCCGCGCGGCCACCGGCGCCTCCTGCACCAGTGCCGTACGAAACGCATCCAGGCTGGC
The DNA here is from genome assembly GCF_000378325.1 of Thioalkalivibrio sp. ALJ2. Lineage (NCBI taxonomy): Bacteria > Pseudomonadati > Pseudomonadota > Gammaproteobacteria > Chromatiales > Ectothiorhodospiraceae > Thioalkalivibrio > Thioalkalivibrio sp. ALJ2. The sequence goes on from NZ_KB899554.1 coordinate 280,014, forward strand.
CGCGTCCCCCTCGGCCTCGATCACCACGCCCGCGGGCGTGTTGCCGACCGTCCCGGTCAGCGCCAGGCGTTTTGCCAGCGCCGCGACGAATGGCCGGAATCCCACGCCCTGCACCCGGCCGGTGACGACCAGGCGCCAGTGCTCCCGCGCCGGGGTGCGTGTCGTGGCCGTGTTCACGCCACGTCCAGGCTCCGCAGCAGGATCTGTTGCGCCTCGGGGTGGGTCTCGTCATCCGAGGTCTCCACCTCCAGCTCGGCGCCCTCGGCCAGCGTGCCGCGGGTGCCATCCTCGAAGTGCTCGCGGAAGTGCTCCGGCGTGATGTGCGACAGCGCGCCCAGCCACACCCGCACCCGGGTCACCCGCTCGGCGTTATTGTCCGCCGCCACATGCTCGATCTTGCGCATCAGGTCGGCCATCAACGAAAACTCGTGCATCTCGACTCCTTGGGAAACACGGATTAATGGACACACTCGCGCTCGAGTCGCTTTTGCGTGCGAACAAGGCGCGGTGACTGCTGTGCAGTCATTCTGCACAAGGGAACCGCAACAGTGTGTCCATTAATCAGTGTTTCCCTTGGGTTCGGTGCGCCAGCGCAGTCGGTGTCAACCTCAAGCTTCCTCCAACCCGGGGGTGCGCTCAACCGCACAGGCGCGGATGTTTTCCGGGACTGAATTTTCGCTGTCCCGTATGGCGTCTCTGGTGCGCCTGCCCGTCGTGCGCGAGGCTGTGCATCCAGGTCACAGACCCCTTCCGCCGGAGACGCCCATGCACATCCACCTCGATACCCCGGACCTGATGACCCGCGTGCGCCTCGAATCCCGCTGGCGCTCGGCCGGGGCCACGGTCACCAGTGGCGATGGGGCCGAGCGCCCCGATCTGGTGGTGGTCGACCTGGCGACCCGCGACGTGGACACCGTGGCCAACTGGCGCGAACGCTGTCCCGATGCCTCCATCCTGGCCTTTGGCCCCCACGTCGAAGGCGCGATGCTGAAGGCCGCGCGCCAGGCGGGAGCCGACGCGGTCGTGGTGAGAGGCAAGGTCGCCGACCGCGTGAGCCAGCGGATCGACGAAGCCATGTCGTAGCCGCCTCATGCCCCGCCAGCAGAGCAGCCAAAGGCCTGGCAGGGTACCGTGGTTCTGGACGCGCCCTTCAGGGCACGTATCCTGCTGGGGCTCCAAGCGGGATGCCGGCGCCTTCCCAGCCAGCGGACGGGCAGGTTGCCCGAGAACCTCGGCCTTGTTCCGTCCCCGATGACGGCCCGTTGCATACAACGAAACAAAGGGAGCTATTGATGGGCCTGGGTGTGGGACTGGTGGTGCTGGCGGCCTTCTTCTGGGGGCTGTCCGGCGGGATTGGCGGCATCCTCATGGCCGAGGGATGGGATGCCTTTGTGGTCTCGTTCTACCGCGGGGCCATTGGTCTCTTGTTTGTGCTGGTGTGGCTGGCCTGGCGCCCGGGTGGCAGCGGGCTGGGGAGTGGCCGGATGTGGTTCTGGTCGGCCGTGGCCGGTCTGGGCGTGGCCGGTAACTTCGCGTTCTACTTTCTCAGCATCGCGCATGGCAGTGTGGCGGTTGCCGCCACGCTGATGTACTGCGCCCCGGTGTTTGTCTACATCATCTCTTTCGCTCTGAAGCTGGAAACCCCCACCACGCTCAAGCTGGTGGCCATCGCGATGGTCATGGTCGGCATCGTCCTGCTCACCCAGATCTACGACACCGGAGCCGGCGGCGTGACGCTCATCGGTGCCGGTGCCGGCCTGCTGGCGGGCCTGTCCTACGCGATCTTCATTTTTGGCTTCAAGTACGCGGGCCAGCATGGCAGCCCGCAGGCGATCCTTACGATTGCCTTCGGCGTGCTGGTGATCCTGCTGATGCTGCCGGGCGACAACACGCAGATGGCCGCAGTCCTGACTACCACGGACTGGCCGCTGTTCGCCGCGCTGGGCGTGTTTGGAGCGGGCCTGTCGTTCGCGTTCTACATCAACGGGCTCCGGACGACCGCGCCCGCCGTGGCCTCTATCGTGGCGATGATCGAGCCGGTCACCGCCACGCTGTTCGGGGTCGTGATCCTGCACGAAAGCCTGGCAATCGTTCAGATCATCGGGATGGCCCTCATCCTCGTCACGGTCACCGCCCTCAGCGTCTCCTCCCGCGCGACCCCGCCCGCGCCCGAACGGGACCGCGTCTCGGAGTGAGTCCGCTTCCGCGCCCCACGGGCGCCTCCAGGGTTCCCGCAGACGCCCATCGGCCCGAGAGTCGGTCAAGCGGGTGGCGCGACAGCCGCGCAGCCCCGGCATGGGGCGGTCGGGATTGTTTTCCTGCTGCTCCGCGCCTAAATTCGCGTGAATCTGACCATCAGGATACGACCCAATGAACGGAAGTCTCGACGAGAAGCTTGAACCCATTTATCAGGAAGTCCTGCACCGCAACCCGGGCGAGACGGAGTTCCACCAGTCGGTACACGGCGTGCTGGATACGCTGGGCCCGGTCCTGGTGAAGTACCCGGAATTCGCCGAGCTGAAGATCATTCAGCGGATCTGCGAGCCCGAGCGCCAGATCATCTTTCGTGTCCCCTGGCAGGACGACCGCGGCGAGCTGCACATCAATCGTGCGTTCCGCGTGCAGTTCAACAGTGCCCTGGGGCCGTACAAGGGAGGCATTCGTTTTCACCCGTCGGTATACCTGGGGATCATCAAGTTTCTGGGCTTCTCGCAGGTGTTCAAGAATGCCCTGTCCGGACTGCCGATTGGTGGCGGCAAGGGTGGCAGCGACTTCGATCCCAAGGGCCGCTCCGACGCGGAGATCATGCGCTTTTGTCAGAGCCTGATGACCGAGATGTACCGCCACCTGGGCGAATACACAGACGTCCCCGCGGGCGACATCGGTGTGGGCCAGCGCGAGGTTGGCTACATGTTCGGGCAGTACAAGCGCCTGACCAACCGCTTCGAGTCCGGCGTATTCACCGGCAAGGGTCTGGACTGGGGCGGCAGCCGTGCTCGCACCGAGGCCACCGGCTACGGGGCCGTATTCTTCACCGAGGACATGCTCAAGGCCCGCAATGACTCGCTGGACGGCAAACGCATGGTGATCTCCGGGGCCGGCAACGTGGCCATCTATGCGACCCAGAAGGCCCAGCAACTGGGCGCCCGGGTGGTTGCCTGTTCCGACTCGCGTGGGGTGCTGCTCGATGAGAACGGTCTGGACCTGGAGCTGGTCCGCCAGATCAAGGAACGCGAGCGTGGCCCGATCAGTGCTTATGCCGAGCGCAAGAAGAGCGCGAAGTACACCGAGAACGGCTGTATCTGGGATATCCCCTGCGAAGTGGCCCTGCCCTGTGCCACGCAGAACGAACTGACCGGCAAGAATGCCAAGACGCTGGTCGAGAACGGCTGCATTGCGGTGGCCGAGGGCGCCAACATGCCGGTCACGCCGGAGGGCATCCAGACCTTCCGCGAGGCCGGAATCGCCTTCGGGCCCGGCAAGGCGGCCAACGCCGGCGGTGTGGCCACCAGCGCCCTGGAGATGCAGCAAAACGCCAGCCGGGATTCCTGGACCTTCGAACACACCGAGGCCCGCCTGCAGGAGATCATGTCCAACATCCACCGGACCTGCCACGAGACGGCCGAGGAGTACGGCGCACCCGGCAACTACACGGTGGGTGCCAACATCGCCGGTTTCGTCAAGGTGGCGCGCGCCATGGAGGCGCTGGGTCACATCTGAGCCAGGGAATGCCAGTACCGCCCGGGGCTTCACGCCGCGGAGTCCTGGTGCGGTCGTGAGGGGTGCGCCGAGCCGTCCGAGCGGGCACGCGCGATTAATTCAGTGTCTCCCCCGGGTCCGTCCTCGGTCGAATGGCTGTGGCCTTCTCAATCGACCTCGTCGTTCGGAGCCCATTCCTCCGCTTCGCCCGCATGATGAAATTATTCGCCTGGCCAGTGCCCTAAGCCTTGGCTATACAAGAGTAATTACTCATACAGCGAGGTCAGGGCCATGGACATCAAATCAGCCATGCACCGCGGAGTGGAGTGGTGCGCTCCGGACACGTCCATCATCGAAATCGCAAAGCTCCTGCGCGAGAAGGATATTGGCGCAGTCCCGATTGGCGAGAACGATCGCCTGATCGGCATGCTGACCGATCGCGACATCGTCTGCCGTGGCATCGCCGAGGGCAAAGAGATGGCGTCCCTAACGGCGCGTGATGTCATGACAGCGGGGGTCGTCTACTGCTTCGAGGACGATGACCTCGAACACGCCGTACACCTTATGGAAGAGCGCCAGATCCGCCGTCTGCCGGTTATGAACAAGGACAAGCGGATGGTGGGCATGCTGTCCCTCGGAGACATTTCCCACTCGGCCACCCACGAGCTTTGCGGCGAGTTTGCGGCTGCGGTTTCCGCACACCATTAGGGAAACCTGGGGTGCCAACCCCACAAGCCATTGCCAGCAGGCGCCCGGCCGCCCGTTGTTGACGAAAACGGGCGCGCCCGATGCTGCGGTTCCGTTGTGCTGGCGGATCCTCTTGGGCTACCGCCTGCCAGGCCCGTGAGCCCGGGTCCGGCCTCTCGTTCGCAGGGCATCGTGGAGCCCCATTGCAACGCCGAAACCGCGCCTCCAAGCGCCTGAACGTCGTCGTGGCTGTGCATTCTCGTCCCCGTTCAGCCGGTTGCCGAACTCCAACCCCGGTTCGTCCGGTTAGCGGTTCCTGCGACACTGGAGCAAAAGGCCCCGAAGGCCATGTCGGGGCCATTCGCGAGGGGGTTCGCTGGTGACGCCACTGTTCCACCCCCATCTGGTCAACGGACCCTGCGGCGACCCGGCGCTCTATATCGACTGCCTGTTCCAGCGCCGCGCGCTGTTGTTCGACCTTGGCGAGATGAGTCGCCTGCCTCCGCGCCGGGTCCTGCGCCTGTCGGACGTGTTCGTCTCGCATGCCCATATGGACCATTTCATCGGCTTCGACACCCTGTTACGGCTGCTACTGGGCCGCGATGCGCACCTGCGGCTGTACGGACCGCCGGGTCTGATCGAACGTGCCGGCCACCACCTGCAGGGTTACACCTGGAATCTGCTGCACCACTACGCGACCGAACTGGTGTTCGAGGTAACCGAGTTCGGCGCCGATGGTCGCCATGCCCGCGCACGGTTTCGTTCCGGCGACAGCTTTCGCCGCGAGGACGCCACTCCGCCGGCACCCGACGATGGCGTACTGCTCGACGAACCCGGCTTCCGCATCCGTGCGGTGCACCTGGATCACGGCATCCCCTGTCTCGGTTTTGTGCTGGAGGAGAAGACCCACATCAACGTCTGGCGCAACCGACTCGAGGCCCTCGGCCTGCCGACCGGTCCGTGGCTCGCGCACCTGAAGCGCCTGGTGCGGGAGCAGGCGGCGGACGACACCCCGGTGGAGGTCGCCTGGCACGACCGCCACGGCGAGCACCGGCGCGAACTCCCGCTCGGGCGCCTGCGCCGGGAGGTACTGCAAGAGACTCGCGGGCAGAAGATCGCCTACGTGACCGATGTCGCCTTCCACGAGGCCAACCGCCGCGCCATTGTGGAACTGGCCCGGGACGCGGACCTGTTCTACATCGAGGCCCCGTTCCTCCACGCCGCGGGACAGCGTGCCGCCACCACGGCCCATCTGACCGCGCGTCAGGCGGGTCAGCTGGCCCGCGAGGCCGGTGCGCGGCGGGTCATCCCGTTCCACTTCTCCCCTCGCCACAGCGGCGATGAATCCCTGCTGGAGGCCGAAATCCTCGCCGCGTTCGAGGGACGCTGACAGTGCCTCGGGCTCCAGACTGTCGCCGGCAGGTCACCTTGACCCGCCATTTGGCCACCATAGCCGGCCCTCCAAGGTCCTGAGCGGTCTCCATATCGCGTCTTTCGCCAGCACGTTCAATCAGTTCGAGTGCTGTGCCCCTGCTCTGTTGGTGCACGGAGGTTGCCCGTGCATGGCCGCCGCGAGGTCGTCGGTGATTCGGGAGACGGCTGAGGCAATGGACTCGCGGACCTCGTGCGAGAGATCGGCGGCGTCCTTGAGGCACGTCGGTTCGATGCCGTGGACAATGAGGGTGTCCGGCAGCTCGCCCAGGGAGCGGGCCAGTTCGACGGCCTCGGCGAGGCCGATGCCGTGGGAGGAGTAGCGGGCGCCGCGCGGCAGCGGCTCGCGGGCGTCCAGGCGGTGGAGTGTGCCGGGGGCGGCGCCGGTGACGATGGCGTCCACGAGGATCACCGGATCATGACCCTGCCACAGCGCCATCAGTTCGGCGGGTTCGCCGTGGCTTTTCGCGGTGGCGAGGCCCGGGGTGTCGACCAGCGCGTCCACCACCGCGTGGCCGATGCCGTCGTCGCCGCGCCAGGGGTTGCCGATGCCGATGACCAGCGGCCCCTTGTGCGCGCGATCCATGCCCCCGCTCACTGGCGCTCGACGGTGAGGTCGAGGAAGTGGGTGGCGCAGGAGATGCAGGGGTCGTAGTTGCGGATGGCGACCTCGCAGTGGTGGCGCAGTTCGTCGTCCGGCAGGTGGAGGTGGGTCTGCACCAGTTCGCGCAGGTCGGCCTCGATGGTGGGCTGGTTGACCGAGGTGGGCGGGACGATCTTGGCGTCGGTGATGATGCCTGCGTCGTCGATGCGGTAGCGGTGGTAGCAGATGCCGCGCGGGGCCTCGGTGGCGCCGAAGCCGGTGCCGGCGCGCGGGGTGACCGGCCGCGCGGGTTCGGCCGGTGCGGCCCGGTAGCCGTCGACCAGACGCAGGGCCTCCTCGAAGGCGAGCACGATCTCGAGCATGCGCACCTGGATGCTGCGGAACGGGTTGCGGCAGGCCGCGCCCAGCCCGGCGCGCTCGGCCAGCTCGGCGGCGCGCGGGGTGAGGCGTTCGCGGTTCAGGGCGAAGCGCGCCAGCGGGCCCATGAACACCGGTTCGCCACTGTCGGAGCGGTGGCTGTGCAGGGCGTTGGAGTGGGCCACGTGCTCCTCGGTGAAGACGTCGTCGTAGTCGCGGATGACGGCGTCCAGACCACTGCTCGAGCCGAGCCGGCCGTGGGTGATCGGGTATTCGTCCGGGTGCACCAGCGACACGAACTCGTAGTCGCGCTCCAGGTTCGGGTAGTCGAGGGTGGCGAGGAATTCGGCCACCTCGGAGGCAGCCTCCAGGCCCCAGGCCAGCTCCTCGCGCAGCCCGGCGACCTCGTCGGGCGTTGGCGTGCGGTAGAAGCCGCCGACCCGCAGGTTGACCGGGTGGATCTCGCGCCCGCCCAGAAGGCGCAGGATGGAGTTGCCGGTCTTCTTGATGCGCAGGCCGTTACGCACCATGTCCGGGTGGTCCTTCGCGGCGGTGACCGCGTCGGGATAGCCGAGGAAGTCCGGCAGGTGGAGCATGAACACGTGCAGGGCGTGGCTCTCGATCCATTCGCCGCAGTAGGCCAGCCGGCGCAAGTCCTGCAGCACGCCATCCACGGTCACGCCGCAGACGTCCTCCATCGCCAGCGAGGCGCCCAGCTGGTAGGCGATCGGGCAGATGCCGCAGATGCGCGCGGTGATGTCGGGTGCCTCGCGGAAGTCGCGCCCGCGCAGGAAGCCCTCGAAGAAACGCGGGGCCTCGAAGATCGACAGCTTCACCTCCTCCACACGGTCGCCTTCGGTGCGCACGTACATCGCGCCCTCGCCCTCCACGCGCGCCAGGTAGTCGACTTCGATGGTGCGGGTCTCGCTCATGGTCCGTTTCCTGATTCTTCGCGCTCGCTCTCCTCGCGGAAGGCGTCGGCGCCGGCATTGAAGGTGCGGTAGAAGCGCACGCGGGTGGCGCGCTCCATGCCGAGGGCCTCCAGCTGCCCGGACAGACCGGGCGCGTTGGGCGTCTCCTTGGGGCCGAAGCAGCCGTAGCAGCCGCGGTGGCAGCCGGGGCACAGCGCGCCGCAGCCGGCATGGGTGACCGGACCCAGGCAGGGCGTGCCGTGGGCGACCATCACGCAGACCTGTCCCGCCCGCTTGCACTCCTCGCAGACGCTGGCGCTGGAGACCTGCGGGCGGCGGCCGTAGAGGAACGCGCTGATGACCTCCAGCAGCTGGTATTTGTCGATCGGGCAGCCGCGCAGTTCGAAGTCCACCGGCACGTGCTGGCTGATCGCATCCGAGGTGGCCAGGGTCGAGATGTACTCCGGGTGGGCGTAGACCTGGCGGGTAAACTCTTCGACGTCGGCAAAGTTGCGCAGGGCCTGGATGCCGCCGGTGGTGGCACAGGCGCCGATGGTCACCAGGAACTTCGAAGCGCGGCGGATCTCGCGGATCTCTTTGGCCGCCTCCGGCGTGGTGATCGAGCCCTCCACCAGCGTCAGGTCCCAGGGCCCGTCGATGCGAGTGCGCGTGGCCTCGGGAAAGTGCGCGAGCTGAATCCGGTCGGTCACCGCCAGCAGCTCGTCCTCGCAGTCGAGCAGCGAGAGTTGGCAGCCATCGCAGGAGGCGAACTTGAACACCGCCAGGGTGGGTTGTTCCCGTCTCATAGCTCGCGTATCCGGAAGGCCGGCTCCATCACCGGGTAGGGAAACACGGGTCCGTCGCGGCAGACCAACTGCGACCCGATCTGGCAGTGCCCGCAAAAGCCCACCGCACAGCGCATGTTGCGCTCCATGGAGACAAAGATGTCTCCCGGCTTCAGCCCGCGGCGCTCCAGCGCGGCGGCGGCGAAGCGCATCATCACCTCCGGGCCGCAGGTCATCGCCAGCGTGTTGCGGCGGTCGAAGCCGCCGCGATCAACGAGCTGGGTGACCACGCCAACATCGCCGCGCCATGCGGCGGTGCCGCGGTCTACGGTAATGCGCAGGTCGAGATCGTCGCGCGCGCCCCAGGCCTCCAGCTCGTCACGAAAGATCATGTCCCCGGGCGAGCGGGCGCCGTAGCAGATCACCATATGGCCGAAGTCGTCGCGCCGTTCCAGCGCCGCATGGATCACCGGGCGTAGCGGGGCCAGACCGATGCCGCCGGCCACCAGCACCAGGTCGCGGCCTCGGGCCTGCTCCACCGGCCACGCGGTACCGAACGGGCCGCGCAGGCCGACCACCGCGCCAGGCCCCAGATCCTGCATCGTGCGGGTCACGCTGCCCACCGCGCGGGTGGTGTGCACGATGCCGCCGTCCGCGGTGATCGCGGACACCGAGATCGGCACCTCGCCCACGCCGAACAGGTAGAGCATGTTGAACTGCCCGGGGGTCGGCAGCGGCCCCGGCTCCACCCCCGGTTCGGGGTACAGCGTCCAGCTGAACACCTCGTTGCTGGCGACATCCGGCCGCACCGAACGGATGCGCCAGGGCTGCGGCGCCATCGCCTGTTCCGGCAGGGCGCTGTCGGTGCGGGGCTGCAGGGTCTCAGGTGCCATGCCCGGGCCCTCCGTGGCTGTAGATGTCCAGCGCCTGCAATCGCGCGGCCTGCAGCCGCTGCACGATCAGCGCGGAGAAGTGTTTCATCAGCATGTAGCCGAAGGCCGGATCGGCCTCCATGTGTTCGCGCAGCACGCCGGCATCAAAGCGCAGGGTATGCAGCTCGGTCAGGGCGCGGGCGTCGTAACTGGCACGATACGGCGGCAGCAGCCACGACCAGCCGAGGATGTCCCCGGGCCCCAGGGTCTGAAAGGTCACGCAGCCTTCGCGCAGCGGGCTCTCCAGCGCGACCTGGCCCTCGCGGATCAGCCAGAAGGTCTCCGTCGGCTCGTGGTCGCGCATCAGCCGCGTGTCCGCCGGGTAGCTGAGCTTCGCGGCGCAGGCCGCCAGCAGGTGCAGATGCTTCGGGTCGAAGTCCTCGAAGAACGGCTGGTCTTCGAGGATGGCCAGCAGTTCCTTCATGGCGAGTCCCCCGCATCAGGGCGCACCGCGGTCACCTCCTCGGTGATGTCGATCCCCACCGGGCACCAGGTGATGCAGCGTCCGCAGCCGACGCAGCCGGAAGTGCCGAACTGGTCGTGCCAGGTGGCCAGCTTGTGGGTGATCCACTGGCGGTAGCGCGCGGCCACCGAGTCGCGGTGCGGCCCGCCGACCAGGTGCGAGTGCTCCTGGTTGAAACAGGAATCCCAGCGCCGCACGCGCTCGGTGCGCTGGCCCTCCAGATCGGGCACCTCCTCGACCTGCGAGCAGAAGCAGGTGGGGCAGACCAGCGTACAGTTGGAGCAGGACAGGCAGCGCTCGGCCGTCTCCTCCCAGCGCGGGTGCTCGAAGGCCCGGTTCAGCACCTCGCGCGCGTCGCCCGGCATCTGCCGGCCCATCTTGTCTGGGGCCTCGGCCCAGACGCGTTCGGCCGCCGCCTGTTCGGCAGCGCTGGCGGGGCGCGGTTCCAGCCGCTCGAACATCGCGCGTCCCGCCTCGCTCCCGGCCTCGACGACCAGGAAGTGCGTGGCGCCGTCGATCACCTCGGTCAGGGCCAGGTCGAAGCCCTCCCGCGCGCGCGGCCCGGTGTCCATCGAGGCGCAGAAGCAGGTGCCGCCGGGCTCGGCGCAGTGGGCCGCGACCATGAACACGTCCCGACGCCGCGCCGCATAGCCGCGATCCTGCACCACCTGGCCGAGGAACACCCGGTCCTGCACGCCGATCGCCGCCAGCTCGCAGGCACGCATGCCGATGAACGCGCGCCGGGGCGGTGCCGGCTCGCCCGGCTCGGTCACGAAGCTGCCGTCCGGCTGACGGGTCAGCCGGAACAGGGTCTCCTCGGGCGGGAACAGGTGCTTCTTCCAGGAGTGCGGCCCGACCACGTAGCCGAACAGGGCCGCGTCGTCACGCGCGCGCAGGCGGTAGTGGCCGGGGGCGTGCTCGTCGGTCCAGCCCGCCGGCAGGTCGTCGAGACCGTGCACGCGATCGTAGACGATCGCCCCGTCGCGCCGCGTCGGACCCACCACCTCGTAGCCGTCGCCGGCCAGCAGGCGGATCAGCGTATCCACGACTTGTGGTGCGATCACGTGCATGGGTCATCCTCGAACGCTCGCCGCAACCTGCATCGACCTTCGTTCGATGGGCGACCGTGGCTGAAATTATAGTGCGCCAACCCTGGATCGTGATCCATCCCGAAGGGGCCCCTTCCCGGTTATGCTGGGACGGAATCCAGACAACACCCGGGAGAACCGATGAAGGTCGCCGTCTTTAGTATCCAGCAGCATGATCGCGAGTCCCTGGTACCCGCTCTGGTGTCCGCCGGAATGGTGCCGGTGGTGTACGCCGAGCGCCTGACTGCGGAGACGGTGCACCTGGCGCGGGGCGCGGATGCGGTCTGCGTGTTCACCAACGACGACCTGCACCGGCGGGTGATCGACGGGCTGGCGGACCAGGGTGTCCATGTGGTGGCGCTGCGCTGCTCCGGCTACGACAACCTGGATGTCGCGCGGGCCCGCGAGCGCGGGGTGCGCGTGGGGCGGGTGCCGGCCTACTCGCCGAACGCGATCGCGGAGCATGCGGTCGCCCTGCTGATGACCCTGAACCGTCAGGTGCACCGGGCCTGGGACCGGACTCGGCGCGGCGATTTTCGCCTTGACCACCTGACAGGCTTCGATCTCGTCGGGCGCACCGTGGGGGTGGTCGGCACTGGACGCATCGGCCAGGCCTTCGCGCGGATCATGCTCGGCTTTGGCTGCCGCGTCCTCGCGCACGACCCCTACCCGAATGCGGAACTGCAGGCGGCGGGGGTGGAGTATCGGGACCTGGATACGCTGCTGGCCGAGTCCTGGGTGCTGAGCCTGAGCTGTCCGATGACGCCGGAGAACCGGCACATGATCAATGCCGACACCCTGGCGCGGATGCCGCGCGGGGCCTTTCTGATCAATACCGCGCGCGGGGCGCTGGTGGATACCAATGCCGCCGAGGTCGCGCTGGACTCGGGTCAGCTGGGCGGATTTGCGCTGGACGTCTACGAGGCCGAGGCGGGGCTGTTCTTCCACGACTGGTCGCTGGCCGGTCTGCCAGACCGGCGCCTGGCGCGGCTGATGCAGCGCGACGATGTGCTGGTCACCGGCCACCAGGCATTCCTGACCCACGAGGCGCTTACCAACATCGCCGACACCACCGTGGCCAACCTGACCACCCTGCACCGGGATCCGGACGCGCAACCCGAAGGCCGCGTCGTCTGAGGCGTCTGCCCGCGATCAGAACGCGAGCTGGAAGCCCGCCCCCAGCCCCGCACAGGCGAGGATCAGCGGGATGATCCCGACCCGGAAGCGGGCCAGGGCGATGAAGGCGGCGATGCCCAGCAGGGCGGAGAACCATTCGAAGGCGCCGTCAAAGCCGCCCGGCCACAGCACGTGCCAGGTGAAGAACACCGCGAGGTTCACGATCACCCCGACCACTGCGGCGGTGATGCCGGTCAGCGGTCCCGTGAAGTGCAGATCCCCGCGCGTGCGTTCGACTAGCGGTGCGCCGACCAGGATGAACAGGAATGATGGCAGGAAGGTGAAGAAGGTCGCGACCAACGCACCCAGCACGGCCGCCAGAAAGACCTGATCCGGACCCAGGAAGGCCTGGGTCCAGCCGCCAATGAAGCCCACGAACGTGACCACCATGATTAGCGGCCCGGGCGTGGCCTCCCCCAGTGCGATCCCGTCGATCATCTGCGTGGGACTCAGCCACCCATAGGTCTCCACCCCGCCCTGGTAGACATAGGGCAGGACCGCGTAGGCCCCACCGAAGGTCACGAGCGCCGTTTGGGTAAAGAATTGCCCCATGCGGGTCAACGTGGCGTCCCAGCCGAACACCGTGAGCAGGACCCCGAACACGGCGGCCCACAGCCCCAGACCCACCACCAGAAAGCGAATCACCCGCGACCAGCGAAACTGCATCCAGGGGGCGGGCGGCGTGTCGTCATTCACCACTGCCGGGCCACGCGATTCAACATTGCCGGCCCCGTGAGATCCGCCATTCTGGAAGCGTTCCGGCCAGACGCGGCTGCCCAGCCAGCCGAGGATTCCTGCCGTAATGATGATGTAGGGAAACGGGATGTTGAGCGCGAAGATGGCCAGGAAGGCGGCGATCGCCATTAGCCACAGCAGGCCGTTATTGAGCACCCGTCCACCGATGCGCCAGCCGGCATAGGCGATGATCGCGACCACCGCCGGCTTGATACCGTAGAACACCGCTTCCACCGCAGGTACATCGCCAAAGGCCAGGTAGACCCATGACAGCCCGGCGATCAGGAACAGCGAAGGCAGGATGAACAGCAGTCCGGCCATCAAGCCGCCCAAGGTGCCATGCAGCAGCCAGCCCAGATAGGTTGCCAGCTGCTGCGCCTCGGGACCCGGCAGGACCATGGCGTAGTTCAGCGCATGCAGAAAACGCTTCTCCGAGACCCAGCGCCGCCGCTCGACCAGATCCTCGTGCATCATCCCGATCTGCCCGGCGGCGCCACCGAACGAAATGAAACCGAGTTTCAGCCAGTAGCGAAAGGCCTCGCCCCGGCTCGGTGCAGGCGGCGGCCCGGGCTGGACGTCTTGCCGGCTACGATAGTCGGTCATGGTCGATTGCCTTCATCAAAAAGGCCCGGCGCCTTGCGGGGCCGGGCCTCGGACTACAAAGGGCGTGGAGATCAGCCCTCGTTGTGGTAGCCGGTGATGCGCTCCACTTCGTTCTTCGCGCCCAGGACCACCGGCACGCGCTGGTGGATGCCCTCGGGGCTGATGTCCATGATGCGCTCGCGCCCGGTGGTGGCGGCACCGCCGGCCTGTTCGACGATGAAGCTCATCGGGTTGGCCTCGTACATCAGGCGCAGCTTGCCGGTCGTGCCCTTGGCCTGCATCTTCGTATCCATCGGGTACATGAACACCCCGCCGCGGCACAGGATGCGGTGCACCTCGGCGACCATGGAGGCTACCCAACGCATGTTGAAGTCCTTGCCGCGCTCGCCTTCCTTGCCGGCCAGGCATTCGTCGATGTAGCGCTTGACCGGGGCCTCCCAGAAGCGGCTGTTGGACATGTTGATCGCGAACTCCTGGGTGTCTTCCGGGATCTGCACGCTGTCCTTGGTCAGCAGGAACTCGCCGAAGTCCTTGTCCAGGGTGAACATCTTCACGCCCTGGCCGGTGGTCATCACCATCATGGTGGACGGGCCGTACAGGCAGTAGCCGGCGGCGACCTGCTTGGTGCCCGGCTGCAGGAAGTCCTCGGTCTTGGGATCGGTGACGCCTTCCGGGGCCTTCAGGATGGAGAAGATCGTGCCGACGGAGACGTTCACGTCGATGTTCGAGGAGCCGTCCAGCGGATCGAACAGGACCAGGTAGTGGCCGCGCGGCTCGTTGGCCGGCATCTCGCAGATCTCGTCCATCTCCTCGGAGGCCAGGCCGGCGGCGTGGCCGTTGTGGCTCAGGCTCTCGATGAACACCTCGTTGGTGATGATGTCGAGCTTCTTCTGCGTCTCGCCCTGCACGTTCTCGGAGCCGGCGGAGCCGAGCACGCCGACCAGATCACCCTTGTCGACGAGGTCGGAGATCTTCTTGCACGCCACGGAGATGTCGTTCAGCAGACCGGTGAATTCGCCGGTTGCGCCCTGGATGCCGCGCTGGGTTTCGATGATGCAGTTGGTCAGAGTGGTGCCGATATGCATGATGCAATCCTGATGCTGTTGTGAATCGGGCGACACGGCGCGAAATGGGGCACAGCAGCCCCGTCGCGGGGCGAACGGCCCCGGCGCGCCGGGTGTCAAAGGCGGCATAGTGTAGCAAAAGCACCCGGAGGGGCCGATCCGCAGCACTGATCGTGGCGTGACCGGCCTGGCACTGTGCTTGCTCGGCCTTCGGGGTCCAACAAAAACATGGAGGATTCGCATGCCCCAGAACGCGCTGTACGCCCAGTCGGGCGGGGTCACCGCTGTCATTAACGCCAGCGCCTGGGGGGTAATCGAGGCGGTCCGCGCCCACCCGGCCCATTTCGGCAAGATCTATGCGGCGCGGGACGGCATCCTGGGCGTCCTGCGCGAAGAGATCATCGACCTCGACCACGAGGACCCGCTGACCCTGGCCGCCCTGCGCCATACGCCGGGCGGTGCGTTCGGTTCCTGCCGCTTCGATCTGGGTGACCCCGACAAGGACCCGCAACAATACGAGCGCCTGGTCGAGGTCTTCCGCGCCCATGACATCGGCACCTTCTTCTACAACGGCGGTGGCGGCTCCATGGATACCGCCTTGAAGATCGCGAAGATGGGCGAGCGCATGGGCTTTCCGATCAAGGCGATTGGCGTGCCCAAGACGATCGACAACGACCTTGCCGTGACCGACTCCAGCCCGGGCTTTGGTTCCGCCGCCAAGTTCATCGCCACCGTGGTGCGCGAGGCCAGCCTGGACGTCGAGTCCATGCACACCAGTTCCACCAAGGTGTTCGTGATGGAGGTGATGGGGCGCCATGCTGGCTGGCTGGCGGCCGCGGCGGCGCTGGCGCAGGAGTTCGACGGCCAGCCGCCGATGCTGATCCTGTTCGCCGAGGTCCCGTTCGATCAGGACGACTTCCTGGATCATCTGAACCGCACCATCGAACGTCACGGGTATTGTGTGGTGGTCGTTTCCGAGGGGCTGAAGAATCCCGACGGTGGCTTGTTCTCGGTCGCGCAGAGCCACGATGTCTATGCCTACACCCAGCTCGGCGGTGCCGCCCCGCGCCTTGCCGAGCTGATCCGCGAAAAGACCGGGCACAAGCTGCACTGGGCGGTGGTGGACTACATCCAGCGTGCCGCGCGCCATATCGCGTCGAAGGTGGACGTGGAGCAGGCCTATGCCTGTGGCCGCGCGGCGGTGGAGGGGGTGGTCGCCGGCGAGGATGCCTTCATGCCGATCATCCGGCGTGATTCCAGCAAGCCCTATCGCTGGAGCATCGGTTTTACCCCGCTGGAGACCGTCGCCGATATCGAGCAGGGCATGCCGCGCAACTACATCACCCCGGATGGCTACGGCATTACTCAGGACGCACGCGACTACCTGCGCCCGCTGATCCAGGGCGAGGACGCCCCGCCGTTCGAGCGCGGCCTGCCCTGCTACCCGCGCATCCGCGGTGAGCTCTTGCCCAAGCGCTGCCCGCCGTACGAGGTCAACACCGACTAGTGTCGCCTGCCTGCTGCTCGGGTGCTTTGTTCGGCCCGCAGCAGCCGCCGGGGCCTTCTTGCTGGATGGGTGGGCAGGGCACGGTTCCGTAGGAACAGAAGACGCAGCAATCGCCCGGCAACGGCCTCAGCAGGGCACCGCAGCCGGTGCACTCGTAGAACCACTGGCAGGCATCGGTAGGCATGATTTCCCCTTTCTCGTGCCCGCATTCGGGGCAGGTCAGGGTCGACTCCAGGACGACTTCATTCATCTGCGTTTCAGGCGAAGGCGGCATGATGAGCAATGTACAAGGCGCCTGTGGGCGGAAAAACCCCGTGTGCTACCCGGAAACGGAGTAGCCAGTGCAAGCCGGGCGTCTAATCTGTGATAAAGGCCACGCAAGAGGGCCAGCCGAAGTCCAGAGACTGTGGAGGAGATCATGAAGAGCCAAACCCTGAACCGGACGCTGGCGGGCTGTGCGGCCGTCGCCTTGATGGGGGCTTTCGCCGCCCCGGGCACGGTGTCGGCCCAAGGTGCTTACTGGCTGGCGGCCGACGGTTCGCCCGACGACATCAAGGTCGAATACCGGCTGCGCGATCATGGCTGCGACAACGTCCGCGGTGAGTGGCGCGTCGTGAACGAGAGCGATGACTACGTCGATGTAACCGTGACCAAGACGGCCTACACCTGCCCCGGCGAGCTCGACGATGACGTACGCACCACGGTGCGTCGCTTCGGCACGATTGCGCCGGGCGACATGCGTGAGCGCACGCGTGACGACAGCGTCTGCGGCGGGGCCTGGGCGCGTTCGGTCGAAGTGCTCGAGTACGAGATCGAACAGGTCGATCCGCCCGAAGAGAGTTGAGCCAGCTCGCGTTTAGTGGTCCGCGTTTCCCTGACCGGGGCTTGATAGCGTGACCGGGCGCGAAAAAAAGAGCAGCCCGGGGCTTGGCGAGCAGGTGCCGGCGGGTACACTTAAGTGGTGTCACCCCGGCGGATTGCCGGCCCTGTTCAATCGAAAAAGGAGTTCGACCATGTCCCACGCACCGCATCGTCGTTGGTTGTCCGCCCCGGCCGCTTTCCTGATCGCAATGGCGCTGGCCCTGCTGCCCGCGACCCCGGCCTTTGCCGGTGCGGGAATGCTGGACACCGGCTCCATGATCCAGCAGGCCAGCGCGGATGACACCCGCGCACAGCTGCTCAAGCAGCTGGATGATCAGGCCGTTCGCGAGAAGCTGGTCGAGATGGGCGTGGACCCCGACCGGGCCCAGGAGCGCGTCGCCCGCCTGACCCCTGAAGAGCTGGCCCACCTCGAGGCCCGCATGGAAACCGATCCGGCCGGTGCCGCCGGCGTGGTCGGCGTGGTTGCCATCGTGTTCGTCGTGCTCGTGATTCTGGACGCGGTCGGCGTGACCGACATCTTCTCGTTCGTTGGCCCCGCCCGCGAACGCTAGGTCTCTTATGGCACCTGTTTACTGGCGGCGAGCCCCCGGGCTCGCCGCACTCGTTTGCGGCCTGGTGGCCGTGCTCTGGCTCAGTGGCTGCGCCACGGCGCCACAGAGTGCGCAGCTCTCCAGTCAGGTCCCGGAAGACATCCCGACCCGCGTGGAGCTGGAAGACACCCCGTTCTTCCCGCAGGAGGATTACCAGTGTGGTCCGGCGGCGCTGGCCACCGTACTGGGTGCGCGCGGGATCGACGCCTCGCTGGAAGAACTGATCGACGAGGTCTACATACCGGCTCGCGAGGGCAGTCTGCAGGCCGAGATGCGTGCCGCCGCGCGTGCCCGTGACCTGGTCGCCTACCGCGTCGAGCCGCAGCTGGAGTCCATCCTGCGCGAGGTGGCCGAGGGTAACCCGGTGGTGGTGTTCCAGAACCTCGGGGTCGCGATGTTCCCCGAATGGCACTTTGCCGTGGTGATGGGTTACGACCTGGAGGAGCGCGAGGTGTATCTGCGCAGCGGGCCTATCGAGCGCCACGTGAATTCGTTCGCCCGCTTCGAGCGCACCTGGGCGCGCGGCGATCGCTGGGCCTTCCTGGTGACCGAGCCGGATCAGCTGCCGGCCACGGCCGAGCCGCTGCGCTGGCTGCGTGCCGTGAACGAACTGGAGCAGGTGGGGCGTCTGGGCCCGGCCGCCGCGGGATATCAGACCGCGATGGAGCGCTGGCCGGAACACCCGATCGGCTATGTCGGGCGGGCGAATGTGGCCTTCGCCCAGGGCGACCTGCTAACGGCGGAGGACACGCTGCGCCAGTTGATCGAACGGGACCCGCAACGGCACGAGGGCTGGAACAACCTGGCCCATGTGCTGATTGCCCGCCAGTGCGGCGAGCAGGCCCGCGAGGCTGCCAGTTGCGCGGGTGAACTGGCCGGTCCCGGGAGCTATGCGCCTACCCTGGGGGCGGCGGCCGGGGCGCCTGACGACGGCGATCAGTGTCGCGCCCTTCCGCCCTGCCCCGCGGCGCTGGAAGCACGCGCGCCGCAGGAGTAGCGGGCGGCCCGTCAGGCCTTGCGCTTCTCCAGGGTCTGTTCGGCGTGCTTGAGGACCAGCCCGAGGTTCTGTTTCTCGACGTCCGTGACTTGCGGGTCTTCCTTCACGGCGTGGCGCAGGTGCTCGACCAGTTGCGCCAGTTCCTCGCGCGAGATCTGGTGGAAGTTGAACCCGCCCCCGTAGCGGGCCTCGAGCTGGTCCCAGTAATCGGCGAGCGGCGGACGGTAGTCATCGGTCATCGGTAGCCCTTGGCGGCGGTGGACGAGACGGGGCAGTGTAAAGCCTGGCCCGGCGATTTCCGAACATGCCCGGGTGGGGGTGTTTGGTTTGCCCCCACCCCTTGCGGTCTAATACGGGCCTTGTTCCCTGCTGGCTGTTGGCATGTCCCAAGTCACTGCGATCTACCCCGGCACCTTCGACCCAATCACCCACGGGCACACGGATATCGTGCGCCGAGCCGCGCGTCTGTTCGATCGTGTGGTGATCGCGGTGGCCGCCAACCCGAACAAGGGGCCAGCCTTTCCGCTGGAGACGCGCGTCGCGCTGGCCGAAGAGGCAGTGAAGGGGATCGACGGGGTCGAGGTTCAGGGCTTCAACGTGCTGCTGGCCAAGTTCGTTCATGCCCAGGGGGCCAACGTGATCCTGCGCGGCCTGCGCGCGGTATCCGATTTCGAGCACGAATTTCAGCTGGCGGCCATGAACCGTCAGCTGGCCCCCGAGGTCGAAACGCTGTTCCTGACGCCGGCGGAGGAATACAGCTTTGTCTCCTCCAGTCTGGTACGGGAAATCGCCCGTTTGGGCGGTGACGTCTCAAAATTCGTAAGCCCCGGCGTGGCGCGCATGCTGGCCGAACAAAACGGCGAGACCCGCTAGCCGGGCCCTGCGACTGGATACGAGGACAACCCCATGGCTCTGATGATCACCGACGAATGCATCAACTGCGATGTCTGCGAGCCCGAGTGCCCGAACGAGGCCATCTATCCCGGTGACGAGATCTACGAGATCGACCCGGAGCGCTGCACCGAGTGCGTCGGGCATTACGACGAACCGCAGTGCCAGGATGTCTGCCCGGTCGATTGCATCCCGCTGGACCCTGACCGCAAGGAAACACGCGAGCAGCTACAGGCGAAGTACGAGAAGCTGATGGGCGCGTAACGATGCTCGCGCGCCTGCTCCCCGCCGCCCTGGCTGCCACCCTGCTGGCGGCACCCGTTCAGGCCGAGGGGCCCGGCCAGGGGGCGGTGGCCTCCGCCCACCCGGAGGCCACTGCGGCGGGCGAGCGTATCCTCGCCGCCGGGGGCAACGCGTTCGATGCCGCCGTCGCTGTAACAGCGGCCCTGGGCGTGGCCGAGCCCTATGGTTCCGGCCTCGGCGGCGGTGGGTTCTTTCTGCTCTACGACGCGGCGAATGATCGCAGCGTGATGCTGGACGCCCGCGAGACCGCTCCGGGCGAGGCGCATCGCGACATGTACCTGGACGACGATGGCGAGGTGGTCGAGGGTCTTTCGCTCGACGGGGTCCTCGCCGCCGGGATCCCCGGCATGCCCGCCGGGATCGACCACCTGTCCCGCCACTACGGCAGCCTCCCGCTTGGCGATGCGCTGGAGCCGGCCATCCGCCTGGCCGAGGACGGGGTCGAGGTGGGCAGCCGTTACAACCAGATGGCCAGCTTCCGCCACCAGGCGCTGCGGGACGGCGCCGATGCGGCGCAGATTTTCCTCGACAACGGCGGCGTGCCCGACGCGGGCATGCGCCTGGTGCAGCCGGATCTGGCCGACACCCTGCGTCTCTTGGCCGAAGAGGGTCGCGACGGTTTCTATACCGGCGCCCTGGCCGGGCGCCTGGTCGAAGGGGTGCGCGAGGCCGGCGGCATCTGGACGCTGGAAGACCTTGAGGGCTACGAGGCCGTCGAGCGCGACCCGATCCACATCGAATATCGGGGTGCACGGATTACCACGGCCTCGCCGCCGTCCTCGGGCGGCGTCGCCCTGGGGCAAATCCTGAACATCCTCTCGTTCTACGACCTCGAAGAGCTGGCCCCGGACCTGCGCGCGCATCTGACCATCGAGGCGATGCGCCGCGCCTACCGTGATCGTGCCGAGTACCTGGGCGATCCGGACCATGTCGACATGCCGCTGGAGCGGTTGTTGTCGCGCGACTACGCGGCAGGGTTGCGCGCGACCATCCACCCGGACGAGGCCACGCCCAGCCGCTACCTGCCGCTATCGGTGGACCCGCAGGCGGATGTCCCGGACCCGGCGCAGGCCAACGAGAGCCCGGAGACGACCCATTTCTCCGTGATCGACGCCGACGGTAACCGCGTGGCCGCCACGCTGACGTTGAACTACCCGTTCGGCTCCGGCTATGTGGTGCCCGGCACCGGGGTCCTGCTGAACAACGAGATGGACGACTTCTCGGCCAAGCCGGGCGAGCCCAATGCCTATGGGCTGATCGGTTTTGAGGCGAATGCGATTGCCCCGTATCGGCGGCCCTTGTCGAGCATGAGCCCGACCTTTGTCGAGACCGATGATCGCGTTGCGATCCTGGGCACCCCGGGCGGCAGCCGTATCATCACCATGGTGCTGCACGGCATCCTGGGTGTGGTGGAGGGCTTGGATGCGGAGGCGATCGTGGAGCAGCCGCGCTATCACCACCAGTACCTGCCGGATCGCGTGGAACACGAGACCAGTGCATTCGATATGGAAACGCGCGGGCAACTGGTGTCGCGCGGCCACCGCCTGGTGCCTCAGGTGCGCCCCTTCGGCGACATGCAGGCGATCCTGTGGGAGCGCGGGGAAGGGCGGCTGGAGGCAGCCTCCGACCCGCGTGGCGAGGGTGGCGCCCGCGTGCTCTCCGAGTAACCAGTTCGCGGTTCGCGCCCAGCTGCCGCGGCTGCCATGTTTTCCTGAAGCGAGCCACGCAAAAAGCCGCGCCCGGATCATGTCCGGGCGCGGCTTGGCAGGCAATCCCGTTCGGGGCTGGGCCCCGAACGGCCGGGGCATTTAGCCCTGGGCCAGGTCGCGGATGCGGGCGTTCAGGCGGCTCTTGTGGCGCGCCGCCTTGTTCCGGTGGATCAGCCCCTTGCTCACGGTCGCGTCGATGACCGGCACGGCCTTCTTGTAGGCCTCGCTGGCTGCCTGGGCATCGCCCTGCTGCAGCGGCTTCAGTACGGCCTTCATGGCCGTACGGAAACGGGAGCGAAGCGCCACGTTGTGAGCGCGATTTTTGACCGCCTGACGGGCCCGTTTACGGGCAGAAGCAATATTCGCCAAAGTACTTCCCTCGCGTTGATGCGCTAGGTTCTGGAAAAGGCGGCAGAGCATACCGCTGGCCCCGGTTCGCGTCAACCTTGTGCCGCTGGGGTTCTGGATGGCGTCGCGGGGTCGTGGCGTCTACTGTATAAGACACGACAACCCCACAAGGAGAACCACGATGTTTCCGCTCCCCCGCGCCGCTCGAATGGCACGCCTGCCCGGTTTTGCGATGGCCCTGATGCTGACGGGTCTGCTGTTCGCCGCGTTGGCGTTCACGCCCCGTGCCGAGGCCATGGAGCCCGAGGCCAAGGTGGTATATCACGCCGATTTCGCCGATCCCCGGCGTTTCTCCGCGATGCTGACCAGCATCAACAATATGATGACGCACTACCAGGACGAGTTCATGGACGTGGATGTGCGCATCGTGTTCGTCGCACACGGCATCCGTTTCCTGACCGATGACGACCTCGACGGCTCGCCCTTCGAGGCTGATGAGGAGCTCCAGGAGCAGCGCGATGAGCTGCGTGGTCGCCTGTCCAGCCTGGTCAGTTCTCACGGAGTGAAACTGGAGCTGTGCGAGATCACCCGTAGTCAGATCAATCTCGACGAAGACCTGGTGTACGACAACGTCGAGATGGTGCCCTCGGGCGTGGTACGTATCGCCGAGCTGCAGAACGAGAAGGGATTCGCCTACATCAAGATCGAGTAACCGGCGCCGCTGAAGGCAGTCTCAAGCCCCGCCTCGGCGGGGCTTTTTAGTGCTGGCCCAGGACCTCGAGCTTGGCGAATCCGAGTACCAGCCATTTGGAACCCGCGTGGGCGAAGTTCACCTGCACCCGTGCCGAGTTGCCCGAGCCCTCGAACTGGGTGATCAGGCCCTCGCCGAATTTCGCATGGTGCACGCGGGCTCCGATCGACAGACCATTGTCGCGGGCCGCGGCATCTGAGGTATCCAGCGACCCAAAGCCCGCGGTGCGCTGGCGGCTGGCGGCAAAGCGCCCCGCACCAAACGGCGAGGCCTGCGGGCGCAGCACCTCCAGGGCCTCTTCCGGGATCTCGTTGATAAAGCGCGAGGCAACGTTGTAGGACTCGCGCCCGTACAGGCGCCGGGTCTCGGCGTGGATCAGGTACAGCTCCTGCTCCGCGCGGGTCATGCCGACGTAGGCCAGGCGGCGCTCCTCCTCCAGTCGCCCCGGCTCCTCCAGCGAGCGCGAGTTGGGGAACAGGCCCTCTTCCAGGCCGGTAAGGAAGACCAGCGGGAACTCGAGGCCCTTGGCGGAGTGCAGGGTCATCATCTGCACCGCGTCCTCGTGCGGGTCGGCTGCGCCCTCGCCGGCCTCCAGCGCGGCGTGGGCGAGGAACTCGGTCAGGCGGTTGCCTTCGCCTTCCTCGCTCTCGGCGGTGGGCTCCATGTCGAAGGCGCGCGCCGCGCCTACCAGTTCGTCCAGGTTCTCCAGGCGGGCCTCGCCGCGCTCGCCCTTCTCCTTCTTGTAGTGCTCGCGCAGCTGCGCGCGCTCGATCGCCTGTTCCACCTGATCGGCCAGCGGCTGGCGCGGCAGCTCCTGCTGCAGGCTGTGGATCAGCTGGATGAAGCCGGCGACCGCGTTGCGCGCGCGGCCGGGTAGCGCGTCGGCGTCGACCGCATGGACAGCCGCCTTCAGCAGGCTGGTGTCCGCCGCCTGGGCCGCCCCGCGCAGGCCCTCCAGGGTCTTTTCGCCGATCCCGCGCGGCGGCTGATTGACCACGCGCAGGAAGGCGGCGTCGTCATCGCCGTTGCCGGCCAGGCGCAGGTAGGCCAGGGCGTCGCGGATCTCCTGGCGCTCGAAGAAGCGCAGGCCGCCGTAGACCCGGTAGGGCATACGCCGACCGATGAAGGTCTCCTCCAGTACACGTGACTGGGCGTTGGAGCGATACAGCACCGCGCACTCGCGATGCAGCCCGCCCTGGTCCACATGGCGGGCGATGGTCTCGGCGATGAAGCGCGCCTCTTCCTGCTCGTTCAGCGCGGTGTACAGGCGCACCGGGGCGCCTTCCTTGTCCTCGGTCCAAAGCTCCTTGCCGAGACGCCCGGAGTTGTGGCGGATCAGTGCGTTGGCGGCGTTCAGGATGTTGGCGCTGGAGCGGTAGTTCTGCTCCAGGCGCACGACCTGGGTGCCCGGGTAGTCCTGCTGGAAGTGCTGGATGTTCTCGATCTTCGCGCCGCGCCAGCCGTAGATGGACTGGTCGTCGTCGCCGACCGCGAACACGGGGCTGTCGCCGGCCAGCAGGCGCAGCCAGGCGTACTGGATGTCGTTGGTGTCCTGGAACTCGTCGACCAGCACATGGCGAAAGCGCGTGCGGTAGTGCTCCAGCAGCGCCTTGTTGTCGCGCAGCAGCTCCAGCGAGCGCAGCATCAGTTCGGCGAAATCCACCACCCCGGCACGCTCGCAGGCCTGCTGGTAGGTGGTGTAGACGCGCACCCACTGGCGGGCGACCGGGTCGCCGGTATCCGGCAGGTGTTCCGGGCGCGAGCCCTCGTCCTTGCGCGCATTGATGTACCACTGCGCCTGTTTCGGCGGCCAGCGCGCCTCGTCCAGCTCCAGGCCGCGCAGCACGCGCTTGACCATGCGCAGCTGGTCGTCGGAGTCGAGGATCTGGAAGCCCTGCGGCAGCCGCGCGTCCTGCCAGTGCTGGCGCAGCAGACGGTGGGCCAGCCCGTGGAAGGTGCCGACCCACAGCCCGGTCGCCGGGTGGCCCAGCAGCGCCTCGATGCGCCCGCGCATCTCGGCCGCCGCCTTGTTGGTGAAGGTAACCGCCAGCAGGCTGTGCGGGGCCACGCCCTCCACACCGATCAGCCAGGCGATGCGGTGCACCAGCACGCGGGTCTTGCCGGAGCCGGCGCCGGCCAGCACCAGCAGGGGTTGTGGCGGGGCCGCCACGGCCTCGCGCTGGGCCGGGTTCAGGGAATCGAGCAGGGGGGAGACATCCATGCGTGAATGGTAGGGAAACCCGGCCGGAATCGCACGTTGTGCACGCGGGGCGTGTGCCTTCCGCCGCGCAAACGCGCTACTCTCGGGCAAAGTCCTCATCGGCCCCGCGCGGGGAACCTCGCAGCCGAGAACGGTCCCAAGTAACAACACCGCGCACGCGCAATCGGAACATCGCGAATGAATGACATGCCCTCGCTGCACCGGCTGGATACGCCGGTCTCCGGACAGGAGCTGCACCCGGACAACCTGCTTTTCGCCGAGACCCTGCTGGAACGCTACCGCGAGGACCCGGAGTCGGTGCCGCCGGCCTGGGCCGACTACTTCCGCTCGCTGGAGGGTGCGCCGCGGCTGGAACGGCGTCGTTCGACCGATCGCCCGGACCTGGCCCATGAGCAGTTGCAGATCCGGGTGCTTCAGTTCATCAACTCCTATCGCTATCTGGGCCACTTCGGGGCGCGTCTGGATCCGCTGGAGCGGGAGGCCCCCGAGCCGCCGGTGGAGCTGAGTCGGGGGTATCACGGGCTGGACCGGGTCGGCCCGGAGATCCTGTTCGATCCCGGTTCCCTGTTCATCGAGGGCCCGGTGTCGCTGGACACGATCGAGCGGGTGCTGCGCGAGACCTACTGCGCGAGCATCGGTGCCGAATACATGCACATCGCGGCGACCGAGGAAAAACGCTGGCTGCAGGAGCGGCTGGAGTCGGCCCATGGTCACTTCGGCTTTGGCGACGAGACGCGGCTGGCCATCCTCGAGCGCCTGACGGCGGCCGAGGGGCTGGAGCGCTATCTGCACCGGCGCTATGTCGGACAGAAGCGCTTCTCCCTGGAAGGCGCGGAGAGCCTGATTCCGCTATTGAATGCCCTGGTCCAGCGCGGCGGTGCGCGCGGGCTGCAGGAGGTCGTGCTGGGCATGGCGCATCGCGGGCGCCTGAACGTGCTGGTCAACCTGTTCGGCAAGGCCCCCGCGGATCTGGCCGGCGAGTTCGAGGGCCGCCCGCGCGACGATCGTGGCACCGGGGACGTCAAGTACCACATGGGCTTCTCCTCGAATGTCGAGACGCCCGGCGGTCCGGTCCATCTGGCGCTGGCGTTCAACCCCTCGCATCTGGAGATCGTGACGCCCGTCGTCGAGGGCTCGGTGCGCGCCCGCCAGGTCCGCATAGCCGATCGGAAGGGCAACCGGGTGATGCCCGTGGTGATCCATGGCGATGCCGCGTTCGCCGGCCAGGGCGTGGTCATGGAAACCCTGAACATGTCCCAGACCCGGGGGTTTTCCACCAAGGGCACGGTGCACGTGGTGGTGAACAACCAGGTCGGGTTTACCACTTCGACCCTGAAAGACGCCCGCTCGACGCATTACGCGACCGATGTCGCCAAAATGGTGAACGCGCCGATCCTGCACGTGAACGGCGACGATCCCGAGGCTGTGGTGTTTGTCACCCAGGTCGCGCTGGATTACCGCATGCGCTTCTGCAAGGACGTGGTGATCGACCTGGTCTGCTACCGCCGCCAAGGACACAACGAGGCCGACGAGCCGGCCGCCACGCAGCCGCACATGTACCGCCGTATCCGCGACCTGCCGACCACCCGCGAGCTATACGCGCGCTCACTGATCGAGGCCGGGCTGACCGAAGAGAAGGCCCAGGACGAGGCGGTCGAGGCCTATCGCGGCCGCCTGGATGCCGGCGAGCCCGTGGCCCTGTCGCTGCACGACGACGGGCATGGCACCACGACCAACTGGGCGCCCTATGTGAACCAGACCTGGGATCAGGACGTGGAGACGGGCGTGGAGAGCGCGCGCCTGTCGCGTATGCTCGACCAGCTCTCGACACCGCCGGAGGGCTTTCAGGTCCACCCGCGCGTGCAGAAGATCCTCGACGCCCGCCGGGCGATGGCCGCGGGCGATCAGCTGCTGGACTGGGGCGCGGCCGAGACGCTGGCCTACGGCACGCTGATCCAGGATGGCTACCGTATTCGCCTGTCCGGCCAGGACTCCGGGCGCGGCACATTCTTCCACCGCCACGCGGTGTTGCACGACCAGGAGACAGGGAAGGCGCTGGTGCCGCTGCGTCGGCTGGACCCGGATCATCCGCGCTTCCTGGTCATCGATTCGCTGCTGTCCGAGGAAGGCGTGCTCGCATTCGAGTACGGCTATGCAACGGCCGCGCCGGAGGCCCTGGTGGTCTGGGAGGCGCAGTTTGGTGACTTCGTCAACGGCGCGCAGGTGGTGATCGACCAGTTCATCTCCTCCGGCGAACAGAAATGGGGCCGTTTGTGCGGGCTGACGCTGCTATTGCCGCATGGTTACGAGGGTCAGGGCCCGGAGCACTCCTCGGCCCGGCCCGAGCGCTTCCTGCAACTGGCGGCTCAGGAGAACATGCAGGTCTGCGTGCCGACCACGCCCGCGCAGATCTTCCATCTGCTGCGTCGGCAGATGGTGCGCCCCTATCGCAAGCCGCTCATCGTGATGACGCCGAAGAGCCTGCTGCGGCACCAGGATGCGGTCTCCGATCTCGAGGCGCTGGCGCACGGGCAGTACCAGACGGTGATCGACGATGCGCGCATTGAGGACCCCAAGGCCGTCAAGCGGGTGCTGCTGACCAGTGGCCGCATCTACTATGACCTGGCTGCAAGCCAGTCCGAGGGCCAGCACTGGGGTGTCGCGATCCTGCGCCTGGAGCAGAGCTACCCGTTCCCCGAGGAGCGCCTGACCGAACTGCTGGGGCGCTACCCACACGCGGAGGAGTTCGTCTGGGTGCAGGACGAGCCGGAGAATCAGGGCTATCTGGGATTCCTGGCGCCGCGCATCAATCCACTGCTGACGGTGCGTGGTCAGACGCTGCACGCGGTCGCACGACCCCCGGCCGCCGCGCCGGCGGTCGGCTACCCGGAGGTCCACAAGGCGCAGTTGAAGGATCTGCTCGAGCGGGCATTCGGCCCGATCAGCTCGCGCGACACCCCGCACCCCACGCCCTGAACACTGACGCACAGCACAAGGAAGCGAGATGGCACCCGACCCCACCCCGATCAAGGTCCCCGAACTCCCGGAGTCCGTTGCCGATGCGACCGTGGTCGCCCTGCACAAAAAGGCAGGCGACACGGTCAAGCGCGATGAACTGATCGCCGAGCTCGAGACCGACAAGGTCGTGCTCGAGGTCTCCGCCCCGTCTGCGGGGGCCCTGACAGCGCTGGAGGTCAGCGAGGGCGATACCGTGAAGACCGACGCGGTGATCGCCTACCTGGGCGCGGCCGATGAAGCGGCCGATGAAGCGGCCGATGAAGCGGCCGAGGAAGACTCCGAGGCGGAAGGGGAGGAGGCCTCGATACCTTCACAGCCGGCTGCTCGGGAATCGTCCGATGACAAGACCTCGTCACCCCGTGCCGAGGACAGGGGCAAGGCCCGGGACACCGCGAACGTTGTGCCCGAAGGCGGCTCCGGTGGCGCCGCCCCGCCCCCCAGCCCGTCCGTGCGGCGCTTGTTGCAGGAGGCCGGGCTCAAGGCCGAGGACGTCGAGGGCACGGGCGAGGACGGCCGTATCCTGCGCGAGGACGTTGAGCGAGTGCAGACGGACCGATCGCGCCGCAGCGAGGCGCCTTCTTCGGCGTCGCCTCAGGGGCGTGCCCCGGAGCGCGAGCGGGCGCCGTCCGCCGGCAGTATCGAACGCGTCCCGATGACGCGCCTGCGTGCGCGCATCGCCGAGCGGCTGCTGGAGGCCAAGCAGTCCACCGCGATGCTGACGACCTTCAACGAGATCGACATGTCCGCGGCGATGGACCTGCGCGCGCGCTACAAGGAGACCTTCGAGAAGCGCCACTCGATCAAGTTGGGCTTCATGGGCTTGTTCGTGGCCGCTGCCAGTCGTGCGCTGGAGCGCTTCCCGATCATCAATGCCGCGCTGGATGGCGAGGAGATCGTCTATCACCATTTCAGCGACATCGGCATCGCCGTGTCCTCGCCGCGCGGGCTGGTGGTGCCGGTGCTGCGTGATACCGGCAACGCCAGCGTCGCCGACATCGAGCGACGCATCCGCGACTTCGCGGAACGCGCCAGCGACGGCAAGCTGGACATCGACGAGCTGCGCGGCGGCACCTTCACGATCACCAACGGCGGTGTATTCGGCTCGCTGTTTTCCACCCCGATCGTGAACCCGCCACAAAGCGCCATCCTCGGCATGCACGCGATCAAGGAGCGCCCCGTTGCGGTGGACGGCGAGGTGGTGATCCGGCCGATGATGTATATCGCCCTCTCCTACGACCACCGCCTGGTCGACGGCGCCGATGCCGTACGCTTCCTCGTCGCGATCAAGGACGCAATCGAGGACCCGGCACGCCTGCTCCTCGACGTCTGACCCCGCGTCGGCCCCGAACCCCGCCCTCTGTAGGAGGCCAGCCCTCTGGCCGATGGACAGGTCCCCATCGGCCAGAGGGCTGGTCTCCTGCTGTCTGCGGCGACACGGCCCATGAATGAACGGGCGACGCTGCCTGTGGTGTTCAGGTGGGATCGACGGGGCGGCGGTACGGGCCCGGGCGCAGCCCGAATAGCAGCATGGCGGCGCCGACCAGGCCGAGCGGCCAGGACGGCCAGGCCAGTCCGAGCCAGGTGGACACGTCGAGCTGGGTGGCCAGCCCCGCCAGGGCGAGCAGACCCGCGCCTCCCCAGGCCTCGTGCCGCCTGCGGTTCTGGCGGCGCAGCCCCTCTTCAAGATCGCGGATCTGCTGGCGCAGGGCGGCGTCGCGCTCGGCGCGCTGTTCCTCCACCGTGAGGGCCTTTTCCAGGTGCATGGGCATTTCGGGCAGCTGGGCGAGCAGGCGCGGCAGGTGCTGCTGCGCATTGCGGATGAATGCGCGCACGCCCATGCGCTCGTGCATCCAGTCCTCGATGAACGGCTTGGCGGTTGTCCACAGGTCCAGCTGCGGATAGAGCTGGCGGCCCAGACCCTCGATGTTCAGCAGGGTCTTCTGCAGCAGCACCAGCTGCGGCTGGACCTCCATGTTGAAGCGCCGGGCCGTCTGGAACAGGCGCAGGAGGACCTGACCGAAGGAGATCTCCTCGAGCGGGCGCTGGAAGATCGGCTCGCAGACGGTGCGGATCGCCGCCTCGAACTCGTCCACGCGGGTGTCCTTCGGCACCCAGCCGGATTCCACGTGCAACTCGGCCACGCGGCGGTAGTCGCGGTTGAAGAACGCGTGGAAATTCTCTGCCAGGTAGCGCTGGTCGGAGTCGAGCAGCGAGCCGACGATGCCGAAGTCCACCGCCAGATAAGTCGGGTTGTCCGGGTGGGTGGCGTCCACAAAGATGTTGCCCGGGTGCATGTCGGCGTGGAAGAAGTTGTGCTGGAACACTTGCGTGAAGAAGATCTCCACTCCGCGTTCGGCCAGCAGCCTCAGGTCCACGTTGCGTTCACGCAGTGCCGCGATATCCGCCACCGGGATGCCGCCGATGCGCTCCATCACCAGCACGCTGCGGCGCGTGTAGTCCCAGATGATCTCCGGGATGTACAGCAGGTGGCTGTCCTCGAAGTTGCGGTGGATCGCGGCGGCGTTCGCGCCCTCGCGGATCAGGTCCAGCTCGTCGGTGACGGTCTTTTCGTATTCGTCCACCACCTCGCGCGGACGCAGGCGCTTGGCCTCGGACCAGTAGCGATCGGCCAGATCCGCGATCAGGTGCATCACCTCGAGATCCGCACGGATGGTCTTGAGGATGCCGGGGCGCACGACCTTGACCACGACCTCGCGCCCGTCCTGCAGCGTGGCCGCATGCACCTGTGCGATGGAGGCCGAGGCGATCGGCGTGTCCTCGAACGTGGCGAAGGCGATCTCGATCGGACGTTCCAGCTCGGCCTCGATCAGGGCGCGCGCCTGCTCGAACGGGAACGGGGGTACCCGGTCCTGCAGCCGCGCCAGCTCCACCGCGATGTCGTCCGGCAGCAGATCGCGCCGGGTGGACAACATCTGCCCGAATTTAATGAAGATCGGCCCCAGGTCTTCCAGCGCGCGGCGGATGCGCTCGCCGCGTGTGCCTTCGGTGCGGCGAAACCAATTCCAGGGTGCGAGATAGAGCAGGAAGCTAAGCGGGCGCAGCGGCTTCAGCGTAAACAGGATGACATCGAGGCGATAGCGCACCAGGACCCGCGCGATGGTCCACAGCCGCAGCCCCCGGTACAGCGCGCGGCGCATCAGGCCTGCCGGTCGTCGGTATCGGAGGCGGCCCCGGCCTCCAGCCGGTGCAGGCGTGCATCCAGTCGCGCGACGCCGTCGCGCAGGTCGGAGACGTCCTCGGCAAAGGCCTCGAAGGCCCCGCCTGCTGGCAGCCACTCGAGCTCGTCACGCAGATAGTCGGCCGTGTCCTCGGCGGAGCGGCGGCCGAGGTGACGCAGACTGCCACGAGCCTGATCGAGCAGGTGGCGCAGCGGCCCAGCGGCCCCGACGCCGGCAAAGCGCTCGAACAGCCCCTCCCAGTCGACCCCGGAGTCGCGCAGCGCATGCTGCAGATCGGAGAGCACGGTGGCCTCACCGGTGATGGTCAGCCCGGAGCGGTCGTCCCGGCCCATGGCCGCGGCGAGCGACAGCGGCGATCCCGCCAGCTGCACATCCACCGGTTCCTCGACACCGCCGATGACCTGCAGCCGGTCGGCGGCCCCGACCAGCGAAAAGGCCAGCCCCGGGGGCTCGATCACGATGGCGATTGCACGCCCGGCCAGGCGTGCGCGGTCCTTCTCCGGCGCGCTCGCCAGGTGCTCGTTGAGCGTGGCCTCGATCAAGGCCGTGAGCGGGCTGGGCAGGGCGAGGGGTTCGGTCATGGTGAGGCCCGCATCTCCCTAGAGTTTTGTGCCGCGATGCAGGGCGACGATTCCGCCGGTCAGGTTGTCGTACTCGACGCGCTCCAGACCGGCGTCGCGCATCATGCCGGCCAGGGTCTCCTGATCCGGGTGCATGCGGATGGACTCCGCCAGGTAGCGGTAGCTGTCGGCATCGTTGGCGACCAGCTTGCCCATCAGCGGCAGCATCTTGAACGAATAGATATCGTAGATCGGGCGCAGCGGTGCCATCGGCTGCGAGAACTCCAGCACCAGCACGCGCCCGCCGGGCTTGATCACCCGGCGCATCTCGGCCAGCGCGCGTTCCTTGCGGGTCACGTTGCGCAGGCCGAAGGCGATGGTCACGCGGTCGAAGTAGTCATCCGGATAGGGGAGCTGTTCCGCGTCCGCCTGCACGAAGTCGAGGTTGCCCACGTGGCCCTCGTCCAGCATGCGGTCGCGCCCGGCCTCCAGCATCGAGGCGTTGATGTCGCAGACCACGATCTGCCCCTTCGGCCCGACGCGTGGGGCAAAGGCCCCGGCCAGGTCCCCGGTACCCCCGGCCAGGTCCAGGATCTTCATGCCCGGGCGCACGCCGGTGCGCTCCAGCGTGTAGCGCTTCCAGATGCGATGGACGCCCATCGACATCAGGTCGTTCATCACGTCGTAGCGCGAGGCGACCGAGTGGAAGACCTCGCCGACCCGTGAGGCCTTTTCGGACTCGGGGACGCTCTGGTAGCCGAAGTGGGTCTTGCCGGGTTCTTCTTTCATTGTCAGTGCGTCTTGCGCTCGTGGCCGGCCTCTTTCAGCCGATCCAGGTAATCCTGCCACAGACTTTCCTGCTCCGTGCCGAGCTTGTGCAGGTAATCCCAGTCGTAGATGCCGGTGTCGTGGCCGTCGGAGAACTCCAGCTTCACTGCATAGTTACCGACCGGCTCGATGCCGGTGATGTTCACATCCTCCTTGTCCACCTGCAGCACCTCCTGGCCCGGCCCGTGCCCGCGCACCTCGGCGGAGGGCGAGTACACGCGCAGAAACTCGCAGGGCAGCTCGAAATGCGAGCCATCGGAGTAGGTCAGCTCCAGGATGCGCGACTTCTGATGCAACTGGATATCGGTGGGTCGGTGCTTACTGCTCATGCGGCCTCCAGAATCCTCGGTCGGGGCGAGCCCGGAAAGATCTTGCGCAACCGCCCAAGGCGGCCATCGTCAAAGGACTGCGAGGATACCAGCCCAGCACGCTAGCGTGGCATCTCCCACGCGCAGCGCGGGCCTGACGGAACGGCCGGTCGCGCGCGAAAGCCTGAACGAACACTGAGGCCAGCGCTGCTTGTTACCCGTAGTTCCGGGTGAATGGGAAACAAGCTGGGTTGATGTTAACGGAACAAATGCAAGGAACCTTGGTGTTAATTTGCGGGGATTTTTTGAACACAAGTGCCACCATTTGGGGCGATTTGTTGACGCCAACGGCACTTGGGACGGATGGTCCTGTTTCTTCCTGGATGCCGTAAGCGAACAGGCCCAAAGCAGCATGCACGTGGCTCGCTCCATCCGCGATCACTACGAGGCGATGAAGGTGCGTTTTGCCGAGGTGCTCGGCTCGCGGTATTTCGTCCTCGCCCTGGACTATCTGGTTACCTGGACGGTATTTCCCAACAGTCGCCTCACTTGAAGCACCCGGATTCCCCGACAAACGGCCGCACGGTTCACCCGCGTGCTCCTTGAAGAAGGCCTTCTGCAACCGGTACGCGGGGTGGCAGGCGGCAGGGCCGGCTTTAGAGGATGTAGCGGGAGAGGTCTTCGTTTTCGACCAGGTCGCCGAGGCGTTCGTCGACGAAGCTGCGGTCGACTACGACGGCGCCGTCGACGTCCGGGGCGCGGTAGGCGACGTCCTGCAGCAGGCGTTCCAGCACGGTGTGCAGGCGGCGGGCGCCGATGTTCTCGGTGCGCGCGTTCACGTCATGGGCGATCTCGGCGAGGCGGCGCACGCCGTCTTCCTCGAAGCGCAGTTCCACGCCTTCGGTCTTCATCAACTCGGTGTACTGCTCGGTCAGCGAGGCGGTGGGTTCTGTCAGGATGCGCACGAAGGCGTCCACCGACAGCGGGCCCAGTTCGACGCGGATCGGGAGTCGGCCCTGCAGCTCCGGCACGAGGTCGGACGGCTTGGACAGGTGGAAGGCGCCGGAGGCGATGAACAGGATGTGGTCGGTGCGCACCATGCCCAGCTTGGTGGAGACGGTGGTGCCCTCGATCAGAGGCAGCAGGTCGCGCTGCACGCCCTCGCGCGAGACCTCGCCGCTGCTGCCCTTGTCGCTGCCCTTGGCGACCTTGTCGATCTCGTCGAGAAAGACGATGCCGCTTTGTTCGACGCGGTCGATCGCCTGCAGCTTCAGCTCTTCTTCGTTGATCAGGCGTGCGGCCTCTTCCTCGACCAGCAGCTTGCGTGCCTCGGCGATCTGCAGCCGGCGCGAGCGGGTCTTCTGGCCGCCAATGTTCTGGAACATCGACTGCAGCTGACTGGCCATCTCCTCCATGCCCGGCGGGGTCATGATCTCCACGCCGTGCGGGTTCTGCTGCACCTCGATGTCGATCTCGCGCTCGTCCAGGTCGCCCTCGCGCAGGCGCTTGCGCAGCTTCTGGCGGGTGTCGCTGTTGGAATCGTCCTGCGCGGATTCGGTGAAGCCGGCGTTGCGCGGGCGGGGCAGCAGGGCATCGAGGATGCGCTCCTCCGCCGCGTCTTCGGCCTTGACGCGGTTCTCCTTGATGGCCTCGTCGCGCAGCTGCTTGACCGCGGCCTCGGCGAGGTCACGGATGATCGATTCGACATCGCGGCCGACATAACCGACCTCGGTGAACTTGGTCGCCTCGATCTTGATGAACGGCGCGCGGGCGAGCTTGGCCAGGCGCCGGGCGATCTCGGTCTTGCCGACGCCGGTCGGGCCGATCATCAGGATGTTCTTGGGGGTGACCTCCGGCTGCAGCTCCGGGGGGAGCTGGCGGCGGCGCCAGCGGTTGCGCAGGGCAATGGCGACGGAGCGCTTGGCCTCGTCCTGGCCGATGATGTAACGGTCCAGTTCCTGGACGATCTCGCGGGGGGTCATGTCGGTCATGGCAAAAGGGGCCTTGGTCGAATCGTTCGTGCGGGGCCGGGCGCGTTATTCCGCGTCCAGGCTCTCCAGCGTGAGGTTGTGATTGGTGTACACGCAGATGTCGGCGGCGATGTTCAGCGACTTCTCCACGATGTCGCGGGCCGACAGGTCGGTATTCTGCAGCAGGGCCTGGGCGGAGGCCTGGGCATAGGGGCCGCCGGAGCCGATCGCGATCAGCGCGTTTTCCGGTTCGATTACGTCGCCGTTGCCGGAGATCACGAAGGAGTTCTCGCGGTCGGACACGGCCAGCAGGGCCTCCAGCCGGCGCAGGGCGCGGTCGGTTCGCCAGTCCTTGGCCAGCTCGACCGCGGAGCGGGTGAGGTTGCCGGAGTGTTTCTCCAGCATGCCCTCGAAGCGCTCGAACAGGGTGAAGGCATCGGCCGTCCCGCCGGCAAAGCCAGCCAGGATGCGGTCGTGGTAGACGCGGCGCACCTTGCGCGCGTTGCCCTTCATCACGGTGTTGCCAAGCGATACCTGGCCGTCGCCTCCGAGGGTGACGGCGCCGTCCTTGCGGACGCAGACGATGGTGGTGCCGCGAAACTGTTCCACGGGCGCTCTCCTTTGTGCTGCGGTCGGGGCCGGCCGCCCGCCTTGCTGCATTGCGAGACCGCCAGGGGCTGCTCGCAGGCACTAGGGGGTCAGGTTGTGCCGACGTCCGAGGTTTTTGCGGTCCGGAAGCGGTTGGGTCCCGGTCGTTGCTGTTGGTTCCCCGCCCGGAGAAAGCTGGATTCAGCGTTTGCCTGGCGAACGGTCTCTCCGGGCACGCGGGTGGGCGGCATCATACACCTGTGCCAGGTGCTGATAGTCGAGATGGGTATAGATCTGGGTGGTTTCAAGGTTGGCGTGACCAAGAAGTTCCTGAATGGCTCGCAAATCGCCACTCGATTCCAGCAGGTGACTGGCGAAGGCATGGCGCAACCGGTGCGGATGCAGGCGCACGTCCAGCCCGGCGCGCCGGCCGGCCTCGGCCACGCGGCGCTGGACTGCGCGGTTGCCGATGCGGGCGCCGCGGCGGGTCACGAACAGGGCACGTTCCCCGGGCGCGGCCCAGTCCCCACGGCGCTCAAGCCAGCTGCGGATCGCATCACGCGCGACCCGCCCCACCGGGACGCTGCGCTCGCGCCGGCCCTTGCCGAGTACCCGCACCAGCCCGGTATCGAGGTCGAGATCCGTCAGGTCCAGCCCGGTCAGCTCGGACAGGCGCAGCCCGGAGGAGTACAGCAGCTCCAGCATGGCCTGGTCGCGGGCGGCCAGGGTCGGATCGAGGTCCTCGGCCGGGGTGAGGGCCTGTTGGGTCTGGTCGACGTCGAGATCGCGTGGCAGGGCGCGCCCCGCGCGCGGTCCGCGCAGGCCGGCGGCGGGGTTGGCCGGCATGCGGCGGTGCTCGACCTGAAAGGCGAAGAAGCCGCGCGCGGCGGACAGAAAGCGCTGGATGGAGCGCGGGTGGCGGCCCTGGCGGGCGAGCTGCCCGGCGATGCGGCGCATGTCCGCGGCCCGGAGATCGGCCCACGGGCCCGTGTGCAGGCCGCGCAGGCGGTTCAGGTCGCGCCGGTAGGCGTTGACGGTATGCGGTGAATGGCCGCGAACATCGCTTAAATGCCCGAGAAAGGCCGCGATATCCGCATCCTGCGGCGGGCTGGAATCAGTCGCCGCCTCAGGCGGCGGCGTGGGTCCGCTCGACATGGCAGCGGATCGATTCGGCCAGCAGGTCGCCGATATGGGTGACGAAATAGATGCCCATGTCGGGCTGGAAACGGTCCGGAGAGTCGCTGGCCAGGCCCAGCACCCCGATGCGGTCGGACTCGTCACCCAGTGGCATCAGGATCGCGGAACCGATGTCGTCGGCCGAATCGAACAGTACGTCCAGCATCTCGCCCGGCACACGGCCGCACTGGGCCTTGCCGCGCGCGAACAGCGGATCGAACGTGCTCAGCTCGCCGGACTCCAGGGCGTGCAGGTCGTCCACCTCGCGGTCGGCCAGGCGGATGCTGACGCGCTCGGCACCCAGCTCGTTGCGCAGGGCGTCCTGGGTCAGCGCCAGTACGGCATCCAGGTTTTCGGCGCGCATCAGGGTTTTGGCCAGTTCGTGCAGGTGCTGGCCCATGCGCTCGTTGTCGCGGGCGCGTTCGACCAGCTCGCCCATGTGCTGCTCCATCGCGCGGTGTTTCTCGCGCAGCAGGGCGACCTGGCGCTCCAGCAGCGACACCGCCCCGCCGGCCGGGTGTGGCAGGCGCAGGATGTCCAGCAGCGGCAGGTGGTCCTGGAAGAAATCCGGGTGATCGCGCAGATAGGCCTCGACGTCGGCCGCAGTAAGCGTTTTGTTGTTCTTGTCGTCCGTCGCCTGCGGCTTGGGGGTGTTTGCAGCAGAGGCGTTGGAGGATTGCCCAGTCATAGATCGATCCAGCCGTTGAAAACCGTGGTGGCCGGTCCGGTTAGCCAAACCGGGGCCTCGGCCTGTGCGTTCCAGCTTAGCACAAGGGTACCGCCCGGCAGCGAGACTTCAACCTCGTCGTCGACCAGGTTGCGGCGGCGCAGAATGGCCATCGCGGCGGCCGCGCCGCTGCCACAGGCCAGCGTCTCGCCGACCCCGCGCTCGAAGACCCGCAGGTTCACATGGCCGCGGTTGCGCAGCGCGGCAAAGCCGACATTCACGCGGCGTGGGAAGCACTCGTGCCGCTCGATCAGCGGCCCGACCTCGGCCACGGGCGCACTCGCGACGTCGTCGACCAGCAGCACGGCATGCGGGTTGCCCATGGACACCGCGCCCAGCGTGAGCGCATGGCCCTGCACGTCCAGGGTGTAGGCGTCGGCCTCGTGTTCGGCGACCAGCGGGATCTGTTCGGGCGTGAACACCGGCCGCCCCATGTTGACCCGCACGCGCTCGTCGTCCTCGACATGCAGCACGATGCGTCCGCCCAGGGTCTCGACCGGGATCTCGCGGGCCTCGGTCAGGCCCTGCTCCCGCACGAAGCGGGCGAAGCAGCGCGCACCGTTGCCGCACTGCTCCACCTCGGAGCCATCGGCGTTGAAGATGCGGTAGCGGAACAGGGCCTGCGTCGGGTCGCCCGGGGGCTCCACCAGCAGGATCTGGTCGCAGCCGATGCCGAAGTGGCGATCCGCCAGATGGCGCAGCGTCGCCTCGTCGAGCCGGACGGTCTGGCGCGTGCCGTCGATGACCACGAAGTCGTTGCCCAGCCCGTGCATCTTGGTGAATTCCAGGCGCATCAGGTGGCCTCCGGCAGCTGCCCGAAGATGACCATGTGCCGGTCCGAGGTGGCGCGGACGGTGAAGCCGTCGAGTCCGGCATCGGCCAGCTGCGCGCGCACCTCGTCGGGTGTGAAGGCGGCATGCAGGGAGTGTTCGAAGTCGCGGCGCAGCACGTCCGGGTCGTTGGCCGCGTACTGCGCGACCAGGGCCTTGAGCGTTTGCTCCGAGTCCGGGCGCCGCAGGTCCATCACGAACACGGCCGCGCCGGGCGCGCCATCGCGCACGATGGCCTGCCAAAGCACCGCGGGCTCATGCAGGTGATGCAGCAGGGAATTGCTGATGATCGCGGCGTACGGGGCGCGCGGGCCGCGCGCTTCGGGCAGGCAGCCCTCGGTCAGATGCACGCGCGGCGCGGCCGGGTGGCCGGCCATCAGCGCGTCACCGGCGGCCAGCATCGCGGGCGCGCCGTCGAGCCCGTCGACCTCGCAGGCCGGATAGCGTGCGGCGAAGCGCAGCGAGACATCGCCCGGCCCGCAGCCGAGGTCGAGCACGGGTCCGCTGACCGGGCCGGGGAAGGCCTCGGCGAAGGCGTCCACGAAGCCCTCGTGCGGCGCGGCGAAGTCGGCCTCGGCATAGGCGCGGGCCTGCGCAGGCTCCAGCATAAGCTCCGGTTCGGGGCGGCGCGGGATCATGGGTCCACGCTTCCGGGCGGATCGCTATCGTCCGGGTCTTGCGGCAGCATGCTCTCGCGCATCATCAGGTGATCGACCTGCTCGCGGCGGTTGATGATCTGGAAGTGGTCGCCGTCGACCATGATCTCCGGTGGGCGCGGGCGCGAGTTGTAGTTGCCCGCCATCACATAGCCGTAGGCCCCGGCCGAGCGCACGGCGAGCACGTCGCCCGCGGCCAGCGCCAGTTCGCGCTCGCGGCCGAGGAAGTCGCCGGTCTCGCAGACCGGGCCGACGATGTCGTAGGTGCGGGGCTCGGTGTCCTTGCGCCGCACGACCGGGATGATCTCCTGCCAGGCGCCGTACAGGGCCGGGCGCAGCAGGTCGTTCATCGCCCCGTCGACGATCGCGAAGTCGTGGGCCTCGGTGTGCTTGAGGTATTCCACCCGGGTCAGGAACACGCCGGCGTTGGCCGCGATCGCGCGCCCCGGTTCGAGCAGAACCTTTAGTGTGCGCTCGCCCATCACCTCGCGCAGGGCGCTGGCCCAGGCGTCCGGCTCCGGCGGCGTCTCGTCGCGGTAGCGCACGCCCAGTCCGCCGCCGACATCGATGTGTTCGAGTTCGATGCCGTCTGCGGCCAGCTGGTCGACCAGCGTCAGCACGCGTTTCAGGGCATCGGTGAACGGGTCGATCCGGGTCAGCTGCGAGCCGATGTGGAAATCGACGCCGGTGGCCTCCAGGTGCTGGCTGTCGCGTACCCGGGCATACAGCGCCGGCGCCTCCTCGATGGCAACGCCGAACTTGTTCTCGCGCAGGCCGGTGGCGATATAGGGATGGGTCTCGGCATCGACGTCCGGATTCACGCGGATCGAGACCGGTGCGGTCACGCCTATCTCGGCCGCAACGGACTCCAGCCGCTCCAGCTCCGGGGCGGACTCGACGTTGAAGCAATGGATGCCGACCTGGAGTGCCCGGCGCATCTCGGCCGCGGTCTTGCCGACGCCCGAGAACACGACCTTCGCCGGGTCGCCGCCGGCGCGCAGTACACGTTCCAGTTCGCCGCCGGAGACGATGTCGAAGCCGGCGCCCAGGCGCGCGAGCACGTTCAGCACCCCCAGCGCGGAGTTCGCCTTCACCGCGAAGCAGACCTGGTGCGGCGTGCCGATCAGGGCCTCGCTGAACGCGCGGTAGTGGCGCTCAAGGGTGGCGCGCGAATACACGTAGGCGGGCGTACCCACCAGCTGGGCGAGGTGGTCCAGCGCCACGCCTTCGGCATGCAGCGTGTTGCCGTGGTAGTCGAAGTAGTCCATTCAGCGGCGCTCCTCGGTTTCGTCGTCATCGGGCAGGTAGAGATCACCCTTCTGTCCGCAGGAGGCGAGCATCTGCATCGTGCCGAGCACGACCACGACCGCAATCAGGAGCCACTGGGCCTTGCATGAACGCATGTTCGTTCCGGGGTGTCGTTGCAATGAAGGGCAATAGTGTGCCATTGATACGGCGCTGGCTTCAGGTCCATCCGTTGTCATTCACCCGATTTTGAACCCTTGGTGATCTGTTCATCATCGATTCAGCGAACTTTGGGAGGATGAACCTGCCAGACCAGCAGAAGACCACTGAAGCTGGTCAGCGATGGAGCCCGACCCCAAGGAATAGATCCCCGGGGGTCGC
Source organism: Thioalkalivibrio sp. ALJ2 (assembly GCF_000378325.1). Classification (NCBI taxonomy): domain Bacteria; kingdom Pseudomonadati; phylum Pseudomonadota; class Gammaproteobacteria; order Chromatiales; family Ectothiorhodospiraceae; genus Thioalkalivibrio; species Thioalkalivibrio sp. ALJ2. Next base: position 320,235 of record NZ_KB899554.1, read on the forward strand.
CGTCCAAAGCAACAGGCGTAAACGCGGGCAACCGCTAAAACGCCGCCGGATAACCCGGAACTGACCCAAAAAGATGAGAGGAGATCTCCATGATTAGCACCAAGCGTCGTGTCTTCCTGAAAGGCACTCTCGCCGCCGGCACCGTCGGCGTGGCCGTTGGGGCTGGCCTGCTGGCTCCGAGCAAGCTGCTGGCCGCCTGGCCGTCCTCCACGTTCGAGGCCGAGGGCCTGGACGCCGCGATGGAAGCTGCGCTCGGCTCCACCGACATCCCGGATAGCGACGACATCGATCTGAGCGCCCCGGAAATCGCCGAGAACGGCGCCGTGGTCCCGGTTTCGATCGAAACCAGCCTGGACGACGTCACCGAGATCGCCCTGTTCGCCGAGGAAAACGACTTCGCCGCGACCGCCCACTACATCCTGGCCTCCGGCACCAAGCCGAAAGTGTCCAGCCGCATCCGTCTGGGTGAGTCCTCGAACGTCGTGGCCGCCGTGAAGTCTGGCGACAGCTGGTACAAGACGGTCCGCGAAGTGAAGGTCACGGTCGGTGGCTGCGGCGGTTAAGCCGCGCGCCCCAATCGCTGATCGAACCCTATTGGAGGAATAAGATATGTCTATTCGAGTTCGCGCCCAAGAAAGCAACGGCGTTGTTAACGTCCGCGCTCTGATGAGCCACGACATGCTGGTCCCGGATGATGATGGTGGTCCGCACTTCATCGAAACCGTGGAAATCAAGCGTAACGGCGAAGACGCCATTACCGCCTACTGGAACTTCACTGTCTCTCGTAACCCGTTCCTGCAGGTCGAGTTCGACGGTTCCGCCGGCGACACCGTGTCCGTCTCCTGGACGGACAACAAGGGCGAATCCGATTCGACCGAAGTCGAAGTCGGCTAAGGAAGCCTCGCTTCCTGACGTCCAGCCGGGGCCCTCGGGTCCCGGCTTTTTTTTGCCAATTGCATGGCAGGCGAGTGCCCCGATCCGGTGTGCGTACCGGGCCGTGGCCAGCCTTGCTACACTGAGCCTTTGTCGTCTTGAATCGGAATCATGACTGAACGTACTGCTAGCATCCGCCGCGACACCCTCGAGACCCAGATCACCGTCGAGCTCAACCTTGATGGCAAGGGCACAAGCCAGCTGGAGACCGGTGTCCCGTTCCTCGATCACATGCTCGACCAGGTGGCCCGCCACGGCATGGTCGATCTCTCGGTGCGTGCGCAGGGCGACCTGCATATCGACGCGCATCACACGGTCGAGGATGTCGGCATCACGCTCGGGCAGGCGCTGGCCAAGGCCTTGGGGGACAAGAAGGGCATCCGCCGCTACGGCCATGCCTACGTCCCGCTGGACGAGGCCCTGGCGCGGGTAGTGATCGATTTTTCAGGGCGCCCGGGGCTGGAGATGCACGCGGACTTTCGGCGTTCGCACATCGGCGAGTTCGATGTGGATCTCTTTCACGAGTTCTTCCAGGGGCTGGTCAACCACGCCTGGATGACCCTGCACATCGACAGTCTTCGCGGAGACAACGCGCACCACGTGGCCGAGACCATCTTCAAGGCCTTTGGGCGCGCGCTGCGCATGGCGGCCGAGGCCGACCCGCGCGCGCAGGGGGTTACCCCGTCGACCAAGGGCAGTCTTTAAAGGGATTTCCCGGCCATGGAAACAGTTGCCGTCATTGACTACGGCATGGGTAACCTGCACTCGGTCGTTCGCGCGCTCGAACACGAGTCCGGTGCCGGCCAGCGCATCCTGCTGACGGACGATCCCGACACCCTGCGTGAGGCCGATCGCCTGGTCTTCCCGGGGCAGGGGGCGGCCGGTGATGCGATGCGCGCGCTGGCCTCGCGGGGGCTCGATCGCCTGTTGCCCGAGCTGACTGCGGATCGGCCCTTCCTTGGCCTGTGCCTGGGGCAGCAGATCCTGATGCAGCACAGCGAAGAGAGCGGCGGGGTCGATCTTCTGGGCATACTGCCGGGGCGGGTCGCACGTTTCCCGGAATGCGATGGCCCGGACGGCCGGCGCCTGAAGATCCCGCACATGGGGTGGAACCGGGTCCTGCCGACGGGCGAGCACCCCCTGTGGCACGGCCTGCCCGAGACGCCGTGGTTCTATTTTGTACACAGCTATCGCGTGTTGCCGGAGAATGAGGCGGATATCGCCGGGCGCACCGATTATGGCGAGACCTTTGCCTCGGCACTGGCGCGCGGCTCGCTGTTCACCATGCAGTGCCACCCGGAGAAGAGCGCCGCCTGCGGGCTGCGCCTGTTGCATAACTTTCTGCGCTGGGACGGTGAGGGTCCCGGGGCTGCGTGAGGAGTCCAAGATGCTGGTCATTCCTGCAATCGATCTGAAGGAAGGCAAATGCGTGCGCCTGCGCCAGGGCAAGATGGAGGATTCCACCGTGTTCGGCGAAGACCCGGTCGAGATGGCGAAGCGCTGGGTGGATGCCGGGGCGGAGCGCCTGCACATCGTCGACCTGGATGGCGCCTTCGCGGGCCATCCGCGTAATGCCGAGGCCGTGCATGCGATCGCCGAGGCCTTCCCCGACCTGCCGATCCAGATCGGCGGCGGAATCCGCGACGAGGACACCGTGCAGGCCTATCTGGATGCCGGGGTGGAGTTCGTGATCATCGGCACCCGCGCGGTGAGCGCGCCGCACTTCGTCAATGACCTGTGCCTGGAGTTTCCCGGGCGCATTATCGTCGGGCTGGACGCGAAGGACGGCAAACTGGCGGTGGATGGCTGGTCGAAGCTGTCGCACCACGATGTGATTGATCTGGCCCAGCATTTCGAGGCCGATGGTGTGGTGGCCTTCGTCTATACCGATATCGCCCGCGACGGGATGATGAAGGGCCCCAATGTCGAGGCCACCGCCCGCCTGGCCAGCAACGTGCGCGTGCCGGTGATCGCCTCTGGCGGGATCAGCTCGCTGGATGACCTGCGCCAGCTCGCCGAGAACGAGGAAGAGGGCATCACGGGGGCCATCGTCGGACGCGCGCTGTACGAGGGCGCGTTCACGCTCGAAGAGGCGCGCAAGGCGGCGTCCGGGGGCTGAGATGCTGGCCAAGCGCATCATCCCCTGCCTGGATGTCGATGCCGGCCGCGTCGTCAAGGGCGTGAACTTTGTCGGCATCCGCGATGCCGGCGACCCGGTGGAGATCGCGCGGCGCTACAACGCGCAGGGCGCGGACGAGATCACCTTTCTCGATATCACGGCCTCCAGTGATGATCGCGACACCATCCTGCATGTGGTCGAGGAGGTCGCGCGCGAGGTCTTTATCCCGCTGACCGTGGGTGGCGGCGTGCGGGCGGTGGAGGATATCCGCCGCCTGCTGAATGCCGGGGCCGACAAGGTCTCTATTAATACCGCCGCCGTGCACCGCCCGGAGCTGGTGCGCGAGGCGGCCGACTGGGTCGGCAGCCAGTGCATCGTGGTCGCGATCGACGCCAAGCGCGTCAGCGCGGAAGGCGAGTCCCCTCGCTGGGAGGTGTTCACCCACGGTGGGCGCCACGAGACCGATCTGGAAGTCGTCGAGTGGGCGCAGCGGATGGAGTCCCTCGGGGCCGGCGAGATCCTGCTGACCAGCATGGACCGTGATGGCACCCGGATCGGGTTCGATCTGGAACTGACCCGGGCGGTCAGCGATGCGGTGGGTATCCCGGTCATTGCCTCCGGCGGCGTGGGCGAGTTGCAGCACCTGGTCGAGGGCGTGACCGAAGGCCATGCCGACGCAGTGCTGGCGGCCAGCATCTTCCATTTCGGTCAGCACACGGTGGGCGAGGCCAAGGACGCGATGGCCGCGGCAGGTGTGCCCGTACGGCCGAACGACGCCGGGGTGGCCGCCTGATGGCCGGGCGTGCGTCAGATGCCCTGGCGGGTGCCGAACTCCTGAGCGCGCTGGCCGAGGTGATCGAACAGCGGCGCCAGGCCGACCCGGAGCAGTCCTACGTGGCGAAGCTGCACGCCCGGGGGCTCGACGAAATGCTGAAGAAGCTCGGCGAGGAGTCGGCGGAGACCATTATCGCCGGCAAGAACGACGACAGCGACGCGCTGGTGTCGGAGATGGCGGACCTGTGGTTTCATAGCCTGATTGTGCTCGCGGCCCGGGGCCGCCACCCCGACGACGTCCTCGACGAGCTGGCTCGGCGCTTCGGGTTGTCCGGTATCGCGGAAAAGGCCGCGCGCCGGGCCAGTGGGCAGCGCTCTGATAAAAACGATAAATAAAACGCTGCGTATTGATTATGGGCCTGGCGCCGTTCAGGCTTATCCCAAAGTTGAATGATCTTGGAGAGAGTCCATGGGTATTGGTGGCATCAGCATCTGGCAACTTCTTATTATCCTGCTCATCGTCGTGCTGCTGTTCGGCACGAAGAAACTGCGCAACATGGGCGGTGACGTCGGCTCCGCGCTGAAGAACTTCCGTCAGGCGGTCAAGGACCCGGACGGCCAGAACAAGCAGGATGACAACGCGGAAGGCCAGGATGGCGAGACCCCTGAGGTCGAGGACCAGACCGGCGACAAGGGGCGTGTGGTCGACGGCGAGGTGAAGAACAGCTCGGAGCAGGAAACCGAGACCTCGCAGTCGGACAAGAAATCCTGATCCGCGCCCCGCGCGGAACGGCCGGACTCGGGCGGCGCTAGCGCATGTTCGACATCGGTTTCTGGGAGATCATCATCATCGTGCTGGTCGCGCTCCTGGTCGTCGGACCGGAGCGGCTGCCCGGCCTTGCGCGCGAGATCGGCCGCTGGGTGGGCAAGACCCGGCGTTTCGTGCACAGCGTGCGTTCGGATTTCGAGCAGGAACTACAGACCGACGAGCTGCGCAAGATGCTCCAGAGCCAGGAGCGCGAGATCCGTCAGCTCAAGGGCACCATGGAGGAGACCGAGAAGGATCTCCGCGAGGACATCGAGGAAACCGAAAAGGATCTGCGCGAGGACATCGAGGGGAAGCCCGCCGCCCGCAAGGGCCTGACGCAGGACCACCTGAAGGCCCTGGACGACAAGCGCGCTGCAACGGATAAACAGACGAAGAAGCCGGCCGTGCGTGAGCGCCGCCCGGCGGATGCGGACGACGCCCAGGACGAGGCCGATCCCGAGCAGGCTGAAGTGCGTCGGGTGCCGACCCGCTCGGGTATAGACGGCAACCTGATGACCGACGACCCGGCGCTGGAAGCCGAACGCAAGGCACGCGCTGGAGAGGCGGATCGACCCAAGCGCAAGAAGCCGGCTGTGCGCCCGCGTCGCACCGCGAAGTCGGATACCCCCGAGTCCGCGGACCGCCAGGATGCCGCCCCGGACCTGTCAAGCGACTCCACTCACGACGACCAGGCCCCCGACAAGCACTCATGAGCAAGACCAAGCCGGAGGTCGAACCGAGTCCGGAGGCCACCGAAACCCTGCTCACGCACCTGATCGAGCTGCGTGATCGTGTCCTCAGGATGTTCATCGCCATTCTGGTGGTGTTCCTGGTGCTGTTCCCGTTCGCCAACCCGATATACACGTGGCTGGCGGATCCGCTGATGCAGCACCTGCCGGAAGGCACCAGCATGATCGCGATCGACGTCGCCGCGCCGTTCCTGATCCCGTTCAAGCTGGTCCTGCTGTTGGCGGTGGTGATCAGCATCCCGTACCTGCTCTATCAGGTCTGGTCGTTTGTTGCGCCGGGGCTGTACAGCCACGAAAAGAACATGGCCCTTCCGCTGGTGGCCTCGTCCACCATCCTGTTCTACCTCGGGATGGCCTTCGCGTATTTCGTGGTTTTTCCGCTGATCTTCGCCTTCTTCACCGCGACCGCCCCCGAGGGGGTCTCGGTGATGACCGACATCTCGCGCTATCTCTCGTTCGTGATCATGCTGTTCATCGCGTTCGGCATCGCATTCGAGGTGCCGGTGGCGACGATTCTTCTGGTCTCGCTGGGGGCGACCACACCCGACAAGCTGGCCAAGAAGCGCCCCTACGTGATCGTGGGGGTGTTCCTGATCGGCATGGTGCTCACGCCGCCGGATATCATCTCGCAGACGCTGCTGGCCTTGCCGATGTGGCTGCTGTTCGAGATTGGCCTGATCCTCTCGCGCATCATGGAGCGCAAGAAGGCCGAGAAGCGTCGCGCGCAAGGGGGCGATGAGCCCGATGACCTGAGCGATGACTCCGGCGATGGGCCCGACGACCCGGACGGTGGGCCTGGTGGTGGCGGCAAGGGTGCGTCTGGCACCTCTAGCCGCAAGGCCGCAGCCGCCACGGCCACGGCTGGAGCGGCCAGCTCCAGCTCCAGCGCCGGGGCTCGGGAGACCCCGGCCTCCGCGCGCGCGGGCTACACCCCGATGACCGACGAGGAGATGGATGCCGAACTCGACCGCATCGAGGCGGAACAGGCCGAGCTCCAGCGCCAGAAAGAGGCGCGCAAGTCCTCGGAATCGCAGACGGACGAAACTCCAGGCACCGATCTGTCGCAAGATGACACGCCTCAGGAACCTGCCCGTGACGATGCCCGGGCCGACGAGGGGCCCTCGCAGGAAGACTATGACGAGGGGCGTTTTCGCTAGGAAACATTGATCGGTGTTTCCCGGTAGACGCTGACTGTTTCACACGCCAGCGTCTACTGGATCCCCGCGGTGTCCATCTGCGCATTGGAACTTGCTAAAATGCCCGGATAACCCATTGACCCAGGTAATGAACCCGCGATGGCCGACCCGCGTCCGACCCCCCGCCGCCCCGTCCTGCTGATCGTTATGGACGGGGTCGGAGTAAACCCCTCCAAGGTGAACAACGCCTACGCCGAGGCCAACACGCCGCGCCTTGACGAGTACCTGTCTACCCATGCGCATACCACGCTGGATGCCTGTGGCCGCGCCGTTGGCCTGCCGGATGGCCAGATGGGCAACTCCGAGGTGGGCCATTTGACCCTGGGTGCGGGGACCGTGATCAACCAGGATCTGGTGCGCATCGACGACTCCATCGCCGATGGCAGTTTTTACGAGAACGACGCCCTGGTCAGTGCCGCCCGCGCGGCCGCGAATAATGACCTGCCGCTGCACCTGATTGGCCTGGTGTCCGATGGTGGCGTTCATTCGCATATCCGCCACCTGCGCGCGCTGGTCGAGATCTGCCAGCGCGAAGGCGCCCGGCCGATGGTGCACATGATCACCGACGGTCGCGACACGGCCCCGCGTTCCGCGCTCAACTACCTCGACCCGCTGGAAGAGGAGCTGGCCAGCGCCGGCGGCGCCATTGCCACGGTATGCGGTCGTTATTACGCCATGGATCGCGACAAGCGCTGGAGCCGCACCGAAAAGGCCTTCCGCGCGATTGCCTACGCCGAGGGCGAGCCCGCAGGGTCGGCGCGCGAGGCCATCGAGGCCGCCTACGCCGCCGGCGAGGACGACGAGTTCATCAATCCCCGCATCATCAACGGCGGTGCCCCGCTCGGGCAGGACGCGGTCTGCGTGCTGTTCAACTTCCGCAACGACCGGCCGCGTCAACTGACGGCCGCGCTGGGGCTGGACGACTTCGACGGCTTTGACCGTGGTGAATTCCGCCCGGTGGCCGAGACCTGTCTGACCGAGTACGACCCGCGCTTCCTGTCGCCGATCGCCTTCCCGCCCGAGCGCCCCTCGACCACCCTGGGGAGCACGATCGCCTCTGCCGGTATCCCGCAGTTCCACTGCGCGGAGACCGAGAAGTACGCCCACGTCACCTTTTTCTTCAATGGCGGGAAGGAAGAGCCCTACGCCGGAGAACAGCGCGTGATGGTGCCCTCGCCGCCAGTGGATACCTACGACGAACAGCCGGAGATGAGCGCGGTTGAGGTGGCCGACGAGACCATCAAAGCCATGGAAGGCGGGCGCTACGGGTTCATCCTGGTGAACTTTGCCAATGGCGACATGGTGGGCCACACGGCCAAGCGCGAGGCCCTGCTCCAGGCGGTCGAGGTGCTGGATCGCGAGGTCGGACGCGTGCTGGATGCCGCGAAGGATGCGGGTTATTCCGTGATCGTGACCGCTGACCACGGCAACTGCGACGAGTACATCGACCCGGTGACCGGCGACCCGCACACCCAGCACACGATCTACCCGGTGATGTGCATGATTACCGACTCGCAGCGCTGGCGTCTGCGTACCGGCGGCGGTCTGGCCGATGTGGCCCCGACGGTGCTGGAATTGATGGGGGTACCCAAGCCCGCCGCAATGGGTGGCTGCAGCCTGTTGCTCGAGGAAGTCCCCGAGCCGGCATGAGGCCGATCATGTATACGCGCTACGACGACATCCCGGCCTATGACACCAAGGACGGCTCCGAAATCCGCGAGCTGATGCACCCGGATTCCCATGGCAATGCGGCCCAGAGCCTCGCCGAGGCAGTGGTCGCCCCGGGCGCGACCACGCACCTGCATCGCCATGCGCAGACCGAGGAGCTCTACCACATCACCCGCGGGCGCGGAGAGATGCGGCTCGGGGGGGAGACCTTCGAGGTGACGGTCGGGGATACCGTCTGCATCCACCCCGGTACCCCGCATAACATCCGCAATACCGGGACCGAGCCGCTGCATATCCTGTGCAGTTGCGCGCCACCCTATTCGCACGGCGACACCGAGCTCTTGTAGCCGGGGCTCGGCTTGCTCAGGCGGGGGGCGTCCGTTCCGGGCGGTCCGCCTCCGTATCCTCCTCCAGTATCAGCGTCCGCTCGCTGTCGGATTCCGCTTGCGGGGCTTGCTGTTGGGGTGCCGGGCGCTGCTTCATGCGCGCCTCCAGCGAGTCCGCCATCGCGTTGTAGGCGGCATATACCCGTTCGAAATCATCGCGTCGCCGGGCGCGGATGCGCGTGTCCAGCCGGCCTTGTCCGATCTGATCGAGGGCCCCGCGCAGAGTGTCCAGTGGCGCCTGCAGCCGTCGTGCGAGTACGTAAGCACCCAGCGAAACGGCGAGCAACGTCACCAACGCGAGCAGCGTCAGGGCCAGCAGTGTGGTCTGATTGGCGGCACGCAGCGAGCGGGTCGAGAGGCCCACCTGCAGCCGCCCGATCTCGATCTCCTGAAAGCGCACGGGTGCCTCGAACAGGAACATCTCGCGCCCGTCCGGGTCCTCCAGAGACCAGATCGCCTGGCCCCCGCGACGGGTCAGCAGGTGCTCCTCCGGGGGCGATTCAAATGGGCTGCCAAGCGATGCGCGATCGCTGCTCGCCACCACGCGCCCCTGGTGGTCCGCCACGCTCAATAGCGCGATCTCGCGATTGTCCTGCATGTCCTGCAGCCGCCCCTGTACGGCGATGGTGTCCTCCAGCAGCAGGTCCTCCGCGCTCTCCACCGAGATGATCTGCGCCAGCGTGGACCCGTAGTCGAAGGCCAGGTCCGTGATCACCTCGTTCTGTTTTTTCTGCACCAGGGCGCCGGCGGCTGCCAGCGTGATGGCCACGGTCGCTCCGAGGATTGCCGGCCAGCGCCACCGCAGCGGGATGATCCGCCGTCCGGCGCCGGCGCGTTCGCGTTCCATGCGCTCTTCGTCGATCCGTTGCAGCTCTACTAGCAGCTCTCCGGCTGACTGGTAGCGCTGGTCCGGTTGTTTCTCCAGCAGCCGTTCGACCAGCTCGATCAGCTCCGGGGGGCAATCCCGGACGATCGGGCGCAAGGGCGGTGGCGGGTCGCGCACCACTCGGGTCAGCAGCCCTTCGACCTCGTGCCCGCGAAAGGGTGTCGAGCCGGTGAGCAGTTCATACAGGACGACCCCCACCGAGTAGAGGTCCGCTCGGGCGTCGGTGGACAGGCCACGAATCTGTTCCGGAGCCATGTAGTGGGGCGAGCCGGCGACGTAGCCATCCGAATCGGCCCGCCAGGCAGGATCATTCAGGGTCTGGGCGATGCCGAAGTCCATCACCTTGATGTTCACCGTGGCGCTGGTGACGATGATGTTCTCCGGCTTGATATCGCGATGCACCACACCATTGCGGTGGGCGTAATCGAGCGCCTCGGTCAGCTGGATCGCGATCTTGAGTACGTTGCGCAATAGCAGCGGGCGGAACTGCTCGGCGAAGGCGGCGAGCGTAATCCCGTCCAGCAGTTCCATCGCGATAAACGGGCGGTCCCCGGATTCGCCGACGTCGAAGATCGTCACGATCCCCGGGTGGGTCAGTGTGCCGGCTGCGCGCGCCTCCACCAGAAACCGGCGGCGATACTCGGGCCGGCGTGCGTAGTCATCCTGCAGGCACTTGATCGCAAGTTCGCGGCGAATCTCCGGGTCGAAGCCGCGATAGATTACGGCCATCGCCCCGCGACCGATCTCCTCGCCTACGCCATAGCGACCGATGCGCTGCACGCCGGACGGCTCGTTCAGGTGTTTTCGAGCAGGATGCGCGCGACCGCGGCGAGCACCAGAATCGCCACTGCCACGCCGATCCAGCGCCAGGAGGACCGCCGGACGCCACCGACGGGCACGGCCTCGGAGCCGTCATCCCGGCGCCGGAAGATGAACTCCGCGCGCCCGAAACGGACATGGTCGCCGTCATTCAGCGTGGCCTCGTGCACCTTGCGCTCGTTCACCCAGGTGCCGTTCGTCGAGAGAAGGTTGACCACGCGGCAGGCCCCGCCGTCGTTGACCAGCCAGGCGTGTTGCGACGAGACACTGCCTTCCTGCAGCACGATGTCATTGTCGCCCTGTCGGCCGACGGACTGCTTGCCGGGTTTGAGGGTCAGGCGTTGCTGGCGGAAGGGTTCGGCGACGCCCACCAGGACGGGGTGTCCACCGGGGGGCGTTCGCGACTGCTCTGCGGTGGCTTCCGTCTCGGGCAAAGTCGCGCCCTGGAACAGCATGGTCCCTTGCGGCCCACTACGCTCGCGTTCACTGTCTCGTCCCTGATCGCTCATGCGGCCTCCATTGCGCAGCTGCGGTGTACCGCCCGAGTATGCCTTTCGCCCCAATGGCGAACAATGCACGGTGCCCCGGTCAGGCTGCTATGCTCGGAACCGTTCCCAACCCAACGGACAGGAGTATTCGCATGGAAGCAGAATCGACAGGCAACCCGCAGCTTCGCGAACTGATCGAACCACTGGTGCGCGGCAAGTTCTGGATGCAGCTGATCGGTATCATGCTGGTCATCTCGGGCGTGCTCACTGCCCTGTCCATTGTCGGCATCCTGATTGCCTGGATCCCGATCTGGGCCGGGGTGGTGCTGATGCAGGCGGCGGGCGCCTCGCAGCGCGCCTTCGACAGCGCCGACCCGCTGGAGATCAAGTACGCACTAAGCCGACTGCGCATCTACTTCACCATCTTCGGCGTGCTGCTGCTGATCTACCTGGCCCTGATGATCGTCGGCATGCTGTTCGGCATTGGCGCTGGCATGATGGGCCTCGGCGCCATGGGCGAACACATGTAGGTGCGCAGCAGGCCCCCGGTCATTTGGTCGGCGGCTAGAACGGGATCTGCACCCGCATCCCGATGGCGTGATCCGTCATGTTGTTGGAGAAGCGGCCGCGGTAGTCCACGCGAACCGAACCGGAGTCCCCAGCGAGAATTTCCAGACCAGCGCCCATGTCCGCCACTGTGCGGTCACGGCTTCGGCTGATTCGAAACGAATCGCCGCCCCCCTGGAACGAGGCTGTAAGTTGGGTCTCGTCCGAGGTATACCGAGTGGCGCCCGCCGAGAGATAGGGGCGTACAAGTGTGTCATTTCCGGTCTCGAATTCGGTACCCCAGCGTGTACCCAGCGCGATACTGCCGGCGCGGTCGCGCTCGCTGTCCACGTCCAGTGCCTCGGGCCCACCGCTTTCGGAGAATCCACCCAGGCGGACCTGCCGGTAGCCAAGCCCGGCATAGGGCTTGAGGTAGGACCCACCTAGATCGATCTCGTACTGCGCATGGAGGTCGATCCCCAGGTGGCGTACGCGATAGTCGGCAGTGAGTTCGGATGGTTCGCCGGTGAAGTCGACGACGCGCGTGCTGTCATGCCAGCCGTAACCGCCCGACACTGACCCAGAAACCATCCACGGCCCTGGAGCATATTTGAGTACAGCGCCGGCATGCATGCGGTCCACTTCTGTCTGCGCGCCGGAATCCGACTGTACATCGCCGCGTTCGAATCCCACTCCGCCTCCGAGATGCCAGTCGTTGGCAAGTGCGCGTTGCACGCCGGTGGATACCGAGATGCTGTTTTCCTCGAATCCAGCCTGGCGCGAGGTGGAATCCTGGTCCAGATTCCGCCGTCCGAGCCGTACCCAGGCGCACTCGCCCTGGCGCACATGGACATGTGCGCCGGAGTCCACGCTGCAGCTAAGCAGGTCACTGGCGAACACGCCGGCCGCGTGGGTCGCGCTGGCGGCGCTGTTCATATGGGGCTCGGGGCTGAGCTGTTCGTAGGCCTGTGCCAATTCGGCAACATCCGAGACAGAGAGCAGGGCGCCGAACACGGTGTCGAGGTCTCCTGTTGACCCCGTCGCCCACAGCCCTTCGATAACCCCGTGCACGGACTGCTGGTTGGAGTTCAGTCCGGTTACCGTTTCGGGGATGTCGATTTCCGCGCTCAGGCCCAGCTCGCTGGCCGAGGAGAAGTCCAGTTTGTAGTCCACGAAGAGCGTATCTTGAACATTCATCCCCTCGTCCGTGACCCCGCCCGTTGCCGCGGCGATGGTGAAGCTTCCGGAATCGTCCGGAACCAGGATTCGGGGGACGACCTCGCCATTCAGGGAGGCGGTTCCGGAGATATCCAGGAAATCGGAATCGCCGGAAACCATGTCCAGGGAAACCTGATAGCGCCCAGTAGCGGTGTTGGTCCAGTCACCGGCGACCTGGGTGGTCACGATCCGATTTGTGCCACCCGGGTTGAGCCAACCGCGGTTCTCCAGCGTGCCGCCGTTTAGGTCGACGATGGCCTCGCTCTCGAACCGGCCGGCCTCCTGATTGAACAGGGCGTTACTGCCAGTTCCGAGGTCCACGTCCCCTGCCAGCAACCCCGTGTTGTAAATCGTGTCGTCGCCATCACCACCGAGTACGGCGCGCCGCGACATCGAGGTCAGCACCCCGTCGTTCCAGACCGTGTTGCTGCCCGACCCCTCGAGTTGTAGCCCATAGTATCCCGGCCCCCCGATCACCGACCCATCCGTGATCCGTACCTCGATATCGCGCGCCGACCCGCCGTCGCTGATGGCATGGATCGCCTGTTGCCCGGCCCGGATGTGGCCGGAGCTCAGGACAGACACGGCAGTCGCGGAATCCGACACCCCGCTGATCGAGGAATGGGCGACGATACCTCGGCCGTCCGCGTCAATCTCGCCGTGGTGTTCCACCCGGACCCGCGCGACCTCCACTGCATCGATCACCATGATCCCGGCCCGGTGATTGGATTGATCGACCGATATGTCGTTTATGGCCTCCCCATCGGGCTCGCCGCCTGCGCCGTCTCCTGCTTCCTGCATCTCATCGGTATTGGCCTGATTGACATGCTCCTTCTGGACGACCTCGGCGTTCGCACGCGCCACGATGCCGTCACCCCCGGCACGGATGTCCCCGTGATTCGAAACTTTCGTGCTGGCCAGCGATCCCCCGGATATCAGGAGGATCTGCTCGCTTTCGTTCTCTTGACCCAACCGATGGTGGTATTCGGCGGAGCCTCCGGCTCCTCCGTCACCATCGTTGCCGTCCGACCCGATGCCTCCTTCGCCTCCGTCTCCGCCCACAAGTCTGGTTTCGACTTCTGCCGAGTTGGTCTGATCGAGAATCTGTACCTGTACCAGTGACACCCCACTTTCGGCGGTGATGCCGCGGCCGCCGGCAAACACGCGACCGGAGTTCTCCACTTCGACTTCGGCAAGACGGCTATGCGACAACAACACGATCTGGCCTGCCTCGTTGGATTGCGACCAGATGAGCTCTGCCAGAGTGTCCCCACCATCCGCACCGGCGCCACCGTCGACATCCCCGGCGCCTCCGGCACCAGCATCGCCCGCGGTCGCGTCAAACGCATCCATTGCCTGATTGGCCTGCTCCCCTTCCTGCACCTGTACGATGTCGGTAGAGACGCGTGCGACGATGCCGCCCCCTCCCGCCTGGACCGATCCCGCGTTGCGTACCTCGGCCTGGCCGATACGCGAATCAGTCAGTACAAGGGTTTGAGCCAGCTCGTTGGACTGATTCAGGCGCAGCTCTGCCAGCGCATTGCCCCCGGCGCCACCGTCTGCACCCGTGTCTGGATCGCCGGCACCACCGTCACCGCCCGACCCGGCCACCGAGCTGGCGTCGCCTGTCACGTCGTTGATCTGTTCGACCTGTTGCACCTGGACCCGGCTCGCATCGACCTCTAGGGCCAGCCCGTATCCTTCTGCGGATACGCTTCCGGTATTGTGGATCCTTCCATGGCCCACGCTGGTCGCGGTCGCGATGTCGGTCTGGCTGGCCTCGCTCGATTGCTCAACATACCGAGTGGAAAGGGCAAGACCGCCAGGCGTGCCCGTGCTGCCCGAATCATCCACCTCGCCCGAGGGCGCGCTCAGTTCGGCCGTGCCCTGCCAGGTATTTTCCTGGATGGCATCCATGATCTGAGTGTCGGGGGTGGTCAGGATTGCTGCGACTCCGTGATCGCCGCTGGTTATATCGCCGTGGTTCTCGATCGCAAGTTCGCCCAACCGAGAATCCGCGGCCACATGGGTCTGGCCCAGCTCGTTGGCCTGCTCGACTGAGACATCACCCAGGATCACTCCCGAGCCGTCCCCGGTGATTTCGGTGCCCGTTCCCACGAAGTCCTGCCCCGAAGTATTGACCTGGTCCGTGTCGAAGACCTGGACCCGAGACGCCGAATGGTCGGCGCGCAGTCCGGCACCTCCGGCCGTTATACGGCCCTTATTCACCAGGCGGGAGCGCCCGACCGTGCTTTCCGACACCACCCGGTGCTGCCTCAGGGTATTTCGCTGCAGGCTGGACTGAATGCCTGCAGAGAGGCTGTTCTCGCCCGCCTCGGCCTGCGCTTCGAGTTCCGCAACGTTGACCTGACCGGCGCCCTGCGTCTGCAGGGCCCGTGCGCGGGAGATCAGCCGCAGGCCGTCGTCACCCGCTACGGCATGCCCGGTGTTTTCCAGGGACGTCCAGCCGGCTTGGCTTTGCACGACCATCAGGTCGCGTTCAATGTGGTTTTCCTGATCCACGTCCTGAATGACCAGCGCCGTCGCATCCACCTCGGACACGGTGGATGCCATCCCCACCATGAAGGCCGCGTTCTCTTGCTGGGGCTCGTGGTCCTCCTGCGACTCGATCCAGTCGTGCACGAGCTCGATGCCTGTGGCTTCACGGGTGAGAGGCAGGCTGTTGCGGCGGGTCAGCCACCCCTCCGACTGTTCGACGATCCGGGCTTCCATCCGGTCATCGTTAATCTGGAGGACCATCTCGATCGTCTCGTCATCGGCATGCAGTGGGGCTGCGATACTGGCACCAAGCGCGGCAGCAACCGCAAGCACGAGCGTCCGGGGCTGCGGGTAAGCGCCAAGGACTCGCTGAAATGATGTCCGACAACATGCGAACCCTTGTTCGGAAATGACGCGCATGCTGGTCCCCCTATTTGTGACAGTCGGCCCGGCCCGCTTGAGGCGGGTTCTCGAGCCTACAAGTCCCATAAATAGGTATTCGAGTGAAAGGTGACGCGTGAGTCCGGCGTTAGGTTTCGCAGCGACCGCTCGTTGGGGTACCCCCCGTACGCGTGGGCGAGCCGTAGCACGGTGCGAAAGGCTGATCCGCTCGGACGTGCTCACCGCCCTGTCCATTGTCGGCATCATCATCGCCTGGACCCCGATCTGGGCCGGTGTGATGCTCATGCGGGCGGCGGGTGTCTGGCAGTGCGCATTCGACAGCAAGGACCCGTTAGAGATTTAATACGCGCTGAGCCGACTGCGCATCTACTTCACCATCTTCGGCGTGCTGCTGCTGATCTACCTGGCCCTGATGATCGTCGGCATGCTGTTCGGCATTGGCGCTGGCATGATGGGCCTCGGCGCCATGGGCGAACACATGCAGTAACCGCAGGGCCATCTCCCGCCCGGAACGGCTTCCGCAAGCCGGGGTCATAACGGCCGACCCTGGCAAGCAAGGAACAGGATCTTGGATATAGCAAGGCGACTGCGGGGACGGATGGATCCGCTATACGCGGAGGGCGAGGACACACGGCGAGGGTTTGCGGCCTGGCTGCGTGCCACGCGCATTCCGCAGGTGCGCTACATCGCGTTTCTGACCGCTGCGCTATATCTGTTGTATGCCGCCATCGAGCAGACGGTAGCCGTCGATGCGTCGGGCCAGCGGCTGCTGGCCCATGGCTTGCTGGTGCCCGGCATGTTGCTGGCCGTGGCGGCGATGACTTTCCGCGCGTCGCTCCAGCGTCCGATGTGGGCCTTGCTGATTATCGCGCCAGTGGTCGCGAATGCCGCCAACCTCTACCTGAATGCCGGTTCGCCACAGTTTCTGGTGTTCGCCCCCGAGATCTATCTGAGCATCATGTGGACCTTTGCGATCTCGGGCCTGGCCCTGCGTCAGGCCGCACTGGCCGCTACCGGGATCGTGGTGCTGGTCGTGGCGGCCAGTCTCCTCCAGACCCTGGAGACCGGCTTGCTACAGCTGCACCTGCTGTGGGTGCTGGCGGCGTTTTCGTTTGGTTGCCTGAGTGCCTTCGTGCTGGAACGGGCCCTGAAACTTACCTTCCTGCAGCAACGGGAGCTGGCGCATTCGGCGCAGGTCGACGAGCTGACCTCATTGTCGAATCGTGCGCATATCGAGCAGTTGTTCGAGGAGGAGTGTGCGCGCACCGAGCGCTATGGCCAGCCATTTTCTGTGATCCTGATCGACATCGACTACTTCAAGGCCGTGAACGATACCTGGGGCCACAGGACCGGTGACACGGTCCTCAAACAGTTCGCCGAGCTTCTGCGCCAGAACCTGCGCAAGGTGGATGCCATTGGGCGTATTGGCGGCGAGGAATTCTTCGTGCTGCTGCCACAGACCGACGCCGAGCAGGCGCAGGCGGCGGCCCGCGACCTGCAGGCCCGGATCAACGCCTTTGACTTTGACGCCGTCGGGCGGCGCACCGCGAGCTTCGGTGTGACCGAATACCGCCCGGGCGAGCGCCGGGTCGATACCTTCGACCGGGCCGACCAGGCCCTGTACGCGGCCAAGAAGAACGGACGCAACCGCATCGAGGTGCGTTGAGCCCGGACAAGGGCACAGTAGTGGTTTTCCGACGGCCGCTGGTGTGGCCGGTTAGCGTGTTATCGAGGGCCGAAGTGAAAGCGGACACCGGTGCCGATGAAATTGGAACCGCTGGCATCGCTGACCACACCAAAGACGCCGGAGCGGTGATGGATACGCAGGAAGGCCTCCCAGGAACTGTCTCGTGACGCGGACGGCGCGAAGGTGACTTCGGCCATCATGAACGCCTGGGTGCGGCTGGGGCGGCGATCCTCGATGACCGGATCGCCGAAGGCACGCGAGGGGCCGATGCCCCAAGCGGCCGAGGTGTCCACCAGGTGGTCCCAGGGGAAGCGGGTCCAGCGCAGGTTGGCGGCCGCGTTTAGTTCGAAGTGATCCTGCTGACCCCAGTGCCGGGCGACATTGATCTCGCCTTCGAGATGCAGATGGTCACTGAAGCGGTGGAGGCGGCGAGAGATGCCCACGGCCGCCAGGTGCGAGTCCTGCATCGCGGTCTGGAACTGGAGGATCTCGACGAAGCGGGTGTCGGTCCAGCGAGCGCCATAGGCGAAGACCGAGATGTCTGGCCGCTGCTGCACGGCCGCTCCGTCGTCTCGGGCTGTGGCCGCCCCAATCTGACAGGCGGCCAGCAACGCGGCGAGGGCGCTGGCGCTGCGATAGCGGCTGGCGGTCGCGATGCCGTGGTCCTCCTGGCGGTACTTGTGCTGGGCGCAGTACAACAAGCGTAGACGCCCATTCTGCGCGGGGCGAGCGATCGGTTAGTGGCTCGTCACAGAACCCGCCTCCCCGTCAGCCGATAACGCCGCCATGATCGCCTATTGCGATTGAATCAGCGTGTCCCGGGCTGCCACCCGGGTTTCGTTGTTGGGGCCTCAGGTCTTGCGGTAGATCTCCGCGCCCTTCTCGACGAATTCCACCGCCTTCTCCTGCATGCCCTTCTGCAGGGCCTCGTCAGCGCTGATGCCCTGGGCCGCGGCATAGTCGCGCACGTCCTGGGTGATCTTCATGGAGCAGAAGTTCGGGCCGCACATGGAGCAGAAGTGGGCGACCTTGTGCGCCTCCTTCGGCAGGGTCTCGTCGTGGAATTCGCGCGCGCGCTCCGGGTCCAGTGCCAGGTTGAACTGGTCCTCCCAGCGGAACTCGAAGCGTGCCTTGGACAGGGCGTTGTCCTGCAGCTGCGCGCCGGGGAAGCCCTTGGCCAGGTCGGCGGCGTGGGCGGCGATCTTGTAGGTGATGATGCCGTCGCGCACGTCCTGCTTGTTGGGCAGGCCCAGATGTTCTTTCGGCGTCACGTAGCAGAGCATCGCGGTGCCGTACCAGCCGATGTTGGCCGCGCCGATACCGGAGGTGATGTGGTCGTAGGCCGGGGCGATGTCGGTCACCAGCGGGCCAAGGGTGTAGAACGGCGCCTCGAAGCAGTCCTCCAGCTCCTTGTCGACGTTCTCCTTCACCTTCTGCAGCGGGACGTGGCCGGGGCCCTCGATCATCACCTGCACGTCGTGCGCCCAGGCCTTCTGCGTCAGCTCGCCCAGGGTCTCCAGCTCGCCGAACTGGGCGGCGTCGTTGGCATCGGCCAGGCAGCCGGGGCGCAGGCCGTCCCCCAGCGAGAACGAGACGTCGAAGGCCTTCATGATCTCGCAGATCTCGTCAAAGTGGGTGTAGAGGAAGTTCTCCTGGTGATGCGCCAGGCACCACTTGGCCATGATCGAACCGCCGCGGGAGACGATGCCGGTCACGCGGTCAGCAGTCAGCGGCACGTACTGCAACCGCACGCCGGCGTGGATGGTGAAGTAATCCACGCCCTGCTCGGCCTGCTCGATCAGGGTGTCGCGGAACAGCTCCCAGGTCAGGTCCTCGGGCTTGCCGTCGACCTTCTCCAGCGCCTGGTAGATCGGCACGGTGCCGATCGGTACCGGCGAGTTGCGCAGGATCCACTCGCGGGTCTCGTGGATGTTCTTGCCGGTGGACAGGTCCATCAGGGTGTCGCCGCCCCAGCGCGCGGACCAGACAAGCTTTTCTACCTCCTCCTCGATCGACGAGGTGACCGCGGAGTTGCCGATGTTGGTGTTCACCTTCACCCGGAAGTTGCGGCCGATGATCATCGGCTCGAGCTCGGGGTGGTTGATGTTGGCGGGGATGATCGCGCGACCGCGGGCAATCTCGTCACGCACGAACTCGGGGGTGATTTCATCCGGGATGGAGGCGCCGAACGACTCGCCGGCGTGCTGGCGCAGCAGCTTCTGGTAGCGCGGGTCGGCGCGCAGCTCCTGCAGGCGGTTGTTCTCGCGGATCGCGACGTACTCCATCTCCGGGGTGATGATGCCCTTCCGGGCGTAGTGCATCTGCGAGACGTTCGCGCCGGCCTGCGCGCGGCGCGGCGGGCGGATGTGCCCGAAGCGCAGGCGGGCCAGTTCCGGATCGGCGGCGCGGGCGCGGCCGTACTCGGAGCTCGGGCCGTCCAGCCACTCGGTGTCCGCGCGTTCGTCGATCCAGGGGCCGCGCAGGTCCGCCAGCCCCCGGTGCAGGTCGATGCTTGCGTCGGGGTCGGTGTAGGGGCCGGAGGTGTCGTAGACCGGGATCGGCGGGTTCTCTTCGGGGGTGCCGGAGGTCATCGTCGGCGTCTGCGCGACCTCGCGATACGGCACGCGGATGTCCGCGCGCGAACCCTCGACGTAACGCTTCTCGGAGTTCGGGAACGGGCGGGTGACCTCCGCGGAGACCTCGGCGGTCTTGCGGGCAAACGACTCGGGGATGGCGCTCATGATCGGACCTCTGCTGACGCGTGGGGCGAAGGGAGCGCGGGCAGGGCGATCGCGGGGGCAGGAACCCCAGGTACAGCAGACCGTTGACCGAGCTTCCCTCCGCCGGTGTTAACCGGTTCAGGTTCAAGGGGACTCTCTCAGCCCGACATGTGGTACGGGCACCCCCAGCTCTGGGCCACGATTGTAGCGCACGCGGCACACATTCGCCTGCAGGCGACAGGGTATCGAGGGTTGTTTTGCGGTACATTGCGCCTTTGTGACATTCTTCGCGCCGCCATGAGCCCCAAGAACTTCGTCTTCGAACTGTTTGGCCGTTCGCCGGTGCGCCCCCTGCAGGCGCACATGGAGAAGGTGCGCGCCTGCATCGCCGAGCTCCCGCCGTTCATCGAGGCCATGGCCCGGGACGACTGGGACACCGCGCGCGTTCAGCAGAAGAAGATCGTCAAGCTCGAGCACGAAGCCGACCGCCTGAAGAAGGACCTGCGGCTGCACCTGCCCAAGGGCATGATGCTGGCGATGTCGCGCCGCGACGTGCTCGACACCCTGCTGATCCAGGACCGCATCGCAAACATGGCCAAGGACATCGCGGGGCTGATGCTGGGCCGCCAGATGCAGTTCCCGGCCAATATGCAGGGTCCATTGCAGCGCTTTCTGGATCGCAGTGTGGATGCGGTCAATCAGGCCGGGCGCGCGGTCAACGAGCTGGACGAGCTGGTCGAGGCGGGCTTTCGCGGACACGAGGTCGAGGTGGTCAACGACATCCTGACCGAGCTGGACCAGATCGAGCACGAATCCGACGAGGCCCAGCGCGAGGTACGCGAGATCCTGTTTGCCCAGGAGGCGGAGCTGCCCCCGGTGAACGTGATCTTCATGTATCGCGTGATTGATTCCATAGGCGAGCTGGCCGATCTGGCCCAGCGCGTGGGCAGCCGCCTGCAGCTGATGCTGGCCAAGTAACCACTCGCACCACGTACCGAGGACCGCATGGAATACGGCACCCTGTTGCTCGGCCTTGCAGTCATCTTCGGGCTCTTCATGGCCTGGGGTATTGGCGCCAACGATGTCGCCAACGCAATGGGTACCTCGGTCGGCTCGCGGGCCCTCAACATTCGCCAGGCGGTCTTTGTGGCCGCGGTGTTCGTGTTTGCCGGGGCGTGGCTGGCGGGCGGCGAGGTGACGCAGACCATCCGCAGCGGGATGGTGGACTCGGCACTGCTCGCGGACAGTCCTTCGCTGCTGGTCTACGGCATGCTCGCGGCGCTGGCGGCGGCGGGCACCTGGCTATTGACCGCTTCCTATTTCGGCTGGCCGGTCTCCACCACGCACTCCATCATCGGCGCGA
This sequence comes from Thioalkalivibrio sp. ALJ2, assembly GCF_000378325.1. NCBI lineage: Bacteria > Pseudomonadati > Pseudomonadota > Gammaproteobacteria > Chromatiales > Ectothiorhodospiraceae > Thioalkalivibrio > Thioalkalivibrio sp. ALJ2. Next base: position 341,496 of record NZ_KB899554.1, read on the forward strand.
TCATCGGCTTTGCGGTGGTGGGCCTCGGATTTGAAGTGGTGCGCTGGGAGCGCGTCGGGACCATCGCGATCTCCTGGGTGCTGTCCCCGATGATCGGCGGGATGATCGCCTTCGCGCTGTTCCGCAGCATCCAGTTGCTGATCCTCGACACCGTCGACCCGTTGAAAAACGCCAAGCGCTGGGCGCCGCTGTATATCTTTCTGACGGCCTTCGTGACTGCGCTGGTCACGATGTTCAAGGGGCTGACGCACGTCGGGCTGGACCTCACTACCGCCCAGGCCTACAGCTTCGCCGTACTGATCAGCGTGGCGGTGGTGGTGGTCGGACTCTTCGCGATCCGGCGCCTGCGTTTCGAGGAGGCCTCCTTGCAAGCCCACGGCTCGCACTTCAGCGATGTCGAGAAGGTCTTCGGCGTGATGATGGTCGTCACCGGTTGTGCGATGGCCTTCGCGCTGGGCTCCAACGATGTCGCGAACGCGGTCGGGCCGCTGGCCGCGGTGGTGGACGTGATCCAGACTGGCGAGGTGGACCCGGAGACCGTGGTGCCGATGTGGGTCCTGCTGCTGGGCGGCTTCGGGATCGTGTTCGGGCTGTTTACCTATGGCCACAAGGTGATCGCCACGGTCGGCACCGGCATCACCCAGCTGACGCCCAGCCGCGGTTACGCGGCCACCGCGGCGGCGGCTGCGACCGTCGTACTGGCCTCCGGTACCGGGCTGCCAATCTCCACCACCCATACGCTGGTGGGGGCGATCCTGGGTGTCGGCATGGCGCGCGGGATCGCCGCGATCGACCTGCGCCTGGTGCGCATGATCTTCATGTCCTGGATCGTGACCCTGCCGGCCGGGGCGATCCTGGCCATCGTGTTCTTCTTCATTCTGCGCGGGTTGCTCGGTTAGCTGCAGAGGCGGCAAGCCCTGGCCCTAATAAAGCGGCCCCCCTAACAAGAAAGGCCCGTCTCGCTGGACGGGCCTTTCTTGTTAGCAAGCCTTGCGGTGGTGTCATCCGCCGGTCATGGACATGAAGCGCATGACCTTCTCCGGGCGTTCCGAGAACTCGTGACGCTCGGGTTTCAGGTTGATCGCCTGGATTACCAGGTCTTCCAGCTCCGAGTCGCTGCAGCCTTCGCGCAGGTAGGGGCGCAGGTTCAGGCTGTGTTCGTTGCCCAGGCAGGTGTAGATGGTGCCATCCACCGACAGGCGCACGCGATTGCAGGTGTCGCAGAAGTGCTGCGAGATCGGGGTGATGAAGCCGATGCGCACGTCGGTATCCGGGATCTGCATGTAGCGCGCCGGGCCGCCGCCGGGCATCACGCCGGGGACGAGGTTGTAGCGCTGCTCCAGACGGGCGCGCACGTCCTGCAGGTTCACGTAGTGACCCTCTTTTGCCTCGCGGCCAGTGTCGCCCATCGGCATGGTCTCGATGAAGCGCAGAGTGAAGCCGTGTTCGATGCAGAAATCGACCATGTCCTCGACCTCCGGCTCGTTGATCCCGCCCATCACCACCATGTTGATCTTGATTGGGTCGAGCCCGGCGGCCTTGGAGGCCATCAGGCCGTCCAGCACCTTCTCCAGCTTGCCGCCGGTGATCTCCTTGAAGACCTCGGGTTTGAGCGAGTCGAGGCTGACGTTGATGCGGGCCACGCCGGCGTCCTTCAGCTCCTGGGCATGGCGCGCCATGCGCGTGGCATTCGTGGACAGCGAGATGTCGTCGATGCCGGGCAGGGCGTTCAGGCGCGCGGCCAGATCCGGGAGGTTCTTGCGCACCAGCGGCTCGCCGCCGGTCAGGCGCACGCGGCGGGTGCCGAGTCGCCCGAAGGCCCCCATCACGCGCTCGATCTCCTCGAAGCTCAGCCAGTGCTCCGGCTCCTCGAAGTCACGAAAGCCCTTGGGCATGCAGTAGAAGCAGCGCAGATCGCAGCGGTCGGTAACCGAGAGACGGACATATTCGATGCGGCGGCCGAAGGCGTCGACCAGGGCGTTCTCGTCCTTGAGGGCGTGTTGCATACGGTGTCCCGTCCTGCCGCTGGGGGCGATATGTTTCATGGTACACATCGTAGACCACTTTTCCGTGATTGCCACAACAAGGCCCCAGATTCGATGCGGCAATAAATAAATTCTCTCGTAGATTATTTCTGCTTATTCCTAGATAAGAACTTTTCGTTAGCCAAAAGGCTTCTTTATGGCCAATATGCCCAGCGTGAATAAGCAAACCATAATCTATGGGGTCGCCTGAATGAGTGCCTTACCCGAGTTCGAGAACCACAGCGAGCAGGAGATCAAGTACACCACCTGCTACATGTGTGCCTGCCGCTGCGGCATCAAGGTTACGGTCCAGAACAACAAGGTCCGTTATATCCAGGGCAACCGGCACCACCCGATCAACAAGGGTGTGCTGTGTGCCAAGGGCAACGCCGGCATCATGAAGCAACAGTCCCCGGCGCGCCTGCACCAGCCGATGCGCCGCAAGCCGGGTACCGAGCGCGGCGCCGGCGAGTTCGAGCCGATCTCCTGGGACGAGGCCCTGGACATGCTGTCCACGCGTCTGCAGAAGATCCGCGAGACCGACCCGCGCAAGCTGGCGTTCTTTACCGGCCGTGACCAGATGCAGGCCCTGACCGGCCTGTGGGCGACCCAGTTCGGCACCTATAACTGGGCGGCCCACGGTGGCTTCTGCTCGGTCAACATGGCCACCGGCGGCCTGTACACCACCGGTTTCGCCTTCTGGGAGTTCGGCGATCCCGACTGGGACCGCACCAAGTACCACATGCTCTGGGGCGTGGCGGAAGACCATGCCTCCAACCCGATCAAGATCGGGCTGGAGAAGCTCAAGCGCCGCGGCGGCAAGTTTGTCGCCATCAACCCGGTGCGCACCGGCTACCAGGCGATCGCCGACGAGTGGGTGGGCATCAAGCCCGGTACCGACGGCCTGTTCGCGCTGTCGATGCTGCACGTGCTGCTGAAGAACGATCAGTTCGACTGGGATTTCCTGGTGCGCTACACCAACGCCACCCAGCTGGTCGTGCAGACCCCGGGGCAGAAGGGCGATGGCCTGATCCTGCGTGACGAGGCCGGCAACCCGCTGGTCTGGGAACTGGAGCAGGAAGCGTTCGTCGACGGCACCCAGGTCGATATCAAGCCGGCGCTGTTCGGCGAGTACACCGCGCCCGATGGCCGCCCGGTCAAGACCGTGATGACGCTGCTGGCCGAGCGCTATCTGTCGGAGGAGTATTCCCCGGAAAATACCGCCAAGATCACTGGCGTGCCGGCCGACCAGACCGAGCGTCTGGCGCTGGAGATGGCGCACGTCGCGTTCAAGGAGACGATCGAGCTCGACATCGAGTGGACCGACTCCTGGGGCCGCAAGCACGACAAGGTGTTCGGCCGTCCGGTCTCCATGCACGCGATGCGCGGCATCTCCGCGCACTCCAACGGCTTCCAGACCTGCCGCGCGATCCATCTGCTGCAGATCATGCTGGGCTCGGTGGACTGCCCTGGTGGTCACCTGGCCAAGCCGCCGTACCCCAAGCACGTCCCGCCGGGCATCAAGCCGGCCAAGGAATGCGCGCCGAACACCCCGCTGAAGAGCCCGCCGCTCGGTTTCCCGACCGCGCCGGAGGACCTGGTCATCGATGACGACGGCAACCCGCTGCGCATCGACAAGGCCTTCTCTTGGGATGCTCCGATCTCCAACCATGGCCTGATGCACATGGTGGTGACCAACGCGGTCAACGGCGATCCCTACCCGATCGACACGCTGATCTTCTTCATGGCGAACATGTCCTGGAACTCCTCGATGAATACCGCCGAGGTGATGGACATGCTGCGGGCGAAGGACGACAGCGGCGAGTACAAAATCCCGTTCCTGGTGGTCGCGGACGCGTTCCACTCGGAGACGGTCAACTTTGCCGATCTGGTGCTCCCGGACACGACTTATCTGGAGCGTTACGACACGATCTCCATGCTGGACCGCCCGATCTCCGAGCCGGCCGCGGCAGCGGACTCCATCCGCCACCCGATCCTCGAGGTCGATCGCGACGTGCGTCCCTGGCAGGAGGTCATGGTCGAGCTGGCCGGTCGTCTGAAGTTCCCGGCGTTCACCAACGACGACGGCAGCCGCAAGTTCGAGGACTACAAGGACTTCATCGTCAACTTCGAGAAGGAGCCGGGCATCGGCTTCCTGTCCGGCTACCGCGGCAAGGATGGCAAGAGCCACCTGCGTGGCGAGCCGAACCCGAAGCAGTGGGAGGCGTACATCGAGAACCAGGGATTCTTCGTGCACCACCTGGCGCCGAACCAGCAGTTCTACCGCTACGCGAACAAGGAGTACCTGGAGCTGGCCAAGCACGCCGGCTGGGTGGGCAAGACCGATCCGATCACGATCGAGCTCTATTCCGAGACCCAGCAGCGCTTCAAGCTGGCCGGCCAGGGCCTGTATGACGGTCCGCAGCCGACCAAGCAGGAGCACAAGGATCGCCTGACCCAGTTCTTCGATCCGCTGCCGATCTGGCACAAGCCGCTGGAGCAGACCCGTATCGACGAGGACGAGTACCCGTTCTACGCGGTCAACCAGCGCCCGATGTTCATGTACCACTCCTGGGACTCGCAGAACGCCTGGCTGCGTCAGATCTGCGCTCAGAACTACCTGTACATGAACCGTGGCAAGGCCGAGTCCATGGGCATCGAGGACCTGTCCTGGGTGTGGATGGAATCGCACAACGGCCGTGTCCGCGTGCAGGTCAAGCTGATCGAGGGCTGCGAGCCGAGCACCGTCTGGACCTGGAACGCGATCGGCAAGCAGAAGGGCGCCTGGGGCCTGAAGCCGGACGCGAACGAGTCCAACAAGGGCTTCCTGATGAACCACCTGATCAGCGAGCTGCTGCCGAAGAAGGGCGATCCGGTGGACAACATCACCAACTCCGACCCAGTAACCGGCCAGGCCGCGTGGTACGACCTGAAGGTCAAGATCACTCCGGCCGATCCGGAAGAGGCCAGCACCTGGCCCGACTTCGACACGGTCAAGCCGGCCCCCGGCATGTCCGAGGCCCCGGATCAGCTGCGCTACGCCGCGCACAAGCCGGTGCACCTGAATCGTTCCATCCGTGACGTGCTGACCCGCGGCTCGCTGGACGAAGACCGCTAGGCATCACGGATCCGGGCCATGCCGCCGGCCCCGGCCGGCGGCCCGAGGAAATTTGAGGAGTAGTTGTATGCGACTTGGACTCGTAATCGACATGGACACCTGCGTGGGCTGTCACGCCTGTGCGGTGGCCTGCAAGCAGTGGAACACCAGCGGCACCACCGGTGCGCTGACCGACTATCGCCCGTACGGCGAGGACCCGAGCGGCGTCTGGTTCAACCGCGTGCGCCACTACGAGGTCGGGGACTACCCCAACAACAAGACCGTCAACATCCCGATGTCCTGCATGCACTGCCAGCATGCCGACTGCGTGAATGTCTGCCCGACCGGCGCTTCCTACAAGCGTCCGGAAGACGGCATCGTGCTGGTCGACCAGGACAAGTGCATGGGCTGTAACTACTGTGCCTGGGCCTGCCCCTACGGTGCGCGCGAGCTGGACCGCGAAGACGGCGTGATGAAGAAGTGCACGCTGTGCGTGGACCGCATCTACGACGAGGCCCTGCCGCCGGAAGAACGCCAGCCGGCCTGCGTGATCACCTGCCCGGCCCATGCCCGGTTCTTCGGTGACTTCGACGACGACAACTCCGAGGTCAGCCGCCTGGTGCGCGAGCGTGGCGGCGTGAAGCAGATGCCGGAGCTGGGCTACAAGCCAGTCAACACCTATCTGCCCCCGCGTATCACCCGTCCCATCCCCATCGACGACGTGCGGGCCAACCGTCTGGTCAGCTCGGTGAAGGACTGGGTCAACAAGATGGTCGCGCGCTAGGCGCGGCCCGATCGGGAGAATTCATATGCATCCGGCATTTTCCGTCATCCTGTTTACCGTCATCTCCGGTGCGGGCTACGGCCTGTTCATCCTGCTGGCGGCCTTCCACCTCGCGGGCATCGGTCCGGCCATGAGCCACGGCGAGCTGCTGGCACACGGCGCGGTCTCGCTGGGGATGATCACCCTGGGGCTGATGCTCTCCACCGGCCACCTGGCGAACAAGAAGAACGCCTGGCGCTCGTTCATGCGCTTCAAGACCTCCTGGCTGTCGCGCGAGGCCGTGTTCGCGGTGCTGTTCTATCCCTTCGCCGGGATCTATGGCCTGGGCGTCCTGCTGCAGGGCGCGGCCATCGGGCCGTTGCCGGCGCTGGCCGGCGTGATCGCCGCCGTGCTGGCCGTGATCACCCTGTTCTCCACGGGGATGATCTACGGTTGTCTGAAGACCATCCGCCAGTGGAACACCGCGCTGACCCCGGCCAACTACATCATGCTTGGCATCGCGACCGGCACCACGCTGTTTGCCGCCATTGCCACCGTGTTCGGCAATGCCACGGCGATGCATGCGGGTGTCGCGATGGTCGCGCTGGTTGCTGCCGCCGTGCTGAAGGCGATCTACTACTTCTGGATCTCGCGCGTGAATGGCCCGACGATCAATACCGCCACCACCTTCAACCGTGCGACCGTGCGCCTGCTGGATACCGGCCACACCGCCGGCACCTTCCTGACCGACGAGTTCGGCTACGACCCGCGCAAGGACACCATCGACAACGTGAAGATGGGCGTCTTCCTGCTCGGCTTTGTGGCCCCAGTCCTGGTGTTCGCGTCGATCCTGTCAGGCGCCCCGGCCGGCATCGCCTGGCTGGCCGCTGTCTCGAGCCTGATCGGTATCGGCATGGAGCGGTGGCTGTTCTTCGCCGAGGCCAAGCACGTCGTGCGCCTGTACCACGGTGCCCAGACCTGCACCAACTCCCTGGCCGAGCCCGCTCGCGGCCGTACCTCGGTCGCGCCGGTCACGGACCCGACCGACGCGCGCCGCTGGGAGCTGGGGGATACCCCCGGGGGCTCCGGCTCCTGATGTCAGCCGGCCTTCGGCGGTTGCCGGGCGCAGTTGCCGGGTGACCACCGAGGGGGGGCTCGTCAGGGAATACCCAACTAAAACGGGCCAGCATGCTGGCCCGTTTTTTTATGGTGCCTGGTTTCCCCAAGGCGGGTTATTTCGCCTTGTCGTCCTCGTGCATGCCATGAAGGATGAAGTAGCCGACGTACACGAAGAACGCCACGATGCCCACCAGGGTCAGGATCGTCAGGATCCCGATGGGCGATTGAAACATGATTTCAGTCAACATCACGCACTCCCGGTTGCAGTGGTCACCTTCAAGCTAGCGCTGCTGCCGGGGCTTCGATTTGATCTGGATCAAGGGAGTGGCGGCATTTGCCGGTCAGGATGCCGGATCGCCGCGCTGGCCGGGCCAGGGCATGTTGGAAGCGGAACTGATGTTGCGCCCGAGAGGGTGAGCCGGGGTTTCGCGAAGCACGGCTTCGCGCCGGCGAACGCCCCGAGGCTGTCGCCGAGGGGGTGACTTGCGATGCCGTGCCGCTGCGCAGGCCTTGATTCGACGGGGGCGCGGCGTTGGGCTCGGGGGTGTTCAGGCGGCGCGCCCGAGAGGATGGCTTCGCCGCCTTTGGCGGCTCGGTCCTTCGGACCGGTGCAGCCGTTGGCTGCACCGCGATGTCGGCCCGCTTCGCGGGCCTCGATTCGAACGGGAGGTTCGAATCGGGCCCTCCAGCACCCCATTACGCAGAAAGGGACCACGAGGGTCCCTTTCTGCGTAATGGCGCGCCCGAGAGGATTCGAACCTCTGACCTCTGCCTCCGGAGGGCAGCGCTCTATCCAGCTGAGCTACGGGCGCAAGACGAGTAATGATACGGGGCGCTGAACGGGTCCGTCCAGCGCATTTTTGACTGCCCTACTGGGTTTGTGGTCTCGAGAGGGACGATGCCCTATACTCGGCGCCCGATTTGCGCGCCTGGCGCGTGGGAATACTTGGGCTAGGAACCATTACGGCCGCGCGCGGCCCGCACCTTTCGGAGGGAGAGCAAGTGGCGAATCAACCGATCAAGATGGACACCGGTAACAAGGTGTTGATGTTCATCGCATCCGTGGCGCTGCTCGCCACTGTGATCTACCTGTTGATCCAGTTGGCGAACTTCATGGGAGGGCTCCAGCTAGGCGAGCCCAGTGAGGCCGAGCGCGATCGGATCGTCGAACGCATCCAGCCGATCGGTCGCGTGGCCTCCGGTCCGGTCGATATGGAGGAAGAGACCGCCGACCTGAGTCCGGGTGACATCTACAGCAATGTCTGTGCGGCCTGTCACGACACCGGGGCCTCCGATGCCCCGATCAAGGGCGACTCCGACGCCTGGGCCGCCCGCCTCGACGAGCGCAGCCTGGACGAGGTGTTCGACAACTCCATCAACGGCATAGGTGCGATGCCGGCTCGCGGCGGTGATTCCAGCCTGAGTGACGAGGAAGTGAAGCTGGTGGTGGTCTACATGCTGGACGAAGCCGGTATTGATCACGGCTGGGAGCCCGAAGACGCTAACGGCGATGAGAACGGCAATGGTGACGAAAACGGTAACGGCGAGGCCGTGACCGAAGATGACGATGCCGCTGTCGAGGACGACGAAGCACTGGAAGGGATTGCCCTGGATACCGGTGACGTGAGTCGTGGCGAGTCCCTGTACAGCACCTGCATCGCTTGCCATGGTGCCCAGGGTCAGGGTTCCCCCGCGTTCCCGAAGATTGCCGGCCAGACCGCCGAGTACACCGCCGACAAGCTCGTGCGCTACCGTGCCGGCGAGACCGTGGGTGACCGCACGGCCCTGATGGCGCCGAATGCGGCCCGCCTGTCGGACCAGGACATTGCCGACCTGGCGGTGTACGTCGCGACCTTCGAAGACTGAGCGGTTTCGATCCGATCTCAAGGCCCGCGTCGGCAGCTGCCGTGCGGGCCTTTTCTTTGCCTGGTTACTGGGTGCGCCAGTGATCCAGCGCGCGATAGCTGAGCGCCTCGGTCAGGTGACCGGTCGTGATCGGGTCGCTGGGTTCGAGGTCGGCGATCGTCCGCGCGAGGCGCAGGATGCGGTGGTAGGCGCGTGCCGACAGGCGAAAGCGCTCCGCAGCGCGGTCCAGCAGGGCGCGATCGCCTGCCTCCAGGGTGGCGTGCTGGTCCAGCATCTGGCCCGCCAGTTCGCGATTGAGGGAGCCCTGGCGTTGCCGCTGGCGTTCCTGCGCCAGGGCGACGCGTTGCGCGACGGTCCTGGAGTCTTCGCCGGGTTCGCCATGCGAGGCCAGTTCGGGCGGCGGGATGCGCGGGACCTCGATCGCCAGGTCGATGCGGTCCAGTAGCGGCGCGGACAGGCGTCGCCGGTGGCGCGCCATCTGTTCCGGGGAGCACTGGCAGCGCGCCCCGAGGTCGCAGTCGAAGCCCTGTGGACAGGGGTTCATCGCCGCTACCAGCTGGAACCGGGCGGGAAACTCGGCCTGCCGGGCGGCCCTGGCGATATGGATGGTCCCGGTCTCGAGCGGTTCGCGCAGGACATCCAGCACGCTGCGCTGGAACTCGGTTAGCTCGTCCAGAAACAGCACGCCGTGATGGGCCAGCGAGATCTCGCCCGGGCGTGGTGTGGAGCCACCACCGACCAGCGCGACCCCCGAGGCCGTGTGGTGGGGCGAGCGGAACGGCCGGGCGCGCCAGTCGCGCTGCAGGTGGCCGGTGTCGCGCAGACTGTGGATCGCGGCGGTCTCCAGTGCTTCCGCCTCGGACATCGGTGGCAGGATGCCCGGTATGCGTGCGGCCAGCATGGACTTGCCGCTGCCGGGCGGGCCGACCATTAACAGGTGGTGGCCACCCGCGGCCGCGATCTCCAGTGCGCGACGTGCCTGGTGCTGACCGCGCACATCGGCCAGGTCGGGGTAGCGATCCGGTTCCGCTTCGACGGGTCGGCCCTCGTCCAGCTCCCCTTGACCCTGCAGCCCGGCGCAGACCGCGATCAGGTGGTCGGCGGTGCGCACCCGCGCGGCGCTGGCCAGTGCCGCCTCGGCCCCGTCCTCGGGGTTCACGATCAGCTCGCGCGCCTCATTAGCGGCTGCCAGTGCGGCGGCCAGCGTCCCGCCGACCGGTCGCAGGGTCCCGTCCAGTCCCAGTTCGCCCAGAAACTCGCGCCCTTCGAGGGCGCTGCCCGGGATCTGCTGGCTGGCGGCGAGGATGCCCAATGCGATGCCGAGGTCGAAACGCCCGCCATCCTTCGGCAGGTCGGCCGGGGCCAGGTTGACGGTGATGCGGCGGCGGGGAAAGTCGAAGCCGCTGGTCTGGATGGCCGCGCGGACGCGGTCGCGGCTCTCGCGCACGGCCGCCTCCGGCAGGCCGACAATCTGGAATGACGGCAGGCCGTTGGCCAGGTGAGTCTCGATGGTGACCAGCGGTGCCTGGATCCCGGCGAGCGCACGGGCATGGCTGATGGCAATGGGCATCCTTGCCCTCCCTGTTGCGGGTCCGGGCCTCCGTGCCCGGTGGTTCTATGGGGAGTGTGTTACTCCGCGGTCTTGCGTTCGGCCTCGAGGGCCTCCACGCGGGCTTCCAGCTCGGCCAGGCGTTCGCGGGTGCGTTCCAGCAGCGCAACCTGGACGTCGAAGTCCTCGCGGGTGACCAGGTCCATGCGCTCGAAGCCGTGCTGCAGCGACGAGCGGACCTGACGCTGGACATCCTCCTGCATGTGGCGCACCGACTCCGGCAGGCTCTCGGTGATCCGGCGCGCGAGATCGTCAAAGCGTTTGGGGTCGATCATGGGCCGTTCTCTTCTTTTGATTCGATGATGCATTCAGTGTAGCGCGTCGCGCGGATCGTTACTGCGAGGCGGAGCGCCCGCCATCCACCGGGATCACCTGTCCGGTGATGTAAGGCGCATCCAGCAGCAGAAAGCGTACCGTACGGGCGATGTCGTCGGGGTGGCCCTCGCGTTTGAGGGCGGTGCGCTCGACCATCGCTTCGTGCGTCCCGGCATTGTTCGGATCCTCGGGCGAGAGGATCGCGCCGGGTGCGACGCCGTTAACACGCACGTCCGGGCCCAGTTCGCGGGCATAGGCCTGGGTCAGGGCCCAGAGTCCCGCCTTTGCCGCGGAATACACGGGGTAACCCTTCAGCGGGCGCAGGGCATGAATGTCCACGATGTTGACCACTGCGCCCCGGGTGCGCGCGAGCGCCGGCGCACAGGCCTGGGTCAGAAATGTGGGGGCCTTCAGGTTGGAGCCGACCAGGTCATCCCATGCCTGCGTATCGATCGCGCCGACCGGGGTCGCGTAGAAGGTCGAGGCATTGTTGACCAGGTAATCCAGCCGCCCCCAGGCCTCTTCCGCCTCGCGTGCCAGGCGCTGGATGTCGTTCAGGTTCAGCAGGTCGGCTTGCAGGATGCGCGCGCTGTCCTCGCGCCGAGCATTCAGCGAGTCGGCCAGGGCGGCAGCGTCGTCGCGCGACCCTCGATAGTGAATGAGCACGCGCAGGCCCTCGCCGTGCAGCCAGCGCACGATGGTCGCGCCGACCCGGCGCGCGGATCCGGTGACCAGCACCACGCCGGTTTCCGATCGCTCTCCCTGTGTGTGTTCCGTCACGTCATGCCTCGCCTTGGTACCATTTGTCGCCATGCTGCCGCCGAAACCTAGCACACCCACGCCGGACGACCCGGCTGCCGCCATCGCGCGGCAGATGCACGACTCCCTGCAACAGAGTATCGCCGCGCACGGCGGGTTCCTCCCGTTTGTCGATTACATGCACCAGGCGCTGTATGCGCCGGGGCTCGGCTATTACGTGAACGGGGCGCGCAAGTTGGGCGCGGGCGGTGATTTCGTGACCGCGCCGGAGCTGTCCTCGCTCTTCGGCGAGACCCTGGCCAGCTGGCTGGCCCCGCTGCTGCGCGACGAACTGGCGGGCGGCGGGCAGCTGCTGGAGTTTGGCGCGGGCAGCGGCCGGCTGGCCGGCGATGTGCTTGTGACGCTGCGCGAGCTGGGCGTGGGCTGGCAGTGCTACAAGATCATCGAGGTCAGCCCGGACCTGCGGGCCATGCAGCAGGAGCACCTGGCGGAACGCCTGGAGCCGGAGGAGTACGCCCGGGTGGAATGGCTCGATGCCCTGCCCGAGGAGCCGATCCGGGGTGTGGTACTGGCGAACGAGGTGCTCGACGCACTGCCGGTGGAGCTCTTTCGCTGGCGCGAGGGCCAGCCCTGGCAGATGGGTGTCACAGTGGATGGCGACGGCAGGCTGGTGCTGGCGGAGCAGTCGGCCCCCGAGCCACTGGCGGACGTCGTGCGCGAGCTGCAGGCGGTGCATGGCCCCTGGCCCGACGGATACACCTCCGAGTGGCGTCCGGCTCAGGCGGCCTGGGTTGCGAGCGTGGCCGCTTGTCTGGAGCAGGGTGTAGCGTTGCTGGTCGACTACGGGTTTCCGCGGGCCGCGTATTACGCCGCGGAGCGCCACCAGGGCACGCTGGTTGGCTATTACCGTCAGCAGATGATGCTGGACCCCCTGGCGCAGCCCGGGCTGATGGACCTGACGGCCAGCGTCGATTTCACTGCGGTGGCCGAGGCCGCGGATGCGGCGGGGCTCGATGTGCTCGGTTATGCCGCGCAGGGCGAGTTCCTGCTGGGTGCGGGCCTGGCGCAGCGCTTCGAGGCGCGCGTCGGCAGTGGCGAGGATGCCCGCAAGACCATGCAGGCCGCCCAGGCCGTGCGCATGCTGACCCTGCCCGGAGAGATGGGCGAGCGCTTTCAGGTGATGACCCTGGGTCGCGCCTGTGCTGCGCTCGACTTCTCCGCGATCCCCGATCGGCGCGGCCGCCTGTGAGGGACTCGCAATCCCGTCCGGTTCGCCCGGAATCCTTCCCCGTACCCGCGCCCCGAGGCATGCTGCTCCTATGAAAGTCCTGGGTATCGAGACCTCCTGCGACGAGACGGGCGTGGCGCTGATCGATGATCAGCGCGGCCTGCTCGCGCACCGGCTGTACAGCCAGACCGACCTGCATGCGGTCTACGGCGGCGTGGTGCCGGAGCTCGCTTCGCGCGATCACATCCGGCGCCTGCTGCCGCTGCTGCGGGCGGTGCTGGACGAGGCGGGCGTGAAGGGGCCCGAGCTGGATGCAATCGCCTATACCGGCGGGCCGGGACTGCTGGGGGCCCTGCTGACGGGGGCCTCGGTCGCGCGCTCGCTCGCCTGGGGCTGGGGCGTGCCGGCGATGCCGGTGCACCACCTCGAAGGCCATCTGCTGGCCCCGTTCCTGGAGGACGCCGGGCTGGATTTCCCGTTCCTGGTGCTGCTGGTCTCCGGCGGGCACACGCAGCTGATCCATGCCCGGTCTCTGGGCGACTACGAGCTGCTGGGCGAGAGTATCGACGACGCCGCTGGAGAGGCCTTCGACAAGACCGCCAAGCTGCTGGGGCTGGGCTATCCTGGCGGTCCCGCCCTGTCGCGCCTGGCCGAGCAGGGGGTGAGCGATGCCCTGCGTCTGCCGCGCCCGATGCTCGACCGGCCGGGGCTGGACATGAGCTTTTCCGGCCTGAAGACGGCCGTGCTGACGGCCCTGAACAAGCAGGAATACCGCCCGCAGGATGTCGCGCGCGCATTCGAGGAGGCGGTCAGCGAGACCCTGGTGGAGAAGACCCGGAGGGCGCTGGAGCAGAGTCAGGCCCCGGCGCTGGTGGTCGCCGGCGGGGTGGCCGCGAACACCCGGCTGCGCGCGGGACTGCAGGCGATGGCCGCGCAACAGGGGGTGCCGGTGTATTTCCCGCGGATCGAGTTCTGCACGGACAACGGGGCGATGATCGCGCTCGCCGGGCTGCGCCGCCTGCAGGCGGGCTGGGCGCCCGACGACCAGGCCCCGGCGATCACGGCGCGTGCCCGCTGGCCGCTGGCGGAGCTCTCCGCCTGAGGCAGATCGCTAGTCTCGCGGCGGTTCTTCCGCCTCGGCCTCGTCCTTCTTGTAGCCGATCTTCCCTTCCTCCCCGCGCATCAGGCGGCGGATGTTGGTGTCGTGGCGGATGAACAGCACCACCGCCATGGCCGCCACGATCAGCGCGAGCCAGAAATCCGGTTCCAGGAACACGAAGTAAACGGGTGCCAGCGTCGCCGCGACCAGGGCCGACAGCGAGGAGTAGCGCCAGATCGCGGCGACCACGAGCCAGGTCAGCAGCGTGAGCGCGCCGACCAGCGGGTTGAGTGCCAGCAGCACGCCCAGCGCGGTGGCCACGCCCTTGCCGCCGCGAAAGCCGTAGTACACGGGAAACACATGTCCGAGGAAGGCGGCCAGGCCGATCAGGCCGAGGGCCCAGGTCGGGAAGATGCCGAGCTGGGCGGCGACGAACACCGGCAGCCAGCCCTTGCCGACATCCCCGATCAACGTGATGATGGCCGCCTTCTTGCCTCCGTAGCGCAGTACGTTGGTCGCACCGGGGTTGCCCGAGCCTGTGTGACGTGGGTCCGGCAGCCGCAGCAACTTGCTCACGACGATGGCCGTGGAAAGCGATCCCAGCAGATACGCGATGACAATGCCCAGTACGATGTCCATGCAAACTCGACCTGAAGATTCGGTTGGGTGGGGTGTGGCGCGAAACGGCGCCCATGATACGCAAGCCGGGGCGCTGCGTTCAGGGTGGCGGCGGGTTGGCCCGCGATGAAGCGCCCGACCCTTGTGCTGCTGCACGGCTGGGGGTTCTCCCCGGCAGTCTGGGCGCCTTTGCGTGCCGCGCTGCCCGGGTTCGAGATCCACGCGCCGGCCCTGCCGGGGCACGGGGAACTCGCTGGTGGAGAGGCCCTGGGCGATCCTGTGGCTACCTGCGAGGCCATCCGGGCTCAGCTGCCGCGCCCGCTGTCGCGCCCCATCTGGCTGGGCTGGTCGCTCGGCGGGCTGGTTGCGCTGGAGCTGGCGCGCCAGATACCGGATACCCGGGGGCTCGTGCTGCTCAATTCCACGCCGCGTTTTGCAGCGGCCCCGGACTGGGGCCATGCGCTGCCGGCCGCGGAGCTTGCGGACTTTCAGTTGGCCCTCGAGGGGCCCCGGCGGCGACTGCACCGGCGACTGGCCATGCTCTGCGCCAGGGGCTCGCCGGAAGCGGCCTCGCTGGCCGCCGATCTGACGAGCGAGCTGGAGGGTGCCCCGGCGACCGATCAGGGCCTCGCGGCCGGGCTGGCCTGCCTGATGGAGTGTGACCAGCGCGTCTACTGGCAATCCAGTTCGGTGCCGCTCGGGGCCTGTCTCGCCGAGGGAGACGCGCTGGTACCGTCCACCGTGGCGGATGACCTGCGCGGCCTGCGCCCGGACGCCCGGCTGGTCGTGCGGCCCGGGGGCCATGCGCAGTGGTGGCAGGACCCGGCGCCCGTGGCGGCCTTTATAAACGAGTTTCTAGCGGCACTGGAGTGATCGGCGATCCATGACGGGGGCGGATGAATACGCACTGGACAAGGCGCGCGTACGCGAGGCCTTCGGGCGGGCGGCTGCGGGCTACGAGGCCCATGCGGTGCTGCAGCGCGAGGTCCAAGGACGGCTGCTCGAGCGACTCGATCTGGTCAAGCTGCAACCGGCCCGCGTGCTCGATCTGGGTTGCGGGACCGGGGAGGCGCTGGATCTCCTGCGGCGGCGCTACCGCAAGGCCGAACTGACCGGTGTCGACTTTGCCCCGGGGATGGTCGCGGCGGTGCAGCGCCGCGGCCGCTGGTGGCGACGGCCGCTGGCCGTGTGTGCGGACATCGAGGCTTTGCCCCTGCCGGAGGCGCACTACGATCTGGCGATCTCCAGTGCGGCGTTGCAGTGGTGTTCCAGCCTCGATCAGGCCTTTTCCGAGGTGCGGCGTGTGCTGGCGCCGGGGGCGCTGTGGACCTTTTCCACCTTCGGCCCGGATACCCTGCGTGAGCTGCGCGCGGCCTTTGCCGAGGTCGACGGCGGGAACGCGCAACACGTGAATGCCTTTGTCGATATGCACGACATCGGTGATGCCCTGGTGCGTGCGGGGTTCGCGGACCCGGTGATGGATCAGGAGAGCCTGACGCTCACCTATGGCGATTTCGACACTCTGTTGCGTGATCTGCGTGGGGTGGGGGTGCGCAATGCGCTGGCTGGGCGTGGGCGCGGGCTGCTGGGTCCGCGTCGGCTGCAGGCCGTGGCCGAGGCCTATGCGCGGGCGTTTGCGGTCGAGGGTCGACTGCCGGCGACCTGGGAGATTGTGTACGGCCATGCCTGGGTGCCGGAGGCTCCGCCGCCCTCGAAGCCGCAAGGCCGGGTGATTCCCGTTCGGCCCGTCTCTTGATCCAGATCAACCCGGGGCGATTGGCCCCTCGCAGAGCAAGGCCATAAAGATGTATTCTCTCTGGCGCTGAAAGTTCCGCCTGACTTGGGGCTAATTCCGAGTGTTACAGGCGGTATTGGTTTTTTGTGCGTCTGGAATGGGGTAAAGTTCACGCCCCCCGAAACCATCGGGACATCCGTGTTCCCCGCAGCAAGGTGGAAAAAGTCATGTCGCAAGCAGCCACTACGGCGGGTTCCGTACCCGCAACGTCAGTCGCTTCAACCGAGCAGTACAACTACGCGATCGTCAAGCGTTTCGCGATTGCCGCCGTCCTCTGGGGCGTGTTTGGCATGGCGGCCGGGGTCTGGATTGCCTCGCAGCTCGCGTTCCCGTTCCTGAATTTCGATATCGCCCAGATCACCTTTGGCCGATTCCGTCCGGTACATACCACGGCGGTCATCTTTGGTTTCGGTGGTAATGCCCTGTTTGCGACGTCGTACTATGTCGTCCAGCGCACCTGTCAGACACGGCTGTACAGTGATTCGCTGGCGAGCTTCACCTTCTACGGGTGGAACCTCGCGCTCATCCTGGGTGTGATCGGCTACATGGCCGGGGTCACGATGGGTCGCGAATACGCCGAGTTCAACTGGCAGGTGTCCCTGATAATCCTGGTCGTCTGGGTCGCCTACTTCTGGATCTACCTGCAGACCTTGCTGCGCCGGAACCAGCCGCATATCTACGTGGCCAACTGGTTCTTCATGTCGTTCATCCTCGCGACAGCCCTGCTGCACATCTTCAACAACCTCGAGGTGCCGGTCGGCCTGTTTAGCCCGGAGTCCTACCCGCTGTTCTCCGGCGTGCAGGACGCGATGCGTCAGTGGTGGTACGGCCATAATGCGGTGGGCTTCTTCCTGACCGCGGCCTTCCTCGGGATGATGTACTACTTCGTGCCGAAGCAGGCGGGTCGACCGATCTATTCGTACAAGCTGTCGATCATCCACTTCTGGGCGCTGGTGTTCCTGTACATGTGGGTGGGCGCGCACCACCTGCACTGGACCGCCCTGCCGGACTGGGTCTCCACCCTGGCGGCGACCTTCTCCATCCTGCTGCTGCTGCCCTCCTGGGGGGGCATGATCAACGGCATCATGACCCTGTCGGGGGCCTGGGATAAGCTGCGCACCGACCCGATCATGCTGTTTTTGATCACCGCGCTGTCGTTCTACGGCATGTCGACCTTCGAGGGTCCGATGATGTCGCTGAAGAGCGTGAACGCGCTGTCGCACTACACGGACTGGACCGTCGGCCACGTGCACTCCGGTGCGCTGGGCTGGGTGGCGATGATCACCTTCGGTTCGCTGTACCACCTGATCCCGCGTCTGTGGGGCGTCAACCTGTACAGCCTCAAGCTTGTGTACGTGCACTTCTTCCTGGCGACCATCGGGATCGTGCTGTATATCACCGCGATGTGGGTGGCCGGTATCGGTCAGGGCCTGATGCTGCGCGCCTTCGACCAGTACGGGAACCTTGCCTACACCTTCACCGAGTCGGTGGTGTTCCTGCATCGTCCGTATGTGGTGCGTGCCATTGGTGGCGGGTTCTTCCTCGCCGGCATGCTGATCATGGCCTGGAACATCGCCATGACCGTCCGCATGGGCATCAAGTCCGAAGCTCGCGAGCGTGAAGAAGCCCGCGCGGCCGAAGCCCGCACGGCCTGATAGGGAGAGACTAGATCCATGAAGCACGAAAGCGTTGAAACCAATGCCGGCCTGCTGATCATCCTGACGCTCGCGGTGATCAGTGTGGGCGGCCTGGTCGAAATCGTCCCGCTGTTCTACATCGACGACACGATCGAAGAAGTGGACGGCGTGCGCCCCTACACCCCGCTGGAACAGCGCGGGCGAGACATCTTCGTCCGCGAGGGCTGCTACGCCTGCCATTCGCAGATGGTGCGCCCGTTCCGTGACGAGATGCTCCGCTACGGCCACTACTCGCTGGCGGCGGAGTCGATGTATGACCATCCCTTCCAGTGGGGCTCCAAGCGAACTGGACCGGACCTGGCGCGTGTGGGGGGCAAGTACTCCAACGAGTGGCAGGTCCAGCACCTGATCGACCCGCAGTCCCTGGTGCCCGAGTCGATCATGCCCGGCTATCCGTGGCTGGCGACCACACCGCTGGACTACTCCGATATCGCGGCGCGCATGCGTGCCCTGAAGCGAGTGGGCGTGCCGTACTCCATTACCGAAGAGGAGTACGAGGCCAACGTCGAGAAGTTCGGCGAAGAGCACGCGCGGATGTTCGACATCAACAACGCCGAGGAAATGCTGATCGAGCAGGCGCAGGCCGAGAACTTCGACGGCGATTCCTCGTTCATCTCCGAGATGGACGCCATGGTGGCCTACATGCAGGTGCTCGGCACTATGGTGGACTTCAGCGAATACGACGACGGCCACTTTGCCGAATTCCGCTAGGGAATTCGGCCCGGCCAAGGTTGGGAGAAATGGCAGCAGCCTGGGAATGGATCACGGATCTCGGCAACAGCAAGATGTTCGCGCTGGTGCTGTTCATGAGCACGTTCATCGGGATCGTGATTTACCTGTTCGCCAAGCCGAGCCGGGCCAAGAAGTTCGAGACGTATCGCTACATTCCTCTGGAAGAAGATGATTCGCACCTGGAGCCCACGGCCCGGCGCGACAAAACCGAGAGCGAAAAGCAATGAGCACACAGGACAACCGCGATAAGAACCAGGTCGAGACCACCGGGCACGTCTGGGACGGGGACCTTCAGGAATACAACAACCCGCTCCCGCGCTGGTGGCTGTGGGGCTTCTACGCCACGGTCGTGTTCGCGCTGGTCTACTGGCTGATCTATCCGGCCTGGCCTATCGGCGACAGCTTCACCAAGGGCTTTGCCACCATCACCTACGAGGTGAACGGCGAAGAGCGCACCACGCACTGGAACACCCGTGCCCTGCTGGCGCGCGACATGCAGACCGGCGAGTACGCGGTGCGCCAGCGCGAGATGCTGGAGCAGGTCGCCAGCCAGGACTACGAGACGATCCTGGCCGATGCCGACTCCATGAGCTTCGTCAACGCGTACGCCCAGGGTTCCTTCGGGACCTGGTGTGCGGCCTGTCACCAGGTCGGCGGCGCGGGTGTGATCGGGCAGTATCCGAACCTGCGCAACGACCACTGGAAGTGGGGCGGCACGGTCGAGCAGATCGAGCACACCATCCGTGAAGGTCGTCTGGGCTACATGCCGGGGTATCGCGACACGCTGACCCGCGATCAGATGAACGAAGTGGCGGCCTACGTCCTGTCGCTGAATGATTACGACGTTGACTCCGACATGTCCGATGCCGGCGAGCGGATTTTCGCCGGCATGGAAGGCGGCTGCTTCCAGTGCCACGGTGAGGATGGCCAGGGCCTGGCCTCACAGGGCGCGCCGAATCTGACCAACAACATCTGGGGCCTTATCGACGTGCAGGGTGCGGAGAGTGACTCCGAGCGCCTGCGCCTGGTGGCCAACTTCGTCCGTGATGGCATCCAGCGCGAGATGCCGGGATTTGCCGACCGCCTGTCGGACGACGAGATCAAGATGCTGACGGCGTACGTCCATTCGCTGGGCGGCGGTCAGTAAACGCATTGCGCCCGGGGTTCACCAGCGGGTGAATCCCGGTTCGCACTACAGGGGTTCCGCACGGGTTTCTTGACGGCCGTCCGGGCCCCTGCTTCCGTTGGGGAGACACTCCCTCGCACATGGTGGTGTGCGCACGCCGGGTTCATTCCCGGGAGGATTCATGGCGCAAGGCCAGCCAATCTACGAGGCTCGCATTCCGATCCACCCGCGATCGGTCAAGGGCCGTTTTCGCAACCTCAAGACCGGGATCCTTCTCCTGGCCTACGGGGTGTTCTTTGGCCTCCCCTGGCTGCGCTGGGACCGAGACTACGGTCCGAGCCAGGCGGTGCTGTTCGATATCCCCAACCGACAGTTCTTCCTGTTTGATCTGGTCGTCTACGCCCAGGACATCTTCTGGCTGGCGGGCTTCCTGGTCGTCGCGGCGCTATTGCTGTTCTTCGTCACCGGCGTGCTGGGTCGGGTCTTCTGTGGCTATTTCTGCTTCCAGACGCTTTGGACCGACGTGTTCATGTACCTGGAGCGCAAGATCCAGGGCGAGCGGCCGGCCCGTCTCCGCCTGTCCAAGCAGCCCTGGAATGTCGAGAAGCTCTGGAAACTGGGCGCGACGCACCTCTCCTGGCTCCTCGTCGCCTTTGCCACGGGGCTCGGCTTCGTACTGTACTGGGCTGATGCCCCGACTCTCGCACGCGACTTCTTCAGCGGTGATGCCCGGTTCGCCGCGTACGTGACTGCGGGACTCCTGACCGCCACCACGTACACCTTTGCCGGGCTGGCGCGCGAACAGGTTTGTACCTTCATCTGTCCGTACGCCCGATTCCAGAGCGTGATGTTTGACCAAGACACCCTGATCGTGTCGTACGATTCGAACCGCGGCGAAGGGACCGCCGGCCGCGCCAAGGTGAAGGCCGGATTGAAGACGCGTGAGGAGCGGCAGGCCGCCGGGGTGGGGGACTGCATCGACTGTGGCTACTGCGTTCAGGTTTGCCCGACCGGCATCGACATACGCGACGGTTTGCAGGTGTCGTGCATCCACTGTGCGCTGTGTATCGATGCCTGCGACACCATCATGGACAAGCAGGGCTGGCCGCGCGGCCTGATCCGCTATTCCTCGGAACACGAGCTGCAGGGTGAAAAGACGCGCTGGCTGAAGGGCAAGACCCTGGGATACGGGGCGGCGGTGCTGGTGGTCATCGGCGCGCTGGTCTTCAGCATCCTCGAGCGCCCGCCAGTCGATGTGAACGTCAACCAGGTGCGACAGCCGCTATTCGTGCAGATGTCCGACGGTCGGGTGCAGAACAGCTACGAATTGCGCCTGAACAACGTCTCCGACCAGGAGCTCGATTTTACGCTCGATATCGATGGGCTCGAGGGCGCGACGCTCGACCTGGGCCAGGTCGAGCAGATCCGGCTTGAACCCGGCCAGCGGCTGACCGTACTGGCCCGCATACGCCACGACGTGGAGGCCGGGGCGGATTCGCCGCTCCGCTTCTATTTCGTGATCCGCGATCGCGAGGGACGGATCGACCCGGTCGAGGCCGATGCCCGCTTCAGCCACCGCTGACCGCGCGGCCAGGGAAACGCTGAATTATCGGCGTTTCCCTGCGGCACATGGACGTGCCGCCGGAAATCGACCACCGCAGGTGGTTGATGCCGAAGCAAGCTGCAAATCCCTTTGCTCGTGCAAAGGCAGAAAGACTGTGAAGCGCCGCGTGCGGCTCTGAAAGCCAGGACGGCTTTATTCGGCGCTTTTGTAAGTTACGACAATCCGGCTGGCGAAACTGGCGCGCCGCCAACCGAGTGATACCCTGCTGCGCCGGAACGACACGATGAAGACATCATGAGCAATCTCGTCATCTCCCTTGGACTGGGCAGCGCCGCGCTCGCGCTGCTGTTTGCGCTGATCTACAAGTTCACCCGTCTGCGCGCCTACAACACGGCCGCCGTGGTGGTGGCGATCATGCTGTTCGTGTTCATCCCGACCTCCATCCTCACCTGGCAGGGCGCGGATGTGTTCGCGATCCATCTCGCGCTGTACATCATCGTGCCCTACGGGCTGGGCATCATCCTCACCCAGAAGGAGGCGGAAGCCGAGGACGGACAGAAGGGATCGTTCAGCCTGCACTGGGCCCCGCTGGTGATTGTCGGCTTTTTTACGATCATCGCGTCGGTCCAGGCGGTCCTGATCACGCTCGCCCACAACGGCATGCCGGAGCGCTTTATCGGCACCCTGCTGCCCGAGCCCGAGACGCCGGCCGAGCGCGTGACCTCGGCCTTCCCCGGGACGGTCGGCGGCATCCAGGAGCGCGACGAGGCCCTCGCCGTGCACCGCATGACGCGGCTCCAGGAACAGCGCGAACTGGGCTGGCAGGTGCGCCAGGGCTGGGTGGAAACCCCGGTCGAAGGGGAGAGCGCCACCTTCCAGGTGGAAGTCCTGGATGCCGAGGGGCGTCCGATCTCCGATGCCGATATCAGTGGCCTGTTCATGTGGGTCGCCGACGAACGCCGCGACCAGGCCTTCGAGATGCAGTCGATCGGTGAAGGGCTCTATCAGGTCGAGCTGTCACTGCCATCGCCGGGGCGCTGGGACCTGCGCTTCCATATCGAACACGACGGCCAGCTGGTCGAACAGCAGGCGCGCACCCGCGTTCGCGGCCAGTCCAGCTAATCTCGCCGACCGCCGGTGAGCGGATCACGCCCCGAGCCCGATTCCACGGCCACGCCCGCTGACACGGGTGGTGGCTGTTTTCACTGTGGTCTGCCGATTCCGGGCGGTGCGCATTACCCGGTCCTGTTCGAGGGACGCGAGCAGTCAACCTGCTGTCCCGGCTGCCAGGCCGTCGCCGGCGCGATCATCGAGCGCGGCCTGGGCGCTTACTATCACCATCGTCCGGCGCCGCCCGGGCAGGCCGGCGAACCCCTGGTCCCCGACGAGCTGCGGGAGCTCGAACTCTTCGATACCGAGGCCGTCCAGCGCTCGTTCGTGACACCGGCATCAGACGCCGCCACCAGCGGCGGCCCCCGGCTCGAGGCCGCACTGATCCTCGAGGGGATCACCTGCGCCGCCTGCGTCTGGTTGAACGAGCGCCATGTGCAGTCCCTGCCGGGCGTGATCGCCTTCAGCATCAACTACTCGACCCATCGCGCCCGCCTGGTCTGGGACCCGGAGCGCATCGCCCTGTCCGCGATCCTCAAGGCGATCCGCGATATCGGTTACCACGCCCACCCGTACGATCCGGGCACCCGCGAGAAGGCGATCGCCCGCGAACGCGGTGTGGCGCTGCGCCGGATCGGGGTGGCCGCGCTCGGCATGATGCAGGTGATGATGCTGGCCCTGGCCATCTGGCTGGGCGAGGACGACGCCCAGCACGCCGACCTGATGCAGTTCATGCGCTGGGTGGCAGCGGCCCTGACTACCCCTGTGGTCTTCTACTCGGCTATCCCGTTCTACCAGAGCGCATGGCGCGATCTGCGCCAGCGAAGGCTCGGCATGGATGTTCCGGTGAGCCTGGCGATCATCGTGACCTACTTGGCCAGTCTTTACGCGGTCCTGCTCGGGACCGGCGAGCATGTCTACTTCGAGTCGGTCGTCATGTTTGTCTTCTTCCTGCTGACCAGTCGCTACCTCGAGTTGATCGCGCGACAGCATGCGAGCCAGGCCATCGATCGCCTGGATCGACTGGTGCCGGCCCTGGCCCATCGACTGGATGCCGGCGGCCAGGAGGAGCCCGTGGCCCTTGGCGACCTGAGCCCCGGCGACCGTGTACGCGTCCGGCCCGGAGAGTCGGTCCCGGCCGATGGCGTGGTCGCCCAGGGGCGTTCCACCATTAACCGTGCCTTGCTGACTGGCGAACCGGATCCCGAGCCGGTTGCCGCGGGCGACGAAGTCGTGGGCGGCACCGTCAATGTCGATGGGCCGCTGGTCGTGGAGGTCCGCCGCGTCGGCGCCGAGACCACGCTGGCCGCGATCCAGCGCCTGCTCGATCGCGCGCAGAGCGAGAAACCCCGGATCGCCCGTCTCGCCGAGACCGGGACCGGCTGGTTTGTCGGGGCGGTCCTGCTCCTGACCGCCCTCGCAGGCCTCGTCTGGTATGCCTGGATCGACCCCAGCCGGGCGCTGTGGGTGATGGTGGCGATGCTGGTCGCCACCTGTCCCTGCGCATTGGCGCTGGCAACACCCGTCGCGCTCACCGCGACCACGGGCACGCTGTCACGCCTGGGGCTCCTGGTAACGCGCGGCCGCACCCTGGAGGCCCTGGCGCGTGTCGATACCGTCTGCCTCGACAAGACGGGCACCCTGACCGAGGGCCGCCCGCGCCTCGTGGCACAGCAGGATCATGTGGCGCCGCCACCAGGGCAGGACTGGCGCACGTGGGCCGCGGCGCTGGAGGCCCATTCGGAACACCCTCTATCGCGGGCCTTCCGTGAGGCCGTGCCCGCCCCCGGCGTGGCTGCCCGGGCCGTCCATAACGAGCCGGGCAGTGGACTGGTCGGCCAGATTGACGGGCGCGAGGTGGCGATCGGGGGGCGCGGAATGCTGTCGCAAGCGGACCCTCCGGCCGCCGAGGCCCCGGCGGATAGTCCGTTCGCCTCGCCGGTCTGGCTGGTGGTGGATGGTCAGCCGGTTGCGACCTTCTGGCTCGCCGACACGCCACGACCCGAGGCGGCCGAGACGGTCGCGACGCTGCGCGCGCGCGGGCTCGAGGTGATACTCCTGACCGGCGACCGTCCGGAGGCGGGGCAGCGCTTCGCTGAGCACCTGGGTATCGACCGGTTCCATGGCGGCCTGACGCCGGAGGACAAGCTGCGCCATGTACGCGACCTCCAGGCTGAGGGCCGCACCGTGCTGATGGCCGGGGAGGGAATCAACGACGCGCCGGTGCTCGCGGGGGCGGATGTCTCCCTGGCCATGGGTGGTGGTACCCGTCTGGCGCAGACCCAGGCCGATCTCGTGCTAACTTCCGACCGCCTGGATCGGTTGCCGGAAGCACTGGATCAGGCCCGCCGCACGACGCGAATCGTGCGCCAGAACATTGCCTGGGCCATCGGCTACAATGCAGTCGCCCTGCCGTTTGCCGCTGCCGGCCTGCTCACGCCCTGGCTGGCCGCGTTGGGGATGTCGATGAGTTCCCTGCTGGTGGTGGGCAATGCCCTGCGTCTGCGTCCGGGGCGCGACCGTGTGGCCGCTCCGCGCGAGCACGCCAGTCGTGCGCCTGCCGAGGCGTCTGCCTCGCCCCCGGGTTGAGGCTCGGCGCAGGACGAGTAGACTGGTCGCCATGTCGATTCTTTACCTGTTGATCCCGCTGGCGATGCTGTTTGCCCTGGTCGTGGGGATGGTCCTGCTGTGGGCGATACGGTCGGGTCAGTACGATGACCTCGAGGGTCCGGCGCACCGTATCCTGATGGATGACGATGATCCGCGGATCCCGACTACCGAAGACGACGAGAAGGACCAGACTTCCAGGGAGACGCAGCGCCCGGAAGACCGACCGCGCTGATCCGGAAACTTGCGCCGGGGCCTCCTGCCGCTTAACCTTTACCCATTCTTAAATCGATGTGTGTTGAGGGCTTTGGCTATGCGTGAGTGGTTTACCTTTGCGAACTTCCCGTTGACGTTCACTGCCGCCCTGATCATCTGGTCCTGGATCAGCTTCTTCTCGGTGATCCTGTTCGGCGGCTGAGCCAGGGATTCCCGTGCGCCGCGTGAGCGGCGCCGGAAGCCATCAAAAAGGCCCCGATCGCATAAGCGGTCGGGGCCTTTTTCGTTGGGGGGTTGCCTAGGTAGCGAATCAGTCGGCGAACGCGGTGCGGATGCGCTTGATCGCGTTGTTCTCGATCTGTCGGATGCGCTCGGCGGAGACGCCATGCTCGGCCGCCAGTTCATGCAACGTCGCTTTGGGCTCGCTCATGTAGCGGCGCGCCAGGATGTCGCGGGAGCGTTCGTCCAGCTCGCCCAGAGTGCTTGCCAGCCGCTCCTGGTAATGGCGGTCCCAGTCCTCGTCCTCGGCCACCTGCGCCGGGTCGTCGCTCATGTCCTCGAGGCTCAGCCGCTGGGCCGGGGCCAGGTAGCTGTGCTCGTCGTCGCTATCGGGCGCGGGATCAAAGCTCGCGTCCTGACTGGACAGGCGCCGTTCCATCTCCCAGACGTCATTCTCGGATACCCCGAGGTCCCTGGCGACCGCCGAGACCTCGTCGTTCGACATCCAGCCGAGGCGCTGCTTGGCGCTGCGCAGGTTGAAGAACAGCTTGCGCTGCGCCTTGGTCGTCGCCACCTTCACAATGCGCCAGTTGCGCAGGATGAACTCGTGGATCTCGGCGCGGATCCAGTGCACCGCGAACGAGACCAGGCGCACCCCCTGGTTCGGGTCGAAGCGCCGCACGGCCTTCATCAGGCCGACATTACCTTCCTGGATCAGGTCGCCCAGGGGCAGGCCGTAGCCCTGGTAGCCGCGGGCCACATGCACGACGAAGCGCAGGTTGTGCAGGATCAGCTGGCGCGCCGCGTCCAGGTCGCTGCGTTCTTGCAGCGACCGGGCGAGTTCGCGCTCGTGTTCCGGGTCCAGAACCTCGATCCGGCTGACCGCCTGCATGTAATGGTCCAGGTTCCCGACGGGAACGGGCAGGTCTGCATGCACGGTTGCCAGGGCCTTGCTGTTCATCGTGATGGATGCCTCCTGAGAATAAAGCCAGAGATTAGCACTCGTGTCAGTAGAGTGCTAAACCCGCTGAAAGTTCCGGGAGTTATTGCTGTTTCGCATGCGCTCAAGGCGCGTCGCGCAGCGCGTGGCCGCTGCCCAGTCGGGCGCCCAGCCAGCCCAGTATCAGGCCCACCACGATCAGGCCCAGCAGATCCCCGGCATGCGGCAGGCGCAGGGTGAACTCCAGGTCGAATGCGGCAGCCGCCTCGGTCAGCGGTTCGCGACTCAGCGCGACCCCCACCAGCAGCAGGATAACGCTGAAGACACCCCCACCGAACCCGGTCAGCACACCCCCGTAGAGCGACGGGCGGCGCAGAAACCGGTGGGTGGCGCCACTGATGCGCGAGATCGCGATTTCTTCCTGGCGCTCGCGCAGTTCCGAGGCGGTGGCGAGCGCCAGGATCAGTACGGCGCCGAGCCCCAGCAGCGCGGCAACCACGGACAGGATGCGCAGGCCCAGCTCGTGCAGGCTGTTGAGTTGGCGCACCCACTCGTCGTCGGCGACTACCCCGGCCTCGGGCGCCAACGCCCGCAGGTCGTCACGCAACGCCGCCACCGTATCCGGCTGGGTGCTGGCGGGAACGACGTCAATCACGTCCGGTAACGGGTTGTCCTCCAGCCAGTCGAGCAGTTCCGGGTCCGGCAGGCTGTCGCGGTAGGCACCCAGTGCGGTGTCGGCGTCGATGCGCTCCCAGCGAGCGACACGTTCGTCATCGTCCAGCGCATCCTCGAGCCGCCCGGCCGTCTCTTCGTCGACATGATCGAGATAGAGCGCGATGCGCGGGTCGTGGTCGACATGCGCCGACAGGGCGCGCGCGTTGTCCAGCAGGACCCAGAGATAGGCAGGGAGCGCGAGGATGAAGCCCAGTACCGCGATGGTGATCAGGCTCAGGACCGGGGCCTGCAGTCGCCGGCCAAGACTGCGCCGGGCGGCATCGCGGTGGCTGTCCAGCCAGGCCGGTAGGGCATCAATCAGGCGGCGCCCGGGTCTCATGCGCTCGCCCCGCCGCGAGCCTCGATGCGGCCATTTTCCAGGTGCAGCACCGGTTTGCCCATGCGGCCGATCAGTTCCTGGTCATGGCTCGCGATCAGGGCGGTCATGCCGACGCGGTTGAAGTCGTCGAACAGCGCGAGGATCTCCTCCGAAAGGGCCGGGTCCAGGTTGCCGGTCGGCTCGTCCGCAAGCAGCAGTACCGGCCGGTGCACGATGGCCCGGGCGATGCCGACGCGTTGCTGCTCCCCTGCGGACAGGGTGCGCGGGTTGACCGTCTCCTTGTGCAGCAACCCGACCTTGTCCAGCGCCGCGCGCACCCGCTTGCGCATCTCCGGGCGACGGTAGGCCAGGATCTCCAGCGGCAGGGCGACGTTGTCGAACACGGGGCGGTCGAACAGCAGGCGGTGATCCTGGAAGACCAGGCCGATGCTGCGGCGAAAGCGCGGGATGGCCCGAGCCGACAGGCGGTCCAGTTCGTGCCCGTTCACGCGGATGCGGCCGCGGGTCGGGCGTTCCAGACCGGCGATCAGGCGCAGCAGCGTACTCTTGCCGGCCCCGGACGGGCCGGTGACAAAGGCCATCGCGCCGGCATCCACGCGCAGGCTGACATTGGACAGCGCATCGGCCGCGCTGCCAAAGCGCTTGGTTACGCGCTGCAACTGGATCATGCCGACTGGCTATCCTCGCGACCCAGGAGAGCGCGCACGAACGCGCGGGCATCGAAGCGCTGCAGGTCTTCGGCCTTCTCGCCCACGCCGATAAAGCGCACCGGTACCCCCAGTTGCTCGGCCAGCGCGAACAGAACGCCGCCCTTGGCGGTCCCGTCCAGCTTGGTGACCACGATCCCGTTCAGCCCCAGGGCCTCGTGGAACTGCCGTGCCTGGCTCAGCGCGTTCTGGCCGGTGCCGCCGTCGACCACCAGCAGCACCTCGTCCGGGGCGCTTTCGTCCAGCCGGCCCATCACGCGCTTCACCTTGCGCACTTCGTCCATCAGGTTGGTCTGGGTGTGCAGGCGTCCGGCGGTATCGGCGATCAGGATATCGGTCTTGCGCGCCTGGGCGGCCTGGAGGCCGTCGTAGACCACGGAGGCCGAGTCGGCCCCGGTCCCCTGGGCGATTACCGGGACGCCATTGCGTTCCCCCCAGGTCTGCAGCTGTTCCACCGCGGCCGCGCGGAAGGTGTCCCCGGCGGCCAGCAGCACCGAGCGGCCCTCGTCCTTGAAGCGATGCGCCAGTTTGCCGATCGTGGTGGTCTTGCCAGCACCGTTGATGCCGACCACCAGGATCGAAAACGGCCGCTCGGCCTGCGGGATATCCAGCGGCCGCGAGACCGGTTCCAGGATCTCCACCATCGCGGTCTCGAGCGCGTCCATCAGCGCGTCGGCGTTGTCCAGCTCGCGCCGTTTTACCTCGCGGGTGATACGATCCATGATCCGCTGGGTCGCATCCAGGCCGACATCGGCCAGGAGCAGGCGCTCTTCCAGTTCCTCGAACAGCTCGTCGTCGATCTTGCGCCGGAACAGGCTCTTGAGGTCGCCGCCGAGGGCCTGGCCGGTCTTGGCCAGGCCCTGGCGCAGGCGCTGGAACCAGCCGCCACGGGCCGGTTGCGCGTCGGGTTCCGGCTCGGGCGCCGCCGCGGTTTCCGGCGGGGCCTCCGGCGTGGTATCCGGGCTGGGCGTGGCGGATTCTTCGGATTTCTTCTTGCGGAAACCGAACATGTTTCAGGTGGTCCAGTAGAAAGTGTTCATGCTAGCACGGGGATCGTATTGCAATGCGTAGAGCAGTGCTCGGAAGTCTCGTTGGATGGATGGCCGTCTGGCTGATCAGTGCCAGTGTCGTGGCCGGGGAACTGGAGATCGAATCGGATGTGGTGGAGGCCACGCTCGACAACGGTCTGACCGTGCTGGTCCTGGAGGACCGGCGCGCACCGGTAGTGGCCAACATGGTCTGGTATCGCGTCGGCTCCGCCGATGAACACAGCGGCATCACCGGTATCTCGCACATGCTGGAACACATGATGTTCCGCGGTTCGGAGAAGTACGAGCCGGGCGAGTTCTCGCGGATCGTTGCGCGCCTGGGCGGGCGCGAGAACGCCTTTACCGGGCGCGACTATACCGGCTACCACCAGGTGATCGGCTCCGACCACTGGGAGACCGTGATGGCCATGGAGGCCGAGCGCATGCGGCACCTGAAGCTGCAGGAAGACGAGTTCCGTCCGGAGCTGCGGGTCGTGCAGGAGGAGCGGCGCCTGCGTGTGGAGGATCAGCCGAATTCTCTGCTGCGCGAGCAGTTGATGGCGACGGCCTTCTTCAACCACCCGTACGGCCAGCCCGTGATCGGCTGGATGACCGACATCGAGGCCTACACCCTGGAAGATCTGCAGGACTGGTATGACCGCTACTACCACCCCAGCAACGCGGTGGTCGTGGTCGTCGGCGATGTCGATGCCGACGAGGTCATCGCGGCCGCCGAGAAGCACTTCGGTGCCATCCCCAGCGGCAGCGTGCCCGAGGCCAAGCCGCGCCGGGAGACCCCGCAGGCCGGGGAGCGCCGGATAACCGTGCAGGCCCCGGCCCAGGTCCCGTTTCTGATGATGGGCTGGAAGACCCCGGTGCTGAATACACTGGACTCGCACGAGGACGCCTACGCCCTGCTGGTGGCCGCCGGGATCCTGGATTCGGGCGAGGCCTCGCGCTTTGCGCGCGAACTGGTCCGGGGGCAGGAGCTGGCGAGCGCCACCTCGGCGCGCTACAGCCCGTTCGCGAGGCTGGACGATCTGTTCATGGTCGCCGCCGTGCCGACCTCGGACACGGATGTCGAGACCCTGGAGCAGGCCCTGCTGGACGAGATCGATCGCCTGGCCGAGGAACCCGTGGATGACCGAGAGCTGGAACGCGTGCAGGCGCGGGTGATCGCCTCGGAGGTCTTTGAACGCGATTCCGTGCGTGCCCAGGCCTTCCAGCTGGGCATGCTCGAGACCGTTGGCGTTGGCTGGCGGGAGAACGATCGTTTCCTGGAGCGGGTACGCGAGGTGACGGCCGAAGATGTCCAGCGCGTGGTGCGCGAGTACCTGGTGCCCGAGCGGCGCACGGTCGGGATCCTCGACCCGCAGCCGATGGATGACGAAGAGGCCCCGGCACCCGGGCCTTACGGCGCCCCGGATCTCGATGGCGGCTATCCGGAGGGGGATCACTAATGCTGCACGCACTCAAGAAACTCTCGCGTCGTTCCCGGTTGGCGGCGCTGGCCCTGGTCCCGCTGACCCTGCTGGTGATGCCGGTGCAGGCGGTGGAGATTGATCGCTGGGAAACCGACGAGGGTCTGCGCGTCCTGTATGTCGAGGCGCCGGACCTGCCGATGGTGGATCTGCGCCTGACCTTCGATGGTGGCGCGGCACGCGATGGTGATCTGCCCGGGCTGGCGATGATGACCTCCCGTGGTCTGCGCCACGGCACCGAGGAGATGGATGCCTCCGAACTGGCCGAACGCTTCGAATCGGTGGGCGCCCGCTTCAGTACCAGCTCCCTGCGGGATATGGCGATCGTCAGCCTGCGCACCCTGACCGAGCCGGACTGGATGGAGACGTCGGTCGGCACCCTGGCCGACGTGCTGTCCGCCCCTGCCTTCCCCGAGGGCGATTTCGAGCGCAGTCGCCGACAGGCCCTGCAGTCCCTGCAGCGCGAGCGCCAGGAACCGGCCGTGGTGGCCAGCCGGCGATTCTACGAACTGATGTATGAAGACCACCCCTATGGCAGCTGGCCGGGTGGTGAGGTCGATACGCTGGAGGCGATCACGCGCGATGATGCCCGGGCCTTCTTCGAGCGTCACTACGCGGCGGGGAACGGCTCGCTGGCGATCACCGGCGGGGTAAGCCGCGAGCAGGCCGAGGAGCTGGCCGCCCGGATCTCGGCCGCGCTGCCCCGTGGCGATGCAGTTGACCCGTTGCCGCCGGTGCCAATGCGCGAGGAGCCGGTGGAGGAGCGCATCGCGTTCCCGTCGGAGCAGGCGCACATCTTTATGGGGGCCCCGGCCCTGCGCCGCGGCGACGAGGCGCACTTCGCCCTGACGCTGGCCAATCATGCCCTGGGCGGGGGCGGATTTACCTCGCGCCTGTTCCAGGAGGTGCGCAGCGCCCGCGGGCTGGCCTACTCGGTGCACAGCCGCTTCCAGCCGATGGCGGTCGAAGGCCCGTTCGTGATCAATATGCAGACGGGCGTGGACCAGACGGACGAGGCCGTGGAGGTCCTGCGCGAGCAGGTCCTGCGCTGGCACGCCGAGGGGGTGGACCCTGAAGAGATGGAGGCCTCGCGCGAGAACGTGATCAACTCGTTCCCCTTGTCGCTGGCCTCCAACAGCGACATCGTCAGCCTGCTCGGCATGATCGGTTTCTACGGACTCTCCGATGACTATCTGGAGCGCTATGTCGAGCGCATGCAAGCGGTGGAGCTGGAGACTATGAACACCCAGCTGGCCGACCGTCTCAACCCCGAGGCCCTGGTCACGGTCATTGTCGGTGGCCAGGAAGACTAGGCGCGGCCCGCCAGGGCGCAGCGCGCGTATCCGCATCATTGGGGGTGCCTGGCGCCGCCAGTGGTTGCCGGTGCCGTCCGTCGGGGGGCTGCGCCCGACCGCGGATGCCCAGCGCGAGACCCTGTTCAACTGGCTGCAGCCGCAGCTGCCGGGGGCGCGAGTGCTGGACCTGTACGCCGGCACGGGTGCCCTGGGGTTCGAGGCCGCCTCGCGGGGCGCGCGTCAAGTCTGGCTGGTCGAGCGCGACGCGCGGGCGGCGGCCCAGCTCGAGGCCAACCGTGAACGCCTGGGGGCCACCCAGGTGCATATCCGGTGTGATGATGTGGCCCGTTTGCTGGGCCAGCCCCCGGAGGGCGGCCCCTTCGATGTCGTGTTTCTCGACCCTCCCTTTGGTCAGGGCCGGGTGGCCCCGACGCTCGCCGCGCTGGCCGCCCAGGGCTGGTTGAGCCTCGGTGCACGCGTCTACGCGGAACTGGAGTCGGAGGTCGACCCGGGCTTCGTGGAGGAGGGGGGGTGGGCGATCGAGCGCGAACGCGTGTGCGGGCAGGCGCGCGGCCTCCTGCTCACACGCAGCGGCGGCGAGGACGACCCGTGAAGTGTTTTGCAGTTTGCCGGGGCATTGGCTACGGTAGGAACGTCGTCCGCCGGCCCTGTTTCGCCGGCTGAGCGCGTCCCCGAACGTCAGGCGCACGGGAAGGCTCGGGATGCAAGGTCCCGAGGTGTGCCCAACACGCCGGTGCGGCGTTTGAACGCAACACAAGAATAGGGGAGCCAAGCATGGAAGAACCGTCTTCAAGCCCGGGGCTGAACCAGACCCGGATCGCCGGCTTCGGCATCATTTGCAGCCCGGTGTTCTGGATCTCCAGTGCCGTGATCGCGGCATTCGTCCTGTTCGGGGCGATCTTCCCGGACACGGCGGAGCGCATCTTCGAGAAGCTGCAGACCGGTATCTCCGAGTATCTCGGCTGGTACTACGTGCTGGTCGTGACGGTCTTCCTGGTCTTTTCCGTGTACCTGATGTTCTCGCGCTACGGGGGCATACGGCTCGGAGACCAGTTCGAGGCGCCGCGTTTCAGCTACGCCGCGTGGTTCGCGATGCTCTTCTCCGCAGGCATGGGGATCGGGCTGCTGTTCTGGAGCATTGCCGAGCCGATGTACCACTACCTGGATCCGCCGCATGCCGATGGCGAGACCAGCGCGGCCGCGGCCGAAGCGATGCGCTACACCTTCTTCCACTGGGGGCTGCATGCCTGGGCGATCTACATCGTCGTTGGGCTGTCGCTGGCCTACTATGCCTACCGGCATAACCTGCCCCTGCTGATTCGCTCCTCGCTTTATCCGTTCATCGGGGACCGCATCTATGGCCCCTGGGGGCACCTGATCGACATCGTGGCCCTGTTCGGGACCATGTTCGGGGTGGCCACCTCGCTGGGCCTCGGGGTCATGCAGATCAACTCGGGTCTGAACTACGTGTTCGGGATCGAGGAATCCACGGCCATGCAGATCATCCTGGTCGCGATCATTACTCTGATCGCAGTGGGCTCGGTCGCCCTCGGGGTAGATCGCGGCATCAAACGGCTTTCCAATTTCAATATCGGGCTGGCGGTGATCCTGCTCGCGCTGTTGCTGATCATGGGGCCGACACTGTTCATCCTGCGCTTGCTGGTGGAGTCGACCGGTGTTTACGTGCAGCACCTGCCCGAGATGAGTCTGTGGGCCGATACCATCGACGAGACTGGCTGGGCCACCGCCTGGACCATCTTCTATTGGGGCTGGTGGATCTCCTGGGCCCCGTATGTCGGCATGTTCATCGCCCGTGTCTCGCGCGGGCGCACGATCCGTGAATTCGTGGCCGGCGTGCTGCTGGCGCCGACGGCCGCTGCCTTCGTCTGGCTTTCGGTGTTCGGCGGTACCGCGATGGGCTACGAGGTGGGTGGCGTGGCCAATATCTCCGGCGCGGTCGAGGAGAGCGTGTCCACCGCGTTGTTCGCGACGATCGAGGCGATGCCGCTCTGGGACTGGCTGGCGGTGCTGGCCATGGCCGCGGCCACGGTGCTGATCGTGACCTTCTTCGTCACCTCCTCGGACTCCGGCTCGCTGGTAATCGACACCCTGGCCTCGGGTGATGTGCGCAACCCGACCGTGACCCAGCGGGTCTACTGGGCAATCCTCGAGGGGGTCGTGGCTTCGATCCTGTTGCTGGCGGGGGGGCTTGCCGCCCTGCAGGCGGCGGCGATCAGCGTCGGCCTGCCGTTCTCGGTGGTGATGCTCGTGATGGTGGTCGGGCTGTGGAAGAGCCTGCATTCCACCGAGGCCGTGACGCCCACCAAGTACCAGAAAGAGGCGCCACCGCCGCATACCCTGCTGGGGTATACGGAGGACCTGGACGACAAGATCAAGTAGGAGGTCACTATGGCTGCGTCCCGCGTGGCGCTGCTGGGCTGCGGGCTCATGGGGCAACCCATGGGCCTGCGTCTTTTGCGCGCCGGTTTTTCCGTCGAGGCCTACAACCGCACCCCGGAGCGTGCCAGCGACCTGGCCAGCGAGGGGGTAACGGTACACACCGAGCCGGCGGCGGCCGTCGCCGGAGCCGATACCCTGGTGCTGATGCTCTCGGATGCCGCCGCGATCCAGGCGGTGCTGAGGGCGTTGCCGGAAGGCGCGCTGAACGGGCGTTGCGTGATCCAGATGGCGACGATCCTGCCGGCCGAGAGCCGCCAGCTGGCCGAGCACCTGCGCCGCTCTGGGGCCTGTTATGTCGAGGCGCCAGTACTGGGGTCGATCCCGGAAGCGCGCGAGGGCCGCTTGCTGGTCATGGCCGGCGCCGATACGGAGGCGGATTTCGATCGCGCGCGTCCGGTCCTCGCGGCGCTGGGCGAGAACCCGCGGCATGTCGGTCCGGTGGGGCAGGGCGCGGCCCTGAAGCTCGCATTCAACCAGCTGATCGCCAGTCTGACCGCCGCCTTTTCCCTGAGCCTGGGGCTGGTCCGCCGTGAAGGGGCGAACGTTGATACCTTCATGGATATCCTGCGCGAGTCGGCGCTGTATGCGCCGACCTTCGACAAGAAGCTCGACAAGATGCTCTCCGGTGACTTCGGTACGGCGAACTTCCCGGTCAAGCACCTGCTGAAGGACGTGCGCCTGGCCGAGCGCGCCGCAGAGGACGCGCAACTGATCGGCCCGTGGCTCCCACTGCTGGCGGAGCTACTGGAGCAGGCGCAGGATCGCGGGCTGGCGAACGCCGACTACTCCGCGATCTACAGCGCGATCGCCCCCGAGCCCTCGGCACACTGACCCGTCAAGCGGCCCCGTTGGTCTTGGAGGGGGCAACCGGCTCCGGGGTGACGTCCCAGATCTGGTTGGCGTAGTCGCGCACCGTGCGGTCGATGGAGAAAAAGCCCATGCGAGCGACATTGTGGATCGCCGCCTCGGCCCAGGCGGCCGGGTCCGCGTACAGGGCATCGGCCCGATCACAGGCCTCCGCGTAGGCCGAGTAGTCGGCCAGTACGAAGAACGGATCGTCTTCGCGCAGGTAGCGCCCCAGTTCGCGGTGGGTATCCGCGTCGTTGCAGGTAAAGAACCCCGACTCGATCATGTCCACCGCGGCTGCCAGGTCGGGTGTGCGCTTCAGGATGGCGGATGGTTGTTCGCCACGGGCGCGGTGCTCGACCACTTCTTCGGCGGTCATCCCGAAGATGAAGACGTTCTCGTCGCCAACCGCATCGCGGATCTCGATGTTGGCGCCATCCAGCGTGCCGATGGTCAGGGCCCCGTTCAGCGCCAGTTTCATGTTGCCGGTGCCGGAGGCCTCGAAGCCGGCGGTGGAGATCTGCTCGGAGATGTCCGCGGCCGGGATGATGATGCTGGCGGAGCTGACCTCGTAGTTCGGGAAGAACACGCACTTCAGGCGATCGCCAACGGCCGGGTCGTGGTTCACGATGTCGGCCACCTCGTTGATCACCTGGATGATCGCCTTGGCGCGGGCGTAGCCCGGTGCGGCCTTGCCGCCGAACAGCACCACGCGCGGCGGGATGTCTTCGCCGGCGCGGATGCGACGGTAGAGGTCCACTACGTGCAGCAGCTTCAGCAGCTGGCGCTTGTACTCGTGGATGCGCTTCACCTGAACGTCAAACAGCACGTCCGGGTTCAGCTCCACGCCGGTGCGTTCGCGCACCAGGTCCGCGAGCCGGGCCTTGTTGGCGCGCTTCACCGCCATGAATTCGCGCTGCAATTCCGGATCGGTGGCGTAGGGTTCCAGTGCGCGCAGGCGCTCCAGGTCGTATTGCCAGTCGTTGCCGATACGTCGGCCCAGGAGCTCGGTCAGGGCCGGGTTGGACTGGATCATCCACAGCCGTGGCGTCACGCCGTTGGTTACGTTGACGAAGCGTTCCGGCCAGAGCTCAAAGAACTCCTCGAACAGGGTCTCCTGCAGCAGGCGCGTATGCAGTGCGGCGACGCCATTGATGTGGTGCGAGCCGACCACCGCCAGGTGCGCCATGCGGACCCGGCGCTCGCCTTCCTCGTCGATGATCGACAGGCGCGCCAGGCGGTCGTTGTCCCCCGGGTAGCGATGCCGGACCTCTTCCAGGAACTCGTGGTTGATCTGGTAGATGATGCCCATGTGGCGCGGCAGCACGTGCTGCATCAGCGGGACCGACCAGGTTTCCAGCGCCTCGGGCATCAGGGTGTGGTTGGTATAGGCAAAGGTCCGCCGGGTCAGATCCCAGGCGCGATCCCAGGGCACTTCGTGGTGGTCGACCAGCAGCCGCATCAGTTCGGCCACGGCGATCGCAGGGTGGGTGTCGTTCAGCTGGATCGCGGCCTTGTCCGGCAGGGCGTCCAGCGGGTAGCCCAGCCCCAGGTGGCGTTCGAGGGCGTCCTGTAGCGAGGCAGAAACAAAGAAGTACTCCTGCTTCAGGCGCAGTTCCTTGCCGATCGCGGTGGCGTCGTTCGGGTACAGCACCATGGAGATGGTCTCGGACTCGTTCTTGTCCGCGACCGCCCGGATGTAATCCCCTTCGTTGAAGTAGCGCAGGTCGAAGTCGCGGGTCGCCTTGGCGGCCCACAGGCGCAGGTTGTTCACGTTGCGCCGCCCGTAGCCCGCGGTCGGATAGTCGTAGGCCATGGCCAGGACTTCCTCGCCATCTTCCCAGGTGTAACGGGTCTCGCCGTTCGGATGATGGTGCTCGACCACGTAGCCGTAGAAGTGGATCGAGTACTTGCGATCCGAGCGCGGGAACTCCCAGGGGTTGCCGTAACGCAGCCAGTTGTCCGGGTGTTCGACCTGGCGGTGGGGCTCGAACTCCTGGCGGAACATGCCGTACTCGTAGCGGATGCCATAGCCATAGCCGGGATAGCCCTGGGTGGCCAGTGACTCCAGGATGCAGGCCGCGAGTCGACCGAGGCCGCCGTTGCCCAGGGCCGCGTCGTCCTCGAGATCCACGATCTGGTCGAGATCCACGCCGAGGTCACTCATTGCCTGGCGCGCCTCGTCGAGGATGCCCATGTTGCGCAGATTCGCCTCGAGCATGCGCCCGATCAGGTACTCCATCGACAGGTAGTAGACGCGCTTGACGTCTTCTTCGGCGAACTGGCGGCGGGTCAGCAGGCGGCGTTCCACCATGCGCTCGCGGATGGCGAAGGCCAGGGCCTCGAGCCAGTCGCGGTGGGTGGCTTTGCGCGGGTCTTCACCCACCACGCGGACGATGGCATCGCGAATCGATTGCCGCAGGCCCTCCACGTCATTGGGGAGGTGAGGCAGGTGCGTTACTTCGGGGGCGGCCATCAGATGGTCTCCAGAACTAGGGAAACACTGATCAAGGTACACGCTCGCGCTCGAGTCGCTTTTGCGTGCGAACAAGGCGCGGTGACTGCCGTGCAGTCATTCTGCACAAGGGAGCCGCAACGCCGTGCGCGCGCAGAAGCGGCCGGGCCCCTTCGGGGTAGGTGCCCCAGGTTCCCCGATCCTGCGTTGCGCCGTTTGCGGGTAGAACCACTGCCCGCTGCACGACGCGCCTGGCCTCGGAAAACCTGGGGTACCAACGCGAGCGTGTACATTAATCAGTGTTTCCCTGGGGTGTGGGCCGCCGCCTTGGGTTACCCCTCGCGGGCGACGGCGCGATAGCCGATATCTGTCCGGCAGTATATATCCTCGAAGTGGATCCGGTGCACGGCCTCGTAGGCCTTTTTTTGGGCGGATCTCACGTCCCTTCCAAGGCCCACGACGCAAAGCACGCGGCCCCCGGCGGTCACGACCGCGCCATCTTCGCGCGTTGCGGTCCCGGCATGAAATACGTAGGCCTCGGGGTCATTCTCCACCGCTTCGAGCCCGGTGATCGCGTCGCCCTTGCGGTAGGTGCCCGGGTATCCTCCGGCGGCCAGTACCACGCCGAGGGCGACGCGGGCATCCCAGTGTGCTTCGATCTGGTCCAGGCGCCCGTCCAGCGCGGCCTCGACCAGATCGGTCAGGTCCGACTCCAGGCGACTCAGGATCGGCTGGGTCTCCGGGTCGCCGAAGCGGCAGTTGAACTCCAGCACCTTCGGATTGCCCTCGGCGTCGATCATCACGCCGGCATAGAGAAAGCCGCTATAGCGTTCGCCATCGGCGGCCATACCGCGCACGGTCGGTTCGATGACCTCGCGCAGGATACGCGCGTGCAGCGCGTCTGTGACCACCGGGGCCGGCGAGTAGGCGCCCATGCCGCCGGTGTTCGGCCCCTGGTCTCCATCGTCGCGTGCCTTGTGGTCCTGTGAGGAGGCCAGCGGCAGCACATGCTCGCCGTCCACCATGCAGATGAAGCTGGCCTCCTCGCCGCGCAGGAATTCCTCGATCACCACACGATGACCCGCTTCGCCAAAGGCGTTGCCGGCCAGCATGTCGCGCACCGCGGCGCAGGCCTCGTCCTCGGTCTGCGCGAGGATCACGCCCTTGCCGGCGGCCAGCCCGTCGGCCTTGACCACGATCGGGGCCCCGTGGGTCTTGATGAAGTCCAGCGCGGCCGCCTCGTCCTCGAAGCTGCCGTAGGCGGCGGTGGGGATGCCGTGGCGCTGCATGAAGTCCTTGGCGAAGCTCTTGGAGCCCTCGAGCTGCGCGGCCTTCGCCGTCGGGCCGAAGCAGCGCCGGCCCGCGGCGCGGAAGGCATCCACCACGCCGGCAACCAGCGGCGCCTCCGGGCCGACTACCGTGAATGCAATGTCTTCGCGCTCGGCCAGGGCCAGCAGGCCATCGATGTCGGTGACGTCCACCGCGTGGTTCTCGCACTTGTCCGTGCGCGCGGTGCCGGCATTGCCGGGGGCGACCAGCACGCGCTGTACGCGCGAGGACTGGGCCAGTTTCCAGGCCAGGGCATGCTCGCGGCCGCCGTTGCCAATAACGAGTACGTTCATCACGGACCTCAGTGGCGGAAGTGGCGCATGCCGGTGAACAGCATCGCGATGTCGTGTTCGTTGGCGGCGGCGATTACCTCATCGTCGCGCATCGAGCCGCCCGGCTGGATCACGGCGGTGATGCCGGCCTCGGCGGCTGCGTCGATGCCGTCGCGGAATGGGAAGAAGGCGTCCGAGGCCATCACCGAACCGGCGACCTGCAGGCCCTCGTCCGCCGCCTTGATGCCTGCGATCCGCGCGGAATAGACCCGGCTCATCTGGCCGGCGCCAACCCCGATGGTCTGTTCGTCACGCGCATAGACGATGGCATTCGACTTCACGTACTTCGCGACCTGCCAGGCGAAGCACAGGTCCCGGGTCTCCTGCTCGGAAGGGGCCCGCGCGGTCACGGTCTTCAGTTCCGCATCCGCGAGCGAGCCACGATCGGCGTCCTGTACCAGCAGCCCGCCCCCAATCCGCTTGTAGTCGAGCCCCGGGGCCGTGGCGGCCGGCGGGATCTCCAGTACCCGGACGTTCTTCTTGGTGGCGAGGGCGCGCAGCGCGCCCGGGGTGATTTCCGGGGCGATCACGACCTCCACGAACTGGCGGCTGACGATTGCGTGTGCGGTATCGCCATCCAGCGGGCGGTTGAAGGCGATGATGCCGCCGAAGGCCGAGGTGGGGTCGGTCTGGAAGGCGCGTTCGTAGGCCATTAGCTGGGTCGGGGCGACGGCCACGCCGCAGGGGTTCGCGTGTTTCACGATCACGCAGGCCCCGGCCTCGAACTGGCGCACGCATTCCCAGGCCGCGTCGGCATCGGCCAGGTTGTTGTAGGACAGGGACTTGCCCTGGTGCTGGCGGTAGCTGGCCAGCGAGCCGGGTGCCGGTGCGGGATCGCGATAGAACGCGGCGCGCTGGTGCGGGTTCTCGCCGTAGCGCAGCGCCTCGACACGCTCGAAGGTGGCATTAAGCTGGCCCGGGAAGGGTTCTGCCTCGCCGTCCTCGTCCAGCGCCGAGAGGTAGTTGCTGATCGCCGCGTCATAGCGGGCGACATGGTTGAAGGCCGCCACCGACAGGCGAAAGCGCAGGGGCGCCGGGACCTCGCCGTGCTCGGTCAGGGTATCGACGATGGCGCCGTACTGGTCCGGGCTGGTGGCGACGGCCACGTCGCGATAGTTCTTGGCCGCCGCGCGCAGCATCGCCGGCCCGCCGATGTCGATGTTTTCGATCGCCTCCTCCAGCGTGCAGCCGGGGCGGGCCACGGTGGCCTCGAACGGATAGAGGTTCACGACCAGCAGGTCGATCGGCGGGATCTCCTGCTCGGCCATCACGTCGGCGTCGATATCGCGCCGCCCGAGCAGCCCGCCGTGGATGCGCGGGTGCAGGGTCTTCACCCGGCCATCCATGATTTCGGGGAAGCCTGTGTGCTGCGAGACTTCGGTCACCGGCAGGCCTTCCTCGGCCAGCAGGCGGGCGGTGCCGCCGGTGGACAGGAGTTCGACGCCCCGTTCGTGCAGGGCGCGCGCGAGCTCCGCTACGCCGGTCTTTTCGGATACGGATAACAGGGCGCGGCGGACGGGTCGGCTGGCGGTCATTCGGGGGCCTCTGGGAAAGGATCAAAAGCCCCCATTATAGCGAAGCTCGTCGGGAGGGGGGGGTCCGTGTTCGAGGCCCCCGTGGCGGCCGCTCGCTCGTACTTTTGCGCAAAACAACTTGTAATTTTTGTGCAAAACCTTCAGGGTATTAAAACGATTTCGGAACCAAATCGCCCGCGACCCGACGCGTTGCGAGGCGCCGTTACCGTTTCCCCGAACCAGGCGGGTGGGCCCGCCAGACCACGGTTCGGCATCCGGGCCCGATTGCCCTTCCGGATGCGAGGGAAAACCGGCCTAGGCCGGCCGCAGGCGCTGCCCGACAACGCGCTTGCGGGAGAGGACGCCTGATCGCCGGGCGCAGTCAGCCCGGTCCGGATCATCGTCGATGTGCCGCCCGAGCGAGGTGCGCGACGGCGTCCGGTGGGCTTGGTTCCGGCGGTCCGGCCGAAGGTCGGCTGGACCGCGTGAATAACGCAGTACAGCCAAGAGGAATCAGCATGTCCGCGAACATCAAGAATGATCAGGATTTCGGCGAGAAGCCGACCGAACGTCGCGATACCGAGAACTATCTCAACGAATACACCACCGGTTTTGTCGACAAGTGGGACGACCTGATCGATTGGGATAACCGCGCCAAGAGCG
This sequence comes from Thioalkalivibrio sp. ALJ2, assembly GCF_000378325.1. Taxonomy (NCBI): domain Bacteria; kingdom Pseudomonadati; phylum Pseudomonadota; class Gammaproteobacteria; order Chromatiales; family Ectothiorhodospiraceae; genus Thioalkalivibrio; species Thioalkalivibrio sp. ALJ2. The sequence goes on from NZ_KB899554.1 coordinate 383,184, forward strand.
AAGGCACCTTCTTCATCGAAGAGCTGAAAAAGCGTGGCGCCAAACGCGTGCTGGATGTGGCGGCCGGGACCGGCTTCCATTCTGTGCAGCTGCGTGAGGCCGGTTTCGATGTGGTGACCGCCGATGGTGCCCCGGAGATGCTGGCCAAGGCCTTCGAAAACGGTCGCAAGCGGGGTCACATCCTGCGCACCGTGCAGGCCGACTGGCGCATGCTGAACCGCGACATCTACGGCCGCTACGACGCGGTGGTCTGCCTGGGTAACTCCTTTACCCACCTGTTCAACGAACACGACCGCCGCAAGGCCCTGGCCGAGTTCTACTCCGCCCTGAACCACGATGGCGTGCTGATCCTTGATCAGCGCAACTACGACACCATCATGGATCACGGCTACTCGTCCAAGCATACGTACTACTACTGCGGCGACGACGTCCAGGTGCAGCCGGCGCATGTGGATGAGGGTCTGGCCCGCTTCCAGTACCGCTTCCCGGATGGCTCCGAGTACTTCCTGAATATGTTCCCGCTGCGCAAGGCCTATGTGCGTCGCCTGATGCGCGAGGTCGGCTTCCAGCAGATCGAGACCTACGGCGATTTCCAGGAAACCTACCGCGAGACGGATCCGGACTTCTTCATTCACGTCGCCGACAAGCGTTACATCGAGGACGAGAACCGATGAGCAACCAGTATTCCGACGTCGTCGAGACGGCGCGCGACTACTACAACAGCGAAGACGCCGATACCTTCTACAAGCTGGTGTGGGGTGGCGAAGACCTGCACATCGGCATGTACGAGTACCAGGGTGAGCCGATCGGTGACGCCAGCCGGCGCACCGTCGCCCATATGTCCGACCTGCTCGGCGAGCCGCAGCCGGAATGGCGCGTGCTCGACATGGGTGCCGGGTATGGCGGCGTGGCCCGCTACCTGGTCGAGAACTACGGCTGTGACGTGACCGCGCTCAATCTCTCCGAGAAGGAGAACGAGCGTGATCGCGAGATCAACAAGGCGCGTCATCTCGACCACAAGATCACCGTGGTCGACGGCTCCTTCGAGAAGGTCGACGAGCCGGATGCCTCCTACGATGTCGTCTGGTCGGAGGACTCGTTCCTGCACAGCCAGAACGACAAGAAAAAGGAAGTGATCAAGGAGGCCGCGCGCGTGTTGAAGCCGGGTGGCTGGCTGATCTTCACCGATCCGATGCAGACCGACAACTGCCCGGATGGCGTGCTCGATCCGATCCTGGCCCGCATCCACCTCGACTCGCTGGCCAGCCCCTCGCTCTATCGCGAGGCGGCCAAGGAAGCGGGGCTCTACGAGGTCAGCTTCGAGGAGCACTCCAACCAGATCGCGACGCATTATGGTCGTGTGAAGCAGGAACTGGAGTCGCGCGAAGAGGAGCTGCGTGGCTATATCTCCCAGGACTACATCGACCGCATGAAGCAGGGTCTGCAGCACTGGGTGGATGGCGGCCAGTCGGGTTATCTGACCTGGGGCATCTTCCGCTTCCGCAAGCCGGCCGAGTAAGTCGACCGGGGAGGGCTGGCGGCCGCTACGGGTGGGTCGTCAGCCGCTTCCAGACCCCGTTCACCCGGCCCTCGATGGGCCGGAATCGGGTCTTGTAGGCCATCTTCGGGGCCTGGTCGATCCAGTACCCGAGATAGACATGCGGCAGGCGCTGCCGCCGGGCATGCGCGATCTGCGTAAGCACGGCGAGGGTGCCCAAGCCGCGATCCGGGGTCTCCGGATCGAAAAAGCTGTACATGGCCGACAGCCCCTGTGGGGTGCGGTCGGTGAGCGCAACGGCCACCAGCTCGTGGTCCCGGCGGAATTCGAGGATATCCACCGGACCGTTGCGGTGGCTAAGCATGCCCGCGTAATCGTCGCGCCCCATGCGTTCCATGCCGCCGCCGGTATGGCGGTGGGCGAGATAGCGTGAGAACAGCGGCATGTGCTCGTCGAGATCCGCGCAGGGCGTATGCCCGGGCTGGTCCGGAGGGCGCGTAATTGTGACCGCGAGATCATGATTGCGTTTCAGGCAGCGGCGCTGACTGCGGCTGGGTGTGAAATCCGCAACCGGGATCCGCACCGGAACGCAGGCCGAGCACGTCGGGCAGTGGTGGCGATAGACGAACTGGCCGCTGCGGCGAAAGCCCTCGGCGAGCAGTTGCCCATAGCGCGCCCCGCCCAGGCTGACCGCGGGGTCGACCAGCAGGCTCTGCATCTCGCGGTCGTCCAGATAGGGACAGGCCTGTGGGGCCGTAACAAACCAACGGATCGGGTGCTCCTGCATACGGCTATCGTGACACGACTCGCGACGGGCGCAAAAGAGGAGACCGGGCCCGAACATCAATATCCGGAACACCGCCCCAAAGGCGGGTTCCCGCCGGGCCTGGACGCCCGGCCATGACCATGAATCCATTCAACACAATGGTGTACCGCACATGACGGCAACGCGAAACGACATCGAGAAAGCGCTGAAAGAGCGCATCCTGATTCTGGACGGCGGGATGGGCACGACCATCCAGCTGTACAAGCTGGAGGAGGCCGACTACCGCGGCGAGCGCTTCAAGGACTGGGAGTCCGATCTGAAGGGCAACAACGACCTGCTGTCGCTGACCCGTCCGGACATCATCGAGCAGATCCACAACGACTATCTCGAGGCCGGCGCCGACATCATCGAGGCCAACACCTTCAACGGTACCCGCATCGCGATGGCGGACTACCACATGGAGGACCTGGTCCCCGAGCTGAACCGCGAATCCGCGAAGCTCGCGCGCAAGGCCGCTGATGCCTGGACGGAGAAGACCCCGGACAAGCCGCGCTTTGTCGCCGGCATCCTCGGGCCGACCAACCGCACCGCGTCGATCTCGCCGGACGTGAACGACCCGGGTGCGCGTAACGTCGACTTCGACACCCTGGTCGATTCCTACAAGGAGGCTGCCGAGGCCCTGGTCGAGGGCGGCGTGGACCTGCTGCTGATCGAGACGGTGTTCGACACCCTGAACGCCAAGGCCGCGATCTTTGCGGTGAAGACCCTGGAAGACGAGCTCGGGAAGGAACTCCCGATCATGATCTCCGGGACGATCACCGACGCCTCCGGCCGTACTCTGTCCGGGCAGACCACCGAGGCCTTCTGGAACTCGGTGCGTCACGCGAACCCGGTCTCCATCGGCCTGAACTGCGCGCTGGGCGCGAAGGAAATGCGCCAGTACGTGGAAGAGCTGTCGCGCATCGCCGACACCCACGTGTCCGCGCACCCCAACGCCGGTCTGCCGAACGAGTTCGGTGACTACGACGAGTCCCCGGAGCAGATGGCCGAGGACGTCGGCCCCTGGGCCGAGCAGGGCATGCTGAACATCATCGGCGGCTGCTGCGGCACGCTGCCGGAGCACATCCGCGCGATGCGCGAGGCGGTCGAGAAGCACGCCCCGCGCAAGGTGCCGGAGATCGCGCCGGCCTGCCGCCTGTCGGGTCTCGAGCCGTGCAACATCACCGACGACTCGCTGTTCGTGAACGTCGGCGAGCGCACCAACGTGACCGGCTCGCGCAAGTTCCTGCGTCTGATCCAGAACGAGGAATTCGACGTCGCGCTGGAAGTCGCGCTGAACCAGGTCGAGGGCGGCGCCCAGATCATCGACATCAACATGGACGAGGGGATGCTGGAGTCTCAGGACGCGATGGTGCGCTTCCTGAACCTCCTGGCCGGCGAGCCGGACATCGCCCGCGTGCCGGTGATGATCGACTCCTCCAAGTTCGAGATCATCGAGGCCGGCCTGAAGTGTGTTCAGGGCAAGCCGGTGGTCAACTCGATCTCCATGAAGGAGGGCGAGGAAAACTTCATCAAGCAGGCCCAGCTGTGCCGTCGCTACGGCGCCGCGATCGTGGTCATGGCCTTCGACGAGGACGGCCAGGCCGATAACGAGGACCGCCGTGTCGAGATCTGCACCCGCGCCTACAAGCTGCTGACCGAGAAGGTCGGCTTCCCGGCCGAGGACATCATCTTCGACCCCAACATCTTCGCGGTCGCGACCGGTATCGAGGAGCACAACAACTACGGCGTGGACTTCATCGAGGCCACCCGTCGCATCAAGCAGGACCTGCCGCACGCGCTGGTCTCCGGCGGCGTGTCCAACGTGTCGTTCTCCTTCCGCGGCAACGAGCCGGTGCGCGAGGCGATCCACGCGGTGTTCCTGTACCACGCCATCAAGGCGGGTATGGACATGGGGATCGTCAACGCCGGCCAGCTGGCGGTCTACGACGACATCGACGAGAAGCTGAAGGAAGCGGTCGAGGACGTTGTCCTGAACCGTCGCGATGACGCGACCGAGCGGCTGCTTGACCTGTCCGAGGAGTACAAGGGCCAGGGCGGCGGCAAGAAGGAAGAGAACCTCGAGTGGCGTGAATGGGAAGTCACCAAGCGCCTCGAGCACTCCCTGGTCAAGGGCATCGACACCTACGTGGTCGAGGATACCGAAGAGGCACGCCAGCAGTACGACCGCCCGATCCAGGTGATCGAGGGCCCGCTGATGGACGGCATGAACGTGGTCGGCGACCTGTTTGGCGAGGGCAAGATGTTCCTGCCGCAGGTGGTCAAGTCCGCGCGCGTGATGAAGAAGGCCGTGGCCCACCTGATCCCGTACATCGAGGCCGAGAAGACCGGCACCGAGAACAACGGCAAGATCCTGATGGCCACGGTGAAGGGCGACGTCCATGACATCGGCAAGAACATCGTCGGCGTCGTGCTGCAGTGCAACAACTTCGAGGTGATCGACATCGGCGTGATGCAGCCGGGTGCCGAGATCCTGAAGGCCGCCAAGGAACACGATGTGGACGTCATCGGCCTGTCCGGCCTGATCACCCCGTCGCTGGAGGAGATGGCCAACTTCGCCGCCGATCTCGAGCGCGAAGGCATGAGTACACCGCTGATGATTGGCGGTGCCACCACCTCGCGCGCCCATACCGCGGTCAAGATCGAGCCGAACTACTCCGGCCCGGTGGTCTGGGTGAAGGACGCCTCGCGTGCCGTGGGCGTGGCCCAGAGCCTGATCAGCCCCGAGCTGCGCGAGAAGTACGCCGCCGAGATCCGCGAGGAGTACGAAAAACTGCGCGTTCAGAACGCCGGGCGCAAGAAGAAGACCCAGTGGGTCACCCTGGAGAAGGCGCGTTCCAACAAGCCGCAGATCGACTGGTCCAGCTACACCCCGACCAAGCCGAAGGCGCTGGAGACCGACCAGCTGCCGGGCGAGCCGAAGGTGCTGCACCCGCATGGCGACGGTTCCGTGCTGCTGCGCTTCGACGACTTCGACCTGAACGAGGTGAAGAACTTCATCGACTGGACGCCGTTCTTCCACTCCTGGCAGCTGCACGCCGCCTACCCGCGCATCCTCGATGACGAGAAGGTGGGCGAAGAGGCGCGCAAGCTGTTCAAGGATGGCCAGGAGATGCTCGATCGCATGATCGAGGAGAAGTGGGTCACCCTGCGTGGAGTGGTCGGCTTCTTCCCGGCGAACACCATCAATGATGACGACATCGAGGTCTATACCGACGAGAGCCGCTCGCAGGTGCTGAAGAAGCTGCACCACCTGCGTCAGCAGACCGAGAAGCGCCGGGGGCAGCCGAGCCACTCGCTGGCCGACTTCCTGATGCCGAAGGAGGCCGGTGGCCCGGACTACCTGGGTGCGTTTGCGGTCAGCGCCGGTGGCGATGTCGACGCGAAGGCCGAAGAATACGAGAAGGCCAACGACGACTATCACGCGATCCTCGTGAAGAGCCTGGCGGACCGCCTGGCCGAGGCCTTTGCCGAGTGCATGCACCAGTACGTGCGCAAGCACTACTGGGGCTATGTCCCGGACGAGTCGCTGCCGAACGAGGACCTCATCGACGAGAAGTACCAGGGCATTCGCCCGGCCCCGGGCTACCCGGCTTGCCCCGAGCACACCGAGAAGGGCACGCTCTGGGAGCTTCTGCAGCCCGAAGAGCACGCGGACATGACGCTCACCGAGAGCTACGCGATGCTGCCGGTCTCGGCCGTGTCCGGTTGGTACTTCGCCCATCCGGAGTCGCGCTACTTCGGTCTGGGCAAGGTCAACCGCGACCAGGTCGAGGACTACGCCAAGCGCAAGGGCATGTCGTTCGAAGATGCCGAGCGCTGGCTCGCGCCGAACATCGGCTACGACGACAGCGACGAGGCCAAGGCGGAAGCCAAGGCCGAGCGCGAGGCCCGGTCCGCCTGATCGGCTGCAAGATGTGCCGCTAACGGAAGCCCCGCCTCGTGCGGGGCTTCTTTTTGTCTGCGTGTTCGCCCGTGATCAGGGCACCGGGGCCAGTAGCGCGATCCCGGTCAGCACGGTCACCACCTCGAACGTCCGCTTGACCAGTCGATTGCCGTAGCGGTGGGCCAGGGCCGCCCCCAGATAGCCGCCAATGAAGCTGCCGACCAGCAGCGCCGGCAGCCAGTCCCACTGGACGGTGCCGAAGGTGCCGAGCAACAGGGCCCCGGCGCCATTCCAGACCAGCCCCACCAGCACCATGGTGTATCCAACCGCCTGGGTGTAGCTCATCCCGTACCAGCTCACCAGCCAGAGCGTCACCATCAGCCCGGTGCCGGAGGCCAGCGAGCCGTTCAGGATGCCGATGATGAACAGCCCCAGTGCGCCGATCACGGCGTGCTGCAGGGTCTTGTCGGTCTCGCGCACGGCCTGCCCTAGTTGCGGCCGGCGCCAGGAGTACCAGCCCAGGGCAATTGTCAGCAGGCCCAGGGCGATCTCGCCGGCCCGTGGAGGGATTCCCAATACCAGCCAGGCACCGATCAGCACCCCAGGAAGACCGGCCGCGAGAATGACGGCTAGGCGCGCCGGTTCGAATGTGCTTTGCTTGAGGTGCCGCAGACTGGCCCCGGCGCCCAGCGCGACGGTGGCGATCTTGTGTGTGGCCAGGGCAACGGGATAGGGGAGTCCCAGAAAAATGAGGACCGGCAACTGCAACAGGCCGGCCCCGCCGCCCGCAAGGGCGGAGAATCCATTCGCCAGGATGGCGATGAAGAGCAGGCCGAGGTGTTCGAGTATGGTCATGTCAGGGGGCAGAAAGCGCGGTTCCGTGTGGTGGCGCGGCGTTTTTTGGGGGGGGCTGGCACTGGTGCTGGCGCTGCCGGCGCACGCGGATATTTATCGTTGGGTCGATGATGACGGCACCGTGCATTACTCGAACACCCCACAGCCCGAGGCCAGCCAGCGCGAGCGCCGCGTGTTTGATTCCCGTGGCCTGATGCGGGAGATCATACCCGCTCCCCCTACCGCCGAGGAGCGTGAGCAGGCCCGGGCCGAACAGGAACGTGCGCAGCAGGAGTTGGAGGCCGCGCGCCAGGCGCGGGCCGACCAGGCGGCGCGCGAGCGTCAGCTGCGTCAGGCCTACGAGAATCTGGACGAGATCGAAGAGCTGCGCGCGCGCCGTGTGGCGGCCATTGGCGGGGATATCGCGCGCTCCGAGGCGCAGGAGATCACGCTCTTGCGCGAGCGCGAACGTATTCGTCGTCAGTATGAATCCAGCGAGTCGGCTTCGGCGCGCGCACGCTTCGAGGTGCAGCTGGAGGATCTGGAGGCGCGTATTGACCGCGAGCGCGCGTACCGCCGGGGGCAGGAAGACCGCCTTGCCGCCATCCAGCAGAGGCTGGATCTGGACCGTGAGGACTATCAGCGCCTGGTCGGCAACGGCGAAGGCTAGAAACGCCCGTAAACGTCCGTCGGTCTAGCGACTGATCAGGGTGCCCACGCCCTCGTCGGTCAGAAGCTCCAGCAGCACCGCGTGTTCCACGCGGCCATCGACGATATGCGTGGCATTGACGCCGCTGCGCACCGCATCCAGCGCGCAGCGGATCTTCGGGATCATCCCGCCGTGGATCGTCCCGTCGCGGATCATCTCGTCCACCTGCGGGGCCGACAGCTTGGGCAGTAGTTCCCCGTTGCCGTCCAGTACCCCCGGGGTGTTGGTCAGCAGGAACAGCTTTTCCGCGTCCAGCACCACTGCGAGCTTCTCGGCCGCCGTGTCGGCATTGATGTTGTAGGCCTTGCCCTCTCGATCGAAGCCGATTGGCGCGATCACCGGGATGAAGTCGCTGTCATCCAGTGTATGCACGATCGCCGGGTCCACGCCCTCGACCTCGCCCACGTGCCCCAGGTCCACGGTCGGCTGACCCTCGGACGCGCCGTAGTCGCGCAGCGGGTTTGCGCGGATCATCTGGCCGTCCTTGCCGGTCAGGCCCACCGCGCGCCCGCCGAAGCGGTTGATCAGCGAGACGATCTCCTGATTCACGATCCCGCCGAGCACCATCTGCACCACGTCCATGGTCTCGCGGTCGGTCACGCGCAGGCCGTTGACGAACTCCGTCTGCTTGCCCAGCCGTTCCAGCAGCTGCCCGATCTGCGGGCCGCCGCCATGTACCACCACCGGATTCACGCCCACCTGCTTGAGCAGCACGATGTCGCGCGCGAACGAGGCCTTCAGGTGGTCCTCGGTCATGGCGTTGCCGCCGTACTTGATCACGATCGTCTTGCCCGCGAAGCGCTGGATATAGGGCAGCGCCTCGATCAGGACATGGGCTACGGAATGGGCCGTCTGGGTATCCATGGCGGTTCTGGCTGTTGAGGAATGCGGGCGCGCAGTTTACCACCGTGACAGAGGCAGGCGCCTGAGGTGACGGTACCCGGTTTTAAGGTGCATTGAGTATGCATCGTTTGACGGCGGATTCCCGCTTCCGTATAAAGCTGCATGCGCAAAGCAACATAAGGAGATATACATGCTGTCGGACGACCACAAGGCCATCATCCAGAAGACCGTCCCTATCCTGGAATCCGGGGGCGAGGACCTGACCCGCCACTTCTACAGCATCATGTTTCGCGATTACCCCGAGGTGCGGCCCCTGTTCAATCAGGCCCATCAGGCGAGCGGCCAGCAGGCGCGGGCGCTGGCGAATGCGGTGCTGCAGTACGCGCGGCACATCGACGAGATGGAGGCCCTGGGCCCGCTGGTCGGGCAGATCGTGAACAAGCATGTGTCGCTGCAGGTGCAGCCGGAGCACTACCCGATTGTGGGTGAGTGCCTGCTGCGGGCAATGCGCGAGCTGCTGGGCGAGGAGATCGCGACCGATGCCGTGCTGGAGGCCTGGGGTGCGGCCTACCAGCAGCTGGCGGATATCCTGATCGCTGCCGAGGAGGATGCCTATCAGCAGGCCGAGGCGCAGGCGGGCGGCTGGCGCGGACTGCGTTCGTTTGTCGTGCGGCGCAAGGTGCCGGAGAGCGAGGAGATCACCTCGTTCTATCTGGAACCCCAGGACGGCGGGCCGGCCCCCCCGTTCCAGCCCGGCCAGTACATCGGGCTGAAGGTCGACATTGATGGCGAAGAGCTGCGCCGAAACTACTCGCTCTCCATCCCGCCGGGCGCGGACGGGTTGCGCATCAGCGTGAAACGGGAGCCGGAAGGCCGGGTATCGCGTTTTCTGCACGACCGCATCCAGGAGGCCGATGTACTGGAGCTTACCCCGCCGTCCGGAGATTTCGTCCTGCGCGAAAGCGGTCGTCCGCTGGCCCTGATCTCGGCGGGTGTGGGGATTACCCCGACCATGGCCATGCTGGAGCCGGCACTGGAGGCTGGGCGCCGGGTGCACTTCATCCATTGCGCCCGCCACGGCGGGGTCCATGCCTTTCGCGAGCAGGTTGAGGCGAGGGCACGGGAGCACGATCACCTGCGCCCGTACTTCTGTTACAGCGAGCCCGGGGCCGATGACGCCGCCGACGCGACGGGCTTCCTGACTCAGGAGAAGCTCGCCGAGTGGCTCCCGCATCGCACGGAGGTCGACGTCTACTTCCTGGGGCCGACGCCCTTTATGCGGCAGGTGCGTCAGCAGTTGCGTGAACTGGGTGTGCCGGACGAGCGTTGTTTCTTCGAGTTCTTTGGCCCGGCCCGGGCCCTGGAAGCTTGATCAGATCGACTGGGTGGCCGCCACCAGCGCACGGAACAGGCGCTGGTGGCGGGTCTTCTGCGGCAGGTATTCGGGGTGCCACTGCACGCCGATGCACCAGCCGTTTTCGGCCTCGATCGCCTGGACGACGCCCGTCTCCTCGCGCCCGACGATCCGCATCCCCTGGCCGAGTTGGTCCACCGCCTGATTGTGCAGCGCGTTCACATGGATCGTGCCCGCGCCCAGTATCTCGGCCAGATGGCTGCGGCCATCGAGCATGACCGGCTTGACCGGCAGCAGACTGCGCGCTTGCGGGGTCTCGACATAGAACTCGGCCAGATCCTGCTGTAGCGTCCCGCCGCGCACCACGTTGACCAGCTGCATCCCGCGACAGATCCCCAGTACAGGACGGTGCTCGTCCAGCGCGCGATGGATCAGCGCCTTCTCCAGCCGGTCACGTTCCACATCCAGCACGCCGCCATGCGACTGGAACAGCCGCCGCAGCAGCCAGAGCGCGGGATAGAAAAGGTACCCGATCAGCCGCTGCGACAGGCGCCGTTCCGCGCCGCGAATGGCCTCGGGGTTCGGGCCCTGAGGCAGCGACTCCCCGTACAGTTCGGGATCGACATCCGCACCGCCCCCGACCACCAGTGCGTCGAACGATTGATGGGGGCGCGGCTTGCCGGGGCGTACGCGCAGGGGTCGACCGCCGGCGCGCCAGACGGCCAGCGCGGTGAACAGCCAGGCGGGGCCTCCGCCCTGGTCGGGTCCGGTGATCGCGACCACCGGACGCCGCGCCGGTCCGGCGTTGCTCATGGTGTCGTACTCAGAACCAGCCACGCAGCTTCCTGGCCCAGTCGTCGGCCCAGCGACCCAGTGCCTGGGTGGGGCGTTCCAGGTATTCACGGCTCATCCGCTGCAGGCGTTCCCGGTCCGCGGCGAGCCGTTCCACTTCGACCCAGCCGTTAAAGGGGTGGGCCAGGCTCCATTCGGGATCGTCGATCTCGCAGTTGGGCAGACGATAGTGGAACGCGGGCCGGGCCTTGACCAGCTCATGTTCGACCGGGGCCGCGTCGATCCGCTCCTGATCCAGTTCGGCAAACAGCGGCAGCATGTCCAGCGGCCGATTACGCGTGGTGTTGTGCGCGAGGTAATGGTCGATCAGTTCCCCCTGGTCCGGCTGGAAGTCCGGGTTCAGGGTCTCGCGGACGAAGGTGCCGGGGAATGCGCGGATGTAGGGCGACAGGCGTCTGGCCAGGTCGATCTCGCCCGCGTTCGTCAGCATCTCGTACAGCAGCAGGAAGGCCCGCAGGACATCGAGGATCCAGGCGGCATCGGTGCTGTGGACCTCGATATTGAGCTGCAGCCCGAACGCGTAGAGCAGCGAGCGCTCGGTCCCAAGGGCACCGTCTTCCTGCAGTGCGGCCCGAACGCGATCCAACCGGGGAAGCGCCGAGGCCGGTATCGGTGGTGCGACGATCTCGTGCGGTACCAGGCGCCCGGCGGCATCGGCCAGCCAGCGGTCGAGCGCCGCCTCGTCGGTGTCGTCGAGCTCGATGCCCAGCCGCCGCAGGTGGCTGCGATAGGCCCGGTCCTTCAGTACCCGGGCATCCAGCTCCACCTGGAAATCACCCTGGTCCGTATCGCAGACCCGGGCGACGAACGGGCTTTCGCAGCGGACCTGCCCGCCGAACTCGGCGCGGATGGCCTCGGCCATGCGTTCGAGCGAGACGCCGGCCATCTCGATCTCCACGCCCACCTTTCGGGGTGACCCTTCCGGATTGTCTGGCCAGGGCAGATCGTGAAAGCGCTCGGGCATCAGGAATGTCCTTGGGAAGCTGCCGCGCCATGATACCGGTTCGGTGTACCTGCTGTGGGCAAGCCAGTACGATAGGCGCCGGCCGCCAGGGCCGGACCGCAAAGGTACGGGATGGATCGAATCTACCTCAAGGATCTGCGCATTGATGCCGTCGTCGGCGTCTATGATTGGGAGCAGCGCATCCAGCGCCCCCTGCGCTTTGATATCCAGCTAGCTACCGACACGCGCATCGCTGCGCATTCGGGCGAGATCACGGACACGGTCGATTACGAGGCGGTGGCCAATGCCGTGCGCGCGATCGTCACGCGCGAACCCCACGCGCTGCTGGAATCCCTGGCCGAGGAGATCGCGGAGGCCCTGATGGCCGAGTTTCGCACCCCGTGGGTGCGCATCGAGCTGGGCAAGCCCGGCGCGGTCGCCGGTGTGGCCGAGGTCGGCATCGTGGTCGAACGCGGCACCCTGCCAGCCTCTACCTGATCCCTTTGCGTCGGTTCCTGTCCTAGTTCGCCTCGACCCCGGCCGTGCGGCCGGTCACAGATTTATCATTCCTTGACCCAATATGGTGCGTGTGCACTTTTAGTGCGCACCGCTTTTGTGCGTGCTGGCGTCGTTCACCTGCAACAGGTGTTGTGAAAAGCCGATCTGGCTCCGTTTTCCCGATATGGCACGGCCTGTGCAAGGACCGGGTGTCGACTACGCGACACTCGATTGCACAACTGGGAGAACACAATATGAAGAAGTTCACTCGTTCCGCGCTGGCCGCCGCCATCGTCACTGTCGGCTCCACCGGTGGTGTGGCCTTTACCTCTACTGCCACCGCGGAGCTTTCCGTGAACATTGGGGCGGTTTCCAACTACTACTTCCGCGGCTTTTCCGAAACCGATGATGGCGCCGCAATTCAGGGCGGTATCGACTATGAGCACGAATCCGGCTTCTACGTCGGCACCTGGCTCTCCAACGTCGACTTTGGCGACGACACCAGCTACGAAATGGATCTTTATCTCGGCTTTGCCGACGAGTTCGACAATGGCTTTGGCTACGATGTTGGGTATCTGTATTACGCCTACCCCGATGCGCGCGATGACAGCGGTTCCCTGAGCGCCGACTTCGGCGAAGTCTACGGTGAAGTTTCGTTCGATACCGGGCCCGTTGGTTTGTACACCGGTATGGCCTATGTCGTGAACGACAGCAGTGATTCCGCGCTCGAGAAAAAGGATATGTACTACTACGCCGGCTTGGATATCCCGTTCATGGATGTCTATAGCGCTGGCTTCCTCGTGGGCCGCACCAACTTCGATGACTCCGATCTCGACAACTACACCCACTACACCGCGAGCCTCACCCGCGATGCGGGCGACTGGGGCGAGTTCAGCTTCAACCTTGAATACGTCGACGAGTCCGACGAGGACGTTGGCGCCTGGGTGGGCTGGACCAAGACGTTCTAAACCCGGCTTTTCCACTCAAGTAACTGCGGGTCCGCCCTCAGGCGGCCCCGCTCAAGGAGTCCGACATGAAGATGATTACCGCCGTGATCAAGCCGTTCAAGCTTGATGATGTCCGCGAGGCGATCTCGGAGATCGGCGTGCAAGGAATGACCATGACCGAAGTAAAGGGTTTTGGTCGTCAGCGCGGCCATACCGAGCTCTATCGCGGCGCCGAATACGTGGTCGATTTTCTGCCCAAGGTGAAACTGGAAGTGGCTGTCGACGAAAACCTGGTCGATCAGGTGGTCGAGGCCATTTCCAAGTCTGCCAGTACGGGCAAGATCGGCGACGGCAAGATCTTTATCACCCCGGTGGAGCAGGTCGTGCGTATTCGCACGGGCGAGACCGGCCCGGAAGCCCTTTAAGGGTTTTCCCTCTTCCATCGAATGAGGAATTTCAATCATGGAAATTGAACAACAAGTTGTCGAACTCGCCTATGCGATGGACACCTTTTATTTTCTGGTGGCCGGTGCACTGGTGATGTGGATGGCCGCGGGCTTTACCATGCTCGAGGCCGGGATGGTGCGCACCAAGAGTGTCGCCGAAATCGCGACCAAGAATATCGCCCTGTATTCGATCGCCAGCATCATGTACATGCTGATCGGCTACAACATTATGTACGGCGATGGCCTGAGCTCCGTGATCCCGAGCCTGGGCTTCCTGATCACGGGCGACAACGCCGTGGGTGACGTGCTGGGTAGTGATGGCGACATCTACTACTCCGATCGTGCCGACTTCTTCTTCCAGGTCGTGTTCGTGGCGACCGCGATGTCCATCGTCTCGGGTGCCGTAGCCGAACGGATGAAGCTGTGGGCCTTCCTCGCCTTTGCGGTCGTGCTGACCGGCTTCATCTACCCGATCCAGGGCTTCTGGAGCTGGGGCGAAGGCTTCCTCGACCAGATCGGCTACCTCGACTACGCCGGTTCCGGCATCGTCCACTTCACGGGTGCCGCTGCGGCGCTGGCCGGTGTGCTGCTCCTTGGGGCGCGCAAGGGCAAGTACGGCAAGGACGGCCAGATCAACGCGATCCCGGGCTCCAACATGCCGTTGGCCACTCTGGGCGTGCTGATCCTGTGGTTGGGCTGGTTCGGCTTCAATGGCGGCTCCGAGCTGAAGGTCTCGGACATCGAATCCGCCAACGCCGTGGCCGCCGTGTTCGCCAACACCAACCTGGCCGCGGCCGGGGGTGTGATCGCTGCCCTGATCACCACTCGTCTGGTGTTCGGCAAGGCCGATCTGACCATGGCGCTGAACGGCGCGGTCGCGGGCCTGGTGTCCATCACCGCCGAGCCGCTGATGCCCAGCCCGTTCCTGGCGATGATCATCGGTGCCATTGGTGGCGTGATCGTGGTCTTCTCGATCGTCGCGCTGGACAAGCTGAAGATCGACGACCCGGTCGGGGCGATCTCCGCGCACGGTACCGCCGGTATCTGGGGTGTGATGGCGGTGCTGCTGTCCAACCCGGACGCGACGTTCTTCGGCCAGATCGCGGGCCTGCTCGCCATCTTCGCCTTCGTCTTCACGGCTTCCCTGATCGTCTGGGCCATCCTGAAGGCGGTGATGGGCATTCGCCTGAGCGAAGAGGACGAGGACATCGGTGCCGACATCACCGAGTGTGGCCTCGAGGCCTACCCGGAATTCACCGGGAAGCAGTAAACATTCGAAACGCGCGCAGGGGTTCGGCCTGGAGGGCCGGGTCGAACCCCCAAAGTGTCTCCTCCGACGCCGACAGCAACAGTCTCCCAGGACTCAAGGATGTTGGCTTTCAGGGCGCCTCCCCGGCGCCCTCTTTTTTTGCCCCCGCGAAGCCCCGCGGGTTCGGTTACGATTCCGCTTTCGCCTGACCGGAACCGCCAGCATGGATCGCCTGTTCGAAGCACATGAGCTGAAAACGGCCCACCTGGGCCCGCTGGAACTGCAACTCCAGCCCGGCGAGCTGGTGCAGCTTACCGGTGCTTCAGGCTCCGGCAAGTCTCTGCTGCTGCGCGCGCTGGCGGACCTGGATCCGAATACCGGCGAGGTCCGCCTGGCTGGTGTGCCCCGCGACTCGATGACTCCGGTGCAATGGCGCCGGCAGGTCGCCTATGTGCCGGCCGAGACCGCCTGGTGGGACGAGCGCGTGGATGATCATCTACCCGCCGATTTCTCGCGCGAGACGGCGCTGCACCTGCTGGAGCAGGTTGCCCTTCCGGAAGAGTCCCTGCACTGGGAGGTCGAACGCCTCTCCAGCGGCGAGAAGCAGCGCCTGGGCCTGTTGCGCGCATTGCTGAACCAGCCGCGTGTCCTCCTGCTGGACGAGCCCACCGCCAACCTTGATCTGGAAAACACTAGGCGCATCGAACGCGCGGTACGCACATATCTAGCGGAGGAAGAGGCGGCGGCCCTTTGGGTCAGCCATGACACGCTGCAACGCCAGCGCCTCGGTGGACGCATCCTGACCATCAGCAACGGCAAGCTGGAGGCCCCCGCATGGAGCTGATCTCGCTTTCCCCATTCGATCTGAGTCTGGCGGCGCTGCTGGTCGTCGCGCTGGCCGGGGTGACCGTCTGGGCGCGCATGGGCCTGGGGCGCAGCCTGCTGATCGCCGGGGCGCGTACCGTGATCCAGCTGCTGCTGGTCGGGCTGATCCTGCAGACGCTGTTCGACCACGCCCAGCTTGGCTGGGTGGCGCTGATGGCCGTGGTCATGCTCGCGGTGGCCGGCTACGAGGTGATGGCGCGCCAGCAGCGCCGCTTCGCCGGGCTCTGGGGCTACGGGATCGGCACCGTCACCATGTTCATCTCGGCGTTCGCAGTCACGGTGCTGGCACTGACCACCATGGTCGGTCCGACCCCCTGGTGGGAGCCGCAGTACGCGATCCCGCTTTTGGGCATGCTGCTCGGCAACACCATGACCGGTATTGCATTGGGGCTGGACCGCCTGACCCAGACCGTCTGGCGCGAGCGGCGCACCATCGAGGGCCGGCTGGCAATGGGGGCCTCCTGGAGCGAGGCGGTCACGACCATGCGCCGCGAGGCCGCGCGCTCCGGCCTGATGCCGACCATCAACGCCATGGCCGCCGCCGGCATCGTCAGCCTGCCGGGCATGATGACCGGCCAGATCCTGGCCGGCGCCCCGCCAGTGGAGGCCGTGAAGTACCAGATCCTGATCATGTTCCTGATCACCGCCGGTACCGGCTTCGGCACCCTGGGCGCTGTCTGGTTCGCCTCCCGCCGCCTGTTCGACACCCGCGAGCGCCTGCGCCTCGACCGCCTCAAGGCCGGCCGCCACGCCTAGTCACGAGCTCAATGCACCCTGCGGCGTTTGTGGTGCCCGTCATCGCGAGGCGCGCAGCGCCGTGGCGATCTCCGTGGGCGGCCCTGACGCCGGCCGGGGAAGGCGTCGGGGGGTTCGTTGGGAGATTACTCGCTGCGCTCGCCCTTCGGGCCGGCCGGCGGCCGTTCAACGCGCTTCGCGCTTTTGTGCCACGGCCCCTGCGGGGCCTCGCAATGACGGGTTATTGAAGCCCCGTAGGATGCGCTGAGCGCAGCGAACCGCATCGGTCAGATACACGTCCGGGCGGCATTAAGAATCGCGTTTCAGGTCCCGGTAGAAGTTCTCGTGTGTCCCCAGCAGGAGCAGGTGGCGCGTGCGAGGATCGTACTCATAGGCGAGCAGCATCAGTTGCCCGCGTGATTTGAACTTGTAAACCATGACCCCCGCCAGATCCCCTTTCTTGCTGGTACCCAGCTCGGGGTCGCGGATGATGTCGGCGACCGCGTCGTCCACGTCCGCCTTCTGGGCAGGGTGCAGGCGCTTGTAAGCCCGTCGGAATCGGGTGCTTTGCAGCACCTCCACGTCCGTGGTCATCAGTCGCGCTGGCCCTCGGGCGTGAACGGCGTGGCCAGCTCCCGGCCCTCGGCACGCGCGATCAGGAGTTCACAGATGAAGTCGATGGGCAGGTCGGGATTGTCCATGGCGGTACGCCCGACCTCGGCCCAGAACTCGATCTGGCCGGCGATGGTTCGGTGCTCGGCCTTCGCGTGGGCGCGGGCCTGCTGGTAGAGCGTTTCATCAATGCGGACGGGCAAACTCATGGCCTGCTCCTATTGCTACAAATGTAGTAATGGTAGCGCGCGCCCGAATTGCCAGCAAGAAAACGCCCGGATTGGTGCACCCTGCGGCGTTTGTGGTGCCCGTCATCGCGAGGCGCGCAGCGCCGTGGCGATCTCCGTGGGCGCCCTGACGCCGGCCGGGGCAGACGTCGGGGGTTTCGTTGGGAGATTACTCGCTGCGCTCGCCCTTCGGGCCGGCCTGCGGCCGTTCAACGCGCTTCGCGCTTTTGTGCCACGGCCCCTGCGGGGCCTCGCAATGACGGGTTATTGAAGGGCCCCGCCAGGGGCCTGGCGCGCGATCAGGCGAACAGCTTGCGACGGAAGAACTCCGGAGTAGCACCGGCGGCGCGGTGGATCGCGGCGTTGTAGTAGTGCGTGACAAACGGCAGCTCCTCGGCTGCCTCTTCGCGCAGGAATGACACCGGGCAGTCCTTCGCGGCGATGGTGCAGGTCCACCAGCCGGAGGGGTAGGTGGCCTGCGGGAAGTGCATCGTCAGGGCGTCGATGAAATTCGCCGCGCGCAGGCTGTCGTGCATCGGGCGGATGATGCTGTCGGTGTGCAGCAGCGGCGATTCGCTCTGCTGCACCAGCAGGCCGTCCGGGCCCAGGGCCTTCACGCAGTCCTTGTAGAACGCGGTGGAGAACAGGCCTTCGGCCGGGCCGACCGGGTCGGTGGAGTCGACAATGATCACGTCGATGGAGCCGGGGGCGGCGTCCTTCAGGTACTGCACGCCGTCGTCGAACAGCAGCTCGGCGCGCGGGTCGTCGTTGGCGTCGCACAGCTCCGGGAAGTACTGCTCGGACAGGCGGGTGACGCGCTCGTCGATATCCACCTGTACGGCGTGCTCGACCTCGTCGTGCTTGAGCACTTCGCGCAGGGTGCCGCAGTCGCCGCCGCCGATGATGACCACGTTCTTCGGGGCGCTGTGCGAGTACAGCACCGGGTGCGACATCATCTCGTGGTAGATAAAGGTGTCGCGGCCGGTGAGCATCACGCAGTCGTCGATCACCATCAGGTTGCCGAAGGCCTCGGTCTCGTAGATCTCGATCTTCTGGTACGGGGTCTGTTCCTCGTGCAGCTTCTGCTTGATGCGCAGGGACAGCGCCATGTCTTCGTGCGGTTCGCTGAACCAGTTGTTGTCGAGTGCCATTGGCGGCTCCCCTTGCCGGTGCGGTGGACGGTATGATGCGCCGCTATGATAGTGCCCTGTATCCTGCGGGCAACTCCGCTCTTCTCGTCATTGCGAGGAACCGTAGGCGACGACGTACAAAAGCAGCGAAGCTGCGTTGAACGGCCGCCGGCCGGCCCGAAGGGTGAGCGTAGCGAGTAATCTCCTGAATGAGGGCAGTGCGCTTGGGTGCCCTGCTTGCCCCTGGTGTTCGGGTGGATCATGAAGGCGATTGCCACGTCGCTTCGCTCCTCGCAATGACGGGGCTTTCCTAGCTTTTAAAATCCGGGAATACCATGACCGTCACGCCCTGGAATCTGGATGAGGCCCGCGCCACCTACGGTATCGATCACTGGAACGGTGGCTTCTTCGAGGTGAACGCCGCAGGCCACGTGGCGATGCGCCGTGCGGACTGGCCGGATCACCCCGGCGTGGATCTGTACGAGCTGGCGGGTCGTCTGCGCGAGGAGCATGTGGGTCCGCCGGTGCTGGTGCGATTCCAGGATGTGCTGGACGGCCGGGTGCGCCGCCTGGCGCGGGCCTTCGACACCGCCGCGCGCGAGCTGGAGTACGAAGGTGCGTTCACCGCCATCTACCCGATCAAGGTCAACCAGCAGCGCAGCGTGGTGGATCAGATCCTGGCGGCCGGCGATCAGCCGGATGCCGCGGGGCTGACCCCGCGTGTGGGGCTGGAGGCCGGCAGCAAGCCGGAGCTGATGGCCGTGCTGGCGCAGTCGCGCCCGGGTGCGGCGATCATCTGCAATGGCTACAAGGACCGCGAATACGTGCGCCTGGCGCTGATCGGGCGCCAGCTCGGGCATCGCGTGTATATCGTGATCGAAAAGCCCTCCGAGCTGGAGGAGGTGATCCGCCAGGCCGAGGCCATGCAGGTCGAGCCGCTGCTGGGCCTGCGCGTGCGCCTGGCCTCAATCGGCAAGGGCAAGTGGCAGAACACCGGTGGCGAGAAGGCCAAGTTCGGCCTGTCCGCGGCGGATGTGCTGGGCATCCTGGAGCGCCTGCGGGGTCTTGGCTGGCTGGACCGGCTGCAACTGCTGCACTTCCACATGGGCTCGCAGATCGCGAACATCCGCGACATCCAGAATGGCATGGGCGAGGCGGCCAGCTACTTCGCCGCGCTGACCGAGGCCGGTGCGGCCCTGCGGGTGGTGGATGTCGGCGGCGGTCTCGGAATCGACTACGAGGGCTCGCGTTCGCGCAACGAGTGCTCCATCAACTATTCGGTGGAGGAGTACGCGCTGAACATCCTGCGCCCGCTCAAGCGCATCTGCGAGGAGCAGGGCCTGGTCATGCCGGAGGTGTTCAGCGAGTCGGGCCGCGCCCTGACCGCACACCACGCGGTGCTGATCACCAACGTGATCGACTGCGAGCCGGCCCCGGGTGATGGCGACGTCCCGCCCGCCGAGAATGGCGAGCTGCCCGAGATCGCCGCCATGCGCGCCCTGCTGGAGGACGGCGAGCGCCCGGCCTCCGAGATCTACCACGATGCCGCCTACGGCCTGTCCGAGGTGCAGGCACGCTTTGCCCGCGGGATGCTGTCGCTGGCGGACCGTGCCCGCGCCGAGGCGATCTACTTCGCCCTGTGCCAGCGCCTGCTGGCGCGGCCCGAGGCCCTGCCGGCGGAGATCCACGCGGAACTGACCGACAAGCTGGCGGACAAGGTCTTCTGCAACTTCTCCGTGTTCCAGTCGATCCCGGACACCTGGGCGATCAACCAGATCTTCCCGATCATGCCGCTGCACCGGCTGGCCGAGCGGCCCACCCGGCGCGCGGTATTGCAGGACCTGACCTGCGACTCCGATGGCCACATCGAGCACTACGTGGAGCGCGAGGGCACGCATACCACGCTCGCCCTGCACCCGTGGAACGACCGCGAGCCGTACTACCTCGGCATCTTCCTGGTGGGCGCCTACCAGGAGATCCTTGGGGATCTGCACAACCTGTTCGGCGACACGGATACCGTGAACGTTGAGCTGCTGCCCGAGGGCGGGTACCGACTGGTCGACCCGGAGCGTGGCGACACCGTCGACGAACTGCTCTCCTATGTGCACTTTGCCCCGGATGACCTGCGCCGCACCTTCCGCGCCAAGATCGACGCCGCCGGCCTGCGTGGCGAGGCCGCGGGCCGGCTGCTGGCGGAGCTGGAACAGGGCCTGACCGGCTACACCTATCTCGAGGACTGAACCCATGCAGTGCTATGTCTACCGCGCGACCCGGCGCGCCGATACCTACGTCTACCTGCCGCAGAAGGACGACTTCTCCGAGCTCCCCGATGGCCTGACCCGTGCACTCGGGCGCCTCGAGTTCGCCCTGGAGTTCGAACTGACCCCGGAGCGCAGCCTGGCCCAGGAAGACCCGCAAAAGGTCCTGGCCAACCTCAAGGAGCAGGGCTTTCACCTCCAGCTCCCGCCCCCGGAAGACGAACCCAGCACCTGATCTCCCGCGCGGTCGCCCGCACATGGCGCCGCCAACCCCCTCGAACCGACCCTTGCTCGGGCTATCCCGGACCCTCGAAGCCTCCACACGGTCATCCCGGAAACCGCCAAGCGGTTATCCGGGATCTCATGCGTCGGGGTATTCCCAACCCTTGAGGCCGATCCGGCGCGGGAGATCCCGGCGCTTCGCTGCGCTGCGGCCGGGATGACCGGGGCAGGGTGACTGTGGGCGGGGTAACGAGGTGAATCGGTTGCGGCCGAGGGCGCCGGCTACCGATGCAGGGCAGGTGGTCGATGTGCTGCGCTGGCGGCGCGTGAAGGCGAAGGAGCCTGCGCACAAAACAGGGAAGTCGCAGCGCGGTCACGAATAAGTCTGTATAGTGTCGGCCCTTTTGCCAGTATCCAGAGTTCGTATTCCATGACCGAGAAGCTTCGCAACATCGCCATCATCGCCCACGTTGATCATGGCAAGACCACGCTGGTCGACCAGCTCCTGCGCCAGTCCGGCACGCTTGATGCGCGCGGCGACCACGGCGAGCGGATCATGGATTCGAACGCGATCGAGAAAGAACGCGGGATCACCATCCTGGCCAAGAACACGGCCATCGAATGGCAGGACTACCGCATCAACATCGTCGACACCCCCGGACACGCCGACTTCGGTGGCGAGGTCGAGCGGGTGTTGTCCATGGTCGACTCCGTGCTGCTGCTGGTGGACGCGGTCGACGGCCCGATGCCGCAGACCCGCTTCGTGACCCAGAAGGCCTTCGCGATGGGCTTCAAGCCGATCGTGGTGGTCAACAAGGTCGACCGCCCCGGCGCGCGCCCGGACTGGGCCGTGGACCAGGTGTTCGACCTGTTCGATCGCCTCGGCGCGACCGACGAACAGTTGGACTTCCCCATCGTGTTCGCCTCCGCCCTGAACGGCTTCGCCGGCATGGATTCCAGTGTCACCGAAGGCGACATGACCTGTCTGCTGGAGACGATCGTCGAGCATGTGTCCCCGCCGAACGTCGACGCCGACGGCCCGTTCCAGATGCAGGTCTCCTCGCTGGACTACAACTCCTACCAGGGCCTGATCGGCATCGGCCGCGTGAAGCGCGGGCGCATCAAGCCGAACACCCCGGTCAAGGTGGTAGACCGCGAGGGCAAGGTGCGTAATGGCCGCATGCTGCAGATCATGGGCTTCCATGGCCTGGAGCGTGTCGAGGTCGCGGAGGCCCGCGCCGGCGACATCATTACCTTCACCGGCATGGACGAGCTGTACATCTCCGACACCCTGTGCGACCCGAATAACGTCGAGGCGATGGAACCGCTGACCGTGGACGAGCCGACGGTGACCATGACCTTCCAGGTCAACACCTCGCCGTTCGCCGGGCGCGAAGGCAAGTACGTGACCTCGCGTGTGCTGCGCGACCGCCTGCTGGAAGAGCTCAAGCACAACGTCGCGTTGCGCGTGGAAGAGACCGACGACGCTGACAAGTTCAAGGTCTCCGGGCGTGGCGAACTGCACCTGGGCATCCTGATCGAGAACATGCGCCGCGAAGGCTACGAGCTGGGCGTCTCGCGCCCGGAAGTGGTCATCAAGGAAGTGGACGGCGTTAAGCAGGAGCCCTACGAGGCCGTCACCGTCGACGTCGAGGAACAGCACCAAGGCACGATCATGGAAAAGCTCGGCGAACGCCGGGGCGACATGACCAACATGGTCCCGGACGGCAAGGGCCGCGTGCGCCTGGACTTCATCATCCCGTCGCGCGGGCTGATCGGCTTCCAGACCGAGTTCATGACCGCGACCTCCGGCACCGGCATCCTGCACCACATCTTTGACCACTACGGCCCCTACCAGCCGGGTGCGGTCGCCTCGCGCCAGAACGGCGTGCTGATCGCCAACGCCGCTGGCAAGGCGCTGGGCTTTGCCCTGTTCAACCTGCAGGATCGCGGCAAGCTGTTCATCGGCCCCGGCGACGAGGTCTACGAGGGCATGGTGATCGGCCTGCACTCGCGCGAGAACGACCTGGTCGTCAACGCGCTCAAGGCCAAACAGCTGACCAACATCCGCGCCGCCGGCACGGACGAGAACATCCAGCTGACCCCGCCGATCCGCATGACGCTGGAGCAGGCCATCGAGTTCATCGACGACGATGAACTCGTCGAGGTCACGCCGGAAAACATCCGCATCCGCAAGAAGTTCCTGCTCGAGCACGAACGCAAGAAGGCCGCCCGCGCCGCCTCGGCGTAACGGTCAACGCCAGCGCCTCCTACAAGGGGCAAGGCAATAACAGGCGCCCGGCCGGGTTTACCCGCCGGGCGCTTTTGTTTGGGCATCGGATCGCCGGGGCTTGTTCGGGCTGGCCCGTCGATTTCACCAGCAATCGGACGCGGTACCGTTGGCACCGCGTTCGCCGCGCTCGTTCAGGGTAAGGGTGCCGCACCGGGTGTCACGGCTGGCCTGGACCCCCTGGGGTACGGCCTCGAGCCGGAACGAGGCCCGGTCGACCTCGGCCAGACGGAAACTGTACCGATCCGGCATGCCGCTTTCGGTCATGCAGCCGCGACTGGGCAGGTCGCCCTCGTAGCTCATTTCACGGGTGTAGCGCCGCTCCATCGACTGTGCGGCCTCGGTCAGGCAGCCGGCGGCATTGCCCCGCCAGGTGTTGGTCACATGGTTCTGGTAGGAGGGGTAGGCAATCGCTGCGAGGATGCCCACGACGGCGACCACCACCATTACCTCGATGAGGGTGAACCCGAGACCGCCCCGAGGTACTTTGGGGGTCATGGCTTTCGCTCCAGCTGCACGACTCGGCCGTTAGCGATTGTGGCCCGTACCCGGTCGCCGACCGCCGGACTCGTGTCGCCATGAGTGCGACGATGCTTCGGATGCGGTAGACGCGAATGCAGGCGCAGTCGTTCGCCATTGATGACGACCTGCTTCTGTTCCGGAAGGCTGCGTTCCAGCACGCCTTCAACCGTGCGTTCCTGCTCGACGTAGGCCATCGCGAAGGTCGGGGTCAGACCCAACGCAACCAGCACGCCGATCGCCCGTCGGCGGCCCATCGCGGGGAAGGTTGTTCCCGGTTTGTTCATCCTGTATCTCCTGTTAGCGGAGCTGACGCCAGCTGCGCCAGGTGAAGCCCGGGCGTTCCTCGTCCGGCATCTGCCAGACCTCTCCTCCGGAGCCGACGGGCAGTTTGTATTCGCGATCCCGCCGTTGCTGGTCCTCGACCACCGTTGGCCGCGAGGGAATGCCGACTGGCGAGCGGATTCCGTGGGCGGGCAGGGCGATCGATTCCACGGTGCCATCCTCGTTCTCGACCGGGACTTCCACGAAGCTTTCTTCGCCAAAGCCTTCGCCGCTGAGGTCCCAGGGCGATCGCTCCAGCCGGCCGCCGCTGAAGGCATCGAACTCCATGATCCAGCCGGTCCCGCCACCGGGGTCGCAGGGATCGCTGCTGGGCTCGGGGATCAGGGTGGCAAAGACGACGCGGTCGCCGTGCCGGATCAGGGCATCTTCCACCACCCGTTCGCCCTGAAAACCGAACAGCGGCGAGACAAGATCCATCACCCAGCCGGCGTGGCTGTCCTCCATGGTGTGATCGCTGGTAACGCGCAGATCAAAGCCGAATGCCTGGACCTCGTGCCGGATCGCCTGGACCAGCAGATCGGCGCGCTCGACGATTCTCTCGTCGCGATCTCGTACCCCGTACAGGCTCTGCGTGGAGCTGTTGTCGGGGTTGTTGTCGTCGACCTCGAAATACTGGCCGGTGCCAAAGAACAGGTTCACGTGCCCACTGTCGTCGCGCGCGACCGCTGGACGCGCCGTGATCGGTTGACGGGTGCCGCTCGCATCACGGGCCTGGAATAGCGGTGTAGTCTGGTTGCCGGTAGTGAGGAACCCCGGGGCACCCCACTGCGCGGGACCGTTTCCACCCAGATCCAGACGCCAGAGGTTGCCATTCAGATCCCCGGCGTAGATGCGGTCGATCTTGCGGTCGCCGCTGGTGTCGACGGGTACGGGGCTGAACATGCCGTTGTCTGCGGTGTTGTCCGGGTGGTTCGGTATCCATTCGAACAGCTGTTCGCCGCTCAGGGTGTCGAGAATCAGGATTGAAGCCTGGCCGTTCTCGCTGCCGTAGCCGTTCGGAATCGCGGTGATCCATTGCCCGCTGGCGGCGCGCCCGAGCACGGGGTCGCCGATGACCCGGCCGAGAGAGGACTCGAATGCCTCGTGACGGTGGTCGATCTCCCACAGAACTTCCTGCCGGTCGATATCCAGCGCGAACACGGCGGTTCCACCCGCCCCCTGCGAGGCCACCACGATGCGCCGCCAGCCGGTTCCGTCATGCACGTGACCGAACCGGGGTGAGCCATCCAGCACATAGCGCCGGTCGTAATCGGGTCTGGAGAGGTCCTGGAAGTCGCCATAGACGGCGTTGGGGACGAGCGCGAAGACCTCGTGTCCGCCTTCCGAGGAGCAGCCACCAATGGGTTCGGGGAGGTTGTCCTGACAGGGGAGTCGGCCGTCGAACGCATGGAACTTGCCGTCGTTCGCGTTGACGGCCACCAGCGGGGCCTGGGCCCTCCAGGAATCGAGCGCGTCACTGTAGGATTCGCCGATGCCCTCAAGGTGCCCATACCCGAAGTCCTGCGCATGCACGAACAGCGGGCGTGAGTTCACGATATCGCCCAGAAGGCGCTGCCGGGGGCGGAACTGGTCTGCGTCAAACCCCTCGTTATCCGACACGCCACGCAGCCAGTCGAGAAGCTGCGGGCCCGTCCCGTCTCCGCCCAGGGCTTCCTGCTGGGTATCAGTGAGTGCCGAGAATTCGAAGGCGACGGTTTCGCCCTGGCTCCAGGTCGGCGAGAAATCATCCGGTTCTTCGCTGGGTGCCCAGGTCAGCAGGTTGCGCCCCGCAGGTGATGGCAGCTGGGCCTCGGCATCCCAGGCTGGGCTCGATTCGATCAGTTCGCCGCCATCCAGGGCGGGGCTGGTCAGCCGAAAGGCCCGCAACTCTCCCGACCAGTCGCTGGAGTCAAAACCGGCCTGGAAGATCGCGGACCCGGCCTGCAGGCTGGTGGAGTTGGCCGCCACGGCAGCGGAGCTGCCGGTCGCCTCCGCGATTACGCCCTCGAAGATACGCGACATGGCGTCCTGCAGGCCGTCCTCGCTGGCCGCGTCAAAGGCGGAGCCGGTGCCCCCGGATTCGGCCAGAAGGTTCAGCGGGTTCTCCGGCATGTCGTCGTCCAGTTCCCCGATTCCGGGCGGCAGCGCGAAGCCCACGATGTAGGTGTCCACGTCGGTTGTGGCGTGGAAGTCCTCGATCGCGTCGGACGCCTGGCGGATTGCGGTGGCCGGGTCGTCGCCCAGTTCGGTACCGTCGGCCTGCACCGAAGGGAGGCCGTCGGTGACCCAGACCGCGGCGTTGACATCGCAACTGCGCGGGATCTCGGGCGTATCGAGATTCCCCTGATCACTGCCGAAGTGCTCGGTTTGTCCGAGGAAGTAGTCACGCGCGGTGCGCATCGTCCCCTCGAGTGGCGTGAGCCCGGCGGCAATCAGTGGCCAGTCCGGGTCCACCAGCACATTGCCATCGCCGGGTGACCAGTCGTGGCGTTGAGGCTCCAGCTTGCGTTCGATCGCTTCCCAGTGGTCGGGGTCCACGTTGCCGTCGGCGTCGAACCCGCCGATGGGTACATGCAGATAGCCGAGGCCCGGTGAATGGTTGGCGCGCCATTCCGGTTGATTGAGCTGGGAAAAGATCATGTGTTCGCCCCAGTGCGTAACACCGCGCTGGCGCATGCTGTCGGTCAGGGTGCCGAGCAGGTTCAGCGGGATCTGGTTCGAATAAACGGGCTGCCCGCCGAAACCCGTGGCGACATCGCGGTAGCAGTCGAACGGAAACAGGTCGTCCTCGGCGAAGTTTCCGGTGTATTCGCAGAACCAGGTCTCGTCGTGTTCGGGAAAGCCGGTCGCCCCATCCTCCGCCGTGATCCACTGATAGCCGGGCACGGCCACGTTATAAAAGACCCAGACATCGTCGCGCGTGGGGTGGGGCTCGCGGAAGCGCTTGGTATCCGAATCCCATGGGCCCTCGTGGTCCGGATCGTAGAAATCGGGATTCGGCGTGGGGGCGTAGCGCACGTCATGCGGGCGGTGGACCAGACGCCAGAGCACGGTGCCCAGATCGGCTGGGTCGTCTACCGCGCTGATGAAGACGTCGTTGCGGGCGTTGCTGGGCGGATGTTGCTGATAGGCCATCAGTCCCAGGTTGATGCGCCCTCGATACTCGTTGATCAGGTTTTGTCCTACACGTTTGACGATGCTGCCCTTGCTGTCTTCGTAGCGGGCACCGGCCGGGCACGTGTCGGGTTCCAGGTCCTCGCCCGGGGCACACTGATCCCAGTCCATCGCGACCCGGCCCTGGCTCAGGCCCTCCTGCATGCTGTCCGAGTTGTCGAGAATCAGCAGTACGTTGGGCGGCAGGCCTGGCCCGGTGAGGAACAGCGGCTTGTTGGCGACCTGTGCCGTCACGATCGCCGGCATACTGGCTAGCGCGACGCCCAGCGCAGCTGTAACCAGGGTGTGGCGGGTCGCGGCTCGCGGCGTGGAGATTCCTGGCGTCATGGGCATCCTTGCGTCATGCGGTGGCCGAGGGTTAGTGGCGGAAGGTGGCCTGCAGGATCACGACAGCCTCGGGTGATCCGCCCTGCGCGCGCACCGTGATCCGGTAGAGATCCTGGTTGGGCAGGGCTTCGTCTGCGGCGAGTGCATCCACCGGGGGAACTGGCACGGCCTCGATGTAGTAGCGCGGCATCGCGTACAGCCCGAAGCCCTCTGCGTCCGGCGGGGCATAGGCTGTTCCGCCGCCGTTGGCGAGTCGTTCTTCCCAGGCGAGAGGATCGGCTGGTGCGTCCACGGGCTCCGCCGCTGCACCCGGATCAAGATTCATCTGGCCATGCCGCAGGGCAGCCTC
Source organism: Thioalkalivibrio sp. ALJ2 (assembly GCF_000378325.1). Lineage (NCBI taxonomy): Bacteria > Pseudomonadati > Pseudomonadota > Gammaproteobacteria > Chromatiales > Ectothiorhodospiraceae > Thioalkalivibrio > Thioalkalivibrio sp. ALJ2. The sequence goes on from NZ_KB899554.1 coordinate 411,121, forward strand.
GGCGGCCTGAAACGCCAGGTTGCGGTCCAGCATGTTGCCGGTCATCCGCTCCTGCAGAATGGTGTTGCGCATGCCGGTGACGGCGACCAGCGTGATCACCAGCAGCAGTACCAGACCGACGATCAGGGCCGAGCCCTGCTGCCGATGCCGACGGGAAGCGCTTCGAGGTGTCACGTTCATGGTCATTCCAGCCGGTTGCGCGTGGCGACGGTGGTAGTGAACACCTGGTACAGACGCCGGTCCGGCGCATCGAACAACTCGTTCGCGAACAGCAGTCCGCTGCGGGGCTGATCCACCACGTTGTTGTCCAGCCCGTTGTAGACGAGAAGGTGGACGCGCACCGCGGCGACCCGGGCCCAGTCGCTTTCGCTCCAGCTGGTGGTATTGCCCGCGGCCACGAAGCGGTCGACCTGCTGGTTGTCGTTGGTGTCCTGCCCAAATTCCAGCCGCATATCATACACCCCCTCGGCGATCTCGCGGCGCACCGGGTTGCCGTTGCTATCGGTATCCGCCGTGCTGCGGCGGAACAGGCTGGTCACACCGGGGCTGGCGGAGGATTCGCCGATGTAATAGGTGATGGTTTCGAGCCGGGAGATCGAGAGGGTGGCGGGCCCGGAGAAGTCCGTGAGGTCTCCGCCCACGTTGCCTGGCGAGATGTTCGCGCCGGTCGCACGGCTGAGCACGCCGGGCTGGGCTGGGGCGTTCTGGAACAGCTCGCAGGTGGTGCCGGCCTCGTCCGCGACCAGCACGATCTCGCCCTGGGAGACATTGACCGGGTCCACCGTGTTGATCGGCGCGGTGGTATTGGGCACCGCGACGGCAACCGACCCGATCGAGGTCATGCCATGCAGGGTCAGGACGTCACCACGAAGATGGTCGCTGGGTGGCTGCGGGGGCAGGAATGCAGATTCGACCGTGTGCGACCAGGGGTCGAAATCCGTGCTAGCCGTGTCGAGCAGGTTGTTGATATTGCCGCCACGGCAGCCCTGGTGCCCGGCCTCCCGTGCGTCGCGAGCGATGCGTTCGATGACAAAGCGCCCTGTTTCCTGCACGCGCGACATGGCCTCCTGTGTGCGCGAGGTCTGCTGGGTGGAGACGAACAGGGCGATGACCCCGCCCACGATCAACAGTCCGAGCACCATCGCGACCATCAGCTCCACCAGGGTGAAGCCGCGCACACGGTTCCTGGTCGGGCCAAATGAGGGGCCGGCATTCATATCCCGGTCCTCGTGACGAACTCTTCAAAGGGCTCTTCGCCGTCCTCCACCAGGCGCCGGTTGTCCCAGCGAATGGTGATGGTGAAAACATCACCGTTGCGTTCGATGCGGCCTTGTCCTTCCGGAAGGGCACAGGCCAGCGCCATCCGCCATTGCGTCAGGTCGGCGCTTGCCAGGTCGGGCCCCGTTCCCGGGGCCTCGCAATCGGGTGGTGACTGGAAGCTCGTGTCATAGGTGCCATCCAGGGCGGCCGCCCGGTTTGTGCGCATGCGATCGGCGATGTCGTAGGCAAGGTTGGTCGCCTGTGCACGCATGTAGGCACCCTGGTTCATCTGAAGCGCCTGCGCCTGAAGGGCCGCCAGCCCAATGACGCCAATGGAGAGCACCACCAGGGCGACGAGTACCTCGATCAGGGTGACGCCACGGGCGCGGGCCAAACGGACAACGGGGAGTGAATGTGATGGCATCGACGTGGCCTATTCCGGGCAGCTGTCGGGCTGTGTCGATACGCGCCCGCCCGGCTCGACATGCAGCGAACGCGCGCGCTCGCCGTTGCAGCCTTGCGGCCAGACGCGAATAGCGGCATCGTTCGGTTCCGGACTGGACTGGGCACCCAGGGCGTCGAAGGCGAGTGAGCCATTGGCCGCGAGCCGAATGGGGCTGGCCGGGCCTGACCATTGCCGCATGGCCGTGCCCTGGCTACAGTCGTTCGGGTCTTCGTCCACGGCAAACACCCGTGCCTCCCAGCCACCCTCCCAGTCGTTGCCATCCGGGCATACGGCTGCGGGCCGCCCGCGGCGGACTGCCTCGCTGCGGGCGAGATTCAGGGCATTGACGAGTTCGTTGGTGGTCGCCGAGGTGCGGTGGTTCTCCACGTGGGTGGAGAAGTGCGGGATGGCGAGGCTGATCAGGATCACCAGCGCGGTAATCGTGATCATCAGCTCCACCAGCGAAAATCCCTTTCGCCGGGTTTGTCGGATAGCCAAGTCTTCCATGACGGGCTCATTTCTAGATGATGGGAAGGGCCGCGAGTAGTCCTGTTCTAACCGGCGGTCCAAATACGGCAATGGACGGTGTCTTTATCATCTCAGCCGCATGTTGCTTCGCCCACTCGCGGTCGCCCGGTATTCGACAGCACGATCGCCCGCCCCGAGCCTTCGCCCGCGCAGACACTGACGGTCCCCATTAGCCAGGCACCGGAGAGCTGCTGCGACTGCCCCAATGCGTCGAAACTGATGTAGTGACGGGTGGGGGTGTTGCCAGCGATTTCCACACGCGGGGCTTCCTGCCCCACGCGCACGATCGCATCAGGCCCTGGCGGCTGTGTGGCCAGTGCGGCGTTCTGATAAAGGAGCCAGCCGCCGTCCCAGTCGATTGCCGCCGAACAGGTGGCGCCATCCTGGGACGTGCACAGCGTGACCGGCGAGCCGCGACGGATCGCCTCGCTACGCGCAAGGTGCAGGGTGGCCAGAAAGGAATTCGTCGCGCTGGTCACGCGATTTTGCTCGACCAGATTACCGAAAGCGGGTGCCGCGATGCCGATCAGCACCGCAAACGCCACCAGCGTCACCATCAATTCCACGAGCGTCAGCCCGAGCGCATCCTTGCGCATACCAGACTCCTCCCTGAGTTGGTTGAGCCATGACTCTAAAGGCGCGCGTAAATTATTGCCAGCGATGTGAACGCGCCACGTTTCCCGAAGCCCGTATCATCCGCGCGCGCCCTGTTCTCGTGACTCAACCCTTCCCATGATGCTAGAAGCTATAGTTGATCGTGTCGCAGTTCGTTTCTCCCCGGAAATCGCTCAGTTGATTACCCGGCCCCGACGCCTCCAGTTCGAACGTCTCCCCTTCTGCGGCTTCAATGAAGCAGGAATAGGTATTGCCGGTCTGGGAGCAAGTACCCCCTGAAGTGGGCAGAGCGACAGAAACGTTCTGGTTCGAGTTCCGGAGGTTGCCCTGCACGACGGTCGTGCATTCCGATCCGGATGGGGGCGGGTCGCCGTCATTATCATCATCGTCATCGTCACCACTGCCGCGGGCAGCCAGTGCGAACCCGAAGCTGTTGAAGTCGAGTGTTTTTTCAATGTTGAGTGAGGAAGCCGAACGCCCGGCACGCTTTTCGATGAGCTCGCCCTGGTCGCCGCGCTCAATTCGGTAGCCCCAAAGTTCGTCTACCTCGACTCCGGATCCGGAGGCCGCGCCGACGACGCCCTGAGCGGAACTGCGCATGGGGTCGGTGACCGGACACCAGTAGGCTCCGCTGCCATCCCCGCCCCCGAGCCGCCCGAACGTCTGGCACTCGAGCGAGCCACCCGACATCCGTGCATCAGCGGTCGAGACGTTGCTACCTGCGTCGAGGAATCCGCTCATTCGGGTGCGGAAGGTGGTGCGGGTCTGGGTTACGGCGCCACAGGTGGGGCGAGTGGTGCACACCAGGCCAGCCGGGTTGTCGTAGAACGGGTTATTGGGGTTGTCTGCGCTGTCTGCGTCGTACATCTCGTGAGCGACATGTTCCGAGCTGAAGCGAGTCATGGCCTCATTGCAATCGGTTCCTTCTCGGGTCACCAGGAAGTGATGCCCGCCGGGGACGAACACTTCAACCTCGGAGCCTTCACAATCTTCGTCGCGCTCGCAGACTGTGCCAATGCTGGCCTTGTCCTCCTCGCGGCTTCCTGTGATACCAATCTCGACGATCTCGTCATTCTCGGTGATGCGCGCGCCAAAGTAACGGCGCTCAACGGCGCCCCCCCCCGCCGCCCGAAACCGCCTGCGGTCGGTTGTTCGGGGAGCCCATGCAGACTTGGGCGGAGGGTTCCATAGAAAAGGCGACAATATTACCCAGCCAGCCGTTGGAAACGTGACAGGAATACCCCAGTGCCTCGTAGTCCCCGAAAGACGTGCTGTTGGTGCGCCCCTGCCCGGGGAATACGCGGCAGAGTGAGTTTCCTGTAGCGGTTACCTGTATCGGCGGCAAGCTCCCTTCAAAGTCGGTGTCGAGGAAGAAGATGTTCCCGCTGATTCGGGCGCCACCATTCGGAAGTTGCAGGAAATCGCCCGAGTCAGGGTCGATAATCTCGCTCACCTCCCCGTTCTCCCTCCGGACTTCGAATCCGTCTACGGTCCGGCCGAGCTCAGCGTCGGTCGGCAGTTCTGGATCTCCTTCGCTGTCCACGGGATATGAACCAGTGACCCCGTCGCCATCGCTCTGAGATAGCGCGATATCCGCCACTCGGGAAATGGCAGTATAGAGTTGAATCCCCTCAATCTCCGAGCCGTTCACTCTGACGAAAACCTGAGCGAGATCCCCGCCATCCTTGGCGACGCCCCACTCAATATCAAAAATATCGTTAGTGCCCTCAATGCCGGTCTCACTCCCACTTTGGAGCTCCTCCCATCCCACAGATCTCAGCTCGTCGACCTTCTGTTGGGCTATGTACAGCGCTTCACTGGAAGCTTTGCTTTCGGCGCTTGTTTTGAGTAGCGTTCCATGGAACTGCGCCACTGCCAACAAGCCGACGGCGAAGACGACCAGTGCGATCATCGCCTCAAGAAGGGCGAAACCTTGGTTCCGGTGATGGAAGGCGTGCTTCGATTGGTCGAGCGCGATGCGATAACTGTTTTTCATTCGAAGTCCACCCAGCTGCCGTCGATAATTCCCGTCTGGATGCCAGCCCCATAAATATTAGGGCCTGATGGTCCGGAGGGATCTTCTAGATGCCAGAGGTCTCTTGCTTGCTCGCTTAGTAAGTCGCGCGCGGCATTGAGAGCATCAAAATTGAATGTGAACTGTGCGTTGCCGCCGCCTGAGCTTTCGAAGCTTGTCTCACCATACTGGTACTGCGTTTCACCGTTGACGGTGCTCTCGATGAGGTTGCTTACAAAAACGGACCCACCTTTTGCGTCGCCTCCGTCTTGGCCTCCCCCTACGCCGCCTTGGCCTCCCCCAGTCATTGTGTAGCTACCACCGAGGACGATAATGAGTCCATCGAAGCTTGGCGTTCCTGTGGTCGTGAATCCTCCTTTCACCACCAGAATTCCAGAGCCGCTGTCATTGCCCTTCATTTCGAAATCCCCATCAATGACGTTGATGCCGTCGAGTCCTTGTGACCCGTCGCCCGCGCCGGGGGTGCTTTCGATAGCGGTGACGAATTCATTGAGCATTGCGGGGCTGTCCCAAGGTTCGCCAAAGCCGCCATCTGAAATGGGGCCGCTATAGTTGTCGGCCCGACCGACTTCGGCGATTGCATTAATCACAGCATCACGGTTGGCAGCATCCTGAAGCGAGATTGCTGGGCCGCCGGATCCGTCCACCCGGAAAGCGTTACTGTTGGGCGCTTCGAAATCGACCTGTCCAGCAAAATTGAGCGGGGCGAGAGTCCCTTCTGACTCCCCTTCGCCGAAGTCCATCAGGAAGACGCTTTGTGACAGGTTTCGGATGGCCGAACCATCGTCGCTGCGCCCTTCTACCTCAATGTTGACGGTCCTGTAACCAATGGCGTCTACGTCGGAGGGCGCTTCGTACGAGTCGCAAGGTTCGTTATCGATGCGAATGACCGCGAAGCTTCCTCGGTCACCGTTCGGACCCAGCGAATGCGGTCCGCAGAGGTCATCGGTCCCGCCCGAGATGAAAAAGGATTGAACATGGCCTAGGCCCGCTTCAGCGGCGTTTAGTGCCTGAAACGCCCGGTACTCGTTACCTGCCACCTGTTGCTCGGTACGGACTGGGTCGGTTGTATATAACGCGATCAAAGTCGCCCCAAAGAACAGGATCACCCCGACGACTAGAGCCATGGCGCCAGATTGGCGCTGCGGCGGAGCCGAGTGGAAGGGCGAGCTTTTTGATGTGGTAATCGGCATGGCGTATGGCGCTCCTGGCTATTGCAGGGTGACGCGCCGGTCGTTCCGGACACGCACGGTTTCGGTCAGGGTGGCTCTGTGGTTACCCATCTGGCCTTCCATGATTACTTGAACTCGGCGCTTCTGGAGTACAGTTTCGCCGGTTTCGCCGGCGTCGGATGCATCGGCGGAGCAGGCTGAGAAATTGGCTTCTCCAGTAGTGATGTTCCGGCAGAGGAATTGGCCTGGACCGTCGTCCGGGTTGGCGATCGCGGTGAATCGCAGGCCCGTGATTTCGACTGGATCGTTTGAGCCGCCGACGAGTGTTACCCATTCTTCTTCGTCGGGGTCGGCCGAGGGGTTGCGCATCTGGATGGAGCCGTCGATGAAGCGGAAACCGTAGGACTCTTCGTTAGCGATAGAGCCGTCGCGATTGCGGTCGAAGGCGTAGTTCAGGCGGCTGCAATCACGGGCAGTACTGGCGCAGTCCGAAAGTTCTAGCCCTCCGCCGGTGCCAGCAGGAAAGGGGTTGGAGGCATTCATGTTCTGATTCCAGTACCCGGCGCGACGCAGGTCGGACGAGATGATCAGCATGGAGGAGCGCATGTCCTGGTTAAGGCGAACAGACGAGAGCGTTTCGTTGCTGGCGCTTACAGTCACGATGTAGATCGTGGAGAGGGCCAGGAGGACAACAAGGCCGACCACTAGTCCGATCATGAGTTCGACCAGGGTCACGCCGCTCTGGCGACCACGGCCAGGTCTGCGCGGTTGTGTGAAAGCGCAAATATTTGAAGGCAGATTTCGCGTGCTCATTGTGTGCAAGCCCCGTAACGTCCGCTGCCGCCGGTCTGGCAAATCCAGGCTCTGCCCAGCGCATTCAGGCGAACTTCGAGTGCGCGGCCTCGGGGGTCTGTAACGGTAATGCTGGCCATCGGGGAGATCACCTGATCTGCACTGTTGGCGCGCAGCGCCAGGCCGCGTACCGGGTCCATCAGAACGCCTTCGTCCCATGTGTTATTGGAGGTGAACTCGATCCGTGGGTAGTCCTCTGCGTCGAGTGCCCGGATCTGCGCGTTGTCGGCGTCTCGTGTTAGCAGCCAGGTGCCATTGGAGCCCAGTTCGAGTGTGATCTCGCGCGAACGCATGATGGCTTCTGACCGGGCGAACTGGAGCTCTGCCAGGATCGCTTCGGCCGCCCCGTTGAGGCGCCGGTTATCTAACAGCGCCATCAAGTTCGGCGCGGCAAGCGTTGCTATGATCGCGAGCACCGAGACCACCACGATCAATTCGATCAAGGTGAAGCCGCGCATCGGGCGCAGCCGGGTTCGGTGCTGGCGTGGTTCGGATGACATCCGGTTGGGGCCTCGGGAATATAGGTTGCTGTGCATATAGTATGGGCCTCAGCGGTCAGGGCGTGTAGCCGTTCGCTGAGCCCAAAGGACCGTTCGCGCGTCGGTCGCGGCAGGTGTCCCTGTCGGTGATATGCTCGTTGTGAACCCGCTGGTTCGCAGTCGCCGGAGAGTGCCATGGGCAAAAAGCGCTTCGTCTTGGGATTTACCCTGATTGAACTCATGATTGTTGTCGTCGTGATCGCCATTCTCGCCGCGATCGCGTTTCCGGCCTATCAAAACTACGTCATGCGGGCCGAGCGGGCAGATGCCCGCAACGCGCTGACGGACGTAATGCTCCGTCAGGAGCGCCATCGTGCCAACAACCGGGAGTTTGCTGCCGAGCTATCGGATCTGGGCCTCGAGGCGGTGAGTGATGAAGGGCTATGGACTATCGAGATTTCCAGTGCATCCGGTGATGAGTTCATTGTTCGGGCGACGAAGGTCGATGGGATAACGGATTCGACCTGTGGAACAGGAACCATGAGGATCGAAGTCGTGCGTAGCGAAGGTGAGACCGAGCGTGAGCCCCCCGAATGCTGGTGAGCTCCTGGTCCTAGTGGCGACCTGATTTTCTTGAGATGCCTCGATTAGTTGCGTGGATATCCTCCTAGCGCCTATGCCGGGAACGGCTGTGGACGGATGTTGCCTACACACTGAATGCGGTACCGCACGTTCGGTTATCGGCTAGCCCAAAATTCTGTGTGAGAGGGTCTGATGGCGAAGGGCGTTCGGGCGATGGAGCAGGCGGATCTCTTGGATCTGCAGCAGCGGGCGGCGCGAAAGGCGCGGCTGGATGTCACGTTCCGTGACGAGGCGCGTTCGGGTGCGCTGACGCCCGAGTTGCAGGTGATCCCGCCGGGTGAGGGTGAGATCGGTTCGGACGCGTCGGAGTATGGGCATCAGGAGCACGAATCGCCGCGGCGCTATGTGGTGCTGGAGAAGCCCTTTGCCCTGGGCCGCTTTGCCGTTACGCGCGAGGAGTGGGACGCCTTCGCCGAGGCGGCGGGCTGGGAGCCCTGGGACTGGCTGGTGTGGCCGCGGACACCACGAACGCCGATCTTCAACATCAAGCCCGCGTCGATCCAGCAGTATCTCGATTGGCTGAGCGAGGAGACCGGCAAGCGCTATCGTCTGCCTACTGAGGCCGAGTGGGAATACGCCTGCCGGGCCGGTACGCGCACGCCTTTTGCCTTCGGCGAGGTGGTGGGCTGCCGCGACGTGCACTTCAACTCCCTGTTTCCCTATGAGGAGCGCCGCCAGCGCCGCAGGTGGTACATCCCGGCTTGTTTCCCGCTGTCCCGTCCGCTGGATGTCGGCAGCTTCCAGCCGAACCTGTGGGGCCTGTACGACATGCACGGCAACGTGCAGGAGTTCACCTCCTCACCCTGGCATGACAACCATGCCAGCCTGCCGCGCGATGGCGTCTATCGTCGCGACCCGGACAACGAGTGGGTCGTGGTCAAGGGCGGCTCGTGGTTCGACCCGGCCGTAAACACCCGCAGCGCTGCCCGGCGCCGCCGCAACATCGACGAGATGGACACCAATCTCGGCTTCCGCGTCCTGCGGGAGTTGGATGATTAGGCGCTCGGTTGCCTGAGCACGATGCGTTTCGCTTTGCTCAACGCATCCTACGGTCGGGTGGCGATGCGTAGGGTGCACTGAGCGCAGCGAACTGCACCATTAGTTTGCTGCTTACCGTTAAGCGTTATATTCTGTTTCCATGATCAGAAGCTTTCGGTGTAGGGAAACCCGGGCGCTGTTCGAAACGGGCAGGAGTCGGCGTTGGTCGAGCGTCCGAACAATCGTGGAGCGCAAGCTGATTCAGCTTCAAGCGGCGGAGACACTGCAGGATTTGCGCTCTCCGCCGGGGAACCGGCTGGAGGCCCTGTCTGGCGACCGCGAAGGGCAGCACAGCATCCGAATCAACGCCCAGTGGCGCATCTGTTTCCGGTGGACGGACGAAGGTCCCGAGGATGTGGAGATCGTCGATTACCACTGAAGGGTTCCGGAAGGAGGTTAGACCATGAGCACAAGCGGTATGCGACCCATCCATCCAGGTGAGGTCCTGCGCGAGGAGTTTCTTGCCCCGTTGGGTCTCAGTGTGAACGCGCTTGCTGGGGCATTGCATGTTCCGACGACGCGCATGAACGACATTGTGCGCGAGCGTCGTGGCATTTCGGCTGACACGGCCATGAGGTTGGCGCGTTATTTCGGCACTTCCGAGCGTTTCTGGCTGAACCTCCAGCTCGAGTATGAACTGAGGCAGGCGCAACTCGAACTTTCGGAACGCGTGCGTCGTGAAATTGAGCCGCGGGCGGCTTGAGTGGCGGCAGCGAGGGCGTGGGTGGATATGAGGTCGGCGTGGGGTGCGCTGAGCGCAGCGAATTGCACCGTCTCGACGTGAGACTGCTCAGTTTTCCCTACAGCCAACGAGCGAGCCAGAGGCGCAGGCGCAACTCCAGGGGCGGGGCGTAGCCCTGTTTGCGGAAGACGATCTCGCCGTCGGGGTTGATGATGAAGGTCGCGGGTACGCCGCGGACGTTGTATTGCGAAGCGAGTTCGCCCTGCGGGTCGTTGACCACGGCCAGTTCGCGCTCGCGTTCGTTCAGGTGCTCCAGCACCTCCTCCGGCGTGCCGGACTGCATGGCGACCGTGAGCACCGGGTGACTCTGCGAGAGGCGCACGATCTCGCCTTCCTCCAGGCGACAGATCGGGCACCAGGTGGCCCAGAAGTGCAGCAGCATGGGCTCGTCCGCGTAATCCGCGAGCGTTACCGGCGTGCCATCCAGCAGCTGTGCCTCGAATTCGGGTGCGGGGCCCTCGACCATGTCGCGCGCCATCCAGGCGCGCACGGCCAGGAAGATCACCAGAGCGATCCCGATCTGGATGCCCCAGCTCAGGGCGCGGCGGCGCCGGGAGGGCTTCGGGCGTTTCGGTTTTTCGGGACGGGTCTCGGTCAACGGATCATCTCGGCTTGTCCGGGGCGGGCGCGGGTCCCGCGTTTTTTCGGGCCCTTGCGCACCGCGATGCGCACCAGTTCGTCTTCGTCATCCATCAGTTGTTCCCGCTGTGCTTCGGTCAGAAGCGGATTGCGCGCGACGAAGTAGCGCAGGTTCGGGTCGCGGTCGTTCACGCAGGCCTCGACCTGTTCCGGTGTCAGGTCGGGGCGCTTGGCGCAGTTCAGGCGCACGGTCTGGTTGGGGTCGGCCAGCAGCAGGGCGACCTCCTCGGGCGTCAGGTCCATGCGCCGGGAGAAGTAGGCCTTCACCTGGGCGTGCTGGTCGCGGACCAGCAGGGGGCGCCAGTGCGCCTCCAAGTCCGCGGACAGGGCCAGGTCCATGCGCTCTTCAAATGACAGCGCCTTGTATTGGCGGGTGAGGTCGTCCATCGCGTGGGCATTATAGGCGCCCGGGTTGGGATGCGCGGGCACGCCCCCACAATGTGTAGGAACGACAGCGCCCTGGGGCCTGTCGTACTATTAGCTAACGATAATTTGCCCCGTATGCCGGGGTGTTGAGGACCCATGACTGCACCGGTGGCCGAAATTCCGATCTTCCAGGTTCCGCGCACGGATCACGTGACGGCCTCGCTGCATGCGTTGACCGATGCCCAGCGCGACGAACTGGTGCGTCGCATCAAGCGCCTGCTGATCGAGCGCAACGCGGTGCTGGTGGCGCACTACTACGTGGACGAGTCCCTCCAGCGTCTGGCGGACGAGACCGGCGGCTGCGTGTCCGATTCGCTGGAGATGGCCCGCTTCGGCAAGGAGCATCCGGCCGAGACGCTGGTGGTGGCCGGGGTGCGCTTCATGGGCGAGACGGCCAAGATCCTGAGCCCCGAAAAACGCGTGTTGATGCCGACGCTGGAGGCCGAGTGTTCGCTGGATCTTGGCTGTCCGGCAGAGGAGTTCGCGAAGTTCCGTGCCCAGTATCCGGACCACACCGTGGTCGTGTACTCCAACACCTCGGTGGACGTAAAGGCACAGGCCGACTACGTCGTTACCTCGAGCATCGCCGTGCCGCTGGTCGAGCATCTGCGCGATCAGGGCAAGAAGGTCCTGTGGGCGCCGGACAAACACCTGGGCGACTACATCCGCCGCACCACCGGTGCCGACATGGTGCTGTGGGACGGCTCCTGCGTGGTGCACGACGAGTTCCGCGCCTGGGCGCTGGAGGACCTGCGCGGCCGCCACCCCGGCGCCGCGGTGCTGGTGCATCCGGAGTCCCCGCGCGAGGTCATCCATCAGGCCGATGTGGTCGGCTCCACCAGCCAGCTGATCGCGGCGGTGAAGAACCGCCCGGAACAGGAATTCATCGTTGCCACGGACAAGGGCATCTTCTACAAGATGCAGCAGGTGGCCCCGGGCAAGACCCTGATCGAGGCGCCCACCGGCGGCCACAGCGCGACCTGCACCAGTTGCGCCCACTGCCCGTGGATGGCCATGAACGACCTGGTCTCGCTGGCCGAGACGCTGGAAGATACGGCGGAGCCGGCGAAGAACGAGATCTTCGTCGACGAAGCCGCGCGCCAGAAGGCCCTGGTGGCCACGCAGCGCATGCTCGACTTCGCCGCAGAACACCGCAAGGCCACCGCCGGCGACGCCTGAATATTTGAATGGGTAAGACCGCCGTGCAACAACAGGACGAGGCAATGGACCAACCATCTCGCAGCCTGAGTCGTGCTGCCGTATTGCAGGCGCTAAGGGAGCATCGGGCCCATCTCGAGCGTGAATTCGGTGTACGTGGGCTGGCGTTGTTCGGATCGCTGGCCCGTGACGAAGCCGGCGAGCAGAGTGATGTGGATATTCTTGTCGGCTACGACGGTCCGGCCTCAGCCCAGCAGTATTTTGGCGTTCAGTTCTATCTTGAAGACCTGTTAGGACACCCGGTGGACCTGATCTCCGAAAAGGCCCTGCGCGCCGAGCTGCGTCCGTACGTCGAGCGCGAGGCGATTCGTGTCTGACTCAATGGGAGCGCGCGAGTGGCACTTCTACCTTGACGACATGATTCGATTTGCACGCAAGGCCATGGCTTATACGGATGGCCTTGATCGTGATGCGTTCGTGCAGAACGAGCTGGTCTACGATGCGGTGCTTCGAAACCTCGAACTGATCGGTGAGGCGGCCGGGCATATTCCTTCCGAAGCGCGGGAGGCGCACCCGGATATCCCCTGGCGCATGATTGTCGCGACCCGAAACCGGTTGATTCACGCGTATCTGGGTATCGACAGCGACACGATCTGGAATCTGGTAGATGAGCACCTTCCCGCTTTGGTCTGCCGCCTTGAGAAGATGCAGCAAGCGTTGTAGTGATCAGTGCTTTTCTGTGGCGGGCCTCGTTGTAGAGGGCCAGCCCTCCGGCCAGTCGGGCACTTGTGCGCAGTGATGCCCTTGGGGCTCAGCGGTCGTTCAGCCAGGCGGCCCACTGGGAGTGGGTGGAGACGTCCACGCCGTCGGCCTTCGCGGCCTGTTGCAGGTGGGTCTGCAGGTCGGCCATCAGTTCGGAATCCATCAACTCCGGCGCCAGCGTAAGCTGCGCGTGCAGCGTGCTGTAGACGAGCTTGAGTTCATTCACCGGATAATGCGACCAGTCGAGGTGGGCCATGCCGTCCGTTCTCCGTTTCGATCATTTGCGTTATAGCCTGACGGTGGTCAGCGGTACCATTCAAAAGCACCTGCCCGGTGGCGGAGATGTATAAGCGTCGTGCGCGGCTGCTGGTGGCCGCGGAACGCCCCGACGGGCGCGCCGCGCGAGTGGCGGAGCTGGCCGCGGCGGCCGAGTTGGAGAACTGGATCGAGGTGCGCCCGGCGCAGGCGATGGCCGAGGTGACGGACGCCGATCTGGCCTGGGCCGATCTGCTGGTGGCGCTGGATACGGCCGCGGCCCGCGCCATACCGTCACAGCGCCCCGCGACCTGCCGGCCAAAGTACTGGCAGTTGCCCGGCGAGACCGGGGCAGATTTCGATCTGCAGACCCTGGAGGCGCTGCGCTGCATGGTCGGCGGTATGCGCATGTTGGCGCGCGTGGATGCTGACGACGACGCCTGAGGCACTGTCTTTTTCCGGTCAGTGCGCTTCCCGTGTCATTCCGGCCGGAGCGCAGCGTAGAGCCGGAGTCTCCCGCGGTTCCCATCGCCTTGGCGCACGAGATCCTAGATAACCGCGGCGCGGTTTCCGGGATGACGGCGAGAGGGCATGGACTCATGCTGCTCCAAGAGATGGCCACGGCGCTGCGCGCCTCGCGGTGACAAGTGCTATTCGGGGTGGTACGGGACCGGTGCGCGGGCGTGCAGCTGGGCCAGGTGGTCTTCGTAGAGGGCCCAGATGCGCGGAGCGATGGCGCCGCGCGAACCGGGGTAGGTCAGGCGGTCGGGGTTGAAGCTGGCCAGGCGCTCGATCTCGGTGCAGCGCAGTTCCTGGTCGACCACGTTGAAGATCAGGATCTGTGTGCCCTGGTCGGCGATCGGCAGCAGGGCCCCGATGATCCCGGTGTCATTGAGCCCGGGCTCGCCACGGGCATCGCCCAACTCGGCTGGCGGGCGTACCAGCGTGCCCAGCAGCTCATGGTAGGCCTGGCCGCAGGCAAAGCAGATCTCCGGCGCACGCAACCCCTGCACGCGTTCACAGGCCTGACGCACGGTATTGTCCGGCAAGACCATGCGCGCGGGCGGGATCGGGATGCGGTTGCTCTCGCCATTGGGCAGCAGGCGCGGGACGGCCTCCTGGCAGGAGGGACAGCGCCAGGTGGCGACCCGCGGGCCGTCGATCACGTTGCTGGGCGGCATGCGGTGGCCATGGTTCAGGGTGTGCGTTCAGTATACGGCGGGCGCGGCCGCTGCGCGGGCCGGCCCGCTCCGGCAGGTGCGTCAGCCGTAGTAATCTGGCTCGTTGCCCGGGCGCCACTTGATGTTGCAGCCGAGGCTTGGATGCTGCGGCTCGGGGGCCGGCTGGCCGGCCAGCAGGGCATCGCTGGCGGCGCGCAGGTCACGCCCGGTGACCGGTGTGTCGGAGCCGGGGCGGGTCTCGTCGAACTGGCCGCGGTAGTACAGCTTGCGGTCGGCATCGAACAGGTACAGGTCCGGGGTGCAGGCGGCGTGGTAGGCCTTGGCCACGGACTGGTCCTCGTCCAGGCAGTAGGGGAACTTGTAGCCGAAACGACGGGCGTCGTCGCGCATCTTGTCCGGGGCGTCGTCCGGTACCGCCTGGATGTCGTTGGAGTTGATTGCGATCACCGCAATGCCCTTGTCCGAGTATTCGCGGCCGTAGCGCGCGAACTCGTGGCGGATCAGTTGCACGAACGGGCAGTGATTGCAGATGAAGGCAATCATGTAGCCTTTCGCGTCGGGGAAGCTGTCGAGGCTGATGGTGTCGCCGGAGATGGCGTCCGGCAGGGAGAAGTTCGGGGCCTCGGTGCCCAGTTCGATCATCTGCGAGGGGGTGCGGGCCATGGTTGCTCCGTTAAGCTTTGATTGGGGATTCGGGCGCCGATTATACGGATTGGGGCGGGGCGGATTAATCCGCATCGTCTGAAGGACAGCTTGAAACCATCCGGGCGCGGCACCAGTCTGGATAATACTTGAGTCATGGAGTCGGAAATATGGGCTGGGTCACGGGGACCGTGCAGGAGTGCAAACAGTGGACGGATCGCCTCTTCTCGCTGCGGGTAGAGGCGGATGTGGAGCCGTTCAAGGCCGGGCAGTTCAACCGGCTGCGCCTGGAGATCGACGGCGAGCCGGTCGCACGCCCCTATTCCTATGTGAACGCGCCGGACGAGACCCCTCTGGATTTCTACCTGATCACGGTGCCGGAGGGCCCCTTGTCGAACCGGCTGGTGCAGCTGGAGCCCGGGGACACGGTCGAGCTGATGCCGCGCGCCACGGGGTTCTTCACCCTGGACGAGCTGCCGGACAGTCGCGACCTGTGGTTGCTGTCCACCGGCACCGCGCTGGGGCCCTTCCTGTCGATGCTGAAGACCGACACCCCCTGGGAACGCTTCGAGAACATCCGGCTGATCCACGCCGTGCGCAAGGCGGACGAACTGACCTACCAGGATACGATCCGGCAGTTCCAGGAACGCGCCCCGAAACAGTTTCAGTACATCCCGTTCGTTAGCCGCGAACCCTGCCCGGGCGGGCTCGAGGGCCGCGTCCCCGCGGCGATTGCCGAGGGCCGCCTGGAGCATCACGCCGGGCTCGAGATCGCGCCGGAGCACTCGCAGGTGATGCTGTGCGGCAACCCGGCTATGGTAAAGGACACCGCCACCATCCTCCGCGAGCGCGGGCTGGAGAAGAACCGCCGCCGCAAGCCGGGGCAGATCACCACCGAGAATTACTGGTAGGCCCTGGGTCATGGTGTAGGAGGCCAGCCCTCTGGCCGATGGTTTTTTCCGGCGTCCGATCGGCCAGAGGGCTGGCCTCCTACAGTTCGGCGTGCGCTGGGGCTAATCGAGCAGGTTGGCGGCCCAGGCGTGGATCAACCCGGCGACATACCGGGTGTGCTCCGGGCGCGAGAGCAGGTGGTCGGTCTGGTGCAGGGCGACGAAGCTCTTGGGGTGGTGGGCCTGCTGGAAGATCCGGCGGGCGTGATCGACGCTCACCACCGTATCGCCGGGGGCGTGCAGCAGCAGCAGCGGCTGCGTCATGCGTTCCAGGGCACTGTCCAGTGTCGGCTCTTCGATCGAATCCAGGAATGCCCGTCCGATCTCGACCGGGCGGCCGCCAATATTGACGCGGGCGAAGCCTTCGCGCTCGATGGTGTCAGCGATGTCACCAAACAGGTGCGCGACATGGCCGGGCCGGCTGGGTGCGGCGATGGTGACAATGCCGCCCAGTTCTTCGCGCTGGCTGCCGACGTGGATGGCCATGGCCCCGCCGAAACTGTGGCCAATCAGGAGGTCGGTGGGCTCGCCGGTCGCCTGTTTCAATGCGTCCAGGGCCGCGTTCAGGTCCTCGCAATAGGTATCCAGCGTGCTGTCGCGAAAGCGGCCCTCGGAGTCGCCCAGGCCGGCGAAGTCGAAACGCAGCGTGGCGATGCCCTCTTCCGCCAGGGCGCGCGCCAGGCGCACGGTCGCGGGGAAGTCCTTGGAACAGGCGAAGCAGTGTGCGATGCAGGCCTGGCCCAGCAGCGGACCGTCATCCGGTTCGACCAGGACGCCGTTCAGGCGTATGCCGCGGGGGGTGTCGATAGGCAGGCTGGTGTTGCGGATGGCCATGGGCGCGGGATGGTCCGGGCGGGGTGGGTCTGCGATGATACGCGAGCTGGAAGTATCTCGTGACCGCACAGACAAGCGAGGAGGGGCTGTTGGAGACGGAGAGTCAGATTCGTGCACGACTGGCGGAGCTTGAGTCCGAGCATCGGGCGCTGGATTCCGCGATCGCGGTGATGCACGAGCAACCGGCACCGGATGCCTTCGCGATCCAGCGGCTGAAGAAGCGCAAGCTGCAGCTGAAAGACGCCATCCAGCGGCTGCGCAGTCGCTTGATCCCTGACTTGAACGCCTGAGCCGCCCCACAAAAGAAGACGGCGCCCGCAGGCGCCGTCTTCATCCGTCGTTTACAGCCGTCATGGCTGTGAGTGAGGCTAGCCCCAGATGTCCTGGGTGATCCCGGCGTACCACGCCTGAGTGTACGCGGCCTCGCGAGCGCGGAAGCTGGAGGTCTCGCCCGAGGGGCTGACACCGCCAGAGCCTTCGACGCCTGCTTGAGCACCATCCTGGTACTTGTACACGGCCGCCACGCTGATCCCGTGTTCCGGGGTGATCAGGCTGTAGCAGGTGTTGGCCGACGAGGGATCGAGCGGCTCCTGGTCCATCAACTCGCGCACAATCGCCGCGGCGACGATCTTGCCCTGGTTGTTGGCCGAGTGGCCGGACTTCGGCATGGCGCCCGCCACGCTGGCGTCCCCCAGTACGTAGATGTTGTCGTCCATCTCCGACTTGAAGGTTCGCTGGTCGACCGGGACCCAGCCTTCGTCGTTGGTCAGGCCGACATCGTGGGCGATCTGGCCGGCCCGCTGCGCCGGGATGAAGTTCATCACGTCCGCGCGTACGCGTTCGAAGCCACTGTCGGCCCGGGCGGTCATCTCGCCGACATCGATTTCCTCGACCAGGCCACCATCCGACGCGGCACGCCATTCGATCATGTCGCCGTAGTGCATCTCCCAGCCTTCCTCGAACAGGCCCTGCTTGGAGAAGTTGTCCTTGGCGTCGAGCACGATGATCTTGGAGCGCGGCTTGTGCTCCTTCAGGTAATGCGCGATCAGCGAGACGCGTTCGTACGGCCCCGGCGGGCAGCGGAACGGGTTCGGCGGCGCGACCATGACGAACACGCCACCGTTCGGCATCTCCAGTAGCTGCGAGCGCAGCAGCTCGGTCTGCGAGCCGGCCTTCCATGCGTGCGGGATCGTCTCCGCGTCGGCCTCTTCGATGCCGGGCATGTCGTCGTACTTGAAGTCGATTCCCGGCGACATGACCAGCTTGTCGTACTGCAGGCTGTCGCCGCTTTCGAGCCGGACGGTGCGGCTGTCGGCGTCCACGCCAACGACCTTGTCTTCGATCACGTCGATGCCGTCACGGTCGCGCAGGTTGTCGTAGCCGTGCGTGATTGCATCCATGCTCTCGAATCCGCCGATCACCCAGTTGCTGCCGTAGCAGGTGACGTAGGTGGCGTTGGGTTCGATCAGCGTGACCATCATGTCCGGAGAGAACTGTTTCAGGTAGCGCGCCGTGGTGGCACCGCCGGAGCCGCCCCCGACCACGACCACATGGGCCTTGGCGCCGTTACGGGCGGCACGCGGGGCGCAGCCAATACCGGTCAGGGCGGCCGCGCTGGTGATCCCGAAGGCCTTCAGGAAATGGCGTCGAGTAAAATTGTGCATTGTTGTCATCCCCCGTGATCAGAAGCGCGAGAAGTAGACCGACATCGCTTCGATCTCTTCGTCCGTGTAGCCCTTGGCGTGACGATCCATGATGGTCGCGTCACGGTCGCCATCGCGGAATGCGCGCATCTGGCTCTGGATTACCTCCGGCGGGATTCGGCCCAGATCGGGCACGCCCTTTTCGGCGCCGGCGGCGTTGTGGCAGGCCTTGCAGGAAGCGGCCATCAGCTGGCCACGGGTGATTTCGTCATTGTCGGCGATAGCCTGGGATGCGGTACCCGCCATCGCCAGCGAGGCCACCAGCCCCGCCACGAACAAACGTGATTGCTTCATGTGAACGGACTCCTCCGTCGTGAAGTGACTTTGTTATATGGCGACAGCTATCTCGGTACTGCCTTGTTTCTACTGCCCGGTGCGGTTGCCGGGCCGGTATGCACTTCCGGGTGTGTTCGCCCGGAGTTGCGCCTGATCGTGTGATGGAACGATCATTGTTCTGGGATATAGCACAACGTATCCATCTTTTCGATGCCTTGAGAAGGCATCTGCAGCAGGAGAGAGGCCATGACAGGGGAACGTCGGCGCCATCCGCGCATCCCGATGACCGTCGAGGTGGTGGCGGAATGCAGTGATGGAAGCCAGGTACGGCTCACCACAAACGATATCTCCGGCGGTGGGGCCTTCCTGGCCTGGGAGGATCGTGATCAGGCCGGGATTGATGTCCTGAAGGGGCTGAGTCCGGGCGATCAGTTTATGTTGCAGGTGTTCGGCCTGCTGGGGGATGGCGGTGAACCGCCGCGGGTGCAGGCGCAGGTGGTGCGAGTGATGGAAGACGGGGTCGCCGTACAGTTCGATTCTGCCGCGCTGGGGGTGTAATTCGACTCCGGCTGAGCCCGGAGCGCTTTTTACTGATCGGCGGCCTGCATCTGTTCCAGCCCGGCCTCCCATTCGTCCGCGATCATCGGATTGGCAACCAGGCGGTGGGCTGTGTCCGGGCTCCAGTCGTCGCGGGCATCCTCCAGAGCGCTTTCCCATTCCTCGACTGCGTAGTCGCCTCGGCCGACCGCACTGAGCGCTTGCAGCTCCGCCTGGTATTCCGGCCCGAGCCCACTCATTGTGTCCTCCAGCTCGCGCAGGGTCAGATCGCCCGCGTGGTCCGCCAGGACCTGCATGGCCCAGTCATCGTCCGAGGTGTCGGGGTTCGAGTCGGGGAACACGACCTCCTCCTTGGCGTGGAACTCCCGCGCCGCCTGGATCAGGCGGGCCAGCGTGTCGTCCTCGATGCCCAGGGGGGAGGCCATGGCCGGGTCAGTGCGCCGTGCTGCGCTCCTGGGCGAGTACCCAGGGGGCGGCGACGATGGCGGTAAAGACGGGGTTGTTCGCCGCCCAGCGCCGTGCGTCGTCATCCGTGGCACGGGCGACCTGATCACTGGCCAGCCATTCGCTGACCTGATGCGTGGCATCGTCGCGAATTGCGCGGGCCACCTCGATCAGGTCCAGTTCGGGGGCCACGCGAATCACCACACCACGGGCGAAATGCGGCATCAGTTCGTCCCAGCGCAGGGGGCCGGCTTCTTCCTCCAGGGGTACCTCGGGTTCGGAGGGGGCAGGGGCTTGGGTCATGACGGGAACATCCGGTTTCAGATAACGTTCAGGCTAGGCCTATAGCCTTGTAGCTGCAAGAGTTTGTTCGCCCACACCGTCACGGAGACTACCGCTATGCGCCCCGGACCGGAGACCGTTGCCAAAGGCGGTGGCCGGAGACGCCGAGTCATCGGCGGCGCGGGTGTGCTCGGGCTTCTGCTGGCGATCCTGGTGGCGCCCTTCGCGGCGCAGGCCCAGTTCATCACCGAAGACCCGCGCGCGGCCGTCTGGACCCTGGACGAGGCGGTGTCGCGGGTGGAGGCCAACTACCCGGGGCGAGTCCTGTCCGCACGCGAAGATTTGACCGAGTACGGGAATCGCGTGTTTATCGTGCGTATCCTGACCGACAACCAGCAGGTACGAACGATCAAGATCGAGGAAGGGACGGAGCTCGACCCATGAATCTGCGCGTGGTAGTAATCGAGGACGACCTGGCTCTGCGCAGCCAGATCGCCGAAGAGATGGAGAACAATGGCTGTCGCGTGGATACCGCCTCGGACGGCGACACCGGCCTGTACCTGCTGACCGAGTACCACTGCGATATCGCGGTGGTGGACCTGGGGCTGCCGGGCATGGACGGGCTCGACGTCATTCGCAAGGCCCGCGAGGTCAAGCCACAACTGCCCATCCTGATCCTCACGGCCCGTGACCGCTGGCAGGACAAGGTTGAAGGGCTCGAGGCCGGGGCCGATGACTACCTGACCAAGCCATTTCACATCCAGGAGCTGGTCGCGCGCCTGCGTGCCCTGGCTCGCCGCAGCCTGCAGGCCGGCCGCGAACGGCTGTTGTTCGGGCCGCTGGTGATCGACACCGCCACCGACGATGTCCGCCTGAACGACGAGCCGGTCTCGCTGACCACCTTCGAGTACCGCCTGCTGCTGACGCTGGTGCGCCAGCCGGGGCGCGTGCTGAGCAAGGAGGTGCTGGCGGACTACCTCTACGAGCACGACGAGGATCGCGAGAGCAACGTGATCGAGGTGTTGATCGGCCGCCTGCGCCGCAAGCTGGACCCGGACGGCAGCCTGGGCCTGATCGAGACCCTGCGCGGTCGGGGCTACCGTTTCGTGCGCGAGGCGGATGCCACGACCCCGTCCGATTCCACCTCGGACTCATGACGCCGCATACAGGCTGCATCGCCCCTTCGTCCGCCATCTCATGAGACGCCCCCTGCGCCAGATCCGCAGCAGCCTGACCCTGCGCCTGGCACTGGTCGCGGGGGCTACCGTGCTGGTGTTTTCCCTGCTGACGGCCTGGGTGCTGGAGGCCGCCTTTCGCGACAACGCGGCAGATGCCGTCGAGACACGCCTGGAGGCCCAGGTCCTGCTGTTGATGGGGCTGGTCGAGGTCGTCGGGCGCAACGAGGTCCGCGTCCCCGATATGCTGCCCGAGAGCCGCCTGCAACTGCCCGCCAGTGGCCTCTATGCCCGCATCCTCGGTCCCGACGGTCGCACACTCTGGCGCTCCCCGTCCGCGGTGGGGGTCTCCCTGCGCGGCTGGTCGGAGGACGACTTCTTCGCCTTCAGCCTCCCCGTGCAGTGGGAGCTGGACGGTGGCCAGGTCGGGCTGACCTTCCAGATGCTGGAGGACCGAGAGGCCTTCGAGGAACAGGTGGAGCAGTATCGCGCCAGCCTCTGGCAGGGGCTGATGACGATGACGTTCTCGCTGATCGTCGCCCTGGGGCTGGCGCTGTGGTTCTGGGGGTTGTGGCCGCTGCGCCGCGTACAGGGCGACCTGGAGGCGCTGCGGCACGGGGATCATGGGCGACTGGAGGGCCCGTACCCGACCGAGGTGCAGGCCCTGACCGGAAGCATCAACGATCTGATCGAGTTCGAGCGCGCGCGGCTGAACCGCCAGCAGAACGCCCTGGCTGACCTGGCCCACAGCCTGAAGACCCCGATTTCCGCGCTGCGTCTCAACCTGGAGAGCCAGAACCCCGACCCCGAGGACATGCGGCGCCAGGTCGACCGGCTGCAGGCCATGGTGCAGCACCAGCTCAGTCAGGCGCAGCGCCTGGGTCCGGCGCCGTTCCAGGCGCCCGAGCCGTTGGCCCCCATCATCGAGCGTACCTGCCAGGCGCTCGGACGGCTCGCCAGCCAGCAGGGCGTGGACCTGGACAGCGAGCTCGACCCTGGCTGTGCCCTGCGCATGGAGCCGGGTGCGATTTTCGAACTGCTGGGCAACACCCTGGACAACGCGATCCGCCATGCGACCAGCCGGGTGCGGATCTCGACGCATTGCACGCCGCAGGCCGTCACCCTGACCATTGATGACGATGGGCCCGGCATCGCGCCAGCGGATCGCGCCCGGGTACTGGAGCGGGGAGAGCGCGCCGACGTGCGCGGCGATGCCGAGGCCGGCCAGGGCCTGGGGCTCAGCATCATCCAGGCCCTGGTGCAGGACCACGGTGGCGAGCTGCATATCGAACAGGCACCGGAGCTGCATGGTGCCCGCATCCGGATGGTGTTCCCGGCGTCTTAAACCGGGTGGCCTGCATGGCCTCATGATGCGTTTCGCGTTGCTCAACGCATCCTACGATAGGCAGGGCGGGCTGTAGGATGTGTTGAGCGCAGCGAAACGCATCGCCCCGGGCCGAGATCAAAGCCTAAGGTCTTCCATCGGAAGGGACGGCGATTCGTTCAGCACCCCCGCACGAACCAGCGCTGCCGCGCCGCAGGCAAACGTCCAGCCCAGGTGCCCGGACCCGGTATTCAGGTGCAGGCCCTCGATGGCGGTCGGGCCGAGGATCGGCGTGCCACGGGCGCTCATCGGGCGCAGCCCGGTCCAGGGTGCCATCGTCTGCGGGTCGAAGGTCGCGGGCAGGCCGGTCAGGGTGCGCCGGCACTGATCGAGGACATTCGCCGCGCGCTTGGTATTCAGATGGCGATCGCGGCCGGCGAATTCGGCGGTGCCGGCCAGGCGCAGGCGTTCCCCCAGCGGGGTCATCACCACCTTGTTGGCGTCATCGATCAGCGGCAGGTTCAGCTGGCAGTCGGCGTTCATCGGGAGGGTCAGCGAATAGCCCTTCACCGGGGCGACGGGCAGATGCAGCCCCAGCGGACGCAGCAGGTCCGGGGCGTGGTAGCCGTTGGCGACCACGCAGGCATCCGCCGCGATCGGCCCTTCGGAGGTCTCCACCGCATCGATGCGGCCACGGTGGGTGCGCAGGCGCCGCACGGTGACGTTCGGGTAATAGCGGATGCCCCGGCGCTGGCCGATCGCGAGCAGTTGCTCGGTGAAGCGGGCGGCGTCGCCGATTGCATCCCCGGGGAAGAACAGCCCGCCGCACAGGCGGTCGCGCACCGGGGCCAATGCCGGCTCCTCGGCGATGATCCGTTCCACGTCCCAGTCCTCGAAGCGCACATCCTCATCACGCATCGCCTCGCTGGCGGCACGGTTGTGGGCCTGGCTGGCCGGGTCCTGGAACAGCTTCAGGATGCCGCAGCGGCGAAAGTCGAAGTCCAGCCCCGCGCTCGCCAGTTCCCGCTGCAGGCGGTCGATCTCCCGGAGCGAGAACGCGGCCAGGCGGGCATTCAGGCGGGTGTGCTGCTCGAACAGCGAACGGCGGCTGTGCCACAGAAAACGCAGGCCCCAGCCGGCCAGCCCCGGCAGGGCGCGCGGGCGCAACAGCAGCGGCGACTCCGTGCGGCCGAGAAAGCGCAGCAGGTCCAGCCCGACGCCGGGGGTGTTCCAGGGTTCGGCGTGGCTCGCATGCAGCATGCCGCCATTGGCCTGGCTGGAGCCGGTGGCGGGGGTGGGGGCGGCGTCCACCAGCACGACCTCGGCCCCGGCCTCCTGCAGGTACCAGGCGGTGGTCACACCGATGACGCCGGCCCCGATCACGACTACGCGCATCCGCTGCTTCCCTTATCAAGAACGCTCATGTACCACTTGCCAGTCGTTGGATCACGTCCGCGTATTCGCGTTCCAGCCGTTTCGGCGACACCTTCTCGCGCGTGCCCAGTTCCTGGGCGAACTGCGAGACGCGAAACTCCTCGATGCGGTAGCGAAACGCGAGCACGTCCGGGTGGTCCGGCGCCCGCGCGATCAGCTCCTGGGCCTGCTGCCACAGCGGCTCGACCGCCACACGACGGGCGCGGTCCTTGTCCGGCGCCTGGGTCAGGCGTTCCAGGCGCTTGTCGATTGCCTGCAGGTAGCGCGGCAGCTCGGGCAGCACGTCATGCGGGGTGCGCAGCAGGAAATCGGCCGGGACCAGGGCCTCGAGCTGCCCGCGGATGTCGCGTGCGGCCTCGATCCAGGAAAGCGGCAGATCCCCCTGCAGCCGGGTGCGCAGGTCGTGCCAGTGGCGCAGGATCTCGGCGGCAAGGTGCGAGAGCTCCATCACCGTGGGCGAGAACTCGGGCAGGCGACCCTCCAGGCGTTCTTGAAAGGCTTCGGCATCGCGTGGCCAGGGATCGGCCAGGAACACGCGGTCGGCCGCGGCCTCAAGGATCTGGTCGCGCAGGGCCTCGCAGCTGCCGAGTGTCGAGTAGTTCAGGCAGGCGCGTTCGATCTCCGGGAGCTGGCGGCGCAGGTCGCGGGCGGTCTTGCGCGCGCCCAGCAGGAACAGCCGGCGCAGGCCCGCGCGGTGGGCCCGCGCGGCCCGCGCCGGGTCCGGTTCCAGCTCCAGCGAGACGGCATCGCCGCGATCGACCAGGATCGGGAAGGCGCGCAGCTGCGCCCCCTGGTGGTCGAATTCGACGCTCTCCGGCAGCGCGCCGAAGTCCCATTCGGTGATCCCCTCGCGGGTGATCTCGTCCGGGCGGCTGGCGTCGAAGTGGGCTTCGGCGCTGTCGCCCAGCCGGCGCTTCAGCGCGGCCAGGTCGCGGCCGCTGGCCTGCTCGTTGCCTTCCGGGTCGAGAATGCGGAAGCGCATCACCAGGTGTGGCTCCAGGTTCTCCGGGCGCCAGGCATCCAGCGGGATCTCGGTACCGGTCATCGCGCGCAGGGCCTCGGCCAAGGCCGGGATCAGCGGGCCCTGGCGGTGCTCGATGCGCGCGAGCGCGGCCTGCGCGAAGTCCGGCGCGGGCACGAACTGGCGGCGCAGGCCCTTGGGCAGGCTCTTCAAGAGACCGGTCACGCGCTCCTCCAGCAGCCCCGGTACCAGCCAGTCGCCCAGCCAGTCGGGTACCGCGTTCAGCGCCGCGATCGGGATGGTCACGGTCACGCCGTCGTCCGGCTGGCCCGGTTCGAAGCGGTAGGCCAGCGGCAGGCGCAGGCCCTCGACCTCCAGGTGGTCAGGGTAGGCCCCTTGTGGGAGTGCGGTGTCCGGTTCGTTCAGCAGCTCCGCGCGGTCGATCCGCAGGGCGTCCGGGTCCTTCGTCTCGGTCTTGCGTGCCCAGGTCTCGAAGCTCGTGCCGTCGGTGATCTCCGCCGGCAGGCGGGCATCATAGAAGTCGAACAGGCGATCCTCTTCCACCAGCAGGTCGCGCCGGCGCCCGCGCGCCTCCTGCTCGGCGATCTCGGCCACCGCCTCGCGGTTGGCCTGTACCCCCTTCGAGCGGGTGCGCAGCTCGCCGCCGACCAGGCCCTCGCGGATCAGGATGCGCCGCGCCTCGGCCGGGTCGTGCTTCGCGAAGTCCACCGGCTTTTTAGGGGCGACGACCAGGCCATACAGGGTGATGCGGTCGAAGGCCCCGACGCGCCCGCTGCGGCGCTGGAAGTGCGGCTCGAAGATGTGGTGCTTGAGCAGATGTGGGGCCGCGCCCAGGATCCAGTCGGGCTCGATACGGGCATTGTCGCGGGCGTAGACGCGCGTGGTCTCGGCGATCTCCGCGCTCATCACCCAGGCTGGTTTCTTCTTCGCCAGGACCGACCCGGGATGGATCTGGAAGCGGCGGTTGCGTGCGCCTAGATAGTCGCCGCGCTCGGTCTTCTGTCCGATCTGGCTGACCAGTCCGGTCAGCAGCGCGCAGTGCACGGGCTCGGCGTCGGCGGGCTGGTGGTTCGGCTTCAGGTCCATCTCGCGGGCCTGGCGCAGGAGCTGCACGCGCAGCTCCTGCCACTCGCGCATGCGCAGGAAGTTCAGGAAGTGCTCGCGACACCAGCGTTTCAGCGCATTCGAGCCAAGGTCCTCGCGTGCGGTGTGCCAGGCCTCCCACAGCCTCAGCATGCCCATGAAGTCGGAGCCCTCGACCTGAAACTCGCGATGGGCCTGGTCCGCGGCCTGCGTGGCCTCGGCCGGGCGCTCGCGCGGGTCCTGCAGCGACAGGAAGGCGGCGATGGTCGCGGTCTCGGTCACGCAGCCGTGATCGGCCCCGGCCAGCAGCATCGCGCCGTGGCGCGGGTCGATGGGCATGCGCGCCAGCTGGCGGCCGCGCGGGGTGATGCGCCCGCGCGCATCCACCGCGCCCAGCTCCTCCAGCAGGCGGTAGCCGTCCTTGACCAGGCGCGGGTCGGGCGGGTCCACGAACGGGAACTGGCGCGGCTGGCCGAGCTTCAGCGCGGCCATCTGCAGGATCACCGAGGCGAGGTTGGAGCGCTGGATCTCCGGGTCGGTGAACGGGGGGCGCAGGTTGTAGTCGTCCTCCGCGAACAGCCGGATGCAGATGCCGGGGCCGAGCCGTCCGCAGCGCCCGGCGCGCTGGTCGCAGGCGGCCTGCGAGATCGGCTCCAGGCTCAGGCGCTGCACCCGCGAGCGCCAGGAGTAGCGCGAGACGCGGGCCAGCCCCGAGTCGATCACGAAGCGGATGCCGGGGACCGTCAGTGCGGTCTCGGCGACGTTGGTGGCCAGCACGATGCGCCGCCCGGCGTGGGACTGAAAGACCCGCGACTGCTCGCGGGCGGATAGGCGCGCGTACAGCGCCAGGACCTCGGTGTCCGCGCGCACCTGGCCGCGCAGGGCCTTGTGGGCGTCGCGGATCTCGCGCTCGCCGGGCAGGAACACCAGGATGTCGCCGGGGCCGGCACGCTCGCATTCGGCGACCGCGTCGCGGATGCCGTCGAACAGGTCGCGTTCGCCGCGTCCGGTGTTCTCGTCCTCGCCAGTCTCTTCCGGCTCGATCGGGCGGTAGCGCAGCTCCACCGGATAGGTGCGTCCGGCCACGGTCAGGATCGGGGCGTCGTCGAAGAACGCGGACAGCCGCTCCGGGTCCAGCGTCGCGGAGGTGATGATGATGCGCAGCTCCGGGCGCTTCTTCGACAGGCGCTTGAGCACGCCCATCAGGAAATCGATGTTCAGGCTGCGTTCGTGCGCCTCGTCGACGATCAGGGTGTCGTAGGCGCGCAGTTCCGGGTCATGCGCCAGCTCCGCCAGCAGCATGCCGTCGGTCATCAGCTTGACCCAGTTGTTCGGCCCGGTTTGGTCGGAGAAGCGTACCTTGAAGCCGACGGTGGAAGTCTTGTCGCCTCCGAGCGTGGTGCCCAGCTCCTCGGCGATGCGGCTGGCGACCGAGCGGGCCGCGATACGGCGCGGCTGGGTGTGGCCGATCAGCCCGGCCTCGCCGCGCCCGGCCTCCAGGCACAGCTTGGGCAGCTGGGTGGTCTTGCCGGAGCCGGTCTCGCCGCACAGCACCAGCACCGGGTGTTCGCGGATCGCGGCGACAATCCGTTCGCGCTCGGCATGGATCGGCAGGTCGCCGGCATAGACGGGCTGCGGGCGCAGGCGTTCGCGTTCGGCGGCGCCCTGTTCGGCGTGTGCAAGGCGTTCGGTCAGGGTGGAGACGAGCCGGTCGCAGGGCTGGCCGCGCTTGTGCCGCTGGCGGGCCCGGCGCAGCAGTTCGCCCAGTTCGCGGCGTTCGCTGCCCTGCGGCAGGGCCTCTACGGTCCTCGCCAGTGCGTCCAGGTCCGGGCCGGCCGCGGCCATCAACCGTCCCGATGACGCAGGCGCAGGGCCTCGATGTTCTCCGAGCGCAGGCGGTCCAGGGCGCGGTTGACGTCGTCCTCCTGGGTGAAGGGGCCGACAAAGACGCGGTGCCAGGTGTCGCCCTCGATCTCGACCTCGTGCACCTGCGGGCTCAGGCCCAGCAGAGAGATGCGGGCCTTCATCTCGTCGGCCTGTTCGAACCGCCGGAACGAGCCGATCTGCAGGATCACAGGATCGCCCTCGGCCGGGGAGGCCGGGGGCGGGACCACCTGATCCTGCGGGACTTCGCGTTCGCCCCGGGGGACGCGAACCTCGTCTTCGGGCAGCAGCTCGTAGTAGCGAAACCGCGGCTCGTCATCGGTGGGCAGGCGCTCCGGCTCCGCTGCCGGTGCGCGCTCGGCCGGGGGCTCCGGTTCGCCGAACAGGGCACCGATGTCGGGTGAACGATCGGCCCCCTGGAGATAGAGCACGGCGGCGATCCCGAGCCCGATCAGCAGGCCGGCGAACATCCAGACCCAGCCCGGGATCGGTCGCGAGGCGCGGGCGGGGGTCGTCTTGCGGCGCTTGCGGCGGGCCTGGGCCATGGGCTACATCCGTTCGGGGGCGGTGACGCCGAGCAGGCGCAGCCCATTGTGCAGCACCTGTTTGATGCCGGTCAGCAGCGCCAGGCGCGCGCCGATGACGTTGGCGTCCTCTGCATTCAGGAACGGCACGGCGTTGTAGTAGGTGTGGAAGCCGGCGGCCAGCTCGCGCAGGTACTGGGCGATCTGGTGCGGCTCGCAGGTCTCGGCGGCTGCCGCGATCACCTCGGGGAAGCGGTCGAGCCGATCCAGCAGGTCGTCTTCCTGCGGCTCGGTCAGGCGTGCGGACAGCCCGGCGTCGTCCAGCGCGCTGGCGGTATGGCCGCGCTCGGCGGCGGTACGCAGCACGCTGGCGATGCGCGCGTGGGCGTACTGGATGTAATACATCGGGTTGTCGTTGGACTGCGACTTGGCCAGGTCCAGGTCGAAGTCCAGGTGCTGGTCGCAGCGCCGCTGTACATAGAAGAAGCGCGCGGCATCCGACCCGACCTCGTCGCGCAGCTCGCGCAGGGTGACGAACTGCCCGGCGCGGGTGGACATCGGCAGGCGTTCGCCCCCGCGGTAGAGGATCGCGAACTGTACCAGCAGCACGTCTAGGCGATCGGCCTCCAGGCCCAGGGCCTGCAGGGCGGCACGCACGCGCGGGACGTAGCCATGGTGGTCGGCGCCCCAGATGTTGATCACGCGCTCGAAGCCGCGCTGGAACTTCTCGCGGTGGTAGGCGATGTCGGAGGCGAAGTAGGTGTAGTCGCCGTTCTCGCGGCGCACCACGCGGTCCTTGTCGTCGCCGTAGTCGGAGGAGCGGAACCACAGGGCCCCGTCCTTTTCATAGAGCGCGCCATGCGCCTCGAGGTCCTGCACCGCGGCATCGATTGCACCGGAGTCGGCCAGGCTGCGTTCGGAGAACCAGCACTGGTATTCGACCCCGAACTCGCGCAGGTCGTCGCGGATGTCTTCAAGGATCGCGTTCAGGCCGCAGTCGAACACCGTGCGGTACAGCGCCACGCCCAGCAGTTCGCGGGCGCGGGCGATCACCGCGTCGATATAGACCTCCTTGTCGCCACCGGCCGGCTCGTCCGGCGGCAGGTCGCGGGTCACGGCCTCGGCCGGATGCACGGCCTGGTCGCCGATCTGTGCGGTCAGGGCCTTGGCGACCGGATAGATGTAGTCGCCCTGGTAGCCGTTGGCCGGGAACGGGACCTGTACGCCGTGCTGTTCCAGGTAGCGCAGCCAGACGCTGGCGGCGAGGATGTTCATCTGCCGCCCGGCGTCGTTCACGTAGTACTCGCGGGTGACGTCGAAGCCGCAGAAGTCCAGCAGGTCGGCGACGGTGGCGCCGAAGGCCGCGCCGCGCCCGTGGCCGACATGCAGCGGGCCGGTGGGGTTGGCGGAGACGAACTCCACCTGCACCGGGCGCCCGTTGCCTACGCTCGAGCGGCCAAAGTCGGCACCCTGGGTGGCAATGCGGCCCAGCACCTGGGTGCGGGCATCCGCGGCCAGGCGGAAGTTGATGAAGCCGGGGCCGGCGATCTCGGTGCCGGCCAGGCCGGGCACGGCCGGCATCGCGGCGCACAGGGCCTCGGCCAGGTCACGGGGCTTGGTCTTCGCCGGGCGCGCGAGCTGCATCGCCAGGTTGCTGGCAAAGTCGCCGTGTTCGCGGTCGCGGGCACGCGTCACCTGCACCTCGACACCGTGATCGGCGGGTACGCGGCCATCGGCCACCAGGGTCTCCAGGGCGGCCGCGAGGGCCTGGGTAAGGGCGTCTTTCAAGGGAACCGAGTCCGTCGTCTCAAAAGCCCGGCATTCTAACCAGAATGCCGGCCCGATGCCTGTTCTGTGCGGGTTTCAGGCGAGCGAGACCGGGTCCACGTCGATCGCGATGCGAACCCCGCGCGGCAGATCCTCGGTCTGCCAGGAATGCCGCGCCTGCGCGAGCGTCCGGTGCAGGGCCTGGCGCTCGGCCGCGCGCAGCAGGATCTGCTCGCGGAAACGCCGGTTCACGCGGTGGCGCGGGGCGGGCGCCGGACCCAGCACGCGCAGGTCCCCGTGCCGCGTCGCGAGCAGGTGTCCCGCGATGGTCTCCGCGTGGCGATGCGCCGCCGCGGCCTCGGCGGCCTCGACGCGGACCAGGGCCAGGTGCCCGTACGGCGGCAGCCCGGCCGCCTCGCGTTCGGCCAGCAGCGGCTCCAGCATCGCCGGGTAGTTACCGGCATCCAGCCCCCGCATCAGGGGGTGATCGGGGTGGCCGGTCTGCAGCAGTACCCGCCCGCCCCCGTCGCCCCGGCCCGCGCGACCGGCGGCCTGCACGATCAGTTGCAGGGTGTGCTCGGTGGCACGCAGGTCCACGCTGAACAGCCCCTGATCAACGTCGACCACGCCGACCAGTCCGACGCGCGGGAAATCGTGCCCCTTGGCCAGCATCTGGGTGCCGACGACGATTGCGGCATCCAGCTGCCGGATGCGATCCAGTGCGGCCTCCAGGGCCCCCTTGTGACGCACGCTGTCGCGGTCGAGACGGATGATTGGTGTCTGCGGGAAGTGCCGAGCCAGCGCCTGTTCCAGGCGCTGGGTGCCCAGCCCGCGGTGGGCCAGGGTCTCGCCGCATTCCGGGCAGTGTTCGGCGCGGGGCTCCTGGTGCCCGCACAGGTGGCAGATCGCGCGGCGATCATGGGCATGCACGGTCAGGTGGGCATCGCAGTCCGGGCAGTCGGCGACCCAGCCGCAACCCTCACAGGTCAGCACCCGGGCAAAGCCGCGCCGGTTGAGCAGGACAAAGCACTGCTGGCCCTCGGCCAGGGTCTGCTGCATCGCATCCAGCAGTGGAGCGGTCAGGCCCTCGTCCGGGCTGTGCACGCGGGTGTCGATCGTCTCCACGCCAGGTGGCTGCGTGCCATCTGGGCGGGTGCGCAGATGTACATGGGTGTAGCGGCCCTGGCGCGCGGCGTGCAGGGTCTCCAGGGTGGGCGTCGCCGAGCCCAGCACGACCGGGGTGCGTTCCAGTTGCCCCCGCTTGACTGCCAGATCCCGCGCGCTGTAGCGAAAACCGTCCTGCTGCTTGAAGGCGCTGTCGTGTTCCTCGTCGACGATGATCAGGCCCGGCTCGGGTAGCGGGACGAACAGGGCCGAACGGGTCCCGACGACGATGCGGCGCTCGCCCTGGCGGGCGGCCTCCCAGGCGCGCAGGCGCTCGCCCTCGGCCAGGCCGGAGTGCAGCAGTGCCACCTGTCCCGGAAAGCGCTGCTGGATGCGCCCTGCAAGTTGCGGCGTCAGCGCGATTTCCGGGATCAGGAACAGGACCTGACGGCCACGCGCGACCGCATCGGCGGCCATGCGCAGATAGACCTCGGTCTTGCCGCTGCCAGTGACGCCCTCCAGCAGCATCGGGCGGGGATCGTCCGGCGACACCGCCGCGATGGCCGTCTCCTGCTCGGGGGTCAGGGTGTAGCCGATGCCGGTGGGGGGCGCTGGGGCGCGTGGATTGGCACGGGTCTGTTCCAGCCAGCCGCGTGCCTCCAGCTGTCGCAGGTCCTTGGCGGTGATCTGCAGGGCGGCCGTGGTGGACAGCGTCGTCCGGTCCAGCGCGGCCCCGAGCGCGGGCAGGGCACGAAGGATGGCGAGCTGGCGGCGGCCCCGTACCTGCCCTTCCGCCAGCGCTGTGTGGCCAGCCGGGGTGAGCCGCCAGAGGGGTTCAGGGGTCAGGGTGGGTAGAAGGTGGCCCCGCCGCAGGGCGGGTGGCAGCGCGCCGAGGAGGGCCTCGCCCAGCGGGTGGTGATAGTAGCGGGCACCAAAGCGCAGGAGTTCCAGAACCGTCGGCGTTAGGATCGGCCCCGGATCGGGGGAGGGCAGTGCCTCGCGCAGCTTGTTCTCGGGCACGTCGCTTTGGTTCGCGAGTGCGACGACGATGCCGATCGCCTCGCCACGCCCGAAGGGTACACGGACCCGTTGCCCGGGCCTCAGATCGGTGTCGTCGGGGATCCGGTAGTCGAACAGGCGGTCCAGCGGTCGGTCGAGTACGACCTGGGCAATTCCGTTCTCGGGCATGCGACTAGTCTACGCCAGTCCGCAGGGGCGCAAGAGTGTGACCGTTATCCACAAAACCTGTGGATAACTCTGTGGAGGAAATGGGGTGAAACGCGCTAAACGCCTGTTGCTGCTTGGTTCGTATCAGAATGGCCAAAAAGCGACCAAAGTGTTTTTGTGTATTTAGATCAACAGCTTGTGAGGTATTGGTGATATCGGTTGGCTGTTGTGTCACCTAACTGCCATCGTTTGTATCCGCCTGTGGGTATCCTGTACAGGTCGTGTACAGGTGTTGGTCCGGTATTGATCTGCCGGAGGGCTGCGCACAAAAAAGCCCGGCCGCCGAAAACGGGGGCCGGGCTCGCAAGCGAGGACCGGGCGCCAGGCCCGGTCCGGGCCTAGCCGAGGGCCTTGACCGAGGCCACCAGTTCGGCGGCCACCTTCTGGCCGTCGCCGTACAGCATCTGGTTGTTGTCGGCATAGAACAGGTGGTTCTCGATGCCCGAGAACCCCGCGCCCTTGCCGCGCTTCACGCAGATGACGTTCTGGGCCTGGTCGGCGTTCAGGATCGGCATGCCGTAGATCGGCGACTCCGGATTGGTCCGAGCCACCGGGTTCACGACGTCGTTCGCGCCGATCACCATTGCGACATCCGCGGTCTTGAACTCCTCGTTGATCTCGTCAAGATCGAAGATGATGTCGTAGGGCACGCCGGCCTCGGCCAGCAACACGTTCATGTGCCCGGGCATGCGGCCCGCGACCGGGTGGATCGCGAACTTCACGTCCACACCACGCTTCTGCAGCAGCTGGGTGAACTCCCAGATCTTGTGCTGCGCCTGCGCGACGGCCATGCCGTAGCCCGGCACGATAATGACCTTCTCGGCGTAGGCCATCATGATCCCGGCATCGTTGGCCTGGATCTCCTTCATCGTGCCTTCGATCTCTTCCTCGGCACCCCCGGAGGAGCCGCCGAACTGGCTGAACAGGATGTTCTTGATCGGACGGTTCATCGCCTTGGCCATCAGCTGCGTGAGCAGCGTACCGGCCGCACCGACCACGATACCGGCGATCATCAGGGCCGGGTTGTCGAGGACGATCCCCTTAAGGCCGACCGCGAGGCCGGTCAGCGCGTTGTACAGCGAGATGACCACCGGCATGTCGGCGCCGCCGATCGGGAGGGTCATCAGTATGCCGAAGGCCAGCGACAGCACGAAGAACAGCAGCAGAGTGAACGAGCCGATCTCGCCGCCACTGGTGGCCATCATGAAGCCCAGCAGCACGGTGATCGCGAAGATCGCGATGTTCACGACCTGCTGGCCGCCGAAGGTGAAGGTCTTCTTCATCAGGCCTTCAAGCTTGGCGTAGGCCACCAGCGAGCCGGAGAAGGCCACGGAGCCGATCAGCGAGCCGGTCACGGCGATCGCCAGACCGGTGTTGGTGACGGTTTCCGGGGTGGCCTGCAGCAGGTAGATCGCACCGATACCGGCCGCGGCGCCGCCGCCCATGCCGTTGTACAGCGCGATCATCTGCGGCATGTCGGTCATCGCGACCTTCTTGCCGCTCCACCAGGCCAGCGCACCACCAATGGCGATACCCAGGATGATCAGGGTGTAGTTCACGCCGCCGGAGATCTCCGGGTGCACGAAGGTCACGAGCGTGGCGATCACCATGCCCACGCCGGCCCAGATGATCCCCGGACGCGCGGTGGTCGGGGAAGACATCTGCTTGAGGCCGACGATGAACAGCACCGCCGCCGCGAAGTAGGCGAGGTTGATGATCAGACTCATGCCTTATCTCCCTTCTTGTCGTCCTTCTTGCTGGTCGTGAACATCTCCAGCATGCGTTCGGTGACGACATAGCCACCTACGGCGTTGCCCGCGGCCAAGATTACGGCGACAAAGCCGATGGCCTGTTCCAGCGGCGTCTGGGCATGGCCCAGCGCGACCATGGTCCCGACCAGCACGATGCCGTGGACGAAGTTGGAACCGGACATCAGCGGGGTGTGCAGGATGACCGGCACCTTGGAGATGATCTCGTAGCCGGTGAAGGCCGCGAGCATGAAGATGTACAGCGCGATAAAGCCTTCGATGATCATGATTGCGCTCCCTTCAGGGCCTCACGGGTGGCCTCGTGCACGATCTCGCCGTCGCGGGTCAGCACGCTCTTGGCGATGACCTCGTCTTCCCAGTCCGGCTTGAATTCGCCGCCCTCGGCGATCATCGGCGTGAGGAAATTGAGCAGGTTCTTGGCATACATCTCGGAGGCGTGCAGCGGGACCTGCGAAGGCACGTTCAGCGGCGCGTGAATGACCACGCCCTTGTGCTTGCTGGTCTTGCCCGGCTTGGACAGCTCGCAGTTGCCGCCGCCCTCGGCTGCGAGATCCACGATCACCGCGCCTGGCTTCATGCCCTCGACCATGTCCTTCGGGATCAGCTTCGGGGACTCGCGGCCCGGGATCGCGGCGGTGGTGATCAGCACGTCCGCCTTGGCGATGTATTCGCCCAGGGCGTCCTGCTGCTGCTTCTTCTCTTCCGCGGTCAGTTCGCGGGCATAGCCGCCTTCGCCCTCGGCGGAGACGCCCAGATCCAGGAACTTCGCGCCCAGCGATTCGACCTGC
This sequence comes from Thioalkalivibrio sp. ALJ2, assembly GCF_000378325.1. Taxonomy (NCBI): domain Bacteria; kingdom Pseudomonadati; phylum Pseudomonadota; class Gammaproteobacteria; order Chromatiales; family Ectothiorhodospiraceae; genus Thioalkalivibrio; species Thioalkalivibrio sp. ALJ2. The sequence continues at coordinate 446,100 of NZ_KB899554.1, forward strand.
TCCTTGGTCGCGGAGCGCACGTCGTAGGCCTCGACCATCGCGCCCAGGCGTTTGGCCGTGGCGATCGCCTGCAGCCCGGCCACGCCGGCGCCGATCACGATAACCTTGGCCGGGCGGATGGTGCCGGCCGCGGTGGTCAGCATCGGGAAGAAGCGGCAGGACAGATCCGAGCCCATGATCGCGCCTTTGTAGCCGACCACGGCCGCCTGCGAGGACAGCACGTCCATGCTCTGCGCGCGCGAGATGCGCGGGATCAGTTCCATCGCGAAGCTCAGGATCTTGCGTTCCTGCATCGCCTTGACCACGTCCGGGTTGCGGTGGGCGTGGAACAGGCTGACGACGGTCGAGCCCTCCGGCAGTTGATTGACCTCTTCCACCGTCGGCGGCGCCACGCGGACCATCAGGTCCGACTGGCCGTAGGCCGCTTCGGTGTCGACTACGGTAGCCGACTCGTAAGAGTCATCCGGGAAATGGGCGTTGGTGCCAGCCCCTTTCTCCAGTTGCACGGTGACGCCCAACTGGGCGAACTTGGCCGCCACCGTCGGATCCAGGGCCACGCGGCGCTCGCCGCTGGCACTCTCCTTGGGAACGGATAATTTGATTGCCATGCGCTCTCTCCCCGGGCCAAGCGTTCCCGCAATCCCTCCGGGACGTTCGGCCGCGCTCGCGGGTGGTAATAAGGACGCCGAATAAGGCTTTTGTGGCCCATTCGGCGGAAAAAACGGCCAGCAAGTGTAGCGGAATCGCCTTCGCGCTTAAACAGCCCACCCATTTGTCGCGAATTCCGGGCCACCGCCGGCGGCTCAAACCGGTATTTATGCCCTTGTAATTGCGTTGAACGCCCGGCCTGTTTATTGTCAAGCAAGTTTCGTGCGATCCCGCGCCGCGCCAGCGGTCGACTCGGCGAAGGGGACATGGATTTGCTCACGCCCGGGGCGTCGGGCCTGCTCAAATTCCGCGTGAGCAAATCCGTGTTTCCTTGGAGACGGGACGAGGTCATGTTGCCGACCGAGCATCAGGTCCTGCGTACGGACGCTGCGGGCATGCCACTGGAATGGATCGGCCTGGAACAGGCCGTGCGCCTCTATTACACCGAGCAGGTCGCCTACGCCTGCGGGAGTCTGCTGTATCGCGTGCGCGGCGGCATCAACGCCCGTACCGGGCTGCAGTCCCGGGTCGAGGTCAACTCGATCATCGCCACCTTCGGCACCCGCCAGTCCCGCTTCAATCACTACATCCCGCCGCTCAACAACACCACTCTGTTTCGCCGCGACGCACATCTGTGCCTGTACTGCGGCCAGCACTTCTGTGAGCGTGATCTCTCGCGCGACCACGTCACCCCGATCAGCCAGAACGGGGCGGATACCTGGAACAACGTGGTCACCGCCTGCAAACGCTGCAACAACCACAAGGCCGGGCGCACCCCCGAGCAGGCCGACATGCAGCTGCTGGCGATTCCATTCACGCCCACCCACGCGGAGTACATCTATCTGAAAGGCAAGCGGGTGCTGGCCGACCAGATGGAGTTCCTGCTGGCGCATTTCCCCCGGACCAGCCCCCTGCGCGGCCGCCTCGGCTGATCGCACCCGCGCGCCTCGTGCGCGGCTCGCGCTATCCTTGGCAGGGAACCAACGCAACTGGCGTGACTCCGACAGGAGTCATCCACCCTCTATTGCCGCAGGGAGCACCATGAAGTACTTCGGAGAAGCGGATTACCGCCACGGCCAGCCGCGCAAAGCGGGCGTACTGCTGACCAACCTCGGTACGCCGGACGAGCCCACCGCCCCGGCGCTCAAGCGCTATCTGAAGGAATTCCTCTGGGACCCGCGCGTGGTCGAGTTCCCGCGCCCGCTGTGGTGGCTCATTCTCAACGGCATCATCCTCAATATCCGCCCGAAGCGTTCGGCCGCCAAGTACGCCACCGTCTGGACCGACGACGGCTCACCGCTGCTGGCCATCTCGCGGCGCCAGGCCGAGGGCGTGCGCAAGCGTCTGGCCGAACAGGTCGGCGAGGAGGTACCGGTCGCGCTGGGGATGCGCTACGGCAACCCCTCCATCGAGGCGGGCCTGGACGAGCTGCGCCGCCAGGGCGTTCGCCGCGTGATCGTGTTGCCCCTGTACCCGCAATATTCCGGGAGCACCACCGGCTCCACCTTCGACGCGGTGGCCGACGTACTGAAGGGCTGGCGCTGGGTCCCGGATCTTCAGTTCGTCGCCGCCTACGACGCCGAGCCCGGCTATATCGAAGCACTGGCCAGCAGCGTGCGCGAGCACTGGAATGCGCACGGCCGGGCGGACCGCCTGGTGATGTCGTTCCACGGCATCCCGAAGCGCTATCTGCTCAAGGGTGACCCGTACCACTGCCTGTGCCATGCCACCGGCCAGAAACTGGCTGCAAGGCTGGGTCTGAACGACGACCAGTGGCAGGTGACCTTCCAGTCGCGTTTCGGCCGCGAGGAGTGGCTGAAGCCCTATACCGACAAGACGATGAAGGCGCTGCCCAGGGAGGGCGTGCGCACGGTGGACGTGATCTGCCCCGGTTTCTCGGCCGACTGCCTGGAAACCATCGAGGAGATCGGCGACGAGAACCGCGAGATCTTCCTCAAGGCCGGTGGCGAACGCTTCCACTACATCCCGGCGCTGAACGACCGGTCCGACCACCTCGACTTCCTGGCCGGACTGGCCCGCCAGCACATCGCCCCGTGGCTGGACGATCCGGACAATGCCCCCGAGGCACGCGCCGCCGCCCGCGAACGGGCGCTGGCCCTGGGCGCGCAGCAGTAGGCCGCGATGGACGAGACCACCGCGCCCGGGCGAGTCGGCGAACCCGGCGAGACCGAGATCGGCGCCGTGATCATCGGCGACGAGCTGCTCAGCGGGAAGCGCCGTGACCGGCACCAGGAACACCTCACCGCGGCCCTGGCGGAGAAGGGGCTAGAGCTGGCCTGGATCCGTATTGTCGGGGACCACGCCGGCCGCCTGACGCAGACCTTTCGCGAGACGCTGGCAACCGGGGCGGAGGTCTTCAGCTTTGGCGGGATCGGGGCCACGCCGGATGATCGCACCCGCGCCTGCCTCGCCGAGGCGCTTGGGCTTCCCCTGCGGCCGCACCCGGATTTCATGACTATCCTCGAGGAACGCTTTGGCGCAGAGGCCTGGCCGCATCGCGTGCGCATGGCCGAATTGCCGGAAGGGGCCAGCCTGATCCCGAATCCGGTCAACGGCATCCCGGGGCTCAGCTGCCAGCGGCATCACTGCGTGCCGGGATTCCCGGTCATGGCCGAACCGATGGTGCGCTGGGTGCTGGACCAGCGTTTCCCCGGGCGCGATGCCGCCGCCGGCTCGGTCGAGGAGGTGCTGGTGCTCGAGAACATGACCGAGAGCCGCCTGGTCCCGGTGCTCGAGGCCATGGAGGCGGCATTCCCCGATTTGCGCATCTCCTGTCTGCCACGGATGGACCGCCAGGCCCCGCAGGTCGAGCTGGGTCTGCGCGGCCCCCGCGCCCGCGTCACCGAGGGGCTGGCCGCGCTGCGCCAGCAGCTAATTTCCGGGGGCTTTCTGAGCCACTGACAGGGTAGTGTCGCGCGGTCCAGTGGGGGGCTTGCGCGCCCCTGCTTTCCCGGTATATTGCATTGGGCAGGCACTTGCCTGCGTGCCGCGTTCGCGGCCCGAATGGAAGACCCCGCCCGTGAACCTGCCTGTTCCTGACCCCATGTGGTCGGACCCTGTCGAGACGCTTCCGGCGCGTGCGCCGGGTGTAATCGAATCCCGAGTGCCCGAAGCCTGCGAGCCGGAGGGCTGGCTGGATGCGCTGGTGCACGATCAGCGGTGCGTCTGGCCTGACTTCCTGCCTGCGGAGACGGTCGATGCGCTGCACGACGAGGTCTATGCCCTGCGTGATGCCGCGCAGCTGGCGCAGGCGCGGATCGGTCGGGGTGGCGAGCGCCATCGCGACCGATCCACCCGCGGCGACTGGATCCACTGGCTGGATGGCGCCAGCCCGGCGCAGCAGGCGTTCATGGCACGCCTGGATGAGATCCGTCTGCAGGTGAGCCGGTCGTTGATCCCGGGGCTGTTCGAGACCGAATCGCACTTTGCCCTGTACCCGCCCGGGACCCACTACGAGCGCCATGTAGATGCCTTCCAGGCTGGCAATTGCCGCCGGCTGTCGCTGGTGTTCTATCTGAACCGCGACTGGCGCGAGCAGGACGGCGGCCAGCTCGCGATCTACGACGATGCGGACCGCGAATGCCAGCGCATTCAGCCGACGGCCGGTACCCTGGTGATGTTCCTCAGCCAGACCGTGCCGCACGCAGTGCTGCCCACCCGCCGCTGGCGCGCCAGCATCGCCTCCTGGATGCGTGTGCGCGAGCTTGCCAACCCGCTCGCCGGGCTCGACCGCTTCTGACGCTTCTGACACCGGCCGCGGCGCGTTCTTGCAGCCTGCGGCGACGGCGCCCATGATCGGGGAAGGGCGCTCCGCGCCCTTCGGTCGAGCGCAATGCGGCGGGCCAATATGGGCAAGATCCGGCAATGGCAGGACAACGATCGCACCTCACGAGACACGTCGCCCGACGTGCCCCTGCAGCCCTCGTCGGCTTCGATCTGGGCCGAGCGCTATCAGCTGCGTGACGCCCGGGGCGAGCCGGTGGATGCCTCGGTCGGGGCGATGTTCGACCGTGTCGCCGGGGCCCTCGCCGCGGTCGAGGCGCCGGACAAGCGCGCGTCGATCGAGCGCGAGTTCCGCTGGGCGCTGGACAACGGCGCCATCCCGGCCGGGCGGATACTGGCCAATGCCGGGGCCGAGGCGTACAAGCCGCAGACCACACTGATCAACTGCACCGTCTCGCGCACGATCCGGGATTCGCTGCAGGCCATCCTCGATGCCAATACGGCTGCCGGGCTGACGCTCAAGGCCGGGGCCGGCATCGGCTATGACTTCAGCACCCTGCGCCCGAAGGGTGCGCTGGTCGCGGGTGCGGGCGCGCCGACCAACGGTCCGGTCGCGTTCATGCAGATCTTCGACCAGACCTGCCGCACCATCGGCGCGGCCGGAGGTCGCCGCGGGGCACAGATGGCGACGCTGGATATCGGCCATCCCGATATCGAACGCTTCATCCTCGCCAAGCGCCGCAAGGGGCGGCTGACCCAGTTCAACCTGTCCGTGCTGGTGCGCGATGCCTTCCTGGAGGCGGTCGAGCGCGACGACGAATGGGCGCTGGCCTTCCCGCTGTTGCCCGTGGAACAGGACGCGGTGGCCGCCTCCGAGCTTGTCTATCGCGACTGGCCGGTGGTCGAGGACGGCTACCGCGTGGACGACCAGGGCCGGGTCGCCTGCCGTATCTACCGCCGCGTGCGTGCCCGCGAGCTGTGGGACACGTTGATGCGCAGCACCTATGACGTCGGCGAGCCCGGCGTCATCCTGATCGACCAGGTCAACCGCCAGAACAACGCCTGGTTCGACGAGGTAATCCGCGCCACCAACCCCTGCGGGGAGCAGCCGCTGCCACCGGACGGGGCCTGTCTGCTGGGGTCGGTGAACCTGACGCGGTTCGTCTCCGCGCCGTTCACCGCAGACGCCGCCTTCGACTGGGCGCGTTTCGAGCGGGTGGTGCGCGTGTTCACGCGCATGCTGGACAACGTCGCGGACATCTCCGGGCTGCCTCTGCCGGAACAGCGCGCCGAGATGCTGCGCAAGCGCCGCCACGGCATGGGCATCCTCGGGCTCGGGTCCGCCCTGGCGATGCTGGGGGAGACCTACGGCTCGGAGTCGGCCGCCGACTTCACCGCAGAGGTCTGTCGCCGCCTGGCGCTGGAGAGCTGGCGGGCCGGGCTGGAGCTGGCGCGCGAGAAGGGGCCGGCGCCGATCATGGACGAGGACTTCACGCTGACCGCGGACATGCTCCGGCGTCAGCCGGCGCTGGCCGAGGCCGGCTATCAGGTGGGCGACGTGCTGAAGGGTCGGGAGCTGCATGCCCGCTTCAGCCCCTACATGCAGCGCATCGCCGAGGAGGACCCGGCGCTGGTTGCGGCGCTGGCCGAGGAAGGCGCGCGCTTTACCCACGCCACCTCCATCGCGCCCACCGGGACCATCAGCTTCTCGGTCGCCAACAACGCGAGCAACGGCATCGAACCGACCTTTCTCCATCACACCACGCGCAACATCCGCCGCCCCGGGCGGCGCACCCGCGAGGCCGTGGACTGCTACTCGTTTGAGCTGCTGGCCTACCGCGCCTGGGTCGATGCCGAGGCGGGACCGTGGGATCTGCCCGCCCACGCGATCACTGCGGACCAGGTCAGTGTGGACGCCCACATCCGCATGCAGGCCGCCGCGCAACCTTGGGTGGACTCGGCCATTTCCAAGACGCTCAACGTCCCGACCGATATCCCGTTCGAGGACTTCCAGCAGGTCTACCTGCAGGCCTGGCGCGCTGGCCTCAAGGGCTGCACCACCTACCGGCCCAACCCGCAGGCGCAGATGGGCGTGCTGATGGACCCCGAACGCCTGCGCAGTACCTGGTATACCTTCGCCCTGGCGGATGGCCGGGAGCTGACCCTGCGCGGTGACGAAGAGGTCGAGTACGAAGGCCAGATCCACACCGCCGCCAATCTCTTCGCCGCGCTGGACGAGGGCTACTACGACGACGTCTGACGCCGCCGGGGAGGACACGATGCACCGGATCGACCAGCCCATCATCGCCTTTCGCCGCTCGGACACCCCGCAGGGCGAGGGCGCGTCTAGCGGTGACGACCACCCGCTGGGCAAGCGCATCCCGTCGCGCCCCGAGGGCGAACTCGAGTCGGTCACCGAGAAGGTGCGCTACTGGACCCAGGACGGGCCGCAGACGGTCTATCTGGTGGTCAGCTTCGTCGCCGTCTCCGGCACGGTCAGCGGCGAGCGCGTGACCATCGAGCGCCCGATCGAATTCTTCCTGCCCACCGGGCAGCACTCCGAGTCCTACCAGTGGATCTCCGCGACCATGCGCAGCCTGTCGCTGGCGGCCCGTGGCGGCTACGCCGCCCGCGCCCTGCGCGACCTGCGCAAAGTCACCTGGGACCGCGGCCCGGTTCGCTGCGGCGAGAACGAATACGGCAAACCGCTGTACCACCCCTCCGAGGTCGCCGCGATCGCCCACGCCCTGCAGCGCATCCTCCAGCGCCGCGGCTTCCTGGATCCCGACGGCCACCCCCGCCCGCTACGCGAACTGGTCGCCAACTACCGCGACCGGACCCCGAAAGCCTCCGGCATCCTGGAAGCCCCGTACCTGGTGGCCACAGCCACCCCTTGCCCGCAGTGCGATGGCCATCTCGAGATCATCGACGGCTGCCCCACCTGTCGCGACTGCGGCTACTCGAAGTGCTGAGCATGGTTCCTGGGTAAGGATTACCCGGCGCGTTATCGGTCGTTGGGGGGCGGCCGCCTACGGCGGACGTTAGCCCGTCGTGATGCCGCGTTTTGCGCCCACCCACGGCCGGGTGATACACAGGGTCCGGGATCCCCGATTCGGGTGCAGACGCGGCGGCAGGGGTGCAACGGTCCTGGTCGCCCAGTCTCGGTTCGTGGGGGCACATTTCAGGCAACGAGGACAGCGCATGAATAATGTGGGGCGGAAGGCGAAGTGGGGTGCGGCGGTTGCCGTGGGTGCGGCGATGTTGGGCGTCGGCGCGATCGCCGCGGCCGATTCCTCGGTGGTTGAGGTCGACAATCGCTCCAGCGAGTCGATCCAGGGCTCGGTGCTGGAACTCTCCAGCTACACCGAGCGTTCCTTTAATCTCGCCCCGGGGGCGCGAACGGATCTGAAATGGGACGGCTGGTATCACGAATACGTGTACAACCTGGATGGCGAGTCACCCAATGTGGTGCGCTTTCAGTCCCGTTTTCCCAACCGCGATTACCTGTCGAACGACATCACGATCACCTATTTCGACGGTGACGACGGGGTGGAACACGAGATCGAGTGCGGCGAGCCCTGCTACTGGCCCTGATCCGCATCGATCTCTCCATCTGTGGCGCGCCGGCGCCCTCCTGTCCGATTCAGCTGCGTGGCGTTTGCCGGCAGGCCAGGGCCGGTGTTTGTGGCCACCGGCCGTCGGGAAGCGCGTCAATCAATGCCTCTATTAGCGCCATGATCTTTTGAGTGACTGAAAACGGGACAGGGATCGAATGGGTCGTTCGGTGGGCTGTGCGGGGCTTGTTCCTGCTCAGCCCTTTGCTGTTGTTGGGCCCGGCTGTCGAGGCCGTAGCGGGCACCGATGCCTTCGAACAACAGGCGATGGAATATGCCCCGGCCCCGCTCGCGGGCAGCACCATCGAGCTTGGGCTTGCGGAGGCCGTGGCGTTGTCTCTGCGCCGGAATACGCAGCTGCAAAGCGCCTATCTCGACCGGGTCGTGGATCAGCTCAACCTGGCCGTGGCGGAGGCGCAGTTCCGGCCGCAGGGCACGATTGACCTGTCGGCGCAGCAGAGCCGATCGCCCGGCGACGATGCCGAGACGCAGCGAAGCTCGACCCTGTCACCCACCCTGGAGGCGGAACTGCCGACCGGCGGCCGGATCGGCTTTAGCTGGAACCTGGCCCAGTCGCATGGCGAGACCGGGCTGGCCGCAGCCAGCTCGCGAGTCTCCAACCTGTCGCTGGATCTCTCGCAGCCGCTGCTGCGCGGAGGCGGGCTGGCGGTTGGGCGTGCGCCACTCGAGATTGCGCGTATCCAGGAAGCGATCAGTGCGTTGAGCCTTGAAGAACAGGTTGTCACGGTGATCGAGAGCGTGATCAACGCGTACCGTTCGCTGCTGCAGGAGCAGCGGCGCCTGGAGATCGCCCGTTTGTCACTGGAGCGCACCGAGGATCAGCTGGAACGCAATCGGGCGATGGTGGAGCGCGGGCGCATGGCGCGCAATGAACTGGTACAGACCGAGGCCAGTCTGGCCAATCAGCGTTTCAATGTGAGCCAGTCAGAGGAGACTCTGGAACAGGCCGAGCTGGAGCTGCTGCGTCTGCTGAACCTCGGGCGCGACACGCGGCTGCGGCTCCTGGACACCATCGACCTCGATGAGCTGGATACCCTGCGCGTGGACGCCCCGGCGGTCGATGAAGCGCTGGATATCGCACTGCAGAATCGCCCTGACTACCTGCGCCTGCGCCTCGGGCGCGCCATCGAGGACGTCAACCGCATGCTGGCGCAGAACAATCATCTCTGGCGGCTGGACCTGGTCGCCAGTCTTGGTGCCGGTGGCGAGGGGGATTCCGCGCGCAGCGCTCTTGAGGCCACCTTGGACGAGCGTCCCGGCTACAGCGCCGGGCTGCAGATGGAGGTCCCGCTGTTCGATCCGGAGCGGCCGGTGCGCTTGCTGGAATCGGAGATCCGCCTGCAGCAAGCGCATATCCAGTTTGCCGAACGCGAGACCGAACTGCGTCTGGAGGTTGAGCGCGCGCTCAACGACCTTGATAGCCGCTGGCGCCAGATCGGCTTTGCCCGGCAATCGCTGGAGCTGGCCCGCGAGAGCCTCGAGATCGAGCGCGAAAAGCTGTCGGTGGGGCGCAGCACCTCGTTTCAGGTCAATGCCACCGAACGCAGCCTGCGGGAGGCGGAGCAGTCGTTGCTCAATGCGGTTGTGGCGTATTTGAATGCCCAGAGTGTGCTGGATCGTGTGCTGGGCACCACGCTGGACACCTGGGGCCTGGCACTCCCCGAAGCCGGAGTCATGCCATGAGTCAACAGGAACCGGTCAGTCAGCACATCCTCGATGCGATGGCCGATGGCGTCCTGGTCGTGGACGCCGCCGGGATGATTCGAACGCTCAATCCGGCTGCGGCCCGCATCCTCTCGTTGTCGCCGGAGTCCACCCTGGGGCGCAGTCTGGCCGAGGTCTTCCTTGGCGAATCCGGCTATGGCGAGTTCGTCGATGTATTGCTGGAGGCCATCTACTCCGGCGAGATGGTGCCCGATCGTGTGGTGGCGGTTGAACTGGGCGGCGAGACCCGTTCCCTCAAGCTGACCACGTCCTACCTCGACGAGGGGGCGGCCGGCGGGGAGCGGGCGGTCCTGGCCGTGTTCACGGATGTCACCGATCTCGAGGCCGCCCGGCGCAGCGAGCACGCACTGGCCGAGGAGCTGCGCGGCAAGCACCGGGAGTTGCAGGATGCCTATGTGCAGGTCGAGTCCAGCAACGAAGCCCTGCAGCATGTCTTTCGACGCACTCACCGTCTGCGTTTGGCCGCCACCGTCGCCGTGATCGGCGTGTTTGCCCTGGCCGCGTACTGGGCCATGCCCAGCCTCTCACTACCGGACTTTGGCGAGACCACGGCTTCGCGCGCTGCGCCGGATGTTGTGGATCCGGGTGTGTTCGAGGTGCAGGCGCGTTCGCTTGAATCGACGACGGGCTTTTCGGGGCGCTTCCGGCCGGGCGATGTGATTACCTTGGTCGCCCCGTTCGAATCCACCGTGCTGTCGCGCCACGTCGAGTATGGCGAACGCGTATCCGAAGGCGACGTACTGCTGGAGCTGGACCCCACCGAGGTCCGCATTCGTTACCGCCGCGCTCGCAGCGATCTGGCGGATGCCGAGGCCGAGGTGGAATCGCTGGAAGACTGGGAGCAGAGCCGGGACATGGCTTCGGCCCGGCGCAGCCTGCGCCAGGCGGAGCGCTCGCTCAACAATGACCGCCGCGAGCTGGATGACGTCGAGCATCTGTTCGAGCGTGGCATCGTGCCGGAGCGCGAGCTGCGCGCGGCCGAGGACCGAGTGCAGGAAGCCGAAGTGCGCGTCGAAGCGGCGCGCGAGGACATGGCCGAGACCCAGCGCCGCGGCGGTACGCGTCAGCTCGAGCGCGCGCGCGCCGAGGCCGAGAACGCGCGTGCTGAATACGAGCAGGTGCGTGCTCAGATGGAGGGCAAGCGGGTCATCGCGCCGGTGGACGGTATCGTGCTGGCCCCGATCGACGACGAACAGGACGGCGATCGTCGGGTCGAGTCCGGGTCGCGGGTGAACAGCGGCGAGGCCCTGCTGGCGGTGGGCGACCTGTCGTCGATGGAGATCGAGGGCAGTGTGGACGAGCTGGATATCCACGACGTGCGCGTTGGTCAGTCCGCTCGTGTGCGGATTGCACGCGGGGGCGGCGAGGAGTTTCCGGCCCGAGTGTCGTATGTCTCCTCGCAGGCACAGGAGTCGAGCGGGCGTGGCTTGCCGGTGTTTCGCCTGATCACCCGCATCGACGATCTGGACGCCGAGGCGCTGGAGCGGATTCGCGTCGGGATGTCGGCCTCGGTGGATGTGGTCACCCAGGAGGAACCCGATGCGGTTGTCATCCCGCACGCCTTTGTCGAGCGCGACGGCGACGAGTACTGGGTATGGCGCCAGCGCGACGATGGCGAGCCGGAACGGATCGCGGTCGAGCTGGGAAATTCGCGGTTTGACGGCGTACAGGTCAGTGCAGGGCTGGAGGCCGGGGATCGGTTGATCGCGCCGCCCGGTGGCGGGTCGTGAGCGCTCAGCCCCTGGTGCAGATGCGGGATGTACACCGTCGCTACCGCGTCGGGCCATCCGATGTTCACGTCCTGCGCGGGGTCGACCTGGACATCCAGCGTGGCGAGCTGGTGTCGCTGATGGGCGGGTCCGGTTCCGGCAAGTCCACGTTGATGCACATTGCCGGGCTGCTGGAACGCCCGTCGGCCGGTGACTACCACTTCGACGGCCACGATGTCTCCCGGATGACCGCCGACGACCTCGCCCGCTATCGCAATCACCAGATCGGCTTCGTGTTCCAGACCTTTCACCTGTTGCCACGCCTGACTGCGGTCGACAACGTCGGCTTGCCGCTGATGTATCAGGATGTCGGCAAGCGCGAGATGCGACGTCGTGCCCGCGCCATCCTGGAGCGAGTCGGCATGGGAGATCGCGGCGATCACCGGCCGAACGAGCTCTCCGGCGGTCAGCGTCAGCGCGTGGCGATTGCACGCGCCCTGGTGGGCAGCCCCTCGGTGGTGCTGGCCGACGAACCGACCGGGGCGCTGGATTCCCGCGTGGGGCAGGAGATCATGGATCTGTTCCTCGAGCTGAATTCCGAGGGTGTCACGCTGATCATCATCACCCACGATACTGATGTCGCGCGGCAGTGCCGGCGTCAGTTGGTCATCCGCGACGGGGTGGTCGACGAGGATGGCGCATGAGGCCCCGTGTGCTGCTGGGCGAGGCCCTGCGCAACATCGCCGCGACCAAGCAGCGATCGCTGCTGGCCCTGCTGGGGATCGTGATCGGCACGGCCTCGGTGATCGCGATGCTGAATGTCGGCACGATCATGCAGAACGCGATGCTGGAGCAGTTTCGTGCCATGGGCACGAATGTGGTCAATATCCGCGAGCGCTTTCAGCGCGAAGAGGATGGCCAAGCGGTATCGCTGACTCCGGAGCTGGCGTTTGATCTGGGGCGCGAGACCGATGGCCTGCAGCGCGTGGCGCCGTTCAGTACCGGTAGCGCCCAGCTGCAAATGGGCGCGGGCAATCACAACCTGCGCCTGACGGGCGCGACCGAATCGCTGCGCGACCTGCTGCGGGTGCGTCTCGCCCAGGGTCGCTGGATCTCGGATATCGATGGCGTCAGCCTGCAGGGGGTGTTCGGCGCCGAGGTGGCGCAGCGTTATGCGCGCGAGGCCGGGAGTCCGCTGGAGGTGGGCGAGCGGGTCCGTATCGGGGCGTACTATGTGACCGTCGCCGGGATCCTCGAACCCTACCCGCGGGGCGGGGGTGTCAGCCCGGTGTCACCGAACAGCACGGTGTTTCTGCCGCTGGAGGCCCTGCAGCGATTCGAGCCGGACGGGGACCTGGACGGCATCCTTGCACGGGTGCACAACGAGGTCGATCACAGCGCCCTGGGGCAGCAGATCATCGGGTGGTTTTCCGATCGTGTCCCGGGGCTGCGGGTCGAGGTCAACAGCGCCGAGCAACTGCTGGAGAACATGGAGGCGCAAAGCCGCATGTTTACCGTCATGCTCGGTGCGATCGGCAGCATCGCCCTGATCGTCGGAGGGGTGGGCATCATGAACATCATGCTGGTGTCGGTGACCGAGCGCCGTCGCGAGATCGGAATCCGTCTGGCCATCGGGGCACGCAATGCCGACATCCGCCGGCAGTTTCTGGTCGAGGCCGTGCTGCTGTGTCTGCTGGGCGGCGTGCTCGGCGCCGTACTGGGTACCGGCGTGGCATACGGCTTCGCACACTTCACCGGCAATGCCTTTGTGGCGGCACCCGTGGCGGTCGCGCTGGGCGTCTCCGTGTCGACCCTGACCGGGGTGGCCTTCGGCTACTACCCCGCGTTGCAGGCCTCGCGGCTGGATCCGATCATCGCGTTGCGCAGCGAGTAGGCCGCGCAAACCGCCGCCACCCCCGGTAGAGCCCGGCCAGCATCACCAGCACGGCCAGGCCCTGCAGGACACGATCGCCATGGCGCTGATAGAACGGCCGGTCCGCTACGGTGTGTACATCGATGCTTCGGGTCGTGCTTTCCCAATGCGGGGTCTCGCTTCCGGGTACGACCCGGCCGGCGGCATCGAACACGGCACCACCCCCGGTGTTGTGCAGCATGATCAACGGGCTGCGGTTTTCCAGGCTGCGTGCACGGGCGATGGCCCGGTGGGCATCGGTCGCGCGTGGGGAGCCGAACCAGGCGTGATTGCTGATGTTCACGATCAGGCCGGCCTGCCCGGCCAGATTTTCCCGCACCAGGTCAGCGAACAGGCTCTCGAAACAGATCGCCGGAGCGAGGGGTATGCCATCGGGGCCAGTCAGCGGCGCCGCCATCGATCCCGGGCTGAAGCGCGAGGCCTGCGGGAGCTGCGTGCGCAGCCAGGGGAGCTGCTTTTCAAGAGGCAGGTATTCCCCGAATGGCACAAGCTTGCGCTTGCGGTAGGTCCCGGACAGGCCAGAGTCGGGCTCGAACAGCAGGGCGACATTGTGGACGACATGATCCCCGTCGCGGCGCCGCTCGGTCCCGTTGACCAGTATGGGCACCCCGATCTCGTCGGCGAGATCGGCGAGCGCGCGATGACCCCAGGATTCCGGCGCCGCCTGCATCGTGATCGCGGCCTCGGGCCAGATCACCAGATCCAGGTCGGGGTCGGACGCATGCAGCCGTCGAGTCATCTCGATCGCGGTCTCGATGTCGTTGTCGCGGTCGGCCGCTGGCATGTCGTCGCGACGCGCATGGACCGGGATATTGGGCTGCACCAGTCCCAGGCGCGAGCTGTGCTCCGGCGCGGCCTGGTCCAGCGCGTCCAGGCGAAAGCTTCCGTATGCGAGCAGGGCGGCGAGCAGTAGCACCAGCAGCAGCGGTGCAGCCGGCGCGAGCGTACGACGGTGCAGCCCGGGCAAGATGCCGGCGGCGAGAAAGCCGAGCGCAGCCGCAAAAAACAGCAGGAGCGGGATGCCGCCGACATCGACCACTTGAGCCAGGCGTGGATGGGCGAGCAGGGCATAGCCGAAATGACCGGGAAGGATCTGCGGCGAGAACGACAGGATGACGGTCAGCAGACCCGCCGCAAGCAGGGCCTGCGCGGGTCGCTCCAGGCGCAGCGCCAGGAGCGAGGCCGTCGCGGCGAACGCGGCATACGGGAGCGCCTGGAACAGCGCAATCCCGAGCACGGTCAGACCGCCCACTGCCCACGCAAGGTCCAGCCATGCCTCCATGCCCGGTACCACCCATCCCACCGATGGCAACCAGTAGCCCAGGCCGGCGAGCAGCCCGGCTGCGGCGGCCGCCCCCGGCCTAAGCCCCTGCAGCGCGAGCCCCACCAGGCTGATGGAGAACAGAGTGAAGACCCCGGGGAGCGGCCCTTCGGCAAAACTCAGGTGAAAGAGGATCGCGGAGCCCGCCAGCAACGCACCGCGGGCGAGCGCAAACAGGGCAGTCGGCGGGGATAGGGCCGCCGCGCGGGCGGCTTCCCCGGTCGGGGAGGTCGAGCGGGTCAGCGTATGCCGAGGCGGTTCGGGCAGCCGCCACCGCTATAGCGAATTTCGGTGATCTCGACCTCTCCGGAGACCACGTGAACCTCCGAACGGTGGGAAAAGTCGAGCCGCTTGGTCTCGCTGGAACGCCAGCTTTCCCGGTCACGGGCCTCCAGCGTCATCCGTTCCCGGTGGGGGTAGTCATCGTCCATTACGGATGCGTATCCCTGCAGCTCGCTGGACTCGAGCCCGCGAAAGCCGATGCACCCGGTCGCGAAGCTTTGCGTAGCCAGTTGCACGCGATCGCCGCTGCGCAGGACATCGCCTTCGTTGGCCGAGCTTCCGCCCCCCGAGGCGGCTGCGGGCGAGGTAGCGGCGATCGAGAGCAGGGCCATGGCGACAAGAGCTTGGGTGATCTTTGGCATTCCGGATCCTGTTTCGGTGGGTTCGGTTTTGTTTTGCGCGGCCGCGGTCAGCTGACGCGCAGTCCAAGCCGGTCGGGGCAGCCGCCACCGGTATTACTGATCTCGGTGATCTCTACGGCGCCGGACAGCACACGGATCTCGGAGGTGCGAAAGTCGAAGCGCTTGGTTTCTCCTTCCCTCCAGCTCTCGCGTCCCCGTTGCTTGGTGATCGGGTCCCCTCCCCTGTAGGAGACGATCAACTGGTATCCCTGGACTTCGCTGTCGGACAGCCCGCGCAGGCCCATGCAACCCGTGGAACCGATCGCGGCCTCGACCCTTACAGAGTCCCCGGCGCGGAGCGTGTCGCCCACGCTCGCACTGGATACGCCTGAGGCCATGGCCGAGCCCGAGATGCCCGTGAGGGCGGTCACAACGCCTACCATTAGCGCGGCGCGTCGAAGCGGCTGATCAATCATGCGGGGGTGGCCTCCGTGCGGACTGTCGAGTGGAGTGGCTCAACCTAGCACAGCAAGGTTGTAATCCCCGCGGGAATGGTTAGTTCGGCGTGAGGTGGGGCGCCCCGGGGATTGCTGTACACGGGGCGTTCGGGGGAGATGTGGGAGACCGAGTCAGCTCGTCGGCTGAGGGATCGCCAGTTCCCAGCGCTCGAGCACGACACCCATGACGCGATCGAGATCGGTTCGGGCATTCTGGTAGTTGATGGCGGCATCCAGCAGGGATTGTTCCGCTTCGCGAAGATCGCGCTCTACGCTTTCCACCTCGAATCCCGAGGATCGCCCCACGCCGAGTTTTTCCTGTTCGACGGCCACGGCCTGGCGCGCAAGCTCCAGCGATTGCTCCGCCAGGCGCAACTGATCCCAGCGACTCTCGAGGGCGTTCAGGTTGCGCTGCACCTCGATGCGGATAGAGGTTCGCAGCTCTTCAGTGCTTAGGCGCGCCTGGCGCTGCTCTACACGCGCCGTACCCAGGCGCTGCTGGCGAGCGGGGCGGTCGCCCCAGGGGATGCTGAGTTGCAGGCCTACCGTATGGCCGGGCGATTCCTCGAAGCCCTGCTCGATCGCGCGCGTGGTGGAAGGGGCATCGCCCCTGACCTCGACCGAGGCGGACAGGTCCAGTTGCCAGCGGTTGGCATCCTCGGCCAGCGTTCTATCAAGCGCGGCCAGTTGCTGGGTGACCAGCGACTGGCGCAGCTCCGGGCGCTGCTCCATGGCTATATCCAGCGCCTGGTCCAGGCTGGGTGCGTCAGAATGGAGCGCCTGTACGGAGCGGATATCGATGGTGTCTTCCGGCTCGACCCTCGTCCCCGGTTCCAGTCCGATCAGGCGTACCAGTTCCAGCTCGGCCTGGTCTCGGCGCTCAAGGGTCTGCTCGCGCTGCAGTTCCTGGCGCGCCAGGCTCTCGCGCGCGGGCGCCAGGTCCGCCGCGGAAAGCCGACCGCGGTCCACCAGTTCGCTGCGGGTTTCGAGGTTCTGGCGACTGCGCTCCAGGGCCAGTTCGGCTAGCTCCACTCGCTGGTTCTCCAGAATCAGCGTGCGATAGGACTGGATCACCTGGGCGAGGGTGCTGGTGACCTGCGACTCCAGGACCAGCACGTTCCGTTCTTCATTCAGGTGTGCCCGCTCGACGGGGGCCCGCCCAATCTCCAGCCCGCCGCCGCGCAGTAGCGGTTGCCTGATGTCCAGCGTGACCTCGGACGTGCTGTCCTCCGTCCCATCGGGTGCGCTGGATTGCAGCACCCGCTCCACTCGCCAGTTCAGGCTGGCCTGTGCGCCTGTTGGGAGCGCCATGCTGGCTCCCGGAGCCACGCTGGCGGTCCGCGTGCGTGTGCCGTTCAAGCCGGCCGAGCGGTCTCCCCGCGCCTCGAGCGATACCGAGCTGCGGGGCTGGAACGTGCGTTCGGCCAGATCCAGGTTGGCCCGATCGAGCACGCGGCCTAGATACGCGCTGCGCAGCGACGCATTGCGAGCGATGGCCAGTTGCAGTGCATCGCGCAGCGTGAGCCTCAGTGGCCCGTCCGCCGGCTGATCGCCGGAGCCGACTATGGGGGCGGGCCCTGCGACGCCGTTGCCGGATTCCGCAGGCAGGCTGCTCGCCCCGGCGGCCGTAGCCAGGAAAAGCAGGCAGCCGAAGAATACAGGGTGCTTGAGCAGGCGCATGGAGGCGGCGGAGGTCGCTCTCTCGGTCGGCAGGTGAGTTTCCGGCGACCGCCCGCAAACCGTGCGCGCCATCACATACCGGCAGTATCCCAACCTTGCCGCAACCCCGTAAAGGCAGGGCAGGTTGCGCCATGATGGGTATCCAAAGGAAAGCCGCCGCAAACCGCCCGAATCGGCGCGGGTCGGCCACTTCGGCGCCATCGACAGTCGCCCGCCTGTCGCGACGGTGTCTGCTCGAACAGCCAGGTCAAGGAACGAGAGTCTTGATTATCGGCCTTGCAGCCTTCCTTTCAGGTCCAGCGTCAGGCACTTCATGCCGCCACCGGATTTCTGAAATTCGTCGATCGCCACCAGGTGCACCTCCATGCCGTGCTGCCGGTAGCGTTCGGCGAGTCCCGTGGCCCGGTCGCTGAGGACGATTCGCTCGCCATCGCTGACCGCATTGAGGCCGTAGGCCAGCGCATCGGCCTCGTTCGCCTCGATCACATTGGGCACCCGATGCCGTACCGCCTCCAGGCTCTCGTGGGTAAAGGCGGGCGGGTAGAGCGCAACGGTTTGGTGATCGACCACCGTGAAAGCCGTGTCGAGGTGGTAGAAGCGGGCATCGGTTAGCTGAAGGCTGACCACTTCCAGGTCCAGAAACGACGCGAGCTCGGCATGCGCCGCCTGATCGCTGCGCCAGGGGTAGCCGGCGAAGAGCGTATCGTTCCAGATCAGCGCGTCGCCTTCGCCCTCGAAATCGTGGCGGGGCTGGTAGAGCACCGTGAACCCCTGCTCGCGCAGCCAGCTTTCGAACCACCAGGTCTCGCCCTGACGTTCTGGATGCCGAAAGGTGGGCAGCGCCACCTTGTCACCCACGACGAGCGCGCCGTTGGCCGTGAAGACCATATCCGGAAACCCCTCGACGGGCGGGATCAGATGGACCTCCCAGCCAAGGGTCTCCGTATACAGTTGATAAAGCGCCTCCCATTGCCGGGCCGCTGCGTCCGGGCACACGGGGCACTCAAGGTCCATCCAGGGGTTGATCTCATAGTGGATGGCGAAGTGTTCCGGTCGGCACATCAAAACGGATTTCGCCATCGTGGTGCTCCACTGGTGACCGGGATCGGTACGAACACGCTTTTGACTTGAAACGTGCCAGCAAGGGTGCGTCCCTTCAAGTCCCTTCGTCGAGGTGCGTGAGCGGGCGCGCAGGGTTGGGTAGAGGCCGGCCCAGCATGGCTGCGCATCCCCCACAGTGGATAGCTGCATAGCTGGCGGGGGCGTCATGGAAATCTCGCAGGCGGTCTCGTACTCTGGCCCGCCATCTGCCTAACCCCGCTGGAGACATCGTGGTCAACATCCTGAATCCGTACGCCGACGATCAGCCCGAGCCGAAGCACATCCTCTTGCGTGCTCGCAGTGGCGAGGCGGTTTCGGCCAACTTCACCCTGCAGGATCGGCGGGGCCGGGAGAGCGCGGCGGAATACCTGTTCCATCTCTATTCCACCATCAAGCAGAAGCTCGGCGAGCCGGTCCTGGATACTGCGGCTCCATCACCGGACGACCAGGCCGCCATGCAGCGCCTGATCCTGTACTCGGCCGGCGCACACGACACCATGTTCGGTACCTTTAATGCCTCCAACACCTCCTCGGAGATGCCGGAGGAGGAGCGCAACGAGTTCGTGGAGATCTTCCTGCTGGCTTGCGCCACGGTGATCGAGGGCCAACGGATCACCGTTGACCTGCAGCGCGGCCTCGTCACCGCAGAGGCGGCCTGAGCGCAACGGCCCCGGAATGCCCCCGTGCTGCAAGCAAGGGTTCGAGTGGCGGTCCCGGTTGGGTAGAAGCCGGCCGCGTAGCGGCGCGAAGCCTGTCCTCGCGAGGCCGGAACGGCGTGCGCCGGCAGGCACGCGACTGGAATAGTCCGACCTGCCCAGCAGGAGCGCAAGCGAGTGGTGGGCCCGGTCGGACTCGAACCGACGACCAAGGGATTATGAGTCCCCTGCTCTAACCAACTGAGCTACAGGCCCGTAATCGGGGAGGGTACAAACGACTGCGGCGCCATTCTACCCGGAAAGGGAGAGATGGCGCCGCATCGGCAGGGCACAGGCTCCGGCCGTGCGGCCGGGACGCCGGTTACTCGGCGTCGGTGTAGGTGCGCAGCAGTTCGGCGCGGGTCGGGTGGCGCAGCTTGCGCAGGGCCTTGGCCTCGATCTGGCGGATGCGCTCGCGGGTGACGTCGAACTGCTTGCCGACTTCCTCGAGGGTGTGGTCGGTGTTCATGTCGATGCCGAAGCGCATGCGCAGGACCTTGGCTTCGCGCGGGGTCAGCGTGGACAGGATCTCGCGGGTGGCCTCGGACAGGCTCTCGCGCGCGGCGGAGTCTGACGGCGAGGCGACCTTTTCGTCTTCGATGAAGTCGCCCAGGTGGGAGTCTTCGTCGTCGCCGATCGGGGTCTCCATGGAGATCGGTTCCTTGGAGATCTTGAGCACCTTGCGGATTTTGTCCTCGGGCATCTCCATGCGCTCGGCCAGCTCTTCCGGCGTGGCCTCGCGGCCCATCTCCTGCAGCATCTGGCGGGAGACGCGGTTGAGCTTGTTGATGGTCTCGATCATGTGCACCGGGATGCGGATGGTCCGGGCCTGGTCCGCGATGGAGCGGGTGATGGCCTGTCGGATCCACCAGGTGGCGTAGGTCGAGAACTTGTAGCCGCGACGGTATTCGAACTTGTCCACCGCCTTCATCAGGCCGATGTTGCCTTCCTGAATCAGGTCGAGGAACTGAAGGCCGCGATTGGTGTACTTTTTGGCGATGGAGATCACCAGGCGCAGGTTGGCCTCGACCATCTCCTTCTTCGCGCGGCGAGCTTTGGCCTCGCCGATGGACATGCGGCGATTGATCTCCTTGATCTCGGAGATGTTCAGGCTGGCTTCGTGTTCGGTCTCGGCGAGCTTTTTCTGCAGGCGCACGATCTCTTCCTCGTGCTCGGCGAGGGCGGTGGTGTACTTGCCCTTGGCCTTGCAGGCCTCCTTGATCCAGCCGAGGTTGGTCTCGTTCTTCGGGAAGCTGTCGATGAACGCCTTGCGCGGCATCTGCGCCTGGTTTACGGCCAGTTCCATGATGCGGCGTTCATGGCGGCGGATCTGGTCGATGCTGCCATGCAGCTGGCTGGTCAGCTGGTCGACCATGCGCGGGACCAGCTTGAACTCCATGAAGTACTTGGCGGTGGCCTCGCGCGCGACGGCGTAGGCCTCGCGGTTGCCCTTCTCGAAGGCCTTGTGGGCCTTGGCGTGCAGCTTGCGCAGCTTCTCGAAGCGTTCGCGGGCCTCTTCCGGGTCGGGGCCGGTGTCGACCGGTTCGGCGGCCTCGTCGTCTTCCTCGGCGTCCTCCACCTCGTCGACGATGGCGTCCAGCTCGGCGCTGGCCTGTTGTTCGGCGGCGGCCGCGGCCGCCGCCTTCTGCTCGTCCTGGGCCTTCTGCGACTGTTCCGGCGTCACCAGGCCACGGGCCACGGCCTCGCCGTTGGCGTGGTCGTTCGGGTCGATGAAGGAGACCACCAGATCGGTCAGGCGGCCGTTGTTCGCGACAATCTGATCGTACTCGTGGATCAGCCGCTCGATCGCGCCCGGGTGATGGGCGAGCGCGAACAGGACCTGCATCAGGCCCTCTTCGATGCGCTTGGCGATGCGGATCTCGCCTTCTCGGGTCAGCAGCTCGACCGTGCCCATCTCGCGCATGTACATGCGCACAGGGTCGGTGGTGCGACCGAAATCGGAATCGGCCGAGGCGAGCGCGGCCACGGCGTCCTCGGCGTCTTCGTCGGCAGAGACGGAGCCATCGGACAGCAGCAGGCTGTCGGCGTCCGGGGCCTGCTCGTGCACCGCGATGCCCATGTCGTTGATCATCGCAATGATGTCTTCGACCTGGTCGGAGTCGATGATCGAGTCGGGCAGGTGGTCGTTGACCTCGGTATACGTGAGGTATCCCTGCTCCTTGCCCTTGGCAATCAGTTCCTTGAGCTGGGATTGTTGCTCTTCACGATTCATTACGGTCGTACTCCGAGGTGCCTGGGTCGCTGAATGGGTCGGATCATTCCGGGTCGCAGAAAAATCAATCCTACATTGTAGCAGAAGATTCTTATATTGCCGGGATTCTCCCGCCAAACCCTCTTCCGGGTCGCGGAAATCCCGGTAAGTACTCTGGGGGCGGAGTTTTCAATTTCAATCGCTTACGGCCTCTGGGCCGCGTGCTACGGGGGAATCTAACCGGGGTTTCTCTTCTGCAGTAGTGCACTAAGACGCGCGAGCTCCTCGCGTTGTTCCGTAGTGAGCCCGCCGTCTGCGCGAGTGAGTTCACGAATCCGCGTGCGTGCCTGCTGGAGCAGGAGCTGGCGGGCACAGTCCATGGCCACCTGTTGGGTCACCTTCGGGTCGCCATCGCCAAGTTCCCGGGCGGCCAGGGCCTGCAGGCGGTTGAAGTGGCGATCGTCGCGGAATCTTTCCAGCAGATGGGCGCTGCTACAGCCGGGACGCTCTTGCAGGGCTCCCAGCAGCTTGCCCAGCGTTTGCGCGGCGGTGCCGGGGAAGGCCGTGAGGTCGGCCAGTTCGGACTGGGACCACTCGAGCTCGGGGTGCTGCAGGATGCGCGCAAGCAGCGCCCCCCAAAGGGCGGAGGGTGTCTCCTGCGCCGCGCCCGCCGGCTCGGCGGATGGGGCATCGGGGATGTCCGCCGGTGCGGAGACGGGGCCCGTCGCGCGGGCGTTCCCGTCTTCGGCCTCGCGCAGTTGCTCGCCCAGCCGCTCCGGGCTCAGGTGGGTCTCCTGGGCGACACGCTCGACCAGCTGGTCGCGGAACAGCGGGTCACGGGTGGTGGAGACCAGTTTCATCGCGGCATGCGCGAAGCGGGTGCGGCCCTCGGCGGTTTCGGTCGGGTGTTCCTCGCGCAACAGCCGCACAAGCGTCTCGGACAGGGGCAGGGCGCCGGTGAGGCGTTCCTCCCAGCCGGCGAGGCCGTCGCGCAGCACCAGGCTGTCGGGGTCGTCGCCCTCGGGCAGGAACAGCACGCGCACCTCGCGCAGGCCCTGGATCGCGGGCAGGGCCTCGGCCAGCGAGCGCCAGGCCGCGCGGCGCCCGGCGGCGTCGCCGTCGAAGCACAGGGTGATGCGCGAGACCTGGCGGAACAGGCTGTCCAGGTGGGCGCGGGTCAGGGCGGTGCCCATGCAGGCCACCGCGCGGCGAAAGCCGGCGCGCGCCAGCCCGACCACGTCCATGTAGCCCTCGACCACCACGATGTCATCCAGCCGGGTGCCGGCCTTGCGCGCCTCGAACAGGCCGTAGATGGTCTGTCCCTTGTGGAAGACCTCGCTCTCCGGGCTGTTCAGGTACTTCGGCTCGCCGTCCTCGATCAGGCGCCCGCCGAAGCCGGTGATGCGCCCGCGCCGGTCGCGGATCGGAAACATGATGCGTGCGCGGAAGCGCTCGCGGATGCCGCCGTCGTCGCGCCGCGCGGCCAGGCCGGCTTCCACCAGCTGTTGCGGGGTGAAGCGTGGCTTGAGTGCCTCGATCAGGCCCGAGGGCGGGGCCCAGCCGATCTGGTAGTCGCGGGCGGTGGTGCCGTCGATGCCGCGGTTTTTCAGGTATTCGACTGCCTTCGGCGTCTGGCGCAGCTGCTGCACGTAGTAGTCGGCGGCCGCGTTCAGGGCCTCGTACAGCGGCGCGTGGGACTCGCGCTTGTCGTCCGCTCCGGCCTCGCGAGGGACCTCCAGTCCGGCCTGCTCGGCCAGTTGCTCGACCGCCTCGGGGAAGCTCAGATTCTCGTACTCCATCAGGAAGCTGATGGCCGTGCCGTGCGCCCCGCAGCCGAAGCAGTGGTAGAACTGCTTTTGCGGAGAGACGTAGAACGACGGCGTCTTCTCGCCGTGGAACGGGCAGCAGGCGGCGAACTCGCGCCCGGCCTTCTTCAGGCTCACGCGGCGCTGGATCACCTCGACGATATCGCTACGTTCGAGCAACTCGTCGATGAATGCCTGGGGGATGAGACCTGCCATGGTTTCGCCGGCTATTCCTCGGGGGTGTGCTCGTCGTCAGGTTCGCATGATAGCCCAGGGTCGGGGCGCAACACGTCATTGCGGGACGCCGCAGCCGATGCGGCGAGCCCCGGTGGTCTCCGGGGCGGACGCCGGGGTTGCCCGTGGAGATCGCCACGTCGCTTCGCTCCTCGCGATGGCGCTACTTTCTACCTCCCCGTCCTTGCGAGGAGCCTTGGGTGACGAAGCAATCGCTATCCGTCAGCCTCCGGTCGCGCGATGGTGTCCGGGTGCTGCCAGGTCATTGCGAGCGCAGCGAAGCAATCTCCAGGAACTGCCACCAGAACACAGTATCAAGCGATTGCTTCGCTGCGCTCGCAATGACGGGTTTTGGGGCACTGCAAACAAAACGGGCCCCGTCAGGGGCCCGTTTGAACGTTCCGCCGGGTGGTGGGTCAGGCGGCCTGGCGCAGGTTGGCCAGCAGGCCCCGGAGTTCGGAGGCCTTGGGCTTCACAAGCCAGAACGAGCCCTGGTAGTGGTCGAACTGCTCGAGGATTTCGCGGCCCCAGGCGCTGTCGGTCTCGTGCACGAATTCCGTGATGAGCTCCTCCAGGTAGTTGCGGTGGGCCTCCATGTCCTCGGTATCGAGGCGGTGCAGGTCGATCAGCTCGTTGTTGATGCGGTCCGGGAAGTCGTTCTCCCGGTCCAGCACGAACGCGAAGCCGCCGGTCATGCCCGCGCCGAAGTTGATGCCGGTGTTGCCCAGCACCACCATCACGCCGCCGGTCATGTACTCGCAGCCGTGGTCGCCGATGCCTTCCACCACGGCGATCGCGCCGGAGTTGCGCACGCCGAAGCGTTCGCCGCACTGGCCGGCGGCGAACAGCTTGCCGCCGGTTGCGCCATACAGGCAGGTATTGCCCATGATGGTGGTGTCCTGGCTGGCGAAGCCCGAGCCTTCCGGCGGACGGATCACCAGCTTGCCCCCGGTCATGCCCTTGCCGACGTAGTCGTTGGCATCGCCTTCCAGGTACAGGTACAGGCCGCCGGCGTTCCAGACGCCGAAGCTCTGCCCGGCCGTGCCCTTCATGCGCACGGTGATCGGGGCATCGGACATGCCCTGGTTGCCGTGGCGCTTGGCGATCTCGCCGGACAGGCGCGCGCCGATCGAGCGGTCGGTGTTGGCAACGTCGAAGCGGTATTCGCCACCGGCCTTGTTCTCGATCGCCTCGAGCATCTCGGCGACCATCTTTTCGGCCAGCTCGCCCTTGTCGAACGGCTCGTTCTTCGGCTCCTTGCAGAAGCGCGGCTTGTCGTCGAGGTCGCCGCTGGCCAGCAGGCCGTTCAGGTCCAGGTGCTGCTGCTTCGGCGTCTCACCCGGCAGGATCTCCAGCAGATCGGTACGGCCGATCAGATCCGTCAGGCTGCGCACGCCCAGTTTCGCCATCCATTCGCGGGTCTCGCGGGCGACGAACTGGAAGTAGTGCATGACCATCTCGGGCAGGCCGATGAAGTGGTTCATGCGCAGCACCTTGTCCTGCGTGGCGACACCCGTTGCACAGTTGTTCAGGTGGCAGATGCGCAGGTACTTGCAGCCCAGCGCGACCATCGGGCCGGTGCCGAAACCGAAGCTCTCCGCACCCAGGATGGCCGCCTTGATCACGTCGAGGCCGGTCTTCAGGCCGCCGTCGGTCTGCAGGCGCACCTTGTCGCGCAGGTCGTTGCCGCGCAGGGTCGCGTGGGTCTCGGTCAGGCCCAGCTCCCACGGGGTGCCGGCGTACTTCACCGAGGTCAGCGGGCTGGCACCGGTGCCGCCGTCATAACCCGAGATGGTGATCAGGTCGGCGTAGGCCTTGGCCACGCCGGCGGCGATCGTGCCGACCCCGGCCTCGGAGACCAGCTTCACCGAGACCAGCGCATCCGGATTGACCTGCTTGAGGTCGAAGATCAGCTGCGCGAGGTCCTCGATGGAGTAGATGTCGTGGTGCGGTGGCGGCGAGATCAGGGCCACGCCCGGATTCGAGTAGCGCAGCTCCGCGATCATCTTGTTGACCTTGTGGCCCGGCAGCTGACCGCCCTCGCCGGGCTTCGCGCCCTGGGCGACCTTGATCTGCAGCACCTCGGCGTTGACCAGGTAGTGCGGGGTTACGCCGAAGCGGCCGGAGGCCACCTGCTTGATCTTGGACATGCGCTCGGTGCCGTAGCGGGAGACGGCCTCGCCGCCCTCGCCGGAGTTGGAGCGCCCGCCCAGGCGGTTCATCGCGGTCGCCAGGGCCTCGTGGGCCTCCGGCGACAGCGCGCCCAGGCTCATGCCGGCGGAGTCGAAGCGCGGCAGGATCTCGGCCTCGGACTCGACCTCGTCTACATCAATCGGCTCGATGTCATCGCGGACCTTCAGCAGGTCGCGCAGCACGGTCACCGGGCGCTCGTTCACCAGTGCGGCGTACTCCTGGTACACGCCGTAGTCGCCGGACTGCACCGCACGGTGCAGGGTCTGGATCACGTCCGGGTTGTAGGCGTGGTACTCGCCGCCGTGGACGTACTTCAGCAGGCCGCCCTGGCCGGCGCTCTTGCGCGGGTTCCAGGCCCGCTTGGACAGCGTCTCCAGGTCCGCCTCGATATCGGCGAAACGGGTGCCCTTGATACGGCTGGTAGTGCCGGTGAAACAGGTGTCCACGACCTCGTCGGCCAGGCCGACGATCTCGAACAGCTGCGCGCCGCGGTAACTGGCGATGGTGGAGATGCCCATCTTCGACAGGATCTTGAACAGGCCCTTGTTGATGCCACGGCGGTAGTTCTGCGCCAGGGTCAGCGGGTCCGCGTTCGGGATCTCGCCGGACTCGCACATGCCGTGCAGCGCGGAGTAGGCCAGGTAGGGGTAGATCGCGGTGGCGCCATAGCCCAGCAGGACCGCGAAGTGGTGCGGGTCGCGCACGGTGGCGGTCTCGGCGACGATGTTGGCGTCGGTGCGCAGCTTGGCGCGGATCAGGGCGTGATGCACCGCGCCCACGGCCAGCGCGGCCGGGATCGGGCGGCGTTCCGGGTCGATGCCGCGGTCCGATAGCACCAGCACCACAGCACCGCCGCGCACGGCCTCCACCGCGTTGTCGGTCAGGGCCTTCACGGCGTCTTCCAGGGAGCCGGCATGGACGTCGTAGTTCAGGTCCATGCGCTCGACGCGGAAGGCGTCTTCGGTCTGGTTGCACAGTTCGCGGAACTTGGCCTCGGACAGCACCGGGGAGTCGGATACCAGGCGGTGGGCGTGGTCCGGGGTCTCCTCGAACAGGTTCTGCTCGCGGCCGAAGCAGGTCTCCAGCGACATCACGATGCTCTCGCGCAGCGGGTCGATCGCCGGGTTGGTGACCTGGGCGAACTGCTGGCGGAAGTAGTCGAACAGCGAGCGGGTGTGGCTGGAGAGCACGGCGAACGGGGTGTCGTCACCCATCGAACCCACGGCCTCCTGGCCGGCCTCGGCCAGCACGCGCAGGATCTGGTCGCGCTCCTCGAAGGTCACGTCGAACAGCTTCTCGTAGGTCTCCAGGCGCTCGGCCGGCATCGGCTCGCCGGAGAACAGCTGGTTGTCGTCCAGCTGGCTCTTCAGGTGCTTCACGTGGGCGCGCAGCCACTGGCGGTAGGGCTGGCGCGTGCGGTTGATGCGGTCGACGTCCTCGGGCTGCAGCAGCTCGCCGGACTCGGTATCCACGGCCAGCATCTGCCCGGGCTTCAGGCGGCCCTTGGCGACCACGTCCTCCGGGGCGTAGTCGTACACGCCGATCTCGGAGGCCAGGGTGATGTGGCGGTCCTTGGTGATCACGTAGCGCGCCGGGCGCAGGCCGTTGCGGTCCAGGGTGCAGGCGGCGTAGCGGCCGTCGGTCAGCACGATCCCGGCCGGGCCGTCCCAGGGCTCCATGTGCATGGAGTTGTATTCGTAAAAGGCGCGCAGGTCGGAGTCCATGTGCGCGACGTTCTGCCACGCCGGCGGCACTAGCAGGCGCATCGCGCGGAACAGATCCATACCGCCTGCCAGCAGGACCTCGAGCATGTTGTCCAGGCTCTGCGAGTCGGAGCCTTCCAGGTTGACCAGCGGCTCCAGCTCGGCCAGTTCCGGCAGGTTCTCGGTGGCGAACTTGTGCTGGCGCGCAACCGCCCAGTTGCGGTTGCCCTGCACGGTGTTGATCTCGCCGTTGTGGGCGAGGAAGCGGAACGGCTGCGCCAGGCCCCACTGCGGGAAGGTGTTGGTGGAGAAGCGCTGGTGGAACACGCAGATCGCGGTCTCCAGCTCCGGGCGCTGCAGGTCGCGGTAGAACACCGGCAGGTTCTCCGGCATCACCAGACCCTTGTAGGAGACCACGCGCGCGGACAGGCTCGGCACGTAGAACACCGGGTCGTCGCCCATTGCGATCTCGGCGCGGCGGCGCACTACGAACAGCGCGCGCTCGAAGGCGTCGCCGTCCATGTCGGCCGGGGCGTTGATGAACACCTGCAGGATGTGCGGCTGGCTCTTCAGGGCCTCGGCGCCACAGGCGTCTTCCGGGTTGATCGGGACCTCGCGCCAGCCGGCAAGCTTCAGCGGGCCGTGCTCGATCGCACCCTCCACGGCGGCGCGTGTCTCGGCGATCTTGTCCGGGTTGATGAACACAATACCGGCGGCGAAGCGCTCGGCCAGTTCGATGTTCGACTCCGAGGCCAGGGTGCGCAGGAAGGCTTCGGGGGTCTTCATCAGCAGCCCGCAACCGTCGCCGGTCTTGCCGTCCGCGGCGATCGCGCCGCGGTGGGTCATCCGTTCCAGGGCCTTGATCGCGGTGTCCACCACCCAGTGGCTGGCTACGCCGTCCATGTGCGCAATCAGGCCGAAGCCGCAGTTGTCGCGCTCGAATTCGGGGCGGTAGAGGGTGCCGTTCAGTTGGTTCTGTCGCATCGGTGAACTCCGGTCACGGCGCGCGAAAGGCGGGCCGTCGGGCTGGAAAAGAACACGAAAAAAGGCGCAGGAATATAGCCGAACCGTCATTCTCCCGGCAAACCGGGGCCGGTCAAGTAGGCACGGGGAGGTGCGGGTTGGCGGGTGCCGAGGCGGCGAGTCTACTCGCGTGCCACGCCTTGTACGGAGCCGATGGAGCGGATCCAGGGGCCTTCGTTGCGTACCGCCTCGGGCAGGTCGGACGCCGCGCCTTCGGCGGCCTCGCGACTGGTAAACGATCCAGCCAGCACGACCACAAAGTCGCGATTGTTCACTCGCGTGGGGATGTAGCGGATGCCGCCAAGGTTGTGGCGATCGGCATAGCCACGGGCAGTGGACATGTCCGGAGCCGCAATCAACTGGATGGTGAGCGCATCGGAGGACTGGTTGCCGAGCCACTCCAGATCGCCGCGCAGGCGCTCGCTGTCACCATCCTCGTCGGCCAGGGCCTCGGTCGTCGTCTCCGGTTCCGGTTCCGGTTCCGGTTCCGGCTCTGGTGCTGGTTCGGGTTCGGGTTCGGGTTCCGGTTCGGGCTCCGGAGCGGGTTCTGGCTCGGGCTGTGGCTCAGGTTCAGCGGCGGGTTCGGCCTCGATGCCGGCAATCGGATCGCCGCTCGGGCGTTCCTGGCCGGGCAGGGGTTCGATTCCCGGGCTGGTCAGCGTGTCGTCCGCATGCTCCAGCGGGTCGGGCGCGACCAGGTCGTCCTGCTCGGGGGATGCCGGGGGGCGGGTTTCGGGCAGCGGGAGTTCGACGACCTCCTGTTCCGCCTCGGTTTCGCCACCGTCCATCAACTGCAGAGCGACGGGTGCGGCGATACCGATCGCGACCGTGGCGGCAACCGCTGGCACGAACCAGCGCTGATTCCAGAAGGGCGCGGTGCGCTTTTCCTCCGGGGGTTCGTCGAGTTCGTGGTCGGGCTCCGGCGGCCAGTCCGGTTCGTCATCGGCATCCGAGTGCGCGAGGGCCTCGGCGGCCGGAGTGAATTCGTCCTCTTCGCGCTGGGCACGAAGCACGGGCTCGGCGTCGGTTTCGCGGTCGAGGCCGGCGTCGGAGTCGATGGTGACGCCGGCGGCCTCGGGTGTCGTGGGTGACGGCTCCTCTTCGCGCTCGGCCTCGTCACCCAGCGCGATGCCGGGCGCTGTGGTGCCGGTCGCGCTGGCGGCATGGCGTTCGCTGCGGCAGTGGCGCTCCAGGACCTGGTTGGCCTCGCGGTTCAGGTTGCCCGGCAGGCCCTGGCTGGTGGTCTGCAGATGATGGATCGTGTCCTGGTCGAGCAGGCGTTCCGGGTCGTCGAGGCCCGCCGCTTGCAGTCGGTGGCGCAGATAGGCGGCCGTTTGCTCGAGGTTGAAGGCGCGCAGGTTGACGCGCGTGACCTGGTCCTCGTCGGAGGGGTCCGGGAGGTACAGGCGGCGGCGGAGCAGGCCGCCGGAGCCCACCAGCACGATGCGCGGGGCGCGGCCCTGGGACTCGAGCACCTCGCTGCGCATGCGCATCAGGTTGTTCACGATGTCGGTGCCGACGAGGTGGGCATCGTCCATCGCGATCACCGGGTCGCGGCCGACGGCTACGCGCTCGGCCAGTAGCTCGGTCAGCGGGCGGTCGGGGTCATCGGCGTTGTGCGAGCGCAGGTAGTTGCGAATGGTGTTGTCCACCGATTCGAACTGGGTGTTGATGCGGGCGCGAAAGGCGATCAGCTCGAAGGGCTCGGGCAGCATGGCCAGCAGGCGCATCAACTGCAGGCTGCGCCCGGAGCCGTTCTCGCCGGTCATGATCACGATGGCGCCCGGGGCATCGAGGGCGGCGCGCGCCGACTCCAGCAGCCCGTCCAGCAACGGGTCGCTGTAGATGAAGTGTTCATCCGGGGTCTCGTCGAACGGCGCCGTGTGCAGGCCGAGCTGTTTCAGGCATTGGTCGGAGAGCGCCATGGGTCTCAGTCTCAGGTCAGCGTGCCCAGATCAAACAGGCGGTGGTGTTCACGGATGGCGTGGCGGTCGGTCATGCCCGCGATGTAGTCGGCAATCGCGCGCTGCGGCGCATGCGGATCGGCCGCGGCGATCTGCTCGGCATGCCGCTGGAAGTGCTCGGGCATCAGTCGCGGCTCGGAGTCGAACGCGGCGAACAGCTCCTGAATCAGCTGGCGGGCCTTGTGCATCACTGCGTGGACCTGATGGTGGTGGTACAGGTTCTCGCGCAGGAAGGCTTTCAGCTCGCGCGCTTGTTCGGCCATCTCCGGGCTGAAGCGGATCAGCGGCTGGCCGGCCTGGCGGACGTCGTCCGGGGTGTCGGGCCGCTGGTGATCGATCGCGGCCTGGCTGCTCTCGATCAGGTCGGAGACCAGGGCGTCGATCATGCGGCGGACGGTCTCGTGCTGAACCCGTCGTGGCTCGAGGTCCGGGTAACGTGCGCGAACCGCTTCCAGGCACTCGCGGAAAAGGCGGACCTCGGTCAACTGGTCCATGTCGAGCAGCCCGGAACGCAGGCCGTCGTCGACATCGTGGTTGTTGTAGGCGATCTCGTCGGCCACGTTGGCCAGCTGCGCCTCCAGCGAGGGCTGCTGCTTCTCGAGAAAGCGCACGCCGATCGTGCCCAGTTCTCGCGCACGCTGCGGCGAGCAGTGCTTGAGGATGCCCTCGCGCGTCTCGAAGGTCAGGTTGAGGCCGTCGAATTCCGCGTAGTGACGTTCCAGCAGGTCGACGATGCGCAGCGACTGCAGGTTGTGCTCGAAGCCACCGTACCCCTTCATGCAGTCGTTCAGGGCATGCTGGCCGGCATGGCCAAACGGGGTGTGGCCGAGGTCGTGCGCCAGGGCGATGGCCTCGACCAGGTCCTCGTTCAGACGCAGCGCGCGCGCGATCGAGCGCCCGATCTGCGCGACCTCCAGCGAGTGGGTCAGGCGGTTGCGGAACAGGTCGCCCTCGTGGCTGATGAAGACCTGGGTCTTGTATTCCAGGCGACGAAACGCGCTGGAATGCACGATGCGATCGCGATCGCGCTGGAAATCGCTGCGGTGGCGTGGCGCCGCTTCCGGGTGGGCGCGCCCGCGCGAGGCCGCGGGGTCGGCGGCGTACGACGCGAGCCCGGAGGCCCGGTCGACCCGGGGTGTGGTGGCCAGGGCCTCAGGCGACACGGGCGCCCTCGTGCAGCGTCGCGTCCAGCGCCGACACATCGAACTGGTCGGTGAGTTCGGCCTGGCCGATCCCCCTCAGCAGCACCAGGCGCAGACGGCCGCTGGCGACCTTCTTGTCGATCGCCATCAGCTCGCGGAAGCGCTCGGCGCTCATGCTGTCCGGTGGATCCAGAGCCAGGCCGGCGCGCTGGATCAGGGCCTCGGCGCGTTCGCGCTCGGCCGTGCTCAGCCAGCCCATGCGTTCCGACATGCGCGCGGCCATCGCCATGCCCGTACCCACGGCCTCGCCATGCAGCCATTCGCCGTAGCCCATGCCGGCCTCGATGGCGTGGCCGAAGGTGTGGCCCAGGTTCAGCAGGGCGCGGATGCCGCCTTCGCGTTCGTCGGCGGCGACGATCTCGGCCTTGCAGGCGCAGGAGCGGTGAATGGCCCAGGCCAGCGCCTCGGGTTCCAGGGCGCGCAGCTCGTCGATATGCGCTTCCAGCCAGGCGAAGAACTCGGCGTCGCGGATCAGCCCGTACTTGATGACCTCGGCGAGCCCGGCCTGCAGCTCGCGCTCGGGGAGTGTCTTCAGGGTGTCGGTGTCGATCAGCACCGCGCGCGGCTGGTGGAAGGCACCGATCATGTTCTTGCCCAGCGGGTGGTTGACCCCGGTCTTGCCGCCCACCGAGGAGTCGACCTGGGCCAGCAGGGTGGTCGGCACCTGCACGAAGTCGATCCCGCGCTGGTAGATCGCAGCGGCGAAGCCGGCGATATCGCCCACCACGCCCCCGCCCAGCGCGACGATGCGGCTGCCTCGGTCAAGCCGGGCCTCCAGCAGGCGGGTGATGATCGATTCCACTGTGGCCAGGGTCTTGTGGGCCTCGCCATCGGGCAGTTCGATCCAGAGGATCTCGCCGGCGATCTCGCACTGGCCGAGCGTTTCGCGCAGAGCCTCACCGTACAACGGGCCCACGGTGGTGTTGGTCACCACCGCCACGCGGCGGCCCTCGAGCGCCGGGCGCAGGGTTTCGGCGGCGGCGAGCTGGCCCGGTCCGATCCGGATGGGGTAGCTGCGCTCGCCCAGTTCGACGTTCAGGTTCTGTGTGCCGGGTGCGTTCATCAGGGGCATCATAGCGTGCGTGCCACTTTGGGCGTAAGCGTGTGCGCGGTCAGGATGGGCATCGCTTCACGGACTTTTGCAAATGACGCCGGTTGGATTACCATAGGGAGTTCTGCATGGCTGCCCGGAGTGTTTCGGGTGGCGTTTTTGTTTTGGTAGACGAATCAGCATTCGCATCCGGAGATTGTATGCCGCACGTACGAGTTCGCGAGAATGAGCCCTTCGAGGTTGCCCTGCGCCGTTTCAAGCGCACCTGTGAGAAGGCCGGCGTGGTCGCGGAAGTCCGCCGCCGCGAGTACTACGAAAAGCCGACCACCGAGCGCAAGCGCAAGGCCGCCGCAGCGGTG
Organism: Thioalkalivibrio sp. ALJ2; assembly: GCF_000378325.1. NCBI lineage: Bacteria > Pseudomonadati > Pseudomonadota > Gammaproteobacteria > Chromatiales > Ectothiorhodospiraceae > Thioalkalivibrio > Thioalkalivibrio sp. ALJ2. Next base: position 479,157 of record NZ_KB899554.1, read on the forward strand.
AAACGCCAGCTGAAGAAGAATTCCCGCGATATGACCCGTCGGGTGCGTCTGTACTAAGAATCGTCTCTCGGGCCTCAGGCCCGGATCGAGGACCCTTCAATGTCGCTCAAGGCCCGTTTGCAGGATGACGTGAAGCAGGCCATGCGGGCCCGGGAGAAGGAACGCCTTGGGGCGTTGCGCCTGATCCAGGCCGAGGTCTCGCAGTTCGAGGTCGACGAGCGGCGCGAGGCCGACGACGACGCGGTGCTGGCCATCCTGAACCGGATGCTCAAGCAGCGCCGCGACTCCATCGACCAGTACCGCAAGGGCGGTCGCGAGGACCTGGCCGAGCGCGAGGCCGCCGAGATCACGGTGATCGAGGCCTACATGCCCGAGCCGCTGGGCGACGCCGAGCTGGAGCAGATGATCGGCGAGGCGATCGCCGAGACCGGCGCGGCCGGTCCCAGCGATATGGGCAAGGTGATGGGCGTGCTCAAGCCCCGGGTCTTCGGCCGCGCGGACATGGGCGTCGTCAGTCAGAAGGTCCGTACCGCGCTGGGGATTTCTTGACCGTTACGCTCGGTTGAGCGAAACGTTCCTTTCCTGAACGCATGAACGGTTGAACCCCGTGGCGTCATGCCGCCGGTTCCCGTCGGAGCGAGTGATCCATGGCTTCCAATCCGATGCAGTTCCTGGACCTGCCGCGCCAGGACCCTCAGAAGACCCCTGCCGAGATTCGTATCCACGAGTTCGGCGAGATCATTGGTCAGTTCGACCCGGCGACCGCGGGGCAGCAGGCGGGCCGCTGCCTGGCCTGTGGCAATCCGTATTGCGAATGGAAGTGCCCGGTTCACAACTTCATCCCGAACTGGCTGAAGCTGGTGGAAGAGGGCAACCTGTTCGCCGCCGCCGAGCTCTCGCACAAGACTAATTCCCTGCCCGAGGTCTGCGGCCGCGTCTGCCCGCAGGACCGCCTGTGCGAGGGCGCCTGCACGCTGAACGACGGTTTTGGCGCGGTCACCATCGGCTCGGTGGAGAAGTACATCACCGACGAGGCCCTGAAGGCCGGCTGGCGCCCGGACCTGTCCGATGTCACCCCGACCGACAAGCGCGTGGCCGTGATTGGCGCCGGGCCGGCCGGCCTTGGCTGCGCCGATATCCTGGCGCGCAACGGCGTGCAGGCAGTGGTCTATGACCGCTACCCGGAGATCGGTGGCCTGCTGACCTTCGGTATCCCGCCGTTCAAGCTCGAAAAGCAGGTGATCCGCACCCGCCGCGAGATCCTCGAGGGCATGGGCGTGGAGTTCCGCCTGAATACCGAGATCGGCCGCGACATCCAGATGGACACCCTGCTGGAGGAATACGACGCCGTGTTCCTCGGCATGGGCACGTACACCGCGATGCAGGGCGGCTTCCCCGGCGAGGACCTGCCGGGGGTGTACCCGGCGCTGCCGTTCCTGATCTCCAATATCCGCCAGGTGATGGGCTGGGAGCACGATGAAGACGGCTTCATCGACGTGGCCGGCCAGCGTGTGGTGGTCCTTGGCGGTGGCGACACCGCGATGGACTGCAACCGCACCTCGATCCGCCAGGGCGCGGCCTCGGTGACCTGCGCCTATCGCCGCGACGAAGAGAACATGCCCGGCTCGCGCAAGGAAGTGGTGCATGCCCGCGAAGAGGGCGTGCAGTTCGAGTTCAACGTGCAGCCGGTCGAGATCGTCGGCGACGGCAAGGTCGAGGGCGTGAAGGTGGTGCGCACCCAGATGGGTGCGCCGGACGAGCGCGGCCGCCGCCGTCCGGAGCCGGTGCCGGGCTCCGAGCATGTGATCCCGGCCGACCGCGTGCTGATCGCCTTTGGTTTCCGTCCGTCCCCGGCGGACTGGTTCGCCGAATACAAAATCGGCGTGGACGAGGGCGGGCGTGTACAGGCCGTCGGTGAGCACGCCTTCCAGACCGGCAACCCGAAGGTCTTTGCTGGCGGCGACATGGTGCGTGGCTCGGACCTGGTTGTGACCGCCGTCTTCGAGGGCCGCGAGGCCGCCGAAGGCATCCTTGAATACCTCGGCGTTTGAGTTTTTCGATGTCCCAGACCCTGAAGAATGACCGTCTGCTGCGTGCGTTGCTGCGCGAGCCCGTGGATCGCCCGCCGATCTGGATCATGCGCCAGGCCGGGCGCTACCTGCCGGAGTACCGCGAGACCCGCGCCCAGGCCGGCAGCTTCATGAATCTGTGTCAGAACCCGGAGCTGGCCTGCGAAGTCACGATGCAGCCGCTGCGCCGGTTCCCGCTGGACGCGGCGATCCTGTTCTCGGACATCCTGACTATCCCGGATGCGATGGGCCTGGGACTCTATTTCGAGACCGGCGAGGGCCCTCGTTTCCGCGACCCGATCCGTTCGCTCGAGGCGATCGAGAACCTGCCGGTGCCGGATCCCGAGCAGGAGCTGCGCTATGTGATGGATGCAGTGCGCCTGATCCGCCGCGAGCTGAATGGCGAAGTGCCGCTGATCGGCTTTGCCGGCAGCCCGTGGACGCTGGCCACCTATATGGTCGAGGGTCAGGGCTCGCGCGACTTCGCCGAGACCAAGCGGCTGATGTACGGCGAACCGCAGGCGATGCACGCCTTGCTGCAGAAGGTCGCCACCGCGGTTACCGAATACCTGAACGCGCAGATTCGCGCCGGTGCGCAGGCCGTGATGGTCTTCGATACCTGGGGCGGTTCGCTTACGCCGCGCGGCTATCGCGAATTCTCGCTGGCCTACATGCAACGCATCGTGGATGGCCTGATTCGGGACCACGACGGCCGTCGCGTGCCGGTTACCCTGTTCACCAAGGGTGGCGATGCCTGGCTCGAGGCGCAGGCCGAGACCGGTGCCGATGCGCTGGGGCTGGACTGGACGATCGAGATTGCCGAGGCCAGCCGTCGTGTGGGCGATCGCGTGGCGCTGCAGGGCAACCTGGATCCGTCGGTGCTGTACGCGCCGGATGCGGTGGTGCGCGAGGAGGCCCTGCGGGTGCTGGACGGCTTCGACCGGGACACCGGTCATGTCTTCAACCTGGGGCACGGGATTCATCCGGGGATCGACCCGGAACGGGTGGCAACCCTGGTTGAGACCGTCACCTCCTACCGCCGCGACTAAGGCAGCGGCGCCTTCCTGGCGTCAGGACGCGTCGGCCGCCGCTGGTGCGTCGGCGTTCGCGGCGGCCAGCAGCCTGTCCACGTCCGCGCGCCCTGCGCGGGCCATGGGCTTGCCGTCTACCGGCGACGGCGGCGCCTGGCGCAGCCCATCCAGCGGGAATACGGTCAGTTCAATGTCCGTGTCATTCGGCCCGCGAAAACTCAGAAACGGTACCCGCTGCTCACGCCCCTGCCGGCTGCGATAGCGGCGTTCGCCCGTCTGGCAGCGGATTCCGCGCTCGCCCAGGTCGAGGATGACCTCCTCCACCGTCTCGGCAAATGCATGCAGATTGACCAGCGGCTGGCGTTCGACGATGCCGTCCAGCAGCGGGCCGACCAGGCGGGGTTCCAGTGCCGAAAGCCGCTCCATGACGATCCGGGCGGCCTCGAGGCGTTCGCGGTAGGCCTGGCGGCTGTCGTCCGTTGCGAACAGGCGGCTGCGTTCGATCGCAGCCTCCTGAATCTCGATATTGCGCGGCATCTCGTGGCGCGGTTCCACACCCAGATGCTCGGCAGCCTTGCGCTTGGCCAGCGCGAAGTCGCGGATGCCATCGTCGAGCAGGATCCGCGCGGCCTCCTGTGCCAGCTCCTGGCGAATACGCGAGGGGCTCATCAGAACACCGACTCGGCCGGGCCCTGACCATTCTCCCCGCGGGGGCCCGCCGGGGCCTGGCCGCGTTCCGGTACCTGCTGCGGGATCAGCCACTGGATATTCGCCCCCGGGGTCTCCTCGCTTGGTGCGCGGCGGCCGTCTGGCAGGATTGCCACGCGCTGCAGGTCATCGGGACGTTCCACGGGGCGCTCCGGTGTGTCGGTCAGCACTGAGTCCATGAATCGAATCCAGAGCGGGAGCGCCGTGCGCCCACCACTCTCGCGCCGGCCCAGTTCGCGGTTGTCGTCGAACCCGACCCAGGCGGTCGCGACGATGTCGGCGTTGAACCCCGAGAACCAGGCATCGCGATAGCTGTTGGTCGTGCCGGTCTTGCCGGCGAGATCCGAGCGTCCCAGCTGCTGCGCCTGACGCCCGGTTCCGGCGGTGATTACGTGCCCCAGCATGTTGCTCATCTGCCAGGCGGCACCCGGGTCCAGCACCTGTGCCGGGTCGGTATACTGCAGCGGACCCCCGCTGGCGTTCAGGTACAGGTCCTGGCCGGCCGGGTTCTCGCACGGTTCGGGGCAGGCGCGTTCGGTCGGGGCTGTGTAGAGGACCTCGCCGTCGTCCGTCTCGATGCGCGTGATGATCCACGGGCTGTACAGTTTCCCGCCGGAGGCAAAAACGCTGTAGGCATTGTTCAGCTGCAAGGGCGTGACCCCGCCAGTGCCGAGCACCATCGACAGGTTGCTCGGGTGCTTGTCCGGATCCAGACCGAACCGCGGCAGCTGTTCGTGCACGCGTTGCGGACCCAGGCTGTTGAGCAGGCGGATCGACGCCAGATTGCGCGACTGAGCCAGGGCGTCGCGCATGCTCATCTCGCCCTGAAACTGCCGCGAGTAGTTCTGCGGGCGCCACTCCGCACCCAGCGCGGGGTCGTCAAAGACCATCGGGGCGTCGACCAGCATGCCGTCCGGGCGGTAGCCATCCTGCAGCGCCAGCGCGTACACCAGCGGCTTGAACGCAGAGCCGGGCTGTCGTTGCGCCTGGGTGCTGCGATCGTAGCGATTCTCGAAGAAATCGAAGCCTCCCGCGAGCGCAACGATGGCCCCGTCGGCCGGCGACTGGGCGATTACCGCGCCAGTGACTTCGGGCTTCTGTGCCAGGCGCCAGCGTCCGTCGGTGTGGGGCCTGACGCGGATCACGTCGCCCGGCTCGAACTCGGGGTTGCGTGCCCATTCCTGATCGCGGGGTTCGATGGTGAGTTCGCCGATCTGGCCGCCGTCGACGTGCAGCGTGCCGTCTCCGTCGCGTTCCACGACGACCACGGGAAACAGCAGGCGCCCGTGTACGCCCTGTGTCTTGAGGGCGCGCTGGCGTGCCTCGGCGTCGGCCATGGTCTCGTCGCTCAGCTGATCTTCGGGCCCGCGATAACCGTGGCGTTCGTCGTATTCCAGCAGGCCCTCGCGCAGGGCCTGGTTGGCGGCTTCCTGGTAACGGGAGTCAATCGATGTATGGACCTGCAGGCCGCGCCGGTAGGCGTCCTCGCCCCAGAGGTTAAAGACGATCTGGCGGGCCGCCTCCGCCACCCAGTGGGCATCGACCTCGGTCGCGGCCACGTGCCGCTCGGACGATACCGGGCGGGCCACCGCCTCCTCGTATTCCGATTCGCTGATCGCGCCGGTATCCAGCATGCGCCGCAGCACGTAATTGCGGCGGATCTCCGCGCGCTGGGCACTGGCAACGGGGTTGGTTGTGGACGGCGCCTTCGGAAGGGCCGCGAGGACGGCGATCTCGTCCAGTTCCAGCTCATCGATCGAGCGGCCGTAGTAGACCCGAGCGGCTGCCTCGATCCCGTAGGCGCGCTGGCCCAGGTAGATCTTGTTCAGGTACAGCTCAAGGATCTCGTCCTTGCTCATCTCCTGTTCCATGCGAATGGCCAGGAAGATCTCCCGCAGCTTGCGCTCGTAGGTGCGGTCGCGGGTCAGAAAGACATTGCGCGCCAGCTGCATGGTAATGGTGGAGCCCCCCTGGCTGCGTTCGCCGCGAGTGGAGATCTCGTTGATCGCCGCTCGTGCCAGGCCAACGATGTCGACCCCGGGGTGATCGTAGAAGCGCTCGTCCTCGGCCGCGATGAACGCCTGGCGGACGCGCTCGGGGATGTCCTCGATGGGCAGGGGAATGCGGCGTTCTTCCGCGAATTCGCCCATCAGCAGGCCGTCCGCGGTGCGGACTTGCAATGGGGTTTGCAGGCGCACGTCGCGCACCGCCTCCGCTTCGGGGAGGGTCGGGGCGTAGTGCACGTACAGGGCTGCAATGGCTGCGGATACGCCGATTCCGGCCGCAAGGATCAGGGCCAGCAACGCCGCAAAAATCTTGAGAATCGGCTTCATGACTGTAGAAAAAGTGGGGCCAAGTTAAGAATCAGCTTTCAAAGCAACTTGCAACCCGGATTTTGGAGTGTATATTGTGAACGAGCTAGCATACTTGATTGTAACGCTACCAGTTACTTTCATTGGGGTATACAGGGGGATGTGTGCTGAGTCTCGGAAAGAGCAAGCAGGGACTGCTGGGCGTGGATGTCAGCTCCGCCGCCGTGAAGGTGCTGGAGCTGGCCCGGCAAGGTAAGGGCTACCGTGTCGAGGCCTTTGCGGTGGAGCCGCTGCCGGATGGTGTGATGGTGGACAAGGTCTGCCAGGACACCGAGGCGGTGGGGAACGCACTCGCCCGCGCGGTGAAGCGCTCCGGCACAAAGCTCAAGCACTGCGCCATGGCCGTGCCGTCCTCGGCGGTCATCACCAAGACCATCCAGATGTCGGCCACGCTCAGCGACACTGAGCTCGAGGGCCAGGTGTTCGTCGAGGCCGATCAGTACATCCCCTACACCCTGGAAGAGGTCAATCTCGACTTCCAGGTCCTCGGCAAGAACGAAAAGAATCCCCAGCTGGTCGACGTCCTGGTCGTCGCCTCGCGGCGCGAGAACGTCGAATCGCGTGTGGCGATCGCCGAATCCGCCAAGCTCACCCCCGAGCTGGTGGATGTCGAGGCCTACGCGATCGAGCACGCCTCTGAACGACTGGTCGAGCAGATCCCCGATCGCGAGAACAAGCCCATCGTCGCGATTGTCGACGTCGGCTCATCGGTAACGGCGGTGTATGTCGTCAGCCAGACCGAGGGCGTGATCTATACCCGCGAGCAGAATTTCGGCGGCCGCATGCTGACCGAGGAGATCATGCGCCGCTACAGCATGAACTATCAGGAGGCCGGCTCCGCCAAGATGAGCGGTGATCTTCCGGCCGACTACGTCAGCAATATCCTCGAGCCGTTCAAGCAGACGATGATGGATCAGATCCAGCGTCTGCTGCAGTACTTCTACGTGACCCGCCCGCAGGACTCGATCGACCACATCCTGCTGGGTGGCGGCTGTGCCGCGATCGCGGGTGTCGACGAGATGCTCGAGGAAAGTTCCGGGACCCCGGTATCTGTCGCCAACCCGTTCCGTGGCATGGCGCTTTCCCGTCGTGTGAATCAGCAGCGCTTCGCCAATGATGCCCCCGCGCTGCTTACGGCCTGTGGCCTGGCCATCAGGGGGTACGCCGGATGATCTACATCAATCTCCTCCCCTGGCGCGAGAAGGCCCGCGAGCAGCGGCGCAAGCAATTCTTCGGTGCCGTGGGCGGCGCGCTCGTGGTCGGCGTGTTGCTGGCGTTCGGCGCGCACACCTTTATGAGTGCGCTGATCGACCACCAGCAGTCTCGTAACCAGATGCTCGAGAGCGAGATCCGCGAGCTGGATCGAAAGATTGCTCGCATCCGCGATCTGGACGAGCAGCGCCAGGCCTTGATCGCGCGCATGGAAGTGATTCAGACCTTGCAGGCGCGCCGCCCAGAGGCCGTACATCTGTTCGATCAGCTGGTGGAGACGTTGCCGGACGGCACCTATCTCAACGAGGTGCGCCAGGAGGGCGAACGCATTCGTCTGACGGGGCGGGCCGAATCCAACACCCGGATCTCGACGCTGATGCGCCGCATCGACGCCTCGCCCTGGCTGGCCGATTCCAACCTGCAGATCATCGAGACACGTGAAGACGGCAGCCTGCAGGTACGTGACTTCCGCCTCGACGCCAATCAGGCGCGGCCTTCGGATGTCGAGGAGGATTCCTGATGAATATCAAGGAACTCAACGAGATCGACTTCAACAACATTGGTGAGGCGTCCTGGGCGGTAAAGGCGCTGATCCTGATCGTCATCGTTCTGGCCATCCTGGGGCTGTCCTATTACTTCTTCATCGGTGATCAGCGCACCGATCTGGAACGCGCCGAGAATCGCGAGGAGCAACTGCGCGCCGAATTCGAGGACAAGCAGCAGCGGGCCGCGAATCTCGGGGCCTACGAGGAACAGCTCGAAGAGATGGAGCGGATGTTTGCCTCGTTGCTGGAGCTCTTGCCGAGCAGCGCCGAGATCCCCAGCCTGCTGGTGGATATCTCGCAGACCGGCTTGCAGGCCGGGCTCGAGATCGAGCTGTTCGAGCCGCGCGGCGAAAACCGACGGGATTTCTATGCCGAGGTGCCGATTCGGCTGCGGGTGCGCGGTGACTACGAGGATCTGGCCGAATTCGTCAGCGGGACCTCGGCGCTCCCGCGCGTCGTCACCATGCACGACATGCACATTCGTCGGGGCAATTCCGATAACGATCTGCTGATGGACGCCACTGCGCGCACCTACCGCTACCTGGAGGACCACTGATGCGGAACCCTGCACAGCGATCCCTGGGGGCGGCCCTTGCGCTGGGCCTGGTGGCCACATTCGGGTTGTCGGGTTGCGCCCCCGACAAGAGCGACCTGGAGCGCTACATTGCGGAGATCAATGAGCGTCCGGGCAGCGGTATCGACCCGATCCCGACGCTGGAGCCGCACGAGCCCTACTTGTATCCGGGGCACACCCGCTCCCCGTTCGATTCCTCCGTAATTGCGCAGCCCGAGCTGGCGGCAGCCCAGGGCGAGCCCGGCGACGCCGAGGTCGACCCGGATCGCCCCCGCGAATTCCTCGAGAGCTTCCCGCTGGATTCCTTGCGCATGGTGGGGTCGCTGGAGCAGGACGAGGTGCGTTATGCCCTGGTCCGTACCCCCGATCGGGGTATTCAGCGCGTGACAGTTGGCAATTACATGGGTGAAAACCACGGCCGTATCGTCGAGATCACAGCCACCCGGGTGAAGCTGGTCGAGGTGGTCCCGGACGCCTTCGGCGGGCACGTGGAACGCGAAAACTCCGTGGCGCTGGCCGACTAGCGGTTGGGGGAGCAGAACAATGATGAACCGAATGGGCCGCAAGACCGGCAACAACTACAGGGGATTACACATGGGTTCTTCCATGCGCGCGCTGGCGGGCACCGTGATGGCGGCTTTGCTGTTCATGGTTTCGCAGGGGGTGGCGGCGACCGAACTGGAAGAGATTCGGGCGGCCAGCATTAGCGGTGACCGGGTGCAGGTGAATCTGCGCTTTTCCGGGACTCCGCCCGAAGACGTGCGGGCCTTTGCCATCGACTCCCCGCCGCGGATCGCACTGGACCTGCCGGACGCTGGCAATGCGCTGCGCAGCCGCGAGACGGACCTCAATGTGGGCCCGCTGCTGACCGCCACGGCGGTCGAATCCGGTGATCGCACGCGCGTGGTGCTGAACCTGACCCAGCCCTCCGAGTACCAGACCCGGGTCGAGGGCAACAACCTGATTCTGACGCTGGGTCGCGGGGTTTCCGAGGCCGACAGCGATGTCCAGCAGGTGGTCGATCGTGCCGGCGAGCCCTCCGAACGGGCGACGCGCAGTGCGCGCCCGGTCGAGATTACCGGCATCGATTTTCGTCGCGGTTCCGAGGGCGAAGGCCGAGTCGAGATCGACCTGTCGCGCTCGGGGGCCGAGGTTAATGTGCGCGAGCAGGCGGGTAAGGTTGAACTGACGTTCCCGCGCGCTCGTGTGGACGAATCCCTGGAGCGCCGATTGGACGTGCTCGATTTCGCCACACCGGTTCGCACCATCGACACCGTGGCCGAGCGCGAGCGTGTGCGCATGGAAGTGGGCGCGCATGGCGAATACGAAGTCCTCTCCTACCAGAGCGATCGCCGCTTTGTGCTGGAGGTGGCGCCGATTACCGAGGCGGAACGCGAGGCGCGGCGCCGCGAGGAGGAGCAGTTCGAGGGCGAGCGCCTGTCGCTGAATTTCCAGGACATCGAGGTGCGCTCGGTCCTGCAGCTGCTGGCTGACTTTACTGATCTCAATATCGTGGTCAGCGATACCGTGGGTGGCAATATCACCTTGCGCCTGAACAACGTGCCCTGGGATCAGGCACTGGATATCATTCTGCGCTCGCGTGGTCTGGACAAGCGCATGGACGGGAACGTGCTCTACGTCGCCCCGAGCGAAGAGATTGCGGCGCGCGAACGCCTGGAGCTTGAGGCGCAGCGCGACCGCCAGGAACTCGAGCCACTGCGCACCGAGTTCGTGCAGATCAACTTTGCCCAGGCCGAGCAGATCGCCTCGCTGATCCGCGGCGACGAGACCGGCCAGTTCCTGTCCGATCGCGGCAGCATCACGATCGACAGCCGCACTAACACTCTGTTGGTGCAGGACACCCAGAACCGTATCGAGGATGTGCGGCGTCTGGTGCAGACGCTCGACGTGCCCGTGCAACAGGTGCTGATCGAGACCCGCATTGTGATCGCGGAGGACACCTTCAATCGCGAACTGGGTGCACGCTTCGGCATTTCCGGAACGCGAGGGGATCGCCGTACTCGAGTCGGCGGCGCGGGTTCCATCGAGGGCGCTGATGCCGCCCGTGATGCAACGACGGCGGGGGTTGGGGGCATCGCGATTGGCGATCGCCTGAACAGCTCGCTGCCCGCCAGTGGCAATGCGGGACAGGCCGGGATCAGTATCCTGCGGAGCGGAGTGCTGCTCGATCTCGAACTGTCGGCCCTGCAGGTTGAAGGCCGCGGGGAGATCATCTCCAGTCCGCGTGTGATCACGGCCAACGGTCAGACGGCGTCCATCAAGCAGGGTGAGGAGATCCCGTATCAGGAGGCCACCGCCTCTGGTGCCACCTCCACCCAGTTTATCGAGGCGGTGCTGTCCACCGAGGTGACGCCGCAGATCACGCCGAACGGTAACGTGATTCTCGATATCAACGTGACCAAGGACGAGCCCAGTCAGCGCGAGGTACTGGGTGTGCCGGGGATCAACAAGCGCGAAGTCCAGACCCAGGTGTTCGTCGGTAACGGCGAGACGGTTGTGCTCGGTGGCGTCTACGAGATCGACAGCCGTACCAACCTCGAAAAGGTGCCGTTCTTCGGCGATATCCCGTTCCTGGGCAACCTCTTCCGCAATCGTTCGACCCAGAATACCAAGGCGGAGTTGCTCATCTTCGTGACGCCGCGCGTTCTCGACTGACTACTGAATGCGCATTGGCAGGAAAAGCCGGGGCCTGTCCCCGGCTTTTCTTTGTCCAGCGAGGCCAGTAGCCTTGCCGCCATGCAGAACATTGTCCTGGTAGGGCCCATGGGGGCCGGCAAGAGCACAATCGGGCGCGGGCTGGCGGGGCTGCTGCGGCGCCCGTTCTTCGACACCGATCAGGAGATCCAGCGGCGTACCGGCGTGGATATACCCACGATCTTCGAGTTCGAGGGCGAGGCGGGTTTTCGCAAGCGCGAGTCGGCGATGCTGCAATCGCTACTGGAACGCGATGGAGCGGTAATCGCCACAGGCGGCGGAATCGTCGAGCGCCCGGAGAACCGTGACCTCCTGCGCGAGCACTTCGTGATCTACCTGCGCGTCCCGGTGGACGAGCAGTTCCGGCGCACGCGCCGCAATCGCAAACGCCCCCTGCTGAACGAGGTGGCAGACCCACGGGCCAAGCTGCAGGAGCTGTTCGAGCGCCGTGATCCGCTTTATCGGGAGATTGCGAGCATGACACTGGAGGGACGGGGACGACGCGTGCGCGATGCCGTTCGCGGGGTCTGTGATGCCCTCAAGGTCCAGCGTCCGGATCTGTGCCAGCCCCGTTCAGAGGGCTGAGTCTTTCGCGCCAGAACCGCTTGCACGTCAGTGCCGGGTGGAGCCGCCCCCATCCGGCACGAACATCCCCTGCTGCGAGGGCGGTGCGCGGCGTCCGTGCGAGGCATGGTGAAACTGGAGTCGCCAGCTATCGCCGCTGCGGCGCCAGGTCTGGCTGATCAGGATGGTCCCGGTGGCCGCGACATCGCCGGGGCGGGTAATTGCCTCCTCGATCACGAGACTCAGGCTTTCGGTCGTTTCCTGGCGCCCGACGATGCGCGGCTCGATCCCGATATTCAGCTCGCGTGCGAATACCAGCAGCCAGCTCTCCATCACCTCGGAAACCCCGCGATGCGCGCGTGGGCTGCCCGGGTGCACGCAGACGATATCCGGGCGTTCTGCCCATAACCGCATCATCCGCTCAATGTCCGCGGCACGAAAGGCCTCGTAGTAGGCCGCCAGGCGTTCGTCGCTCGCCCCGCCCATCAGTGCACCCGTCCTGTATCCCAGGCCGGCGGCGGGTCGGGATCGGGGCTGGCATGATGCAGGAACATCCGCCAGCTCTCGCCCTCGAGGCGGTAACCATTCGTGGCCAGCATCACGCCGCGGCGTTCGCCGCTGACGTAGAGGTTTTCGCGCAGGGTGTGGATCACCAAGTCCTGCCCCGGGATGATGTTCAGCTCGGTGCGGTGGATCACGACGCCTCGCATGTTCGGCAGGATGTCGTCCCAGCTCTCGAGGATGACGTCGGTCCCGAGCAGGCGCTCGCCCCCGGGGTGAATACAGACGCATTCGGGACTGTCCAGCCAGATCGTGCGCATGGCGTCGGAGTCGCCTGCTTGAAAGGCCTCGTAGAACGCCGCCTCGGCGGTTTCCGGGGAGGGGAAGGTTGCCATGCCGCTCGTCGTGATCGGGTGAGGCCACATTGTCGCAGGCTGTCGTCGGGATGTCGCGGATGACGCCGGGCTTCGCGGCCCGCACAATACAGCCCGGTCGAATGACGAGAGCAGCATGGCGCGCATCCTGACAACGGGCATTGCAACCCTGGATCACACTCTGGACGTCGAGCGCTATCCGCGCGAGGACGACGAAATTCGCGCCCTGGCCAGCTCCTCTCAGCCAGGGGGCAACGCGACCAACACTGCCCGCATCCTTGCGCAGTTCGGTCATCGTGCGGCCCTGGCCGCCGTGTTCGCGGAGGATGGGTCGGGTGACTGGCTGCGGGAACGTCTCGTCGCGCGCGGCGTCGATACCGCCGCGTGTGTGCGGCACCCGGGCGCGACCCCGACCTCGCATATCCTGCGGTCGCGCGATTCGGGCAGCCGTACCATCGTGCACCACCGCGACCTGCCCGAGCTGAGTGCAGCCGATCTGCGGCGGATCGCGTGGGAGGAGTACGACTGGCTGCATTTCGAGGGGCGCCAGCCGGAGACCTTGCGCGAGATTCTGCCCCGGGTCCGCGAAGCCGTAACGGATCAGCCGATCTCCCTGGAGCTGGAAAAGCGTCGCCCAGGGCTGGAGGCGTGTCTGGAGTGGGCCGATGTCCTGATGCTGTCGCGCGATTGGGCGCAGGGGATTGCCGCACGCCCAGAAGAGGCCGCGGCCGAACTGGCCCGCCGTTACCCCGGGCGTATCGTGACCGTGACGGCCGGGGCCGAGGGGGCCTGGCTCGCACAGGATGACCTGCATGTGTACTGCGCGCCGACACCGGGTTTGCGTGTCGTCGACAGCGTGGGGGCCGGCGATATGTTCAATGCCGGCCTGGTTGATGCGCTGGTCTCGGGCGAGCCCCCCGAGCAGGCGCTCGTGGCGGCCGTGCGCCTGGCAGAACGCAAGCTCCAGCAAACGGGATTCGATGCCCTCGGCAGCGGCTGACGCCGATAGGGAAACACTGATTCCTTAGAGGTAGTCGTCCAGCCAGGCCTGCAGGTCTTCTTCCTCGACTTCGCCGCGATGGGTATCGCGGATGATGCCGTCACGGTCAATCAGCACCGTGTAGGGCAGTGCGCCGATCCGATTTCCGTACTTGCGACCGACTTCCACGGCCTCGTCCTGGCCGATCAGGATCGGGAATTCGATCCCGAAGTCGTCGACGAAGTGCTGGGTCGCGCTGAGTTCATCCACGGCGACCGCGACGATGGTGAAGCCATCATCGCGATGTTCTTCCCAGATCTCCTGGAACAGCGGCATCTCCTTCTTGCACGGCGGGCACCACGTGGCCCAGAAGTTCAGCACGATCAGGTCGCCATCCCATTCGCTCAACTGGCGGTCGTTACCGTCCAGATCCGGAAGGGTAAAGTCGATGCGGCGGTCGCCCTGGGCCTCTTCGGTGGCGGCCTCCGCGGCTTCCCCCCCATTCGCCTCGGCGGTATCCATTTCCGGCGTGGGGTCCTCGCAACCGGCCAGCAAGAAGGCGCTGGCGGCGGCAAGGGCGATCCAGCCAACTGTGTGCGAGCGATGCGTCATGGCGTCACCCCGAGCGCATTTTCTACATGGGCCAGGAAGCGGTCGGCGTTCAGGTAACCCACGTTGCGATAGTTGCGCAATTCGTTACCGTCGGAATCCCAGAAGATCATCGCGGGCGGCCCGAACAGGTTGAACTCGCGCATCAGACTGCGGTGCTCGGAGGTGTTGTCGGTCACATCCACCTTGAGCAGGTGCACGTCCGCCATCGCACTGATCACGCGCTGGTCCTGGAAGGTCGTTCTTTCCAGGCGCACACAGTCCACGCACCAGTCGGCATAGAAGTCCAGGAACACCGGCTGGTTGTTGTTCTGGGCCTGTTCCAGCTCGCGTTCCAGGTCATCGAGGCTGTCGATGTAGGTGAACTCCATCTCCGTGGGGCCGGAGCGTTCGCCACTGGCCGTCATCGTCGGCTGGTTGAGTGTGGCCAGCGGGCGGAAGACGTCCTTGCCGCCGGTGGCCGCGCCCAGCATCAGCAGGATGCCGTAGATCAGAAGGACTACACCCAGGCCCTTCCACAGCGTGTACCAGCCCGAACTTCCCTCCGGCAGGGTGCGCAGCGCGCCCATGTACACCGCCGTCACGATCAGCAGGATGGCCCACAGGAACATCGCCAGCTCGCCCGGGATCACCCGTTCGAGCAGCCAGATCCCGATCGCCAGCAGACCCACACCGAATACCGCCTTGATGGTGTCCATCCACGGGCCGGCCTTCGGCAGCAGGCGGCCGGCCGAGGTGCCGATCACCAGCAGCGGGGCACCCATGCCCATACTCAGGGAGAACAGGGCGATGCCACCCAGGACGGCGTCACCGGTATGGCTGATGTAGAGCAGGGCGCCAATCAACGGCGCGGTCACGCACGGGCCGACGATCAGGGCCGAGAGGAAGCCCATGATCCCGGCGCCCATGTAGGTGCCGCCTTCCTGACGGTTGCTGATCTGCGACAGCTTGCTCTGCACGCCGGCCGGCATCTGTAGTTCGTAGAAGCCGAACATCGACATCGCCAGCGCAATGAAGATCGCCACGAACGTGCCGATGATCCAGGGGTTCTGGAAGGCCGCCTGCAGGTTGGCCCCGGCCAGGCCCGCGAATACCCCGGCGATGGTGTAGGTCAGTGCCATCGCCAGCACGAACACCAGCGAGATCAGGAATGCCTTGCGGGTGGTCAGGTTCTTCTGCCCGATGATGATGTTCGACAGGATCGGGATCATCGGGAATACGCAGGGGGTGAACGTCAGCAGCAGCCCGAAGCCGAAGAAGGCCAGGGCTACCAGCCAGATCTGACCATCGGCCAGCTGGGCCGCGATGCGGTCCTGCTGGGTGACGGGGGCGGCCGCCTCGTCGTCCTCTTCCGGGGCGGCATCGGTGGTCTCGATCTCGTCCAGGGCTTCGTCGCCGGTCTCCGGCAGGGCGTCTTCGTCGGCCTCTGCGGCCAGGTCGGAGTCGAAGCTGACCGAGACCTCCTGGGTCAGCGGCGGGTAGCACACGCCCCCGTCCCAGCAGCCCTGGTAGTCAATCGCCAGGGTGATCTCGGAGACGTCATCCGCGTCGCGTAGTACCGGGACCAGGATCTCGACCTGGTCGCGATAGATCTCGGTCTCGCCGAAGAACTCGTCCTCGTGACGTTCGCCCTCGGGCGGGTTGACCGGCCCCAGCTCGATCCCGTCGCCCTCGGCGATGCGCACGTCGAGCTGGTCGCGGTAGAGGTAGTAGTCCTCGGCGATTTCGAAACGCAGGATGACCGCATTCTGGCTGATGGCCTCGAGCGAGGCGGCGAAGGCCTCTTCCGGCTCGAGCAGGTCGTCGGCGGCACCCAGGTCGCCGGAGAGGTCGCCCATCTCGTCCAGGGCGCTGCGCTCCTCATCGACGGCTTCGTCTTCGGTTGCCTCTTCACCGTTCTCGCCCGGCAGGCCCGGGAGCTCCAGCGATACGGTCTGGAAGTGGGGCGGATAGCACACGCCGAGGTCGGCGCAACCCTGCGAGCGCGCGGTCAGTTCGATCTCGGTGCTTTCGGCCGCGAGGATCGGAAGCTCGATGCTGATCTCGTCGCGATAGGTCTCGACCTCGCCGAAGAACTCGTCGGTCTTCTTCTCGCCGTCGGGGATGTTCGGTTCGCCGAGCTCCAACCCTTCGCTCTCGGGTTCGAACTCGAACTGCTCGCGGTACATGTAGTAGCCGTCCGCGATCTCCCAGGTCAGGCGGATCGTGTCGGCGTCAATGGCCTCCGCGCTCAGGCTGAACGCATCATCCGGGTCCAGCAGATCGTCATCGAAGATGGCGTTCGCCAGGGCCGGGGTCAGCAGGAATGCGACCAGGAAGGTCGCCAGCCAGTTGCGCAGATTCAGGAGGTGCATTGCGTTATCCAGTTCAGGTAATCCGGGGACCCGTGCGTGATCGGCACGGCGATAATCTCCGGGGTCTCATACGGGTGATGTTCCGTCAGGTGGGCCTGCAACTCATCGCGGGCATCGACGGAGGTTTTGATCAGCAGTGTGACTTCGGAATCGGTCTCGATATTCCCTTTCCACACGTAAATTGAGCGTCCGGCCGGGAGGATGTGCACGCAGGCCGCCAGGCCGCGCTGGACCAGTTCACCCGCCAGGGTCTCGGCCTCGGTGGGGTCGTCCAGTGTGGTGAGTACCAGCCAGGCGCGCACGTTCGAGTTGTCGGGTTCCTTGTCCGGCATCATCGACTCTTGGGCATCAGGAGTTTGTGCGAAGTTCGATCCGGGCCGGCTGGCCGGGGCGCAGCACGGCATCGTCGCTCGGCGAGAATTCGGCCTCGATCCGGTATCCCTGATCCTCGTCTTTGCCTACAAGTTCCCAGCCGATCCGGTCGATCGTGCCCGAAAACTCGTGCTCGCCAACCGTAATCGTGACCTCCTGCCCCTCGCTGAGCGACTGAATACGCTCCGGTGCCACCAGGGCGCGGACCCGCATGGTGTCCCCGGCCCCCAGTACCGCCAGCACGGCCGGCGCCAGGGCGGGATTCACGAACTGGCCGGGGGAGACATCAATACGCGTGACGCGGCCGCTGGCTGGCGCGCGGACTGTGGCGTCGTCGCGATCGGCGCGCGCCCGGTCGCGCTGGGCGCGGGCCTCGGCCAGACGCGCGGCGACGGTGGCCTGCTGGATGCGTGCCAGTTCCACCTCGCGCAAGGCGATCAGGGTCTGGTCGTACAGGTCCTCCGCCTTTTCGACCTCCCGATTGGCCTCGTCCAGTTCCAGTTGCAGGCGCTCGATGGCGGCCTGCGCGGCACGCAGGTCCGCCTCGACCCTCCGCGTATCCAGGCGGAACAGGGCGGCGTCCTGGTCGACATGCTCGCCCGGGCGGACCTCGATCGTCTCGATCTTGCCGGCCACCGGTGCTGTGATGCGGTAGGTCTGGCCCCAGTCGAGCTGACCCTCAAGTGCGTCGCTGTCGTCGGTCGCCAACCCCGTGGAGGGCAGTACCAGCAGGGCGCAACAAGCGAGCGCCGAGAGCAGCAGTCGTCGGCCTGGGTTGCCCGGGATCAGGCGATCGATGGACATCGGGTGTTCTCCCTCGGGGCGCCGGTGGGCGCGCATTCGTTATTCCCGTTCCGCCATGGCCGTGCCGGCCAGGCGAAAGGGGCTCAGGTCGCTACGGCCGGTCAGCAGCGCGAGGCGCTCGTAGACCATAGCCAGTTCGAACTCGGTCTGGGCATTGAAATAGGCCGCCGCACTTTGCTGGACCATCGAGTCGCCGAGATCGGCCTGGTCCTCGATGTCGTACAGGTAGCGGGCGCGGTCGATATACAGCTGGCGATAGTCCATGCGCCATTCGGCCTCGTCACGCTGCATCCGCAGGGCCTGGGCCTCGTGATAGAGCTCGCGCAGGCGGTTGCGGGCCTCGATCCGTGCCTGCCCCAGGTCCGCCTCCGCGCGCTGCCGGGCCGCGACCGCATGCCCGACCCGGCTGTCCTGGCGGCGCCCCTCGTACAACGGCACTTCCAGCACGAGCCCGGCGGCAAAGGGGTTGCGATCGCCGCCAAACTCGCGGTTCCAGTAGCCCGTCTCGGCCTCCGCATACAGGCGTGGGCGGCGCTGGGCGCGGGCCGCATCCACGCCGCGTGCGGCGGCCTCTACTTGCAGGCGCTCGGCGGCAAGGGTTGGATTGGCGCTGTCGAGTTCGGCCATCAGGTCGTCCAGGCCCGGGAGGTCCGGGAGATCCAGCGGCAGGGCGGGCGCCAGGACGGTGCGGATGCGCTCGCCGGGTCGGTTCAGGGCCTCGGCCAGCTCGTCGCGGGCTCGGCGCTGATTCTGCAGCGCGCGCTGGCGCTGCACGCGCAGGGTCTGGTACTCCGACTCCAGGCGAAAGACCTCGATATCCGAGACCTGTCCACGCTCGGCGCGTTCTTCCGCACGCTCCTTGCTGACGAATGCGGCTGCCATGGCCTCGGTGTCGCGGGCAAAACCGAGATCGGCGAGCAGGACGTTGAAGTACCGCTCCATGACCTGCAGCGAGTGCCGGGCGTGCGCCAGGATCTCCATCTCGCGGGCGGCCTCGAGGCGCTGGGTGCTGGCGGCCTCGCGCGCGTTTGACTGGCCGAAGTCGCTCAGCAGCTTGCGGGCGACGATGGTGGCCCGCGAGTCGTTGCGGCTCTGATCCGGGGCGAGGTCATTGGGCTCGATCCAGCGAGCCTCCAGCCGCGCATTCACCGTGACGTCGCGCCCGGCCTGGGTGCCGGCCAGTTCCTGTTCGGCGATCTCGCGTTCCGCCCGCGCCCGTCGGACCTGTGGGTGGAGGGCGTCGACCGCGGTCAGCGCGCTTTGCAGCCGCAACGGCTCGGGCAGTGGTTCGGGATCGATCACGCCATCTGCCGGAGTGTCCAGTGCGCCACCGGTGGCAGGCAAAAGCGCAACGCCGAGTGCGACGAGGCTGGCCAGAAGGGGCGTTACGATTCGACGCCGCGCTTGCCGGCGCGCCGCATGTGCTGGATGCATCGGGGTACCTATCGTCCAGCGCGTTCGCGACGGAAGCGGGTGAAATTGCCGTCTTCGTAATGCCCTTCGGCGACGAACTCGCCCAGCAGCAGGAATTCGTCGACATCCCGGGTAGCCCCGGTAAAGCGAGCGATGGGTTCGCCTTCCAGGTTGAAGAACTGGAATACCGGCGTTGCACGCACCCGAAAGTCGCGGGTGGCGAAGTCCATCATCGTCTTGGTATCGCCCTCGAAGGTGACGACCTCAATCGAGCCTTCGACATCCACCGCGAAGATGCGGAAGCGGTCCTTGTAAAACTCCTGCACTTCCGGCTGATTCAGGACCTGATTCTTCATGCGGTGGCAGAACGGGCAGTCATCCATCTCGAAGAACAGCAGGATGCCTTTCTTGCCGGCCTCGCGGGCCTCTTCCAGTTCTTCCTGGAAGTCGCCGAAGGTCGGGTCGAAGAAGTGGTGGTTCGGATCGCGCGGGTCTTCCACGCCAGCGCTGCCCAATCCCGGGAGCAGCAGGAGCAGGGCCGCCAGCAGGGCGGGGAGCAGGGAAATGATGCGGCGCGGTCTCATGCGGCTGGGCTCCGGATTTCTGAAGACGTTCACAGTTAAGACGGGCCAGAGCGTCCCTCAATTCCCTCTCGGTTGCAAGGAAAAGAGAGCGAAGCGAGCGTTGGTGGCATGCCCCCTGAGAGGGCTGTTCGACAGCGGTTTGGGGGCGTGTTCCAATGTTCTGCTCTTCTTTTATGGAACCCGTTATTCATGCGCAGCCCCTTCCTCCCGTTGTTTGTTTTTCTCGGGTTGGTATTGCTCGAGATCTTCGGCTTTGCCTGGGTGGGCGACGCTGTCGGGGCGCTCGCCACGGTGGCGCTGGTGATCGCGACGGCCGCGGCGGGTCTGCTGCTGTTTCGCCTGCAGGGCTTCTACCACTGGCGCCGCTTGCAGCAGAGCCTGGCCCGCGGCGAGATGCCTGCGCGCGGGCTGGTCGAGGGCTGGCTGCTGATGTCGGCGGCGGTCCTGCTGCTGTTGCCCGGGTTTTTCACCGACGCGGCGGGCTTTGTGCTGCTGGTGCCGCCGCTGCGGCGCTGGGCGGCCGAGGGCATCCTGCGTCGGGGCATGATCCGGGCACGCACGAGTGGCTCGGGTCCGGCCGGGCCGGGCGGCCCGATCGAGGGGGAGTTCCGTCGCCACGACGCCGGTGACGAGTCCGCGCCCGATGATCGCCTGGACCACGACGACCGCCGCTGAGAATTCTCCTTCCCCGCGCCCTTGACTCGGCTTGGTGTGCCCCTATTATTAGCACTCGTTCGGGGTGGGTGCTAACAGGGCGCCTACCCGACATCCTCCAACCTGTTAAGAACATCGATATAAGGAGTTCGCACCATGAACCTGCGGCCTTTGCACGATCGCGTCATCGTGAAGCGTATGGAAGAAGAACGCACCAGCCCCGGCGGCATCGTGATCCCGGACTCGGCGGCCGAAAAGCCGATTCGCGGCGAAGTGGTTGCGGTCGGTAACGGCAAGATCCTGGAAAGCGGCGAAGTCCGCGCCCTGGACGTGAAGGCTGGCGACAAGGTGCTGTTCGGCAAGTACTCCGGCACCGAGGTCAAGGTCGAAGGCGAAGACGTCCTGGTGATGCGCGAAGACGACATCATGGCCGTGATCGAGGGCTAAGCCCCGCGGATCCGCCCCTATCCCCATTTTTTGCAGGAGTAGAACGAGACATGAGTGCTAAAGAAGTCCGTTTTGGTAACGACGCCCGCACCCGCATGGCCAAGGGCGTGAACACCCTGGCCAACGCCGTGAAGGTCACCCTCGGTCCCAAGGGCCGCAACGTGGTCCTGGACAAGGCCTTCGGCGCCCCGACTGTCACCAAGGACGGCGTGTCCGTGGCCAAGGAAATCGAACTGGATGACAAGTTCGAGAACATGGGCGCCCAGCTGGTCAAGGAAGTCTCCTCGCAGACCTCCGACGCCGCCGGTGACGGCACCACCACCGCGACCGTGCTGGCTCAGTCCATCGTCCGTGAAGGCATGAAGGCGGTCACCGCTGGCATGAACCCGATGGACCTGAAGCGCGGCATCGACAAGGCCGTGAAGTCCGCGACCCAGGAACTGAAGAAACTGTCCAAGCCGTGCACCGAGCACAAGGCGATCGCTCAGGTCGGCTCGATCTCCGCCAACTCCGACACCGCGATTGGCGAGATCATCGCCGATGCGATGGACAAGGTCGGCAAAGAAGGCGTGATCACCGTCGAGGAAGGCTCCTCGCTGGAGAACGAGCTGGATGTCGTGGAAGGTATGCAGTTCGACCGCGGCTACCTGTCGCCGTACTTCATCAACAACCAGCAGAACATGAGCGCCGAGCTGGACGACGCCTACATCCTCCTGTTCGACAAGAAGATCTCGAACATCCGTGATCTGCTGCCGATCCTGGAAGGTGTGGCCAAGTCCAACAAGCCGCTGCTGATCATCGCCGAGGACATCGAGGGCGAGGCCCTGGCCACGCTGGTGGTGAACTCCATGCGCGGCATCGTGAAGGTTGCCGCCGTGAAGGCCCCGGGCTTTGGCGACCGCCGCAAGGCCATGCTGCAGGACATCGCCGTGCTGACCGGCGGCCAGGTGATCTCCGAAGAGGTCGGCCTGTCGCTGGAGAAGACCACGGTGGAAGACCTGGGTCGTGCCAAGAAGGTGCAGGTGACCAAGGAAAACACCACGATCATCGACGGCATGGGTCAGAACAAGGACATCAAGGCCCGCGTCGACCAGATCCGTGCCCAGATCGAGGAAGCGACTTCCGACTACGACAAGGAAAAGCTGCAGGAACGCGTGGCCAAACTGGCCGGTGGTGTGGCGGTGATCAAGGTCGGTGCTGCCACCGAGGTCGAGATGAAAGAGAAGAAGGCCCGCGTCGAGGACGCCCTGCACGCCACGCGTGCGGCGGTTGAAGAAGGCGTGGTCCCCGGCGGTGGCGTGGCCCTGCTGCGTGCCTGTGCGGCGATCGCCAAGCTCAAGGGTGACAACGACGAGCAGACCGCCGGCGTGAACATCGCCCGTCGCGCGATGGAAGAGCCGCTGCGCCAGATCGTCTACAACACCGGCGAAGAGCCCTCCGTGATCCTGAACAAGGTCCTGGAAGGCAAGGGTAACTACGGCTATAACGCCGCGTCCGGCGAGTTCGGCGACATGATCGATATGGGCATCCTGGATCCGACCAAGGTGACCCGCTCGGCGCTGCAGAACGCCGCGTCCGTGGCCGCCCTGCTGATCACCACCGAGGCCATGGTGGCCGAGCTGCCGAAGAAGGACGACGGCGGTGCCGGTGGCGGCATGGACGACATGGGTGGTATGGGCGGTATGGGAGGCATGGGCGGCATGATGTAAGCCGCTCGGCCTTTTGTGACGCCAAGCAACAGGAGACCCCGCTGCGGCGGGGTCTTTTTGTCTGGATCGCGCCACCCTGTTCTTGTACATCGGAACCCACAAGTAATCTGTGTGTCCTTAAGGGAACAAGGTTCTAGGTAAGGTCGGCGTTTTGATGGGCAGGTAGTTGCCCTGATCAGACAGAAGAAGGGAGTCGCCTGATCACAGGCAGGTGTTTCCTTAATGTGACAACGTTGTGATGCCGATACAATTCTTGGCTGGAATGCGTGCAAAACCGGAAAGCATGTGCCACTATCAAGCTGCTGTAGAGGGCTTGGCGCTCGCTGCTCCAGATTCCGGTCGGGAGTCAACCGTTCGGCAACGCGCTTGTCTCTGATCAGTCGTCGTTTGTTTTTACAAGGAGGCTATGAACATGAATCACAAGCTGGTTAAGAATATTCTGGCCGCGTCCGTGGCCACGCTGCTGATCGGTACCGCGAGCCAGGCAGTGGCTCAGGAGCCGCCGGCGGCCAACGTCACCGACCGCAGCGGTAATGTCGTGATGGATCGCTCTGGCGAGTGCGTGCGCACCCGTTCCTGGGCACCGGAAAACGTCCGTCATTCCGAGTGCGCCGGTTACATCCAGGAAACCGCGGAGGCCCCCGAGCCGGATCCGGCCCCCGAGCCCGAGCCCGAGCCCGAGCCCGAGTTTGAAACCACCACGCTGAGCGCCCAGGCCCTGTTCGATTTTGACAGCGCCGAACTGCGTTCGGAAGGCCGCGATGCCCTGCGTGAACTGGCCCGCAGCCTGACCGCCGACGACGCCGAGTACAGCTCGGTGCTGGTCGAAGGTCACACCTGCACCATCGGCCCGGCCGATTACAACCAGGGCCTGTCCGAGCGTCGCGCCCAGTCCGTGGCCGACTTCCTGGCCAGCGAAGGTGTGCGTGAAGACGACATCCGTACCGTGGGCTACGGTGAGGACCGCCCGACCGCCGACAACTCCACCCGCGAAGGTCGCGAGGCCAACCGTCGCGTGGAAGTGACCTCCGACGTGCGTCAGCGCGCCGACTAAGGTCTCTATAGCTGTCGGTATCCGGCCATCGGTTCGTCCGATGGTCCGGGAATCAGGCCCCGCCTCGGCGGGGCCTTTTTTATGAAGGGTCTTGGAGCCCTGGTTATGTGGTTGCGGCGCGGGGGCGCGTTAAGTTCCGGTTAAGCCTTCCGTCCTAGACTAACTCCAAAACCGGAGGACCTTACTGATCATGAATCTGCATACGCTCAAGCTACACAAGGGCATCCGTCTGGTCGGCCTGACGGTCGTCATGATGCTCGGGGGCATGTTGCTGTCTGGCGCCGCCTCCGCGCATGGGATCGAGCGGGCCACGGATCTGCAGTCCCTGGTGCAGAACGGGGACGGCAAGCCGACCCTGATCATGTTCGCCTCCGACAGCTGTCCCTATTGTGATCGGGCGGAACACCAGCACCTGGGTCCGATGAGCGAGGATGCGAGCTACGAGGGTATCCACATTCGCAAGGTCATCCTCAACCGTGACGAGGTGCGCGACTTCGACGGCGAGGTGCGCCGCGGTCACGAGCTGGGCCGTGCCTACGGGGCGCGTGTGGTCCCGACCATCATGGCCTTTGACGCCGAGGGCAATCCGGTGGGCCAGCCGCTAGTCGGTATCCCCAACGAGCAGCTCTACCGCAGCCAGATCCGTCAGCGCATTCAGCAGGCTATCCGCCACAACGGGGAATCGAGCTAGATAGACGCACCAGAGGTCGGAACGCGCGAAGAAGCTGGAGCGATCCTGACAGGTCCCGGAGCCTGGTTCGGGCTTAGCGTTCGATCCGGTAGATCAGGTCTACGGTCTGCTCGGTGGTGCCGGAGGAGGTCTCCAGTGTCAGCCGCCGGCTGAGCTCGTAGCTCAGCAACACCCGCGAGGTATTGTCGAACAAGCCCACCGAGTAGCGCAGCAGCAGGCGCGGGGACAGATACAGCCCCAGGGTCAGGGCGCTCTCCTCGATACCGCCTTCAGTATCAATCGTAACCTCGTCCAGCCCCAGTTCCGTCCCGATCCGCTGGGTGATCAGCGCGCTTTGTTCGAGGCCGTAGGCCGCGGCCGCCGACGCGATCATGTTGCCGTCCGACTCCGACGCCCCCGAGAGTGGCCGTCCGGTCAGCAGGAAGGCCATGGCTTCGGTCTCGTCCATCGCGGGTTCCGAGAACACCCTCGAGCGCAGGTTGTCCGGGGTCCCGCCGATCTCGAGGCCCACCGTTACGTTGTACTCGCGTACCGTGCGCACGGCGCGCAGGTCCAGTTCCGGTGTTTCCGCAGGCCCCTGGAACAGCAGGATGCCGCGGTCGACTCGCAGATCCTGTCCGTAAGCATTGAAGCGCCCCTCGGGGATGCGAATCTCCCCGAACAGCTGGGTGGGGCGCCCGGCAATCTCCTCGACATCCACCTCGCCGGCAAAGCGGGCAGTAAGCCCGTGGCCGTCAAAGCGCACGTCGTCACCCAGGCGGATACGGATGCGGATATCCGTCTTCAGCGCCTGCGCCTCTTCCAGTTCCTCACCCAGGATGATCTCGTCTCCGGAGACGCGGATCGCGCCCGGGGGCAGGTCCGGCGGACGGATCCGTGCCCAGGGCAGCAGCACCTCCCCGCGCACGCGGATGCCATCCTCGGGGGTGAACACCAGCTCCAGGTCCGGTGTGATCGTCGCCTCGGCGTCCACCCGATTCACGGCGAGGAAGTCTTCTCCACGCAGCTGCATCTCGGCACGCGGTCCATCGTCCCCCAGGTCCACGCGACCCGCGAGGTCGATGGCGCCATCGCCTGACTCCAGCCGCCCGTCCAGGGTCATCTCCTCGGCGGAGACGACATTGGCGTTGACCTCGGGGATCAGGATGTCGATCCCGGCATCCGGGATCAGCACACCCCCGTCGCTAAAGCGCACAGCGCCCTCGACCAGCGGGGCATCCAGGCGTCCGCCGAAGGTCAGCCGGGCATCGAGCACGCCGCGAAGGCGCTGAATGTCGGGGCTTGCCGCCGCAATCCAGGACAGATCATCGAGGCGGGCCTCGAAATCGCCATCGATGCGCGTATAGTCGCCGTCGGGACGTAGTTCGAGTGTCGCCCGTGCGATACCGCCATCGAGAAAGCCGAGTCGAAAATCGACATCCACGTCGCGGTCGCGTACCCGCGCATCGAGATGGACATCCCGGTAGGGCACATCCTGCAACTCGCCATCCTCGTCGCGCACCATCAGGCGCCCATCCGTCGGGCGTACGGCCAGATCCGCGTCGATGCGCCCCTGCTCATCCAGGCGGCCGCTGGCCTCGGCATTGATCTGCCCCTCGATGCCCAGTTCAGGCGGCAACAGGGGCTCCAGCCAGCCAAGCTCCAGGTTCTCCAGGAGTGCACTGAAGTCTCCGCCTGTCGCCTCCTGCCAGCGACCTTCGGCGCAGATGCGCCCGCCTTCCCGGGCCAGGCACAGACGCTCGAGGTCTGCGGACTCCGGGCCGCCTTCCAGGCCGACCGGGGACGGCAACGACCAGTCGCCCGCCTGGGGTTGCGTCAGGTCCAGGCGGGTCAGCCGGCCGCTCCAGTGCGTGGCGTCGAGGTCGAAGCCCCCCGCCATCGCCAGTGCCAGCGTACCCAGTTCCCGGCCATCCACGTCCAGATCCAGGCGATGGTCGTCGACGGTCCCCGAGGCCCTCAGGTGCACGTCGGCCAGGTGGATCCCGGTGGCCGGTTCCAGGTCCTCCAGCCGCAGGTCCAGCCGGGCGGGGGTGTCTTCCGCGAGCCCGGCCTCGGCGTTCAGCTGCAGCCGCGCCAGCGCGATATCCCCCAGCCGGAGGCCGGCACCGTCGCCTTCGGCCGCTACCTGTGGCGCCTCGGGAGACCCGGTGACGTGCGCATCCAGGTTCAGTTGTCCCGCAAGGTCGGGCCATAGCTGCTGCAGTTCCGGGGCATCTACCCGCAGGCGGAAATCCAGCACCTCGGTCCAGCGGCCCTGTGCGCTCAGGGTGTTGGCGCCGAGCGCCAGCTCCAGTTGTTCGACCGTCAGGGCATCGCCTTCCAGCTCGGCTCGGCCGCGCCCTTCGACCGGCTGCTCGCGCAGGGTGCCGGTCAGGCGCTCCAGTTCGGCCTGCAGATGCAGTACGCCGTCCTCGGCCTGCCCGCCGCGGGTGCTGAGTGTCAGGTCGAGGCGGCCGGGTGCCTCGGGTGTGATGATGGCCGGGTCCAATGCCTCGGCCTGCAGTGCGAGGTCCCAGTCGAGACCCTCGGCCCAGCCTACGTCTCCCGCCAGATCCAGGCGCCCGCCGTCGTCCATCGCCAGGCGCAGGCGATCGATCCGGGCGCCGCTCTCGGTCAGGTCCACGCGCCCGTCGCCGGTCACGCCAATGCCATGACTTTCAGCCCGCAGGGGGTCCAGGCGCAGCTGGGCCTGGAGCTGTCCCGAGGCGGGGGTATAGCGGCCGGACACGGCGATGCGCAGCTGATCCAGGTGACCTTCCAGCTCTTCCTGCAGGCGCGCGAGATCCGGTGCGGTCAGTGCCAGATCCATTTCGAGATCCAGCGCGTGCCCCGGATCGGACAGGTCCCCGCCCAGCCCCGCGACCTGTCCACTGAGGGCGGCCGTCAGGGCGTCTTCGTCGACCTTGAGTTCGCTCTCGCGCAGGCGGGCCGTACCGTCCGCGAGCGTCAGGCCCAGCTGTCCGGTCAGGGCGTGGTCCTCGAAGTGGCCTCGCAGCTCGTCGATGTCGATCGCGGCTTCCAGGGCCGCGAGCGGTGTCTGTTCGCTGTCCAGCGGGAGGCGGCCCCGCAGGGTGGCCCGCAGGTGTTCCAGGCCGGCGTCCATTTCCAGACCCAGGGGGGCGGGGGCGAGGTCGTCGAGCGCCAGTTGCAGGTCCCAGTCGAGGACCTCGTCGAAGCGGATGGGTCCGGCGAGCGCCAGGCGTCCGGCCTCGGAATCCAGCCTCAGTGACTCGATCTCGGCCATGGACAAATCGCCATGGGCCTGTAGCACGAGTTCGACTGCCGGCATGTCGTCCAGCCGGGCGCCGCCATCCAGGCCCAGCGACCAGTCGTCGGGCTCGCCGGAAGCACGCAGCCGTCCCATGGCGAGATGCGCGGTCTGGTCCGGGGCGAGACGGTAGGCGAACGGGGTCCAGGTGGCCTCGATGTCGAAGCGCGGGTCCTCCAGCACATTGACCACCTCGGCCTGCAGGGTCAGATCCATGCCGGCGCTCAGGGCGTGATGCAGCCGCAGGCGCTCACGCAGGTGTCCGTCCAGCTCCAGCCGCCCCTGTGCCTCGCTGGTGTCGAGGCCTTCGGCCACGGCGTCCGGCAGGGGCGAGGTCCAGGTGCCCTCGGCGTTCACCGCGTAGTCACCTTCAGTCTCGACCCGCGCCTGTAATCGTGCCTGGATCTCCGGCATGTCCAGGTCGAGGTGCTGGAGTTCGATCAGGGCGCCGCTGGCGCGGGCCTGGGCCGCGATCTGCGTGATGGTGACCAGCGGCTCGCCTTCGCGGTAGACCCGCAGGTCGCTCAGCAGGACATCGTCCAGCTGCACGGCCAATGGGAGGCGGATCGCATCGGGTAGTTCGAAGGGCTCTTCGTCGTCATCGATCGCCTCGGGTGGCAGGTCGATCAGCAGCCCGGTCGCATGTACAACCGGGATCCGCAGCTCACCGCGCAGGCCGGCGCGGGCGTCGATGCCCAGGCGGCCCTCGTCCAGTTCGATGCGGGGGCCGTCCGGCAGGGACAGGTAGAGACCGTGGATTGCGAGCTCGGTGAACAGCGTGCCCTCCACGCGTTCGATGCGCAGATCCACTGGGGCGTGCTGCTCGGCCTGTTCGACCAGCCAGCGCGTGCCGCTCTCGGAGGCGAGCAGGGCGACCAAACTCCCGATCACCAGGACCAGGAGCAGCAGGACCCCGCCGATCAGCCACAGCAGTGTCTTGCCCAGGCGCCTCACAGGTCCGGCCCCATGGAGAAGTGGATGCGGAAGTCGTCATCGGAATCCGGGCCGTGGGCGATGTCGACGCGGATCGGTCCCACGGGCGAACGCCAGCGCACGCCCACGCCGACGCCGTAGACCGGGTCGAACTCGGTCCATTCGTTGACGACGTTGCCTGCATCCACAAAGGCGGCGGCGCTCCAGTTGCCGCGAACCGGGATGTCGTACTCCAGGCTGCCGACCACCTTGTGGCGCCCGCCGATCACGTCGCCGTCCTCGTTGGTCGGGCCGACCTTCTGGTAGCCGTAGCCGCGGATGCTGGCGTCCCCGCCGGCGAAAAAGCGCAGGGAGCTGGGTAGTTCGTGGACCGAATCCACCTCGGTGAATCCGGCATCGGCGCGGGCCAGGACCCGTCCCGGGCCGATGGCGCGTACGACTTTGCCGCTGGCCAGCACCTGAGCGAACGAGGTGCTGGATAGCAGCTCTTCCTGGGCCCCCTGCACGGTGATGTCGAAGCGGTAGCCGCGGCGTGGGGTCATCGGGTCGTCCGCCTCCATGCGGCCGATGCGGTAAGACGGGATCAGCAGGCGGCTGCGATCCGTCTCTTCGCCGACGGTGTAGTCCTCGTACTCGTAGCGCAGGCCCTCGGTGGTTTGCCAGCCGCCGGTTCGCTGCAGCACGCGGTTGGCCCCGATCTGGAAGCGGTCCGACTGCTGGGAATCGGTGTCCTCGGTGCGGTAGGTCGTGAACAGGTTCAGCTGCTCGCGCAGCGGGTCACGCAGCGGGATCGCGTAGTTGAAGCCCACACCGGAGCGTACCGGGGAGGCCTCCAGCTCCGCGTGATAGCGGTGACCGCGCTTGTTGGCATAGCGGTTCTCGAAACGAAAGCGCAGGCGCGGGCCGATATCGGTGGAGTAGCCGATGCCGGCCTCGTAGCTGTGCCGCCGACGAGGCTCGAACTCGGCCACGATCGGGACGTGGCGGTCCTCGGCCTCGTCACGCAGGGGGCGTACCCGTACGCCGGAAAAGTACCCCGAGTCATTCAGGTTTCGCTGCAGCGCGATGATCTGCGAGGAGCTGTAGGGGTCGCCCTCCTCGAAAGGGATCATGCGCTCGACGAACTCTGGCGCCAGGATGTCCTGGTCCAGCGTGACCCGGCCGATGCGGTATCGCTCCCCGGTGTCCATGTGCAGGCGGATGGTCGCGGTGCGGTTTTCGCGGTCGACCTCCAGGCGGCGGGTGTGCAGGTCCGCGTCGAAATAGCCGCGATCCGCCGCAATCCGCGTCATGCGATTGCGCAGGGTGTCGTAGCGGTCATGGCGCAGGACATCGCCTTCCTGGATGTCGGTCTGGCTGAGTACGGCCTCGAACGCGAGATCGCCGACCCCCTCGCCGGTGACCTGGATGTCGACGGTTTCCACTGTGGTCGGAGGGCCGGGATCGAACGTCAGGTGCAGGTCCCAGCAGCCGTCGTTGTCGCGTTCCAGACTCAGGTCCAGTTCGGCATCGTAGTGGCCGACGGCGCGCAGGGCATTGCGGGCTCGCTCCTCCATATCGCGTAGCAGGCGGCGCTCGCGAAAGCCGGGCAGGTCGCAGGGCTGACGCGCCAGGTTGAGGCTGTTGCGAATGTTCTCGCGCTGGAGCTCCGTGCCGCCCTCCAGCACCAGGCCCGGTACCGGGCCATTGTCCTCGTCGGCCGCCAGGGGGAATGCCAGCAGCGCCAGCAGAATCCCGATCCATCTCATCCGCCGAACCGCATGCGCATGCAGCAGGGAAAATGGATGCGGG
Source organism: Thioalkalivibrio sp. ALJ2 (assembly GCF_000378325.1). Lineage (NCBI taxonomy): Bacteria > Pseudomonadati > Pseudomonadota > Gammaproteobacteria > Chromatiales > Ectothiorhodospiraceae > Thioalkalivibrio > Thioalkalivibrio sp. ALJ2. The sequence continues at coordinate 509,484 of NZ_KB899554.1, forward strand.
CGAGGAAGAAGGGTCATGGATCGATGATAGCGGGAAGCCGCAGGGCTTTGGGAAAAGGGGGCGTCCCTATCAGTGTCTTGCCGCGGACGTGAGTTCCCGACAAGGATCACGTCAGTGTCTCCCCTGGGTTCAGACGCTCGGGCAGTCCACTCCGCTCCCGCGCGAGAACACCACCAGATGGGTGAAGTCCAGGCGCAGGCGCACATGCTCGCCGATCACGAAGTTGTCGTGGCTGGGTGCGATGCACAGCACGCTGATCCCGTCGGGGAGCCTCAGGGTGTAGAGGAAGTCAGCCCCGCGGAAGGCCTTGTCCAGGATCTCGGTTTGCACCGTGCCCTGTTCGTTGTCGATGGCGATATCGTCCGGGCGTACCAGCACGTCCACCGCAGTGCCCGGCGGGAGCTGCTCGGACATCGAACCCTGGATCTCGCCAAAGGCCGTGTCGACCTGGTCCTCGGTGCATACCATGCCGGGGATCAGTGTGCCCTCGCCGACAAAGTCCGCGACAAAGCGGTCGGCCGGGCGGTGGTACAGGTTGTAGGCGGTATCCCATTGCGCAATGCGGCCCTGGTGGATCACCGCGATGCGGTCAGCAAAGGCGAAGGCCTCGTGCTGGTCATGGGTCACCAGGATCGCGGTGGTGTGCTCCGCACGCAGGATGCGCCGCACCTCGCGGGCCAGGTCACCGCGCAGCTCCACGTCCATGCTGGAGAAGGGCTCGTCCAGCAGCAGGAGCGCGGGTTTCGGCGCCAGGGCGCGCGCCAGTGCGATGCGCTGCTGCTGGCCGCCGGACAGGGCGTGCGGATAGGACTCGCCGTATCCGGACAGGCCGACGAGCTTCAGCAGTGTCTGAACGCGATCGGTACGTGCATCGCGGCTCCAGTCGCGGATGCCGAAGGCGATGTTGTCGGCGACACTCAGGTGCGGAAACAGCGCGAAATCCTGGAACACCATGCCGACGCCACGGCGTTCCGGGGGCACAGTGTGTCCGGGCTCGCTGACGGCCCGCCCGCCCAGATGAATGGCCCCGCGCATCACCGGTTCGAAGCCCGCAATCGCGCGCAGCAGGGTGGTCTTGCCGCAACCGGAGGGGCCCAGCAGGCAGCCGATCTGCCCCTCGGGCAGGGCCAGCGAGACCCCGTGCACCACAGCCTTGCCGTCATAGCCGATGTCGATGCTATCCAGTTCCAGCAGTGGCGTATGGGTGACCTGGATGGCGGCGTTGGAAGTAGCGGCTTGTGTCATGTCAGGTCGTACCGGCGGGCATGGGGAGCGGTTTCTGTGGCGCGTCGGCCTCGGTGTCCGGGCGCTGGTCGGGTGCGCCCTGACCGGGCCGCGAGCGACCGATGGTCATCGACAGCAGGATAACGGGAACCAGCCCGACCAGCACGATGGCCAGTGCGGCACTGGAGGATTCCGCCAGCCGTTCGTCGCCGGCCAGCTCGAAGGCGCGCACCGCGAGGGTGTTGAAATCGAACGGGCGCAGGATCAGCGTCGCGGGCAGCTCCTTGAGTACATCGACAAAGACCAGCAACAGCGCCGTCAGCAGGGTGCCGCGCATGATCGGCAGGTGTACGCGGGTCAGGGTCTGCAGGGGACGCATGCCGAGCGAACGGGCGGCGTCGTCCATGCTTGGCTGGATCTTGCCCAGCCCCGCCTCCACGGTCTGCAGCGAGACCGCGAGAAAGCGCACCGCGTAGGCAAACAGCAGGGCGAACACGGTGCCGGACAGCAGCAGCCCGGTCGACAGCCCGAAGGTGTCGCGCATGAAGCCGTCCAAGGCGTTGTCGAAGGCGGCGAACGGGATCATTACGCCAATCGCGATCACCGTGCCGGGGATCGCGTAGCCCATGCCCGCTACGCGCACGGCGAGGTTGGTAAAGGTCCCGCCTTGCATGCGCTTGGCGTAGGCCAGAACCAGGGCCAGGACTACTGCGATCACGGCAGCGGCCACCGCCAGCCAGAAGGTGTTGAACACCAGCTCGGCGAAGCGGGCGTTCATCCAGTGGTCGGTGGTTTGTGCCGCCCAGATCGTGAGCTGGGCAGCGGGCAGCAGGAACCCGAGCACCACCGGTAGCAGGCAGGCGGTGAACGCCGCCGCGGCCTTCCAGCCCTGCAGGCGATAGCGCGGCAGGGTGGAGTAGCGGCGGCTGGTGTGATGGAAGCGGGCCTTTGCGCGCGACCAGCGCTCCAGCACGATGAGTATGAAAACGAAAGTCAGCAGCACCGCCGAGAGCTGCGCGGCGGCGGCTGGGTCGCCCAGCCCGTACCAGGTGCGGAACACGCCGGTGGTAAAGGTGCTGATGCCGAAGTAGGCGACCGTACCGTAGTCCGCGAGCACCTCCATCAGCGCAAGCGTCAGCCCGGCGATGATCGCCGGGCGGGCCAGCGGCAGGGCCACGCGACGAAATCCGCCGAATGGCCCCTGACCGAGCGTGCGCGAGACCTCCAGCACACAGACCGATTGTTCGAGAAAGGCCGCGCGACTGAGCAGGTACACATACGGATAGAGCACCAGCATCAGCATGACCATCGCCCCGCCGAGCGAGCGGATCTCGGGGAAGAAGTACTCCCCGTAGCCCAGCCCGGTCAGGTCGCGGATCAGGCTCTGCACCGGCCCGGAGAAGTCCAGCATGCCGGTATAGGTGTAGGCGATGATATAGGCCGGCATCGCCAGCGGCAGCATCAGCGCCCACTGAAAGATGCTGCGTCCGGGGAACTCGCACATGCTCACCAGCCAGGCGACCGGGACGCCGATCAGCAGCACCCCGATGCCGACACCGACCAGCAGGGCCAGGGAGTTGGTGACGTAATCGGCCAGTACCGTCTGGCGCAGGTGTTCCCAGACCTCGCCCGCGGGGATGAACACGTGCCCGAAGATCACCAGCACCGGCAGTGCGAGCACCAGCGCCACCGTAATCGCCACGACCGACCACAGACTGAACGACAGTCGCGGCCGGCCCCGAGAAATGGTTCGCGTAGCGGGCAGGGCTGGGTTGGAGGGCTGGGCGCTCATGGAGTGCGAATAATAAAGGTTCTTGTTTCGAATACCACCAAGACCGCTCCTCCATTAAAGGCTTCGCAGAAACAGTAAGCCCCCGGACGGAGCCGGGGGCTTGCGAAACGCGTGGACCCGAAGGGCATCAGCGCCAGCGTACGCGGTCCATGATTCGCACCGCCTCGCTATTGTTGTCGCCCAGCAGGTGCAGCTCGATGTCGTCGGACTTGAACTCGCCAAAGCCCTGCAGGATCTCGCTGGCCGGCACGTCATCCCGGATCGGGTATTCCTGGTTTGCCTCGGCGTACCACTGTTGCGCCTCCTGCGAGGTCAGAAACTCGATCAGGCGGATGGCGTTGTCGCGGTTCGGGGCATGTGCCGTTACGCCCGCACCACTGATGTTCACGTGTGTGCCGCGGTCGTCCTGGTTGGGCCAGAAGACGCCGATCTGTTCGGCGACATCGCGGTCGCTGCCATCGCCGTCCAGCATCAGTCCCAGGTAGTAGGTGTTGGCGATGGCAACATCACAAACCCCGTCGGCCACCGCGCGAATCTGGTCCCGGTCGCCGCCCTGCGGCCGGCGCGCCATGTTGTTCACGATGCCGGCGGCCCAGGCCTCGGCGGCCTCCGCGCCCTCGGTCGCGATCATCGCGGCCACCAACGACTGGTTGTAGACGTTGTCGGACGAGCGGATGCAGATACGACCTTCCCATTGCTCGTCGGTCAGGGCCTCGTAGGTGGACAGGTCATCCGGATCGACCCGGTCCTTGTGATAGAGGATTGGGCGCGCGCGCAGCGACAGGCCGTACCACTCGCCTTCGGGATCGCGATAGCGCTCGGGGATGTTCTCGGCCAGCGTGTCGGATTCCACAGCCTGCAGCACACCCGCCTGCTGGGCGTGGTGCAGGCGCCCGGCGTCCACGGTGATCAGCACGTCCGCGGGCGAGTTGCGCCCTTCGTGGCGCAGGCGTTGTAGCAGGCTGTCCGCGCTGCCGGTGACCAGGTTCACCTTGATCCCGGTCTCCTCGGTGAACTGCTCGAGCAGGGGCTGGATCAGATTCTCCTGCCGCGCCGAGTAAAGGTTCACTTCATCTTCGTCGGCCGGGCTGCAGCCGACCAGGGGCATGGAGACGGCCACGGCTGCGGCGGCCATCACCAGCCAGGAAAGGGGGCGAAACGACATACTGAATCTTCCATTGATCAAATTAGACGAGAACGATTGTTATTTGTGTTCTCATCCGTGTCAACGATTTTCTGCCACCGAGTTGGGGCTTTGCACCTTTCCAAGGGGGTGGCATGCACGTCGGCCGGTGTTTCCTAAGGGAAACACTGACCAATTTACACACTCGCGTTGGCACCCCAGGTTTTCCGAGACAAGGCGCGTCGTGCAGCGGGTAGTGGTTCTACCCGCAAGCGGCGCAACGCAGGATCGGGGAACCTGGGGTGCCAACCCCACGGGGCTCGGCCGCTGTTGCGTGGGAACGGCGTTGCGGCTCCCTTGTGCAGAGTGACTGCACGGCAGTCGCCGCGCCTTGTTCGCACGCAAAAGCGACTCGAGCGCGAGCGTGTAAATTGATCAGTGTTTCCCTAAGCTTGGCCCATGGACAAGCCCCTGCCTGATACCCCCGAAGCCCTGCCCCCCTTCCTGGACGAGGAGGTCGAGCACCTATTGCAGGACCTTGGCGAAAAGGCCGACTGGCCCGGCAGCCTGTCGGGTCAGTCGGCCAGCCCGCTGGCCTTCAGCCATTACCTCGCCCAGACGGTGGGTCGGCATCCGGACTATCTGCTCGACACCCTGGATGACAAGGGGCGGGTGCCCGCGCGGGATGACGACGCCTTTGCCGCGATGCTGCGTGCCGCGCTGGAGAAGGCCGAAGGCGAAGGGCCGCTGAAGCAGGCGCTGCGCGAGGTTCGTCATCGCGAGATGATCCGCATCGCCTGGCGGGACCTGGAGGGGCGCGCGGACCTGGACGAGGTCATGCACGACCTCAGTCGGCTTGCCCAGGGCCTGATCCAGGGCGCGCTGGACTGGCTCGACCGCCACTACCAGGGTCGCCACGGGCAGCCGCGTGGGGCCGACGGCGCACCTCAGTCGCTGGTCGTGCTGGGGCTCGGGAAGCTCGGTGGTGGTGAGCTGAATTTTTCCTCCGATATCGACCTGATCTTCGCCTACGCCCAGTCCGGCGAGACTGATGGCGAGCGGGTCCTGGATAACGGTGCGTACTTTCAGAAGCTGGGGCGTGCCCTGATCGCGGCGCTGTCCGAGGTGACCGCCGACGGTTTTTGCTATCGCGTGGACATGCGCCTGCGCCCGTTCGGCGACTCGGGCCCGCTGGTAATGCACTTCGATGCGATGGAGGACTACTACCAGGCGCATGGCCGCGAGTGGGAGCGCTACGCCCTGATCAAGGCGCGTCCGCTGGCGGGCGATGCGGCCGCGGGGGATGCGCTGATGAAGCGTCTGCGTCCGTTCATCTACCGCCGCTATCTGGACTACGGCACGCTCGCGAACCTGCGCGAACTCAAGCAGATGATCAACGACGAGTCCGCCCGGCGGGGGCGCTACGAGGACGTCAAGCATGGCGAGGGCGGGATCCGCGAGATCGAGTTCATCGCCCAGTCGTTCCAGTTGATTCGCGGCGGGCGCGACCAGGCCCTCCAACGGCGAGACCTGCTGGGCGTGATGGAGGTGCTGCGAGCGCGCGACCTGCTGCCGGGCTACGCGGTCGACCAACTGGAGCGCAGTTATCGCTTTCTGCGCCGGGTCGAAAACCGCCTGCAGATGCTCAACGATCAGCAGACCCACCGTCTGCCGCGCTCTGCCGGCGACCGGACCCGCCTGGCCCTGTCGCTGGGATTCGACAGCGAGGTGACCTTCGAGGCGGCGCTGGTGCGCGAGCAGCGCCGGGTGCATGCGCACTTCGAACAGGTGTTTACCGCCCCGCAGCGCGACGATGCCGAGTCCATGGACAGCTCGCCCGAGGCGGACCGCGAACAGCAGTTGCATCGCCTGTGGCAAGGCTCGCTGGATGACGATGTGGCACGGGAGGCCTTGTCCTCCCTCGGCTTCGACGACCCCGGAGCGGCCCTGGAGGGGCTCGTGGATTTGCGCGAGAGCCCCGGCGTGCGCGCGATGAGCACCACGGGACGCCAACGGCTGGATCGTCTGATGCCGCTGCTGATCGGGGCCCTGGCCGAGATGGATGCCCCGGACGCAGTGCTGCCCCGCGCCCTTCAGATGGTACGTACCATCGCCCGCCGCTCGGTGTATCTGTCGCTGCTGGTCGAGAATCCGCTGGCGCTGTCGCAGCTGGTCAAGCTGGTCGCGGCCAGCCCCTGGATCAGCGAGCAGCTGACGCGCTTCCCCGTCCTGCTGGACGAGTTGCTCGACCCGCGTGCCCTGTATGCCCCGCCGGACCGGGACGGGATGCGCGAGGAACTGGAGGCGGAGCTCGCGCAGTTCCCGGGTGAGGACCACGAGCAGATGCTGGACCGCCTGCGCCAGTTCAAGCAGGTGCAGACGCTGCGCGTGGCGGCGGCCGACATCATGGGCTTTCTGCCGTTGATGAAGGTCTCCGACCACCTGACCTGGCTGGCGGAGGTGATGCTCGAGCGTGTGCTCAAGCTCGCCTGGGACAAGCTGGTCGAGCGTCACGGCGCGCCGCGCTGCGGCGAGGGCGACGACCTGCGCCCGGCGCGCTTCGCGGTGATCGGCTACGGCAAGCTGGGCGGCTTCGAGCTCGGATATGGCTCCGATCTGGACGTCGTATTCCTGCATGATTCCGAGGGCGAGGACGCGCAGACCGCCGGGCCGAAGGTGATCGACAACACCGAGTTCTTTGCCCGGGTCGCGCAGCGCGTGGTCCATCTGCTGGGGGCCTTTACCGCGGCCGGCAGGCTGTACGAGGTGGATACGCGGCTGCGCCCGAGCGGCACCTCCGGTCTGCTGGTCAGCGGGCTGCAGGCCTTCCGGCGTTATCAGGACGAATCCGCCTGGACCTGGGAACATCAGGCACTGGTGCGCGCCCGCTTCGTCGCCGGTGATCCTGAGCTGGGCAAGCGGTTCGATGCCCTGCGCCGCGAGGTGCTGACCCGCGAACGCGACACCGATGCCCTGCGGGCGGAGGTCGTCGAGATGCGCCAGCGCATGCTGGCCGAGCACGCCTCGAAAAAGGGCCAGGGCTTCCATCTCAAGCGCGATCGGGGCGGTATCACTGATATCGAATTCATGGTTCAATACTGGGTTTTGGTATCCGCCCACGACCATCCCGCCGTCTGCAACTGGCCGGACAAGATCCGCACGCTGGAGACCCTCGGGCGCGAGGGCGTGATCGGCGAGGACCTGAGCGAGGTGCTGGCGGATGCCTATCGGGATTTGCGCAACCGCATCCATCGCCTGACGCTGGCGGGCCGGGAGGCCCGGGTCGAGGAGCCGGACGACGAGCTGCTGGCGGTGCGCGACCGCATAATCGAAACCTGGAATGACCTGTTCGGCGCGCCGGATCCGGTCGCCAACAAGAACGCCTAGAGGGATACAAGACATGTCGATGGCCGACCGCGACGGGGTGATCTGGCTGGACGGGCAGATGGTGCCCTGGCGCGAGGCGCAGACCCACGTGCTGACCCACACCCTGCATTACGGCATGGGCGTGTTCGAGGGCGTGCGCGCCTACAAGACCGAGCGCGGCCCGGCGATCTTTCGCCTGCAGGACCACACCCGGCGCCTGTTCAACTCCGCCAAGATCCTCGGCATGACCATCCCGTACTCGGCCGACGAGCTGAACGACGCGCAGATCGCCTCGGTCCGCGACAACGGCCTGGAGAGCGCCTACCTGCGCCCGATGTGCTTTCTCGGCTCCGAGGGCATGGGTCTGCGCGCGGACAACCTCAATGTGCACGCGATGGTCGCGGCCTGGCACTGGGGCGCCTATCTGGGCGACGAGGGCATGGAGAAGGGCATCCGCATCCGCACCTCGTCCTACAGCCGGCACCACGTGAATGTGACCATGTGCAAGGCCAAGGCCAACGGCAACTACATGAACTCGATGCTGGCCCTGCAGGAGGCGACCCGCTGCGGCTACGACGAGGCCATGCTGCTGGATACCGAGGGCTACGTGGCCGAGGGCAGTGGCGAGAACATCTTCCTGGTGCGCGATGGCGTGCTGGTCACCCCGGACCTGACCTCCGCGCTGGACGGCATTACCCGCCGCACGGTGATCGCGCTGGCCGAGGAGGAAGGCCTGCGCGTGGTGGAGAAGCGCATCACTCGGGACGAGGTCTACATTGCCGACGAGGCCTTCTTTACCGGGACCGCCGCCGAGGTGACCCCGATCCGCGAGGTCGACGACCGGCCGATCGGCTCCGGCACCCGCGGGCCGATTACCGAACGCCTGCAATCGCGCTATTTTGATGTCGTACAGGGCCGCGACCGTCAGCACGACGGCTGGCTGACCTACCTCTGACACGCGAGACGAAAACCATGGTCAATCCCGATACCGCTCATCACCAGGACCAGTACGAGACCGCGAACGCGCAGCCGGAGATCACGGTCACCAAGAAAGACCTGCCGCTGCACTGCCCGACGCCGAAGATGGCGCTATGGGCCTCGCACCCGCGCGTCTACCTGCCGATCGACGAGACCCCGGACGGCCGCTACCAGTGCCCCTACTGTGGCACCCAGTTCATCCTGAAGGACGACGCCTGATCATCGTGGGCCCGCGCCCTGGCATCTGCGCCGGGGTGAATCGTGCCCGCCCCGGGCGTTCCCGCGCACGCATCCGATGAAGCTCTCCCTGCCCCCGTTTGATCAGGCCCGTGTGCTGGTGGTCGGCGACCTGATGCTGGATCGCTACTGGCACGGCGGCACCGATCGTATCTCGCCCGAGGCCCCGGTCCCGGTGGTCCACGTGAGCGAGATCGAGCAGCGTCCGGGCGGGGCCGGCAACGTCGCACTGAACCTTGCCGCCCTGGGTGGTCATGCCGATCTGGTCGGTGTGACCGGCGAGGACGAGGCCGCGGCCGAACTGTCCGGTCTGCTCGAGGGCGCGGGAGTGGCCTGCCACTTCCGCCGCCAGCCCGGGGCGGCCACCATCACCAAACTGCGCGTGATCAGCCGCCACCAGCAGCTGATCCGCCTCGACTTCGAGGACGGTTTCCCCGGCACCCGCGCCGCCGACCTGCTGCCACAGGTCGAGCCCCTGCTGGCCAACTGCGGCGCCGTCGTCCTGTCCGACTACGCCAAGGGCGCGCTGCGCGACCCCCAACCCCTGATCCAGGCCGCCCGCGCCGCCAGAGTCCCCGTGCTGGTCGACCCCAAGGGCCGTGATTTCTCGCTCTATAGTGGGGCGACGCTGATCACCCCCAATCTGACCGAATTCGAGGCGGTGGTGGGGCGCTGCGCCGACGAGACCGAACTGGTCGCGCGAGGCGAGGCACTTGCCCGGGACTGTGGGATCGAAGGGCTGCTGGTGACGCGGGGCGAAGACGGCATGAGCCTGATTCGTCCGGGCGCCGTGCCAGTGCATCTGGGGGCCCGGGCACGGGAGGTGTTCGATGTAACGGGGGCCGGCGATACCGTGATTGCGACGCTGGCGGCCGGACTGGCAACCGGCCTGGAACTGCCTCAGGCGATGGCCCTGGCCAATATTGCTGCCGGTATCGTGGTGGCCAAGCTGGGTACCGCGACAGTCAGCGTAGCGGAACTGCGCCGTGCCCTGCAGGATCAGGAGCAGACCGGGCGTGGGGTGCTGACCGAGGATGAGCTGCTGCACGCCGTGGCGGATGCTCGCGTACATGGTGAACGCATCGTGATGACCAACGGCTGTTTCGACCTGCTGCATGCCGGGCATGTCGCCTATCTGGAGCGTGCTCGCAGTCTGGGCGACCGCCTGATTGTGGCGGTCAACGACGATGACTCGGTACGCCGCCTGAAGGGAGAGGGGCGTCCGGTGAACCCCGTCGAGCAGCGCATGGCGGTCCTCGCCGGGCTCGCCTCGGTGGACTGGGTCGTGCCGTTCTCCGAAGACACCCCGGCGCGCCTGATCGGAGAGGTCCTTCCCGATCGGCTGGTGAAGGGCGGGGACTACCGCCCGAAGGACATCGCCGGGCACGATGCGGTGGTGGCACACGGCGGACGCGTGGAGATCCTCGACTTCCTCGATGGTTGCTCGACCTCGTCGATGATCGAACGCATGCGCAAGCCCTCGGAGCCCTGACACCCGGCGTCCCTCACCACGCTTTCCCCGTCTTTCGTGCGCCGCGTACAATGCGGCGCATCCCCAGCTTTTTTCAGGAGTTGTCCCCGTGATTATTGTTACCGGCGGTGCCGGATTCATCGGCAGCAATCTGGTCAAGGAGCTCAACCGTCGGGGTCGCACCGACATCATTGTGGTCGACAACCTGACCCATGGGCAGAAGGCGCTGAACCTGACCGACTGCATCATCGCCGACTATCACGACAAGGAAGATTTCCGCGACCTGGTCGATGGCGATGCCCACCTGGGGCCAGTGGAGGCTGTGTTCCACATGGGCGCCTGTTCGGCGACGACCGAGTGGGACGGGCGCTACATCATGCGTAACAACTTCGCCTACACCCGCGAGCTGTTCCACTGGTGCCAGGATCGACGTATCCCGTTTATTTATGCCTCGTCGGCCGCGGTGTACGGCGGTAACGACACCTTCCGCGAGGACCCGACTCACGAGCGCCCGCTGAATGCATACGGTTATTCCAAGCTCGCATTCGACCAGTATTTGCGCCGGCACATGGATCAGCTGACCGCCCAGGTGGTGGGGCTGCGCTATTTCAATGTCTACGGCCCGCGCGAGGGCTACAAGGGCGGGATGGCGAGCGTGATCCATCACTTCAGCAACCAGCTGCGCGAGGGCAATACGGTCCGGCTGTTCGAGGGCTGTGATGGTTACGCCGATGGCGAACAGCGCCGCGACTTCGTTGATGTGCGTGACTGCGTGAACCTGAAGCTGTGGTTGCTGGAACATCCGGAGGTCAACGGGATCTACAATTGCGGGACCGGTCGCGCGCGGACCTTCAACGACATGGCGCGTGCGACGATCGACTGGTTCGGCCGCGGCGAGATCGAGTACATCCCGTTCCCGGATCACCTGAAGGGCCGCTACCAGAGCTATACCCAGGCCGATCTGTCGCAGCTGCGTGCGGCCGGCTGCGACCTGGAATTTCACGATATCGAGGACGGTGTGCACGCCTACCTCGATGCGGTCGCGGCCGATCAGGCCGATTGATTCCGGAGAAGTAGCATGAGTGGCCAGCCCCTGCATCGCGTTCGCGCGGACGAGTATGAAACCCCCGGTGATCGCCTGGAGCGCTCGCTGGAGGAGGGGCACGTGTTGTTGTTCGAGCCGGGACGCCTGCCGCTGCCGGATGAGCAGGACCTGGCCTTTCTGCGCGACGAGGTCGGGCGGCTGCTCAGTCTGAAGAACATCAGCTATCACCCGCATGGAGACTTTATCAGCGGCCTGAAGAATGAGGGCGACGCAGGCGCGCGCGTGCGCCGTATCCTGCGCGAGTACGGCCAGCGGGTGGAGGGCTTCCTGGGGCATCTGCTACCGGGATTCACCAGCGGCTGGAGCCCGCGCAAGATCAACTTCCGTCCGGTGCAGGAGAAGGGCCGGGTGATCAAGCGGCACTCCAACAACGAACTTTTGCATGTGGACGCCTTCCCGGCCGGGGCCACTCACGGATGGAGGCCGTTGCGCTTCTTTACCAACATCAACCCGGAAGAGGCGCGCATCTGGCGGGTGGCCGAGGAGTTCGGCGAACTCTATCGCCAGTTCGGCGCCGCCGCCGGCATTGCCCCTCCACCGCGCTTGCGCCAGGGGCTGGCGGAGCGCGCATGGACGGGCAGTCTGCGTGCACTGTCGGCCCTTAACCTTCCGCAGCTCGAAGTGGTCGGTGATACCTCGCCCTACGATCGCGCGATGCGGCGCATGCACAACTGGATGAAGGACAGCGACGAGTTCCAGAATGCCCCGGGACGTGGTACGGAACTGAGCTTCGAGCCGTATTCCAGCTGGTGCGTGCTGACCGACCAGGTCAGTCATGCGGCGCTGTCCGGCCAGCACGCGCTGGTGGCCACCTTCTACGTGCGCCCTGAGGCCTGTCATATGCCCGAGCGTTCCCCCTGGGGGGTGCTGGAGGCCGCCGGCCGGGCTGCCTGAGCGTGGAAGCCCGCCACTGGCGTCGCGGGCGGGTCCGCGTGCTGCATGACGCGGCCCTGCCCGCCGTCCCGGAATCCTGGTGGTTCGATTTCGGCGAGCTGGAGCGTCGAGGTCTGGTGACGGGCCGCGGCGGTGGCCGTGGCAGTGTGGCGTTCTTCCGCAGCCCTTTCGATCCCGACGAGCAATGGGTGCTGCGCCACTACATGCGTGGCGGGACTGTTGCGCGCATTCTGGGCGATCGTTACCTGTGGCAGGGTCTTGCCGAGACCCGTCCCTGGCGCGAGTGGAGCTACACGGCCCGGCTGTATGATGAAGGACTGCCTGTGCCGCGCCCGGTGGCCGGGCGCGTGGTGCGTTCCGGGCCGCTGTATGCGGCCGATCTGATTACGGTGCGGGTACCGGGGGCGCGTTCACTGGATGAGAACCTTGGCGAGGCCGGGGTTTCGGATACCACGTGGCGGGCGGTGGGCGCCTGCATCCGGCGCTTCCACGATGCCGGGCACTGGCATCCGGACTTGAACAGCCGCAACATCCTAATCGCCTCGGATGGACGGGTCAGCGTCATCGACTGGGATCGTGGGCGGCATCGAGCCGGAACGGACCCGGACTGGCGCGAGGCCAATCTGCAGCGGCTGCGCCGCGACCTGGAGAAGCGCCTGCGGATTCGCAGCCGCTGGGTCTACACCGGTGCCTGCTTTGTGGCCCTGCGTGCCGGTTATGAGGCGGGCGCGTCCTCGGGCGACTGAGCCGCGGCCATCGGCGGCCGGGCGCGGGGCGCGCCCGCTGCCATCAATGCATCCAGTCGTTCGATTGCGTCTTCGGGCCGGATCAGCTCCATTACACCGGGTCGCTCGATCTTGGTGCCCCAGCGGATCGCGCTGGCCGGTTTGCCCAGTTCCCGTCGGGCGGCCTCATCGTAACGATCCACGCACCACTGTCCGCTGTAGTAGGGGCGTGCACGGCCCGGGTTGGTGCAGGCGTACAGGCCGATCACTGGGGTACCCATCGCGTTCGCCATGTGGGCTGGGCCCGAATCCGGGCTGACCACGGCGGTCGCGCGGCCGAGGATGGCCAGCATCTCCTTGATCGATGTGGCCCCGACCAGGCTCCGGTGAGAGAACCGGCTGTGCTTCAGGGTGGCCTCGCCCATTTGGCGCTCCAGTTCGGAAGGCCCCCCGGTAATCAGTACCTGCAGGCCGTGTGTTCGAAACGCGTGGTCGGCCACCTGCGCGCAGCCCTCGGCGGTCCAGTTGCGCAGGGGGTGACTGGAGCAGGGGCTGATCACCAGCGTCGGGGTGTCGTCGGGAATCTCGTCGCGGGCGCGCGCTGTGGCGTCCTCCGGTACGGGAATGTCCCAGACCATGTGGCGACGGCGGATCCCCAGTGTCTCGATGAAGCTGAAATAAATGTCGATTACATGCTGACCGGGGTGCGGCGGGATGCGCGCGTTGATGAACAGACCATGCAGATCGCGCGAACGGGCGCGGTCATAGCCCAGGCGCAGGTCAGCCCGAATGCCCAGGCTGGCGATATTGGCGCGCATGGCGAACTGGTTGTGCAGCAGCACGTCGAAGCGCTCGCCGCGCAGTTGCCGCCAGAGTTCGCGGTAACCGGCCCAGCCGGCCGTCTTGTCGAAGATCCGAAACTCCACATCCGGGATATCACCTACCAGAGCGTGCTCAGCGCGCCCGACGACCCAAGTCAGCCGGGTGTCCGGCCATTCGTGTTGCAGGGTGCGGACCACCGGTGTCATGTGAGTCACGTCGCCCAGCGCCGAGAAGCGCAGGATGCACAGGGACTCGGGCGGGCTGGTCAGGGGTAGTACGCGGGGCATGGTCGCTGCGGCTCACTTGTGAGACTTGCGGCGCCCGGAGCGACGGGCTCGGCGGTGATCCTTGACGCCGGGGTACATGTCTACCTCGGGGTCCGGTTGGCTCTTGAAACGGCGGTGTGCCCAAAAGTACTGCTCCGGGTGTTCGCGTACGGCCTGCTCGATAATCTGGTTCATACGTGCGGCGTCCGCCTCATCGTCTCCGGAGGGATAGTTCTCCAGCTTCGGCCCGAGCACCACTTCGTAGCCCTCGTGTCCGGGCAGGGCGTGATAGAAAAGCGGCACGACACGTGCCTTGCTCATTCGCGCAAGACGCGGGAGTCCGGTCACGGTGGCGGCCGGGATGCCGAAGAACGGAGCAAAGACGTTCTGTCGGCTGCGATAGTTCTGATCGCCCGCGTACCAAACGGGTCGACCATCACGAAGGGTGCGCACGATGCCGCGCAGGTCATCTTTGGACAGTACGGGCCCGATCCTGGCCCTTCCCTGCCGCATGGTGGCATCCGCCTGGGGCCGGCGATCCATGGGCTTGTAGATCACGGCCATGTCGATTTGCCGACTCAGCAGGCGGCCGGCGATCTCGATTGGCGTGAAATGACCCGAGAGCAGGATTACAGGCGACCCGTCGGCCTGTGCCTCCTCCAGATGCTCCAGTCCGCGGACGCGCAGCGGGATGTTGTCTACACGTGGTCCGCCGAACCATGCCAGCGCCAGTTCGGCAAAGCCGCGACCGGTATAACGGAAGTTGGAGCGTACCAGGGCCTCGCGTTCGCGGGCCTCCAGTTCAGGGAAGCACAGTTCGAGGTTGCGGCGGATGATCAGTCGTCGCTGGCGGGCCAAAATATAGGTAACAGGCCCGAGCGTCTCGCCCAGACGCAGCACGAGCGGCGCGGGCAGACGAGCGATAAGCCATAGCAGGCCTACGCCGAGCCTGTGGCCCCAGTTGGAAAAAAGTGCCAGGTGAGCGCTCACGGGGATGGCATCAAGTGGGAGTTGATGGCAGAGCCGCTCAGTATATCAGGGGCATCCGGGCCCTTGGTGTGTCGCAGGGATCAGGTGACGTTCCGCGCTGATGTTTCTTCACCGGGGCCCCTCTTTTCCGTCTTCGAACTGGACCTTGTGCAATGCAGCGTATGCACCATTGCGGCCCAGAAGCTCGGCGTGGGTGCCGGCTTCGGTGATGCGCCCGGAATCTACCACCACGATGCAATCGGCATCTTCAATAGTCGAGAGGCGGTGAGCGATCACAAGAGTGGTGCGATCGCGCATCAGAGTCTCCAGTGCGAGCTGGATCTTTTGCTCCGACTCGGAGTCCAGCGCCGACGTGGCCTCGTCAAGGATCAGAATGGGTGCGTTTTTGAGGAGCGCTCGCGCAATGGCGACACGCTGGCGTTGCCCGCCGGACAGCATGATGCCGTTCTCGCCAACGACCGTGTCAAAGCCATTCGGGAGCTTGTCGATGAAATCGAGCGCATTGGCCGCTCGCGCCGCTTCTCGGAGCTGGTCTTCCGAGGGTGGTTCCTTCATCCCATAGGCGATGTTGTGTGCCAGTGTGTCGTTGAACAGGACCACGTGCTGGCTGACGACGGCTATTTGGGAACGGAGATCCTGAAGGCGGTATTCCTGAATTGGGTGTCCGTCCAGGCGGATTTCACCTTCGTCGATCTCGTAGAAGCGGGGCAAGAGCCGAGCCAGCGTCGTCTTGCCGCTGCCTGAGCGGCCTACTAGGGCAACGGTCTGGCCTGGTTGGATGACCAGGTTGATATCCTGGAGTACTCGTTGGTGGCTCGTCGGGTACTGGAACCCTACGTGATCGAATTCGATCAGCCCCGTGGCGCGGTGCAGGGGGCGCTTGCCGTTATCTGCCTCCGGAGGGGTGTCCAGGACCTCGAATACACTCTCGCCTGCGGCCAGTGCTTTCTGGATCTCGGCATTGACGCCCACGATGCGCTTGAGTGGGGGTAGCAGCAGGAGCATGGCGACGACAAACGAGACCATCCCTCCAGGCGAAATCGTCTCGAGTACCAAGTCCATGGTTGCGAGGTAGACGATGAGGGCCAGGGCAATGATGGCTCCGAATTGCGATAACGGCTGGGCGGCGGCCTGTACGGCCTTATGGCGCATGGCCTGGCGGTGAAACCGCTCGTTGGTATCACCAAAGCGTCGGGCTTCATAGTCCATCGCGCCGAAGATCTTGACCTCCGTCTGGCCTCGAATCCCGTCTTCAGCGATTTGCGCGTAATCCCCGGTTGACTGCTGCATGCGGCGGCTGATCTTCCGGAATTTGTGGTTGGCGCCCGTAATTACCAGGCCGACGATAGGCGCCACGGTGAAGACGATGAGCACGAGCCAACCGCTGAGGTAGGTCATGTAGGCCAGAAGAAACAAGACGGTGAAGCTGTCCCGAATCAGGACGACGATGGCCTTGGATGCGGCCGAACTGATCTGCGTCACGTTGTACGTGAGCTTGGCCAGCAGGGTGCCGGGGGAGTGCCGGTCGAAAAACGAAGATGGCAATCGGAGATAATGTTCGAACACCGCTTGGCGGATGTCTTTCACTACCTTGCGCCCGATCCAGGCGACGCTGTAATCCGAAGCGAAGGTGGTCAAGCCGTGAAAGAGGAAAATCCCGATCAGGGCAGCCGGTACCCACAGGCGAGCGCCGGCGTCTTGCTCGATAAAGGTGCCGTCAACGAGTGGCTGGATAATCCAGGCGAACGCGGCCTGACCGGCGGCGGCCAGGATCATCGCTGTGATCGCCAGGACGCCCAGGCGCCAGTAGGGCTTGATGAACGCAAAGATGCGTTTGTAAAGGTGCCAGGACTCGCCAGCGGTCGGGTGGTTCGGGTTCTGGTCGATCGAGCGGGCGCCCATCTGGGTTCCTTGGCAGGCTAGGTGCTAGGCTTGGCGACACTGCATTGATGTGCGGCGCACCTGGGCAAGCGGAGCGCAAGCCGGGTCAGTAAGCCGAGATGGTGCGCATGATAACAGACGTCCGGATCCGTCCCAGGATCAGGGACGCGATACTGGCCGCATGGTAGCATGCGCGCCTGACCTGCCATGTCCCCTGATGTGGGCGCTTGTGCGCAGCCTATCCGGAGTAGTTTATGTCGAGCCATACCATTGTTCCCGGTCGTATCAGCATCTCGATTCCTCACTGGCAGGTCCTGCCTCTGCTGCAGCCGTGCCTGCGTTCGATCCGCAAGAACACGCGCGGCAAGGATGTGGAGGTCATCGTCATCGACAATGGTTCGAAAGACGAAAGCCTGGAGTACCTGCGTTCGCTGGAATGGATCCGCTTGATCGAGCGACCGGAAGAGGGGCTGTTCAATTTCCCGCACAACGTCTGGACCTCGCACGATATCGCGTTGAAAGAGGCCACAGGCGAGTTTCTGGTTACGATGCATACGGACCTGTTTGTAAAGCGCGAGGACTGGCTGGACGAATACCTCAAGGCGATGGGAGATGATCCCCGTCTTGGTGGTGTGGGCACATGGAAGCTGGAGCTGAAGAACCCTGTCTATGAGTTCCAGAAGCGTGTCTTTCACGTGATCCGTAGCAACATCAAGTACGCTCTTGGGCTGCGCAAGAAGCGCTACGTGTGGAAGCAGGGTCACTATCCCAAGGACTTCTGTGCGATGTATCGCCGCCAGATTCTGCTGGACGAGGGGCTCACTTTCCGCAGTGTTGAGGGCAAAAAGGGTTTCTACGACCAGAGTGGTGGCTACTCGATTTCCGCCCAGCTCTGGGACAAGGGGTGCCCGACCAAAGTTGTTCCAGTGCGTACCATGATGCCGCGCATCGTCCACCTTGGGCATGGCACTGCTGCTGTCTCCCCCGAGAAGACCCATCGCCGGAACCAGCAGAAGCTCGAGACCCGACGTGATTCGCTGTTTGACGAGGCTTGGGTGCAGGAGCTGCAAACCAATACGGCTCTTGATCGATGAGCACAGAATCCCGCTGATCGGGCGAGGCTGATGCCGTGAATGCTGGCGCATTCTTCCGGGGGCGCGGATTCTGGTCTTTTGCCCGGTTTCGCGCCGGGGTCAGGGATTCCCGGTGGCTCGGCTGGGCGCTGGCTATATTCCTTGCGGGGTTTCTTGCCGCCTGGAGTACCCGCTTTCATCGCGATGTTCTGTACCTCCTGATAGTTTTGCCGTTCCTGCTGGCCATGAGGTGGCAGGACTGGGGCCTCCTTCTTTCTTCTCGCGTCTTCCAGTTTCTGATCCTGTGGGTCGGAGTGCTCTCGGCCTCGATGCTGTGGA
Organism: Thioalkalivibrio sp. ALJ2; assembly: GCF_000378325.1. NCBI lineage: Bacteria > Pseudomonadati > Pseudomonadota > Gammaproteobacteria > Chromatiales > Ectothiorhodospiraceae > Thioalkalivibrio > Thioalkalivibrio sp. ALJ2. The sequence goes on from NZ_KB899554.1 coordinate 527,770, forward strand.
GTGACCCAAGTCTGGTCGACGCCGACGAAGTCTATGACAAGGTCCGCTATGCGCTTCTGACCCTCATTTTTGTCTCGGCGACAGCCTGGGTTGTAGCGACCCGCGACGACTGGTTCGATCGCCTGGTGCTGGTATTGATACCCATAGCGGCGGTTGTTCTCGTGTATTCCATCGGGGTTTACTACGCGGATCATCCGTTTCCCTCGGCGCGACTGAACAACATGGTCTTCTACCGCGACAGTCCGAATCGCGGTTCCGTCGGCTTCTTGCTGGTGGCGCTAATCGGATTGGCCGTCGCCTTGAATCGAGACAAGGGGTATCTGCGGGTTCTGGGCTGGGTCGGCGTCGCAGTCGGGGTGGCGTTTATTCTTCTTGCGCAAAGCCGTGCGCTCCTGCTCGGATTCTCAATCGGGGCGGTTGTCCAACTTGCCTATTATCGGTACTGGAAGGTGCTGTTGGGGCTCGTCTTCGGGGTGGGGGCGTTCGTAGTCGTAGCTCACGTTATGGATTTTGGGTTCCGAAGCTTCATCGAACGCGCGGATGCTAATCGCTTCACTGTTTGGTTGGCCGTTGTCGATCGCATCATCCAGAACCCATGGTACGGGGAGGGGGTCATCCTCGATCGTACCGTCATGGGCGGTGACGGCCGAACATATTACAGCCCGCACAGTATCTGGCTGATGTCGACGCTTGTGGCGGGGATGCTCGGAGTTGCCGCTTGGGTGCTGCTGGTCCTGGTCGCCATGCGGGAGGCCTTTCACCAGTCGCGTCGTGAGTTCTGTGGGCGAGCTACTGCAGTCTTTGGCATATCGATGTTTTTTGCCGGTGTCTTTCTGCTGTCATTTGCGGGTCATGAGATCATTCATCAGGTGAACCCGCATTTTTGGCTAGGCCTGTGGTTCCCGCTTGCGCTGCTCGTTGGGCATGAGCTTCGCCGTCGGCGGACTCTGCAGAACCCCAGACGTTGAAATCATAGCCAAACGCCTCTATCTCGCGCGCGAAGATTTGGCGCAGACGCTGCCTCTGCTCTCGGCTCAGAAATTCATGGGGAGGGCCGGTCTTCGTATTTCGATGGCCTTTTTTTAGACTGGGAAGCCAGCCATCAAATGGGATGCCGATCATCTTCCCTGCATGGTCCAGCGACTGGCCGAGCTCTTCGTAACGATATACTCGGTCCATCACGATTTCGTTGTCGATGGTGTAGATCGGCCAGTTGCTTCCATGGGAGGCGCCATATCGTTTCTGTGTCTCACGGTGGTCCGATTCCAGAGCGTCCAGGAACCGATCGAAAGGGAATTGGGACCCTTTGACGTGCTGCCGCCAGACCCAAAGGGAGATAGCCCTGTCGAACGGATTACGCTCGAAGCAGAATTTATAGTAGCTATCCCACATCGATGGCGGCAAAAAATCCCGAATCTCTTGCGCGGTCATGTGTTCGGGTATTACTTCAAGGAAACGCTCCAGCCTCGGGCGGCGATCATTTTGTGGTCGGATTCGGTCCAGGCACCATGCGCGCCAGCCGCGCATTTTGTCGCTCGTGGATAACGACGCCCAGGGACGGAGGTTGTTTTTCGGCAAGACCCCGTATTTTTTTCTGGCGTCTGGCACATGCGCAATAAGATCGCTTGGCCCCGCGTAACGGGCAAGCGATGCAAACACGCTAGAGCTTGCGGTTTTTCGAGTTCGTAGAAATATGAATCGGTGCTGGTGGGAGATGATCGTCATATGGTGTCGTTTTGTCTATCGCTGCCACTTGGGCTCTAGTGCTTGTGAGGGCGGTTCGGCATGGTGGTCGAGGGCTTTCGAGTATCCGAGTGTCTCGAAGTCTTTTCCGTACGTTTGTGAGATGTACTCCAGGCTGGTGTTGTCGTAGAGCTCGAAGATCCGAGATGACGCTCCTGTCTTGCCACGTGCCCAGTCAGATCGTTCACTGTGATGTGGAAGCGCGAGTCGGGTGCGGATGGCGTTCAGATGCTTCGTGAGTGTTTCGACGGAGCCTAGGTAGTCTAGACGGTCGATTCCGCACGGAATCAGATCCGTTTGGCGAAACCAGTGGACGTCGTCGCGATAGCCGCCTTTCGCGAGGTATGCGCAGAACTCGTTGAAGGTGATTGGCGCGGTGCTCGCGCGACCCAGCGCTCTCGCGACGGGGACCCTTTGACGCTTTTGGCCTTGGATTTTGTCCAAGTATGCTGACGCTACGCGGGTATATGGGTTTCGAACAACCGAAAAGAGGAAGAACCGCTGGTGAAGGCGGTAGGTCTCCAGGAACCCCAATGAGCTCGCACGATCGTATCCGGATTTATAGGCTCCGGCGCTGTCGCCGTTTTCGGTTTCGATATTGCTGATGGCATAGCTGACAGTGGAATTGGCCGCTTTGGGTATGCGGAAATAGATGAAACGCCGTTCTCGGTCCACGGCAATTCGAGTGTCGACCTTGGTGGTACCGTATCGACACGGATAGCGGAGAAAGAAAGGCGACAGGTGGACTTTCAGATGCGTTCGCAACCCCATGGTCGGTACCTTTGCTTCATCTGGCGCAACAGTTGGAAATAGGCTCGATCAGGTTCGTGATGTCGCCGGTCAGGGGGACAGGTAGTGTTCTGCGGCCCGGGCGGCGGTGAACTGGGAGGCCCGGTCTTTCAGGAGCAAGCGATCGGGGGGGGCGTCGATCGTGGCCAGCAGGGCCTCTGAAATCTGTGCCGGGTCGGATGGCACCATGGTGCCGAAGCGACCGTGATCCAGGATTTCAGCGGGTCCCCCCGGGCAGTTGGTGGCAACAACAGGGCAGCCCGATGCCAGCGCTTCGACGAGCACGTTACCAAAACCTTCCCAGCGCGAGGTGAGGGCGAAGACTGATGCCCGAACCATATACTTTAGCGGGTTCGCGGCGAACCCCGGCATGTGGATGTCCTGTCGAATACCGAGTTCGTCAGCCAGTCTCTCCAGATTGGCGCGCTCTGGCCCGTCACCCAGGATTATTAACCGGAGTGGGCGCGTTTGTCGCGCGGCTGCGAATGCTCGGATGAGCGTAGCCTGGTCCTTCTGAGCGGTCATCCGCCCGACATTCAGGATCACTGGGGGGGAGCTTTCGGCGAACCAAGGGTGATCGAATGGTTCGCGGATCCGTTCCCACAGGGCATCCGTGACTACCGGGTTGTAGACGGTCTTGATGCGTTCTCTTGGCAGATCGAGCGTGCTTGCCAGATCATCGGCTACTGCGTCAGAGATCGCCACGAGCGAGTCGGCCTGCGAATACATGCGCCGCAGCAGGGGGCGCAGGTGGTGCCAGCGCCAGAGTCGACGATGTTTTTCTGTCGTAAGCGTGTTCGACAAAGGGTTATGTTCGCTAAGGGTCAGGCGAGGTTTGTGCGTTGTTCCGGATCGAGCGATGGCAAGTGTCAGGTTTTCCTGGGTTCCTCCTCCGATTATCCGTTCTGGGCGATACCCTTCGATATATTGCTGGACGCTTCTTAGGTAGCGAAGCGGCTTGGCACCTTTGGCCGGGAGAATCACGGGTTTGAGTAATTCCTTCCAGCTGTCGGGCGCGCTGTTGAGCGCGCGGATGCGCGTTGCTATTGGGTGTTCGCGCCGCAGACGAATGGCATGCCGATCGGGTTGGTCGGCAAGGTGTTCCAGCCCGTCCGGATTCAACACCAGCAAGTCCACCTTGATGCCCATGCGGAGAAACTCGTTGGCGAGGTTCCAGCGATTTCGTTCGAGTCCTCCACCGGCGCCGTAAAGGTGGCGCATGTGGGCAAATACGATCCCCACACGCTCGGGGTATTCGTCAGGCCCTTGCGGCCCCTTTTCAGAAGGTTTCATCGCTGGGTCAGGCGCAGGCGCAAGTGATCGACAGGCACCTAGATGCCATCAGGCTGAAGCGTTCGAGCTTGCATCATGCTCCCGCTCAGGGCGCCGAGTAGCTGACGTCGGAGCCCCTCCCGCGTGAATCGGATCTCCGACTCCTCCCGCCCCTTCCGCCCAGCAGCGCATCGCTCATCCGGAGAAAGGCGGATGAGTTGGTCGAGGATCTCGGACAGCGCGGCCGGATCGCGGGGAGGGGCGAGGTAGCCGGTCGTTCCGAGGACTTCGGGTGTTCCGCCGCCGCGTACCCCTACGACAGGGATCTCGGCCGCCATCGCTTCGAGGAAGACTCTGGCGAAGTTGTCACCTTCGGAGGGCAGAACGAATACGTCGAACGCCTGCATGTACCGGTTGGCACCTGCTAAAAAGCCTGTGAACAGGGTGCGTGAGTGAATACCCAGATCTCTGGTCTCGGCATGAAGAGCTGCGCGCTCTTTTCCGTCGCCTATAATGACGAGTTGGGCCTGAGCGGCGTCTCGTGTCTGCAGCTTCGCAAAGGCCTTTAGTAGATCAGTGATGCGTTTGTAGCTGTCAAAACGGGCCACACAGCCGAAGACGAACTGGTCTTCATCCAGTCCGAGTCTTTCGCGCGCCTCCGTTTTCGACAGCATTGTCGTGCGCAGGCGGTGGGCGTCGATATAGTTATGGACGACGGAGATACTGTCTGTTGGATACCACGGCATGTTCGCGATGAAGCGATCTCTCTGCGCGTTGGTCAGGGTCAGTATGCCCGTGAGGCGCTTGCGGAAGGCTTGGTAGTAGCGCTGACGGCTTCTGGAATCCGTTGCGTAGTATCCGCGCAGCAGTGCGTAGATCGGGCGACCATGGCGAGCGATGACGCTGGCAAGTAGCAGACTCGCGACGCATTTGTATTGATCCCCAATCATGACGTCTGGTCGGTCCCTTCGCAGGATTCGCGCCAGGCGCCATGCGGTTGCGATTCGGTTCCGTCTGCTTGCCTTGTTGCTGAGACGCAGTCCGGTAACGCTGTCAGCTGGACAGTCAGACTGGTACTCCGAGCCGTCGCCGGTCAAGAAGCACAGAGTGAGGCGGGCGCCTGCCTCGCGGTAGACGCGAAAGTGTTCCCGGACGTTTGCACCCACATGGCCCTTTTTCTCCAGCACGATGAGGATATGCTGGTTGGCGAGGGGCCGTTCTTCTGGTGTATCGGTCATGACATCATGTAGTGGCTTGGTGGCCCGCTATGATCCGCGCGCTTTCGCGGGGGGTGCCGGGGCAGCGAGTCGTTATTGGGAGAGAACGTGCAATCGTCAACGCGAATGGATCGAATGCAGAGTCTACCATCTGGCGTTCGCGATCGGCTGTCCGAGCAACTCCGTACTCCGGCTATTCAGGTGGAGCGTCTGGTTCGCGAGGTATTTCTGGTGCGAGCCGGCGGCCAGGAGACCCTGGTGGTCAAGAGCACAGTTGATGCGGACAAGGAGGTCACCGTTAGCGAGGTGCTCTCCGCGCTGGGAGTGCCCGCTTTCCCGGTTCAGGTGATCGATGCTGGCTGGGTGGCCATGCCTTACAGCCCCGCAAAGTCCGTCGCTGCCATTGTCGATCGGGAGCCTGGCGGCCTTGAACGAGAGAAGCTGTTTTATGGCCTGGGGCAATCGCTTCCAGCAGCCTTCATTGCGGGAATGAAGGACCGCAATATGGACAATGTGCTCTTCGATGTCAGCCGCGGCCGTGCGATGCACCTGGATTATGCGGCCGCATTCGCTGAACCCCTCTGGCGTCGAACTCTCGCTGGCCACCGCCTGCTGGGGTACCTGTACCGGCGTTTGCTTCTGGATCCGCTAGTTCATCTGGAGGAAGGGGATCCGGTGGAAGCTCAGCGAGCCTTTCTGGAGGGAGTTCGAGAAGAGAGTTCTCGGCTGGCGGCCATTCCGTTTCGCACCTTTCGGGGGGTGGCGTTTCGCAGAAGAGTGTATTGCACCCTGGGGCTGGCTCACGCCTCACGGATTCCACGGGTCTGGCCGCGGGCAGCCAGGTTGATCCAGCGAAAATACCTGCCCGGCATTCGACGCGCGGTACAAGAGCCGCTACGAGAGAATTTGGTGAGTGGTGGCCACGCGCTTGGTCGAAGGACTTAAGGTTCTTCCAGCTACTTTGCAAAGCGCTTCTCGGAGAGGCGAATGGCGTTCACCACGTCATCGACCTGGACGCTGTCCATTCGGCGACCGTCGGCAAACTTCTTCTTTCCTTGTTCCGGCGGTATATGTTCCGTGCCGCGAACGATCAGGGCCCGGTTGGTTAGAGGGCCCCAGCGGACGGGATCCGTCGGCCCGAACAACGCAACAATCGGTGTGCCCGTTGCGGCAGCCATGTGCATGGGGCCACTGTCGTTGCCAATGAAAAGAGACGCGCGCTCGAAGAGAGCGATGAGGCTTCCAATGCCCAGTCGCTGCACCAGGTTGACCGGCGGGTCCTCGCACAGAGCCTGAACCTCCTGCGCCGCTGTGCGGTCAGGCCCCGCACCGATCAGAATGGGCTGTTTCCCTTCGCGGCGTAATGTGTTGATTACCTGAGCATATTTCGGCAACGGCCAGTGCTTGTATTCCTTCCCTCCGGCTACATGCAGGCAGATCATCGGGCGCTCCGAGTCTATTTCGTGCGCACGCAGAGTCTCTTCAAGGTTTGCGTGGTCAGAAGACAGTGGCTCAAGCTTGGGCCATCCCCATTCCAGTTCGGGTACGACAGCTCGCCCTATGGCGCCGTAGATTTCGATGCGGTGTTGCATCCCCTCTGGCTTTGCTACGTGCTCACTGAAGCGCCGAGCATACGGTGCGCTGTCTCGACAGATTCGCCGTGGGGCGCCACTCATGGCTCCGAGCCAGCCCCCGCTGCCGCTGCCGCCGAAATCGAGGGCAATCGTGGGTCTTGTGGAGCGGACTGTATGGAGTAGCTTGATGAATCCGATGAAGTCCCTTGCCGGGCTGCCCGTTCTGGGCAGTGTGACAATCGGGCCCTTTAGCGTTGGGATCCGTTTCGCGAGTTCGGCGTGAGGTTCATGAATGACGATGAGATTTTTCTCGTGTTGGGCCAGAGCAGAGAGGACCGGTGTGGCGACGAGAAAATTTCCCAGGTGCCGATCCAGCATGAGTTGTACAAGTCGATCTTGGTTTTTCACTTCGATGTCCAAAGCTCAGGTCAGGCTGACAGGGGGGCGACGATAGCGCTTCTGGTGCCGTTTGCTAATGACGGTGACGGAGCGGGCGACCGCGGGAAGAAGCCGTTCAACGGGAATGCCGCGAATCTTGCAATAACGGCCGATGAAGGACCGCGCCCAGCTTTGCGTCAGGCCAACCTCGAGCCCGTTAACGGCGAAACGGGCCAAGTCGCGGGCGAGATCCGCCCGGCGCGGCTGGTGATGGAACCGCGCGCCATCCAGGTCGGCGATGATGAGGTCTCCTGTGGCTGAGAACAGCACGTTTCCCCACTTGAAATCACGGTGTACAACCCCCGCGTTGTGCAACGTGGCGATCGCTTGAGCGGCCTGTTCACTGAGTAGGGCCGCGTCCGGTAGCGCATCGTCTTCTAGCCATTGATTCAGGCTTGGGTGTTGGGGCAGAGCCTCGCAGAAGAACCAGCTTTCCGCCGAGCCGTCCAGGTAGGCCAGAGGTTTGGCAACCGGCGCGTTATGTCCTTTCAGGTAGGTCGAGAACTCCCAAACCCGGCGGGCACGGGAGCGAATGCCAAGATGCCCAAGAATCCGGTTTCTCCATCGGGATGGATACCGCTTGTAAAAGACAGGGTCGGGCGAGAAGTCCGAGAAAAGGAGCCCGCTCTCGGCCTGGGCATTGGTCTTCAGGCATTCGCGCCGAGCCCCGTCGAGTACGGGGTGCCCCGCCTGGAGCGCTTTCACGACAGGGTGGTCGGGATTGCCGGCACCGCAAAACCCGGAAGTTAGCCGGATGCTTTGGCTGTTCGAGTTCATTGCTATTTGGCTGAAAAACGCGCTTTGGAACCACCACGTCGCAGCCGTTCCTGGTGGCGCGCCTCGGTTGCCTGGGCAATCCGAATAGCAAGGTGGCGGAATGCGACCCGCCCCATGCCGCGCTGTGTTGCATAGTGGCTCAGAAACCGAACACGACTGGTTCGAGGCAGAAAAGACGGATGAGTCATGTTGAGTTGGACCAGGTTTTTCTGGCCGTCACATGGTCTGCCATGTTTTTTGCTTCTTTCGTTGTCCAGGAACACCAACCGTCCGGTTGCGGAGGGGGGTGACACGAGGATATTCCCAAGTCGGAGGTCGCCATGGGTCCATCCGGACTCATGGAGGTGAGCAACGGTTTCTGCGAGTCGGCGGTGAACAAGATGACGGTCCGCAATGGCCAGGAACGGTTCCCCATGGCGGGAAGTGATCAGGTGTGAAAGGCTGGCCCCATTGATGTCCTCCATTACCAGGCACTCGTTCACCCCGATCCAGCCATAGGCGAGTGCGCGTGGTGTATCGAAACCATCTTCACTCATTTGGCGCCCATGCCGAATGGCCCGCATGCCGCGACTGCCCCGGCCGATGGACTTGACGGATTCCCATGGCCCCCTTGGAAGAAAGACCTTTATTACAACTGCCTGACTTTGCCACTGGCCGCGCGCGACGCGGGCCTGCGCCGAGCTGTCCAGGACGGTCCAGCCCGCCTTTGGTTGGTTTTCCAGGAGGGTGAGGCCGGCGTTCTTCAGGTCTTCGTCAAGAGGGGCGACTCCTTTCACGCTTGAGCTTCGCCCGATGCCTGCGAGCCATTGCATCAGCCGTGACATGGGAGGCGCCCGTGTTCCTTGCGGTATTGCGTTCGGGCTCGCTGTGCCACTCGAGTCCAGAGCGTGTGTCTTTCAACCAAGGTGGCGCGGAGTCTGGTGCCATGATAGAGGCGCATGAAACGGAGGATATCTCGTGGCTTGAGGCCGATATCCATGGCGGAGAAGTACAGACCTCCGAGATCCTTGATTTGCGCGCGGGCCGGCAGGCGGGCGTGGAACTGAACGCGGTGCAGATCCATCAGGTGCAGGCGCGGCGGGATGCGGCCGGACCGGATGGCGTTCTCGTTCGAGTTCAGGTCGAGTCGGAAGTGGCACAGGTAGAAGTCGCGGTGATTCATGCCGCTCCCGTGTAGGGTGCGGGCAATGCGGGCGACCTCTCGGATCAACTGCAGGCGAAAGGCGAAGGCCGGTGGTTGTTCGGGCCAGCTCAGGCATTCCTGTTCCAGGGTGCGGGTGCGCCCTAGGTCGCGGGTAATCACGAACGAGCGTTCCCGTGCCGGGTTCAGTCCACGCCGGATGCCGAATGCGACCGGTGGCGTGGTCGGGATCTCCAGCTTCCGCAGCCGGTGGATTGCACGCCATTCGGGTTCGGCACCCAGCACCGGGATGCGGAACTGGCTCAGCTTGCGCAGGATGCGTCGCCACGGCATGCCGTTGTGCACCTTGGCGAAGTAGGGCTGCCCGCCCAGTTCGAAACGGAAAGTGCGCCGCCCGTCGACGTTGCGGACGACCTCGCCATCCAGCGCCATGGCCTGCTCGAAGGGGTCTCCCGGGCCGTAGCGTGCGGTTAACGCCGCGTGTAAGGCATCGTCCATCACCAGTTCATTGCGCCGGAGCACACTCATGCCGCCACCTCGCCATAGCGGGGGCCTTCGATGACCCGCAGCGCGTGCTCGGCGCGTGCGCCGAGTTCGGTGCGAACGCTGTAGCGCAGGGCCGCATCACGCCAGGCCTGCAGTTTGGGCTGGCTCAGCATGCGGGCCAGGGCGGCGTCCATCATGGGCTGCTCGAACGGCGTGGTCAGCACCTCACCACAGTTGGCGCACTCGATGTGGAAGGCGTATCCGCAATTGGCTGTAACCAGGGCGGGCAGACCTGCCGCGATCGCCTCGACGATCGCGGTCCCGGTGTTCTCCTGGTAGGCGGGGTGCAGAAGCAGGTCGGCTGCAAACAGGAAGTCGGCCACGTCGTCGCGGCCCTGCAGGAAATGCACCTGCCTCGAGACACCGAGACTTCGGGCCAGGCGCATCAGTGGGGCCGCGCGCCCCTTGCCCAGTACGTATAGCGATGCCTGTTCCCGCAAGCCGTCCGGCAGGGCGGCCAGCGCCCGGATGCTGCGGTCCACACCCTTGCGTCGGAAGTCCGACCCAACCATCAGGAGCATGAGCGAGTCGTCCCCCAGGCCGAGCTGTTTGCGAAGAGCGTGCCTTCGTTGCGGGGTGTCGGCATTGGCGAAGCGGTCAGCCGAGACATACGGTGGCATCAGGTGGAAGCGGTCCTCGGGAGTCGCATACCAGCGCTGGAACAGGGGCTTCTCGGCCTCGGATAGCAGCAGGATGTGGTTGTTCGCCTCGGTGCGAAAGACCGCCCGCTCAAGGGCCGCATGTACGCGGTAGCGCCCGGAGAGGCGATAAAGCTGGCTGCGAGCCTGCGCCCGTTCGATGAAGCAGGGGTCTGCGTTGTAGTAGACATCCAGCCCGGGCAGCTTGTTGAACCCGACGACGCGATCGGGCTGTAGTGCCTGGACCTCCGATTGAACGCGGCGGGCGAAATGGCGATAGCGTGTGTGGTTGCGCCAGCCAGGCACCCGCAGTACATGCAGCTTCAGGTGCGGGTGCTCCGGGGTCCAGCCCTCCCATGCGAGTGTGAATACGTCGATCTGATGGCCGCGCTCCAGGGCGAGTTCGGTGATGCGGCGGAAGTTGCGCTGCAGCCCGCCATGCGGGAAATACTTGAACAACACGAATGCCAGATGCATCAGTGCCTCTCCGCATGCAGGGCGTCGGCGGCCTCCAGTACCTGCTCGGGCGCCAGCTTGCGCAGGCAGTTCAAATGCCCCAGGGGGCACTCGCGCTGAAAGCAGGGGCTGCATTCCAGACCTAGATGCAGGATGCGCCGGCGGGGGGTTAGCGGCGGCGTGTAGCCAGGGTCGGAGGACCCGTAGACAGCGATCACCGGGCGGCCGGTGGCCGCCGCAATGTGCATGAGCCCCGAGTCATTGGTGATGACCAGGTCTGCGCAGGCAAGCAGGTCAATCGCCTGGCCCAGCTGCGTGCGCCCGGCCAGGTCTGCGCAGCCCGGGGCGGCCTCGGCAATCGCCTGGGTCACTGGACGGTCCTTCCGTGAACCGAACAGCCAGACCTGCCAGCCTGCTGTCAGGCGGGCCCGAGCAATTTCTGCATAGTGCTCGGCGGGCCAGCGCTTGGAGGGGCCGTACTCCGCGCCGGGGCAGAGTGCCAGAACCGGTGCCTCCTGGTTGCCCAGTCCCAGTGCAATGCGTGCCTCGTCCCGACCGCGTTCGGAGATCACCAGCCTGGGTTCCGGAATCGGGGGTGGTTGTGGTGCATCCGGGGCGTGCGCGAGCGCGACGAATCGATCGACCGTGCGATACAGGCGCTGACGGTCCAGTGGGCGGATGTCGTTGAGCAGGCCGTAGCGGAACTCGCCGCGGTAACCGGTCCGTCGGGGTACCCCACTGGCGAAGGCCGGTACTGCCGCCTTTGCTGAACGCGGCAGTACGATCGCCTGCTGATAGTTCGCGTCCCGTAGTGACCGCCCTAGATGCCAGCGCCGGCCGAGTGCAAGCTCCCCGTGGCCCACAGGCAACGGAATGGGACGGCGCACCTCGGGCATGCGCTCCAGAATCGGCAGGCTCCACGCGGGCGCAATCACGTCCACAGCGGGTGCGGGTTCGCGTTGCTTGAGCGTCATGAACAGGCTCTGGGCCATCACCATGTCACCCACCCAGGCCGGGCCGATGACCAGGACAGCCGGGACGTGGGCGCCGCTTGAACTCAACATGATCTCCCGGCCAGCACGAAAGCACACCCGGTCGCGCCCGGGGCTTGCTGGGCGGCAGGGGCTGCGGAACATGGGGCAAGGCTGCCCGGCGTGTGGCTTGCGGGTGGCACGAAACTCGGACTGGCGCTGAGAGACATTCCCAAATTGTACATGGCCCTGTGATACCGCGACGTGCGGTTGCTTGTGGCCTTAAGGATACGCGGTGTACTTTGCCCGGCATCGGCGGGCGTGCCCCGCTGACCATTTACATTGTTCAGTGTTTCCCTGGCGGAGAGCGCAAGTGCGGGAAGGAATCATCGAGGAGCTCACGGCGGCCAGCCGGCTGTTCGGGCGGCTGGCGGAGGACCGGGCGTTTGTTGCCGAGGTCGAGACGGTTGGGCAGCGCTGGCTGCAGTGCATCCGCGACGGCGGCAAGGTGCTGCTGGCGGGCAATGGTGGCAGCGCGGCGGATGCGCAGCACATTGCGGCGGAGATTGTCTGTCGTTATCGGGCGGTGCGCCCGGGGGCGGCGGCGATCGCGTTGACGACCGACACCTCGGTGCTGACGGCGATCGGGAACGATTTTGGATACGAGCATGTGTTCTCGCGTCAGGTCGAGGCGCTGGGGCAGCCGGGTGATGTATTCGTCGGGATCAGCACATCCGGGCATTCGCCCAATGTGCTCGAGGCCATCGGGATGGCGCGCAAGCGTGGGCTGGTTACGGTTGCCCTGACCGGCGAGAAGGGGCTGCCGGAGACGCATCCCGCAGATCATGTGCTGCGGGTGCCCGATGCCGCTACCGCGCGGGTTCAGGAGGTCCACGGGCTGATCGGGCATCTGTTGTGCGGGATCGTCGAGGATGCGCTGGTGACCGATCAGGAACGTTCGGGGTCGGCGTGAGTGCGCGCGCCCTGTTTCTCGACCGCGACGGGGTGATCAATGTCGACCATGGCTACGTGCATCGCCCTGACCAGGTCGAGTTCGTCCCCGGCATCTTCGAACTGGTGGCGGCCGCCACTTCCCGGCACTGGCCGGTGGTGGTCGTCACCAACCAGTCCGGGATTGGCCGCGGCTATTACGGCGACAGCGATTTCCGGCAGCTGACGGACTGGATGCGCGAGCGCTTTGCCGAGCGCGGTGGCCGCATCGAGGCCGTCTACCACTGCCCTCATCATCCCCATGATGCGCAGCCCGACTATCGTCGGGCCTGTCCGGATCGCAAGCCGGAGCCGGGCATGCTGTTGCGGGCGCGGGATGACCTGGATCTGGATCTCCCTGGTTCGGTGCTCGTCGGGGATCGCGCGTCCGATCTCGAGGCCGCGCGGCGCGCCGGGGTCGGCGCCCGATTGCTGTTTGATCCCTCGGGCGCGGAACCGCTGCCCACTGAAGACGGAGACATCCGTATCCGCACCCTGCCCGAGGCCATTGCGTGGCTCGACTGAGCCGCTAGCCGCGATGCGCCACATCTTCTATACGGCCCTCCTGCGACTGACTTCTCCGGCCTTGCTGGCGCGGCTGGTGCGCCGCGCCCGGGCAAACGCGGTACCAGTGGCCCGCTGGCGCGAATGGCTGGGAGCCGGGGAGCCGCTAACATCCGGCACCATCTGGCTCCATGCCGCCTCGGTGGGCGAGGTGGAGGCGGCGGTACCGCTCGCACGTGCCTTGCGTAGCCGCTATCCGGAGCATGCGCTCCTGATGACGACCACGACACCGGAGGGGGCCGCCCGGGTGGAAGCGGCTCTCGGGAGGGATGTCCAGCACGCCTATCTGCCGCTGGACCTGCCCGGGGCCGTTCGCCGATTCTTGCGGCGCACCCGTCCGGCCGTCGCGCTGATCGTCGAGACCGAGCTTTGGCCCAATCTCTATCGTGCCTGCGAACAGGCCGGTATTCCGCTCTGGGTGGTGAGTGCGCGGCTATCACCACGCTCAATCAAGCGGTACCGGCGTCTGCAGCCTCTGGTGCGGGAAACCCTTGCGCGTGCCGAGAAGATCCTGGCCCAGGACGAGTCGGCCGCCCGGGGCTTTCGCGAGCTGGGGGCGCCGAACGCGCGTGTCCAGGTGGTGGGGAACCTGAAGTTCGATCGCACATTGCCGCCCGGCCATGAGCAGGCGGCGGATCTGCGTGCGACTGTTGCGCCTGAAGGCGTGCCGGTCTGGGTGGCGGTCAGTACGCGGGAAGGCGAGGAAGAGGCCGTGCTCGAGGCCCATCGCGCGGTGCGCGAATCCCATCCCGACGCCCTATTGCTCTGGGTGCCGCGCCATCGCGATCGCTTTGACGTGGCTTTCGAGGCGGCCCGGCAAGCCGGGTTTTCTGTCGGGAGGCGCACGCAATGTCCGGGGCCGCCGCTGGATGTGCTGGTGGGCGATACGATCGGCGAGATTGGGGCCTACCTTGGTGCTGCGGATGCCGCTTTTGTCGGGGGCAGCCTGGTTCCCCTGGGAGGGCAAAATGTACTCGAGCCCGCCGCGCTCGGGCTGCCGGTGCTTGTGGGGCCCAGCACCGAGCATTTTACATTCGCAGTCGAGCGCCTCGGGGAGCAAGGTGCTTTGTGGCGTGTGCGGGATGCCGAGGCGCTGGGCCGCGCCGTCGCGGATTTGCTGGGAGATTCCGAGTGTCGGAAAACCATGGGTGATGCGGCGCGCACGGTGATCGAGGAAGGGCGTGGCGCAGTGGAGCGCGTATTGGCCGAGTTGGAAAGCCGGTTGCATGATCTGCATTGACCGCCCCGCCAGTCTTTGTATTAGGTTTTAGTTCTCCTGCCGTAGCCGCTGCCCGCATTCTCTGCACTCATAGCGGTATCGGCGCCGCTGAATCAGATAATGTCGCCGCGCACTCAGTGCGTGGGTCTGGCAGGCGCAACGGTAGGTATAGGTCCGGACCCTTCTGCCTTTCAGGGGGGTGTTGTGCGTAACGCGTGGCTGGCAGCCGAACGTTTCCATCCAGGCTCGCCATTCCGGGCCGTGAGGGCGTACGCGGCGTAACCCGGACGTCCGGTACACGAGCGAGTGTGCCACCTCGTGGGCGACGGTATCCGGGAAGTGTGAATCCCAGTCCTGACAGAACGCCTCGGGGTTGAACCGTAGCTGCTCGTGCCCGTTGCTCAGTCGCCATTGTCCGGCGGCTTTGCCCCGCAGGTTAAAAAGAACTTCTGGAATCGTGTTCGACTGTTCCGGATGCGCCTTGATGTAAAAGCCGCACACCTTTTGTCGGATTTTCGATTCCTCTTCGGGTGTTAATTTATTTCTCGGCTCTTGTAATTTACTTCCATTTTTATCATATTCACCCGTGCGATATGTGCCGTCCAGGGCGTGCGAGGAGTTGGAAGCCGTTCTGGTCATTGAGAAGTTCCGAACGAGGAGACGAGTAATGAGTCTGGATAGCAAGAAGGCCTCCGAACTTTCCGCCGAAGAGCTGTATGCACTGGCCCGTCAGCGGGAAAAGGAAGAAGCCGAGCGCCAGGACGCCGAGCGCCGCAAGAAGCGCGAAAAGCTGATGGAAAAGCGCAAAGAGATGATCGCGCGTCATCGCAAAGAACTCAACGAGCTTGAGCGCCAGATCCGTGAACTGGGCGGCCGTGTCGGTCGTGCTGGTGGTGGTCGCCGTGGCGGCCGGGGCGGCAGCTCGGTCAGTCAGCAGCTGGTCGAGATCGTGGCGGAGAAATCCGAGATGGCGACCAAGGAGATCAAGGAGCGTGCCGAGAAGGCCGGCCTGGATACCAAGAACATCTCGCAAACGCTTGCCTACCTCAAGCGCCAGGGACGTCTGAAGTCCCCGCGCCGTGGTGTGTACAAATCCGCGGCCTGAGCGGGTTGCATCTGCATCTTGCGACGATTGCGGCGGCTATTCCGTCGCAATCGTTTCGCTAACGGGTTCCATATCAAGCTCACCACTGGGCTTGCAGGCCAGGCGGCTCTCGCCGCTGAACCAGTGCTGGATGGTCTGACCTGCAATCTCCCGGCGCCAGCCACTCGCCAGGCGGCCATTCGTGCCGCCGCTCTTCAGTAGTTCGATCACATCCTTGCGTTGCGCGATCGCCGCGGCGCTGATCTGGTGTTCGCGGGCACACTCGCGCAGCAGCGCCATGCCGATATCGACCAGCACCTCGTCACGCTCACTCAGGCGCGGCTTCTCCGGCAAATGCGGCCATTGCTCGCGTGGCAGGGCCTGGCCTTCCCGGATGGCGGCCAGAAGCGATTCGATGTGGTCGGGCTTCATGCCGCCGGGGAACTGGCGCAGTTCGCGCAAAGCCTGGGTATCAGCCGGTGTGCGGCGTGCGATGTCCAGCAGGAGGTCGTCGGACAGCACCCAGCGCCGGGGACGATTGCTGCTTTGCGCGGTACGCTCGCGCCAGGCCGCGACGCATTTGAGTACCGCGCGTTCTTTGGGCTTCAGCCGCTTGACCCCCGATACGCGCTGCCAGCTTTGTTCCGGGGCCGGTTCGTACAGGGCCGGATTGCTGAGCGCCTCCATCTCCGGGCGTAGCCAGTGCATGCGGTCGTGGGTATCCAGCTCGTGCAGCAGGCGGTTGAACAGTGTCGCGAGGTGGCGGACGTCGTCGGCGGCATAGCGGATCTGGTCCGCGCTCAGGGGGCGCCGGGACCAGTCGGTCCGGGTCTGGCTCTTGTCGAGATCGCGATCGAGCACGTTCTTGACCAGGTTGGCATAGCCGACCTGCTCGCCGTAGCCGAGCATGCTGGCCGCAATCTGGGTATCGAACACGGGGCTGGGTACAAACCCCAGCTCGCGATACAGCAACTCCATGTCCTGCGAGGCGGCGTGGAAGACCTTGGTGATGCGCGCGTCCCGGAACAGCGGGGCGAGCTGCTGGATGTCGAGGCGCAGCGGGTCGATGCAGGCGAGCTGATCCAGCGTGGCGGCCTGTACCAGGCAGAGCTGCGGATAGTAGGTCTTCTCGCGCAGAAACTCCGTGTCCAGCGCGATCCAGTCCGTCCCGGCGATCGAATCGAGAAACGCCTGCAGGGCCTCGGGCGTCTCGATCAGCCCGTGGTCATGCATGGGTCGATTTCTGGCTCGCCTCAAAAGCCGCCTTCTGCTCGGCGGTCGCCTCCTTCTGGTAGCGCTCCTTCCATTCGCTGTAGGGCATGCCGTAGACGATCTCGCGGGCCCCCTCGTAATCGATCGACTCGCCGCGTTCCTCGGCGGCGGCGACGTACCACTTGGACAGGCAGTTGCGGCAGAAACCTGCGAGATTCATCAGGTCGATGTTCTGTACATCCTTGCGTTCATCAAGATGCTGCAACAGGCGCTGGAATACAGCGGCCTCGATTTCGGTGCGGGTCTTCGGGTCCATGGTGTCTCTCTCCATTCGTCAGGGGACTAGTGATCAACGTACACGCTCGCGCATGAGTCGCTTTTGGGGGCGTTCGACCAGAACGGGTGGCCCGTGTTCAGCTCAGGTGGAGCAGCCAGCGCCGCCGCATGTCCCTTAGCAGCACGAAGATCAACGGCCAGACCAGTGCGCTGGTCGCCACCGGCGCCCAGTACCAGGCGCTGCCGGGCGGCAGTCCAATCGCGCCCTGTGGCCACAGGGCCAGGAGCTTGTAAAGCGCCGTGAGGACGGCCACCACGATGGCCTGCTGCCAGACGGGGTAAACACGCAGGCGTGGATGAATCTGCAGCACGATGTACGCCACCACCGCCAGGGCGATGGCGTTCTGCCCGAGCAACTGGCCGTACAGGGCATCCAGTAGCAACCCCATGACAAAGGCCGTCAGCACCCCGAAGCGCTGAGGGAAGGCCATGATCCAGTACACCAGCGCTAGCAGGAGCCATTCAGGTCGGGCTGGGGGCAGCGCATCGGGTATGGGCACGATGGCCAGGGCCAGCGCGACGACCAGGGTCAGGGCGATCAGCCAGGGGATGCCCAGCGCGCGGTTCATGGGTTCTCAGCCGCCCCCGGAATGTCGGCCTCGCCCTCCGGTTCTGCTTCCCGTTCGGTCGTTTCCCCTTCTTCTTCCGGGTGGGTATCGGTGTCCGCGTCCGGACGTTCGCTGGTCCACAGCAGCAGGACCTCGCGCGAGCGGTCCAGGGCCGCCAGAGGCTCGGCCTGGATATCAAGAAAGGGTTGTCCCGGCTGGCGTTCGACCGAGGTCACTCGGGCGACCGGGTAGTCCGGCGGGAAGCGCCCGCCGAGCCCGGAGGTCAGCAGGAGGTCGCCCTCCTCGATGTCCTCCTGGGGCGGTACGTGCCGCATTTCGAGGCGCCGCGGGTTGCCGGTGCCGACGACAATGCCGCGCAGGCCGGTACGGGCACTGAGCACAGGCAGGGCGTGGCCGGGGTCGGAGATCAGCAGCGCGGTGGAGCTGGTCATTTGGGTGGACAGGACCTGTCCGATCACGCCATCGGGGTGGATGACAGGCTGCCCCGGGTAGACACCGTGCCGGTTGCCCTTGCTGAGCACGATCTGCTGGCGGAAGGGGTCCAGGTCCACGGCCAGGAGCTTGGCGATCTCGACGCGCTCTTGTGCCCGTTCGGCGGTGTTCAGGAGTGCGCGCAGGCGGTCGTTTTCCATCTGCAGCGCATCGAAGCGCAACTGGCGGGCCCGCAGCTCAGCGTTCTCTTCGCGCAGGATGCGGTTCTCGGTAATCAGGTCTTCGCGGCTGGTAAAGGACTCGAGCAGCCGGCTGCCCGCCCGGATCGGTGCATCGACCGCGACCTGCAGGGGGTAGGCCACCGTGGACAGCGCATTGCGCACCGTCTGCAGCTCGTTCAGTCGGTGATCCAGCGCCATCAGCGCGACACCCAGCAGGATCACCGCGAGCAGGCGCAGAGTGGGCGATACACCCAGTCTGAACAGCGGCTTGCTGATGGCTTAACCTCCGGTTGCGGGTCGTGACTGGGTCAGGGCCGCACCGCGGTTGGCAGGTGCGATGGGAAGAGCCCCACCAATTTCCCAGGATGCGGGGCGACACCCCATCCCCCGATCCAGCCCGGAGTCTACTCCATGGACAGGAAGTCCACCTGCTTCTCGTCGAGCATCTCCAGCACACGCCCGCCGCCACGCGCCACACAGGTCAGCGGGTCGTCGGCGATGACCACCGGGATGCCGGTCTCTTCCATCAGCAGGCGGTCGATCTGCTGCAGCAGGGCGCCGCCGCCGGTCAGCACTATGCCACGCTCGGCGACATCGGAGCCCAGTTCCGGCGGGGTCTGTTCCAGCGCGGTGCGTACGGCGGAGACGATTCCGTACAGCGGATCCTGCAGGGCCTCGAGGATCTCGTTGGAGTTCAGGGTGAACGAACGCGGCACGCCTTCAGCCAGGTTGCGGCCCTTGACCTCGATCTCCAGCAGCTCCTTGCCTGGATAGGCCGAGCCGACCGCATGCTTGATACGCTCGGCGGTGGCCTCGCCAATCAGCACGCCGTAGTTCCGGCGCACATACGACATGATCGCCTCGTCGAAGGTGTCACCGCCGATGCGCACGGACTCGGAGTAGACGATGCCGTTCATCGACAGCACCGCGACCTCGGAGGTCCCGCCACCGATGTCCAGCACCATAGAGCCCACGGCCTCATCCAGCGGGATGCCGGCGCCGATGGCCGCGGCCACCGGTTCCTGCAGCAGGTAGACCTTGCGCGCCCCGGCGCCGAACGCGGATTCGCGGATCGCGCGGCGCTCCACCTGGGTCGCGCCGCAGGGCACGCAGACCAGTACCCGCGGGCTGGGGCGGAAGATCCGCCGCTCGTGCACCTTCTTGATGAAGTACTGCAGCATCTTCTCGGTGGTGGTGAAGTCGGCGATCACGCCGTCCTTCATCGGGCGGATGGTTACCACGTGCTCCGGCGTGCGCCCCAGCATCTTCTTCGCCTCGATCCCCACGGCTTCGATGGAGCGCGGGCCGCCCGGGCCTCGGTCCTGCCGGATCGCGACCACGGACGGCTCGTTCAGGACGATCCCCTGGCCGCGCATATAGATAAGGGTGTTGGCAGTGCCGAGGTCGATGGAGATGTCGTTGGAGAACAACCCCAGGAGGCGTTTGAGCATGAAGAAGAAACCTGCGTTGGTGGTCGGGCGGGAAAGCCCGAGACTCTAGCAACTGCCCGGGGTTTGGGCAATAACGGCTTTGTGGTAAGTTTGCCGGCCGCATTCCGCATCACCATCGACTGATACAGGGGCCCTTGCCGATCATGTCTGTAGAAGCCTCCGAAGTTCAGCGCATCGCGCACCTCGCTCGTCTGGCGATGAGCGACGAAAAGGCCCGCGAATTTGCCGGCGGTCTGAGCGATATCTTCGATTTTGTCGAGCAGCTCGACGGCGCCCCCATCGAGGGCGTGGAACCCATGGCCCACCCGCTGGATGCCGAGCAGCGCCTGCGCCCGGACGCGGTCACGGAGACCGACAATCGCGAGGGTTTTCAGGCGATTGCGCCGGCCGTCGAGGGTGGGCTTTACCTGGTGCCACGCGTGATCGAGTAAGCCGCGGGCACCGCTGGCCGATTTCGCCGATTTCATCACGCTTTATTAGACAAGAGTTCCCGAAACCATGTCCCAGGAAACCCTGTCCGGCTGGGCGCGCAAGCTCCAGGCCCGCGAGATCAGCTCGCGTGAGCTGACCCAGTTGTATCTGGACCGGATCGAGCGCCTCGATTCACAGCTCAACAGCTTTATTACCGTGACCGCCGAGTCCGCGCTGGCGCAGGCCGAAGCGGCCGATGCCCGCCTGGCCAATGGTGAGCAGACCCCGCTTCTGGGCGTGCCGGTCGCCCAGAAAGACATCTTCTGCACCGAAGGTGTGCGGACCTCCTGCGGCTCGCGCATGCTTGATCCGTTCGTCTCGCCGTACAACGCCACCGTCGTCGAGCGCATGAACGCCGCCGGGGCGGTGATGCTCGGCAAGACGAATATGGACGAGTTTGCGATGGGTTCGTCCAATGAGACCAGTTTCTATGGCCCGGTGCGCAATCCCTGGGATACCGAGCGCGTCCCCGGCGGCTCCTCCGGCGGCTCCGCCGCGGCGGTGGGTGCGCGCCTGGTGCCGGGGGCGACCGGCACCGACACCGGCGGCTCGATCCGTCAGCCGGCCGCGTTCTGCGGCATTACCGGGCTCAAGCCGACCTACGGGCGCGTGTCGCGCTACGGCATGATCGCCTTTGCCTCCAGCCTCGATCAGGGTGGGCCGATGGCCGCGACCGCCGAGGACTGCGGCCTGATGCTGAACGCCATGGCCGGTTTCGACGAGCGCGACTCCACCAGCGTCGAGCGCCCGGCCGAGGACTTCACCGCCGGTTTGAGCCAGGACCTGAAGGGTCTGCGCATTGGCCTGCCGAAGGAGTTTTTCGGCGAGGGCCTGGACGAGAAGGTACGCGGCGTGATCGACGCGGCCGTCGAGGTGCTCAAGGGCCGCGGCGCCGAGATCCGCGAGGTGAGCCTGCCGAACAGCCACCTGTCGGTGCCGGCCTACTACGTGGTCGCTCCGGCCGAGTGCTCCTCGAACCTCGCGCGCTTCGACGGCGTGCGTTATGGCCACCGCTGCGACAACCCCGCGGACCTGATGGACCTCTACACCCGCTCGCGCGGGGAGGGCTTCGGCGACGAGGTGAAGCGCCGCATCATGGTCGGTACCTACGTGCTGTCCGCCGGCTACTACGACGCCTACTACCTGAAGGCGCAGAAGGTCCGCCGCATCATCGCCGACGACTTCCGCAGCGCATTCGCGGACGTCGACGTCCTGCTCGGCCCGACCACGCCGGAGCTGCCGTTCGCCCTGGGCGCCAAGGCCGATCCGGTCAGCATGTACCTGTCGGACATCTACACCATCGCCGCGAACCTCGCGGGCCTGCCGGCGATGTCGCTGCCGGCCGGCGAGATCGACGGCCTGCCGGTGGGCCTGCAGTTGATCGGCAACTACTTCGACGAGGCGCGCCTGCTCGGCGTTGCCCACCAGTACCAGCAAGAAACCGACTGGCACACCCGTGTGCCGGCGGCCTTCGCCTGAGGATCGCCGCATGGAATGGGAAACCGTCATCGGGCTGGAGATTCACGCCCAGCTCAACACCGTCTCCAAGATCTTCTCCGGGGCGCCGACCGCCTACGGCGCCGAGCCCAACCGCCAGGCCTGCGCGGTGGACCTGGGCATGCCCGGCGTGCTGCCGGTGCTGAACCAGGGCGCGGTCGAGCGGGCCGTGATGCTGGGGCTGGCGATTGACGCCGAGATCGCGCCGCGGTCGGTGTTCGCGCGCAAGAACTACTTCTACCCGGATCTTCCCAAGGGCTACCAGATCTCGCAGTTCGAACTGCCGATCGTCGGGCTGGGGCATCTGGATATCGAGCTGGAGGACGGCACGATCAAGCGCATCGGGGTAACCCGCGCGCACCTGGAGGAAGACGCCGGCAAGAGCCTGCACGAGGGCTTCGAGTCGATGACCGGCATCGACCTCAACCGCGCCGGTACGCCGCTGATCGAGATTGTCTCCGAGCCGGAACTGCGTTCGGCGAAAGAGGCTGTCGCCTACATGAAGAAACTGCACTCGCTGGTGCGCTATCTCGATATCTGCGACGGCAACATGCAGGAAGGCAGCTTCCGCTGCGATGCGAATGTCTCGATCCGGCCGAAGGGCCAGACCGAGTTTGGCACTCGTGCGGAGCTGAAGAACCTGAAC
The DNA here is from genome assembly GCF_000378325.1 of Thioalkalivibrio sp. ALJ2. NCBI lineage: Bacteria > Pseudomonadati > Pseudomonadota > Gammaproteobacteria > Chromatiales > Ectothiorhodospiraceae > Thioalkalivibrio > Thioalkalivibrio sp. ALJ2. Next base: position 550,024 of record NZ_KB899554.1, read on the forward strand.
TCCTTCCGTTTCGTCGAGCGCGCGATCAATCACGAGATCGAGCGCCAGATCGACGTGATCGAGGGTGGTGGCAGCGTGGTCCAGGAGACCCGCCTGTACGACCCGGATCGTGACGAGACGCGCTCCATGCGCAGCAAGGAAGAGGCCAACGACTACCGCTACTTCCCCGACCCGGACCTGTTGCCGCTGGTCGTGGACCAGGCCTTCATCGAGTCCGTGCGTGCCAGGCTGCCTGAGCTGCCGGATGCCAAGCGCGCCCGCTTCGTCGAACAGTACGGCCTGTCCGACTACGACGCCGGTGTACTGACCGCCGCGCGCGAGATGGGCGACTTCTACGAGGCCGTGGCCGCCGGCTGTGGCGCGCCGAAGATCGCCGCCAACTGGGTGATGGGCGAATTCTCCGCCGCGATGAACCGCTCCGAGGTCGAGCTGGCCGACGCCCCGGTGAACGCCGAGGACCTCGCCGGGCTGCTGGCGCGCATCCAGGACGAGACCATCTCCGGCAAGATCGCCAAGGAGGTCTTCGAGGCGATGTGGAACGGCGAGGGCGATGCCGACACCGTGATCGAGGCCAAGGGGCTCAAGCAGATCACCGATACCGGCGCGATCGACGCGATCATCGACGAGGTGATGGCCAACAATCCGCAGCAGCTGGAGCAGTACCGTGGTGGCAAGGACAAGCTGTTTGGCTTCTTTGTCGGCCAAGTGATGAAGGCCACCCAGGGCAAGGCCAACCCGGCTCAGGTGAACGAGCGCCTGAAGGCCAAGCTGGACGGATGATGCAGGGCTGCGGACTTCATGCTTGAAACCGACACCCTGCACCGCTTCATGCTGGAAGAAGCCGGGGTGCGTGGCGAATGGGTACACCTGGACGCGGCCTGGCAGGCCCTGCTGGAACGCCACGAGTATCCGCCGGTGGTGCGCGACCTCCTGGGGCAGGCCTATGCGGCCGTGGCGCTGACGGCCGCCACGCTCAAGTTCGATGGTTCACTGATCCTGCAAATCACCGGCACCGGCCCCGTGCACATGATCGTGGCCCAGGCCGATGGCCAGGGTCGGCTGCGCGGCCTGGCCCGCTTCCGCGAGACGCCCCCCGAGGGTGCGACGCTGGCCCAGTGTGCCGGCGACAACGCCCGGTTGATGCTGACGCTGGACCCGGGCGATGGCGGCGAGCGCTATCAGGGCGTGGTCGAGCTGGAGGGCGAGACTCTCGCGGATGCGATGAATGTCTACTTCGAGCGTTCCGAGCAGCTGCCCACCCGGCTGTGGCTGGCGGCCAACGGCCAGTCCGCGGCCGGGATGCTCCTGCAGGCGGTACCGGGCGAGGGCGGTCATGCAGTCACGCGTGACTCCGAGGACTGGAACCGCGCGAACATCCTGGCCGACACCACCACCCCCGAGGAGATGCTGAAGCTGGATGCCGGCACGCTGCTCGGCCGGCTGTTCGCCGAGGAGCGCGTGCGCCTGTTCGACGGGACCCCGGTCCAGTTCCACTGCCCCTGCTCGCGCGAACGGGTGGCCGAGACCCTGCGCGGCCTCGGGCAGGACGAGATCCGCGGCGTCATCGAGGAGCAGGGCAAGATCGAGGTGACTTGCGAGTTCTGCAACGCGCAATACCACTTCGACCCGGTGGATGCCGAGGCCCTCTGCGCCACCCAGACAGCCCAGCCGCCAACCCCCGACACGCGCCAGTAGCCGGGTGCAAATAAACCGGACACGGAATCTTCCCGCCGAGAGACAGTCTTTGCTATAGAGATAGTAATGGCATCAGTGTTTCCCTGGCGGGGGGGCTGGTCATGTATTCCCGGCATACCGAGATTCCCACCCTGGATACCCGACCCGGATGGCAGGTCGAGGCCCGCTATTACAACCAGGTGGCCCTGGCCCTGCGGCGGCTGGGCCCCGAGATCCGTCTGCCCCTGCCAATCCTCAAACACCTGGACCTGATCCTGCAGCCGGATGCCTGGGTTGTGGTGGATCGTGTGCTCAACGATATGCCGGTGGTGGCCTGGACGGCCTTCCGCGCCGCCCACCGGTACAACCTGCATCGCCCGGTGGCCTGCGAGCTGCGTCTTTACCACTCCATGGCGCCCATGGTTACCAATCGCGCCCTGAACTGTATGGCCGACCGCCTGACCGCCGCCTTGGCCCAGGAGGATCAGCGTATCCCCCGTGGCCAGGTGGTCGCCTTCCGGCCCCGTTCCAGCGCCTGACTCAGCGTGCCGCTCAGGCCCGCGCCGGGCGCTGTGCGCAGACCGGGCAACCCGGGTCGCGGCGCAGACGAATCTCGCGAAACTGCATGCCGGCCGCATCCACCATCAGTAGCCGCCCGCTCAGGGTCGGGAGCCCGATCAGCAGTTTGAGCGCCTCGGTGGCCTGCAGGCTGCCGATCACCCCCGGCAGGCTGGCCAGTACGCCATTGGCCGCACAGGTGTCCTCGTCCCCGCCGCCCTCGCCATACAGGCAGTGGTAGCAGGCGGCCTCGGGGTCGCGGTAGTCGAAGGTGGTGAGCTGTCCCTCGAAGCGGATCACCGCGCCGGAGACCAGCGGTGTGCCGCTGGCTACGGCCGCGCGGTTGATCGCGCCCCGACTGGCGAAGTTGTCGGTGCCGTCCAGGACCACGTCGGCCTTTGCAAACAGGGTGGTCATGGCATCCACATCCAGGCGTTCGGCGCGGGTCTCGACGTGGCAGTTCGGATTCATCGCCGCCAGGCGCCGCGCCGCGGACTCCACTTTGTCGCGGCCGATATCCGCGTCCGTATGCAGGATCTGCCGCTGCAGGTTCGTGACCTCGACATGGTCCGGGTCGACCAGCGTGAGTCGTCCGACCCCGGCGGCCGCGAGGTAGGCGGCTACCGGCGAACCCAGTCCGCCCAGGCCCATGATGACCGCATGTGCTTCCTGCAGGCGCTGCTGCCCCTCGACTCCGACACCGGGCAGCATGATCTGGCGGCTGTAGCGCAGCAGTTCCGGGTCATCCACGGGGCGTTCTCCAGTGTGAATCGGGTCAAGGCTTAGTCACGTAGTACGGCAAAGTGTAACCGGCGTCACGCTCCTGGGGCGGCTCGGTTAGGAACCGTTCAGGAAGACCCCGTAATTTGGACCTTGGCAATTCTGCCAGTTGCGCAGTTCAAGGAGGTACACGATGAAACGCATGATGATCGCCCTGGCGCCGGCGGCGTTGCTGGCGTTTGCCCTGGCGGCCCCGGCGCATGCGGCCCAGCCGGTCTCCGGCTTTGTGCACACCGGTGCCGCGGCCTTCGACCCTGATGCACTGCAGCATGCGCATCATCGCCCGGGCCATTATGGCGGCCCGCCGCATGCCCGCAGCCATCCCGGCTATCGTGGCTACAAGCATTCCAAGCGCTCGCACAAACGCGGGCGTGGCCATCATCACCGGCACTATCACAGCTACCAGCAGCACCATCATCACCACTACCACAGCCGCCCGCGGCACCGCTCGCCCAGCGGCTCGATGAACCTGCACCTGCATCTGCCGTTCTAGGCAGCACCCGCATCACACGGTTGGCCCCGGCGTTCGCGCCGGGGCTTTTTTATGGACGGCTCCCGATCGTGATGCGCTCGTGCCCGGCGGGGTCACGCAAACTCTGCACCTCGCGATAGCCCGCCTGTTGCATGCGGGCGCGAACATCTCGGGCCTGATCGAACCCGTGCTCCAGCAGCAGCGGGGCATCCGGGAGCAGGTGGAGGAGTGCGGTATCGATGATGGTGTACAGATCGCCAAGTCCGGCTTCCGGTGCGGCCAGTGCCTCCCTCGGTTCGAAGCGCAGGTCGCCGCGGGTCAGGTGGGGATCGTCCTGGGCGATATAGGGCGGGTTGCTGACGATCATGTCGAAGGCGTCCTCGGGCTTGAACGGGGTGAGCCACGCCCCCTGCAGGAAGGTCACGTCCAGCCCCAGGGTGTTGGCGTTCGCACGGGCCTGGCGCAGGGCGTCCGGGCTGCGGTCGGTGGCGACGGCCTCGATGGCCGGGCGTTCCGCCTTCAGCGCGAGGATAATCGCGCCGCTGCCGGTGCCCAGATCCAGTACCCGGGGATGCGCGCGCTCGCAGGCGTCGATGGCCGCGATGGCCCGTTCCACCAGCAGTTCGGTCTCCGGGCGCGGAATCAGGCAGGCGGGGGAGACCTCGAGATCGAGGGTCCAGAAGGCGCGGCGGCCGAGGATGTGGGCGATCGGCTCACCCGCCTCGCGACGCCGGCACAGGGTGTCGGCACGTTCGCGCTGCGACGCGGAGGCGACATCGAGCCCGCGGGCGATCAGGGCGCTGGTGTCGAGGCCGGTCGCCGCGCCGAGCAGCAGGCGGGCCTCGAGCCCCGGCTCTTCCAATCCGGCCGCCTGCAGGCGGCGGCGAAGTTCGCGCAGCAGGGCATCCAGCGTCGCGGGCGTTTCCATTACGCCTCCGCGAGAGTCGCGAGCTGTTCGGCCTGGTATTCGTGGATCAGCGGGTCGATCACCGGGTCGAGGTCGCCGGCCATCACCTGCTCCAGCTTGTACAGGGTCAGGTTGATGCGGTGGTCGGTCACTCGGCCCTGCGGGAAGTTGTAGGTGCGGATGCGCTCGGAGCGGTCGCCGCTGCCGACCAGACTCTTGCGCTCGGCGCTCTGCGCGGCGGCCTGGGCCTCGCGCTCGGCCTCGAACAGGCGCGCGGCGAGGTAGGTCATCGCCTTGGCGCGGTTCTTGTGCTGCGAGCGTTCTTCCTGGCACTCGACCACGATGCCGGTGGGCAGGTGGGTCAGGCGGATCGCGGAGTCGGTCTTGTTCACGTGCTGGCCGCCGGCCCCGGAGGCGCGGAAGGTGTCCACGCGCAGGTCGGCCGGGTTGATATCCGGCATCTCGACCTCGTCCAGCTCCGGCAGGATGGCGACGGTGGCCGCGGAGGTGTGGATGCGGCCCTGGGACTCGGTCTCCGGCACGCGCTGCACGCGGTGGGCGCCGGACTCGAACTTGAGTCGCGAGAAGGCGCCCTGGCCGGCCAGGCGCCCGATCACCTCGCGGTAGCCGCCGTGTTCGCCCTCGCTGGCGCTGAGGATCTCCAGCTTCCAGCCCTGTTGTTCGGCGTAGCGGGTATACATGCGCAGCAGGTCGCCGGCGAAGATCGCGGCCTCGTCGCCGCCGGTGCCGGCGCGGATCTCGAGGAACACGTTGGCGTTGTCGTGCGGGTCCTTCGGGATCAGGTGACGATGGAGCTCGGCCTCCAGCGCCTCGGCCTGTTCCTCCAGGGTCGCGATCTCGGCCTCGGCCATTTCGCGCAGTTCGGGGTCGTCCTCCGCGAGCATCGCGCGGGCCTCTTCCAGTGCGCCCTGGTTGTCGTGCCAGGCCTTCCAGGCCGCGGCGACCGGTTCCAGCTGGCTGTATTCCTGCGACAGGCGGCGCAGCTGGTCGGCGTCCTCGGCGGCGTCCGGCGTGGCCAGCAGCTGTGCGATCTCGGCATGGCGCTCGGCCAGGCCCTCGAGCTTGGTGCGGAACGAGGCCTTCACGAACGGGTGCCGGACTCGGGGTCGTGGCCGGGGTCGTCTTCCGGGCTGGGAAGCTGGAACAGCCGATGGGCGGCATTGAGCAGGCGCGCGTCGCCCTCGTGGGCGGCGGTGTTCAGTGACTTGCAGGGGGCGTGCATCAGCTTGTTGGTCAGGCTGTGGGCCAGCAGTTGCATGGCCTCTTCCGGCGACTTGCCGGCGCGCAGCATCGCCTCGGCCCTGGCCAGGGATTCGGCCTTGACGGTCTCGGCGCGCTGACGCAGCTGGCGGATGCTGTCCACGGAGTCACGGGCGCGCAGCCAGCGCATGAATTCGCTGGCGCGCTGGGTGATGATCTCCTCGGCCTGTGCGGCGGCGGCCTGGCGCGAGGCCATGTTCTCGTCGATCACTTCCTGGAGGTCATCCACCGTGTAGAGGTAGACGTCCTCGAGCTGGCCAACCTCGGGCTCGATGTCGCGCGGGACGGCGATGTCGACCATGAAGATCGGCTTGTGACGGCGCTTGCGCAGGGTGCGTTCCACCGCCCCCTTGCCGAGGATCGGCAGCGGGGCAGCGGTGGACGAGATGACGATGTCGGCCTCGGCCAAGCGATCCGGTAACTGGTTCAGGCTGATCGCTTCGCCATCGAAGCGCTCGGCTACGGCCTGGGCGCGCTCCTCGGTGCGGTTGGCGACGATCACTTTGCCGATCCCGTGGCCGGACAGGTGCTGCAGCGCCAGTTCGATCGTTTCTCCGGCGCCGATTACCAGCGCGGTCAGCGGCTTCAGGTCGCCAAAGATCTGGCGCGCCAGCGAGACCGCGGCAAAGGCCACCGAGACGGCGCTCTGCCCGATCGCTGTCTGGGTACGCACATCCTTGGCGGTGGCAAAGGCGTGCTGGAACAGTCGCTCCAGTGAGCGGCCCAGCGTGCCGGCGTCATGGGCATGCTGGTAGGCCGTCTTCATCTGCCCGAGGATCTGGGGCTCGCCGAGGACCAGCGAATCCAGGCCGCTCGCCACGCGCAGGGTGTGGCGCACCGCGGAGCCGTCGTGGTGCAGGTAGAGGTAGGGCCTGAGTTCGTCGCGGTCGATGCCGTGGTAGCCGCCCAGCCAGTCCAGCACGCGATGTTCCGACTGCTTGCCGCCCTCGCGGAAGTACACCTCGGTGCGGTTGCAGGTCGACAGGATCGCGGTTTCCGGCAACAGGACGCCCGAGCGCAGCGAGTGCAGGGCCTCGCCGAGCTGGCTTTCATTCACCGACAGCCGTTCGCGGATCGCGACCGGGGCGGTTTTGTGATTGATACCAAGAGTGAACAGCATGCTGACGCTATTGTGCCGCAAATACCCGGAAAAGGCCCCCAAAACATACAAGTCACCCAGGATACTTGTGCTTCCCCAAGGGCTACGCGCGTAGTGTAACGACCCGTGCCGTCCGTTACAGTGTCCAGCCGGTGTGCCGCACGGTTGCCGGTTTGGAACCGTGGCACGGGATGGGCGTCCCATTAGTGATGCAACTAAGTGATGCACTTATCCGAGTCTCCCCAGAATGCAACGGAGTAATCCGATCGGACCCGAAATGATTCGACCCCTTTTTGCGGCGCTGGCCGCGCTCGTGCTGGTGGGCTGCGCCCACATGCCTCTGGGCGCCTCGGAGGGCGAGGCCCCGGAGGTGGATCGCCCCGTGATCCTCCCGATCATGCCGGCGCAGGACCCGGAAGCGGCCCTGATGCTGGGTGTGCTGGTCGGCGAGATTGCTGTGCGCTCCGGGCAGTACGAAGAGGCCGCGCGCTACTACGGCGCCGCGGCCCTGCTCAGCGACGACCCGGCTATCGCCGAACGGGCCACCCGCATTGCGCTGTTCGCCCAGGACCGCAACCAGGCCCTGCAGTCTTCCGAGCGCTGGCGCCAGCTGGCACCGGAGAGCCTGGATGCCCTGCAGCTGTCCACGGTGCTGCGTCTGGACCTCGGGCAGCCGGACCCCGCTGCCGAGCAGATGGGCACGGTGATTGACCTGCAGACCGTGCAGGGTGGAGATCCCTACGCGGCGCTGGGGGCGGTGGTCGGTCAGACACGCAACCGCGAGGCCGCGCTGGAGGCCCTGGAGAGCCTGACGGATCAGCGTCAGGACGACGTCGGTGTCCATCGCGTATTTGCAGAGGCCGCACTGCGCTTCGCGCCCGGCGAGCCGGCGCTGGAGGCGACCGCTCGGGGTGTGGAGCGCTTCCCGGAATCCGTGTCTTTGCGTCTGTTGCGCGCCCGTGCCCTGGACGAGGTGGGGCAGTCCGACGAGGCACTGGAAGAACTGCGCACGACGGTGGCCAGCCACCCCGAGAGCCGAGAGGCCCGTTTTGGCTATGCCCGCATGCTGGCGGAGCACGATGATCGCGAAATGGCACGCGAAGAGATGGACCGCCTGGTCGAGCAGGACCCGGAGGATGTGCAGCTGCTGCTGGCCCTGGCGCTGATGAACCTCGAGGCCGAACAGCTGGGACCGGCCCGGACCTATCTGGAGCGACTGGACGCCCTGGGCGAGCGCGAGGACGACATCGCCTACTACCTGGGGCGGCTGCACGAGATGGAAGACGACCCGGAGGGGGCGCGCCAGGCGTACGAGCGGGTCGGGGGCGGCAGCCACGCCGATGATGCCCGCCTGCGTGCGGCGCGCATGACGCTGGAGGTCGAGGGCGAGTCGGCTGCGCGCGAGCGTTTCGAACAGATGCAGCAGGGCCCGGATACGGAGCTTGCCCGACGCGCCTATCTCGGCGAGGCGAACCTGCTGCGTGAAAAGGGCGAGTACACGGCTGCGCGCGAACGCCTGAACCGGGGGCTGGTGCAGTTCCCCGGCGATACCCGGTTGCTGTATATGCGCGGCCTGGTGCACGAGCGCCAGGATGAAATCGAGGCCGCCGAGGCGGATTTCCGCGCGATCCTGGACAACGATCCGGAGAACGTCGCCGCGCTGAATGCGCTCGGCTATACCCTGGCTGATCGCACCGACCGCTATGAGGAGGCGCTGGACCTGATCGAGCGGGCCTACGCGCAGGAGCCCGACGACGCGGCGATCATCGACAGTTATGGCTGGGTCCTCTATCGCCTCGGACGGCTGGACGAGGCCGAGGATTTCCTGCGCCGCGCCTACGATCTCTCCGACGACGGGGAGATCGCGAGCAACCTCGCCGTGGTGCTCTGGGAGCGGGGCGAACGCGACGAGGCCCGCTCCATTCTGGAGGCGGCACTGGAGCGCGAGCCGGATCACGAGCGCCTGCTGCGGGTGCGTGACGAACTTCTCGAGTGATGTTGTCTGGATCCCCAGAGTCCCGTGCGCCCTCGTGGGCGGGAGTGACCCGTTGGGTGTCAGGTGTCGTCGTGGCGCTGGTGCTGATCGGTTGTACGGCCCCAATGCCTCGTACCGAAGACCCCGCTGCACGACAGGCCTTCGACGAGCGCGCCGAGGTCGTGAAGGCCTTTGATGAGTGGCGCCTGGCGGCCCGTCTGGGGCTCTCCACCGAGACGGAATACTGGTCCGCGCAGCTGAATTGGCGCGTGCAGCAGGAGCGCCATGTCCTCGACTTGTCTGGTCCCATGGGACGTGGGGGTGGCCGTCTGACGCTGGCCCCGGATCAACCCGCGGTGCTGATCACGCGAGCCGGCGAGCAGTATCAGGCCGAGGACCCGGATGCTCTGGTCGCCTACCTGACGAACGAGGCGATACCGGTGTCCGGCATGCGCTACTGGGTGCGGGGTCTGCTCGCGCCGGGCGCCGAGTACGATCTCGAGGTGGACGAGGACGGCTTGCCCCGGCGCATCGAGCAGTCCGGCTGGGTGATCGAGTTCGGCGAGTTCGATGAGGTTGACGGCATGGCGCTCCCGGTGCGCATGGACCTCGAGCGCGAGGGCGTGGAGCTGCGTGTGCGCATCGCTAACTGGCACATGGCGACGCGATGAGCGGCGATTTCGATGTGGCCTTCCCCGCGCCGGCCAAGATCAACCGATTTCTGCATATCACGGGGCGGCGCGCCGATGGTTACCATGAGCTGCAGAGCGTGTTTCAGTTCGTCGGGCTGGCGGATTCGCTGCGCTTCGAACCGCTGGAGCGGGGGCGATTCGAGATGTCGGCCGGGGCGCTCGATGGAGGTCACAACCTGTGCCTGCGGGCCGCGCGGGCGCTGGCGGAGGCCAGCGGTTCATCCTTTGGGGTGCGGGTGCATCTCGACAAGCGCATCCCGATTGGAGGTGGCCTGGGTGGGGGCAGTTCCGACGCCGCAACCACGCTGGTCGTACTGAACCGACTATTCGATCTCGGGCTGTTGGAGGATGACCTGGCCGCGATTGGCTTGGGCCTGGGGGCTGATGTGCCGGTTTTTGTGCGCGGCCGGGCGGCCTGGGCCGAAGGCGTCGGGGATCGCCTGGTTCCTCTGGAGCCGGATCTGGCCTGGTTGCTGCTGGTGGACCCCGGCGTTTCGGTGGCGACAGGGCCCATGTTTGGCTCAGCGGAATTGACACGCGACTGTCCCGCCGAGACAATTTCGCCCGAAATTGATGCCGCGCGCTTTCGTAATGTGTTCGAGCCGCTGGTTCGCCGGCAGTATCCACTCGTTGCCGAGGCACTGGACTGGATGGGCGGGCAAACGGAGCGCGCGCGGCTGAGCGGCACTGGGGGCTGTATCTTCGGGATGTTCCCGAACGAGCAGGCTGCCCGCCAGGCGCAGGCCGCACAGCCCCGTCCCTGGCGGAGCTGGGTGACGCCGCTGACGAACGTGTCGCCCCTGCGGCAGTGGCTCCCGGGCAGCGCCGCCGCCGAGGGTGCCGAACAACAAGTAATTGGGCCGTAGCCAAGCGGTAAGGCAACGGGTTTTGATCCCGTCATGCGCAGGTTCGACCCGAGCGGCGCAGCCGCGAGAGCACGCCACCGCAGGTGGCGCCCGAAGGGTGGCGCGCAGCGCCATCATCCTGCCGGCCCGGATCGGCGGCAGCCGATCCGCCATCGGTTCCGGAAGCGGAACCTGGGCAGGGTTGGGGCAGGCAACAACGAGCAATTGGGCCGTAGCCAAGCGGTAAGGCAACGGGTTTTGATCCCGTCATGCGCAGGTTCGAATCCTGCCGGCCCAGCCATACAACGAAACCCGCGGCGCACGGCGCCGCGGCACCGGCCAAAGGGCCGGCAGGATGAGAACCGGGTTCGACTCGAGCGGCATAGCCGCGAGAGAACGCCGTCACTGGCGGCGGCCCGAAGGGCGGCGCGAAGCGCCGTAATCCTGCCGGCCCAGCCATACAACGCGGGTGGTGATGCTGGATATCGCCACCGCGCCACACACCACCGGCCCCGGCGCCACGCCGGGGTCTATTTTGGAGCCAGGTGACCCGTTCACCCGCTCCGCACCACCCAGACCGGAAAAAACCGTGGTCGACAAGAGCCGAATGATGGTCTTCGCGGGGAACGCGAACCCCCGCCTGGCACAGAGCGTTGCCGAGCACCTGGGCCTGCCGATGGGCAAGGCGATTGTGGGCCGCTTCAGCGACGGCGAGGTGCAGGTCGAGATCCTGGAGAACGTGCGCGGTCGCGACGTGTTCCTGATCCAGCCGACCGGGCAGCCGACCAACGAGAACATCATGGAGCTGGTCATCATGGTGGACGCGCTGCGGCGCGCCTCGGCCGGTCGCATTACCACCGTGATCCCGTACTTCGGCTACGCCCGCCAGGACCGCCGGGTGCGCTCGGCGCGGGTGCCGATTTCGGCCAAGGTGGTCGCGAACATGATCGAGGCGGTCGGTGCCGATCGCGTGCTGACTATCGATGTGCACGCGGATCAGGTGCAGGGCTTCTTCAACGTCCCGGTGGACAACATCTACGCCTCGCCGGTGCTGCTGGGCGATGTCTGGCGGCATGTCTCCGGCAATCTGACCGTGGTTTCGCCGGATGTTGGCGGTGTGGTGCGTGCCCGCGCGATTGCCAAGCGCCTGGATGATGCCGATCTGGCGATCATCGACAAGCGCCGTCCGCGTGCGAACGAGTCCGAGGTGATGCATATCATCGGTGATGTGCGCGACAAGTCCTGCATCATCATCGACGACCTAGTGGATACCGCCGGCACGCTGTGTCAGGCGGCCAAGGCCCTGAAGGCGCACGGTGCGGCGTCGGTGAGCGCCTACGCCACGCACCCCGTGCTTTCTGGTGCAGCAATTGATAATATTAACGGTTCGGCGCTGGACGAGCTGGTGGTGACCGACACTCTGGCCCTGCAGCCGAATGCCCAGGCCTGTGCAAAGATCCGGCAGCTGTCGGTCGCGGAGATGCTGGCCGAGACCATTCGTCGGATTAATCTCGAAGAATCGGTCAGTTCGCTGTTTGTGGACTGAAGCCTCGGGCGCAAGGCGCTACTGGCGCCACGATTTCGGGGGATTGTCCCCCAACTTCACGCCTCATCTGGTCGCGGATGAGGCGTGTTCATTTGGAGAAAGCAACGATGAGCATGAGTTTTACCATTGAAGCCGAGAAGCGGGACGAGCAGGGATCGAGTGCGAGCCGCCGCCTGCGTCGCGCCGGCAAGCTGCCCGCCATCCTGTACGGTGGCGAGAATGACGCGCAGCCGATCACCCTCGACCACAACGCGATGGTGCACAACCTGAAGCATGATGCGTTCTACTCGCACATCCTGACGGTCAAGCTGGATGGCAAGAGCGAGAAGGCGATCCTGCGCGACGTGCAGCGTCATCCGTTCAAGCCGACCATCTACCACGTGGATCTGCTGCGTGTGTCGGCGAACCAGCCGATCCGTGTGCACGTGCCGCTGCACTTCCACAATGAGGAAGAATGCAAGGGCGTGAAGCTGGGTGGTGGCATGGTCAGCCGCATGCTGAACGACATCGAAGTCGAGTGCCTGCCGGGCGACCTGCCCGAGTCCATCGACATCGATGTGGTCGAGATGGACGTCGGTGACACCATCCACATCTCCGAGCTGAAACTGCCGAAGGGTGTGGAAAGTGTGGCCCTGATGCACGGCGAGGACTACGACTACGCCGTGGTCAGTGTCCTGCTCCCGCGTGCCGCGAAGGCCGAAGAAGAAGAGGGCGAGGAAGTCGAAGCCGCCGAGGCCGAGGGTGCCGAGGCCGAGGGTGGCGAAGAAGCGTCCTCCTCCGGCGACGAAGGCGGGTCCGAGGACAAGGAATAAGCCTCACGGCCATTCCTGCGCCCTTCTGACCCATGGCTATTCGCCTGATCGTCGGGCTGGGCAATCCGGGCCCGCGTTATGCCGAGACCCGGCATAACGCGGGCTTCTGGTTTGTGGATGCCCTGGCTCGTCGTCATTCCACCGAATTTCGCAGCGAGGGCCGCTTCGATGGCGAGGCGGCGCGGCTGACTCTGCCCGAGGGCGACTGCTGGCTGTTCAAGCCCATGAGTTTCATGAACAAGAGCGGTCTCCCGGTGCGCAAGTGCGCGGATTTCTATCGTATTGCCCCGGAAGAGATTCTCGTGGTGCATGACGAGCTCGACCTGGACCCCGGTGTCGCGCGCCTGAAGATGGGCGGCGGGCACGGTGGCCACAATGGTCTGCGCGACCTGCATCGCCATATGGGTGGGCCGAACTATGCCCGGCTGCGCCTGGGTATCGGTCACCCCGGGCATCGTGACGACGTCGTCCCGTTCGTGCTGGACCGGCCTGGTCGGGACGATGCCCGTGCGATCGAGGATGCCATCGATGCCGCGCTGGACCAGGTGCCGGCGCTGATTGCCGGGCGCTGGGACGAGGCTGTACGCAATCTGCATGGCGGCGGGTCGAAGGCGGCCCCCGGTCGCACAACCCCCGAGGAAACCCGATGAGTCTGAAGTGCGGGATCGTCGGCCTGCCGAACGTCGGCAAGTCGACCCTGTTCAATGCCCTGACCCGCGCCGAGATCGCCGCGGAGAACTATCCGTTCTGCACCATCGACCCGAACGTGGGCGTGGTGGAGGTGCCGGATCCGCGCCTGGCGCGGCTCACCGAGATCGTGAAGCCCGAGCGTACGCTGGCCACCACGGTGGAGTTCGTCGACATCGCCGGTCTGGTGGCCGGTGCCGCGCAGGGCGAGGGGCTGGGCAACAAGTTCCTGGCTCACATCCGCGAGACGGATGCGATCGCCCAGGTGGTGCGCTGTTTCGAGGACGACGACATCGTGCACGTGGCCGGCAAGGTTGATCCACTGGCCGATATCGAGACGATCAGCACCGAGTTGATGCTGGCGGACCTCGAGACCGCCAGCAAGGCGCTGACCCGACTGGCGCGCGCGGCGAAGTCGCAGGACAAGACGGCCATCGCGCAGCTGAAGGCGGCCGAAAAAGTCGCGGCCGGCCTGGATCAGGGGATTCCGGCGCGGGCCCAGGACCTGGACGAGGACGAGCGGCGCCTGCTCTATGACCTGCATCTGCTGACGATCAAGCCGCTGATGTATATCGCCAACGTCGACGAGGCCTCGCTGGCCGGCGGCAACGCGATGGTCGAGGCGGTACAGGCCAAGGCGACCGAGGAGGGCGCCGAGGTGGTCAGCGTCTGTGCGGCCATCGAGGCCGAGATCGCCGTGCTGGATCCGGAGGAGCGGGCCGAATTCCTGGCCGATCTCGGGCTCGAGGAGCCGGGGCTGGATCGGGTGATCCGTACCGCCTACCGGCTTCTGGACCTGCAGACCTTCTTTACCGCCGGCGAGAAAGAAGTGCGAGCCTGGACCGTGCGTCGGGGGTCCACTGCGCCGCAGGCCGCGGGTGCGATCCACACCGATTTCGAGCGCGGTTTCATCCGTGCCGAAGTGGTGGGGTATGACGACTTCGTCGCGAACAATGGCGAGCAGGGTGCGAAGGACGCCGGGAAATGGCGCCTGGAAGGCAAGGAATACCTAATGCACGAAGGCGACGTGGTACATTTCCGCTTCAATGTCTGAGCGTTACACTGCGAATTGATTATCGGGTGTGGTGCCGCTGGTGCCTCGCCCTGTTTTGCACCGAATCTTTGGGAGTACTTCGATGGACGTAATGGACCGCATCCGCCAGCAGGTGGAAGACAATCCGGTGGTGATCTTCATGAAGGGCACCCCGCAGTTCCCGATGTGTGGCTTCTCCAGCCGCGCGGTCGAGGCGCTCAAGCGCTGCGAGCAGGAGTTCGCCTACGTAAACGTGATCGCTGACCAGGAGGTCATGCAGAACCTGCCGCGCTTCGCCGACTGGCCGACCTTCCCGCAGGTCTATGTGGATGGCGAGCTGATCGGTGGCTGCGACATCACCCTTGAGATGTTCGAAAGCGGTGAGCTGAAGAAGGCGGTCGAAGAGGCCCACGCCAAGCGCGCGGCGAGTTAGAACTCCTGGTGCGTCAGCCCGAAGGGCTGTCGCACACCCCAAAACCGTCATCGCGAGGCCCCGCCAGGGGCCGTGGCGATCTCCTGACGTAGCCCCCGGGCCCTGCCGCCGCCGAAATGTCGGGCGATTGCTTCACCCCCTGCGGGGTTCGCAATGACGGGGTTGCGGTTGTGTCATCGCGAGCCCCGCAGGGGCATGGCGATCTGTGGGTGTTACCCCGGGTCGGGGTCAGCTCCCCGGCGGCAGCTCTTCCGGGTCGGGCAGGCGCAGGGCGTTCTGCGGGACCCCGACCCCGTCCTGCCAGCGGTTCGCGATCTGGCAGAAAATATCCGCTGTCTTTTCCGCATCAAATGCCGCGCTGTGAGCGGCTTCCGTATCCCATCCCAGCCCCGCGGCATCGGCCGCCCGTGCCAGCACCGTCTGGCCGAACGCCAGTGCGGCCAGGGACACGGTATCCAGGCTGGAAAACGGGTGGAACGGGTTGCGCTTGATCCCGCAGCGCTCGGCGGCGGTATGCACGAAGCCGAGATCAAAGTGTGCGTTGTGCCCGACCAGGATCGCCCGCTTGCAGTGGTTGATCTTCACCTCCCGTCGGACCTCGCTGAACAGCCGGCCCATGGCCTGATCTTCGGGGTAGGCCGCGCGCAGCGGGTGGTAGGGGTCGATCCCGTTCACCTCCAGCGACTTTGGATCCATCTCCGACCCCTCATAGGGGCGCACGTGCAGGCTCACGGTGCGGTCGCGCACCAGATGGTCGTTTTCGTCGCGGCGCAGGAACACGGCCGCGACCTGCAAAAGGGCATGTCGCCGACAATCGAAGCCTCCCGTCTCGACATCTACCACAACGGGCAGGAAGCCGCGAAATCGGTTTGCCATGGGGCGGTGTTGCGGGTCCAGCTGGACGGGTTCGGCCATCGGTGTGCTCGGTCCTGAATGGGGTCGGCGGGCGGTATTCGCGGGTGTTGGCGGCGAGAGCGTGGGCTTTCGTGATGTTTGCGGCTTTTCCCGCAGATTTTCCCGAAGATCGGCGCCATAGGCGGCTTTCGCTTGACCTGTTGGCGGCTCAGTCGGGATACTTGCGCCTTTTATGCCCGCCCAACACCGGCGCATGGTAGCAAATGCCCGCCCGCCCGGTGGCCTGGAGCCGTGATGGCATCCTGATTCCCAACCCGTTTTCAGGGGTAGACGCATGGACCCGAACGCGACCGAACACGATATCGACCCGCAGGAGACCCAGGAGTGGATTGACGCCCTGGCCTCCGTGCTGGAGACCGACGGCCCCGAACGGGCGCACGCCCTGCTGGAGCGCCTGGTCGACAAGGCGCGCCGCAGCGGGGCCTACCTCCCGTATTCGGCCAATACCGCCTACGTGAACACCATCCCTACGCACCTGGAGCCCGAATACCCGGGCGACGGCGCGGTGGAGCACCGCATCCGCTCCTATATCCGCTGGAACGCGATGGCGATGGTGGTCAAGGCCAACCGCGTATCGGCCGAGCTGGGCGGGCATATCGCGACCTTCGCATCCGCCGCTACGCTCTATGACGTCGGCTTTAATCACTTCTGGCACGCCCCGTCGCACGATCATGGCGGCGACCTGCTGTTTGCCCAGGGGCACTCCTCGCCGGGGATCTATGCCCGCGCGTTCATGGAAGGCCGCCTGACCGAGGAGCAGCTGGACCACTTCCGCCGCGAGGTGGACGGCAAGGGCCTGTCCTCCTACCCGCATCCCTGGCTGATGCCGGACTTCTGGCAGTTCCCGACCGTGTCCATGGGTCTGGGCCCGATCATGAGCATCTACCAGGCGCGTTTCATGCGCTATCTGCAGGATCGCGGCCTGGCGCAGACCGAGAACCGCCGCGTCTGGAGCTTTGTCGGTGACGGCGAGGTGGACGAGCCGGAGACCCTGGGGGCAATCACGCTGGCCTCGCGCGAGAAGCTGGACAACCTGACCTGGGTGGTGAACTGCAACCTGCAGCGCCTGGACGGCCCGGTCCGCGGCAACGGCAAGATCGTCCAGGAGCTGGAGGCGATCTTCCGCGGAGCCGGGTGGAACGTGGTCAAGGTGCTGTGGGGCCGCTACTGGGACCCGCTGCTGGCGAAGGACACTGACGGCCTGCTGCAGAAACGCATGATGGAGGCGGTCGACGGCGACTACCAGAACTACAAGTCGCGCGATGGCGCCTACGTCCGCGAGCACTTCTTCGGCAAGTACCCCGAGCTCAAGCGCATGGTGGCCAATATGTCCGACGAGGACATCTGGCGCCTGAATCGCGGTGGCCATGACCCGGTCAAGGTCTATGCAGCCTACAAGGAGGCCGCGGAGCACAAGGGGCAGCCGACCGTGATCCTCGCGCACACCGTGAAGGGCTACGGCATGGGGTCGGCGGGCGAGGCCCAGAACCGTACCCACAGCCAGAAGAAGATGGACGCGGACGACATGAAGCAGTTCCGCGACCGCTTCAACATTCCGCTGTCCGACGAGCAGGTGGAGAAGGCCGAGTACATCAAGCCGGACCCCGACTCCGAAGAAATGAAGTACATGCACGAGCGGCGCAAGGACCTGGGCGGCTATCTGCCGGTGCGCCGCCCGCTGGCCACCCCGCTGGAGATCCCGGGGCTGGACGCCTTCAACGGCCTGCTGGAGGCCTCCGGCGAGCGTGAGATGTCCACCACCATGGCCTTCGTGCGTCTGCTGACCCTGCTTGCCCGCGACAAGAAGATCGGCAAGAACATCGTCCCGATCGTGCCCGACGAGGCGCGTACCTTCGGCATGGAAGGGCTGTTCCGCCAGCTGGGAATCTACTCCTCGGTCGGTCAGCTCTACGAGCCGCAGGACAAGGACCAGGTGATGTATTACAAGGAGGACAAGAAGGGCCAGATTCTCGAAGAGGGGATCAACGAGGCCGGTTCCATGTCCTCCTGGATCGCGGCGGCCACCTCCTACTCCACCCATGGCGTGGCGATGGTGCCGTTCTACATCTTCTATTCGATGTTCGGCTTCCAGCGCATTGGCGACCTGATCTGGGCCGCTGGCGACATGCGTGCCCGTGGCTTCCTGATGGGGGCGACCGCCGGGCGTACCACCCTGGCCGGTGAGGGCCTGCAGCACGACGACGGCCACAGTCTGATGATGGCCGCCAACGTGCCCAACTGCATCGCCTACGACCCGACCTTCGCCTTTGAGCTGGCGGTGATCGTGCAGGACGGCATGCGCCGTATGTATGCGGAGCAGGAGAGCGTCTTCTACTACATCACCGTAATGAACGAGAACTACCCGCAGCCGGCCATGCCGAAGGGCGCCGAGGAAGGCATCCGCCGCGGCCTGTACCGGCTGCAGGCGGGTGGGCGCAAGAAAAAGAAGGTGCGCCTGCTGGGTTCCGGCACCATCCTGCGCGAGGCCATTGCCGCCGCCGAACTGCTGGATAAGGACTTCGGCGTCGCCGCCGAGGTCTGGAGCGCGACCAGCTTCAACGAGCTGGCCCGCGACGGCCGCGATGTCGAGCGCCATGCGCGGCTGCATCCGGAGGCCAAGCCGCGCAAGTCCTGGGTGGAGGAATGTCTGGGTGGCTCGGAGGATCCGGTAATCGCCGCGACCGACTACGTGCAGGCCTATGCCGACCAGATCCGTGCCTTCGTGCCGGCCGAATACCGCGTGCTGGGGACCGACGGCTTCGGTCGCTCGGATACCCGTGCCGCGCTGCGCCGCCACTTCGAGGTGGATCGTTACCACATCGCGGTCACGGCCCTGAAGGCCTTGGCCGATAACGGGACCGTCGAGGTCAAGACCGTCTCCGACGCGATCAAGAAGTACAAGATCGACGTCGAACGGCCCAACCCCTTGCAGGCCTGAGGCCGCCGGACCCGAGGCAGGAGCAGACATGAGCAACACGACTACTGTGCACGTCCCGGATATCGGCGACTTCAAGGACGTCGAGATCATCGAGGTCATCGTCAGCCCCGGCGACACCGTGGCCCCCGAGGATCCGCTGATCACGCTGGAGTCCGACAAGGCCTCCATCGAGATCCCGGCCCCGCAGGGCGGCACCGTGAAGGCGCTGAAGGTGAAGGCCGGCGACCGCGTCAACCAGGGCGACCCGATCCTGGAGCTGGAGCCCTCCGACAAGGGCGCGGCCGAGGACACCTCAGCCAACGACGAGGCGCCGAAGCAGGAAGCGCCGTCTCCCTCGGGTGGGCAGGCCGAGTCGGCCCCCGAGGCCGAGCAGCCGAAGCCGTCCGAGGCGCCGAAAGCGGCCGATCGGGCCGATCCGCGGCCGTCGCCGACCGAGCACATCCGCGACGAGTCGGCCTTCCGCAAGGCCCATGCCTCGCCGGTGGTGCGCAAGTTCGCGCGCGAGCTGGGCGTGGACCTGAGCAAGGTCGAGGGTTCCGGGCGCAAGGGGCGCATCCTGCGCGAGGACGTGCAGGGCTTCGTCAAGCGCGCGCTGAGCCAGGGCGCCGGCGGCGGCCTGGGGGTTGAGCCGATGCCGGAGATCGACTTCTCCGAGTTCGGTCCGATCGAGACCCAGCCGCTGTCGAAGATCAACAAGCTCACCGGCAAGAACCTGCATCGCAACTGGGTCACTGTCCCGCACGTGACCCAGTTCGACGAGGCCGACATCACCGAGCTCGAGGACTTCCGCAAGTCGCTGAAGGCCGAGTACGAGAAGAAGGGCGTGAAGGTTACCTTCCTGCCGTTCCTGATGAAGGCGGTGGTCTCCGCGCTCAAGCAGTACCCGCGCTTCAATGCCTCGCTGGATGCGACCGGCGAGAACCTGATCCTGAAGCAGTACTACAACCTCGGCATCGCGGTGGACACGCCGGACGGTCTGGTCGTCCCGGTGGTGCGCGATGTGGATCGCAAGAGCCTGGTCGACATCGCCTCCGAGCTGATGGACCTGTCCCAGCGCGCCCGCGACAAGAAGCTGAAGCCCGCGGACATGCAGGGCGGCTGCCTGACCATCTCCAGCCTCGGCGGGATCGGCGGCACCCAGTTCACGCCGATCGTGAATGCCCCCGAGGTCGCGATCCTCGGGGTGTCGCGCTCCAGCATGAAGCCCGTCTGGAACGGCAAGGAGTTCGAGCCGCGCCTGATCCTGCCGCTGGCGCTGTCCTACGATCACCGGGTGATCGATGGCGCGCTGGGCGCCCGTTTTGCCACCACGCTGAGCGCATTGCTGTCCGACATGCGCCGCATGCTGCTGTAACGACCGGAGCTTTGTCATGAGCCAGACCAAGACCATCGAGGTCCCGGATATCGGGGATTTCAAGGACGTCGAGATCATCGAGGTCCTGGTACAGCCGGGCAGCGAGATCGCGCCGGAAGACCCGCTGATCACGCTGGAGTCCGACAAGGCGACCATCGACGTGCCCGCCCCAGAGGCCGGCACCGTGAAGAAGCTGCATGTGAAGGTCGGGGACAAGGTCTCCCAGGGCAGCAAGCTCCTCGATCTCGAGGCCAGTGGCGAGGCTGCGGGCGGAAGCGATGACGCCCCCGCATCCGGTGGCGAGAAGACCGAATCCGCCAAGGTGGAATCGGGCGCCGCGAGTGAGCCGCAGAAGGCGGCACCCAAGGCGGCCGCCGACCCGAATACCGACAGCCAGTGCCAGGTCCTGGTGCTGGGCTCCGGCCCCGGCGGCTATACCGCCGCCTTCCGCGCCGCGGACCTGGGGCTGGACGTGGTGATGGTCGAGCGCTACCCGCAGATCGGTGGGGTCTGCCTGAACGTCGGCTGTATCCCGTCCAAGGCGCTGCTGCACGCCGGCGAGGTGCTGCACGAGGCTGAGCGCTTTGCCGCGCTGGGCATCAAGTTCGGCGAGCCGGAGATCGATCTCGACGGCCTGCGGGGCTACAAGGACAAGACGGTCAAGAAGCTGACCGGCGGGCTCAAGCAGCTGTGCAAGCAGCGCAAGGTGCGCGTGGTGCAGGGCACGGGCGAGTTCGTCGGCGCCAACAGTATCGCCGTGGAGGGCGATGATGGCCGTGAAGTGATCGGCTTCGAACACGCGATCATCGCGGTCGGCTCGCAGGCGATCAAGCTGCCCGGCTTCCCCTGGGACGACGAGCGGGTGATGGATTCCACCGATGCCCTCGATCTCGCCGAGATCCCCGAGCGCTTGCTGGTGGTCGGCGGCGGCATCATCGGCCTCGAGATGGCCTGTGTATACGAGTCGCTGGGCAGCAAGGTCACGGTGGTCGAGCTGTCCGATACCCTGATGCCGGGCGCGGACCGCGACATCGTGCGCCCGTTCGAGAAGCGTGCGAAAAAGCGCTTCGAGAATATTTTCCTCAAGAGCAAGGTGTCCGGGGCCAAGGCCACCAAGGCCGGGATCGTCTGCCAGTTCGAGGGCGAGGCCAAGGGCCTGCCGGAAGAAGACACCTTTGACCGTGTGCTGGTCGCCGTGGGGCGCAGCCCGAACGGGGCGAAGATCAAGGCCGAGGCGGCGGGCGTGCAGGTGACCGAGCGCGGCTTTATCGAGGTCGACAGCCAGCAGCGCACCAACGTCGAGCACATCTTCGCCATCGGCGACGTCGTCGGTCAGCCGATGCTGGCGCACAAGGCCACCCACGAGGGCAAGGTCGCGGCCGAGGTGATCGCCGGGCACAAGGTGCACTTCGACGCCCGCGCGATCCCGTCGGTGGCCTACACCCATCCGGAGGTCGCCTGGATGGGCGTGACCGAGGAGCAGGCCAAGGCCGACGGCATCGAGTACACCAAGGGCGTGTTCCCCTGGGCCGCCTCCGGCCGCGCAATTGCGCTGGGTGCCGAGGACGGCATGACCAAGCTGCTGTTCGACGCCGATGGCCGGGTGATCGGTGCGGGCCTGGTGGGCCCGTCCGCCGGCGACCTGATCGGCGAGGCGATGCTGGCGCTGGAGATGGGGGCGGAGATGGAAGACATTGGTCTGACCGTGCATCCGCACCCGACCCTGAGCGAGACGGTGGCCTTCGCCGCCGAGGTCGCGCACGGTTCGATCACCGATATCCTGCCGCCCAAGAGTCGCTAGTTTCGTGTCCGTGCTGCGCCGTCTTGCTCTCCTGGTTTTCGGGGGACTGTGGCTGGCGCACGGGGTGGCTCAGGCGGGGGTCGTGCCTCACCGTGAATCGCTGGAGCGCAGCGACTGGCAGGTGATCGAACTGGACGATGCCTGCCGCATCGAGCAGGGCGTTCGCCACGGCGGTACGCTGCGCTTCGAGACCCGGCCAGGCCTGGCGCTTCGCGCCTTCTGGCTTGCCCCCTACGCAATGCCCGAGGGCGCCACCGCGCGATTGCGCACCGGGGCCCCGGAGTGGCTTGGGGCGAGTCCGAAGTCGCCCCTGGATCTCGAGTTGCGGGCCGAACGACCCGATCGTTTCCGGGTTCCGGACGCGCATGTTCAGGCGCTCCAGGCCCGCCTTCTGGTGGGGCATGACGTGCGGATCGATTTCCCCGGTGCCGAGGACGCGGTGCATTTTCGCGGCATTCGTTTTGCCCAGCGTGCCGGGGCCTTCGAGGCCTGCTACACCGGGGCCGAGGGCCCGGATGTCGGGGCGCTGGATCGCTGGTCGGTGTACTTCGCAACCGGCAGCCGCGAACTGGATTCCAGGGGGCGCGAGACCGTCGCCCGTGCGGCCGAGACCCTGCGCACCGTAGAACGCCCGCGCGTGCGCCTGGTCGGCCTGACCGACGCCGAAGGCCCGCGCGAGGTTAACGAGCGTCTGAGTCGCCAGCGCGCAGAGGCGGTGCGCGCGGCGCTGGTGGAGGCGGGTGTGCCGGGCGATGGATTGACGGTCGAGGCCGGTGGTGTCGACCCGGACGCGGACGGCGAGCGCGAGGGTTCGCGCCGGGTGGATATCTGGTGGCTGGGTGGCGCGGACGCCGCAGCCAGACCATCTTCCGTTGCGGAAACCGCTGTTGACGCCGGCCGCGAGCTGCCCCCGGCCGAGCCGCGGGCGGCGCCGGAGTCTCCCCGGGGCGCCCCGGCCTCCGCGGGCTGGTAGTGAAGCCCGTCACAAAAACGACTATAACTCTCAAGAAGAAAGAAGGATTGGTATTCCCATGAGTTCGAAGATTTCCCGTGTCGTGCTGGCCTATTCCGGTGGCCTGGATACCTCCGTGATCCTCAAGTGGCTGGAGGATCAGTACGGCTGCGAGGTGATCACCTTCACCGCCGATCTGGGCCAGGGCGAGGAGGTTGAGCCGGCCCGCGCCAAGGCCGAGGCCCTGGGGGTCAAGCAGATCTACATCGAGGACCTGCGCGAGACCTTCGTGCGCGACTACGTGTTCCCGATGTTCCGCGCGAACACCATCTACGAGGGCGAGTACCTGCTGGGTACCTCGATCGCACGGCCGCTGATCGCGCGCCGGATGGTGGAGATCGCCGAGGAGACCGGCGCCGACGCCATCGCCCATGGCGCGACCGGCAAGGGCAATGACCAGGTCCGCTTCGAGCTCGGGGCCTATGCGCTGAAGCCGGGCATCCAGGTGATCGCCCCTTGGCGCGAGTGGGACCTGAACTCGCGCGAACGCCTGATGGCCTACGCCGAGCAGCACAACATCCCGGTGGACTACGCTAAGAAGGGCACGAAGTCGCCGTACTCCATGGATGCCAACCTGCTGCACATCTCCTACGAGGGCGGCCCGCTGGAAGACCCGTGGACCGAGGCCGAGGAAGACATGTGGCGCTGGTCGGTCTCCCCGGAGGCGGCACCGGACGAATCCGAGACGCTGACCATCGGTTTCGAGAAGGGCGACCCGGTCTCGATCAATGGCGAGCGTATGAGCGCGGCCGAGCTGCTCGCGAAGCTCAACGAACGCGGCGGGGCCCACGGCGTCGGCCGTCTCGATATCGTCGAGAACCGCTATGTCGGCATGAAGTCGCGCGGCTGCTACGAGACCCCGGGCGGCACCATCCTGCTCAAGGCGCGCCGGGCGCTGGAGTCGATCACCCTGGATCGCGAGGCCGCGCACTTGAAGGACGAGTTGATGCCGCGCTACGCCAGCCTGATCTACAACGGCTACTGGTGGAGCCCGGAGCGGCGCATGCTGCAGGCCGCGATCGATGACACCCAGGGTGTGGTCAACGGCGAGGTGCGCCTGCGCCTGTACAAGGGCAACGTGATCGTCGCCGGCCGCCGCTCGGAGGACACCCTGTTCGACGACGCGATCGCTACCTTCGAGGACGATGCCGGCGCCTATGACCAGAAGGACGCCGAGGGTTTCATTCGCCTGAACGCACTGCGCCTGCGCATCGCCGCCAGCCGCAATCGGAAGCCCACATGAGATGAGCCCGCGTGCGTACTTCCGGCGATCGTCTGGTTGCCTGTCCCGGTTCGGCAGGGGCGGTCTCGGAGGTGTCGTTCTGCTGTGGGGGCTGGTCTTTGGCGCGCTGCTGGCAACGCCGGCCGGTGCGAAGGCCGGGGCGGCCGAGCGCGAGCTGATCCTCGCGGTGCTGGCGCACCGGGGCGAGGATGCCGCGCGCGAACAGTGGACGCCTTTCGCCGAGTACCTGGAGCAGGCGCTGGAGGCCGTTCAGGTCCGCCTGGTGCCGGTCGACAATGATGCCCTGCAGGCGGGGGCGGCTGAGGGTCGCTTTGACCTGGTCCTGACTAACCCCGGCTCCTACGTGATGCTGGAGCAGCGTCACGGCATCTCCCGTATCGCGACCATGCTCCCGGCCGAGGTCGGGCGCGAGGAAGACCGCTTTGGGGCTGTGATCATCGCGCGCGAGGACCGCACGGACCTGGTCGAGCTGAGCGACCTGGTCGGGCAGCGGGTCTCCGCGGTCCACCCCGACGGCTTTGGCGGCTGGTGGATGGCCTGGCGGGAACTCGAGGCCGCCGGGCTGGATGTCGAGACCGATCTGGATCGCGTGGTATTCACGGGCTTCCCGGTTTCCCGGGGACTGGATCTGCTGCTGGCGGGCGAGGTGGATGCCGCGACCTTTCGCACCGGGATCCTCGAAGACCTGCGCGAGCAGGGCGACCCACGGGTCGAACAAGTGCGTCTGATCGGCGAGCGGGCCGTGCCCCGCTTCCCCTACCGGACCTCGACCCGTCTGTACCCGGAGTGGCCGCTGGCGATGCGCGGCGATCTCGATGTGGATATCGCTCAGGCAGTGCTGCGCGCCCTTCTGGCGCTGGATGCCGAGCACCCGGTGAGCCAGGCGGTCGGGATTACGGGCTGGGCCGCGCCGCGTTCCTACGAGGACGTGCAGGGCCTGATGTACGACCTGGGCGTGGGGCTTTACGCCCCCGAGCCGTTCGCCGTGCTGCGATGGGCGCGCGACAACCTGGCGGCGTTACTCGCCGTCCTGGCGGCAGGTATCGCGGCGATCCTCCTGTACGTGCTGCGGGTACATGCCCGTATGCGCATCGCCGGGCACAACCTGCGCCGGGCGATGGGCGCGATCCCGAACGCGGTGATTACGCTGGATGCCCGTGGCGGGATCGTCTATATGAACCCCGCGGCCGAGCAGATGGCGGGGCTGGTCCGTCTGCAGGCACTGGGGTGCAGCCTGGATCAGGTCCTGGACCTGCGCGAGATGGGGACCGATCGGCCGCTGGGTGCAGACCGATCCCAGCCGCTCGCCAAACATCTGGGCGAGCATACCGAGGCACGCTTGGTGACGCCCAGCGGCCACGAACGGATCGTGCGCATCGACCGCACAGCGCTGGATCCGGTGGCGGGCAGTTCGGTGCGCACCCTGCTCGTGCTGGCCGATATCTCCGAGGAGCGCGAGCTGGTGGATCGGCTGGTGCATGAAGCGAGTCACGATCCGCTCACCGGTTTGTTGAACCGGCGCGCATTCGAGCGCGAGATGCAGCGCGCGATGGACAATGCCCGGGAATACTCGTCGGTGGCGAGCCTGCTGCTGGTGGATCTGGACTACTTCAAGGCCGTGAACGATCGCCATGGCCACCGGGTAGGCGACGAGCTTCTGCGCCGGGTGGCGACGATCCTGCGGCAGCTGACGCGATCGCGCGATGCCGTGTCCCGGATCGGGGGCGACGAGTTTGCGGTGATCGCGTACGAGACCGATGCCGAGCAGGCCCGGGTCCTGGGGCAGCGGATCTGCAGTGCGTTGGGCGACCGGCCGTTGCAGGTCGAGGCGCGGGACGTCACCATTGGGGCCTCGGTGGGTGTGGTGCAACTGGGCGAGACGCTGCCGAGTGTGGATGCGGCCTTCGTGGCCGCCGATCGCGCTTGTTACACCGCAAAGGGCAAGGGGCGGGGCCAGGTTGGTCTGGCCCGCAAGGCGGATATTCACCCCATTACCGGTTCCTGACGCCTAGGGAAACACAGATTAATGTACACACTCGCGTTGGCACCCCAAGTTTTCCGAGACAAGGCGTGGTGCGTAGCGGGTAGTGGTTCTACCCGCCCGTTTTTGATGAATGCGGGGCGCAACGCAGGATCGGGGAACCTGGGGTGCCAACCCCGCAACTCATTCAATGCAGGGGCTCGGCTGCCCGTTGTTATCAAAAACGGGCGCGCGCACGGCGTTGCGGCTCCCTTGTGCAGAATGACTGCACGGCAGTCACCGCGCCTTGTTCGCACGCAAAAGCGACTCGAGCGCGAGCGTGTACATTGATCCGTGTTTCCCGAGGTCGGGCGCAGCGAAAAAGGAATCGTATGTCGGTTGTTTCCCGTTTACGCATGGGGTTGGCGGCCCTGATGGTACTGACGCTTTCCGGCTGTGCGACCGTGCCCAGCGAAGATCGTCATCCGGACGACCCCTGGGAGTCGTACAACCGGGTGGTGTTCGAGATCAACGACGACTTTGACCAGGCCCTGCTGCGCCCGGCCGCAGTCCAGTATCGGCGGCTGCCGCAGCCCGTCCAGACCGGGGTAGGCAATTTTTTCTCCAACCTCAATGACTTCACGGTCCTGTTCAACAACCTGTTGCAGGGCAACCTGGACAACGCCGCCTCGGATACCGGGCGCATCATGTTCAATACGACCTTCGGTCTGCTCGGCCTGATCGATGTCGCGACTCCCATGGGCCTCGAGAAGAACAACGAGGACTTCGGTCAGACCCTGGGTGCCTGGGGCGTGGCACGTGGCCCGTACCTGCAGCTGCCGCTCCTGGGGCCCAGTACCGCGCGCGATGCCCCGGCGCGTCTGGTTGACGGCTATACCAGCCCCCTCTATCACACAAACCTGCGCACCGATCACACCGGTTGGTGGGTGGGCCTGATCGCGCTGGATGTGGTTGATATGCGCGCCGGACTGATACCGACCGAGCGTATGCTGGCGCAGATCTCCGACGATCGATACATCGCCATGCGCGAGGCCTATCTGCAGCGCCGCGACTTCCTGGTGCGCGGGGCGTCGGACGAGCGCGCAACCGAGATGCTGGATGAACTCGACGAGCTCGAGGCCCTGGAGGCGATGGAAGCCGAGGAGGACATGGATTGAACAGCCTCTGGACGATGCTGGACATCCTGCGTCTGCGCAGTGGCCCGCAGGACCTGCCGCCCGATAACGCTACGCTGATCTTCTGGCTCGGGATTGCCCTGGTCACGGGCATGGCGGTCGGCATCCCGATGTACGGCACGGGCCAGGCCTTGGTCCTGAATGTGCTCGATCTCGCCGTGCTGTATATGTTTATCGTCGTGGTGCTGCGCATGGGGGGTGTGCCTGACCGCTGGCTGCAGACCTTTACCGCAATGGCCGGCACCGGGGCCCTTCTGGGCCTGCTGATGGCCTTGTTGATGCTGATCGATGCCCCGGCCGACCCGGAGGAGGTCTCCACCGGGGCCCTCCTGGCGCTGCTGACGCTGGTGGGCTGGCTGCTGCTGGTGTTCGGGCATATCCTGCAGCAGGCCCTGGAGCTGGGCAGCCGTTTTGTCGGCATGTTGATCGCGCTGGGGTATGTGGTGGTCTCCAGCGTGATCACCCAGGTGGCCCTGGGAGCGCTGTAGTGAACACGGGTCAGCTGCATATCCTCGGTATTGGCGGGACCTTCATGGGCGGGCTGGCCCAGCTCGCCCGCGCGCGTGGCTACCAGGTCACCGGTTCCGACCAGAAGCTGTATCCGCCGATGAGCGAGCAGCTGGAGCAGGCCGGTATCCCCTATCACGAGGGACATGACCCGGCGACCCTGCCGGATACGGGACCGGTCGTGGTCGGCAACGTGATGACTCGCGGCATGCCGGTCATCGAGGCCCTGCTCGATCGCGGCCTGTCCTACACCTCCGGCCCGCAGTGGCTGGCCGAGCATGTGCTGCATGACCGCTGGGTGCTGGCGGTGGCCGGTACCCACGGCAAGACGACGACCGCCAGCCTGCTGGCCTGGATCCTGGAACATGCCGGGCTGAGCCCGGGATTCCTGATCGGGGGCGTGCCCGGAAACTTTGGCGTCAGCGCGCGGATGGGCGAGACCCCGTTCTTCGTGATCGAGGCGGACGAATACGACTCCGCCTTCTTCGACAAGCGTGCCAAGTTCGTCCACTACCGGCCACGCACCCTGGTGCTGAACAACCTCGAGTTCGACCATGCAGACATCTACCCGGACCTGGCCGCGATCGAACGTCAGTTCCATCACCTGGTACGCACTGTTCCCGGCCAGGGCCTGATCCTGGCGCCCGCAGGTGATGCCGCGCTGGAGCGCGTGCTGGAGATGGGCTGCTGGACGCCGGTGGAGCGCATCACCACCGACCCGGACACCGGGGATACGGTGGCCCTGGTGGCGCGGCCTTTGAATGACGATGCCTCGGAGTTCGAGGTGCTGGCCAACGGGGTGGCCCAGGGGCGCGTGGCCTGGGAGATGACGGGGCAGCACAATCTTTCCAATGCCCTGGCCGCGCTCGGGGCGGCCCGCCATGCCGGGGTACCGCTGGCCGCGGGGATCGCGGCCCTGCCGGCCTTCCGCGGTGTGCGGCGGCGCCAGGAGTTGCGCGCCGAGATCGACGGGATCCGCGTGATCGACGACTTCGCCCATCACCCGACCGCGATCCGCCTGACCCTCGAGGGCCTGCGCGGCCGCGTCGCCCCCGGCGGACGCCTGATCGCGGTGCTGGAGCCGCGTTCCAACACGATGCGTATGGGGATTCATGCCAAGGCCCTGGGGGCGGCCCTGGAACGCGCCGACGGGGTGCACCTTTATCATGCCCCGGAGATCGACTGGTCCACTGACGGTCTGCAGCATCAGCTCGGCGGGCGGCTGTCGGTGGCGCGCGAGATCGAATCCCTGTTGCAGGGGATTCTTGCCACGGCGCGCCCCGGCGATACGCTGGTCATTATGAGCAATGGTGGTTTCGATGGCCTGCACCAGCGCCTGATCGCCGGGTTGCAGTCACGTGAACCCTCGGGGACCCCCGCATGAGTGGAAAGCCGCGTTCGATCGCCCTGGCCCTGACCGGTGCCTCCGGCGCGCCCTACGGGCTGCGCCTGCTGGAGTGCCTGGTACAGGCGGGGGTGCAGGTGCATCTGATGCTGTCGAAACCGGCACAAGTGGTGCTGGGGCTGGAGACTGATCTCGACGTACCCGGGCGTCCGGCCGGGATCGCTCGCTTTTTCGCCGAGCGTCATGGGGCTGCCGATGGACAGATCCGCTGCTATGGCCCGGAGCAGTGGACCGCACCGGTGGCCAGCGGCTCGGCGGTGCCTGAGGCGATGGTGGTCTGCCCCTGCACTACGGCGACCGTATCGGCCATCGCGACCGGGGCCTCGCGCGGGCTGATCGAACGCGCGGCGGATGTGGTGCTCAAGGAGCGGCGCAGGCTGGTGCTGGTGGTACGCGAGACGCCGTTCTCCGAGATCCACCTGGAGAACATGCTGCGCCTGGCGCGCATGGGTGCGGTGGTCATGCCGGCCAACCCGGCCTTTTATCATCGGCCGCAATCCATCGACGATCTGGTTGATTTCATGGTGGCGCGAGTACTGGACCATCTGGACATCGAACATGCCCTGGGCCCGCGCTGGGGCGAGGCGTCGTTGCCGCCGGAGGGCCCGGCATGACAACTCTGCCACTGTTCCCGCTGAATACCGTGCTGTTTCCGGAGGGGCTGCTGCCGCTGCGGATCTTCGAGACGCGCTATCTCGACATGGTGCGCCGCTGCCTGCGCGAGGATGACCGCTTCGTGATCGTCGCGATCGAGCCGGACACCGAGTCCGGTGCGCCCCGTCCGGAGGCGGAGACGGACCCGTCCGTCGGCTTCCACCCGATCGGGACCGAGGTCGCGATCGTCGACTGGGACCAGCGGCCGGACGGCCTGCTCGGGATCCTCGTCAAGGGCGAGCGTCGCCACCAGCTTCACAACCCGCGCCGCGCCGAGGACGGCCTCTGGCTGGCGGAGGTCGAGCCTTTGCAGGAGCGCCCCGATGTCAGCCTGCCGGTGGACTATGCCTCACTGGCGGATCTGCTCGAGCGGCTGCTGGACCAGCTCGGCACGCCCTGGTCACACCTGGAGCGTCGTTTTGACGATTCCTCCTGGGTGGTCGGACGGCTGACGGAGCTGCTGCCGATCGATCTCGAGATCAAGCAGCAGCTGCTGGAGGCGGACGACCCGATCGAGCGCCTGGAGCGCCTGCGAGCGGCCATGCTCGCGGCATCGAAATCCTGAAACCCTGCGGCGGGGCTGTTAAGGTTTCGCACACACTTTCATTGGAGCCCGCCATCATGGCCGTTCAGGAACTCACGCAGGATACGTTCGAATCCACGATCACCGGCAACAACATTGTCATTCTGGACTTCTGGGCCCCCTGGTGCGGCCCGTGTCAGCAGTTCGCCCCGACCTTCGAGGCGGCCTCCGAGCAGCATTCCGACGTCGTCTTCGCCAAGGTGAACACCGACGAGGAACAGGGGATCGCCGGGGCGTTCCAGATCCGTTCCATCCCGACGCTGATGATCTTCCGCGAGCAGATCATTGTCTTCTCCCAGCCGGGCGTGCTGTCCGCCGGGCAACTGGACGAGGTGCTGGGCAAGGTGCGCGAGCTGGACATGGACCAGGTGCGTGCCGACGTCGAACGCCAGCAGCAGGAGCAGCAGGCTGGCCAGGCCTGATTACCTTCTGACGCGAAACCTATAGTCCTAAACGAGCGCCCCCATGCTGACGGTCATGACCCAGATGGGGGCGCTCATCGTTGCGGGCGTCGTCTGGCGCCTGTTGCGCCCCGGCGGGCTGGACGCCGACACCGCCCGCCGGGTGCTCACCACCCTGGTCTACTACCTGCTGCTGCCCGCGCTGGTGCTGCAGGTGCTGTGGACCGCCCCCCTGGGACTCGACTCGCTGCGCATCGCCCTGGTGGCCGGCACGACCGTGCTGGCGATGGTGGCCGTGACCCTGCTCGCTTGCCGACTTTGCCTGGCAGAACGCGCGGCGGTCGGGGCGATGCTGCTGGCCGCGGCCTGGCCGAATGCCACCTACCTGGGGCTCCCCGTACTCGACAGTCTGTTCGGCGATGCCGGCCGGGCGGTGGCGATCCAGTACGACCTGTTCGCCTGCCTGCCCCTGGTGCTGACGCTGGGGATCCTGCTGGCCAGGCGTTACGGGGACCCGGAGGCGGTCCGGCTGTATGGCGGCGGCGGGGCCATTCGCGGGCTGGTCGCTGTCCCCTCGATCTGGGCGGCGGTCCTGGGCGTGGCGCTGAACCTGGCCGGTCTGCCGCTGGTGACCTGGCTGGATACCTGGCTCGGCTTCCTGGCTGACTCGGTCGCCCCCCTGATGCTGTTCTCGCTGGGGCTGGCGCTGGTGTTCGACCGTTTCCGCGGCCGCGATCTGCGCCCCCTGGTGATGGTGTCCGTCATCCAGTTGCTGATCGCACCGCTGTTCGCGCTCGGCCTGGTCTGGTGGGTCGGGCTGGAGGGTGTGCCCGGGATTGGTTCGGTGCTCGAGGCGGCGATGCCGGCGATGGTCCTGGGGCTCGTGTTCTGTGATCGCTTCCGGCTCGATACCGGCCTGTATGCGGCCGCGGTCACGCTGACGACGGCGCTGTCGCTGGTGACACTCCCGCTGTGGTTCGCCATCGCCGGGTATCTGATCCCTGGGGGGTGACAGTGCGCGCGGGTCGGGCTCGGCGATCGGTTACAGCGATCGGCTACAATTGGCGGGTGAAGAGACACCCCGCTCCACCCACCTCCGGTCCCGGCACTCGCTGATGGTCCTTCCCGTTATTGCGGTCATCGCCGGTCTGGTCCTGCTGACCTGGAGTGCCGACCGCTTCGTGTTCGGTGCCTCGGCGTTCGCGCGCAGCGTGGGCGTGAGTGCCCTGCTGGTCGGGTTGACCATTGTCGCCTTCGGCACCTCGGCACCGGAGATCGTCGTGTCCGTACTGGCGACGCTGCAGGGCAACCCGGGCCTCGCGGTGGGTAATGCGATCGGCTCGAACATCGCGAATATCGGGTTGGTGCTGGCGATGGCGGCGCTGGTGGCGCCGCTCGTTATCGGGCACGGCCTGGTGCGCCGCGAGCTACCGATCCTGATGGGGGTGAGTCTGGCGGTCCTGTTTCTGCTGCTGGACGGCGAGCTGGGCCGCCTGGAGGGCGGGCTTCTGATTTCGGGGTTGCTGCTGGTGACCGCCTGGGTGATCCATATCGCGCGGCGTGCGCAGGCGCTGGATCCGGCCGAGGCGCCTGAAGAGGTGCGTGGCATGGTCGAGGCCATCCCGGCGACCACCTCTACCGGTCGCGCCCTGGGCTGGCTGGGGCTTGGTTTGGCGCTGCTGATTGCCAGCAGCCAGCTGGTGGTCTGGGGCGCGGTGGGGATTGCGGAGCAACTGGGCATCAGTGACCTGGTGATCGGCCTGACCATCGTGGCGATCGGGACCAGCCTGCCGGAACTGGCGACCTCCCTGGTGGCGGCCTTTCGCCGCGAGGCGGGATTGGCGATCGGCAACGTGATCGGTTCCAATCTGTTCAACCTGCTGGCCGTGCTGGCAGTCCCCGCGCTGATTGCACCGCTGGCGATCGAGCCCGAGGTGCTGGTACGCGACTACCCGATCATGCTCGGCATGACCGCCGCGCTGTTCATCTTTGCCCTGGCGCGTGGCAGCCAGCTGCGGCGCTGGCAGGGGGGGCTTCTGCTCGCGGTGTTCGCGGGCTACCTTGTCCATCTCGGAATGACGGCAACCGCATGAATTTCAATCCTGATACCACCCGCAAGCTGGCCCTGGCCGTCCTCAACGACGAGGCCGAGGCCGTGCGCCGGCTGGCCGACCGCGTGGACGATGCGTTCCTGGAGGCCTGTCGCCACATCCTCGAGTGCCGCGGCCGGGTCGTGGTGACCGGCATGGGCAAGTCCGGCCATATCGGCTCCAAGCTGGCGGCCACCCTGGCCTCCACCGGGACCCCGGCGTTTTTCGTCCACCCCGGCGAGGCCAGTCACGGCGACCTTGGCATGATCACCCGTGACGACGTGGTGATCGCCCTGTCCAACTCCGGCGAGACCGACGAGCTGCTGACCATCCTGCCGCTGATCCGGCGGCTGGACGTACCGCTGATCGCGCTGACCGGCAACCCCGGGTCGCGGCTGGGGCAGGATGCCACCGTGCACCTGGATGTCTCGGTCGAGCGCGAGGCCTGCCCGCTGGGCCTGGCCCCGACCTCCAGCACCACGGCCGCGCTGGCGATGAGCGATGCCCTGGCGGTCGCGGTACTGGATGCGCGCGGCTTTACCGCGGACGATTTTGCCCGCTCGCATCCCGGCGGCCGACTGGGGCGGCGGTTGCTGGTCCATGTCGCGGACATCATGCATACCGGTGACGCGATCCCGCGCGTGGGTCCCGAGGCCCCGCTGAAGGACGCCCTGTTCGAGATTACGCGCAAGGGGCTGGGGCTGGTGATCGTCGCCGATCCCGAGGCGCATATCCTCGGTGTGTTTACCGATGGCGACCTCCGGCGCACGCTGGATCGTGGCGAAAGCCTGGAGGCGCTGACCATCGGCCAGGTGATGACGCGGGGCGGGCATGCCGCCCGTCCGCAGTGGCTGGCCGTAGAGGCGCTGGAGACCATGGAGAGCAAGCGCATCAATGCCCTGCCGGTGGTGGATGACGACCAGAGGCTGGTCGGGGTGTTGAACATGCACGACCTGCTGCGCGCGGGGGTGGCCTGATGGACCGTCACGACGAGGCCCTGCACAGCCGCCAGGCGGCGGTGCGTCTGCTGATCCTGGATGTCGACGGCGTGCTGACCGATGGCAGCCTGTTCATGGGAGATGCCGGCGAGCAGTACAAGGCCTTTCATTCGCGCGACGGGCACGGCATCCGTCTGGCGCTGTACGGGGGGCTGGAGGTCGCGATCCTGACCGGACGCACTTCCGGGGTGGTCGAGCACCGCATGCGGGACCTCGGTGTGCAGCACCTGCTGCAGGGGCGGCGCGACAAGGGGGCCGCACTGCACGAGTTGCTCGAGCAGACCGGCCATGCGCCCGACGAGGCCGCCTTCGTGGGCGACGACATCGTCGATCTGCCGGCGATGCGCCGTGTGGGGCTCGGCATCGCGGTGGCGGATTCCCACCCGCTGGTGTTGCAGCATGCCGACTGGGTCACGCAGGCCCCCGGCGGGCGCGGCGCGGTGCGCGAGGTCTGCGAGGGTCTGCTGGCGGCCCAGGGGCGGCTGGAGGCCCTGTTCGCGGAGTACGTCGACGGATGAAGTGGGTGGCCGGACCGGTGGCGCTGATCCTGTTGCCAATGGCGGCGCTGGTGGCCGGCGCTGTTGCCAGCGAGCACGAGCCGGAGGGCGAGGTGACGCTGGAGATCGAGGGCTTCACGCTGCACGCGACTGGCGAGGACGGCGAGTTGAGTCACCGCCTGCGCGGGACGCGTCTGCGCGAGTTTGGCCGCGACGGCCCGCAGCTGATCGACGACCCCGACCTGGATATCTTTGACGCTGGCGGCATCGAATGGCACTGGACTGCGCCCGAGGCGCTGCACCGACCGATGGACGAGATCCTGGACCTGATCGGCCCCACGCGGGGGGTGCAGCCCGAGCGTGACGAGCGCGTGCGCACGGTGATTGAATCCGCCGATGTGAAGGTGGCGACCGACACCATGATCGCCACCTCCGATGCCCCGTCGACGCTGGAGCAGCCTGGCCTTTTCCAGCGGGGCACGGGTCTGCGCGTCGACTCGCGAGGGGATACCATAGAGCTGTTCCATGACGTGTACACGCTCTACAGCGAGTCGGGCGAGGAGGAAGCCGCAAATGACTGAACGTGGTGGGTCGTCGCTCGCCCGGGCCGGATGGCCCGTGCTGCTGGGCAGTGCCTTGTTGCTGCTGGCCGCGCCGGTCATTGCCCAGCAGCAGCCCCTGCCGGTGGAGATTACCGCCGATCGTGCGGAGATGGACGACCGGCGGGGCGTAAGCACTTATACCGGTGATGTGGTGGTGATTCGCGGGGACATGACACTGGAGGCCGACAAGGTCTATGTGCGCAGCCGCGACCGACGCCCTTACGAGATGGAGGCCCACGGCGAGCCTGCGCGGCTGGAGTCCCCGGACCCGGAGACGGGCGAGATGCGCATCGCCACCGCGCTGCGCATCGACTACCTGCTGAACGAGGACCGGGTGATCCTGACCGACCAGGCGCATGTGGTCACGGCAGCCGAGGAAGCGCGCGGCAAGCGCATCGTCTACGACCTGGAGACGGATGTGATCGAGGCCGAGCGTGGCGAGGCCGATGACGAGCGTGTACGTATCAGGATCCAGCCCCGCGAAGACGACGAATGAACGAGCTCGACACCAGCGCGCCCGCCGCGGCCGGTGGCGAATCTGCGCCGATGGCCGGCTATCTGACCGGCCGCGAGCTGACCAAGCGCTATGGCAAGCGTACGGTGCTGGATCGTGTCGACGTCGATCTGGCACCAGGGGAGGTCGTGGGCCTGCTGGGACCGAACGGCGCAGGCAAGACCACCTGTTTCTACAGCCTGGTCGGCCTGATCCGGCCCAATCGTGGCCGCATCACGCTGGGTGACCGGGACATCACCCGGGCCCCGATTCATTCGCGGGCCCGAGCCGGGCTGGGCTACCTGCCGCAGGAGGCCTCGATCTTCCGTCGGCTGAGTGTTTGGGACAACCTGCAGGCGGTGCTGGAGCTGCGCTCGGAGCTCGACCGCCACGAGCGACGCCGCATCGGCGATGCCCTGATCGAGGAGTTCCAGCTGGAGACCGTGCGCCACAGCCCTGGGATTGCCCTGTCCGGGGGCGAGCGTCGCCGCGCCGAGATCGCGCGGGCACTGGCCGGTGACCCGCGCTTTATCTGCCTGGACGAACCGTTTGCCGGCGTGGATCCGATTTCCGTGGGTGATATCCAGGCCGTGATTGGGCATCTGGCCCGGCGCGGGATCGGTGTGCTGATTTCCGACCACAACGTGCGCGAGACCCTCGGAATCTGCGACAGGGCCTATATTCTTAGTGAGGGCCGCATCCTGAGCGCCGGGACCCCGCAGGAGCTGCTGGACGACCCCCAGGTGCGCCGCGTGTATCTCGGAGAAAACTTTCGACTGTGAACATTGATCAGTGTTTCCTTAAGATGATCTTGATGGTCACCATGGACCTCAAACCGCGATGCTGAAGCCCGGGCTTAATCTGCAGCTGGGGCAGACGCTGACGATGACCCCGCAGCTGCAACAGGCGATCCGTCTGCTGCAGCTTTCCACGCTGGAGTTGCAGGCGGAGATCCAGCAGGCGCTGGAAAGCAACCCCATGCTCGAGCAGGTGGAGGACGAGGGCGAGGAGGCCCCGCCCGAGCGCCCGGAGGAAGGGGGCGAACGGGTCGACGGGGATCGCATGCAGGCCGACACGGCTGGCGATGACGTGATCCCCGAGGAGTTGAGCACCGACAGTCGCTGGGACGACATCTACGAGCCCGCCCCGAGCCCACGCGGCCTGGACGACCGCGACCCGCTGGAGAATACCTCCGACGGCGAGGACGAGGGCCTGCAGGACCACCTGCTCTGGCAGCTGCATCTGAGCCACCTGACCCCACGAGACCAACGGATCGGGGCGGCGCTGATCGACGCGATCAGCCCGGACGGCTATCTGGACAGTGAACTCGAGGCGCTGGCGGAGATGATCAGCCAGGGCGAAGACGAGCCCGTGGGGGTCGACGAGGTCGAGGCGGTGCTGCACTGGATTCAGCAGTGCGACCCGCTGGGCGTCGGTGCGCGGGACCTGCGCGAGTGCCTGGAGATCCAGCTGCGCCATTTGGCGCCGGATGCCCCGGCGCGTGACGCGGCTCGAGCCATCCTGGAAAACGGCATGGAGAGCCTGGCCAAGCGGGACTACCGAGCCCTGCAGCGCCAGTCCGGCGTGCGCGACCCGGACGAGCTGGCGCGGGCGCTGGACCTGATCCGCACCCTGAATCCGCGGCCCGGTGCCCAGATCAGCGAGTCCACTTCGGAATATGTGGTGCCGGATGTCTATGTCCGCCATGACCGCGATGGCTGGCGCGTGGACTTGAACCCGGAGATTGCGCCGCGCATTCGCATCAACGATCTCTATGCGGGCATGGTGCGGCAGGTCTCCGATGCGCGTGATAGCGCGTTTATGCGCGATCAGTTGCAGGAGGCGCGCTGGTTCCTGAAGAGCCTGCACAGCCGGAACGACACCCTGCTGCGGGTCGCCCAGGCCATCGTCGTGCGCCAGCAGGGGTTTCTCGAGCATGGTGAGGTTGCCATGCAACCGCTGATCCTGCGCGATATCGCCGAGACCCTGGAGATGCACGAATCGACCATCTCGAGGGTGACTACACAGAAATACATGCACACCCCGCGTGGGGTATTCGAGTTCAAGTACTTCTTTTCCAGTCATGTTGGCACAGCCGATGGCGGCGAATGCTCGGCGACCGCGATCCGTGCCATGATTCGGGAATTGATTGGTGGCGAGACCCCGAACAAGCCACTGAGTGATGCAAAACTGGCCCAGATCCTGTCGGATCGGGGCATTAATGTGGCCCGACGCACCGTGGCCAAGTACCGCGAGGCTATGCACATACCGTCTTCCAGCGAACGCCGGCAGATGGCGAGTATGCCCAGTGGAACCAAGCAAAAAGGAGCCTGACCATGCAGATCAACCTGACCGGCCATCACGTCGATATCACCGACGCCCTGCGCGACTACGTGAACGAAAAGTTCGCGAAGCTGGAACGCCACTTCGACAAAGTGATCGACGTGCATGTGGTGCTGACCCACGAGAAAAACCAGAACCTGAACAACAAGGC
The DNA here is from genome assembly GCF_000378325.1 of Thioalkalivibrio sp. ALJ2. Taxonomy (NCBI): domain Bacteria; kingdom Pseudomonadati; phylum Pseudomonadota; class Gammaproteobacteria; order Chromatiales; family Ectothiorhodospiraceae; genus Thioalkalivibrio; species Thioalkalivibrio sp. ALJ2. The sequence continues at coordinate 587,961 of NZ_KB899554.1, forward strand.
GGAGGCCAATCTCCAGGTCAGCGGCAATCACATCCACGCCGAAGCCAGTCACGAGGATATGTATGCGGCGATTGATGGCCTGATCGACAAGGTGGATCGTCAGCTGATCAAGCACAAGGAAAAGGTCAAGGACCATCACCGCGCCGAGGGTGCCCAGCGCAACCGCGAACAGGCCCTTTAACGCAATGACCATTGCCGAGCTGATCACCCGCGCCCGTATCCGGCTGGAGCCCGAGTGTTCCAGCCAGAAACGGGCGCTCGAGACCCTGGCCGAGTTGCTGGCCGTCGGCGGCGAGGAGTCCGCCGGCCCGGCCAGCGGGGCCATCTTCGAGGCCCTGTCTGCCCGCGAGAAGCTTGGCTCCACCGGTCTGGGGCATGGCGTGGCCATCCCGCATGGGCGTCTGGCCGAGCTCGATGTCCCCCGGGTCGCGGTCCTGCGGCTGGACCAGGGGGTCGACTTCGACGCCATGGACCACGAACCCGTGGACATCCTGATCGCACTGCTGGTGCCCGAGGCGGCGACCAGCGCGCACCTGGACCTGCTGGCGCAGCTGGCTCGCGGTCTCTCGCAGCCCGACAATATCGCCTCGCTGCGCCGTGCCGGCGACGCGGACGCCCTGGAACGCGAACTGACCCGGGCCTTCGGCGACGCCTGAACATGGCTCTCCCGGCAGTACTTTCTCTCTTACGACGCCCCGTGCCAGCACTGCCGGAGATTCGTGCATGAACGAGGCACTGGGAGAGGGCGGCATCGCGCGCGACATCACCGTAGAGGTCCTGATCCAGGCGATGGGCAATCGCCTGGATCTGCGCTACGTACACGGCGAGCAGGTCGCACCGGATCGCAACCTGGTCGGCGGTGACGGCGACGACCTGCCCCTCGCCGGGCACCTCAACCTGATCCGGCCTAACCGTATCCAGGTGATCGGCGATTTCGAGGCGCGCTATATCGCGCGGCTGAGCGATGATCAGCGCGAGCAACTGATCCTGGAGATGGCCCGCACCGGGACGACCGCGGTGATCTTCGCCGAGGACACCTGCCCGTTCTCGGAGATGCCGGACGTCCCCGATGAGCAGCTGCCGCTGATCTTGTGCTCCTCGACCAGCAGCCACGAGATTATCTCCCTGCTGCGCTATTTCCTGCAGCAGCGGCTGGCCCATTTCGAGGTGCGCCATGGCGTGTTCATGGAGATCCTCGGCATTGGCGTGCTGATCAGCGGGGCCTCCAGCGTGGGCAAGAGCGAGGTGGCGCTCGAGCTGATCTCGCGCGGGCACCGGCTGATCGCCGACGACGCACCGGAGTTTGCCCGCATCGCCCCGGATATCGTGCGCGGACACTGCCCGGCCCTGTTGCAGGACCTGCTCGAGGTGCGCGGGCTGGGGGTGTTGAACGTCCGCGCCATGTACGGGGATTCGGCGATCAAGGGCGGCAAGTATCTGCGGCTGATTATCGACCTGCGCGACCACGGCGAGCCCTCGCCGGTGCCGGATGACCGCCTGAATGGCCGCCGCGGGGAGATCGGCATCCTCGGGCTGCGTATCCCGCTGATCAGCCTGCCGGTCGCGCCGGGGCGCAACATCGCGGTGATGATCGAGGCGGCGGTACGCAACCACATGTTGCACATGCAGGGCTATGTCGCCGGCGACGACCTGCGCGCACGTCAGCGCCGGCAGATGAGCGGCGAGCCCGAGGAGCCGCCGTACCACCGCGCGATCCCTGCAACCACCGTCCCCAACCCGGACCCGGAGGGCTGAATGCGACTCCTGCTGGTCAGTGGTCTGTCGGGTTCCGGCAAGACGGTCGCCCTGCATACGCTGGAGGACGCCGGCTATTTCTGTGTCGACAACCTGCCGCTGCCGCTGCTGCCCGGGCTGATCGAACAGGTCCGCAGTGGCGATTACGACGCGGACGAAGACCGGCATCTGGCGGTCGGGGTGGATGTCCGCAGCGGGCTGACGGCCCTCGAGGGCTTTGCCGACCTCCTGCGCGAGCTCCGGGGCAAGGGGATGCAGGTCGAGGTGATGTTTCTGCAGGCCTCCAGCGAGGTCCTGCTGCGCCGCTATCACCTGACGCGGCGCCGACACCCACTGGCGCGCGACGGCGTGCCACTGGTGGACGCGATCGAGCGCGAACGTGACTGGCTCGGCCATGTTGCGGCCGAGGCGGATCTGACCGTGGACACCTCCCGTCTGTCGATGCACGATCTCGCGCGCACCCTGCGCGACCGCGTCGGGCTGCTGGGCGAGGAGCGCCTGTCCCTGCTTTTTCAGTCATTCGGGTTCAAGCATGGGGCCCCGCTGGACTCCGACTTCGTGTTCGACGTGCGCTGCCTGCCCAACCCGCACTACGAGCGCGATCTGGCGCCATTGACTGGCCGCGATGCGGCTGTTTGCGAGTTTCTTGCGCGCCATGGCGAGGTCGAGGAGATGTATGACGGGATCCAGGGCTTTCTCGAACAGTGGGTCCCGCGGATCCGGCAGGATCACCGCAGCTATGTGACCGTTTCGATCGGGTGCACCGGCGGCCGTCACCGCTCGGTTTATCTTGTGGAGCGGCTGGCGGCTGCCTGGCGGGGGCGTGAACATGTTACTGTTAGCACCCGTCACCGCGAGCTATCCCTGCCCCTCGAATCGGAGTGAGTCCATGGGCGTTGGTCTGATCCTGATCACGCATCAAAACCTCGGCGACACCCTGCTGCAGACGGCCCAGAGCATGCTGGGCGACCTGCCCGAGGATTGCGAGTCCATGGCGATGTCGCAGAATGACGACCCCGACGAGGTGCTGGCGCGCGCGAGGGCGCGCCTGGGCGAGCTGGATTCCGGCTCCGGCGTGCTGATCCTGACCGACATGTTTGGCTCCACCCCATCCAATGTGGCCAGCCGCGTGGCCCGGGGCGCGAACGCTCGCGTCATTGCCGGGATCAACCTGCCGATGCTGATCCGTGTGCTGAACTACCGCCATCTGCCGCTGACGGAGCTGGTCAACAAGGCCCTGTCTGGCGGGCACGATGGCATCCTTCTTTGTGACCAGGAGTGTTCGGATGCCGCAGCGCGAAGTCCCCATCGTTAATCGTCTGGGGATGCATGCGCGTGCGGCGGCCAAGTTCGTGAGCCTGGCCAGCCAGTACGCGTCCGATGTGACCGTCTCCCGGAACGCCCAGGAGGTCAACGGCAAGAGCATCATGGGGGTGATGATGCTGGCAGCGGCGCAGGGCTCCGAGGTTACCATCACCACCGACGGCGAGGACGCCGAAGAGGCCCTCGACGCCCTCACCGAACTCGTCGCCAACCGCTTCGGCGAGGACGCCTAGCCCCTCTCCTGCCGCCATGCCTTTACGAGGCTGTGTCTAGTTCGATCTCGGGTGTTTACGGTGGCTTCGGTCCGCCGCCTGCCTGCGCTGTCTCGCCAGCGCCCCCGTTTTTATTTTGAATCGTCCGTCCCGAGAACCCTTCCGTAAGGGGCTTCATACGGGGGGATGAAGGTCAAAACACAAGCTGTCCCTACGCCTGCAGCCAACTCCAACGCCGTAGGGTGCGGTTGAGCGCAGCGAAACGCACCGTTCCGACGGTCGGGGCAACCCTGATGCGATTCGCTGCGCTCATCACATCCTACGATGGGGTCTGGCGCCCGCTGGCGGGCGCGGCACGCCAAGGCCGAAGGCCGAGCGTGCCGAAGATGTCGGCAGACCCAGCCTCCATCCATGTGCTACGTCGCTGGGGCAGCCGTTGTTTGGACCTTCACCCCCGTTGTCGTCGCGCCGAGTGGAGAGGGTTTTCGCGGGACGATTCAAAATAGAAACGGGGGCGCTGACTGTCTGAGCGAAGCCGAAGGCGCAGCGAGTTTCAGCGCCGCCCGCGAAAAGCCTCGGAGCGAGGGAAAGCCCGGCCCGCACAGCGGGCCGGGGTCGCGGCAGTCGGGCGTGTTTCTTGGGTACTTCTTTGCACGAGCAAAGAAGCCAGTTGTTGATCTAAAACGGGCGCGGCGCGCTGGCGAGACAGCGCTTGGCAGGCGGCCGGACCAAGCCACCGTAAACACCGAGGGTGAACTAGGCCCAGCCTCGGAAATCAGGGTTCAGCCGGCGAGGGCGTTGCGCAGGGCCGCGAGAAATGCGTCGTTCTCGTCGGAGCGGCCGACGGTGACGCGCAGGCAGTCCGCCAGTAGCGGATGCGCGCGGCCAACATCTTTGATCAGGATGCCGGCGTCGCGCAGGGCCGCGAAGCTCGCGTGCCCCTGCCCCTCGCGCACTCGAAAGAGGATGAAGTTCGCCTGACTCGGGAACACGTGTTCGACGCCGTCGATCGCCGCGAGTGCATCGGACAGCCGGCCGCGTTCCTCGATGATGCCGCGTGCCTGGTCATCCAGCGCCTCGCGGTGATCCAGGGCGAAGGCGACCGAGCGCTGGGTCAGGGTGTTGATGTTGTACGGCAGGCGCAGCCGGTCCAGCGCATCGATCCAGCCCGCGGAGGCGGCCAGATAGCCCAGCCGCGCGCCGGCCAGCCCCAGCTTCGAGACCGTGCGCATCACCATCAGCCCGTCGTGCTGGCCGACCTCCGGCAGGAAGCTGTGGGCGGCGAACGGGGCATAGGCCTCGTCGACCACCGTGACGCCGGGGTTGGCCTCGATGATCGCCTGCACGGCGGCCGGGTCGTCCAGGGTCCCGGTCGGGTTGTTCGGGTAGGCCAGGAACACGACCGCCGGGTCGTGTTCGGCCAGGGCGGCGTGCATCGCGGCGAGGTCCAGGGTGAAATCGCGGTTCAGCGGGACGCCGACGAACGGTACGCCCATTGCGAGGGCCAGCACGCCGTACATCACGAAGGTCGGCTCCGGCGCCAGGATCGGGCGGCCGGAGGCGGCGACCGCCATGATCAGGATCTGGATCAGTTCGTCGGACCCGTTGCCGAACAGCAGCCCGGCCGCCTTGGGCACGGCGTGGGCGGCGCGCACCTTTTTCTCCAGCTCGCGCGCCCCGGCGTCCGGATAACGGTTTAGCTGCGGGTCGCGCAGGGCCTCCAGCCAGGCGTCTTCCAGCCCGCCGGGCCAGGGATGCGGGTTTTCCATCGCGTCCAGCTTGATCAGGCCGGTCGCGTCGGCCACCTGATAGGCCGACTGCGCCAGAACCTCCGGACGCATCAGGGCATCCGGGCTGCGGCTTTCGTGCGGCAGGCTCATTGCCCGCCGCGCAGTTCGGCGGAGCGGGCGTGGGCGGTGAGTCCCTCGCCGTGCGCGAGGGCGGCGGCGGTCTTGCCGAGCTTCGCCGCGCCCTCGGCCGAGCAGTGGATGATGCTCGAGCGCTTCTGGAAGTCGTACACCCCCAGCGGCGAGGAGAAGCGCGCGGTGCGCGAGGTCGGCAGCACGTGGTTGGGCCCGGCGCAGTAGTCGCCCAGGGCCTCGGAGGTGTAGCGGCCCATGAAGATCGCGCCGGCGTGGCGCAGGCCGGCGTCCAGCATCGCCTGCGGGTCGGCCACCGACAGCTCCAGGTGTTCCGGCGCGATGCGGTTGGCGACGGCAACGGCCTCGGCGGAGTCGCGCACCTTCACCAGCGCACCGCGCTTTTCGAGGCTGGTGCGGATGATCTCGGCACGCGGCATCTCCGCCAGCAGGCGATCCATGGCCTTGGCCACGCGATCGAGGAAGGCATCGTCCCAGGACAGCAGGATGGACTGGGCCTGCTCGTCATGCTCGGCCTGCGAGAACAGGTCGGCCGCGATCCAGTCCGGGTCCGTCTCTCCGTCGCAGACCACCAGGATCTCCGAGGGGCCGGCGATCATGTCGATGCCGACCGTCCCGAACACCTCGCGCTTGGCCGCAGCGACAAAGATGTTGCCGGGGCCGACGATCTTGTCTACCGCCGGGATGGTATCGGTGCCATAGGCCAGGGCCGCCACGGCCTGGGCGCCGCCCACGGTGAACACGCGGTCCACCCCGGCCACGGCGGCCGCGGCCAGCACCAGATCGTTCAGTTCGCCGCCCGGGGCGGGCACGACCATTACCAGCAGTTCCACGCCCGCGACCTTGGCCGGCACGGCGTTCATCAGTACGGAGGACGGGTAGGCGGCCTTGCCGCCGGGGACGTACAGGCCGACCGAGTCGAGCGCGGTCACGCGCTGGCCGAGCACCGTGCCGTCGGCATCGGTGAAGTCCCAGTCCTGCATCTTCTGGTGTTCGGCGTACTGGCGGATACGCGCGGTGGCGGTCTCCAGCGCCTGGCGCTGCTCCGCCGGGATCGATTCCAGCGCGGCCTGCAGGCGCTCCCGTGGGATCTCCAGGTCGGCGACCGCGCTGCGATCGAGGCGATCGAACTTGGCGGTGTAGCGCAGCACGGCCGCGTCGCCCTCGGTGCGTACCGCGGCGAGGATCTCGTCCACCGCATCGCGTACGCCGGTGTCGGCGACGGACTCCCAGGACAGCAGGTGCTCCAGGGCCTGATCGAAGTCGGGCTGCTGGGTATCGAGTCGGGCAATGGAGGGCATGGTCGGGATCCTCTGGACGTTTTCCCTAGGCCGGTACGGCGGTCTTGCGGCGCGCGCGCACGGCGTCCGCCAGCAGTTTCAGACTGGTCTCGGTCTCGTCCCAGCCCATGCAGGCATCGGTGATGCTCTGGCCGTAGGTCAGCGACTTGCCGGGCAGGATGTCCTGGCGGCCACCGACCAGATGGCTCTCCAGCATCGCGCCCATGATGCGGCGATCCCCGCCAGCGATCTGTTCGGCCAGCGAGCGGGCCACGTCCACCTGACGCTTCGGGTCCTTGCGGCTGTTGGCATGGCTGCAGTCGACCATTACCAGCTCAGGCAGTTCGGCCATGCGCAGCTCCTTGCAGGCCTGTTCGATGCTCTCGGCATCGTAGTTCGGTTGCTTGCCGCCGCGCAGGATGATGTGGCAGTCGTCGTTGCCGGTGGTGGAGAAGATCGCCGAGCGCCCGGCCTTGGTCACCGACAGGAAGTGGTGCGGTCGCGAGGCGGAGCGGATCGCGTCGATCGCGACCCGCAGGCTGCCATCGGTGGAGTTCTTGAAGCCCACCGGGCAGGACAGGCCGGAGGCCAGCTCGCGGTGCACCTGGCTCTCGGTGGTGCGCGCGCCGATGGCCCCCCAGGCGACCAGGTCCGCGATGTACTGCGGGCTGATCAGGTCGAGGTATTCGGTGGCGGCCGGCATGCCTTTGATCGCCAGATCACGCAGCAGCCCGCGCGCGACGCGCAGACCCTTGTTGATGTGGAAGCTGCCGTCCAGGTCCGGGTCGTTGATCAGGCCCTTCCAGCCGACCGTGGTGCGCGGCTTCTCGAAGTACACCCGCATCACGATGTGCAGGGCATCGGACAGGTCCTCGCGCAGGCCCTTCAGGCGGTCGGCGTACTCCAGCGCGGCGTCCACGTCGTGAATCGAGCAGGGCCCGACGATCACCTGCATGCGGTCGTCCTCGCCGTGCAGGATGCGGTGGCAGGCCTGGCGTGCCGCGAACACGGTCTCGGAGGCCGCGTCAGTGATGGGCAGTTCGTCGCGCAGGGTGTCCGGGGCGGACACCTCCTGGATATCGCGGATTCTCAGGTCGTCGGTATCGGCGGTCATGATGCTCTCGTTACGTCGTCGCGGGCGTGACGGCGTCGCGCAGGCCCTCGATCAGATTTTGAATGGTTCTATGTCTCATCTTCATGGCTGCCTGGTTCACGATCAACCGGGAACTGATGGGGGTAATCAGTTCCAGCGGCTCCAGGCCGTTGGCCTTGAGCGTGTTGCCGGTGTCGACCAGGTCCACGATGTAGTCGGCCAGATCGACCAGCGGCGCCAGTTCCATCGAGCCGTAGAGCTTGATGATCTCGACCTGGCGGCCCTGCTGGGCGAAGTAGTTCTGCGTGATGTTCACGAACTTGGTGGCGATGCGCAGGCGCTGCTGCGGGTCCGGCTGCTGGCCCGGGCGTCCGGCCAGCATCAGCCGGCATGCGGCGATGCGCAGATCCAGCGGTTCATAGAGTCCAGCCGCGCCGTGCTCCATCAGTACGTCCTTGCCGGCCACACCGATTGCTGCCGCGCCATGCTGCACATAGGTGGGGACGTCGGTTGCCCGCACCACCACGATCTTCACGTCCTCGCGGTTGGTGTCGAGGATCAGCTTGCGCGTCTTGTCCGGGTCCTCCAGGAGTTCGATCCCGGCGCTGGCCAGCAGCGGCAGGGTGTCCTTGAGGATGCGTCCCTTGGACAGGGCGATGGTCAGGGCGTTGGGATCCATCATGTCGAATGTCAGTCCGTCTGTTTCGAGTCAGGCCGGCTCGCGGCGGATGCCCGCGCCGATCTGGCTCAGTTTTTCCTCAATGCATTCGTAGCCGCGGTCGATGTGGTAGATGCGATCGACCGCGGTTTCGCCCTCGGCCACCAGGCCGGCGATGATCAGGCTGGCCGAGGCGCGCAGGTCGGTCGCCATCACCGGCGCGCCCACCAGTCGCTCGACGCCCTTGACGATCGCCGTATTGCCCTCGATGGTGATGTCCGCGCCCATGCGCTGCAGTTCCAGCGCATGCATGAAGCGGTTCTCGAAGACCGTCTCCACGACCGACCCGGTGCCCTCGGCGACGGTGTTCAGCACCATCATTTGGGCCTGCATGTCGGTTGGAAAGGCCGGGAAGGGCGCGGTCCGCAGATTGACCGCCTTCGGGCGACGTCCTTCCATGTCCAGTTCGATCCAGTCCGGGCCGGTCTCGATGCGCGCCCCGGCCTCGACCAGCTTGGCCAGCACCGCATCCAGTAGCTCCGGGCGGGTATTGCGGCAGCGTACGCGCCCGCGGGTCACCGCCGCCGCGACCAGGAAGGTGCCGGTCTCGATGCGGTCCGGCATTACGTCGTATTCGCAGGCCTGCAGGTTTTCGACACCCTGCACGCGGATGGTGTCGGTCCCGGCGCCCTGGATCTTCGCACCCATCGCCGTCAGGCAGTCCGCCAGGTCGACCACTTCCGGCTCGCGCGCGGCGTTCTCGATCAGCGTCTCGCCCTCGGCCAGGGTGGCGGCCATCAGCAGGTTCTCGGTGCCGGTGACCGTGACCTGATCGAACACGACGCGAGCACCCTTCAGGCGCTTGGCGCGGGCGTGGATGTAGCCCCCCTCGACGTCGATCTCCGCACCCAGCGCCTCCAGCCCCCGCAGGTGCAGGTTGACCGGGCGCGAACCGATCGCGCAGCCACCCGGCAGCGAGACCTCGGCCTCGCCGAAGCGGGCGAGGAGGGGCCCCAGCACCAGGATGGAGGCGCGCATGGTCTTGACCAGGTCATACGGGGCCACGCACTGGGTCAGGGTGGTCGGATCGACCTCGATGCGCATGCGCTCGTTGACCGTCAGGCTTACGCCCATGCGGCCGAGCAGTTCCATGGTGGTCGTTACGTCCTGCAGGTGCGGGACGTTGCCAATGGTCATCGGCCCGTCCGCCAGCAAGGTGGCGGACAGGATCGGGAGCACCGCGTTCTTGGCCCCGGAGATCCAGACCTGCCCCTCCAGGCGGCGGCCTCCGGTGATGATCAGCTTGTCCATGGAAAGCCCGGGTCGGTCGCAGGGTCCAGCATGGCCCGTGCGAAACACGCCATGATAACGAATCTGCCCGCTGCGCGCGCGTTTCCGGTCGCGGGGCGGGCGTCAGGCCGCGTTGGTCTGCGCCGCGGGAACCGAGTCGGCGATCACCGATTGCAGATCGTAGAGTTCAACGAGGGGTGCCAGGCCCTGCGGGATGGAGTGGAAACCCAGTTCGCCACCCTGTTCGTGCACACGGCGCCAGAGGGTGACCAGCAGCGCCACGCCCGCCGAGTCGATGCGGGTAACCTCGCCGAGATCCACCCGCGCGCGAGCGGGCAGCCCGGGGAGCAGGGCGCGAATGCGGGACTCGAGGCCCGGAACCGTGGCCAGCGTCAGCGTGCCGGAGAGGGCGAGCCCCTCCGGTGTTGCGTGCAGGCGGGCGTCAGCCATCGCCGTTGTCGACCTCGTCGGCGATGCCTTCCATCGCGTCATCGACGAGCTCGCGGTCGCCGTCCTCGAGGCGTTCGATCAGCGCGTCGAGGCCATTGCGGTTGATTTCCTCGTTGAAGCGGTTGCGGAAGTTGCCGACAAAGCTGAGGCCTTCGGCCTCGACGTCGAACACTTTCCACTCCCCGTTTACCGGCCGCAGGCGGTAGTTGACCTGCAAGTTCGATTGCCCCGAGCCCATGACGATCTCGGTTGCAACGACGGCCATGCGGTCATCCTGGCGCGAGCGGCGCTCGATTACGCGGATATCCTTGTCCAGGTGGTCCGCCAGCTGCACGCCGTAGGCTTGCAGCAGGGTGTTCTTGAAGGCCTTGGTAAAGCGTTCGCGCTGTTCGCTGGAGGCGTCGCGCCAGTGTCGCGCCAGCACCAGCCGGGACATGCCTTCGACATCCACGCCGGGCAGGATCTTGTCTTCGATCACGCCGATCACGAAATCCGGATCTTCCTGGGCACGGTCCTCGTTCGACCGAAGTTTCTCGTAGACCTCTTCGATGGACTGTTTGATGATCTCGGTGGGGTTCTCCGCCTGCGCGGCACCCGGGAGGGCCAGCAGCAGGAGCAGCCAGAGCGGCGCCGGCAGCGCCAGAAATCGCAATGTCTTCATCGTGTCGTCCCCGGTTCGGGTTTAGTCGCTACCCATATTGGTCATGAAACGGCCAATCAGGTTCTCCAGGACCAGTGCGGATTGGGTGAACATCACCTCATCACCGTCCTGCAAGGTGTCGTAGTCGCCGCCAGGCTCCAGGGCGATGTACTGCTCGCCCAGGAGTCCCGCGGTATGGATCGCGGCCTGCGTGTCCATGGGCAGGTAGTCATGCTCGGCGCGGATCGCCAGCGTGACCTCGGCGCGGAACTGCTCCGGATCATAGCGAATATCCGCGACGCGCCCGATGCGCACGCCCGAGACCGTGACCGGCGCGCGCGTCTTGAGCCCGCCGATGTTGTCGAAGTAGGCCGTCACCGTGTAGGTGTCCCGGTCGTGGTAGTCGGTCACGTTGCTCACCTGAATCGCCAGGTAGAACAGTGCCGCCACACCCAGCAGCACAAACACGCCGACCGCCAGTTCGAAGAAACGTACCTTCATTGTTGCCACCTGCCTAGGAAAACACTGGTTGGTCAGCCCGTGCCGAACATCAGCCCGGTCAGGATGAAATCGAGGCCCAGCACCGCCAGCGAGGAGACCACCACCGTCTGGGTCGTCGCGCGCGAGATGCCCTCGGAGGTCGGCATCGCGTTGAAGCCCTGGAATACCGCGATCCAGGTCACCACGAAGCCGAACACAATGCTCTTGATCACGCCGGAGAGCACATCCTCGTTCCAGTCGGTCACCGACTGCATCTGCGAGAAGTACGCGCCGCTGTCCACGCCCAGCATGCCCACGCCGACGATGTAACCGCCCATCACGCCCACTGCGCTGAAGATCGCGGCCAGCAGCGGCATGGAGAGGAATCCGGCCACGAAGCGCGGGGCGAAGATGCGGCGATAGGGGTTCACCGCCATCATCTCCATCGCCGAGAGCTGCTCGGTGGTCTTCATCAGGCCCAGCTCGGCCGTCAGTGCCGAGCCCGCGCGACCGGCGAATAGCAGTGCGGTCACCACCGGGCCCAGTTCGCGCACCAGCGACAGGGCGACCACGCCGCCCAGGGCCTCTGCGGCACCGAAGTTCACCAGGGTGATGTATCCCTGGTAGCCCAGCACCATGCCGACGAACAGTCCGGAGACGATGATGATCAGCAGCGAGCGCACGCCCACCGAATAGATCTGCACCACTGTCAGCCCGAACCGCCGGATCACGATATCGAGGCTGGCGAGCACCTGGAGCAGAAAGAGGAACGCGCGGCCGAAGACCACCAGGGCATTCAGCGAGCTGCGACCCAGCGAGGCAATTCCGTCAATCATCGCGCCGCTCCCGTACCCCGAGCAGATCCTCGCGGTAGCTGTCGCCGGGATAATGAAACGGAACCGGGCCATCGGGGCGGCCCTCGAGGAACTGTGCGCTCCAGTCGGAGGCGCGGGCACGCAGGTCGTCGGGTGCCCCGGCATCCACTGCCCGGCCATCGGCAATCAGCACCACGTGATCGGAGATGGTCATGGCCTCGGTAACGTCGTGCGAGACCAGTACGCTGGTCAGCCCCAGGCTCTGGTTGGTGCGCCTGATCAGGGTCACGATCTGGCCCATGGTGATCGGGTCCAGGCCGGTAAAGGGTTCGTCGTACATGATCAGGTCCGGGTCCAGCGCGATCGCGCGCGCCAGCGCCACGCGCCGCGCCATGCCGCCGGACAGCGAGGCAGGGTCCAGGTCGCGCGCGGAACGCAGACCCACCGCCTCGAGCTTGAGCAGCACCAGGGTGCGCAGCACGTCCTCGGGGAGGTCGGTGTGCTCGCGCAGCGGGAAGGCGACATTCTCGAACACCGAGAGATCGGTCAACAGGGCCCCGCTCTGGAACAGCATGCCCATGCGTTTGCGCAGGGCGTACAGGCGTCGGGTCGAGAGTCGTGCGACCTCCTGGCCGTCGACCCAGATGCGGCCTTCGTCCGGGCGCAGCTGGCCGCCGATCAGGCGCAGCAGGGTCGTCTTGCCGCTGCCACTCGGGCCCATGACCGTGGTCACCTGCCCGCGCGGGATGCGCATGGACAGGTCCTCGAAGATCACCTTGCGCCCGCGCCGGAAGCGCAGGTTCTCGATGACGATATGCGGACTGTCTTCGGCGACCGGCTCAGCCACGGGCACCTCTTGCCGTACGGCCTATGGGACTCGGGAGTCTGGCGCGGGACCGATGCCCGGTCAAACCGGTTTGGGGGTAGTTCATCCCACCCCCAGCAACTGGGCGATGGTGCGAAACTCGGAAAGTCGATCCGGTCTCGCTCTCAGGAACACGGGTGTTGGAGCCTGGCCGCCGGCCGCGGTCAGGGCCTCCACCAGGGCGCGCCACCCCATCGGGTCCAGGTCCGCCTCCGGTTCGATCTGCCACAGGCCAGCGCCGTCTCGGCCCGGATACCACAGGGCCTCGCGGGTGCCCGGCAGTGTGTGTGCCTCGGCAGGTCCGGTCAGCACGGCGGTTTTCACGTGGCCGGCCTCGAGTGCCGCCTCCACGGCGGCGGCATCCTCGGCACCCATGACACCGAGGGCCACACCCTGCAGCGTCTCACCCAGGTCGTTCTCGATTCGGGCCAGGGCGGCCGCACCCGCCTCCGGCGGAAGACCCCCGGGCCACTCCAGTGTCAGCTGCAGCTTGGCGGGGACCGCCTCGGCCCAGGGCCCGAACGGGCCTTCATCCGGTGCCGCCCAGGCAGTGGCGGGCAGCAACAGACGGCTGTGATAGTGGGTGTAGTACTCCAGCTGCCAGTCGGTCGGGAGGTCGTCCGGGAAAAAGGTCTCCCACCAGGGCTCACCGGGGCCCGCGACCCCGGCAGCCTGCAGCTCCAGCGCTTGTTGATCCTTCGACATCCGCGTGTCCTTCGTTCAACCGTAGTCTGACGGGCTTGCTTGTATCCCCAACGCGCGCGCGGCACAGTTGATGCCATGCGCTTCGACCTCTTTCATGAGCTCTCGGTCCCGGAGTTTCTGCAGACCTCCGAGACCGAGGTGATCGACCGGACCCTGGCCCTGTGGGAGCAGGCCGACCGTCTTGGCTACGGCACGGCCTGGCTGGTGGAACACCACCTGATGCCGGAATTCTCCCACAGCACCGCGCCGGATCTGGTACTGGCCGCGGCCAGCCAGCGCACCGAACGCCTGCGTCTGGGCCTCGGCGTGGTCCCGCTGCCCTACCACCACCCGCTGCGGGTCGCACAGCGGGTCGGCATGCTCGACCAGCTCTCCGGCGGGCGTCTGGACCTGGGCATCGGGCGCGGTTTCTCGCCGCGCGAATATGCCACATTCGGCGCCGAGATGAGCGAGTCCCGCGCGCGGGTCGATGCCGGTCTGGATGCGCTACGCCAGGCCTTCGCCACCGGTCGGATCACCCAGGACGGCCCGTTCCATCACCTGGAAGACGTGCCCGTGATGCCGCGCCCGGTGCAGGACCCGCACCCGCCGATCTGGACCGCCGCGGTCAGCCCGGAGTCCTTCACCTGGGCCGCCGAGCAGGGCATCGGCGCGCTGGCGGGTCCGTTCAAGCCCTGGCAGATGATCCGTGAGGACATCCGCCTGTACCACGAAGCCTGGGACACGACGCGCACCGACATCGCCCACCCGCCGCGCGTCGGGATGACCCTCGGGGTGCTGTGCCTGCCCGACGGCAAGCGCGCCCGCCGCGAGGCCAAGCCCGCATTCGAGTGGTTCTATCGCCACATGTTCCAGCAGACCCTGCCGGTGCTGGAGCGCCTGATCGAGGGCTACGACTACTACCGTTCGCTGGGCCGTTTCCGCCATCTGGTCAAGGCCGGGATCAACCTGAAGATCCTCGACATGCTGGGCATGACGCTGGTCGGCACGCCCGCCGAGTGTCGCGAGCGCATCGAGGGGCTGCGCGAGGCGGGGGTCGACCAGGTCCTGCTGGCCTTCGGGGCCGGAGCCGTGCCCCACGAACTCGCGCTGGAGTCCATGGACTGCTTTGCCGAGGAGGTCATGCCGGCCTTTGCCGAACGCGCCCCGGGCGCCACCGGCACGGCTGGATAGCCGTCCATGCGGGTCGCCGTGACCGGCGCCGCCGGGCGCCTGGGCCAGGTGCTTGTTCCGGCCCTGGCCGCCGCCGAAGGTATCCGGTCTGTTACCGCGATCGACCGCCGCCCGGTTGTGGCGAACGCGCATACGACCCCTTTACAAGCCGATCTCGCGGATCTCGGCGCGGAACACCTGGCCGGGCATGACAGCCTGATCCACCTCGCCTTCCAATTGATGGGTGGGCAGGGCGGGCGCCGGCGCCGCGACCGCGACTGGGTGCGTGCGCAGAATGTCGAGCTGAGCCGCCACGTCTTTCAGGCAGCCGCCGCGGCCGGTGTGCGCCAGATCGTCTTCCTCTCCAGCGCCGCGGTCTACGGGCCGTGGCCGAATTCGCCGCGCCCGCTGACCGAGCGCAGCCCGGCGCGGCCGCGCTTCCCGTACGCCGAGGACAAGGTCGCCACCGAGCAGGCCCTGCTGGCGGTCGGCGTGCAGTACCCCGATCTGACCACCTGCATCCTCCGGCCCCCGGCAATCGTCGGGCCGCATGCCCACCCGCTGCTGCGCCAGGTTGCGCGCAGTCGCGTGTATCCGGGTGGCGCCGAGGTGCCGGTGCAGATCCTGTGGGAGGACGACGCCGCGGACGCCGTGGTACGAGCGGTCACGCGCCAGGCGGAGGGCATCTTCAACCTCGGGGCCGAGCCCGTCTGGTCCATGCGCCGGATGGCGCTACACCGGCGCCGCTGGGGCATTCCGGTGCCCCCGGGCCTGATCCGGGCGATTCACCCGTTGGCCTGGCGATTCACCCGCCATGCCGGCGATCCCGGATGGGTCCAGGGCCTCGACGGCGCCCTCCAGATGGACTGCTCGCGCGCCCGCGAGCACCTCGGCTGGGCCCCCCGGGTCTCCACCCCCGAGTGCCTGGAGCGCCTTCGTCGGTAGCTCCGTCTTTTCAGGCTGGCCCCGGTTCGTCCTCTGGTGTTTACGTGCCTTCGTCCGGCCGCCTGCCAAGCGCTCACTCGCGAGCGCGCCGCGCCCGTTGTTGATCAAAAACGGGCTTCTTTGCTCGTGCAAAGAAGTAACCAAGAAACACGCCCGGGATTCGCCCAGGAACCTTGCTCCGGGCGCGCCAGGCCGGCGGCGCTGAAACTCGCTGCGCCTTTGGCTTCGCTCAGACAGTCAGCGCCCCGTGTCTATTTTGAATCGTCCGGCCTGTCACGCCCTCCACAAGGGGCTCATATCGGGAGGGAAGGTCAAAACAGGTGGTATTCAAGCGCCTGTTATAAGCCCCGAACTGTAGGGTGCGGTTGAGCGCAGCGCAACGCACCATCCCGACACCGGGGCAACCCTGATGCGATTCGCTACGCTCATCGGCATCCTACGATGGGATCTGGCGCCCGCTGGCGGGCGCGGCACGCCAGGGCCGCAGGCCGCGCGTGCCCGGGATGTCGCGACACCTTGCCTCCATCCATTGGCACGAACGTCAGGCCAGCCGTTGTCTTGACCTTATCCCCCCGTATGAAGCCCCTTGCGGAAGGGTCCTCGGGACGGAAGAGAGGCGCTGACTGTCTGAGCGAAGCCAAAGGCGTAGCGAGTTTCAGCGCCGCCGGCCCGAGGGCCCTGGAGCAAGGTTCCCGGGCGGAATCCGGGTGCCCTTCTTTGGGTACTTTCTTGGGCAAGCAAGAAAGTGCCTCGCGGCGCGCTCGCGAGTGAGCGCTTGGCAGGCGGCCGGACGAGGGCACGTAAACACCGGATGCCGAGCTAAGGCCAGCCTCAACAAGGCAGGCGGAGGCACAGGGCCGCGTGGTCGCGCATGGGGGCGCTGCGATGAGCTGGACTAGCGCAGGAGCATCAGGATACCGGCGAGGATCAGGACGCCGGCGAAGCCGCGGCGGAGGATGGCGACGGGCAGGTGATGCGTGAGCCAGACGCCCGCGCGCACGCTGATGGCTGTGCCGATGACCACGCCGAGGATGGCCGGCAGGTAGAGATACCCCAGCGCCCATTCTGGCGCCTGGTAGGCCGGATCGGTCCACTGCGGCAGGGCGAACACCAGGCTCGCGCCGATGGAGATCGGCACGCCGAGGGCCGCGGCCGAGCCGATCGCCCGGCGTAGTTCCAGTCCCTGGCTGACCAGGAACGGCGTGGTCAGCGTGCCGCCGCCGATGCCGATCAGCGCGGAGACGGCCCCGATCACGGTGCCGCCGCCCAGCCAGATGCTGCGCCTCGGCACGGGCGCTTTCGGCGGCTGAACGTTGAGCAGCATCCAGATCCCGATCGCGACCTCGAAGGCGCCGAAGATGCGCCCCAGGTGGTCGGAGTCGATGCGCGTGGCCAGCCAGGCCCCGAGCAGGGCCCCGACGATGATCCCCGGCAGCAGGCGGCGCACGGCCGTGCCGTCCACCCCGCCGCGGCGATGATGGGCGCGTGCGGAGAGGATCGCGGTGGGGATGATGGCACCCAGAGAGGAGCCGACCGCGAGCTGCACCAGGCTGGCCGAGTCGAAGGCCAGCAGGCTGAAGATCGCGACGAACACCGGCACCAGGATCAGCCCGCCGCCAATGCCGAACATCCCGGCCGGGATGCCGGCAACCAGGCCCAGAAGCACAAATAGCAGCGCCAGCGCCAACGGTGACTGGGTCAGGGCCTCAAGCATGTTCGGGGCGTGAGGGTGAGGCCGTCAGGTAGGGCCCGGCCGGCAAGCATGGAGCCGGCCGGGCCGGAGAAACGGGGCAGGCGCTCAGAGCGCCTTGAAGCACTTGCGGGCGGCCTCGACGGTGGCGTCGAGGTCCGCGTCCGAGTGGGCGTTGGACATGAAGCCGGCCTCGAAGGCACTGGGCGCCAGGTAGATGCCCTCGCCCAGCATCGCGTGGAAGAAGCGGCCGAAGGCGGCGGTGTCGCAGGCGGTGGCCCCGGCGAAGTCGGTGACCTTCTGGTCCGAGAAGAACAGGCCGAACATGCCCGGCACCTGGTTGGTGGTCAGGGCGACCCCGGCCTCGCGCGCGGCGTCCTCGAAGCCCGCGACGACCTTCTTCGTGCGCTGCTCCAGTTCGTCGTGGAAGCCCGGACGGGACAGGATCTCCAGGGTCTTGAGCCCGGCGGTCATCGCGATCGGGTTTCCGGACAGGGTGCCGGCCTGATAGACCGGGCCCAGCGGCGAGAGGTGTTCCATGATCGCGCGCTTGCCGCCGAAGGCCCCCACCGGCATGCCGCCGCCGATGATCTTGCCCAGCGTGGTCAGGTCCGGGGTGACGCCGAGATAGCCCTGGGCGCAGTTCTTCGACACGCGGAAGCCGGTCATCACCTCGTCGAAGATCAGTACCGCGCCGTGCTGGTCACAGACCTCGCGCAGGGTCTCGAGAAAGCCCGGTTCCGGCGGGATGCAGTTCATGTTGCCGGCGATCGGCTCGACGATGATGCAGGCGACCTCGTCGCCCTTCTCGGCGAAGAAGGCGCGCACGCCATCGGCGTCGTTGTAGGTCAGGGTGCTGGTCAGCGCGGCCAGCTCCTTCGGCACGCCGGGGGAGCTCGGCTGGCCGAGGGTCAGGGCGCCGGAGCCGGCCTTCACCAGCAGGGAGTCGCCATGGCCATGGTAGTTGCCCTCGAACTTCACGATGCGGTCGCGCCCGGTGTAGCCTCGTGCCAGCCGGATCGCGCTCATCGTGGCCTCGGAGCCCGAGTTGGTCATGCGCACCAGGTCCATCGACGGCACCAGTTCGCAGACCTTCGCGGCCATGTCGTTTTCCAGCCGCGTCGGGCAGCCGAAGGACAGGCCGTTGTTGCAGGCCTCGCGCACCGCCTCGATCACCTCGGGGTGGGCGTGGCCGGCGACCATCGGGCCCCAGGAGCCGATGTAGTCGATGTAGCGCTGGCCGTCGGCGTCCCACATGTAGGCGCCGTTGGCGCGATCCATGAAGATCGGGGTGCCGCCCACGCCCTTGAATGCGCGGACCGGGGAGTTCACGCCCCCGGGGATGTGCTGCTTGGCGGCCTCGAACAGACGCTCGGTTTCCTGCATGACGGTGTTCCTGTAGTTCAATGGAATCGGTAGGCCCGGCAACCATAGCGGCGGCCGCCGGGCGGTGCAAAGTGGTCAGTCGAACAGTGTGCTGATGCGCCGGGCGGCGGCCTCCGGGGCGGGCGCGGCGCTGATGCCCTGGATCACGGCGACCAGATCCGCCCCGGCCGCGACCACCTCCGCCGCGTTGTCCGGGGTGATGCCGCCGATGCCGCAGATCGGCAGGTCCAGGGCCGCGCGTGCCTGGCGGATCAGCTCCGGCCCGGCATGGGCGGCCTGCGGCTTGGTCGGGGAGGCGAACATGGTGCCGAAGGCGACATAGCTGGCGCCGGCCCGGGCGGCAGCTTCGGCGCGCGCCAGCTCGTTGTAGCAGGAGACCCCGATGACCGCGTTCGGCCCCAGGAGCGTGCGGGCCGCGGCCGGGTCCGGGTCGTCGCGGCCCAGATGTACGCCATCGGCCTGGATGCGCGCGGCCAGCTCGGTGTCGTCGTTGATGATGCAGCGCGCCCCGTGCGCGTGGGCGAGGGCGACCAGCTCGCGGGTGATCGCCTCGCGCGCGTCTCCTTGCAGCTCCTTGTCGCGGAACTGGATCAGGCTGGCGCCGCCGCGCAGCGCGGCCGCGGCATGGGCGAGGTGGGTCGCGCGCGGGTCCGCACTCTCCGGTACCGCGGGGGTGATGAAGTAAAGCCCGCGCAGGGGCGCTCGGCTGTCAGTCGTCATGCGGGCACAGGCGGTTGGGGATGTGCTGGCCGTGGCCGGGGGCGTAGCCACGGGCGATGGCATCGTTCATGAAGGCCTGGGCCTCGATCACGGCCGGTTCGATATCGCGGCCGCGGGTAAGGAAGGCGGCGATCGCCGCGGCCAGGGTGCAGCCGGAGCCGTGGAAGCCGGCCGAGTGGCGCGGCAGATCGAACGGGCGCACGTGGTCGTCCTCGCGGTAGAGGCGATTGATGATCGGGTCCTGTTCGGTGCCCTCGTGCCCGCCGGTGACCAGCACGTTGCGCGCGCCCAGTTGGCGCAGCTGGTGGCCCCACTGCGCGGGGTCCTCGCTGCGGGCCAGGCGGGCGGCCTCGGGGCCGTTCGGGGTGATCAGCGTGGCGCGCGGCAGCAGGGCCTCGCGCGTGGCGTCGACGACCGCCTCGGTGGCCAGTGCCCCGCCGCCGCCGGCGACCATCACCGGGTCCAGTACCACCGGGATGTGCGGGTGTGCGTTCAGCAGTGCGGAGACGATGGTGACATTTTCCACCGAGCCCAGCATGCCGATCTTGATCGCCGCGACCTCGAGATCGGCCAGGGTGACCTCGATCTGGGCGCGCAGCTGCTCCGGCGGCAGCACGGTGAAATCCACCACGTTGCGGGTGTCCTGCACGGTGATCGCGGTCACGGCCGTGGCCCCGTGCACCCCGAGGCGGGTGAAGGTGGTCAGGTCGGCCTGCAGGCCTGCACCGCCGCCGGGGTCGGAGCCGGCAATGGTCAGCGCGATCGGGGGATGATTCATGAATGGGGGCTCCCGTGCTAAGGTTGCGCGCGCCCCGGCACCCCCGGGGCGTTCCTGTTCCGAATCCCGGGAGTGTACGCAGCATGAGCCACGAGTTCGAAGTCGAGACTATCCGTCCCCTGGTCGCCGCCGCCAAGGCCGGCGGTACGCTGAATGCGGAGGTCGACCAGGCCCTGGCCGCGCTGGAGCAGGAGATCAACCGGATCGCCGCCGAGCTGCAGGTGGAGCACGTGGGTCCCGGGGTGGGCATGGCGGACATGAATGCCGAGCATGTCTATCGCCTGGTGATCCGCCAGCACGAGATCGACGTGACGCGGCACGAGTGGAGCCTGTGGGTCTGTGATGCGCTCGATAACTGCGACTTCCGCGCGACCTGGCCGGTCACTGGCGCCGGGCGTCTGCGCCGCAAGCAGGTGACGGCCGTGGTGCCGGAGCTCGTGACCGGCTACCGCGATGCGGTTGTGGCCGCCGGCAAGGGGGATACTCCGGCCGGTCAGCGGCTGGAGCAGATGGCCGGTCTGTTCAGCTGACCGAGCCTTCCGGCTCGCGCAGCGAGATCACTGGCCAGCCCCGTTCGCGGGCATGCGCGGCCAGAGTCGGGTCGGGGTCCACGGCCACCGGGCGGCCGACCTGCTCCAGTAGCGGGATGTCGTTGCGCGAGTCACTGTAGAAGCTGGCCTGCGTGATGGTGCCCTCGGGGTCCGGGTGATCCGCGAGGTGCTGACGCAGGCGCTCGATCTTGCCTTCCTGGAAGCAGGGTACGCCCGTCAGCTCACCGGTGAACTCCCGGTCCTCGCGTTCTTCCGCCAGGGTGGCGATCAGGTGATCCACGCCGAGGATGTCGGCGATTGGCTGGGTCACGAACTGGTTGGTCGCGGTGATGATCACCAGCTCGTCACCGGCCTCCCGGTGCCGGGCCAGCAGACGCTTGGCGCCGGGGGCGATCATCGGGCGGATTAGCGTCTCGATGAACTGCTCCCGCCATTGTTCCAGCTGTGCGCGCGGGTGCTCGGCCAGCGGGCTGAACGCGAAGCGGCAGAACTCGTGGATGTCGAGGGTCCCCGCGACATACTCCTGATAGAAGCGGTCATTGGTCTCGGCGTGACAGGTCGGGTGCACGGCACCCACCTCGGCCAGGAACTGGTTCCAGGCGTGATCGCTGTCGCCGGCGAGCAGGGTATTGTCGAGGTCGAACAGGGCCAGGTTCATGGATCGCTCCGCGGATTAGAGGTCGCGCTGGGAATACGGCGGGAGTTTACCGGGGCATGACTTCGCACGCAGCTTTGCCCGTCCTGCCACGGGGGATGCGTGGGAAACGGTGATGGATGTACACGCTCGCGCTCAAGTCGCTTTTGCTTGCGAACAAGGCGCGGCGACTGTCGTGCAGTCATTCTGCACAAGGGAGCCGCAACGCCGTGCGCATGCAAAAGCGGCCGAGCCCCGGCATTCAATCGCTTGCGGGGTTGGTACCTCAGGTTCCCCGATCCTGCGTTGCGCCGCTTGTGGGTAGAACCACTACCCGCTGCACGGCGCGCCTTGTCTCGGAAAACCTGGGGTACCAACGCGAGTGTGTACATTCATCAGCGTTTCCCAAGGTCTTTGCCGCGGGGCCTCGGGCTGTGGAACAATGCAATCAGTGAAGAAAGCGTCTGGTTGATGCAAGTGATTGATTGTGAGGGGTATAGAGCCAACGTAGGCATCATCCTGTGCAATCGGGAGCGCCAGCTGTTCTGGGGCAAGCGCGTGGGCCAGGATGCCTGGCAGTTTCCCCAGGGCGGTATCCGCGCGGAAGAGACGCCGGAGCAGGCGATGTACCGCGAGTTGCGCGAGGAGACGGGCCTGCTGCCCGAGCATGTCGATGTGCTCGGCAATACCCAGCACTGGCTGCGCTACCGCCTGCCGGAGCGCATGGTGCGGCGTCATCGCCGCCCGGTCTGCATCGGCCAGAAACAGCGCTGGTTCCTGTTACGGATGATGGGCAACGAGAGCGACGTGATCCTGGATGCGATGGGTACCCCCGAATTCGACGACTGGCGCTGGATCGATTACTGGCGCCCGGCACGCGAGGTCGTGCATTTCAAGCGCCAGGTCTATCGCCGTGCGCTGTGCGAGCTGGTGCCGCTGATGTTCCCGGAACTGGAAGCCCGGCGCCCGCGCAATGCCCACGGACGTGACGCCAGCGATCAGGCCCCGTCACAGGTCTCCCCGGTGTCGCCACGTTGACGAACCCGAATCCCCCCTCGATGCTGGAGGTCCTGCGCCGCGTGGTGCAGGAGGTGAATGGCGCTGCCGATTTCTTCGAAGCGCTGCATATCATTGTGACCCGCGTGAAGGCCGCGCTGGATATCGACGTCTGCTCGATCTACCTGAAGTCGCCGCAGTCGGGCCGCCTGGTGCTGATGGCATCGGAGGGTCTGCGCGAGGAATCCATCGGACATGTCGAGATGGACCCCTCCGAGGGCCTGGTGGGCCTGGTCGCCTCGCGCGCCGAGCCGGTCAACCTGGACAGTGCCCAGGATCACCCGCGCTTTCGCTATTTCCCGGAGACCGGCGAGGAGCACTTCCTGGCCTTTCTCGGGGTGCCGATCATCCACCAGCGCAGCCTGCTGGGGGTGTTGGTCGTGCAGCAGCACCAGGCGCGCAAGTTCGATGACGAGCACGTCTCCTTTCTGATTACCCTGGCCGCGCAGTTGGCCGGTGCGATTGCCTACGCGGAATTCAACGACGAGATCTCCTCCGAGACCCCGCTGATTGGGCACGTCAATGTCGAGGCGACCGGGATCGCCGGGTCTCCCGGGGTTGCGATTGGCCGGGCCGTGGTCGCCTATCGGCTGGCGGATCTCGACTCCATCCCGGACCGCGAGGGGGTCGGGGTCGACGAGGAACTCGAACGCCTTGCCAAGGCGGTGGCCGAGACGCGCACCGAAATCGAGGATCTCAAGCAGCGCATGGGCGAGGCCCTTGGCGCGGACGAGCAGGTGCTGTTCGACGCCTATCTGATGCTGCTGGGCTCGGACTCGCTGGTGCAAAAGACGGAGGCGCGCATTCGCAACGGCCAGTGGGCCCCCGCCGCCCTGCGTGACACCGTGCGTGAGAGCGTTCGCGTGTTTAACGACATGGAGGACCCGTACCTGCGCGAGCGCGCGTCCGATGTGCGAGACCTGGGTCGGCGGGTGCTGTCGCACCTGTTGCCGGCCGAGCGCAGCCAGGAGGAATTCCCGGATGGCGGCATCCTGGTGGGTGATGACCTGACCGCATCCCACCTGGCCGAGGTGCCGATCGAGCGGCTGGGAGCGATGGTCTCGGCCAAGGGCACGGGCTCCTCGCACATCGCGATCCTGGCGCGGGCGCTCAACATCCCGGCGGTGATGGGGGTTTCTGAGCTGCCGGTGGGCCGACTGGAGAACCGCGAGATCCTGGTCGACGGCTATCGTGGCCGGTTGTTCGTGAACCCCAATGCGGAGTTGCGCACCGAGTTTGAGCGTCTGGTGCGCGAGGAACGCGAGCTGGCCGAGGACCTGCGGGCCCTGGCCAAGGACCCGGCGGCCACCCGTGACGGTGTGGCGGTCCCGGTGCTGGCGAACTCCGGGTTGCTGGCCGATATCAAGCCGTCGCTGGAGTCCGGGGCCGAAGGCGTGGGGCTTTATCGCACCGAGGTCCCGTTCATGATTCGCGACCGCTTCCCCGGGGAGGAAGAGCAGGTCCAGCTCTACGAACAGGTGCTGGCATCATTCGATCCGATGCCGGTCACGCTGCGCACGCTGGATATCGGCGGCGACAAGGCGCTGCCGTATTTCCCGGTCAAGGAGGACAACCCGTTCCTGGGGTGGCGTGGCATCCGTATCTCGCTGGACCACCCGGAGATCTTCCTGACCCAGCTGCGCGCGATGCTCAAGGCGAGCTGTGCGCACGACAACCTGCAGATCCTGTTCCCGATGATCTCGGCGCTGGACGAGCTGAAGGGGGCGATGACCCTGCTCAACCGCGCCCGCGAGGAGTTGCTGGACGAGGGGTTCATGATCCCGATGCCCAAGGTCGGGGTGATGGTCGAGGTCCCGGCCGCGGTCTATCTGTCGGAGACGCTGGCGCGGCGCGTGGACTTCCTGTCGGTGGGGACCAATGACCTTGTGCAGTACCTGCTGGCGGTGGATCGCAACAACGCGCGAGTGGCCAGCCTCTATGACACCCTGCACCCGGCCTGCATCAGCGCGCTGGAAACCATCACCGACGGGGCCCACCGGGCGGGCAAGCCGGTTAGTGTCTGTGGCGAGATGGCGGCCGATCCGGCCGCGGTGATCCTGCTGCTGGGGATGGGGATCGACAGCCTCAGCGTCAGTGTTTCCGCAATCCCGCGGGTGAAATGGGTGATCCGCAGCTTCTCCACGGATCGCGCCGAGGCGCTGCTGGCCCAGTGCCGCATGCTGGAGAACGCGGAGCAGATCCGCTCGCTGCTGAACAATGCCCTGGTGCAGGCCGGGCTCGGTGGGCTGGTGCGCGCGGGGAAGAACTGATTCGGTTGCGTTAGGCGGCCTCGCGCCGGCGTTTCCACCAGCCGATCAGTGCGGCCAGCACAAAGATCGCCAGCACGACCCCGATTGCGATCAATGCATCCTCGATGGAGCGGTTGATCACCAGCACCACCACCCCGACCAGGATCGGCACCGGAAACTCGTTGAACCAGCGAAACCAGGTGTGTTCGCGACGGTTCAGATCATCCCGGAAGTCGCGCACGATCCAGCCGCACCAGATGTGGTAAATCACCAGCAAGGCCACCAGCGTCAGCTTGAAGTGCATCCAGGGCTCGTTCAGATACCCCGGGATCAGGGCCAGCATGGCCCCGCCAAACGCGATAGTCAGCACCCCGCCGGGCGTCATGATCCCGTAGAACAGCTTGCGCTCCATGATCTTGAAGCGCTCGTGACCCAGGGCGTCGTCGGTCATCGCGTGATAGACGAACAGCCGCGGCAGATAGAACAGCCCGGCGAACCAGGTGACCATGAAGATCACATGCAGGCTGACCAGCCAGTTGTAGGCTTCCATGCTTCAGGTCTCCCAGGGTGCCGGTGGTGGTTGGCTCAGGACAGCCAGCGTTGCAGGTGGCGTTCGATCTGTTCGAAGTCCGGGTCGCCCAGTTTCTGGTAGACGATGCGGCCGCCGGGCGAGATCACGAAGGTGGTCGGGGTCAGGCGCACGCCTCCGAAGGCCTGCGACATGCCGTCCTCAGCGTCGTGGATCACCTTGTACGGCATCTCGCGGTCCTCGCGCATCGACTCCACCCGGTTGATCGGGTCATAGGAGACGGCGACCGCCAGCAGCTCGAAGCCCTTCTCGGCATAGGTCTCGTGCAGGTGAATCAGCTTCGGGATCTCGCGCACGCAGGATGGGCAGTTGGTGGCCCAGAAGGAGATCATCACCGGGCGCCCCTCGTAATCCGACAGCGAGACCTCCTCGCCATCGAGGGTGGTGGCGGTAAAGTCGGGCGCCGGGCGCATGCCGTCATCGGTCAGCCAGATCGCCAGGGCAACCCCGATCAGGGCCAGGATGAAGATGCCGCCAATGATGGCCTTGCGGTCGATACGAAAGCTGCTCATGGATACAGAGGTTCCCGTTGGGTTCGAATGATTCGTCGGTTTCGACTGGCCTGAGTGGGCCTTCGTTCCGTGCCATGTGGTAACCCGGTATCATGCCGCAGCATGACAGCAACAACCAATAGCAAACCTATCCGCATCGGGGTTGTCGGTGCGACCGGGTACACCGGCGTGGAGTTGCTGCGCCTGCTGGCCCGGCACCCTTCGGCGGAACTGGCGGTGGTGACCTCGCGCGGCGAGGCCGGGACGGCCGTAGCCGACTTGTTCCCCAGTCTGCGCGGGGCGGTGGACGCGGTCTTTCGCGAGCCGGATCCGGATGTGCTGGGCGATTGTGATGTGGTGTTCTTTGCCACGCCGCATGGTGTGGCGCATGCGATGGCCGGTGCGTTGCTGGAGCGCGGAGTGCGGGTCATCGATCTCTCGGCCGACTTTCGTATACGCGACCCGGAACTGTGGGCGCGCTGGTATGGGCAGGCGCACGGGGCCCCGGAATACCTGGACGAGGCCGTTTACGGCCTGCCGGAGATTCATCGTGACCGGATCCGGCCGGCGCGGCTGATTGCGGTGCCCGGCTGCTATCCGACGGCCGTGACGCTTGGTGTTCTGCCGCTGCTGGAACAGGGTCTGGTCGACCCGGCCGACGTGATCGCGGATGCCAAGAGTGGCGTCAGCGGTGCGGGGCGCAAGGCGCAGATCGGCGGTCTGTTCGCCGAGGTGCAAGAGAACTTCCGCGCCTACGCGGCCGGCGGTCACCGGCACTGGCCGGAGATTCATCAGACCCTGAGTGGTGTGGCCGGCGGCGAGGTCGGGCTGATCTTCCAGCCGCACTTGGTGCCGATGACGCGCGGCATCCATGCAACCCTCTATCTGCGGCCGCGACAGTCCGAGACCGACTGGCAGGCCTGCTTCGAGCAACGCTACGCCGATGAGCCGTTCGTCGACGTCCTGCCGCCGGGATCGCATCCCGAAACGGCCAGCGTGCGGGGCACCAACCGCTGCCGGATCGCGGTGGCACGGTCGCCGCACTCGGATCGACTGGTGGTGCTGTCGGTGATCGACAACCTGGTCAAGGGGGCGGCCGGGCAGGCCGTACAGAACATGAACCTCATGTTCGATTGCCCGGAGGACGAGGGGTTGCGCGAGTTGGCGGTCTTCCCTTAGCTCGGTTGCCTTATGTCCAAGCTCCCGACGCCGGTGCCGCGACGCCGCCCCCGGATCCCGCCACCACGGCCGGTGCGACAGCGTCGGCGGCGCTGGGGGTTGGGCGTGTTGTTGCTGGCGCCTTTTCTGCTGGTGGCCGGGATCGGCGGCTGGTTGTGGATGCACTGGCCGGACGAGGGCGTGATTGACCCCCAGGTACGCATTGATGCCCTGACGGACGAACTGCAGCGCGAGGTCGAGGCGCGTCAGCAGGCAGAGGCCGAGCAGCAGCGTGCGCTGCGGCGGCTGTCGCTGCTGGAGACCGAGGTCGATGCCTATCGCGACGATGTCGAGCGTCAGGAGACCGAGCTCGCACGGTTGCGCGATGAAGTGGCGTTCTACGAGCGACTGGCGGAAAACAATGA
The DNA here is from genome assembly GCF_000378325.1 of Thioalkalivibrio sp. ALJ2. NCBI lineage: Bacteria > Pseudomonadati > Pseudomonadota > Gammaproteobacteria > Chromatiales > Ectothiorhodospiraceae > Thioalkalivibrio > Thioalkalivibrio sp. ALJ2. The sequence continues at coordinate 615,231 of NZ_KB899554.1, forward strand.
TGACTCGAGTCTGGGCTTGCGCGACCTGGCGTTGCAGGAGACAGGCCAGTCCGGGGTCTGGGACGTCGTGTTTCAGATCTACCGACCGGGCCTGAACCGGTCGCTGGATGTGCGTTGGTCGGTAGAGATTACCGGGCGTTTCGAGGGGGACGATGAAGATACAACCCTCGATCACGATGACCTGGGCGTGGAGCAGGAACGTACAATCGAGGGTTTCCGGTTGCTGCGAAACGCGCGCGTACGCGTTGTATTGCCGGAGGATTTCACCCCGGAAGCTGTAGCCGTTAGGGTGGAGCCCGATGAAGACGATGGCCCCGACGCAGTCATGAAGCGCGGAGAGTGGGGCCGCATGGCGGGAGAAGGGGCATGATCGGACGCAAGAAGGGGCGCGGCAGCAAGCGGACGCGCCGGGTCGACACCATGATTGGGGAGAACGCCGTGGTGCGCGGCGAGCTGGAGTTTAGCGGGGGCTTGTATGTCGAGGGGCGCGTGGTCGGCAGCATTCGTGCGCTGAGTGATCCCTCCGCCGTTCTGATGGTCGCTCCCCAGGGGGTCGTCGAGGGGCAGGTGATGGTGCCGCACCTGGTCGTGAACGGCGAAGTGCGCGGCGACATGCATATGAGCGAGTACGTCGAACTCGGTGCGACCGCGCGGCTGCACGGGCATCTGTACTACAAGAGTCTGCAGATCACCGAGGGTGCGAGTATCGACGGCCAGCTCGAGCGAATGGAAGAGCCGCTGCAGGGCGAACTCGAGGAGCTGCCCGTGGAGCAGGGTGAGCCGCAGACTGCGGTCTCCTGACGGTGGCCGGTGCGACCCGCGTTTCGCCAAAGGTGGCCCAGCATCATTCGTGGGGTATTCTTGACGCTGACGGTCAGTATTCCGTAGCGTGAATGAAAATGATTCTTACAGGAGGCACCCAATGTCCGAAGCCATGACGTCCAATACCGAGGCAGACATGGACATGGAGATCCCGAGCCCGCTGATCTTCAGTGACGCCGCCGCGAACAAGGTGAAGGGGCTGATCGAGGAGGAGAACAACGACAACCTCAAGCTGAGGGTGTTCGTCAGTGGTGGTGGTTGCTCCGGCTTCCAGTACGGTTTTACCTTTGACGAGACGGTGGGCGACGGCGATACCGTGGTCGAGAACGGAGGGGTGACCCTGCTGATCGATCCGATGAGCTTTCAGTATCTCGCGGGTGCCGAGATCGACTACACCGAGGGTCTGGAAGGCGCGCAGTTCGTGATTCGCAATCCGAACGCCACGACCACCTGCGGTTGCGGGTCCAGCTTCTCGGTCTGACGTCCAGGGCTGTTATCGCATTGTCAGGGCCCGGCCGTTTCGGTCGGGCCTTTTTTGTGCGTATTTCTATGTGGATTCCGGTGCGCGTCCGGGGATCCGGCAGCCGAGGATGCGTGGTCCACGGGCACCCGTGACTTCCGGCAGGTTGCCGGCCTCGTGTTGCAGATGGCGATACGCCAGCCAGGCAAAGGCGGCCCCCTCCACCTGCTGAGGCGGGATTCCGTGGTGTTCGGAGGTCTCGACCGTGCTGCCGGCCAGCTGGCTTTGCAGTCGTTCCATCAGGTAGCCATTGTGGGCGCCGCCGCCGCAGACGATGACGCGATCGGGTGCGGTTGTGCGCAGGGATTCGAGCGTCAGCCGCACCCCCTCCACCGTAAGTTCGACCAGGGTGGCCTGAACGTCCTCGGTGTTCAGGCGGTCGAGCCGTTCGCCGCCAACCTGGCGGAGCCAGTGGGGCGAGAAATGCTCGGGCCCCGTGCTCTTTGGGGCAGGGCGCTGAAAGTACGGGTCCGCGAGGAGCTGTTCCAGTAGTGGCCGGTCGATGTGTCCCGTGCGCGCCCAGGCGCCGTCGGCATCATAAGGCTGACCCAGGTGCCGTCGGGTCCACCCGTCCATCAGGGTGTTGGCGGGTCCACTGTCGCATCCGCGTACCGGCTGGCCCGGCTCCAGCCAGGTCAGATTGGCGATCCCTCCGAGGTTCAGGATCGCGCGTGTCTCGGAGGGGTGGCCCAGCCAGGCGGCATGGAACGCGCAGGCCAGCGGAGCCCCCTCGCCGCCCGCCGCGAGGTCGCGTTGGCGAAAGTGCGCGATCACGTCGATGCCCGTGGCTTCGGCGATCCGGAATGGGTCGCCAATCTGCCAGGTGAATGCGGGGTCGGCGCCGGGTGCATGGTGGACAGTTTGTCCGTGCGAACCGATGGCCAGGATGTCCTGGGCCTTCAGGCCGGTGGATCCCAGTAGTTGCTGG
>NZ_KB899554.1:622500-1079339 GCF_000378325.1 Thioalkalivibrio sp. ALJ2
GCGAGCATGGGAGACACACGGCGGGTGCTAACGTCCGTCGTGGAAAGGGAAACAACCCAGACCGCCAGCTAAGGTCCCAAAATCATGGCTCAGTGGGAAACGATGTGGGAAGGCAGAGACAGCCAGGAGGTTGGCTTAGAAGCAGCCATCCTTTAAAGAAAGCGTAATAGCTCACTGGTCGAGTCGGCCTGCGCGGAAGATTTAACGGGGCTTAAGCCATGTACCGAAGCTGCGGACTTGCTTTGCAAGTGGTAGAGGAGCGTTCTGTACGCCTGTGAAGGTGTGTCGAGAGGCATGCTGGAGGTATCAGAAGTGCGAATGCTGACATGAGTAACGATAAGATGGGTGAAAAACCCATCCGCCGAAAGCCCAAGGTTTCCTGCGCAACGTTAATCGGCGCAGGGTTAGTCGGCCCCTAAGGCGAGGCAGAAATGCGTAGTCGATGGGAAACAGGTTAATATTCCTGTACCTCGCGTTAATGCGATGGGGGGACGGAGAAGGCTAGGTCATCCGGCTGTTGGTGTCCGGTTTAAGTATGTAGGGAGTGTCCTTAGGCAAATCCGGGGACACAATCCTGAGATACGATGACGAGCTCCTACGGGAGCGAAGTGACTAATGCCCTGCTTCCAGGAAAATCCTCTAAGCTTCAGTTAACGCGGGACCGTACCCCAAACCGACACAGGTGGGCAGGGTGAGAATCCCAAGGCGCTTGAGAGAACTCGGGTGAAGGAACTAGGCAAAATGGTACCGTAACTTCGGGAGAAGGTACGCCTTGGCCGGTGATGGGACTTGCTCCCTGAGCTGGTCGAGGTCGCAGAGACCAGGCCGCTGCGACTGTTTATTAAAAACACAGCACTCTGCAAACTCGAAAGAGGACGTATAGGGTGTGACGCCTGCCCGGTGCCGGAAGGTTAATTGATGGGGTTAGCTTCGGCGAAGCCCTTGATCGAAGCCCCGGTAAACGGCGGCCGTAACTATAACGGTCCTAAGGTAGCGAAATTCCTTGTCGGGTAAGTTCCGACCTGCACGAATGGCGTAACGATGGCGGCGCTGTCTCCACCCGAGACTCAGTGAAATTGAAATCGCAGTGAAGATGCTGTGTACCCGCGGCTAGACGGAAAGACCCCGTGAACCTTTACTACAGCTTCACACTGAACTTTGAACTTGTTTGTGTAGGATAGGTGGGAGGCTTTGAAGCTGGGACGCCAGTCTCAGTGGAGCCAACCTTGAAATACCACCCTGGCAATTTTGAAGTTCTAACCCAGGCCTGTTATCCAGGTCGGGGACCGTGTGTGGTGGGTAGTTTGACTGGGGCGGTCTCCTCCCAAAGAGTAACGGAGGAGTGCGAAGGTACCCTCAGCGCGGTCGGAAATCGCGCGACGAGTGCAAAGGCATAAGGGTGCTTAACTGCGAGACAGACACGTCGAGCAGGTGCGAAAGCAGGTCTTAGTGATCCGGTGGTTCTGTATGGAAGGGCCATCGCTCAACGGATAAAAGGTACTCCGGGGATAACAGGCTGATACTGCCCAAGAGTCCATATCGACGGCAGTGTTTGGCACCTCGATGTCGGCTCATCACATCCTGGGGCTGAAGCAGGTCCCAAGGGTATGGCTGTTCGCCATTTAAAGTGGTACGCGAGCTGGGTTTAGAACGTCGTGAGACAGTTCGGTCCCTATCTGCCGTGGGCGTCGGAGATTTGACAGGATCTGTCCTTAGTACGAGAGGACCGGGATGGACGCACCTCTGGTGTTCCGGTTGTCACGCCAGTGGCATTGCCGGGTAGCTATGTGCGGAAGGGATAACCGCTGAAAGCATCTAAGCGGGAAACCCACCTGAAGATTAGATCTCCCTGGACCCTCGAGGTCCCTAAAGGGCCGTTGAAGACTACAACGTTGATAGGCTGGGTGTGGAAGCGCGGTAACGCGTGCAGCTAACCAGTACTAATTGCCCGTGCGGCTTGACCATATAACACCCAAGGTGTTGATGGTTGGTCTCGTCTGACACATCACTGTTGTACACATCACCTAGAATGCATTCCGAATTCAGATGACGCAGCGCACGCGCTGGGTGATCTGGCCAGTTTGTCTGGCGGCAATAGCGAGTAGGAACCACCCGATCCCATCCCGAACTCGGAAGTGAAACTGCTCTGCGCCGATGGTAGTGTGGGGCCTCCCCATGTGAGAGTAGGTCACCGCCAGGCATTAATCCGAAGCCCGGTTCCCAATATGGGGGCCGGGCTTTTTTTATGGCTGAGACGGCAGGCATGATGCTGAGGTGCGTTGTGCGCGGCGACTAGAGACGGTTTTAAGAGATGGCTCGAGGCAAGAAGCGGACAGACGGTGGTTTGGTGACGGTCGGGTTGGTGCTGATCGGGATCGGAGCCTACGCGGTTCTCGGAGGCGAGGTGGCGTTTACTCCGATTGCGCCCCGTGAAGGTTCAGGGTTTGGCGGGCCGGTCGCGACCATTATCGGGCTCGCCTTCATCGCGGGTGGGGTGTATTTCCTGCGGGAGTCGCGCCGTTAGCAATTGGACTGCATTGACGTGCTCTGATAGCGAACAAGTGCTCTTCAGCGGATGCAGCGCCAGTCGAACCCGTGGTCCTGGGAAGCGATCGCGATCTCGTCGCGACTGGCGCCGACCCCCTCGCACAGGGCCTGTTCAGCCAGTTCGGGGCGGTTGTTGTCGCTCGAAAGGTGCATGCCGATCAGGTGTTCCAGCTGGGATGTGTCGGCGCGTTGAAGAAGGCGGGTCGCGTCGCGGTTGGGCAAATGTCCGTACCCGTCAGCAATGCGTCGCTTGAGCTTGGGAGGGTAACGTCCGGACGCGAGCATCTCCGGGCAGTGGTTGCATTCAAGAAGGAGGCCCTGGGCGCCGGAGGCCGTCTCGATCATGTGGGGCGAGATGTGGCCGGCATCGGTCATCAGGACGAGGCGCGACGCGCCGTCGGAAAAGGCGAACTGGGTCGGTTCGCGGGCGTCATGCGGGACTGTATAGGGGATGACCAGGGCGTCGTCCAGCTCGACTGGGAGGTCCGGCTGGATCTCTTCGAGGTGTGCAAATGCGCTGTCGCGTGCCGCCAGTCGGGTCCCGACTGAGGCGTAGACGCGCAGGCCATAACGGCGCGAGAGGGCCGGCGCGGACCCCAGGTGGTCGCCGTGTTCGTGGGTCACGAACACCCCATGGAGATCGGTGGCCGCGAGCCCCTGACGTGCGAGGCGCCGCTCGATCTCCTGTACGGAAAATCCGCAGTCCACCAGCAGGCGGGTCGAGCCGATCTCGACCACGAGCGCGTTGCCGCCACTCCCGCTGCCAAGTGAACAAAATCGGATCACGCACTGCTCCGAAGGTGAATGCAGGGTAGACGTGTGGACCACCCGGGCACGCTGTCAGGCTTAGGCGCCACGGGGGAGCAGGTTGCTTCGCCCCGGCGCTGCTTCTTCGCTGGAGTGGCCCCGGGCTCCGGGTGGCTTACCGCTGCATCTGAGTCTGAATCCGCTCCAGCACGAACTCGGCGTCGCGATCGCTCAGGCGGTCGCCTTCAATGTCGCGAGCCTCGATCAAGAGGTCGCCATCGCCCCGATCCTCCAACCGGACCTGGTAGCGCTCGTTTTCCCTGCGATCTCCACCGCGACCGAAGATGCGGCCGAAGAAACCGGGCTCGTCGCGGTCGCCGGTCATGTCGGGACGGTAGGTGACCTCGTAGATGCCGGCCTGGCGGTCCTGTTCATCCACCAGCAATCCGGCGCGGTCCAGGAAGGTGCCAAGTTGGCGCCAGACCCGTTCATATTCACCGCCCAGGAGCAGGGCGGGCGAACCATCATGCTCCGTCATCTGCAGTTCGGTCGGGCGGTCGACGAGGGTCTCGGCAACCCGTGCGCCCCCTTCACCCGGATCGCCGGTGGTGAGGTAAACGAGCAGCCGGTTCAGCATCTCGGCTTCGAGCTCCGGGTCCGAGGGGCGCATGGCCCAGCGCCAGGACTGGCCCTCGGCCTGCTCTTCGGCACCTCGATGGGTGATGTAGATTTCCGACTGTCCGTTCACGCGCTCGACGCGCATCCGGTACTGGTCGCGGGTGTTGGCGTCGTATACGTTGCCAAGGGCGCGGGCGAAGATGTTCTGCGTGCCGCGCAGCGGGATGCCGGCTCGGTCTTCGGCCCACTCGGTCTGCATCACGCCCACTTGGGGTTCGTTGCGTTCCAGGCGGAGGTTCTGGCTGTCCCAGAAGGCGACCAGTCGATCCCAGATCTCGCCGGGATCGCCGTCAACCTGGAGCCAGCGCGTGCCTCCGTCGCGCATGAGCTGCACCTCGGCGGACTCCGGGAGTACCTGGGCGGTGCGGGTCGGGGCGCCGGGCTGGGCCTGCGCGGGTTGTTGCTGGCGCTGGGCGGTGTCCTGCTGCATGTCGCGGGCACTGATGCGGCCGCCCGGGTCATCGGGCAGGCGGTAGGCCCGCTCGGTGTCTGGCGCGATCAGATCCGGCGGGACTTCGAGGTCCTCCATCTGCCGGCTCATTTCGTATTCCGGGCCGGACTGGCGATCACCACCCCAGCCTCCGCAACCAGCGACGGCGAGACCCGTGGCGATCGCGAGGGTGGCGCGCGTGGCGGAGTGATAGGGCTTGAAAGGCAATTTCATGATCGGACTCAGACCTCAATGCCGGCTTGGCGCATCGCGTCCAGTACCGGTGCATGGAACGGTTCGGAAAGGGGTGTCAGGGGCAGGCGAATACCTTCCTCTATCATCCCCATGCGCTGCAAGGCCCATTTTACGGGGATGGGATTGGCTTCGAGGAACAAGGCCGAATGCAGACCATCCAGCTGGCGATTGATTTCGCGGGCTTCGTCCGCGCGTCCCTCGCGCACGGCGCGGCACATGCGGGCCATTAGCGCCGGGGCGACGTTCGCGGTCACCGAGATGACCCCTTGTCCCCCGGCCAGCAAAAAGGCCAGCCCATTCGCATCTTCGCCACTGAACAGGTCGAAGCGGCCGCCCACGCGCTGGACAAGCTCGGCGGTGCGCTCGTTATTGCCCGTGGCCTCCTTGAGGCCGACGATGTTCGGGATTTCGGCCAGGCGTTCGACTGTCTCGGGGAGCATGTCGACGGCCGTGCGCCCCGGAACGTTATAGAGGATCTGCGGGATATCGACGGCCTCGGCGATGGCCTTGTGGTGCAGATACAGGCCCTCCTGCGTGGGCTTGTTGTAGTACGGGGATACCAGCAGGCAGGCATCGGCGCCGGCTTCGCGGGCACAGCGCGTGAGCGCGATCGCCTCGCGCGTGGAGTTTGCGCCGGTGCCGGCGATCACCGGCAGACGCCCGCCCACGGTCTTGACCGTATGGGCAATCGCTTCACAGTGTTCGTCGAAATCGAGGGTGGCGGATTCGCCGGTAGTACCGACCGCTACGATGGCGTCGGTTCCGGCCTCGATGTGGAATTCGAGGAGCCGATCAAGCGCCGGCCAGTCGAGACTGCCGTCCGCGTGCATCGGGGTCGCCAGTGCGACCATGCTGCCTTGAAACATCGACTCCTCCAGCGACGGTAATGGTGCAGTCTAACGGGCGCGCGACAAGGCGTTCAAGAAGCCGTGCGCAGACCCCGTCTGGATGGCGCCCGGACCGTTGGCGCCACCCAGGCGAGGTGGTATGTTCCCAGCCATCATGCCAGTGGATGCATCCAACCCGTCCAGCATTGCCTCAGGCCAGTGGCCGCCCGGCTGCGCTCTGCGCTCCAGGGGCCGGCATGGCTGAGGTCGTCGGGGCCGGCTCGCACACCCATCTGATCCTGAATCTGATCGGACCCGACCAGCCTGGCCTGGTGGCCGGCGTTACGCGTGTCATCGTCGATACAGGCTGCAACCTGGAGTCCAGCCGCATTACGACCCTGGACGGCTATTGCTGCATGGCGCTGAGCGCCAGCGGCAACTGGAAGACCCTCGCCACGCTGGAATCCCGCCTGGAACGGCTGGAGGCCGAGCTGGATCTCGCGATCACCGTGCGCCGTGGGCCGCTGGATGAATCCAGCCAGCCCGCGATGGCCTATGCGGTGGACGTGGTCGCGCTGGACGCCCCGGGGCTGGTCAATGCCCTGGCCGATTTCTTCACCAGCCGTGGTGTGAACCTGCGTGACGTACAGACGCGCGTCTACACCGCTCAGCACACGGGCGCGCGCATGTTCGCCGCCAACATGGTGGTGGACATCCCGGCGGGACAGCACCTGGCCAGCCTGCGCGGCGAATTCATGGATTTTTGCGACGAACTGAACCTGGACGGCGTGCTGGATCCGATCAAGGCCTGATTCCGATCCGGCGCCGTCCGGCCCCACCACGACACGGAGTGACACCTAATGACGATCGCCATTGACCAGACCGTTCCCGAAGACCTTCGCGTGCCCGCCACCGGCGAGCAGACCCTGGGCCCGGGTGATTTTCGCGGCAAGATCGTGGTGCTCTATTTCTACCCGAAGGACAGCACGCCGGGCTGCACCAACGAGAGCCGCGACTTTGCGGCCAACAAGGCCGCGTTCGACGCCACCGGCGCGGTCATCCTCGGGGTCTCGCGCGACAGCGTGAAGAGCCACGAGAACTTCCGTGCCAAGCAGGAGCTGCCGTTCGACCTGCTGAGCGACGCCGACGAGCAGTTGTGCGAGGCGTTCGACGTGATCAAGATGAAGAACATGTACGGCAAGCAGGTGCGCGGCATCGAGCGCTCCACCTTCTTGATCGACGAGCAGGGTGTGCTGCGCCGGGAATGGCGCAAGGTCAAAGTGCCGGGGCATGTGGACGAGGTCCTGGCCGCGGTACGCGAGATGGCCGGCCAGTGAGGCGCCCCGCGAATTCTTCGAGAGTACTGGCAGTAGACGTTCGCCCCATTTGTTTTCGACTCACCCCGGCCGCGGAGGCGCCATGAGCGAAACACCGGAGGACCCGAAACGCCTGTTTGTCCTGGACACCAATGTCCTGATGCATGACCCCACTGCGCTGTTCCGCTTCAAGGAACACGACATCTTCCTGCCCATGGTCGTGCTCGAGGAACTCGACCGCGGCAAGAAGGGGGTCTCCGAGGTCGCGCGCAACGTGCGCCAGGTCTCGCGCTTTATCGACGAATTGATGAGTGGCGCGACCCACGAGCAGATTGCCGCCGGGTTACCGCTACAGGCCGAATCGCTCAGCGAGTCGACGCTTGCACCCTCCGGGCGGCTGTTTTTTCAGACCCGCAATCTGACCTCGCGCCTGCCGGATTCGCTGCCCGGTTCGACCCCGGACAACGACATCCTGGCCACCGCACAGGCGCTCAAGACGGAGTGGTCGGACCTCCCGGTCACGCTGGTCTCCAAGGACATCAACCTGCGCATCAAGGCGGCGGTGATCGGCCTGCACGCGGAGGACTACTACAACGACCAGGTCCTGGATGACGTCAGCCTGCTGTTCTCCGGCATGACCGAGCTGCCAGCGGATTTCTGGGAGACCCACGGGACCAAGATGGACTCCTGGCAGGAGTCCGGCCGGACCTACTACCGAGTCACCGGGCCCCTGGTCAGCGAGTGGCAGCCCAATCAGTTCGTCTACCGCGAGGGGGAGAATCCGTTGTCCGCGATCGTGCTGGAGATCGACCAGCCGAACGAGTCCGCGGTGATCGAGCTGGTGGACGATTATATGACCCCGCGCCACAGCGTCTGGGGCATCAATGCCCGCAATCGCGAGCAGAACTACGCCCTGAACCTGCTGATGGACCCGGAGGTGGATTTCGTCTCCCTGTTGGGGGCTGCCGGTACCGGCAAGACCCTGCTGGCGCTGGCCGCGGGGCTTGCGCAGACGCTGGAGGACAACACCTACAAGGAGATCATCATGACCCGGGTCACGGTCCCTGTGGGCGAGGACATCGGCTTCCTGCCCGGGACCGAGGAAGAGAAGATGACCCCGTGGATGGGCGCGTTGATGGACAACCTCGAGGTCCTGGCCAAGTCCGAAGGTGCGGGCGACTGGGGCCGGGCAGCTACGAACGACGTGCTGACCAGCCGTATCAAGATTCGCTCCCTGAACTTCATGCGCGGGCGCACCTTCCTGAGCCGCTACATCATCCTGGACGAGGCGCAGAACCTGACCTCCAAGCAGATGAAGACCCTGGTTACCCGCGCGGGGCCGGGCACCAAGGTGGTGGCGCTGGGCAACATCGCGCAGATCGACACCCCGTACCTGACCGAGACCTCGTCCGGCCTGACCTACGTGGTGGACCGCTTCCGCAACTGGACCCACAGCGGGCACATCACACTGACCCGCGGCGAGCGCTCGCGGCTGGCGGACTACGCCTCGAATCATTTGTAGACGGCGGGTAAGGTACGCTTGGGGGCGGCAACGGAGCGGGAAACGGGCACCGTCATTGCGAGGCCCCGCAGGGGCCGCGGCAACCTCCGGAAGCTGGTGGTGAGCCAGCTATGGAAGCAGATGGTTCCGGACGGAGTTCGCCACGTCGCTTCGCTCCTCGCGATGACGGTGCTTGTGGCGGGGCGTGGGGGTGGTGAAGCGAGGGAGGCTTAGCCGTCCTCGCTGTAGCGTACGCAGGCGCGGTCGGTCTCCCACAGGGTCAGCGCGTGCATACGCAGGCCCGGGCGGTTCAGGCGCTCCGCCATCTGGCGGAAGAACCACTGTGCGATGTGCTCGGCGGTCGGGTTGACCGTGTCGAACGGCGGGACGTCGTTCAGATAACGATGATCCAGCTGCCCGGCGATCTCGCGCGCGGCGGTCTTGACCACCTTGAAGTCCACCGCCATGCCGGCGTCGTCCAGGGTCTCGGCCTGGACCTCGGCTTCCACCTTCCAGTTGTGACCGTGCATGTTCGCGCACTGCCCCGGGTAGTCGCGCAGGGTATGCGCGGAGGCGAAGTCGGTCAGGACGCGGAGGGTGTAACGGGCACTCATGATCTTTTCCGGGCGAGTGGCCGTCGCCGGCCGGGGATTTGTCAGCCCGCGAAGCCTATCCGGCCGCTGGCGTCCGCGCAATTCTCCTGCCCGCAGGCGTGGCGAATCGCGGCCAGCACGCCCTCGGTGTCGAGGCCGCAGTCGGCCAGGATCTGTTCGCGCGAGCCATGTTCGGTGAAAACGTCCGGGATGCCCAGTACCTGGCAGGGCAGGGTCAGGCCCTCGGCGGAGAGCCATTCCAGCACCGCGCTGCCGGCGCCACCGGCGCGGGCATGATCCTCGAGCGTCACGAAGCCTTCATGGCGGGCGGCCAGCCGCGCCAGCAGTTCGGTGTCGAGCGGCTTGATGAAACGCATGTTCACCACGGTGGCGTCCAGCGCCTCGCCCGCGGCCAGGGCGGTCTCCAGCAGCGCGCCGAAGCTGAGGATCGCCAGGCCTCGGCCCTCGCGTACGACCTCGGCGCGTCCGACAGGCAGGGTCTCCAGGTCCTCGCTGCCCCCTTCCGGCAGGACGCCGGGGCCGCCCCCGCGTGGATAGCGCACCGCCGCCGGGCCCTCGTAGGCGTAGCCAGTGGACAGCATCTGGCGGCACTCGTGCTCGTTGGATGGGGCCATCAGCAGCATATTGGGGACGCTGCGCAGCAGCGCGGTATCGAACGTGCCGGCATGCGTCGGGCCATCGGCGCCGACGATCCCCGCGCGGTCCACCGCGAACAGCACCGGGAGGTTCTGCAGGGCGACGTCGTGGATCACCTGGTCCATCGCCCGCTGCAGGAAGGTCGAGTAGATCGCGACCACAGGCTTCTGCCCCTCGCAGGCCATGCCGGCGGCCAGCGTGACCGCGTGCTGCTCGGCGATGCCGACATCGAAGTAGCGCTCGGGGAACTGCTCGGAGAAGGCCACCAGCCCGGAGCCCTCGCGCATCGCCGGGGTGATGCCCAGCAGGCGGTCGTCGGCCGTGGCCTGATCGCACAGCCACTGGCTGAAGATGTCGGTATACGCGGGCGGCTTCGGCCCGGAGGGCGTCAGCCCGTTCTCCGGCTCGAACTTGGAGACCCCGTGGTAGCGGCAGGGGTCCTCTTCGGCCGGGGCATAGCCCTGTCCCTTGCGTGTGACCACATGCAGCAGTTGCGGACCGTGACCGCCGCGCAGGTTCTTCAGGATCGATACCAGGCCGTTCACGTCATGGCCGTCCACCGGCCCGAAGTAGCGAAAGCCCAGTTCCTCGAACAGCGTGCCCGGCACCAGCATGCCCTTCATGTGCTCCTCGGCTCGCTCGGCAAAGGCCTTCATCGGCGGGACGAACTCCAGCATGCGTTTGGAGCCCTCGCGCACCGAGCTGTACAGCCGCCCGGACAGCAGCCGGGTGAAGTACTGGTTCATCGCGCCGACGTTCGGCGAGATCGACATGTCGTTGTCGTTCAGGATGACCAGCAGATTACAGTCGAGATCGCCGATGTGGTTGAGCGCCTCGAAGGCCATGCCGGCGGTCATCGCCCCGTCGCCGATAACCGCCACATGGCGGCGGTCCAGTCCTGCGTGCTTGGCGGCGAGGGCCATGCCGGCGGCGGCACTGATCGAGGTGCTGGAATGCCCGGCCCCGAAGGCGTCGTACTCGCTCTCGGCGCGTTTGGGGAAGCCGGCCAGCCCGCCGTACTGGCGCAGGCTGGCCATCCCGGTGCGCCGGCCGGTCAGGATCTTGTGGGCATAGGCCTGATGCCCTACATCCCAGACGATGCGGTCGTCCGGGGTATTGAACGCGTAGTGCAGCGCGACCGCCAACTCCACGGTGCCCAGGTTCGCGGCCAGATGGCCGCCGGTGCGCGAGACGCTCTCGATCAGAAACTGGCGCAATTCGCCGGCCAGCCCCGGCAGTTCCGAGGCCGGGTGCGCCCGCAGGTCGGCGGGCCATTCGATTGCATCCAGCAGGGGGGTGGGGGTCATGGGCAGGCCGTGTCAGTTCATGCGGTCGACGATGTACCGCGCGAGGAAGCGAAGCAAGTCCGCCTCCTGGCCAAAGGGTTGCAGCTCGTCCAGCGCCTCGTCGACCAGGGCCACTGCGCGTTCGCGCGAGGCCTCCAGGCCCTGCAGCGAGGGGAAGGTCGCCTTGTCCAGGCGGGCATCCGCCCCGCAGGCCTTGCCGAGCACCTCCGGATCACCCTCCACGTCGAGCACGTCGTCGCGGATCTGGAACGCCAGGCCAATGCATTCGGCGTAGCGGGTCAGGTGGCCAAGGGTGTCCTCCGAGGCGCCACCGGCGATTGCGCCCAGGCGCACCGACACGCGGATCAGGGCGCCGGTCTTGAGCCGGTGCATGCGCTCCAGTTCCGCCAGATCGATCGGCTTGCCGCAGGCGCCGAGGTCGATGGCCTGGCCGCCGGCCATGCCGTGCAGGCCCGCTGCGTGGGCGAGCTCGGCCAGGGCATTCAGGCCGGCTGTGCCGGGCAGGGTGCGGACGCCGGCGGTCATGATCTCGAAGGCGCGGGCCTGCAACGCATCCCCGGCGAGGATCGCGGTGGCCTCGTCGAAGGCACGGTGGCAGGTGGGCCTGCCACGGCGCAGGTCGTCGTTGTCCATCGCCGGCAGGTCGTCGTGGATCAGCGAGTAGACATGGACCATCTCCACGGCCGCCGCCATCGCATCGAGCGCGTCATCGGGGGCGTTACAGGTGGCCCCGGCCGCGTATACCAGGACTGGGCGCAGGCGCTTGCCACCGGAGAGCGTGGCATAGCGCATGGCCTCGATTAGTCGCGGGTCCGGGGAAGAGTCGGCCGCGAGCCGCTGGTCGAGTACGGTCTCGATACGACGCTGATAGGCCTTCAGCGCCTCGGATGGATCTGGAATGCTCAAGGCCGGGTCCTAGAATGGGACGTCGTCGGGATCGGTCGGGGTGTCCGGTGCGCTCCCGGACGCGGCACCCTCCGCAGAAGGCTCGCTGGCGAGTTTCTCGATGCGTGCCTGGGCGTCGTCCAGCGCCTTCTGACAGCGGCCGACCAGTTCCATGCCGCGCTGGAATTCCTCCAGCGACTGTTCCAGGCCCAGTTCGCCGGACTCCATCCGTGCCACCAGGGCCTCCAGGGCCTCCAGGCTGGCTTCGAACTCGGCGGGGCTGTCGGTGGATGTGTCGGTCATGGTGTCGGATTACGTGTTGGGTTCTTATTGGATCGCGGGGGCTAAAAGGTGAGAAAGTATCCGATCCGCCGCGGCGAGGAAAGAAGCCGGGCGGCCGGGGGCTTGAGTTTCGTGACCGTGCCCCCACGGTCAGCGGGGCAATCGGTTGACATGCGACCGGGTGCTAACTAGAGTTTCGAAGTGTTTTAGACAAAGTCTAAATGCCCGATCCGCACAACGGCCGTACCGGTGTGTGGATCCTAACCAGCAAGAGGAGAGACCCATGGAACTGAAAGGTAGCAAGACCGAAGAAGCCCTCAAGGAGGCCTTTGCCGGCGAATCGATGGCCAACCGTCGTTACCTGTACTTCGCTTCCAAGGCGGACGTGGAAGGCTACAACGACGTCGCGACCGTGTTCCGTTCCACCGCCGAAGGTGAAACCGGCCACGCCCACGGTCACCTCGAGTACCTCGAGAGCTGCGGCGACCCGGCCACCGGCCTGGAATTCGGCCCCACCGCCGCGAACCTGAAGACCGCCGTTGCCGGTGAGACCCACGAGTACACCGACATGTACCCGGGCATGGCCAAGACCGCCCGCGACGAAGGCTTCGACGAAGTCGCCGACTGGTTCGAGACCCTGGCCAAGGCGGAGCGTTCCCACGCCAACCGCTTCCAGAAGGCCCTGGACCAGCTGGACGACTGATTGTCCGGTAGTAACGGAAGCACGCGGGGCCGCTACGCCGGCCCCGTTTTCCGGGAGGTACGGAACAGCCTGTGAAGGCAGCCCTGCGGCTGCGTTCGCATGTTGTTCCGTGTTTCCCTCGAAGCATCGACACTGATACGGATACCGGAGGGATGCATGTCTGCGCCGACGCACCAACGTGAAGGAAGTCTGGAAGCCCCGACCCGCCATCCGCTGGACTGGAAGAATCCCGAGTTCTACAACGAGGAATCGTTGTTCGCCGAGCTGGAGCGGGTCTACGACATCTGTCATGGCTGCCGGCGCTGCGTCAGCCTCTGCAACTCCTTCCCCACGCTGTTCGACCTGGTCGACGAATCCGAGACCATGGAGGTCGACGGCGTTGATCGGAAGGACTACTGGAAGGTGGTGGATCACTGCTACCTGTGTGATCTGTGCTACCTGACCAAGTGCCCCTACGTGCCCCCGCATGAATGGAACGTCGACTTCCCGCACCTGATGCTGCGTGCCAAGGCCGTGCGTTTCCAGAAAGAGGGAGCGAAGGCCGCGCACAAGTTCATGTCCAGCACCGATACCGTCGGCAAGCTGGCGGGCATCCCGGTGGTTGCCGGCGTAGTCAACGCCGCGAACAAGACCGGCGCGATGCGCAAGGTGCTGGACAAGACTATGGGCGTGCACCCGGATGCCCCGGTCCCTGAATACCACTCGAGCAAGGGTCGCTCGCGCATGGCGAAGGTTGCCAAGGGAGTGAGCAACCCCGAGCCGGCCGGTGCCACCCAGGGCAAGGTAGCGCTCTACGCCACCTGCTACGGCAACTACAACGAGCCGCACCTGGTCGAGGACCTGGTCAAGGTCTTCGAGCACAACGGCATCGAGGTCACCCTGGTCGAGAAGGAGCAATGCTGCGGCATGCCCAAGCTCGAGTTGGGCGACCTGAAGGCCGTCGAGTCCGCGAAGGATGCGAACATCCCGGCGATGAAGCGCATGATCGACCAAGGCTACGACATTGTCGCGCCAGTCCCGTCCTGCGTGCTGATGTACAAGCAGGAACTGCCGCTGATGTTCCCGGACGAGCCCGATGTCGCCGCTGTACGCGATCGTATCTTCGACCCGTTCGAGTACCTGATGGAGCGCCACAAGGAAGGCAAGCTGAACACCGACTTCCCCGAGAAGCTCGGCAAGATCGCCTACCACGCGGCCTGCCACCTGCGGGTGCAGAACATGGGGCTCAAGACTCGCGACCTGCTGAAGCTTGTGCCGGATACCGAGATCGACGTGATCGAACGCTGCTCCGGGCACGACGGTACCTATGGCGTGAAGAGCGAGTTCTACGAGACTGCGGCCAAGATCTGTCGTCCGGTGGTGAACCGGGTGCAGAAGGCCGAGTCCGATCACTACTCGAGTGACTGCCCGATGGCCGGGCACATGATCGAGAACGGACTGCAGGGCAAGGGCGAGGACAAGGCGCCCGAACACCCGCTGACCCTGCTGCGCCAGGCCTACGGGCTGTAGCGCCGGGTATCGGTTACCAGAACACGACGTACGCCCGCCGAGGCGCCGCGGATGGAGACACGAAATGGCCAGTGACAGCTACCACGAACCCGTCGAGGAACTGAGCGACGAGTCGCGCGAGATGCACCGCGCCATCGTCTCGCTGATGGAAGAGCTCGAGGCGGTGGACTGGTATCAGCAGCGCATCGATGCCTGCAAGAACGAGGAACTCAAGGCAATCCTCGCGCACAACCGCGACGAAGAGATCGAACACGCGGCAATGGTGCTGGAGTGGATCCGTCGCCATAACCCGGTGTTCGACCACGAACTGAAAGACAACCTCTGGTCCGACCAGGACTACACGAAGAAGGGACACCACGACCACTGAGGGGTCCCGCGGACCAGTCCGACGTGACGGAGGTATCGAGATGGAGGCAAGTGTGGACAAGCTGAGTCGAAACGACCTGTATTCGCTGGAGAAGTACCACGAGGTGCGGCCCCAGTTTCGCAACGAGGTCATGCAGCACAAGCGCAATCGCGTGGTGCAGGTGGGCCCGGCCGTGACCCTGCACTTCGAGGATCGCAAGACCATGCAGTACCAGATCCAGGAGATGCTGCGGGTCGAAAAGATCTTCGATGCCGAAGGCATCCAGGACGAGCTGGACGCCTACAACCCGCTGATCCCGGACGGTTCCAACTGGAAGGCGACCATGATGGTCGAGTACCCGGACGTGGACGAGCGCAAGGTGCAGCTGTCCAAGCTGATCGGGATCGAGCGCAAGACCTACGTGCAGGTCGAAGGCCACGACAAGGTCTACCCGATCGCGAACGAGGACCTGGATCGGGAGACCGACGACAAGACCTCGTCGGTCCACTTCCTGCGCTTCGAGCTGACCCCGGAGATGGTCTCCGCCGCGAAATCCGGTGCGGCCATTGCCATCGGGGTGGAGCACGAGAACTACAGCCACCGGCTGGACGCCGTCCCCGAGGGTGCGCGCGAATCGCTCGCATCCGACCTCGACGCCGTCAACTGACGCGGCCTTTTTGCCCGCTTCACCAAAGGCGCCTCCGGGCGCCTTTTTCGTTTCCGGCTCACGCTGCGGTGTGTTGTGGCTGGCCCTGGTTCGGCATCCGGTGTTCCAGCACTTCTGCCCATCCCGACACCGGGGAAACTCTGATGCGATTCGCTGCGCTCATCGGCATCCTACGATGGGTTCTGGCGCCCGCTTGCGGGCGGGGCACGCCAGGGGCGAAGGCCGCGCGTGCCCAGGATGTCGGAACACCTGGCGTCCATCCACTGACACGAACGTCAGGCCAGCCGTTGTCTTGACCTGATCCCCCCCGTATGAAGCCCCTTGCGGAGGGGTCCTCGGGACGGAAAAGAGGCGCTGACTGTCTGAGCGAAGCCGAAGGCGCAGCGAGTTTCAGCGCCGCCGGCCCGAGGGCCCTGGAGCAAGGTCCCCGGGCGGAATCCGGGTGCCCTTCTTTGGGTACTTTCTTGGGCAAGCAAGAAAGTACCTCGGGGCGCGCTGCCGAGACAGCGCAGGCAGGCGGCCGGCCGAAGGCACGTAAACACCGGATGACGAACGGTGCCTTGCCACAAGAGGCGGCGGGGCCGGGTGCTAAAGGGCGTCGAGGACTTCGGAGAGGCGCGAGACCGCGACCACCTCCATGCCCTTGATGGGCTTGCGCGGCGCATTGGCCGCCGGCGCGATCGCCCGCGTGTAGCCGTGCTTGGCGGCCTCGCGCAGGCGCTCCTCGCCGTTCGGCACAGGCCGGATCTCGCCGGCCAGCCCGACCTCGCCAAAGGCCAGCATCTCCTGCGGCAGGGGGCGGTCGCGAAAGCTCGACAGGGCGGCGGCGAGCATGGGCAGGTCGGCCGCGGTCTCGGTTACGCGTACGCCGCCGACCACGTTGATGAACACGTCCTGATCGAACAGCGCGACGCCGCCGTGGCGGTGCAGTACGGCCAGCAGCATGGTCAGGCGGTTCTGCTCCAGCCCCACGGTGATGCGCCGCGGCTGCGGTGCGTGGCTCTCGGAGACCAGGGCCTGCACCTCCACCAGCAGCGGCCGGGTGCCCTCGCGCGTGACCATCACCACGGAGCCGGGCACCGGGCCCTGGTGGCGCGAGAGGAAGATGGCGGAGGGGTTGGAGACGGCCTTGAGCCCGTTCTCCAGCATCGCGAACACGCCCAGCTCGTTGACCGCGCCAAAGCGGTTCTTCACCGCGCGCAGCATGCGGTAGCGCCCGTCCGGGTCGCCCTCGAAATACAGCACCGTGTCGACCATGTGCTCGAGCACGCGCGGTCCGGCCAGCTGGCCGTCCTTGGTCACATGGCCCACCAGGATCACGGTGATCCCGCGCTGCTTGGCCAGGCGCACCAGGGCGGCGGCGCTCTCGCGCACCTGCCCGACCGAGCCGGGGGCGGACTGCAGTGCGGCGGTGTACAGCGTCTGGATGGAGTCGATCACCAGCACGCGCGGGCGTTCGCGCTCGCAGGTGGCGATAACGTTCTCCACCTGCGTCTCGGTCAGCAGGCGCAGCCCGTCGACCTCAAGCCCGAGCCGCCTAGCGCGCATGCTGATCTGCTGGGCGGATTCCTCGCCGGTCACGTAAAGCGTGTCATCGACCGGCAGCATGGCTAGCGTCTGCAGCAGCAGGGTGGACTTGCCGATCCCCGGGTCGCCGCCCAGCAGAACGACGGACCCGTGTACCAGCCCTCCGCCCAGGGCGCGGTCCAGCTCCGACAAGCCGGTGCCGGTGCGCGGGACCTCGCCGGCCTCCACCTCGCCCAGCCGGGTGATGCCAGCGACCTCCCCGGCATAACCGCCGCGCGGTCCGGCCTGGGTAGCCGGCGCGGCCTCCTCCAGGGTGTTCCAGGCGCCGCAATCGCCGCACTGACCCGCCCACTTGGGGCTCACCGCGCCGCATTCCCGGCAGACGTACTGGGTCTTGGCCTTCGCCATCAGGCTTCCTTGTGGTCCGGCGTGGCGGGCAGGTCGGGGGCGACCACGCGCACGGTGCGGATGGTGTTGTTCTTGATTTGCACGATGTCCATGACGACGCCGTTAATGCGCACGCTGACTGGCGCTTCGGGGATGCTCTCGAGGTATTCGACGATCAGGCCGCTCAGGGTCTTGGGACCATCCACCGGGAGCTCCAGGCCCAGCGAGCGGTTGAGCTCGCGCAGGTGGATGCCGCCATCGACCATCGCCGAGCCATCCTCCTGGCGCAGCACGTCGTCGCTCATGGCCGGGGAGTCGGTGGTGAATTCTCCGACGATCTCTTCCAGGAGGTCCTCCAATGTGATCAGACCCTCGATGTCGCCGTACTCGTCCACCACCAGGCCGATCCGTTTTTTCTGTTGCTGGAAGTTAATCAGCTGGCGGTTTAGCGCCGTGCCCTCGGGGATGAAGTAGGGCGGGGTCAGGATCTGGCGCAGGTCTTCGGCGTCAAAGTCATCACGCTCGATCAGTGGGATCACGTCACGCCGGTGCAGGAAGCCGACGATATGATCCAGCTCGCCCTCGACCACTGGCAGGCGGGTGAAGCTGCCGTGCACCAGCTGCTCGACGACCTCGTTCCAGGGCTCGTTCAGGTCCACCACCACGATCTCGTTGCGCGGGATCATGATGTCCTCGACCGTGGTGCGTTCCAGGTCCAGCAGGTTCAGCAGCATGCGCTGGTGGTTTGCCGGGATCAGGGCGCCGGCCTCGGAGACCACACTGCGCAGCTCGTCGGTGTTCAGGGCCGAACGCTGGCCGGGCTTCATGTGCACCCCGAACAGGCGCAGTACGCCGTTGGCCAGCACATTGATCATCCACACCACGGGCCACATCACCTTCAGCAGCCCGCAGTAGATCCAGGCGGCGGGATAGGCGACGCGTTCGCTGTGCAGTGCTGCGAGCGTCTTGGGGGCGGTCTCGGCGAAAATCAGCAGGGTCAGCGTCAGCACCCCGGTGGCGATGGCCACGCCGGTATCGCCGAACAGGCGCCAGCCGATAAAGGTGGCGATCTGGGCGATCAGGATGTTGACGAAGTTGTTGCCGAGCAGGATCAGCCCGATCAGGCGGTCCGGCCGTTCCAGCAGGCGGGCGGCAATCGCGGCGCCACGGTGCCCGGTCTGGGCGCGGTGGCGCATGCGGTAGCGGTTCAGCGCCATCAGCGCCGTTTCCGATCCGGAGAAGAACGCCGACAGCAGGAACAGCACGAGCAGGGCGCCGAACAGGACGGACAGCGGGATCTCTTGCAACGGGATGGCCTGCGGTCAGGTGTGGGCGGGCTGACGGGGCTGCGTAGTCTGAATCATTTCAGGCAAGCGCCGCCGGGCTGTCAAGCCTGTCGGCCGGGAGCACCATCAGACGCGCCCGAGGATGATCTCCAGGACCAGCTTGGAGCCGAAATAGGCCAGAACCAGGGCGACAAACCCGCCCGTGGTCCACGCCAGGGCGCGGGTGCCGCGCCAGCCCAGGCGCCAGCGCCCGACCAGCAGGGTCGAGAAGATCACCCAGGCCAGCAGCGACAGGACGGTCTTGTGGACCAGGTGCTGGGCGAACAGGTCGTCCACAAATACTAAGCCGGAGAGCAGGCTGAGTCCGAGGAACAGCCAGCCGATGAAGATCATGCGGAACAGCCAGACCTCCATCGAGAACAGCGGCGGCAGGTGGCGCACGATCCCGGCCGTGTGATGGTTGTGCAGCGCGCGGTGCTGGGCCGTCATGACCGCGGCCTGGGCGGTGGAGAGTGCCAGGAAGGCCCAGCCCAGCGCCGAGAACAGGATATGCAGGTCGATCCCGGCCGAGGTCGCGTAGGACGTGTCGCCGTCACACAGTACCGCGGTCAGGGTGGCCAGTGCGGTCAGTGGCAGGATCACCACGCCGAGCACGGCTAGTGGGTGGCGTAGCGCGGTCAGCCACAGCAGCCCTGCAACCAGCCACATCGATGCCGACAGGGCGTTGCCCAGGCACAGGTTCAGCCCGGTCTCGGTCGCGACGAGCGGGATCAGGGCCCCGAGGTGCGCGAGCAGGGCCGCCAGCCACAGCATCAGCGGCGCGCGGGGCTGCCCGGCGGCTAGGGGCTGGGTGCGGGAGGCGACGATCAGGTATCCCGTGGTGGCGAGATACAGGGCGACGGCGAGCAGTCCGGCAACGGTGGTCATGGGCGGCGATTATCCCCGCTCCCGAGCCTGAATGCACATTCAGGGCGGCAAACCCGGATCGCGACTGGGGCCGTGCAGGCCGGGTGGCGGGGCCGGTATACTGTGCGGTCTTTCCCGGCATGGGCCGGGCCAGAACGAGCGAGACGAGGACAGACGATGTTCGACGGCCTTTCCAGCCGCCTCCAGGAGACCATGAAGCGCCTGAAAGGCCAGGCGCGGCTCACCGAGGACAATATTCAGGATGCCCTGCGCGAGGTGCGCATGGCACTGCTGGAGGCCGATGTGGCCCTGCCGGTGGTGCGCGAGTTCGTCAAGGACGTCAAGGAAAAGGCGCTGGGCCAGGAGGTCATCGGGAGCCTTACCCCGGGGCAGGCCCTGATCAAGGTCGTCCATGACGAGCTGATCGCGACGATGGGCGGGGAGAACGCCTCGCTGAACCTGGCGGTCCAGCCGCCGGCCGTCGTGCTGGTGGCCGGCCTGCAGGGCGCGGGCAAGACCACCAGTATCGGCAAGCTCGCGCGCCTGTTGCGCGAGCGCGAAAAGAAGAAGGTCGCGGTGGTCAGCTGTGACGTCTATCGGCCGGCGGCGATCCAGCAGTTGGAGACCCTGGCCGGGCAGGTCGAGGTCACGTTCTATCCCAGTGACATCAGCCAGAAGCCCGAGGCGATCGCGAGCGAGGCGGTCACGCGAGCGCGTCGTGACGGCACCGAGGTGCTGCTGGTGGATACCGCCGGGCGGCTGCATGTCGATGAAGACATGATGGCCGAGGTGAAGGCCCTGCATCAGGCGATCGACCCGATCGAGACCCTGTTCGTGGTCGACTCCATGACTGGCCAGGACGCGGCGAACACCGCGCGCGCCTTCGGCGAGGCCTTGCCGCTGACCGGCGTGGTGCTGACCAAAGCTGACGGTGACGCCCGCGGCGGTGCCGCGCTGTCGGTGCGCCAGATCACCGGGGTGCCGATCAAGTTCATCGGTATGGGCGAGCGCCCGGATGCGCTGGAGCCGTTCCATCCCGAGCGTATCGCCTCGCGCATCCTCGGCAAGGGCGATGTCCTGTCCCTGGTTGAGGAGGCCAGCCGCCAGGTCGACCAGGACAAGGCCGCAAAGCTCACGCGCAAGCTGAAGAAGGGGCGCGGTTTCGACCTGAACGACCTGCGCGAGCAACTCGGTCAGATGCAGAAGATGGGCGGGATCAGCTCGATGCTGGAAAAGCTGCCCGGGGGCGGCAAGTTGCCGGACGCGGTGAAGAACCAGGCCAACGACAAGGAGATTGGTCGCATGATGGCCGTGATCTCGTCGATGACCGAGCACGAGCGGCGCCACCCGGACGTTATCAAGGGTTCGCGCAAACGCCGGATCGCCGCCGGATCTGGCACTCAGATTCAGGATGTGAATCGCCTGCTCAAGCAACATGCGCAAATGAGCAAGGCGATGAAGAAATTCTCCAAGGGCGGCGCATCGAAGATGATGCGTGCCCTGGGGGGCAAAATGGGTGGCATGGGTGGAATGGGTGGCCCCGGCGGGGGCATGCCGTTTCGCTAGTTAGCCGCTGTCACGGCCGCCGGCACCTTGTGCTGGCGGCGGGATTCGTTATAATCGCGCGTTTTCTCGAGAAAACGGACTCAAACGGGGTTCAACAGAACATATGGTTACGATTCGCCTGCTTCGCCGCGGCGCCAAAAAGCGCCCGTTCTACTCGATCGTCGTCACCGATTCGCGTAAGCGTCGGGACAGCGGTTACAAAGAACAGATTGGCTTCTTCAACCCGGTCGCCCGCGGTCAGGAAGAGCCGCTGCGCATTGATCTGGAACGCGTGGACTACTGGCTGGGCCACGGCGCCGGCATGTCCGAGCGCGTGAACCACCTGGTCAAGGGCTACCGCAAGCAGCAAGCCGCGGCCTGAAGCCGTCGGTTCGCTGATTACGCGTAGTAGACCGAACTCCGGTGATGAACGAGGCGGGTGAACGCATCCGCGTCGGACGCGTCTCCGGGGTGTACGGCGTGAAGGGCTGGGTCCGGATCTTTTCCGAGACCGAGCCGCGCGCCGCGATTGCCGACTTCCCCCGGTTGTGGCTGCGTTCCGGCGCCGGCTGGCGGCTGGCGGATGTCGAAGCGGGCCGGGCCCACGGGCACGGCGTCGTGATGAAATTTGCCGAGACCGCGGATCGCGAGGCGGCCTACGGCCTGATGGGCGCCGAGCTGGCGATCGAGCGCGACTGGCTCCCACCCGCCGAGGATGGCGAGTACTACTGGGCCGACCTGCTGGGCATGGAGGTCGAGCACCAGGACGGGACCGCGCTGGGGCGCATCTCGGGATTCATGGAGACCGGTGGTGCCAATGATGTGCTGGTTGTGCGCGGTGATCGCGAACGACTGATCCCCTGGGTGCAGGGCCAGTACATCCTGGATGTGGACCTGGAGGCTCGGCGGTTGCGGGTCGACTGGGATCCGGAATTCTGAGGCGGACGATGCGCTTCGATATCGTCACGCTGTTTCCGGAGCTGGTTACGGCGGTGGGCGAATCCGGGGTGACCGGGCGGGCGGTGCAGCAGGGCCGGCTCGCGCTGGAGACCTGGAACCCGCGTGACTGGGGGGCCGGTTTCCACCAGGCGGTGGATGATCGCCCCTATGGTGGCGGCCCCGGCATGGTCATGCAGTATGCGCCGCTGGCGTCCGCGCTGGAGGCGGCGCGGGCCGACGCGACGGCGCCCCTGCACGTGATCGCCCTGACCCCGCAGGGGCGGCCGATCCGGCAGGCCATGTTGCGAGAGCTGGTCAGGAAGCCGCGGGTGGCGCTGGTGTGCGGCCGCTACGAGGGCATCGACGAGCGCTTTATCGAGGCGCAGGTCGACGAGGAATGGTCGCTGGGCGACTATGTCCTGTCCGGTGGCGAGCTGGGCGCGATGGTGGTGATCGATGCCTGTGCGCGCCTGCTCCCGGGTGTGCTCGGCCATGCGGATTCCGCCGGGCAGGACTCGTTCAGCGAGGGCCTGCTCGACTGCCCGCACTACACGCGGCCAGAGGTTGTGGCAGGGCGTGCGGTACCGCAGGTCCTGCTGGGTGGCGATCATGGTGCCATCCGACGCTGGCGCCGACGCGAGGCGCTGGGGCGAACCTGGGAGCGGCGGCCGGACGTGCTGGCGCGCGAAGAACTCGGGGCCGAGGATCTGGCCCTGTTGGACGAATACCGTGTGGAACGCCGGAAGGGCGGTCCGCACACCGAAAGCGATGATTGAGGTCGAACGATGAACAGCGTGATTCAGCAACTGGAAGCCGAACAGATGAAGTCCGACGTACCGGACTTTGGTCCGGGTGACACCCTGGTGGTGCAGGTGAAGGTGCGCGAAGGCGAGCGTGAGCGCCTGCAGGCCTTCGAGGGTGTGGTGATCGGCAAGCGCAGCCGTGGCCTCAACTCGGCGTTCACCCTGCGCAAGGTCTCCTACGGCAACGGCGTGGAGCGTACCTTCCAGACACACAGCCCGCAGATTGCCGAGATCAAGGTGAAGCGTCGCGGCAAGGTCCGTCGCTCGAAGCTGTACTTCCTGCGGGATCGCACCGGCAAGGCCGCGCGCATCAAGGAAGATATCAAGGCGAACCGGAACGGCGCCTGATGACCGGGGTGGCCGCGCAGCCCCGCTCGCGCCCACCCGGTTTTCCGTTGTCGGCCGAATCGGCCATGCGAAGCCAGCGCTGTCTCCTGCCGGGAGTCGCGCTGGCTTTTGCGTGGCTGGAGTCCGGGCAGGGCGACCTGCTGGCCTGCGGCTGGCAGCGTCCCGACGATCCACCCGACCTGTCCCCACTGCGGGATATCCCGACCGCTGACCGGTCCCCTCCTGCCTTCGACCCTGCAGACTACGCCCGCGATCCGGGGCAGTGGCGGGCGACGCAAGCCGTACCACCGGGGACGGAGCACGCCCGCCGGGTCTGGGCCGCACTTTCGGCCATCCCCGTCGGCGAGGTGCGGACCTACGCGCAAATTGCCTCCCAGGTCGGCTCGGCCCCGCGTGCCGTGGGCCAGGCCTGCCGCGCCAACCCCTGGCCGTTGTTCATCCCCTGTCATCGCGTGGTGTCCGCGCGTCACCGCGGTACGCGCGACATTGGTGGCTACGCGGGTGACCAGGATGGCCCGTTGGCCGAGGTGAAGCGCGCCCTGCTCGTTCACGAAGGCGTGCTTCAGCTCGACTAGCGCTTTTTACTCCTGTCACTGGCAGTGCGCCGGTAGTGCGAGGCGCGGTTTCCTCCCCTTGTTCAAAGGCTTGCCAGGCATTACGCCTGGCCTGGCTCGTGCCGACAAGCCGACACCACCGAAAATTCCATCACTCGGTGGAATAGAAGTCGCGTATGCTGCGTCTGCCAGACGGTGCTGGGCTCCGAGAATCCTTGAAAAACAGACTGTTAGAAAACGCTAATATAGCTTTTTGTGTTGACAGCACGGACCCCGGTTCAGCACTCTGCTACACAGGTCCGGGCCGCTCCGGCCACGGACCGTATCGAAAAAACCGTGTGATGGAGGTTTCCATGTTCAAGAAAGCATTGCTTGCGTTGCCCGTAGCAATGGCGGTCGGGGTTGCGGGTACCGCGGCCCAGGCAGAATGGCAGGATCCGAACGATGTCCTGCAAAAGCTGCTCGAAGCGCAGCCCGACTCGAAGTACCTGCATCAGAGTGAAATGAACATCATGATGATGCCGGACAACCCCGCCCTGTGGCTGCTGGATGACGGCGAGCGCCTGTTCTACGAAGAGCGTGGCCCGAACAATGCATCGCTCGAAAGCTGCGATTTCGGCAAGGGCGAGGGCGTCCTGGACGGCGCCTATGTCGAGCTCCCGCGCTACTTCGAGGACACCGGCAAGGTGATGGACTTCGAAATGCGCCTGGTGCATTGCATGAAGGAGATCCAGGGCTTCACCGACGATGACTCCGCTGTCTCCCAGCGTCACGGGTCCGGTTCGGACATCATGCGTCTGACGACCTACATCGCGCATCAGTCCTCTGGTTACGCGTGGAATCCGCCGCTGGATCACCCGAAGGAAAAGGCGATGCGTGACGCCGGCGAAGTCCTCTTCTTCCGCCGTGGCGGCGCGATGGATTTCAACTGCGCGGCGTGCCACGGGTCTTCTGGCAAGCAGATCCGTGCGTCCGTGCTGCCGGAAATGCGTAACTCGCAGGAGTG
This sequence comes from Thioalkalivibrio sp. ALJ2, assembly GCF_000378325.1. Classification (NCBI taxonomy): domain Bacteria; kingdom Pseudomonadati; phylum Pseudomonadota; class Gammaproteobacteria; order Chromatiales; family Ectothiorhodospiraceae; genus Thioalkalivibrio; species Thioalkalivibrio sp. ALJ2. The sequence goes on from NZ_KB899554.1 coordinate 647,052, forward strand.
GACCAAGGCGGTTTCCTGGCCGGCCCACCGCGCGGGACAGGACAATGTCCGCAGCCAGAACCATCGTATCCGTGGTTGCGTATGGCAGATGCGTCATGCCGGTATCCTGCCGGATACCCCGGTGAACACCGCGCTGATCTCCTACTGGAATGACGCGGCGCGTGGCGAACCGGCCATCCTGCCCGACCTGAAGCGGTAACTACGGACGCAATAGGAGACATCAAGTATGTTTAATAAAAACACTGTTGCGGCCGGTGTAGCCGCATTTGCATCCGTCGCCCTGGCCGCTGGCTGTGCGGTCGCCGATGGCAACAAGGCGGATGACGTGGATATCACGGCCATGAGCGCCGAGGAGCTGGCTGAGCATCTCATCTTCGAGACCAACAGCTGGCGTGATCAGGAAATGCAGGAAGGCGGTGGCTGGCGCGACCGCATGACTCAGGACGAGATCCAGAAGGCCTGCTCGTTCGACTCTACCCGCAATGATCTGGACGGCGAGACGGCCGGCAAGGTTGTGGCTCTGGCGCGTGAGCAGTACCAGGCGCCGGAAGGCGACATCGAGCTGGGTGACTGGCGCAAGGGTGCCGAGCTGGCGGATTCCGGCTACGGCTACCGCATCGGCCACAACGTCGATGACCACGGCACCCGCGAGCAGGGTGGCAACTGCTACAACTGCCACGTGATGGATTCGAGCGTTTCGGTCCAGGGCACCATCGGCCCGAACCTCGAGAACTACGGGGCGCAGCGTGGCGACAGCCAGGAGATCCGCCAGTATGTGCATCAGGTGATCTCCAACCCGCATCAGTACTTCCCCTGCGGTGAAATGCCGCGTTTCCAGGGGCTTCTGACCGAAGAGCAGATCAGCCACATCATGGCCTACCTGCTCGATCCGGAGTCCCCGGTTAACAACCGGTAAGTCGTCTTGCACGACAGCTGCTCGGCCCCTTCGGGGCCGGTGCAGCAAGGCAGTAGAGCGGGTTGTCGCGCACGACGCGTGGCAACCCGCTTCCTTACGAATTTCTGCGGTTGGGTGCTTGCACGGCTCTTTTACGAGCGTGCCCGCCGGGCCGCACAGATGGGCTGAACAGGGGAACCGATGGACCGCGGGATTGGTGCGGGCACGGGCTAAGAAAAGCCATCGGTCATGACGGGCGTGAGGGGAGGCTCAGGGATGTTCAATAAGAAAAATCTGACTGCCGCGGTGGTGGTTTCGGCATCGGCGGCGCTGGCGGGTTGCGACCAGTTCTTCCAGGACGCCTCGGACCGCGAGGTCGACATCACCCAAATGAGCCCCGAGGAGCTGGCCGAGCATCTGGTGCTCGAGACCGATAGCTATCGCATGGACCAGGAGGTGCAGGAAGGTGGCACCGGCCGGGAGCGAATGAAGCAGGACGAGGTCCAGGCCTTGTGCTCGCTCGAAGGATCCCCGGACAGCGAAACCGCAGGCCAGGTGGTCGCGGCCGCGCGTGCCTCATACGAACGACCCGATGGCGGAGTGGAGCTGGGCGACTGGCGCCGCGGCGCCGAACTGGCCCGTTCCGGCTATGGCTATCGCGTCGGGCACAACAACGACGACCACGGCACCCGCGAGCCGGGGGCGAACTGCTACGCCTGCCATCAGATGGACCCGGCGGAAACCACCTATGGGACAATCGGTCCGAGTCTTGCAAACTACGGCCGCGAGCGCGGCACCGATGAGTCAGTGCTGAACTACGTCCATGAGGTCGTCAGTAACCCGCACCAGTATTTCCCTTGTACCTACATGCCGCGATTCGGGCGCAATTTCCTGACCGAGGAGCAGATCAGCCACGTCATGGCCTATCTGCTGGATCCCGATTCGCCGGTGAACCAGTAAACCGTTCACACGGTCGCGGGCGGGTCTGAGAGGGCCGGCCCCCTTGGACCACCGCGGGCTGCCCGCGGTGGTTTTTTTATTTGTAGGGGCCGGGTGCTGGCCACGACTAGAGGACGTCGCGCGGAGCCTGCGGGCTTGAAAATGCGAACGCTGCCCCCAAGGTGCGTGCTGTAGAACCCATCCAAGCGCACGAGAGGAACGTACAGGACCATGACGGACACGCAGACCGCATCGGCCGCCGAGGGCCATACCGAGACCCGCCGCTTCGAGACCGAGGTCAGCCAGCTGCTGCAGCTGATGATCCACTCGCTGTATTCCAACCGCGAAATCTTCTTGCGCGAATTGATCTCCAACGGTGCCGACGCCTGCGACAAGCTGCGCTTCGAGGCGCTGGCCCAGCCCGACGCGATCCCGCAGCCGGCCGAGCTGGCGATCGACGTCGAGGTGGACAAGGACGCGCGGACCGTCACCGTGCGTGATAATGGCATCGGCATGTCGCGCGACGAGGTCATCGAGCACATCGGCACCATCGCGCGTTCCGGCACGAAGGCCTTCCTCGACAAGCTGACTGGCGACCAGAAGAAGGACTCGCAGCTGATCGGCCAGTTTGGCGTCGGGTTCTACTCCTCGTTCATCGTGGCTGATCACGTCCGCCTCGAGACGCGTCGCGCGGGGACGCCCGAGGAGGCCGGTACCCGCTGGGAGTCGCGCGGCGATGGCGAGTACACCCTGACCGACTGCGAGCGCCCCGAGGCCGGCACCGAGATCACGCTGACGCTGAAGGAGGATGCCGACGAATTCCTCGAGTCCTTCCGTCTGCGTCACATCATCAGCCGCTACTCCGACCACGTGGCGTTCCCGATCCGTATGCGCAAGGCCGATGACGACGGCAAGCCCACCGACGAGTGGGAGACCGTCAACCGCGCCAGCGCACTGTGGACCCGGCCGAAGAGCGAGATCAGCGACGACGAGTACCGCGAGTTCTACAAGCACGTCGCACACGACTTCGAGGATCCGTCCGCCTGGACCCACAACCATGTCGAGGGGCGTCAGGAGTACACCACGCTGTTCTACATCCCCAAACGCGCCCCGTTCGACCTGTGGGACCGCGATGCGCGCCACGGCGTCAAGCTCTACGTGAAGCGCGTGTTCATCATGGACGACGCCGAGAAGCTCCTGCCCAACTACCTGCGCTTCGTGCGCGGGGTGGTGGACTCGGCCGATCTTCCGCTGAACGTCTCGCGCGAGATCCTGCAGGACAACCGCCTGGTCGACTCGATCCGTTCCGGCTCGGTCAAGAAGATCCTCGGCCTGCTGGAGAGCATTGCGAAGAACGAACCGGAGAACTATGCCGAGATCTGGCAGAACTTCGGCCGCGTGCTGAAGGAGGGCCCGGGCGAGGACCACGCCAATCGCGAGAAGATCGCGGGCCTGCTGCGCTTCGCCAGCACGCAAAACGATGACGACACCCAGAACGCCTCGCTGGCCGACTACATCGGCCGAATGAAGGACGGCCAGGACGCGATTTACGTAATCAGCGCCGACAACGCCAGCGCGGCGCGCAACAGCCCACACCTGGAGATCTTCCGCAAGCACGGCATCGAGGTGCTGCTGCTGTCCGACCGGGTCGACGAGTGGCTGCTCTCGCACCTGCGCGAGTTCGATGGCAAGCCGATCAAGAATGTCGCCAAGGGTGACCTTGATCTGGACAAGATCATCGGTGAGGACGCGGCAAAAGAGGGTGCCGCGGACGACAGCGCGAAGGCCGACGAGGATCTGGGCGACCTGCCGGAGCGCATCCAGGCCGCACTGGGCGAGCGCGTCGACTCCGTGCGCGCCTCGAAACGCCTGGTCGATTCGCCGGCCTGCATCGTGCTCGGCGAGCACGAAATGGCGCTGTACCTGCAGGAACTTCTGAAGCAGGCCGGGCAGGAGACCTTCTCCAGCAAGCCGGTGCTCGAGATTAACCCGAAGCACCCGCTGGTCGAGCGCCTGCGCGCGGCCGAAGGGGACGACTTCGGTGATCTGGCCTCGCTGCTGTTCGACCAGTCGCTGCTGGCGGAAGGCGGCCAGCTGGAGGACCCCTCCGGCTTCGTTTCGCGCCTGAACCGTCTGCTGCTGCAAAAGGCCTGATCACGGAACCAGGGAGGGTTGCCCCTCCCCCCGGAAACCGCCCCGACAAAGGGTGGACCTGACGCCGCGGGGCCATGCGCGTTACCCTGTGCGGTTCACATATCGAGAGGGCGAAGCCCATGCAAGTTGCACAGAACGCCGTGGTGTCCATCCACTACACCCTGACCAACGATGCTGGCGAGACCATCGACAGCTCCGAGGGCCGCGAGCCGCTCGCCTATCTGCACGGGAATGGCCAGCTGGTTCCGGGTCTTGAGCGCGAGCTTGAGGGCAAGGCCGCCGGTGACAAGGTCCAGGCCAAGGTGGCGCCGGAAGAGGGCTATGGCGAGAAGATCGAGGCCATGGTGCAGGAGATCCCGCTGGAGGCCTTCCAGGGCGTGGACTCCGTGCAGCCGGGCATGCAGTTCCAGGCCGAGACCCAGAATGGCCCGCTGACCGTGACCGTGACCAAGGTCGAGGGCGATACCGCGACCGTGGACGGCAATCACCCGCTGGCTGGCGAGAACCTCAACTTCGACGTCGAAGTCGTCGAAGTGCGCGAGGCCTCCGCCGAGGAGCTGGAGCACGGCCACGCCCACGGCGTCGGCGGTCACCAGCACTGAGTTTGTTGTCAGGCCCTCGAGAGGCGCGCGTACGTCGCGTTTCCTGGCCTGCCAAGTGCTTTTTAAGGCCCCGCGAATGCGGGGCTTTTTTCGTCTGGCTGCGTGGAGCGGCGGTGCAGCGCACTTCTGCGGCATGCGAAACCCGTTCAATCGCTAATGGTGTTGCAAACCATTCTCAGTAATCGTATCGTCCGCCTCAGTGGCCAGGTAGATTGAGGAAGGCGATGATCGTCTGTATCTGCAAATCCGTTCGCGAGCGCGATATTCGGGAACTGATCGATTCCAGCCAGGAAGGCCTGCGCATGCGGGATCTTCGCGATCGTCTGGGCGTGAGTTCCGAATGTGGCAAGTGCGCTCGTCGAGCGAATTGCCTGCTGAAGGGGTGCTCCCGTGATACCGCCGCAAATGTGCTGCAGGTGTCGGGAACGCGCACGCCCCCGGAGCCTGCCGCCCGACCCGGCCCCGCCGTGGCCATGTAAGGCTGCCACCCTCTTTGTCGTATTGTATTGGAGCGCGGTGGCGGGTCTGCCGTGCTCGTTTCTTCTAGAGCCGCCGTCCGTTTTGCGGTGCCCTGCCGCGTTGGAGGCCGGGGCGTCGTCGGCATGGGCGGCGTGCATTTTCAGAACGCTCGGAGCTAAGCGATGAATTTCGACCAATGGATTCCATCGGAGCGCCTGGCCGGCTTTCTCGACGCGGGTGGGCCCGTCGTCCTGATCCTGCTGGGGGCCTCGGTGGTCGCACTGGCCTTTGTGCTGGTCAAGCTGTGGCAGTTGTGGCGCATGAGGGTCACCGATGTGCGTCCGGCGGATGAAGCGCTGAACCGCTTCCACCGCGGGGATATCCAGGGTGCGATCCAGTGTGCCGAGGCCACCCCCAATCCCGCCGCGCGGGCGGTGGCGCGGGGCATCCGGGGCCTGCAGGCCGGCGCGTCGGAGTCCATCGTGCGGGAGGAGGTCGTGCGCTACGGTAACGCGACCATCCAGTCCCTGCGTCAGGGGCTGCGGCCACTCGAAGTGATCGGCGCGCTGGCGCCTTTGCTGGGCCTGCTGGGTACCGTGATGGGGATGATCCGCGCCTTCCGAGCGATGGAAGAGGCCGGAAGTCAGGTGGACCCGGCGGTCCTGTCCGGTGGTATCTGGGAGGCCCTGCTGACGACCGCCGTCGGGCTGGCGGTCGCGATCCCGGTCGTGGCGGCACTCAACTGGCTGGAGACGCGGGTGGAGCGGGTCGCGCACCGCATGGATGATGCCGTGACCCGCCTGTTCACCGGGGGGCAGTACGCGGCCGTACCCCTGACCGCCGAGAGCCCGGTCCAACCGAGGCCTTGCGAGGCTGACGAGGCAAACTCGCCTGGGGGCGCTCTGCCCCGAACGGCCGATGCTGGACACTAGCCGCCCGCGCCGACGCAATCTGATCAGCCTCACTCCGCTGATCGATGTCGTCTTCATCCTGCTCGTGTTCTTCATGCTCGCCTCGAGCTTCCTTGAGTGGCGCGCGGTGCAACTCGAGGCGCCGGCCGAGGCCGGTGGGGCCGGCTCGATGGAAGGCGCCATGCTGGTCGAGATCCGGTCGGACGGGCTGCGGCTGGCGGGAGAGATGCTGTCGGAGGGCGACCTGCACGACCGTATCAGCGCGCGCGTGCGCGAAGAAGCGGACACGCGGGTCCTGGTGATGCCGGCCCCGGGGGTCAGCATGCAGGACACCGTCAACGTGCTGGAGGGACTCGCAGATGTTGGGGCGCGCAATCTTTCGGTAATCCGGCAGGCACAGCCATGATCGGACAGCGTCGCCACTTTCAGGTTGCCCATCGCCCGCGCAACGACGACGAGAGCATCCTGCCGCTGATCAACATTGTTTTCCTGTTGTTGATCTTCTTTATGGTGGCTGGCCAGTTGAGCGCGATCGATCCGTTCGAGGTCGAACCGGTGGAGTCGGCCGTGGATGGCCAGCCCGGGCCGGACGAGTTCATGGTGATCATCGGGACCGAGGGCCGGCTGGCGGTTAATCAGGATGAAGTCGATCTTGACGAAATGGCCGGCCTGGTACGCGAACACGTCGAGCGTCACGGAGATGCGGCCCGGGTCCGTGTGAAGTCGGATGGACGGGCGGAAGCCGTCGAGGTCGTCGGGGTGCTTGAACGCCTGCGCGAGGCGGGGATCGAGCGCATTGATCTGCTGACAGTACCGGAAGTCTGATGCAGCCGACGTTTCGACACTGGATGGTGGCCATCGTGCTGGCGGTCGCGTTGCACCTGCTGGTGGCGATGGCCTTCCTGCTGCGCGACCCGCCGGCGGGCGCCGAGGATGCCGGAGTGGGCGGGCTGGAAATCTCCATGGCGGCCGCTGGTGGTGCTCCTCATGCCCAGCAGGCAGAGCCGGCCGAGACTACGGAGGCCGAGCCTGTAGACGACGAGCCCGTGGAGGCGGAGCCTGTCGAAGCGGTCGACGCGGAACCTGCGGAACCGGAACGTCAGCCCGTCGAAGAGGCCGAGGTTGTCGAACCCGAACCCGAACCCGAACCCGAACCCGAACCCGAACCCGAACCCGACCCCGAGCCCGACCCCGAGCCCGAGCCCGAGCCCGAGCCCGAGCCAGAGCCAGAGCCAGAGCCAGAGCCAGAGCCAGAGCCAGAGCCAGACTCCGATGCGGACTCTGTGGAGGCCGCGGATGCCTCCCCGACGGATGAGGACGCCGAAGCGGTCGAGGACGACCCTGGCGACGAGGAAGCCGGTACTCCGGGTGCCGGTGCCACTCCTGCGGACGCTGATGCCGAAGGTGGTGGTGAGCCGGGTGTGGATCCCGATTATCTTGCGGAACTGCAGGCTTGGGTGGAGCAACACAAACGCTATCCGCGCCAGGCCCAGCGCCGCAGAGAAGAGGGCACGGCATCGGTCTGGTTGCGGCTCGATGGAGATGGCAACGTCGTCGACTATCGGATCGAGGAGGGATCCGGCAGCCGGATCCTGGATCGGGCGGTCGAGGAGATGGTCGAGCGCGCCGATCCGTTTCCGGCGCCGAGCGCGATCGATCGAGACGAGTTCGAGATCGTGGTTCCCGTAACGTTTTCCATTCGCTGACCAGGAGTGGAGCACCGTCACGGACACCGGCATGAGGACCGATGACCCGGACCTTGGCGGCAGACCCAGTTGAAAACGAGGACTTACCCATGCATTTACCAGGCAGGAGCATCCGGATACTGATCGCGGGCCTTTTCGTATTCGGCCTTTCGGGAAACGCGGCAGCCGAAGCGGACCCCGAGATCAGTGTCCAACTCAACAAGCTGGAAGCCGACGGTGATGACTGTCGTGCCCATCTGGTACTGGAAAATGCCCTGGGTGAAGCGCTGGAATCATTCCAGCTGGATATGGTGGTTTTCGACAAGGAGGGGGTTATTCAGCGCCGCACCGCAGTCGAACTGGCACCGCTGCGGGAGGGGAGCACTTCCGTGCGGGCCTTCCGGATGCCGGACACGGACTGCGACGGCATCGGGCGAATCCTGATCAACGAGATCGCCGCCTGCGAAGGCCCCGAGGGCGCGATAGAGGGCTGCGTCGATCGGCTGGAGATCGAAAGTCTGGCGGATGTGCCCCTGATTCGTTGAGGCAGGTGCCAGGAGATTACCGTGGCCTGTCCAGCCGGTTTCGCTGCAAATATAGATAATGGTGTTGCAAATCGTTCGCATTACCGATATTGTATCGACGCGTTGAGGGTGCCTTGCATCCGGGCGAAGCCGGGCGGGATAGTGGGGACGGACCCTGGCGGTCCCGGGGTCTCTTTAATCAATCCGGCGTTTGACCCGACCAACCCCAAAATATCTTCTCAGGAGAGTTCTGATGCAAGGCGATAAGGATGTAATTCGTTACCTCAACCAGGCCCTCAAGGGCGAGTTGACCGCGATAAACCAGTATTTCCTCCATTCCCGCATGTTCAAGGACTGGGGGCTGGAGAAACTGGCCGCGGCCGAATATGAAGAATCGATCGACGAGATGAAACACGCGGACGAGCTGATCAACCGCATCCTGTTTCTCGAAGGGCTGCCCAATTTGCAGGACCTGGGCACGCTGAGTATTGGCGAGAACACCCGCGAGATCCTGGAAGCGGATCTGGCGCTCGAGCATGCGGGTACCCCCATCTACCGCGACGCCATTGCCCACTGCGAGCAGGTGCGGGACTTCGTGACGCGGGATCTGCTGCAAAAGATCCTGGACAGCGAGGAAAGCCATATCGATTGGCTGGAGACGCAGCTGCAGCTCATCGATCGCATCGGTTTGCAGAACTACGAGCAGAGCCAGGCGAGCTCCGCGTCGTAACCGTTACGAGTACGACCGCCCCCGGGGCGGCCGGGGAGACAAACATGAGTTTCAGTGAAGGCGGGCGCATCCCGGCATCCAAGGCGTTCCCCCCGGCCGACCGGGGCGTATGCGACGGCCCTGGCGCTGTGCCTAGGGAGGTCGCGTCGAGCGAATTGCTGCGCGACGCCGACCGTCTGTTTATCCGCCACGAGGGGCAGTGTTACACCCTGCGGGTGACCTCCAGCAAGAAACTGATATTGACCAAGTAGTTGTACTGAAGGAGTTTTCAGGCAAGCCAGCCAGCGCCGGAATCAGCCGGAGCCCGCCAGCCAGCCTCCCGTGATGCTGACCAGCCCTATGGTCAGTCGGACGTCTTTTACAGGGAGACTGATCATGATGAAGAAGCAATTGTTGGCTCTGTCGGTGGGGGCGGCGCTGGCAACCCCCGTAGTGTACGCACAGGAGGATCCCTCCAACGGCACAGAGCGCCTCTCGCCGGTCGTCATCACGGCGGGCGGTTTCGAGCAGGATCTCGAACAGGCGCCGGCCAGCATCTCCGTGGTGACGCGCGAAGAGCTGGAGCGCCGCGAGGTCACCAGCCTCGCGGATGCACTGCGCGGGGTCGAAGGGGTGAACGTGCGCTCGCTGGATGCCCGCAGCGGCAAGACCGGCAATCAGACGATCAGCCTGCGCGGCCTGCCCGAGGAATACACCCTGGTGCTGATCGACGGTGTGCGCCAGAACGTCTCCGGCACCGTGGCCCCGAATGCATTTACGGATGCCTCCAGCGTGTTCATTCCGCCGGTTGCGGCAATAGAGCGGATCGAGGTGATTCGCGGCCCGATGTCCACCCTGTATGGCTCCGACGCGATCGGGGGCGTGGTCAACATCATCACCCGCCAGCCGGGTGACGAGTGGGAGGGCTCCGCAACGCTGGGGCATACGTTCCAGTCGGATTCCGACTTTGGCGGCTACTCCACCCTGGAAGGCTATCTTGCCGGCCCGCTGGTGGACGAACGCCTGTCCATGCAGCTGTATACGCGTCTGTACGAGCGCTCGGCCTCCAGCATCGACATCCCCGGCACCGAGCCCAGCCTGACCGACAACCGCACCATGGGGCAGAACCCGACGAGCGCGAATGTCGAGACCTTTGGCGGTCGCCTGCTGTTCACACCCAATGCGCAGGATGAATTCTCCCTGCGGCTGGATACCACGCGACAAAGCTATGACAACTCGCGCGGACAGCTCGGGCGCCTGACGGGCACGGGCGATTCACGCGAGGACTTCCTGCGCGGCTATTCGCGCGACCTCGAGTTCCAGCGGGATCAGGTGCGTCTCGGCCATCGGGGCGAGTACGACTTCGGGACCTGGGAGACCACCCTGACCCAGGATCGGGTGGAGACGCTCGGGCGTACGATCAACGAGGGGGCCGTTCCGGATGCCTCGCGCGAAGGCGCGCCGCGAACGCTCCGGCTGGACACCACGATCCTGGATACTCAGGTGGTCACGTATCTGGATGACCACGTGCTGACGGTCGGGGGGCAGTATCTGCGTCCGAAGCTGGAAGACGGCATCCTGCCGGATTCGCTGTCTTTCTGGCAGTACAGCCTGTTCGTCGAAGACGAGTGGTTCATGACCGACCGGTTCACCCTGACCGGTGGTCTGCGGTTTGACGACAATGAAAACTTCAGCAGTCAGATCACGCCGCGCCTGTACGGGGTGTTCAGTGCGACGGACACCGTCACGCTCAAGGGTGGGATCGGTCAGGGCTTTCGCGCCCCGTATATCGAGCAGATCACCGGCGGGGTGATCGGCTATGGCGACGGTGGCTCCACGCCGCTGTTCGGCAACCCGGACCTGGAGCCCGAGCGCAGCACCAACGTCGAGTTCACTGTCGCCTATGACAACCGCCAGGATTTCTCGGCCCAGGCGACCGTGTTCCGCAACGAGCTCAAGGACAAGATCGAACGTGGCACCGGGGCCAATGAAGGCATCGACGTAAACATTGGCGAGTCCGTAGTGCGGGGGCTCGAGCTCTCGACGCGCTACCGCTTCGCACCCGACTGGGCGTTCTCGGCCAACTACACCTGGACGGACAGCGAGGTAAAACGGGGCGGGACCGCCGCCAGCAACGTCGGCGACCCGCTGGCCAGCGTGCCCGAGCACATGCTCAATGCCCGACTGGACTGGCAGGCGACCCCGCGGGTCGAGGCCTTCGCCGAGGCCGAGTACCGCTCCAGCGCCTTCCGCCCGCGCAATTATCACGAGCCGCAGGACGGTGGCAGCGCGCAAGGCGCCTACGATGCCCTGGGAGATTTCCACGGGTTCACGATGGTGAACGTCGGTGCGGCCTACCACATCTCCGAGAACGTCACGCTGAACGCGACGATCTACAACCTCTTCGACAAGGACTTCAAGGACTACCGGCCGTATGCCCGGGAGGACACCGGAGAAACCACCTTCAGCAATGTCTACAACAACATCTACGAGCCCCGGCGGCTGTTCGTTTCGCTGAATGCCCGTTTCTGATCGGTTGCCACCGGGCCCGCCGAAAAACCGGACGTCGATCACAGTGTGGCAGGGCAGGTGCCTGGAGCGGCGATCATTCCGGTTTGCCGATGGTCCCAACGCCCGAGTCCAGCAAGCGGCGGTCCTCGACAGAGGTCGCCGATTGGACTATCTACGAGAAGGATCCATTTTCCGGTAAAGGAGCGAACCGATGCTCAACAAGTCTCGACTGACGATTTTCTTCCTGGCGCTGATGCTGGCGCTGGGCGGTGCCAGCCTCGCCGGCTGTGACAACCAGGGCCCGGCCGAAGAGGCGGGCGAAGACATTGATGACGCCATGGATGATGCCGGCGATTCGATGGAAGATGCTGGCGAAGAGATGGAAGACACCTTCGACAACTGATCGTTAGTTGTCAGGTTTTCTGATCCAGAAGGGCAGCGGCCATTGTCGCTGCCCTTTTTGTTTGCGGTGTTCGATGCAGTCGGTCGGACATAAAAAAGGAGGGGCCTGGCCCCTCCTTTTGCGTGCTTCAGGCAGGTGACAGGACTAGAAGTCCTGTTCGCCACCCTCGTCCGCGGGCGGTTCCATGCTGCCTTCTTCATCCGGCATCTGGCCGCCTTCCTGCGGGGGTTGCTGCTGTTGCATGCCCTCATCCGCCGGCGGTTGCATCGGCTCGCCACCACCTTGTTCCTGCTGCTCCATTTGTTGCTGCTCGAACTCTTCCATGTCCATGTCGCCTTCGCCGCAGCCGACCAGCAGGGCGAACGGGGCGATTGCGAGCGTCGCCAGAATTCCAGTGGATCGTTTCATAATGCCTCTCCTTGTTGTCCGAAGGCTTTGGGTGAGTCGTGCGTGAAAACACTCTGCTTTCCGTGCAGGGGACAACAACCGTTTTTATGAGTTCGACCCGATTTTTCGGCGCGTCCCTAGCTGTGCCGGCCGTCACGAAAGACTGTGTGCCAAATCGCCCTCTACATGAGGGGGCGTTAAAGTGAACTCACTACTACCCGGAGGGTCCCGGACAGTACCGGGTTCGCAGGACAGACGATGGCTGATACTCCAGAACTGGAAAACCTCGTGGAGCAGGCCCGCAAGGCCTGGGGGCGCGGCGATATCGAGGCCGCGATCGACGGCTGGCGCGCCGGTGCCGCAGCTGGCGATGCCCGCTGCGCCTATAACCTGGGCGTCCTGGCCGACGAGGGGCAATATCAGCCGCGCGATCCGGAAGCGGCCGCGCGCTGGTACCGCCGGGCAGCGGAGGCCGGCTTTCCGGATGCGGCCTTCAATCTCGCCGTCCTCTACGAGCAGGGCGATGGCGTCGCCCCCGATGCCAACGAGGCCGCCCGCTGGTTTCACGTAGCGGCCGAGCGCGGCAATGCCCAGGCGATGTTCAATCTCGGGCTCAAATTCGACGAGGGGCGCGGGCTGCCTCAGGACGCCGAGCAGGCCGCGCAGTGGTATCTGCTGGCAGCCGAGGGCGGCGAGGGCCGGGGTGCTGCGAATCTGGGGCGGCTGTTCGCGATGGGCGAGGGCGTGGAGCGCTCGGACGTATCGGCGTTCAAGTGGTACGCGATCGCCGCCGAGATGGGCGTGGCCAACGCAGCCCGCTATCGCGAGCGCGTGGCCCGAGAGCTGTCTCCCGACGAGCGTTTGCATGCGGGCGAGAAGGCTCGCGAGTGGTTACAAAGCCAGGGGCAGCCGGTGACGCGGCTGCAATAATCGGCGGGGTTGGTGCTTCAGGTGGCGTTACTAGACCACCACGTTAAGTTCGCGCCGTGGCTCCTCGGTGGGGCCTGCCAGGCGCACGGCCAGTTCCACCCGGCGGCGCAAGGCCTCGACGCCGTCCTGTCCCAGCGAACTGCCATCACGAATCGCTGAATCGTCCTGCGTGTCGCCATCGCGGCGCATGCGGGCCGCCTCCTGCTCGGCGCTGATGCGCGCTCGGCTCGACAGTTCCTGTTCGGAACGCGCGCCGAACTCCAGTGAGCGGTCACTCTGATCGCCACCGCGGCGATCGCTATCCTGCTCCGCATCGTCCTCGATCGGGCGGCGGGCCTCGCCGGCCTCGGGGTCGTTCAGCGGGCGGTCAAACTCCGCGGGTGCCGAGGTCTGGCCGAGTCCCAGGCGATCGGAACCGGTCGGCCGCGTGCCGAGCGGGACTGCCGCCGAAGGATTGCTGACTGGGACTTCCATCGTCCGCCTCCCGGATTCCGCCGTCTCAGGCGCGCACGTCCAGCAGCGAGCCGATCATGCGATCTTCGGCCTGAAGGGTTTTCACCGAGGCCTCGACCTGATTCTGGCTCGCGATCATGCCGACCTGTGCGGTTGTGCTTTCGCGCCCGCCGGCCGGTTCGGTGGCCACCGTATGCGCCTGCTGGCGCAGGCTGGTGACACCGTTCTGGATGCCCGTCAGGGACGCGCTGCCATCGATCATCGGGTGAATCCGTTAAATGAACGTCTTGAAGATTATAGATCAATTACTTGGAAGACGCTTCATGCGTTGGCGAGACTGCCGGTCAGGGCATCGCGAACGGTGGAGCGGGCATTGGCCTGGCGCTGCTGCCATTGCGTCAGATCATCGCGTCGATCCTGTGCGGTCCGGCCCTCGGCCAGGCGTGCGAGTACCTCGTCGGCCACCTCTTCCGGCGTGCTGCCGCGCGAGACCAGGCCGGTGTGCTCGGCGGCCATCCGCAGGCGGGTGGCGGCATCCGGCCGAGCCGGGTCGTCCGCCGGGCCGCAGACGACGGCACTGCCGTGGGCCAGGGGCAGCCCGAGGTCCGGCGGCGTCTCGCTGGCGGCCAGTGTGCCGCCAGGCAGGGTGATGTGCGCGCAGCCATAGGCCGAGTGCAGGGTCTCGGGATCCTCGATGTAGTACACCCGGTTCTTGCGCGGCACAAAGGAGGTCATGAAGCGGTTGTGGCGGATGATCGGGAGTGAGTACTTGATCGCGTCGCGGTACACCGGCTCGTGGCGTTCGCGGTCTGCCGGCGCCAGCAGCAGGATCGCGGCGGTCTTGCGCAGCACGGCGAACAGCACCGCGAACGCAAAGGCCTCTTCGCCGGGCCCCGTGTTGGGGGCGAGCAGGATGGGGTGCCCCTTCTCGTGGTATTCGCGAAAGCGTTCGCAGAAGTCCGTGTCGGGCGCCGGGGCCGCGGGCAGCTCGACAGCCCCCGCGATCGGGTCGCCGATCACCTGTGTCCCGGGCGCGTTACAGGCCTGATCGCGCGCGGCGAAGATCCCGGCCCACTCGACGCCGGCAGGTGCGTCGCCCTCGGCGTTCATCCAGAGGCGAGGCGCGGTGATCGCGGCCAGTGGCGAGCCCAGTTTGCCAACCGGGCCGATGACGACCACGGCCCGTGGTTGCAGACGTGCCAGGCGCTCCCGGGCCAGGTCCGGTGGCAGCGCCACTGCGGGCCGGTCATCACCCGGGTCGGACAAGTCTCCATCGCGTTCGGCATCGGTTACGCCGAGCGTTAGCGGGCCCGCCTTGCTGGCCAGGTCGTCCAGCCAGTCGCCGGCGGCCAGCAGGGTCTGTTTCGGGGCCAGCACGACGATGCGACCGGCACTGCCGGCAGGCACGGAGCGGGCGGTGATCCAGGCGGACAAACGTGAGAACATGGCGGGCTGTCATCCGGTGGTCAACGGGAGGGCCGGCATTATACGAGAGCCGGCGCGTCGGGGCCGCCTCGCGTCGGGGAGTGCAAGGCATGCAGATACGCTGGATCGTGGGACTGATCGCGATGGCCGTGATCATGGCGCTGGCGATGTGGGTCTATTCCAACCCGGGCGGTCAGCGTACCCAGCAGTTCACCGACCTGCCCTGGCAGGTACAGGTGATCGACGAACAGCGCACCCGCGTGCTGGGCATTACGCTGGGTGAATCCACCATGGCGGACCAGATGGGCCGTCTGCCGGTGCCGGATATCCGCCTGTTCGTGGACCCGGACGGCAGTCGTTCAGTCGAGGCCTATTACGTGAACGCGCGCATCCCGCCATTCGAGACGAACCTGGTGCTGCGCCCGGATCTGGACGAGGCCGACCTCGATCGCATCGAGTCCCAGACGACCTCCGATCGGCCGATGCCCAGCGGGGCATGGCGCTACGGGCTGAGCGACGAGGCACTCAGTTCACTGGGCAATGTGCCGATCGTCGAGATGAGCTACATCCCCCGCGCGCGCTGGACCCACGACGTCCTGGAGGAACGCTTTGGCGAGCCGGCCGAGCGCATGCAGATCGATTCCGACCACAGCTACTGGCTTTATCCGGATCGTGGCCTGGCCATCATGGTGCCGCGCCGAGGACGTGTATTGATGCACTTCGTGACCCAGGAGCGCTGGGCCCAGACGGTGAGTCGCTTGCGTGATGAAGGACGGCGCATGCTCGGCGAGGATCATGAGTGATCCCGTCGACCGGGCCCCGGTCCCGTTCTGGGAGCGTCCGCTCGAGACGCTGAGCCACGCCGAGTGGGAGGCCCTGTGCGATGGCTGCGGCCGCTGCTGCCTGCACAAATTGGAAGACGAGGACTCGGGCGAGCTGGCCTTTACCTGGCTGGCCTGCGATCTGCTCGACTGCGAGACCGGCGCCTGTTCGGACTACGTGAACCGGCGCAACTTCGTGCCCGACTGTATCCAGCTCACCCTGGAAGACCTGCCCAACTACCACTGGCTGCCGCCCACCTGCGCCTACCGGCTGCGCTTCGAGGGCCAGCCGCTGCCTACCTGGCACCCTCTGCTGACAGGCGATCCGGAGACGGTCAAGCGCGCCCGCGTCTCGGTGGCCGGAAGGGTCATCCGAGAGTGTGATGCCCCGGATCTCCCCCTGATCGACTACGTGGTCGACTGGCCCGGCCAGGTGCCGGAGTCCGCGCGCCTGTGGCGCCCGGTGGTACGGCTCTCGCAGGAGTAGGCATCGGTATGGCGGCGTTTGTTGACCTGTTCGTGTACGGGACGCTGAAGCAGGGCTTCGCCAACCACCGCGCATTCTGCGCGCGGGCCCTCCGGATTCGTACGGCCAGCATCGCGGGGTCGATCTATGACCTGCCCGTGGGCTATCCCGCCGTGCAGGTCCCTGGCAGCAGCATTCTCCTGAAGGCCGGTCAGGACCCGGCCCGTGACGCGGGGCGTCAGCACCGCTTTCGGGGTTTGACGCAGCCAGTCCCGGAGGGGACGCAGGGGCTTGTGCACGGCGAGTGGATTCGCCTGCCCGATCCGCCACGGACCCTGCCACACATCGATGCCCTCGAGGGCGTGCGCGCGGACGGCCGCGGGGAGTATCGCCGTGCCCTGGTGCCCGCCTGGACCGAGGAAGGCCCGGCGGCCCTCTGGGTCTACTGGATGCCACGCCTGCCGCCCGGCGCGCGCCATCTGGCGGACGGCACCTGGCCGGCGCGGCCCTGAACCGTATGACCCACTCACTGGTGGTGATTCTGTAGCGTCCGCTCCACGATCCGCGCGGGGTGTAGGATGCGGATGAGCGCAGCGAATCGCATCATTGGGGTTGAAGCAGGTTCCACGCTTGAAGCGATGCGATGCGATGCGATGCGATTCGCTGCGCTCATCGCATCCTACGCTTTGCCTTGTGGTCTGAGTGCCGGATTATCCAGCAGCGGCGAGGAGTTCGCGGGCGTGGGTGCGGGTGGTCTCGGTGAGCTGGGTGCCGCCGATCAGGCGGGCCAGGGCCTCCACGCGGCGCTCGTCGTCCAGGGGCTGGATGGCGGTGCGGGTGCCGTCCTTGCCGTGCGACTTCTGCACCTCCAGCTGCTGGTGGGCCTGGGCGGCGACCTGCGCCAAGTGGGTTACGCACAGCACCTGATGGCGCTCGCCCAGGGTGCGCAGCTTGCGCCCGACGACCTCGGCGACCGCGCCGCTGATGCCGCTGTCGACCTCGTCGAAGATCAGCGTGGGCACGGTCTGCTGCTGGCTGGCCAGCACCTGTAGCGCGAGCCCGATACGCGAGAGCTCGCCGCCGGAGGCGACCTTTGCCATCGGCTGGGGGGCAGCGCCGGGGTTCGCGGCGACTCGGAACTCGATGTGATCCACGCCGTGCGCCTGCGGCTTGTCGGCGGGCTCGATCGCGATCTCGAAGTGGCCGCCGGACATGCCCAGCTCCTGCATGGTGTCGGTGACTGCCTGACCGATGCGGCTGGCGGTCTGCTGGCGGGCCTGGCTCAGCGCCTTGGCGGCCGCATCAAAGGCGGTACGGGTCTCCTGTTCGCGCGCCTCCAGGGCCTCGAGGGTCTGGTCGCCGTTCTCCAGGGCGTCCCGCTCGGTCTGCAGTTCGTCGTGCAGGCCCGGTAGGGCCTCGGGATCGACGCGGTGCTTGCGCGCCAGGCGCAGGTACTCGCCGACGCGCTGGTCCAGCTCGGCCAGGCGCTCCGGGTCCAGTTCGATGCCGTCGGCCAGCCGGCGCAGGGTGTCGCCAGCCTCGTCGATCTGGATGCGCGCGGATTCCAGTAACTCGACAGCCGGGTTGACCCGTTCGTCGTGCTGCGCGGCGTCTTGCAGTGCGTGCAGCACATGGCCGATCTGGGCATCGAGTCCGGCGTCGTCCTCGATCTGCTGGCTGGCGGCCTGCAGCGCGCTCAGCACCTCGGTGCCGTGGGCGAGCTGGTTCTGCTCGACCAGCAGTTGTGGGTACTCGTCCTGTACCGGGGCCAGTTCGGCCAGCTCGGTGGTCTGGAAGCGCAGCAGATCGAGGCGGTCGGAGGTGTCGGCCTGGCTCTCGCGGGCCTGCTCCAGCGCACGGGCGGCCTCGCGCCAGGCTTGATGGGCCTCGCGCACGCGGGACACGCGGTCGCCTTCGAGGAAGCCGTCCAGCCAGTGGCGCTGAGTGTCGCGCTGCAACAGCTGCTGATGGGCGTGCTGGCCGTGGATGTCCACCAGCCACTCGCCCAGCGTGCGCAGCTGGCCGACCGCGACCGGGCGGCCGTTGATCCAGGCGCGACTCTTGCCCTGGCGGGTCAGGACCCGCCGCAGGAGCACCGCGTCGTCATCGGGGTCCGCCAGATCCTGTTCCGCCAGCCACGTGCTGGCCGGGCCCGTGTCGGGCAGGGCGAACTCCGCGGTCAGGTCGGCCTGCTCGGCCCCCTCGCGCACCATGCCCGCATCCGCACGGTCGCCCAGCAGCTGGCCGATCACGTCGATCAGGATGGATTTGCCGGCCCCGGTCTCGCCGGTCAGGGCGCTCAGGCCCGTGTCCAGCTCCAGTTCCAGCCGGTCGATGATCGCGAAGTCGCGGATGCTGATCAGTCGCAGCATGGCGGGATCAGGGCTGCTCGCCCCAGCGCAGCTTGGTGCGCAGGACGCGCAGGAAGTAGTGCTCGCGCGGGTGGATCAGGGTCAGGTTGCGCTCGCGGCGGCGGATGCGCACCAGATCGCCGGGGGCAAAGTCGATGTTCTCCTGGCCATCCAGCGCAATCTGGGCCGGCGACCGGCTCCCGCTGGACAGGCGAATCTCCACCGTGGAACGGCCGCTGACCACCAGCGGGCGGTGGTTCAGGCTGTGCGGGCAGACGGGGACCATGACCATCGCGTCCAGCTGCGGGGTCAGGATCGGGCCGCCAGCGGAAAGGGCGTAGGCAGTGGAGCCGGTGGGGGTGGCCACGACCAGCCCGTCGGCCCGCAGGCGGCCGATGTCCATGCCGTCGATCGCGGTGTCGAATTCGATGATGCGCACCACGCTCAGCACGTGCAGCACCACGTCGTTGAGCGCGATGCCTTCGTGGATGGTGACACCGTCGCGGATCAGCTCGGCCTCGAGCATCGCGCGCGGTTCCAGCTCGTACGCGCCATCGAGGACCTCGCCCAGCTCCTCGCAGGCCGTCTCCGGCGAGACGTCCACCAGGAAGCCCAGTCGCCCGAGGTTGATGCCGAGTATTGGGGTCTCGTTGTCGGCAATCCGCCGGGCCGTGGCCAGCAACGTGCCGTCGCCGCCGATTACGACCAGCAGATCGGCGGCCTCGGCGAGTTCGGCCAGGGGGAGCAGGGCGATGTCGTCCGGACGGTCGAAGCCGGGGATGTCCTGCTCCATGTGGACCTGGCGGCCGCGCGAGTGCAGCAGCTCCACTAGCCGTGCCACCAGTGGGCCCGTGCGCGAGTCGCTGGTCTTGCCCACCAGCCCGATCGTCTTGAATTCCGGCATCATGGCGGCATTATCCGGAAAAGGGCGGGGGACTGCATCCGCGGTTTCTTGACGTCTCCCGGTGCGGATCGAACACTGGGCATTGTTACTCGCCCCCATGGAGCGCTGATCACCGATGGAAAACGCCGCGATCAATCTGGATGCCAGGGCCCGTACCCTGCTGCGGACCCTGATCGAAAGCTATATCCGCGACGGTCAGCCGGTCGGCTCGCGTACCCTCGCGCGCACCTCCGGCCTCAATGTCAGTGCGGCCACGGTGCGCAACGTGATGGCCGATCTCGAGGACCTGGGTCTGATTCAGGCGCCACACACCTCCGCCGGGCGGATCCCGACCGCGAGCGGCTACCGCCTGTTCGTCGACAGCCTGCTCGAGGTGCGCGAACCGACGGTTGAGGAGATTCGCGCGATCCAGTCGGGTTTCGACCCGAACGCGACCACCCAGGACCTGATGGGCGCGACCTCCAACCTGCTGTCGCAGGTGACGCGCATGGCGGGCATGGTGCGCCTGCCGCGCCACCGCAACGTGGCGCTCAGCCAGCTCGAGTTCTTGCGCCTGGGCGAACGCCGGGTGCTGGCGATCCTGGTGATCGACGGCAAGGAGGTGCAGAACCGCGTACTGGAGCTGGAGCGCGACTTCGATCAGGACGATCTCCAGCGCATGGCCAACTACCTGAACGCGCACCTGGCCGGCAAGAGCCTGCACGCGGTGCGCGATGCCCTGCTGCGCGAGATGCGCGACGTGCGCGAGAACCTCGATGCGATGATGCTGGCGGCCATTGATCTGGGCGAGAAGGCCGTGGCCGGCGAAGACCCGGACGATGTCGTGGTGGCGGGTCAGACTCACCTGCTCAGCTACGAGGAGCTGGCGGACATCGACCGCCTGCGCCAGCTGCTGGAGGCCTTCAACGAGAAGCGCGAGATCCTCGGGATTCTGGATCAGTGCATCCGCAGCGACCGGGTGCAGATCTTCATCGGGCGCGAGTCCGGGCTCGACTGGTTCGAGAACTGTTCGGTGGTCACCGCGCCCTACAGTGTCGACGGGGAAGTGGTCGGCGTGCTCGGGGTGATCGGACCCACGCGCATGTCCTACGATCGCGTGATTCCGATTGTCGATGTGACCGCGCGCCTGCTGGGTTCGGCGCTTGGCGACCCGGTCCATGACACGAAATAGCCGGACGCCCTTGAAACCGCGCAGGGTGCCCCCAGAGTCCCGATAGTCAAACCGAATTGATCCGCGTGTGCCGCCCGCAGGGTCCGGCATGCGTTTTACTTTTTCACCGATTTTACGAGGCAGACATGTCCGATCAGCGTGAACCCCAGGAACCGGCGGAAGCATTCGAGGCCGCGGATTCGGAGAATACCCAGCCCGAGGGCGACGAGGCCGTTGAGGATGCCGATTCGCGCCTGCAGGAGCTCGAGGCCCTGGCCGAGGAGCGCCGCGACCAGGCCCTGCGCGCCCAGGCGGAGCTGGAAAATCAGCGCCGGCGCTTCGAACGCGAGCTGGAGAACGCGCACAAGTATGCGATGGAAAAATTCGCCTCCGAGATGCTGGAGGTGGGCGACTCCCTGGAGATGGGCCTGCAGGCTGCCCGCGAGTCCAAGGATGTCGAGCGCATCATCGAAGGCGCCGAGCTGACCCTGAAAAACCTGAACCGGGTGTTCGAGAAGTTCGGTATCCAGGCCGAGGATCCCACCGGCGAGCGTTTCGACCCGGAACGGCATCAGGCAATGTCCATGCAGGAAGACCCGGAAAATCCGCCGAATACCGTGGTGGCGACCATGCAAAAGGGCTACCTCCTGCAGGACCGCGTGCTGCGCCCGGCGATGGTCGTGGTCTCCAAGGCGCCCACCTCGCCCAACATCGACGAGAGCGCCTGACCCGGTCCCTGCGGGGCGGTTTTCGGGGCGCGTGACAGGGCGTCCCTTGAAAACGCGGCCGGGGGCCCCAGATTCCCGTACAAGTTGGCAGAGAGTTGTTCTCTGCCGCGCAAAAATTTTCGCATCAGGAGAATTCAGCCATGGGCAAGATCATCGGTATCGACCTCGGGACCACCAACTCCTGCGTCGCCGTCATGGAAGGCGACCAGGCCAAGGTCATCGAGAACGCGGAAGGCACCCGCACCACCCCGTCCATCGTCGCGTTCAGTGAAGATGGCGAGGTACTGGTCGGCCAGTCCGCCAAGCGCCAGGCGGTTACCAATCCGCAGAACACCATCTTTGCGGCCAAACGCCTGATCGGGCGCAAGTTCGATGAAGGCGAGGTCCAGAAGGACATCAAGCTCGTCTCCTACAACATCGTGAAGGCCGACAACGGTGATGCGTGGATCGAGGTGCAGGGCAAGAAGATGGCCCCGCCGGAGATCTCCGCGCGTGTGCTGCAGAAGATGAAGAAGACCGCCGAGGACTACCTGGGCGAGACGGTGACCGAGGCGGTGATCACCGTCCCGGCCTACTTCAACGACTCCCAGCGTCAGGCGACCAAGGATGCCGGCAAGATCGCCGGGCTCGAGGTCAAGCGCATCATCAACGAGCCGACCGCGGCCGCGCTGGCCTACGGCATGGACAAGCAGCGCGGGGATCGCAAGATCGCCGTGTATGACCTGGGTGGCGGTACCTTCGACGTCTCGATCATCGAGATCGCCGAAGTGGACGGCGAGCACCAGTTCGAGGTGCTGGCGACCAACGGCGATACCTTCCTGGGTGGCGAGGACTTCGACAACCGCCTGATCGACTACCTGGTCGAGGAATTCAAGAAGGACCAGGGCATCGACATCAAGGGCGACCCGCTGGCGATGCAGCGCGTGAAGGAGGCCGCCGAGAAGGCCAAGATCGAGCTGTCCTCCAGCCAGCAGACCGAGGTCAACCTGCCGTACATCACGGCCGACAACACCGGGCCGAAGCACCTGGCGCTGAAGATTACCCGCGCCAAGCTGGAAAGCCTGGTCGACGACCTGGTCAAGCGCTCCATCGAGCCGTGCAAGGTCGCGCTGAAGGATGCCGGTCTGTCCGCCTCCGAGGTGGATGACGTGATCCTGGTCGGCGGTCAGACCCGCATGCCCAAGGTGCAGGAAGCGGTGCAGTCCTTCTTCGGCAAGGAGCCGCGCAAGGACGTGAACCCGGACGAGGCCGTTGCGGTGGGTGCCGCGGTGCAGGCTGGCGTGCTGGGTGGCGACGTCAAGGACGTGCTGCTGCTGGATGTGACCCCGCTGTCGCTCGGGATCGAGACCATGGGCGGCGTGATGACCAAGCTGATCGAGAAGAACACCACCATCCCGACCCGGGCCAACCAGGTGTTCTCCACCGCCGACGACAACCAGACCGCGGTGACCGTGCACGTGCTGCAGGGTGAGCGCGACATGGCCAGCGCCAACAAGTCGCTGGGCCGCTTTGACCTGCAGGACATCCCGGCCGCGCCGCGCGGTGTGCCGCAGATCGAGGTCACCTTCGATATCGACTCCAACGGTATCCTGAACGTCTCGGCCAAGGACAAGGCGACCGGCAAGGAGAACAAGATCGTGATCAAGGCCTCCTCCGGCCTGTCCGATGAGGAAGTCGAACAGATGGTCAAGGATGCCGAGGCCCACGCCGAGGAAGACAAGAAGTTCCAGCAGCTGGTCGGCGCGCGCAATCAGGCCGATGCCCTGGTGCACTCGGCCGAGAAGTCGCTGAAGGACCTGAGTGACCAGGTCTCCGACGACGAGCGTTCCGCGATCGAGGCGGCCGTCGCCGAGGTCAAGAAGGCCATGGAGGGTGACGACGTCGAGGCCATCGAACAGTCCACCCAGAAGCTGGCCGAGGCCTCCGGCAAACTGGCCGAGAAGGCCTATGCCCAGGGCGCAGATGCCGCGGGCGAGGCCGGGGCCGAGCAGGCCGGTGGCGAACAGCAGGCCGACGACGTAGTGGACGCCGAGTTCGAGGAAGTCGACGACGACCAGAAGAAGCAGGGCTGATGCCGCAGCCGGCGGGGCTTCGCGTCCTTCCGGTCCTGTTTGAACGCCGCGCCCGGGGTACTTGTGACTCCGGGCGTTTGCGTGAAGGCATTCCGCGTTCGCGCGAACGATCTACCTGGAAATGACCATGTCACAACGCGACTATTACGAGGTGCTGGGCGTCGCCAAGGACGCCTCGGCCGCCGACATCAAGAAGGCCTTTCGCCGCCTGGCGATGAAGT
Organism: Thioalkalivibrio sp. ALJ2; assembly: GCF_000378325.1. Lineage (NCBI taxonomy): Bacteria > Pseudomonadati > Pseudomonadota > Gammaproteobacteria > Chromatiales > Ectothiorhodospiraceae > Thioalkalivibrio > Thioalkalivibrio sp. ALJ2. The sequence continues at coordinate 670,752 of NZ_KB899554.1, forward strand.
ACCACCCCGATCGCAATCCGGGGGACGAGGAGGCCGAGGCCAAGTTCAAGGAGGCGCGCGCTGCCTATGACGTCCTCAGTGACGACCAGAAGCGTGCAGCATACGACCGCTACGGACATGCCGGCGTCGATGGTGGGGCCGGGGGCTTTGGTGGTGGTGCCGGGGCCTCCAATTTCTCGGACATCTTCGAGGATATCTTTGGCGACATCTTCGGGGGTGGCGGTGGCCGCGCGCGCGGTTCGCGCGCATTCCGCGGCTCCGACCTGCAGTACAACCTGGACCTGACCCTGGAGGAGGCCGTATTTGGCACCGAGGTCAAGATCCGCATCCCGACCACCGTCTCCTGCGAGGCCTGTGACGGCTCGGGTGCCGAACCGGGTACTTCGCCGGAGACCTGTCCGACCTGTAACGGCGTGGGCCAGGTGCGCATCCAGCAGGGCTTTTTCTCGGTGCAGCAGACCTGCCCGCGCTGCGAGGGCTCGGGCAAGATCGTCGCCAGCCCCTGCAAGGCCTGTAATGGCAACGGCCGGGTGCAGGAGCAGAACACGCTGGACGTGAAGATCCCCGCCGGGGTCGACAGCGGTGACCGCATTCGCCTGGCCGGTCAGGGCGAGGCCGGGGTCAACGGCGGCCCGCCGGGGGATCTCTACGTGCAGGTGCGGGTCAAGCCGCACAAGCTGTTCCGCCGCGAGGGCTCCGACCTGCATATCGAGGTGCCGATCTCGTTTGCCACCGCCGCACTCGGCGGCGAACTGGAGGTCCCCTGCCTGGACGGTCGGGTGAAGCTGAAGGTGCCCGCCGAGACCCAGACCGGCAAGCAGTTCCGCGTCGGTGGCAAGGGTGTGCAGTCCGTGCACGGGGGTGGTGTCGGCGATCTGATCTGCCGGGTGACCGTGGAGACCCCGATCAACCTGACCAAGGAGCAAAAGGCGCTGCTGCGCCAGTTCGAGGATTCGACTCAGGCGGGCGGCACCAAGCACAGCCCGCAGGCGCACTCCTGGCTGGATGGCGTGAAGGGCTTTTTCGAGGACCTGAACTTCTGGTCGAAATAGGCTAGGGAAACACTGATTTAATCGCACGTCCGCGCTCGAGTCGCTTTTGCGTGCGAACAAGGCGCGGTGACTGCGGTGCAGTCGTTCTGCACAAGGGAACCGCAACGCCGTGCGCGCGCCCGTTTTTGATAACAACGGGCGGCCGAGCCCCTGCCTTCAATGGCTTGTGGGGTTGGTGCCCCCTGTTCCCCGATCCTGCGTTGCGCCGCTTGCGGGTAGAACCACTACCCGCTGCACGACGCGCCTTGTCTCGGAAAACAGGGGGCACCAACGCGGACGTGCGATTGAATCAGCGTCTCCCTAGGTCAGGTCGCCTCGAAGTCGAACGTCGGTTTGGCCAGGGGCGACTGGATGAAGTACCCCTGCACCAGGTTGACGTTCAGCCCGTACAGTACGGCGAGCACGCTGGCATCCTCGACGTGCGGCACGATCACCTGCTTGCCCTTGGCGTGCGCCGCGTCGACGTACTCGCGGATCGCCTCCTGGTTTTCCTCGTTCTCCGCCAGCCCCTCGACGAACGAGGGGTCGAGCTTGATGTGATCGGCCTCCAGGTGCTGCAGCAACTGGAAAGGGTTCAGGCCATTGCCGAAGTCGTCGATGCACAGGTGGCTGTGCATCTCGACCAGGCCGCGCGATACTTTCATCGCCGGCTTCAGGTTGGTGACCACGGTCGGCTCCTTGAGCTCGACCACGACGTTGTCGGCCGGGATGCGCAGGGCGTGCAGGTCATCGTTGAGCCAGCTGACCACAGTCGGGTCGCCCATTGAGCCGGTGCCCAGCTTCAGGAAAAACTGGGTCTTGGGCTGAGCCTTCAGGCACCCGGCGAGTTCGCCCAGCGCGGTCTTGACGATCCAGCGATCCACCGCCGGGGCCATGCCCGTGCGTTCGGCCGCAGGCAGGAAGGCAGATGGCTCGTGCAGGTGGCCGTCGGCGTCGCGCAGGCGCACGAACACCGAATAGCGCGGCCGGTCGTTGCCGTGCAGATGCACGATCGGCTGGAAGCGAAGCTCCAGGCGGTCATGGTCCAGGGCGTCCTGGATGCGCAGCTTCCACTGCTGGTCGGCCTGGCCCTGGGTCAGCTCGCCTTCGGCCGGGTGGTAGAAGCGATGGACGCCGCCGCCGGCCTCGACCGCCTCCTCCAGCGCCCGGTGGGCCTGGTCGAGCAGATCCTCCGTGCTGGGGGCGCTTTCGTCGGCGATCACGGCGCCGGCCGACAGGGTGCAGTTGGTCGACGACTGGTTGAGTTCGAAGACATGCCCGGTGACGGCCTGCATCAGGCTGTGGATGCGCTCCTCGACCTCCTGGCGGCGGGTCTCCGGCGCCAGGACACCGAAGTGTTCGCCCTCCAGACGTGCGGCAATGGCGGGTTCGGGGAAATGATCCTCGATGACTTTGCCCATGTCGGCCAGGAGCAGGTCGGCGGCCGACATCCCGACCTTCGCGCGGATCTCCGCGAAGCGGTCGACTGCCAAGGTCAGCAGGGCGAAGGGTTTCTCCGTCTCCTCGGCCCGGGTCTGAGCGCTCTCGATTGTGGACAGGAAGTGCTGGCGGTTGTACAGACCGGTGACCAGATCGCGCTGCGATAGGAAGTCGATTCGCTCCGCCAGCTCGGGGTCTTCCTGGCTGGCTTCCAGCTGGAGCTGGGTGCAGGCCTCGCCCTCCACGCTTGCGGCGGACAGGCGCAGGTCGGCCTCGAATGGCAGGCCATCGATACTCTGCAGGTGGAAGTGGGCGCGAGCCGTATCGCCTTCCTCGCCATTCTGGAAGCGGCGCAGCAGCGCCTTCATCTCGCCGCGGTTATCGGCCGTGACCAGGTCCATCAGTGGCAGCCCGTCGACCTCGTCCGGATCCTCGATACCGAAGCGTTCGCGCCAGGAGGCGTTGGCGTACAGGTGCATGCCCTCGTGGACATACGCGATCGCGTCGCGCGAGTTATCGAGCAGCAACTGGCAGCGGTTCTCCGACTCGTGCAGGGAGGCCTCAAGACGCTGGACACGCTGGCGCAGGCGCCGTTGTTCGGCCGCGCGGATGGCCATCAGGCTCGCCAGTTCCACCTGTTCGTGATCGACCACGGCGAAACTCCCGGCCTCGTAGTCCAGGACACGCTCGGGCTCCGGACGCTCGGTCAGCAGGACCAGTGGGATGCGGCGCCCACTGTCGCGCAGGGCCGTATCGACCACCTCTCGCGAGAGCACGAGACCGGGCTCGATCAATACGACCACGTCGTGTCGCGTGTTCTCCAGCGCGTTGATCAGGTCGTCCTGGGTCTCGACCTGCTCCGGGCGTACCGCGCTACCCCGCGTACGAATGCTGCTGATGACTTGTTCGGCGAGGTTCGGATTCGCCGTGACAAAGAGGATTCGGATGGTTTCGCTCATGCGGGTCCATTATTGCGTTCGCGCGGTGTGAGCGACAGCCCGGGCTGGGCCTGGTCAGTCACCGCTTCATTGGCTTCCATGTCATCGGGAGGCGGTTCTCCCAGCGTCAGATCGGTCATCCGGCAGCCAGTTTCGGTAAACAGTGTCGTACCGGTACGCTCGCTGTCCAGTGCCAGGACACGCGGGCGGCCCGCCAGCCAGCATACGACGCGGCTCTCGTGGTCGAACACCTGGGCCGGCATGAACAGCGCCGCCCCGCCACGATCCCTGCGCAGCGAGGCAAACAGACCCGGGTGCGCCGGGCCGGCCGCGCGGCCATTGCGGTACTCCTGCAGTTGCACCGGCAGGCCGCGCTCGGCGAGAAATTCCACCCCGATGCTGATCTCGATGTCGCTTTCGTAGCGGATCCAGCGCAGGACCCCGATGGTCCAGTAGTGGTCGTCGGGGTGGCGCAGGGCGGCCAGGTCGCCAATCAGTAGTGACTGGCGGGGCTGGGCCAGCCGCAGGCGCAGTCCGCCCGCCCCGATGTCGTCCACGGTCCATTGCTCGGGGGGATGCCGCTTGGTGATCGGGGTGCGGGGTTCGCCCGGACGGGCACTCTCCAGCCCGCGGCCGACGTTCTCCCAGGCGGCTGCGGCCGCATCGGGCGGTCCCTCAGCCAGTTTGCGCAGTTCCGACGGTGGCCGGTGTGGGCTCGCGGCATCCACCAGGGCGAAGTCCGAGCCGCGCTCGGCGGCGGTGGACATGTGGTAAACGCCCACCCGATCCGTGTCCCGGGTGACCCCGCTGGGGAGGGGCGTATGCGATGTGTCGCGCTTTCGTTCCTCCAGTTCCTCGCACAGGAAGTGCTGGATGCGCTTGATCCCCAACAGGCACAGGCGGTGCTGGCCCTCGGTGGTTTCGCGCGAATGCTGGCGGGTGGGCAGCTGCGACCAGAGCCGCAGCAGGCGTTCGGTCAGGCTGCGCTCGTCCGGGCGCCGGTGCGGTTCCAGGCGGCGAGGCGCCTCTCGCAGCTGCTCCAGCACCGGCCCGAGTTCGACACAACAGTCACCGTGCAGCCGCGCGTGCTCGCGCAGTGTCAGCCCCGGAGGGTGGGCGCTGTCGAGGGCCGCACACAGGACCGGGAGGTCGGGGTGCGGGGTCGCGGACAGCCCTTCGGCGCAGGACAGCGGCAGACGGTCCAGCCAGCGAGCCAGCAGGTCGACCTCGCCCACCTCCAGGGCATTGGGGTCGCTGCCGCCCAGCAGCATCAGACGTGCCGCCAGGGTCTCGACCGGGGCCATGGACAGGGGCCCATAGCGAGGCTCGTCGCGCGGCTGTGCCTGCGCGAGGTTCTGTGCGCGTGCCCATGACAGGAGGGCGTAGGTACGCTGCCAGAAGTCATCCGGGAGCGGTTGATACAGGCGCCAGTGGTGTACGGCCTGGGCGGCGCTCAAGGCCAGGGCGGCCTGCAGCGCACGCGCACTGCGTTCGCTCTGCCCGTGGTGTTCACGGGCAATCAGGAGCCAGGCGGTAAGCAGGCTGTCCAGTGCCTCGGCCTGTTCGCGCGCGCGCTTCAGGCTGCGCGCTCCCAGGGGGAGCATGCGCTGGGAAAGGGATTTCCCGGTCCGCTGTAGCAAGGGCAGCAGGGGCTCCTCCAGCAGGGTGATCAGCGAGTAACGAACCCCGGGTTGCAGCGCGAAACTGTTCAGTTCTCTCAGGGCCTGACGCAGATGGGAAAAGGCCGAGTCCGGGTCGGCCGACGGGAGCGCTCGACACCACTGGCGCAGGCTGCGCGGCTGGCGATGCGGGAAGCTCTCGGGGCCGGCCGTGCGGGTGGGCAGTTTGGGCAGGGTGTCGGTCATGAGTGGGTCTGGAGGTTGCACCGTTAGTGGCCGGGCATCCGTTCACTGTAGCACCTCCCGAGGGGGCTGCTAATCAAGGCCTCTGTGCGCACCTTCATAGCCCGGCCCAACGGGGCGTCTTGCCGGGCTCGCCCGGGACCTCGCGGACCAGGCGGGGCACCAGGTAGCCGGGCAGCCGGGCATGCAGGGCCTGGTGCAGCTCCAGCGCGCGCTGTTCCGTGACCTCGAAGTGGGCGGTGCCCCGTGTGCGGTCTAACAGGTGGAGGTAGTAGGGCAGGATACCGTGGCGAAAACCGTCCTCCTGGAGCTCGCACAGGGTGTCCGGGTCATCGTTGATCCCGGCCAGCAGTACCGCCTGGTTCAGCAGTGTGATGCCGCGCGCGCGCAGACGCGCAAGGGCGGCGGCGGCCGGGTCGGCAAACTCCCTGGGGTGGTTGGCGTGCAGGACCAGTACATGATGCAGGCGTCCCTTGCCCAGCCAGTTGAGCAGCTGGTTGTCCACCCGCTCCGGCAGGACGACCGGCAGCCGCGTGTGGATGCGCAGGCGCTCGAGGTGGGGGATGGCCTCCAGCCGCCGGACCAGATCGGCGAGGCGGGGATCCGACAGCGACAGGGGGTCACCGCCGCTCAGGATCACCTCGCGGATGGAGCTGTCGGCGTGGATGTAGGCAAGCGCTGGCGCCCAGTCCTCCTGGGACGCGTTGTGCTCGGCATACGGAAACTCGCGGCGGAAACAGTAGCGACAGTGCACCGCGCAGGCCCCGGTCGTCAGCAACAGCACGCGACCGTGGTACTTGTGCACGAGACCCGGGGCGGCCAGGGCGTCGTGGTCGCCCACCGGGTCCGCCACGAAGCCCGGGTGTTCCTCGCTCTCCTGCTGCTGCGGGAGGACTTGCAGCAGCAGCGGGTCTTGCGGGTCCGCCTTGCGCATGCGTGCGAGGTAGCTCCTCGGCACGCGCACCCGAAACAGGGTATGGCCCGCGTGCAGGCCGGGCAGGTGAGCCGGGTCCAGTTCCAGTTCGCGGGCCAGGGTCTCGGGGTCGCGGATCGCGCGGGCGAGCGCCTGCTGCCAGGCCGGGGTGGTGTCCCCCGTGTGGGTTCGGTCGCTCGGCTGGGTTCCCCGCGGCGTGCGCGTTATCATGATGGGCTTTGTGGGCATGGCGGACTCGTTAGTGGGCGGTCATGTCCGCGCCACGCAATCGCTTGAGGACTGACGCGCAATGGCAACCTACAGTACCAACGAATTCAAGGCCGGTCTCAAACTCCTGCTGGATGGCGACCCGCAGGCCATCGTCGAGAACGAATTCGTCAAGCCGGGCAAGGGCCAGGCCTTCAACCGCGTCAAGCTGCGCAACCTGCGCACGGGGCGGGTGCTGGAAAAGACCTTCAAGTCCGGTGAGTCGGTCGAGGCGGCCGATGTCATGGATACCGAGATGCAGTACCTCTACAACGATGGCGAGTTCTGGCATTTCATGGTGCCGGACACCTTCGAGCAGTACGCGGTCGGCGAGGCCGCGCTCGGTGGCTGCGGTCAATGGCTGAAGGAGCAGGACGTCTGCACCGTAACCCTGTGGAACGGCGAACCGCTGTCGGTGGTGCCGCCGTCCTTTGTCGAGATGAAGATTACCCAGTGCGACCCGGGCGTGCGCGGTGATACCGCCCAGGGCGGCACCAAGCCCGCAACGCTCGAGAGCGGTGCGGTGGTCAAGGTCCCGCTGTTCGTCGAGGAAGGCGAGACGGTCAAGGTCGACACCCGCTCCGGCGAGTACGTCTCGCGCGTCTGATTGCCGCGGGCGGCCGGGCATGACTGACTGGCGACCGGGCGCCGCGGCGGCCCGGGAGGCGCGCGCGCGGCTGCTGGCCGGCCTGCGCGGGTTCTTTGCCGCACGCAATGTGCTCGAGGTGGAGACCCCGATACTGAGCCGTGGCGCGCCTCTGGATCCGATGGTCGAGAGCTGGACTGCAACCAGCCCGGACGGCGCCAGTGGCTATCTGCAGACCTCGCCGGAATACCCGATGAAACGCCTGCTGGCGGATGGCGCACCGGACATCTACCAGCTCGCGCGCGTCTTTCGCGGTGGCGAATCGGGGCCCCGTCACAATCCCGAATTCACACTGCTGGAATGGTACCGCCACGGGATGGATCATCACCGTCTGGCGCGCGAGGTGGTGGCCCTGATCATGAACCAGGCGGCGCTGGATACGCGCTGGAGGCGTCCGGCCCGCCTGCGCGAGATCTCGTATCAGGCGTTGTTTCAGGAGCATCTGGGTGTGGATCCGCTGGTGGCGGATGCCGACGAACTGCAGGCCGTCGCGGCACGGCAGGGGCTGGATATCGAGGGCGAGCTGGATCGTGATGCCTGGCTGGATCTCCTGATCTGTCTGGCGATTGCACCGGCGTTTCCGGGCGACCGGCTCACCGTGGTGCACGACTACCCGGAGAGCCAGGCGGTGCTGGCACGTCCCTGCGAACATGATGCCCGGCTCGCGGCGCGCTTCGAGGTGTACTGGGGTGCGCTGGAACTGGCCAACGGCTACCACGAGTTGAGCGACCTCGCCCAGTTTCGCGAACGTCGCGATCGCGACCAGGCGCTGCGCAGGCAGCGTGGCCAGGTCCTGCCCCAGCCCGATGCCCATCTGGAGGCCGCGCTGGCGTCGGGGCTGCCCGAGTGTGCCGGGGTGGCACTGGGGGTCGATCGTCTGCTGATGCGGCTGCTGGGGGTGGAGCGTATCGAGCAGGTGATCGATTTCCCGTTCGAGTCCGCCTGAGGCGGTTTGCGGGTTTGTCCGGCAGGGCCGGCGTTGCGCCGATCCGGGGCTTGTCAGCCCCCCCGTTGCGGGTGACTATTGTGGCGTCGATCCGGTGTCTGCTTCGGGATGGTAGCTTCGATGCGCAAGTGTTTTTTCTGGTTCTCCCGACGGTCGTTCCGCCGGGCCTTGTCTCCCTGGACGCTGTGTGTCGCGCTGTTGCTGGCCGTGCAGCCGGCGCAGGCGCAGTTCGAACACCTGCCTGCGCCACTACAGCGGGCAATCCAGGCCCAGGGGCTGTCCCCCGACTCAGTGGGTCTCTGGGTGCAGCGGGTCCCGGACGGGGCCGTGCTGGCCCGGCTGAATGCCGATACCCCCTATAACCCGGCCTCCACGGTCAAGCTGGCCACCTCGCTGGCGGCCCTGCACGAACTCGGCCCCAACTACACATGGACGACCGAGATCTGGGCCACCCGCCCGATCCAGGACGGTGTACTGCGTGGGGACCTGGTGATCCGCGGGACTGGCGATCCGGGTATGGTGAGCGAGGAGTACTGGCGCATGATCGGCGAGCTGCGCCGAACCGGGCTCAAGCGCATCGAGGGCGATGTGATCCTGGATGCCAGCCACTTCCAGCTCCCGAATGGGAACCCTGGAGACTTCAACCGTCAGCCACTGCGGGCGTACAACCAGCTGCCGTATGCCCTGCACGTGAACTCCAACTCCCAGCGCTTCCACGTGCGTCCCGAGCGCCGCGGCAACGGCATCGACGTGGTGGTCGATCCGCCGCTGCCCGGGCTCGAGGTCGTCAACCGTCTGCAGCCGACCCGAGGGGGGTGTGGCGAGTGGCAGCGGGGTATCCAGTTCAATGTCGATCAGGACGCCCAGCGGGTGACCTTTTCCGGTCAGTACCCGGTGAATTGTGGCAACTACGAGATGTTGCGCTCGGTACTCTCGCCGGAGGCCAATCATGCCGAGATGTTTCGCATGGCCTGGGATCAATGGGGCGGCGAGTTGACGGGCAGGGTGCGTACCGGCGTGCTGCCCGTGCTGCATGACGAGCCGATTGTGCGCCATCGCTCGCGGCCCCTGTCCGATCTGATCCGGGTGTCCAACAAGTGGAGCTCGAATGTCATGAGCGATCACTTGCTGCTGACCCTGGGGGCGCGCAAGAACGGCCCGCCCGCGACGATGGACAAGGGGCGCGAGGCCCTGGTCGACTCACTGCGCGATCTGGGGGTGGATGTCGGCGGTATGGTGGTCGACAACGGTTCGGGCCTCAGCCGCGATGCCCGCATGACCGCGCGCCAGCTCGGCGAGATCCTCGAGGCGGGCTGGAAGCACCCGCATCGGCCCGAGTTCCAGTCGTCCCTGGCCCTGTCGGGGCTGGACGGTACCCTGCGCAACCGTTTCCGCAATGGCGACCTGCGCGGGCAGATGCACCTGAAGACCGGGCACATCAACGAGGTCTCGGCGGTGGCGGGCTATGTCCGCACGTCCAGCGGCGATGACGTGATCGTCACAGTGCTGGTGAATGGGCCGCGTGCGCATATCGGGCATGGGCGCAATCTCCAGGATGCGGTCCTGGAGTGGGCGCACGGGCTCTAGGGAAACACCGATCTCAGGGTTTCCCTGGTTTAGCGGGTTTCGACCTGCCAGTTCGAGAGCACCGGTTTCTTCGATACCTCGACGTCCAGGCTCTCCAGCCACTGGGCGACCACGCGGTTCGAGTTGTGGCGCAGGGTGTAGGCATCCGGATGGTGGACGAAGCTCATGCCCCAGGCCGCGGAGTCGACGCGCTCGTCGGCCCCTTCTTCCCATATGGCCTCCAGCTTTTCGATCAGCGCCTGCGCCCGCGTGGCGGGGACCTCGATGTGGTGGATGTCCTCCAGCGGGACCCGCAGACCCCCGCGCACGGCAGTGTTCAGGTCGGCGCCCTCAAGTTCCTGGCGCCCCAGTGCTGCACGGGTCGAGGCGAAGACGGCCGCGAGCATCGCGCCCGGTCCGGTATTGCGTTCGACATAGAACGACCAGTCGCCATAGGAATAGCGCAGCCAGTGCCCGGGCGGTTCGGTCGGCAGCACCAGGCTGGAGTGGCGGCCGTGGTCGAGCACGGCCACGGTCACCGGGTCTTCGGGCTCCGCCGGGGCCTTGAGTGTGGTCGGGGCGCAGCCGGACAGCAGCCCGGCCAGGCCGATGCCCAGGATCAGGTATAGCCAGTGTGTGGTCTGCCTTGGGCGCATGGTTCGGGGGCCTTTGGCTGTGTGTGTCGACGATCGCGACAGCCGATCGCATCGTTGTCCGTCACCCGTTCGGGCGGGTTCCATTGACGCGGTTCGCGTTGAGCGAGATTAGCATGGCCGGGAATGGGGACGGCGAGTGCGTTCGCGACGGTCGTACGGCACAATGGCGGCCGTGTTTCCTCGCGGAAGGTGACAGTGGAAGATCAAACGGCAGTCGGGCTGTGGACGGCCCTCGGGATTCTGGCAATCGTGGTGGCCGGTCTGGTGGGCTTCTGGGTCGGCCGCGTGACCAGTGACGAACGCAAACTGATCCGCGAGCTGGAGGAAGAGCTGGATCGGCGCATGCAGGAGCTGACGCGCTATCGCGGTCAGGTCAACGATCACTTCGATCGCACCGCTACCCTGTTCGCCACCATGGCCGGTTCCTATCGCGACCTCTACCACCACCTCGCCCAGAGTGCGGAGGAGTTGGCGGACAAGCCGACCCGGGACCGTCTGGAGGATCGTGCAGGACGTCTGTTGTCGAACGTGCCGAATCGTGATTACGGCGACAGTCCGAGTCGCGGTCACCGTGAACGCGACTCGGAGCCGGAGGGCGATGCACCCGACCGGCGCTACGAGAGCGACTACCGCGAGTCCTCCGACACCGAGCAGTCGCCGTCGCGTCCGCGGGTCGATTAGGCGGGCGAATACTCCTTCCGCTGGCGAGGTGTAATCGCGGGAGCGGACGAAAGAAAGGCCGGGCGTATGCCCGGCCTTTCTGTTTGTCGGGGTGGCTATACGGGGGTAACGGGATTAGAGCGCCGAGATTTCCGCGCGGATCTGGTTGTCCAGATTCTGCACCCAGTTGTTGTAGTTCGGGTGAATGCGGCCATCCTCGTAGTCGAGGTTCGAGCTGTCCTTGTAGCGGATGCTGTACGCCCCGTCGCTGTAGGGGATCTCGACCACTGCAATATGGTCGCGCAGCGACAGCCGACCTTCGAGCAGGCCGGGCTCGGTTTCGCTCATCTGCCAGCCCAGTGCCGCGCCGGCATTGCGGATCGCCTGTTGCATCTGCTCAGCGTTCGGGCGCTCGCCGTGCACATCGGTGACTGTGGTGTCGCTGACATCATGCACCGGTGCGGTACCGCGGCAGCCCGCGAGTACGAGTACGCTGGCTATGAGCAGGATCAGCAGGAGTCTTGCAGACATTGGTGTCGTCCTTGATGGTGGATGATCACCTCGCAGTGTAGGCAGCGTGACCGCGAATTGCTATGCCCGTCCTGGAAAAAGGTTTGTGAATCCGACCCTTGCGGTGATTTTCAGGGTCTGCGCAGCAGTCCCAGATGCCTCAATAGACCGAGCGGGTGCAGGCCACGTGCCAGCAGGCGCAGGGCGACCATCTGGATAATGCGCAGGGTGTCGGTGGCGGCCCGAAAATGGCTGGCGCGGTGCTGGTCCGGATAGATGCAGCGCACGGGCACCAGGGTGACCGGGAAGCCCAGGCGTTCGGCCTCGATCAGGGCCTCGCTCTCGAATACGAAGCTGCGGCGCGCGCCATGGGGTAGTTGCAGTTGCTGCAGCAGTGCTGCCGGATACAGACGAAAGCCGGACTGCGAATCGCGCAGGGGTTGCCCCGAGGCCCAGCCTATCCAGAAGTCGGCGGTGCGGTTGCCGAACAGGCGCAGAGGGGGCGTTGTTTCCCGGCCCTTGAGCCGTGCCCCGATCACCAGATGATGGGGATGAGCGTGCCCGGCGGCGATCAGGTTCGGGATCTCCGAGGCATCGTGCTGGCCGTCCGCATCCAGCGTGATGATGGCATCCGCTCCCTGTTCCAGGGCGTACTGCATGCCCGTCCACAGCGCGTTCGCCTTGCCACGGTTTTCCGGCAGCCGCAGGACTTCAATCACCCCGGGTTCGGTTGGGACGCGGTCGGCAGTGCCGTCTCGCGAGCCGTCGTCGACCACGATTACCCGGTCGACATGGGCTCGCGTGGCCGCGACGACCGCGGCGATCGTGGGGGCCTCGTTATGGGCCGGTATCAGTGCGTGGACGGCCGCCATCGTCTCGGGTCAGGCCAGCGCGCCATTGATGCCGATCACCTGGCCGGAGACATAGCCGGCCTGCTCGGAGGCCAGATACGCCACCAGTCCGGCGACCTCCTCGGGGCGTCCGGCGCGCTGCGCGGGCACCATGCGCCTGATCGTCTCGGCGTCGAAGCTGGACTCGCTCATCGCGGTCTCGATAATCCCCGGCGCGACCGCATTGGCCGTGATGCCGCGCGACCCGACCTCCTGCGCCAGCGAGCGGATGGCCCCGTGCAGTCCCGACTTGGCCGCGGCGTAGTTGGCCTGGCCGCGGTTGCCGACCACGCCGGCCACCGAGGAGATCGCAATCACGCGCCCCCAGCGGGTCGTGATCATCGGCAGCAGCAGTGGCTGGGCCACGTTATAGAACCCGTTCAGCGCGACATCGATCGGGCGGGCCCATTGTTCCGGGCTCATGCCGGCCAGCGGGGCGTCGTCGTGCACGCCCGCGTTGTGCACCAGGACCTGCACCGGCTGCGCAGCCGCGACGGGCTCCAGCTGCGCCCGCGCGGCATCGGCGTCGGTGATGTCGAAGACCAGGACATCCGCCTGACCGCCGTCGGAGTGAATCTGTTCGGCCAGATCCCAGGCGGGGCCCGGGTTGCGGTGTGCGTGCAGCAGGACCTCGCAGCCGCTGGCGGCCAGAGCCCGCGCGATGGCCTGGCCGATGGCGCCGCTGGCGCCGGTGATCAGTGCGCGATGGCTCATGTCGGGGTGTCCTCGGTTTGCAGGATCACGGTCGCGCGCGCGGACAGGACGGGCTCGCCGTCGGCCGATACCTCGAGATCATAGATGGAGCTGTTGCGATCCGACATCACGCTGTGGGCTGTGATGTCGAGGTCCGCGTTCAGGTCGTCCAGCAGAGTCCGGTGCACGCGCAGGTTGCGGACCGCGGCCAGGAAGCCGGCCTTGGGTGGTCCGGCATCGGCCAGCAGGGCTCCATGCACGGCCATCGCCTGGGCGCCGTACTCCAGCGCCGACAGGGCCGGGAGCCCGGTGGTGTTGCGCAAGGGATTTTCGGGAGCGCGGTGGCTGATGGCGCGGCAACGGATCGCCTGTTCGTCCCATTCGACCACGGCCTCCAGCAGGCACATCGCGCCTGCATGCGGCAGCAGGCGGCAGATTGCCTCGTGGTTCAGTTGGGGGCTGGCGGCCTTCATGCGGGATCGTCCTGATCCGTTGTTAATGCGAGAGGCGAACCACCGGGAGATCAGGGCGTGACGCGGATCTCCAGTGATCGTCCCAGCGGCGCGGCAAGCGTAACATGACCGCCTTCGCCGCGCGCGAGCACCTCCAGCAGGGGCAGGGCGCGGGCGGCGGGGTTGGTGCCGCGCAGGGCCTCGAGTGAATCCTGGCGGCAGGGGGTGGGATCGCCGCCTTCTCCCAGCGCCAGCTCGAGTGTGGGCCGCCCGGCGCCCGCGGGACTCAGGCGCAGGCCGACGGCAAACGGCTCGGTGATGGGGCGTACACGCCGGAATGTGACCATGGATGCGACATCGTAGGCGGCCAGCAGGACGTCGCCACCCTCGGCCTGCAGTAGCGTGGCGGCCTCCAGCAGCCCTGCCGCCAGCGTCGCATTAAACCCGGAGATGGCCGTTGCCGGGGCCGGATTCGCGGTCGCGATCGACCAGTTGCCGGCCGGTGCGTTGTGGACCGAGTTATGGAACTGCACGGGCGAGACCATGGGCTCCGCCTGTGTCAGGGCCTCGCAGATACGGTCGATGATATCCATATCTCCAGAGGACGAGGCGAACACCGAGCGCAGCTGGCTGCGGTCGCAGTCGGTCGTGGCCTCCTCCGCGACCTTCAGCGCCAGGCGAATCGTGTCCGTCGTGCGGCGGCGCTCGTTGGCCGGCAGCAGGGTGGTCGGCGGGATGGCCACCGGCGCCCGCTCATGGGGTTCCTGCCCGGCGAGGATGTGGCGCGCCGAGGCGAAATCGGCCAGCCCCGGGCCCAGCAGGCCGATGGCCGCAATACCAACCTTCATGCGGCCTCCAGCAGCAGGCTGCAGTTGTTGCCGCCAAAGCCGAATGCGTTCACCAGTACGTGCCGGATGTCGCGTTCCTCAGCGGCCCCTCGGGCGTCCAGTTCAAGCCCCGGGTCCAGGTGGTCGAGCCCCGCCGTAGCGGGCACGAAGCCCCGCTCCAGGCTGGCCAGTGCCTGCGCGACCCCGACGGCGCCGGCCGCCCCGAGGGTATGGCCGGTCAGGCCCTTGGTGCCGGTGGCGCGGCTCTTTGCGCCAAACAGGCGCGCCAGGGCGCGCGCCTCGGAGCGGTCGTTGGCCGGGGTCGCGGTGGCATGCATGAGCACATAGTCGATGGCCTCGGCGGACCGCTGTGCCCGCGCGAGGGCCTGCTCCATCGCGCGCGCTGCACCGAGTCCTTCCGGATGCGGGGCAGACATGTGGTGGGCATCGCTGGATTCGCCGTGGCCGACCAGTCGAGGGCCGGCGGCGTGGCTGTCGGCCCTCTCCAGCAGGAAGAATCCGGCGGCCTCGCCGATCGAGATGCCGGCGCGTTCGGCATGCAGCGGGCGGCAGGGTCCCGGTGCCACGAGTTGCAGCGCGTTGAACCCGTGCAGCGTCATCCCGCAGAGGGTGTCGACACCGCCGACCACCGCGGCATCGCAGAGCCCGGCCGCAATAAAGCGTTCGGCATCGGCAAAGACCTTGGCGCTGGACGAGCAGGCCGTGGAGACCACCATCGCTGGTCCCCGCAGTCCGAGCCGGGTGCCGACGAAATCGGTCAGCGAGAACATATTCTGGGTGTGCTGGTAGTCGTAGTCCGGTGGCAGGTCCCCGGTGTCCGGGTCGCGGCGGTGGTAGGCCTGCTCCGTCGCGGCGATCCCCGAGGTGCTGGTCCCCATCAAGACCGCAATGCGTCCGGCACCGTAGCGTTCGCGCGCGATCTCGACGGCCTCGATGAAGCCATCCTGGCGCAGCCCCAGCTCGGCCAGCTGGTGGTTGCGGCACTGGAATGGGGCCAGGTGATCCGTCAGCACGATGTCCTCCACACCCGCCACGCGCCCGATGTGGGTGTCCAGCTGTACGGAGTTCAGGTCGCAGGCGCGCAGCCCGCTATGCCCTTTTTGCAGTGCGTCGGCATTGGCCTGGCGGCCAGTTCCGGTGGCGGCGGTCAGGGTGTGGGCGGAGATTACGAGTGGATTCATTCGGCGGGCTGCGATTGGCGGGACTGTTGGCGGTGGGGTCAGGGATTGTTAGTGCCTACTGTACGGCGCGACAGGGGGGGCTGCGCCAGAAGCGCGGCTGCGAGAAAGGAAAATACCACGCCCAACACCACGGTGAGCCCCATGGCCCGCAATACCGGAAGACTGGAAAGGGCCAGCAGGCCAAACACGGCCACGGTGGACAATGCGCAGATGCTGACCGAAGCGGCCGTGTTCTGCCGTGCCTTCAGGTCTCTCAGCGGGCGGCTGAAAAATACGGCGTAGTCCAGGCACAGGCCAACGATCAGCAGCAGCGCGATCAGATGGAAAAGGGACAAGGGAATCCCGAGCAGGATCAGCGCAGCCACGGTCAGGACCAGCCCGCTCCCTACCGCGGTCAGGATGCGCAGGCTGCGCCCGGGGGCGCGGGTGACCAGCAGCAGCAACAGGGCGACGGCCACCACGCCGAGGGCCAGCCGCTCCAGTGCCTGATCGCGGAATCCGCTGACCAGGTCCTCCGAGGCGCGCAGGAAATCCACGTGCTGCACGCCCACATCGGCCAGGGCGGGCAGGTCCGCTAGCGGCTCCCGCTGCAGCCACTGCCTCACCGCGGTTGCATCCTCCATGCCGCTTAGCCGTACCCAGGCCATCCAGTCGCCGCGGTCCTCGTCCGGCATCAGCAGGGTGCCTGTCGTCTGACGCAGCGGGCCGTCGGGCAGTGTGCCCGGGCTCAGCGGCTCCAGGTCACGGGTCCGGGCTACATCCTCCAGAAAGGGATCGAAGGCATCCGTGCGAAAGCCCAGCCCGTCGACGGCGGTATCCAGCCGTTCGCGCAGGGTGTCCGTGGCGGGCAGGGAACCCTGGCGTGCGCGCTGCAGTGCCTGGCTCGGCAGGGCCTGGGCCGCATGGTCGTAGGCGGTCAGCACCCCCTGGTTGCGCAGGTCTTCCAGGTCCGGGGTCAGTGCCTCGGCGGCCTGCAGCGCCCGCTCGGGGTCGGGTGCGGTGATCAGCAGGGCATGGCGGATATCCGGCAGCCCCAGGGCGTGGCGCAGTTCGCGGTCGCGGTCGATGTGTTCCTGCGGCACCGGGTGCAGGGCGCCCAGGTTGTCCTCCCAGGGGAACGGGTCGGCGCTGGCGATGACCACCAGCGCCCCCAGCACGGAGGCGGCCAGGATCCAGCGCGCCGTCACCGGAGGCTGTGTCAGGGCGGACGGTACCGGCAGGCGGGCCGGGGGTGCCCCGTCACGCTGCAGCGCCTGCGGCATCAGGCGGGGCAGTACCCAGCGCGTGGTGATCGCGGCCACGCCGACGCCGGTCAGCACGAACAGCCCGAGCTGGGCCATGCCGGAAAACCCCGTGATCGCCATCAGCGCATAGACCAGTACCGTGCTCCCGGCACCCAGGCCAATTGCCGGCCACAGCTCGCGCGCCACGCCGCGCATCCCGTCACTCGGGGGCTGCCGGCTGTGCGCGAACAGGTGCAATGGGTAGTCGAGCGCGATGCCCAGCACGGTAATGCCGAACGCCAGTGCGATCCCGTGCAGGTGGCCGAATACCACGGTCACGACCGCCGCCCCGGCCAGGATGCCGGTGGCCAGCGGAACGGCCGCGAGCCAGACCGGGTGGGGGTGGCGGAATACGACCAGCAGGAGTGTGGCCAGGGCCAGGCTGGCGGCCAGGCTGAAGGTGGTGATCTCGCCGCGGATGCGCCCGCGTGATTCGACCGCAATCACCGCGGGCCCCGCGACGAGCAGGTCCAGATCGTCCGTGTAGTCGGCAAAGGCCTCGTCCAGTGCCTTCAGGAGCGACTCCTGACCGTCCAGGTCCATGCCTTCGGCCGCGCTGTGCAGGACCAGCAGGGCCCGATCGCGCTCGGGGTCGACCCAGACGCCGTGGCTGTCGCGTTCGCCCCCGCCACCGGCCTGTCCCAACTGCTCGAGCACCACCAGTGATTCGCCCGTGGGGTCGCGGCCGATCAGTTCCCGGGGCATCAGCGGGGCGGCACTACTGAGGTCCTCCCGGCGTTCCCCGAGCCGGTCGCGCAGGGTGTCGACCGAGAAGCGCTCCGGGGTGACCTCGGGGCTCAGGAGATAGCGGTGCTCAAGCAGGAAATCCAGGGCGGGGTCATCCGGGTCGAGACGCCCGTTGTGGATCTCCGCGACCGCGGGGTGGTCGCGCAGCGCCTGGACCAGATGGTCGCTGGCATCCGCGCGTGCCTGGCTGTTCCCGCCTTCGATGCCCAGCAGCAGGACCTGTCCGGCCGGGCCGCCCCCGGGGTCCAGCGCAATCCCGGTCTCGGTGACCGGCTCCGGGGTGAAGCCCTGGAGGTCGGTGACCAGTTCGCCCCGCCACAGCAGGATGCTGGCTGCCACCAGCAGCCCGATCAGCCAGAGTGCCGGTCCCGGTGACAGGGGGAAGCGATTCGGCACCAATCAGTCGCCGTCTTGCGTATCGAGCTGCATGCGGCTGTGGCGCCCTCCGGATTCCTCGGTGTCCAGACGCAGGAGGGCACCGCCCTCGCCCTGGAGGTCGAGTCCGAGGATCATGCGACGAAGGGCGCGGTCACGCGGGGTGAGTTCCAGCCTCCAGGCCTCCAGGTCGCCTTCGGTCTCGACCTCGAAGTGTTCTTCCAGTCCCTCGCGTTCCCCCTTGGCGAGGGAGCGGAACAAGGCGGCAAACGCGGCCAGGCCCGGCTGCTCGTCCAGGTCCACCTCGCGGCTGGAGCCTCGGCGCTCCACGATCACTTCGCGCCCCTCGATCCGCACGCGTTCGCCGCCGTCGCCATCCATCCGGCGCTCCAGGGTGTCCGGTGGCTCGAACACCAGCGTGCCGGTCCGGGTCTCCGGGAATTCGAGCAGGGGGTCCTGGCGGGTTTCGCGAAAGTCGATACGTGAAGGCGGATTGTCGGCCAGTGCCTCCAGGATCTGGTCCAGTGTGTCGCCGGAGGTCTCCGCCTGTGCGAACAGCGGGCAAGTCAGCAGGAGCACCGCCAGGGCCAGTGCCCGGACCCCGGGCAGTTGCCGGAAGCAAGGCTTAGCGAGACGAGTCATTCCAGAAATCATAGAAGTTGAACCAGTTGTACGGGGCCTCGCGCACGCGTGCCTCGAGGCGATCGGCGTAGCGTTGCACCCATTCGGCCAGGGCCTCTTCGCGTCGGCCGCGGGGCGCCTCGATGACGTCGGCAAAGCGTTCAAAGACGATATCGTAGCGATTGCCGCCGCGATAGAGGCCGAAGCACAGGATGACCGGGACCTTCAGAACGGCGGCCATTAGCAGGGGGCCCTGGGGAAAAAAGGCCCGTCCCCCGAGGAAACGACATTCGACCATCTTGTCGCTCTCGGCCACGCGATCGGCCAGGGTGGCCACAATCCCCCCTTGTTCCAGGCAGTCGCGTGCGTGCAGCAGGGTCTCGGTATCGCCCAGGGGGATGACCGTCGCGGCGATCTCGGGGTTGAGCGCCTCCAGCAGTTGGGTGATGCGCTGATTGTGATTGCGGTACATCAGCACGCGAACGGGAAAGTCGTTTTTGCCGACCGCGAGTACCCGCAGGGCTTCGAAACTGCCCAGGTGTGCCCCCAGCAGCAGGGCCCCGTGGCCACTTTCGACATGTTCGAGGAAGATCTCGCGATCGTGAACCTGAAGATCCAGGCACTCGTCCTTGCCGGCCAGCAGGAAGACGCGGTCCAGGATCACGGCCGCGAAGCTGTGGAAGTGCCGGGCAATCTCGCGCAGGCGCGGTTCGCGTCCGAGCACGCGGCGCAGGTAGTCCCGGCTGGACCCCCGGGACTTGGGAGCGAACAGAAGAAAATAGGCGGTTATCGGGTACAGCAGTACGCGCCCGGCCGGTCGCCCGAGATGCAAGGCAACCCACAAGATGATGCGCAGCGCCAGGGGGGACCCTCGCTCCCCCTGGCTGAACCACCCCCGGCTCACGCCGGTTGTCCGGCGTCGTGCAGTTTCAGTTGCCCGCTACACAGGAGTTCGGGGGGCTCCGTACCGTCGCGGATAACGCGGAATGCGCGCAGGCCGCTGGTACCAGGGGGGTCAATCTCCACCCGGAAATCGACCTCCGGGAGCAATGGCGCCAGGAACTTGGCCCGTGGCAGGGCCGCCACCGGCCCCAGGCCGCTTCCGCGCGCGACGGCGTCCACCGAGCCCAGGATGACCACGCCCGGTACGACGGGCTGACCGGGGAAATGCCCGGGCAGTGAGGGGTGGCTGGCCGGGATGCGGCGCGTGGCAATGATTGGGGCCATTGTTCAGGCGCACTGACCGTGCTGGTCCAGCAAGTCCAGCAGGACCTGGCGCGGGAGCTTGCCCGTCGCGCTGCGGGGAAGGGCATCCACCATCACCAGGGGGCGCGGAAGGAACAGCGGGTCCGTGGTTTCGGCCAGTGCGGCCAGGATCTCGGCCTCGGAGCGCTCCGGGGCGACCACGATCGCAGCCAGACGGGCAGTCCCGCTGTCCTGTCCGGGGTTGGGCGGGATGAACACGCCGTCCAGTACCCCGGGGATGGCATTCAGGCGCCGGTTCAGCTCGGCAAGAGAGGCGCGCTTGCCGGCGATATTAAGCTGATCCGCCAGGCGCCCGCGCATGCGGAAGCGCCGGGCATCTTCCCGTTCGATGCGGTCGGGCAGGGGGACTGGTGCCGGGTGCTGGGGCCCCTGTACTGCCACCCGGTCGCTGTCCTGGGTTGTCAGGGCAATCCCGTCATAGACCGTCCACAGGAGCTCCCGGGCCGTCTCGCGGCTGGCGATGGCCCCGGCCTCGGTGCAGCCGTAGATCTCGCGGACGGTCGTGCCAAACAGTGTTTCCGCGGCCCGTGCGCGGCCTTTTTCCAGTGGGGCGGTGGCGCTGAGGATGCGCGCCGCTCTGGGCCAGGTCAGCCCCGCCCGCAGGCAGGCGTCCAGGTGAAACGGGGTCGTGACGAGGTTTGCCGGGGCATGCTCGGCCAGGGCCTGGCGGATATCGTCCGGGAAGAACGGGCGCTCGGCCAGCAGCGTGCAGGGGCCGAGCAGGGCATACAGCACCGTTGACTCCAGGCCGTACATGTGTTGTGCGGGGACCGTTCCCACCAGTGTTCCCCCGTCGGCATCCAGCCCGAAGCGGCGCAGGGCCTGTGCGGTCACGACGTGAAGGCTGTTCCAGCTCCTGCTGTGGGCAGTGGGCTGTCCGGTGCTGCCCGAGGTATAGGCATGCACCGCCATCTGATCCGACGGGATCTCGGGGGTCGCACCCGCATTGTGGGCGTGCCCTGTCCCGTCCGCGGTGACGGGAATGACGGGGATGGTGACACTGAGGTCGCGCTCGTCCACCAGTGCGTGCGCGCCGGGATGATGCTCGGCGATCTCGCTCAGGGTCGTCCGGGCGCGGTTCGGGGGAAGGATGTTAGTGCCCCCGCGCAGCAGGATCGCGGCAAACGCGACGGCAAAGCGATAGCGATCCTCGCACAGGTTGAAGTGGGCTCCACCGGCCGGGATTCGCCGGGCGAGGGTGCGGACATCCGCCAGAAACGCGGTCCGCGAGACACAGCGTCCTGCCACCCAGGCCAGTGGCGTTGGGTGGTCGGCAATCAGCGCTTGCGTGTTCGAGTCCCTCATCGTTGTCTCAGGATGTGGCGGTGGTCGGCGCGTGCCAGCGCGGCGAGGTAGGGCAGGAAACCCGCCCGTGGTTCGTCGCACAGGAGCCAGCGCCGTAACGGATATTCCAGCATGAACAGCGCCGCCAGGAACAGATAGTTGATCCCATTTGCGAACAAGGCCCAGGTGGTGGTGGATACCGCCACCGCCAGTACCGCCGACAACAGGGCGAGTCCACCGCACAGCAGGGCCCAGGCGGCCGTCAGCCGCCGCGTATAGCGATGCACCGGCGTGCTGTCGGAGGCGCCCATGGCCAGCGCATACCGGGTAATCAGGGGTGTGGAACCCGGGCGCAGAGAGCGGGCAAACAGCCATGCCAGGCCTCCCTGGATAAGCACCGGTACTGCATAGATCAGCCATTTCCCGGCCGGCTCGGTACCCAGAAGCAACACTAGCACGGCCAGCACCAGGGCTATCACCCCCCGGCCGAGCACGGGCAGGGCCGGCCAGGCGAGGACCAGTATGAGCAGCGCCAGCCACGCCAGTGGCAGTCGCGGCAGCTCCAGGAAGCTGCCCGCGATCACGGCCACCGGGTAGCCCAGGGCTACCACGGCGGCGATCCGGGTACTCACGACGTGGCTCGGTGCGCCTCGATATGGGCGGTCAGGGCCCTCAAGGATGCGAAGATCTGGCGGTTGTTCTCGTCATCGGAGCGGATCTGCACGCCATAGGCACGCGAGATGGCCAGCGCCAGCTCCAGTGCATCGATCGAGTCCGGCCCAAGCCCCTCGCGGAACAAGGGGGCCTCCGGCTCGATGTCCTCGGGGCTGACCTCTTCGAGATTCAGACTGTCGACGATCAGCCTGGCGACTTCCTGTTCCATTGCGGTTTGTGCTGCCACGTCTCTCCCCTAAATAGCGGCGTAATCCGAAATCGGCTCTCCCTGTGCGAAGGTGCTGGGCTTCCCGCGCACCTTCCAGCCCGGGGCCGATGATACGCAACCCCAAGGGGGCGTGGTACCCTCCAAATGCAGGGAACAAGCGGTTTTGCGGGGCGGGCCGGCAGAGTGGGCGCTCTCATGGGATGAGACGACTCGGCCGCCAGCGAGCCGCCAGGGGGGGGGATATGGGGGGCAAGTCGTGATCGGCGGCCGAGTAGGGCTGCGGCGCGTCGGGCCGGATGGGCTGCTGACGTTTGGGTTGTCCAATCTGGTCATTGTGCTGACGGCGGGGCTTAGCTGGCTCGCGCTGTGGGGTCGCATGCAGCTCTGGGTGCGCGGTCTGCACTGTCCGGGGCGGGCACCCTGGATCATTGTCCTGGGGCAGCAGTTACAAGAGGGGCGTCCTGGGCCGGGTTACCGGCTGCGCCTGTTGCGGGCCCTGCGCTTGCTGCGGCGTGACCCGGAGGCCCGCGTTCTGCTGTTGGGGGGGTATACCTCGCCGGAGGGGCCCAGCGAGTCAGCCGCAGGGGCGGCCTTCCTGCGCCAGCGCGGCATCCGGGCCTCTCGCATCTTCTGTGAAGAGGACTCGCGGCACACCCTGGAGAACCTGCAAAACGCCCGCGACCTGCTCGCCCAGCGTACCGGCGGCAGCCTGCCGAGCTGCGTGCTCGTGACCAGTCGCTTCCATCTGCCCCGGGCGGTGGCCATCGCGCGCGGGGTGGGACTCGAGGTCTGTCCCTGCCCTGCCGAGCACTCGCCGCGAGTGCCGCAGCTGCGGCTGGCACGCGAGATCTGGATGTTGCACTGGTACCACACCGGGCGGCTGTTCGCCCGGCTGATCCGCCATCAGGGGATGCTCGACCGGATCAGCTGACCCGCCCTTTGCAGTAGCGGTCGCAGCCGCTACATCGCGCGGATGCGTTCGCGCTGGGCGGCGAGCTGGTCGCGGGTGGCCTGCATCTCGGCGACGCGGTCGCGTTCCTTCTGCACCACCTCGGCCGGGGCGCGGTCGACGAAGCTCGCGTTGGCAAGGCGCTTTTCGCTCTGCTCGAGGTTCTTGTCGAGCTTGCCGATCTCCTTGTCCAGGCGGGCCAGCTCGGCATCCTTGTCGATCAGCCCGGCCAGCGGGATCAGCAGCTGCATCTCGTCGACCAGGGCCATCGCCGATTCCGGGGCCTCGTCGGCGGCGTCCAGCCAGGTGACGCTCTCGGGTTTGGCGAGGAACTCCAGCAGGCCGCGGTGGCGCGTGTAGCGCTCCTGGTCGGCCTCGCTCCAGTTCTTCACCAGCACCGGCAGCGGCTTGCCCGGGGCGATGTCCATCTCCGCGCGGATGCGGCGCAGCCCGGTGATGAAGTCCTTGACCCAGTCGAGCTCGGCGGTGGCGGTGGCATCACGCGGGAAGCCGTCCTGCGCCGGCCAGCGGCACTGCACCAGGAACTCGACGTCGTCGCCGATCCCGGCGTGCGGCTTCACACTGGTCCAGATCGCCTCGGTGATGAACGGCATCACCGGGTGCAGCAGGCGCAGCAGGGCCTCGAGCACGGTGACCAGCGTATTGCGCGTGGCGCGCTTGACCGCCTCCGGCGTGGCCGCGTCGTTCAGGACCGGCTTGGTCAGCTCCAGGTACCAGTCGCAGTAGTCGTGCCAGGTGAACTCGTACAGCGTCTGCGCAGCGAGGTCGAAGCGGTAGGCATCGAGCTGCTGCGTAGCGGTCTCGGCGGTGGCCGCCAGGCGGTCGAGGATCCAGCGATCGGCCAGGGTGCGGTGTTCCGCCGTGTCGGTGGCCGCCGAGCAGTCGTGGCCCTCGACGTTCATCAGCACGAAGCGCGAGGCGTTCCACAGCTTGTTGCAGAAGTTGCGGTAGCCCTCGATGCGGCCGAGGTCGAACTTGATGTCGCGCCCGGTGGTGGCCAGTGCCGCCAGGGTGAAACGCAGGGCGTCGGTGCCGAAGGCGGGGAAGCCGTCGGGGAAGGCCTTGCGCGTGGTCTTCTCGATCTTCGCGGCCATCTGCGGCTGCATCAGGCCCCGGGTGCGCTTGGCCACCAGGTCGTCGGCGCTGATGCCGTCGATCAGGTCAATCGGGTCGATCACGTTACCCTTGGACTTGGACATCTTCTGGCCTTCCGAGTCACGGATCAGGCCGGTGACGTAGACCTCGCGGAAGGGCACGTCGCCCATGAAGTGCTCGCCCATCATGATCATGCGGGCGACCCAGAAGAAGATGATGTCGAAGCCGGTGACCAGCACGCTGGTCGGGTAGAAGGCGCGCAGCTCCGGCGTCTCCTGCGGCCAGCCGAGGGTGGAGAACGGCCACAGCGCGGAGGAGAACCAGGTGTCCAGTACGTCCTCGTCCTGTTCCAGCGCCACCTCGGCGCCCAGGCCGTGCTTCTCGCGCACCTCGTCCTCGGAACGCCCGACGTACACGTTGCCATCGCTGTCGTACCAGGCCGGGATGCGGTGGCCCCACCAGATCTGGCGCGAGATGCACCAGTCCTCGATGTTGCGCATCCACTCGAAGTAGGTCTTCGACCAGTTCTCCGGCACGAAGCGGATGCGCCCGTCTTCCACCGCCTTGATCGCCGGCGCGGCCAGCGGGCCGGCCTTCACATACCACTGGTCGGTCAGATAGGGCTCGACCACGGTGCCGGAGCGGTCGCCGCGCGGGACCATCAGCTTGTGGTCGTCGATCTTCTCCAGCAGCCCCAGGGCGTCCAGGTCGTCGACGACCTTCTGCCGCGCCTGGTAGCGGTCCAGGCCGCGATAGGCCTCGGGTACGTTGTCGTTCAGGCAGGCGTCGATGGTCAGGATGTTGATCACCGGCAGGTCGTGACGCTGGCCCATCGCGTAGTCGTTGAAGTCATGCGCCGGGGTGATCTTTACGCAGCCGGAGCCGAACTCGGCCTCGACGTAGTCATCGGCGATAATCGGGATCTCGCGCCCGACCAGCGGCAGCTTGATCGTCTGGCCGATCAGGTGGCGGTAGCGCTCGTCCTCCGGGTGCACCGCGACGGCGGTATCGCCCAGCATCGTCTCGGGGCGCGTGGTCGCGACGGTCAGGTGCCCGGAGCCGTCGGCCAGCGGGTAGCGGAAGTGCCACAGGTGGCCGTTTTCCTCCTCCGACAGCACCTCGAGGTCGGACAGCGCGGTGTGCAGCACCGGGTCCCAGTTGACCAGGCGCTTGCCGCGGTAGATCAGGCCCTCTTCATGCAGGCGCACGAAGACCTCGCGCACCGCCGCGGACAGCCCGTCGTCCATGGTGAAGCGCTCGCGCGACCAGTCCACCGAGTCGCCCAGGCGACGCATCTGGCGGGTGATGGTGCCGCCGGACTGGTCCTTCCAGTCCCAGACCGCCTCGAGAAACTTCTCGCGTCCGAGGTCGTGGCGGCCCTTGCCGTCGGCGGAGAGCTGGCGCTCGACCACCATCTGGGTGGCGATCCCGGCATGGTCGGTGCCGCCCTGCCACAGGGTGCGGTCGCCGTGCATGCGGCGGTAGCGGATCAGGGTATCCATCAGCGTGTGCTGGAACGCGTGCCCCATATGCAGCGTTCCGGTCACGTTCGGCGGCGGCAGGAGGATGCAGTAGCTGGCCTCGCCCGACTCCGGCGGCGCGAAGATGTTCGCAGCCTCCCAGCGTTCGTACTGGGTCTGCTCGATGCTCTTGGGGTCGAAGCTTTTGTCCATGATCGCGGGCGCGCTCGGGTCGGAATGGGCGAAAGCCGCGCATTATAACGGCGCGGCGCGTGCGCCGCCCGCTGCCCGCTCATGTGTTTACATTGGTTTTGTCTGGCCGCCTGCCCAGTAGTGGCTGGGCCTGGTTCGGCCTCGGGTGTTTACGGTGCTTTCGTCCGGCCGCCTGCCTGCGCTGTCTCGGCAGCGCGCCCCGAGTTACTTCTTTGCTCGTACAAAGAAGTAACCAAGAAACACGCCCGGGATTCGCCCGGGAACCTTGCTCCGGACGCGTCAGGCCGGCGGCGCTGAAACTCGCTACGCTCAGACAGTCAGCGCCTTCTCCCGGCCTGTCACGCCCTCCACAAGGGGCTCATATCGGGAGGGAAGGTCAAAACCGACGGTGTTCCCGCACCTGTCATGAGCCCAAGGCTGTAGGGTGCGTTGAGCGCAGCGAAACGCACCATGCCAACGTCGGGGCAACCCTGATGCGATTCGCTGCGCTCATCAGCATCCTACCTGTCCCCCTGGCGCCCGCTCGCGGGCGCGGCACGCCAGGGCCGTAGGCCGCGCGTGCCAAGATGTTGGAACATCTTGCCTCCATCCACTCGCACGAACCTCTGGATCGCCGTTGTCTTGACCTTCTCCCCCCGTATGAAGCCCCTTGCGGAAGGGTCCTCGGGACGGACGATTCAAAATAGAAACGGGGGCGCTGACTGTCTGAGCGAAGCGAGTTTCAGCGCCGCCGGCCCGAGGGCCCTGGAGCAAGGTCCCCGGGCGGAATCCGGGTGCGCCTCGACGGGTACTTTCTTGGGCAAGCAAGAAAGTACCTCGGGGTGCGCTGCCGAGACAGCGCTTGGCAGGCGGCCGGACGAAGGCACTCGGAACACCCGAGGCCGAACCAGGCCCAGCCTGAAAGCGGTGAGAGCTTGGCTCAGGTGGTGGCGAGCCGGTGGAGCAGCTCGCGATAGCCGGTGCGGTAGTCGGGGTAGCGCAGGCGATACCCGCTGGCATGCAGTCGCCCGTTGCGGCAGCGCTTGCCGCGGACGTCGCCAGCCGGCATCGGCGGCGTCCCCGGCGGATCGAGCTCCATCTCCTGCGCCAGCCAGCCGAGCAGCTCGTGGCGCAGGGCCGGTTCGTCATCGACGCCCAGATAAAGCGGCTCGGGGTCGTCCAGATGAAACAGGTGGGTCAGCAGGCCCACGCAGTCCTCACGGTGGATGCGGTTGGTCCAGACCGGTGCTTCGTGCTGGCCACGCACGCCCTCGCGGACCTTGCGCAGGTGGTACTCGCGCCCCGGACCATAGATGCCGCCAAAGCGCACGACCACGCCGGCAAACGGGCTGTCGGCCAGCAACTGCTCGGCCTCCAGCAGGCAGTGCCCGGAGAAACGGGTGGGCTCGGCCGGGCTGGTCTCGTCCACCCAGCGCCCGTCGTCGGCGCCAAAGACCGAGGTGCTGGAGACGAACGCGATGCGGCGCGGATTTTGTTTGGCCTGCTCCAGAGCGGCCAGAGTGTTGCGCAGGCCGTCGACATAGGCGCGGCGGTACGCGGCCTCGGTGAACTCGCCCGGGGTGGCGATGAAATAGACGGTGTCCAGAGCCGCGGGGAGCGGCGGCAGCGCGTCCGCGCGGGCGAAGTCGCCGGCCAGCGGCTGGATCGGTTCCGGGATGCGCCCTGGCTGACGGCGCAGGCCCCAGACCGCGTGCCCCGCTGCGGCGAGCTGTTCTCCGACGCCGACGCCGAGATCGCCGCAGCCCATGATCAGGATGTTGGCCATGAATCAGTATCTCTCTGGGTGCTTTCGCAACCTAACGTTTCGGCGTACGGAAGACCAGTCCCAAAGTATGGGTTCGACCCGGGGCAATGGCTCGGGCATGCTGGCGGCGACGTCGATCAGGGGAGGTATCGCTTGGGCAAGGCCAGCCGCAGGAAGGGGAATATATGCGCCTGTGGATCCGGGCTGGACCGGGCGGCCTGCTGCGGGCAGTACCTGGACGGCGCGGCTGCGGCCCCGACGGCGCAGGCGCTGATGCGCTCGCGCTATGCCGCCTTCGTGGAGGGGCGCGAGGACTATCTGCTGGCCACCTGGGCCGCCGCGACGCGACCGGAATCCCTGGTGCTGGAGCCGGGCCAGCGCTGGCTCGGTCTGGCGATCCGCGCGACCGAGGCGGGCGGGCCGGAGGATCAGGAGGGCTGGGTCGAGTTCGTCGCCCGCTCGCGGGTACGCGGCCAGGGGGTGCGCCTGCACGAGCGCAGCCGCTTTCGCCGCGAGGACGGGCGCTGGGTCTATGTGGACGGCGAGTTCCCGGGCGCATGATCGATGGGGATCGCCCAGCCGGTTCGCCGGTGGATACGGCACTGCTGGAGCGGGTGCTGGAGGCGCTGCGCGGACATCCGTGCGGATGTACGGAGCATGAGCTGATTGCGCAGCTGCGCGATCTGGAAGTGGAGCCGTTCGCCGCGGCGCGCCTGCAGGAGCCGTTGAGCCTGTTCCAGACCCACTTTGTGCTGTTCCACTGTCTTTACCGGCTGCGCGACATGCTCGCGGGGCAGGGCGAGTGGCTGCGTATCCATTGCCTGGGTATCGGGATCGAGCCGCTACAGGCGGCGGACATGGGGTCGGACCTGCCGGCGCGGGGTGATCCACTGCGGGCCTACTACCTGGATCTGACGCGGCTGGAGGGGATGGATGCGGCCGCGGTGGAGGCGCTACTGGGCGAGTTCTGGGCGCATCTGGCGCGTGACGAGCGGCGCGAGCAGGCGCTCGAGGTGCTGGGGCTGGAGGATCCGGTTGATGCGGCGGCGATCCGGCAGCAGTACCGGCGTCTGGCGCAGCGTCACCACCCCGACCGGGGTGGTGACACAGCCGTCCTGCAGCGGATCAACGCGGCCCGCTGGGTGCTGCTGGCTCAGGGCAGTTAGTCGTCCGAGTCGGACATCGTGGTCACGAAGGCCTGTTCCACGGTGAAGTTGCCGACCCCCTTGTAGTTGGTCTGGGTCCAGCCGTGGTCGACCAGCCACTCGCTCATCTCGCGGTTCATCGCCGGATTGCCGCAGAGCATCACGCGGTCGTGCTCCGGATCCGCCGGGGGCAGGTTCAGGATCTGAAACAGCTCGCCGGAGCGGAACATGTCGGCGCCGCGCTGGTTGTTGTCGTACGGCTGCTGCGCGATCGGGCAGGCGAAGTCGTGGTTCTCGCGGGTCACCGTCGGCACGTAGCGCAAGCGATTGCTGATGCGCGACTCGATCTCCTGGCGGTAGGCCAGCTCCTCGACGGTGCGCACGCTGTGCACCAGTACCGCGTTCTCGAAGTGCTCGAACAGCTCCGGGCTGCGGATCAGCGAGATGAACGGGGCCAGACCCGTGCCGGTGGCCAGCATGTACAGGGTCCGCCCG
This sequence comes from Thioalkalivibrio sp. ALJ2, assembly GCF_000378325.1. Taxonomy (NCBI): domain Bacteria; kingdom Pseudomonadati; phylum Pseudomonadota; class Gammaproteobacteria; order Chromatiales; family Ectothiorhodospiraceae; genus Thioalkalivibrio; species Thioalkalivibrio sp. ALJ2. The sequence continues at coordinate 699,832 of NZ_KB899554.1, forward strand.
GGCTGCACGTAGTCGAAGGTCAGTGAACCGGTGACCTTGGTGTTGATCCAGATCGAGTCGCCGGGGCCGACCTGGGCCAGGCGACTGGTCAGCGCGCCGTCGGGAACGTGGATGCTCAGGAACTCCAGTTCCTCGGCCTCGGGTTCGGAGACGATCGAGTAGGCGCGCGGGATCAGTTTGCCCTCGGGGCGCAGACCCAGCGTGACGAACTGCCCGTTCTTGAACTGCAGGCCTTCGGGGCGCGTGGTCTTGAAGCTGAAGGTCTTGTCCGACCAGCGATGGGTCGAGGTGATCTGTTCTTCCGAATACGGCATGGGGTCCCACGGTTGATCAGTTGAGATGGGCCGCACGCTAACAGCTTGCCGCTGGCAAGGCGAAAGCGTCGGCTATCTCAAGGGTTGAGGCGCGCGAGCCGGGATTCAAGCCTGATCAGCGGCCGGCAATTTCCGCGAGGTAGTCGGCCAGCGGAATCGGCCTGGCCAGGTGATAGCCCTGGACGAAGTCGAGCCCGATCTCGCGCAGGTGGTGCATGGTCTCCTCGGATTCCACGCACTCGGCGATGGTGCGCAGCCCGAGCACATGGCCGACGCGGTGGATCGCGGTGACCATCGCCGCATCGACCGCGTTGGTCGCGATGTCGCGCACGAAACTGCCGTCCACCTTGAGGAAGTCGACCGGCAGGTTCTTCAGGTAGCCGAACGAGGACAGCCCGCTGCCGAAGTCGTCCAGGGAGAAGCGGCAGCCCATGTAGCGCAGCGCGCGGATCAGGCCCTGTGCGCGGTCGTGATGACTGATCGCGGCGGTCTCGGTGATCTCGAAAATGATCTGCTGCGCCTGAATGCGGAACTGGCTCATGCGGCTGGTGATGAATTCGAGCATCCCGTCCTGCGCCAGCGACTGCCCGGACAGATTGATCGACACCACGACTGGGGCATGATCCGGGTTCTGGTCCCGGTGATCGGCCAGCTGGCGGAACACGAGTTCGACCACATGGCGATCGATCTCGGGCATCAGGTGGTAGCGTTCGGCAGCCGGGATAAAGGCGCCCGGGGTGATCAGGGTTCCGTCTTCCCCGTGCAGGCGCAGCAGGATCTCGACATGGTCCAGCGGCAGATCGGCGCCGTTCAGGGGCTTGACCGGCTGGGCATAGGCGACAAAACGGGCATCCTCCAGGGCCGCACGCAGACGGCCGACCCATTCCATCTCGCCATGGCGTCGGCGCAGGATCTGGTCGGAGGGCTTCCAGGTATAGAGCCGGTTGCGCCCGAGATCCTTGGCCACGTAGCAAGCGGAATCCGCCTGGCTGAGGACCTCCGGAAGGTTCCGGCCAGGGCCCTCGATCGGGACCAGGCCGATGCTCATGCCCACATCAAAGCGGCGGCCCTCCCAGGAGAAGCGCAGACCCTGGGCCGTGGCCAGTAGTTTCTTGCCGATGGCCTCCGCGCGTTCCACCGGGCAATGCGTCAGTAGCAGGCCGAACTCGTCACCACCGAGACGCGCCAGGGTGTCGCTGTCGCGAATATGGGCGGGCAGCAGGTCGGCCAGTTCGCGCAGTAGCGCGTCCCCGGCCTGATGGCCGCAGGTATCGTTGATGATCTTGAACTGGTCCAGGTCCATATAGAACAGCGCGTGGGGCGTGTCGCCCTCCTCCAGGGTGCGCAGGGCCTCGTCCAGGCGCCGTTCGAACTCGCGGCGGTTGCACAGGCCGGTGAGCTCGTCGTGGGTGGCCTGGTGGTTCAGTTGCTGGGTCATGCGCCACAGCTCGGTGTGGTCATGCAGCACGACCACGACCCCCTCGCTGTGGTGGTCCGGTCGCCGCAGGGGCGAGACCAGCAGGCGGACCACGCGGGCCGCACCGTCCGGGCGGCGCAGCACGCGCTCCGGCGACTCCAGCGTCATACCCGTCTCCAGGCACTGCGTGACCGGGTTCATGACCCGGTTGCCGGTATGCGTGTCCTCGAGCTCCAGCACCTCGTCGAGACGCTGGCCCTGGACCGCCGTGGCGTCCACGCCCAGCAGGTCGCGCGCCGACGGGTTGAGATAGGTCAGGCGCCCGGTGGTGTCCGCGGTCAGCACGCCGTCGCTGATGGAGTGCAGCGTGGTCAGGAGTCGGTCGCGCTCCGAGGCCGTGGTCGCCTCGGCCGCGCGCAGCGATGTGATGTCCCAGGCGACGCCGAGCACGCCCGGCTGAAGTGACTGGGCAATCTCCGACGGCATCCATGAGATGGAGAAGTGGCTGTCGCCGACCTTGACCTCGGTTTGAAAGCGCTCTCCGGCGAGTGCGCGATCGATTGCAGACAGGATGGCCGGGTGGTCGGCGTACAGCCGGCGTGCGTCCTGCCCGACGACCTCGCCGGGTTGCAGCCCCAGGCTGTGCAGTGCAGCCCCCTCGGACAGGGTGAAAACACCATCCGGCCCCAGCCCGAACAGGATCAGCGGCGCGTGGCGGATCGTGGCCGAGAGCTGGGTCTCCAGCTCGTGCAGGGCCTGCTCGGATTGCTGCTGTCGGGTGATGTCGCGGACCGTAGTCAGGACCTCGATATCCTCCCCGGTATGAATCGCGTTGATATTGATCTCGGCCGGAAATTCGCCCCCGTCTCGTCGGCGGTAGCGCGTTTCAAAGCGGGCCGGCAGGCGCTCGTCGGGCTGGCCGTGCGCATGGTCGACGTCGGCTTGCGTGGCCTCGAGGTCGATCGCGGTGATGTGGATGCCGTCGGTCAGTTCGCCTTGGGCGTAGCCGAGCAGGCGCGATGCGGCCTGGTTTGCCGCGACGACATGGCCCGCTCGATTGAGCACCAGCTGCGCCTCCGGTGCCTGGTCAAACAGGCGCTGAAAGCGGGTGCTGTCCGGATGATCGGGCATGGCGACAGGATGAATCCTTTCGTAGGGTGCCGGGGTCGCAAGTGGGTCCGCTCCCGAGTGTCACCTGTCGCGTGGGTGCTGGCAAGCGCTGGTCGCCGGTTATTGTCCGGGGGCCTGTGTGAGACGGGAGGTGTGGTCCGCGGGCGGCGATGACGCGGGACTGCGCAATCGTTCGAGGGCCCAGCCGACGTGTTCGCGTACCAGGGCGGAGGGGTGGTCGGCGCGGGCGCGAAGGGCCGTCTCGGCCTCCGCGGAAGCCGGGCCATTGCCCAGGGCGACCGCCAGATTGCGCAGCCACTGCTCGTGGCCGATACGGCGGATGGCCATGCCCTCGGTGCGTTGCAGGAAGGTGGTCTCGTCCCAGCCGAACAGTTCCACCAGACTAGCGGCATCCAGTCCGTGGCGAGCGACGAAATCGGGTTCCGCGGCGACCTCGGCAAAGCGGTTCCACGGGCAGATCAGCTGGCAGTCGTCGCAGCCGTAGATGCGGTTGCCGATCAGCGGGCGCAGCTCTTCGGGGATCGACCCCTTCAGCTCGATGGTCAGGTAGGAGATGCAGCGCCGGGCATCCAGGTCGTAGGGCCCGCGAAAGGCCTGCGTCGGGCAGATGTCGAGGCAGGCGGTACATGCCCCGCAGTGTTCGCCAACCGGGTCGTCCATCGGTAGCGGCAGGTCCGTAAACAGCTCGCCCAGAAAGAACCAGGATCCACTCTCGCGGGCGAGCAGGTTGGTGTTCTTGCCGATCCAGCCGAGCCCGGCACGGGCGGCCAGGGCCTTTTCCAGAATGGGTGCGCTGTCGGTGAAGGCACGATAGCCGTGCGGTCCTGCTGCGGCCTCGATGCGCCGGCCCAGTTCGGTCAGGCGCTTGCGGATCAGCTTGTGGTAGTCGCGGCCGAGGGCGTAGCGGGAGACATAGGCGCGGTCCCGTTCGGCCAGCTGGATCGCCGGGCGCCGGGTGCGCGGAGGAAAGTAGTCCATGCGCACGCTGATCACGCGTTGTACGCCCGGCATCAGTTGTGCGGGATCGTGGCGCAGTGCGGCGCGTTCGGCCATCCAGCCCATCTCGCCGTGCGAGCCTTTCTGCAGCCAGCGGTCCAGGTGCTGGCGGTCCGCCTCCGGGACTGTGGCCGGCGCGATGCGCAGGGCCTGGAAGCCCAGCTCGCGGCCCCAGGCCCGAATCTGTTCGGCCAGTGCGTCACATTGGCGTGGATCGAGAGGCTCAGGCACGATTTCGATAATCATACGATCGGGGCAATAAACGTGAATGATGGACCCGGGGCGATCCCCCTGACCAGCGCGCTTTACGACAGCGAGGGCATGCGGGCTCTGGATGCGGCCGGCATGGCCCTGCCGGAGATCGCGCCCGGGGAGTTGATGGAGCGGGCCGGGGCGGCCCTGCTGGCGGCCGTCAGGGCCCACTGGCCCGAGGTGCGCCGGCTCGGCATCCTCTGCGGCCCCGGCAACAACGGGGGCGATGGTTATGTGCTGGCGCGACTGGCGGCACAGGCCGGCCTCGATGTGCGGCTCCACAGCGGCCCGTCGCGCGCGCGCCCGCAGTCGGACGGCCGTCAGGCGCATCGACGCTGGATCGAGCACGGGGGGGCGATGGCGCCGCTCGAGGCCTTCGACCCGGCGGACGCCGAGCTGTGGGTCGACTGCCTGTTCGGTATCGGGCTGGAGCGCCCGCTGCACGATGCCTATGGCGAGGTGGTTGAACGCCTGAATGCCTCCGGGCGGCCCGTGCTGGCCGCGGACATCCCCTCGGGCGTCAATGCCGATACCGGCGCGGTGCCGGGACCCGCGGTGCGCGCCCGGCATACCGTGACCATGATTGCCGACAAGCTGGGGCTGCACACCGGCGCGGGCGTGGACTACGCGGGCACCGTCGAGGTGGCGCGGCTGGATTTGCCCGAGCAGATTGCCCGGGGCGTGATGCCGCGGGCCCGGCATCTGGGCCCGGAGGACTGGCAGGATCGTCTTCCGGCCCGCCGGCCGGGGGCGCACAAGGGTAACGCCGGACATGTGCTGGTCGTCGGGGGCGCGCCGGGATTCTCCGGGGCGGCCCGCCTGACGGCGCTCGCGGCCCTGCGTGCCGGGGCCGGGCGGGTGACGCTGGCCACGCACGAGGACCATGCGGCCTGGGCCAATGCCGACCGGCCCGAGATCATGGTGCGGGCGGTGCGCGAGCCGACCGATCTGTTACGCCTGGCCCGTCAGGTGGATGTGATCGCGGCAGGCCCGGGTCTGGGCACGGAGGAGTGGGGGCGCCGCCTGTGGCACGCGGTCGCGGATGCGGGGGTGCCCCTGGTGGTGGATGCCGATGCCCTGAACCTGCTGGCCGCGACGCCCCGTCAGATGGATTCCTGGATCCTGACTCCGCATCCAGGCGAGGCCGGCCGCCTGCTGAATCGTCCGGCGGCGGAGGTGGAGGCAAATCGACCGGCGGCCGTGCTCGAGCTGGCGCAGCGCTTCGGCGGCGTGTCGCTGCTCAAGGGGGCCGGGACGCTGGTCGCCGACGCCGATCCCGGTGTTGAGGTCGGGCCACTGACCTGTGTGACCGGGGGCCACGCCGGCATGGCGGTCCCCGGGAGCGGGGACGTGCTTACGGGGATTATCGTCGCGCTGCGGGCGCAGGGGCTCGAGGCACGCGCCGCGGCCGAGATCGGGGCAGCCTGGCATTGTGCCGCTGGTCGGGTCCTGCGCGCGCGGCTCGGCAGCTGGCGCGGGCTGCTGGCGGGCGAGCTGGCGGATGTGCTGCCGGCCGCCGCCGGGGAGGAGGGGGTGTGAACGAGGGGATCCGGCTACCGGACGCCGCGGCTACAGAGCGGGCCGGTGCGGCCCTTGCGGGGATGGAAGGCCTGCAGATCGTCTCCCTGGAGGGGGATCTCGGCGCGGGCAAGACGACCTGGGCGCGTGGCCTCCTGCAGGCGCTGGGTCATGCGGGCAACGTGCGCAGCCCCACTTACACGCTGGTGGAGTCCTACGAACTCCAGGGACGCAGCGTGCTGCACTTCGATCTGTATCGCCTGGCGGACCCGGAGGAGCTGGAGTATCTGGGGGTGCGCGAGGCCTTTGGCGGGCAAGCGCTCTGGCTGGTGGAGTGGCCGGAGCGCGGGGCCGGCTGGCTGCCGGAGCCGGATCTTCGGGTGCGGCTGGAGCCGTGCGAGCCGGACGGGCGCATGCTCTACGTGTCCGGGCCGGCCGCCGGCGACTATCGCACGCGCCTCCAGCGAAACGCCCCACCCTGATAACCCAATGAAAAGCCGGAATAAATCCAGCCCCCAAGAGGGATTGCGGTTCTTGTGGGGCGAGGTATCAGTTGCAATGCCACACACAAAAACCTCGATATCTCGCTCATAAAGAAAGAATTTTGCTATTGCTTTTCCAGAAAAAGCGTCCACAATGGAGTCAGACCCCCTGAATTAAAAGGGATTCGCCGTGGGCCAAAGCACGATTCCGGATATGCGCCGCCGCCAGGTGCTGCGCGCTCTGACTGCCCTGGGGCTGGTCGGGCTGCCGCTGCCCGCACTGGCGCGCACGGGTGTCGAGCGGGTGCGCATGTCCGTGGATGGTGACACCACGCGCCTGGTCTTCGACATGGATGGCGATGCCGAGTACTCGATGTTCAAGCTCGAGTCGCCCGATCGCCTGGTGGTGGATATCAAGAACGCTCGCGCGGTGGACGAGCTGAAGCTCAGCTCCAATCCGCGTTCGGTCGTGGAGTCGATCCGTCACGCCCCGCGCGACGGCGGTGATCTGCGCGTGGTGTTCGACCTGCGCAAGCCGATCGAGCCGCGCAGCTTCAAGTTGATGCCGGCCCAGGATTCCCCGCATCGTCTGGTGCTCGACCTGACCAGCCGCGAGGGTGCCCCCACGCAGTCGGCCCGGGAGGAATCCCGCGATAACGGCGAACCTCGCCGAGGCCGCTCGCAGGAGGATCTGCGTGATGTGGTGGTGGCCATCGACGCTGGCCATGGCGGGCATGACCCGGGCGCGATTGGTCCTGGTGGTACCCGCGAGAAGGACGTGGTCCTGCAGATCTCCAAGCGGCTGGCCGAGCGCGTCGACAACGAGCGCGGCATGAAGGCGGTGATGATTCGCACCGGCGATTACTTCCTGCCCCTGCGCGAGCGCATCGAGCGTGCCCGCGAGGCGGACGCTGACGTCTTTATGTCGATTCACGCCGACGCGATCGCCAACCGCAACGTGCAGGGTTCCTCGGTCTACATGCTCTCCGAACGCGGGGCCTCCAGCGAGGCTGCCCGCTTCCTGGCGCAGCGCGAGAACCAGGCCGACCTGCGGCTGGGCGGTGTGCCGATCAACGGCAAGGATGACTCCCTGACCAACGTGCTGCTGGATCTGGCTCAGAGCGGCAGTCTCGAGGCGAGCAACACCCTGGCCGAGCGCATGATTTCCGAACTGCACCGGGTGGGCAAGGTGCGCAAGCCGGAGGTCGAGCGGGCGAACTTCGCGGTGCTGCGCTCGCCCGATGTCCCGTCCATCCTGGTCGAGGCCGCGTTCATCTCCAACCCGTCCGAGGAGCGCAAGCTGCGCAGCACGGACTTCCAGAATTCTCTAGCGGATGCCCTGCTGACCGGGCTGCGGTCCTATTTCTCGACGCATGCCCGCCCGGGCACGCTGATCGCCGATGGTCAGCCGGACCAGCACATTATTCGCCCCGGCGAGACCTTGTCCGGGATCGCCGATCGTTACAGCCTGTCGCTGGCCGATCTGCGCTCGGCGAACGATGTCAGCGACGATCGCATATACGCCGGCCAAGTCCTGCGCATCCCGCGCGATTCGTGACGCCCATCGGCGCCTGTCCGTCCCGGAACGGGTGCCCGTCACGGATTCGGACTTTGTACCCACCGCGGTCTGTGCAGGGGCGCCCACCGGCGCGTGCAAATCGAGCTGCGTTTCCCTAGGCTTGTGGGCCCATTCCGGCCCATGGATTCGCGTGTGTCCATCGAGAAACTCTCCGAGCAACTGATCAACCAGATCGCAGCAGGCGAGGTGGTCGAGCGCCCGGCCTCGGTGGTCAAGGAGCTGGTGGAGAATGCCCTGGACGCGGGTTCGACCCGCATCGAGATCCGTCTGGAGCAGGGCGGCATCCGTCTGATCCAGATCAGCGACAATGGTTGCGGCATCCATCGCGACGAGCTCCCGCTGGCACTGTCACGCCACGCGACCAGCAAGATCCGCTCGATGGAGGACCTCGAGGCCCTGCACACCCTTGGCTTTCGTGGCGAGGCACTGCCGTCGATCGCATCCGTCTCGCGCCTGTCCATGACCTCGGCGGTGGAGGGCGAGCGCAATGGCTGGCGTCTGACCGGGGATGGTTCGGATGTCTTTCGCGAGGCGGCCCCTGCCGCGCACCCGGTGGGCACGACGGTCGAGGTGCGGGACCTGTTCTTCAATGTCCCCGCAAGGCGCAAGTTCGTGCGCACCGAGCGCACCGAGTTCAACCACTGCGAGACCGTCATCCGTACCCAGGCGGCGGCCTGCCCGGAGGTCGCCTTCATCCTGCGCCACAACGATCGTGTGGTGTTGGACCTGCCCGCCGCAGCGGACCCTGCCCAGCGCGTGCGTGCCCTGCTGGGCGAGGCCTTTATGGACGCGGCGACGCCGGTGGACGAGCAGCGCGCCGGCCTCAAGCTTTCGGGCTGGCTGGGCGCCCCGACCCAGTCCCGGGCCCAGCCCGATCAGCAGTTCTTCTTCGTTAATGGCCGCGCGATTCGCGACCGCGTGCTGGCGGCAGCCGTGCGCAAGGCCTATCAGGACGTGCTCTACCACGGGCGTCACCCGATGTTCGTGCTGGAGCTCGAACTGGACCCCGTGCAGGTCGACGTGAACGCCCACCCCACCAAGCAGGAGGTGCGTTTTCGCGAGTCGCGGATGGTGCACGACTTCATCTTTCATGCCCTGCACAAGGCGCTGGCGGATGTGCGTCCCGGGGATGGCGGGATGCCCGGGCATCTGCCGCCCGTGACCGGGACCGCGCGGCCGTCACAGGAGCAGGCTGCGCCGGGGTTCCCACGCGAGCGGGCGCTGAGCGGACTGGGGGTGCCCGAGTACCGCGCCGAAGCCCGGTCGCCTGCGGCCGGGTCGGGTGACCGCCGCGAGTATGCGTCTGGAACATCATCGGAGTATGCGGCAGCCTGGGCCGAGTTCCGCGGGCCAGCCGCGGTGGCCGAGCCCGCGCCCCGGGCATTCGAGGCGGCCGCCCGCGCGGATGAGGACGCTGGCACGGAAGGCACGCCCCCGCTGGGCTTCGCGCTGGGGCAGGTCGCGGAGACCTTTATCCTCGCGGAGAATGCAAGCGGCCTGATCGTGGTCGATATGCATGCGGCCCACGAGCGCATTACCTACGAGCGGCTCAAGCGGGAGTGGGGGGCGCAGGGCATTACCTCGCAACCCCTGCTGGTACCGGAGACGCTGGACGTGACGCCCACCGAGGCCGCGCTGGCCGAAGAGCATGCCGGTGTATTGGGCGCCCTGGGCTTCGAGCTGGATCGCGCGGGACCCGAGACGCTGACCTTGCGCGCGGCCCCGGCGCTGCTGCGCGGGCGTGACACGGCCCAGCTGGTGCGCGATGTGCTCGCGGACCTCGCGGCCGTCGGCTACAGCCACCGCGCCGAGGGCGAGATGAATGCCGTGCTCGGCACCATGGCCTGCCACGGCTCGGTGCGCGCCGGGCGTCGTCTGACGCTCCCGGAGATGAACCAGCTGCTGCGCGACATGGAGGCGACCGAACGCTCCGGGCAATGCAATCATGGCCGCCCGACCTGGGTGGAGCTCGATCACCAGGCGCTGGATCGCTTGTTTCTGCGAGGCCGCTAGCGATCAATGGACGCATTCGGACCCGGCCGCCCGCCGGTGGTGATCCTGGCCGGACCGACGGCCTCGGGCAAGACCGCTTTGTCGCTGGCGCTTGCCGAGGCGCTGGAGGGCGAGATCGTCAGCGTCGACTCCGCGCTGGTCTATCGCGGCATGGATATCGGCACCGCGAAACCGACTGCGGAGGAGCGCGCCCGCGTGCCGCACCATCTGCTGGATATCCGCGATCCGGAGGACACTTACAGTGCCGCCGACTTCGCGCGCGACGCCCGGGAGGCGATCGCCGGGATCCACGCGCGTGGCCGGGTGGCGCTGCTGGTGGGTGGCACGCTGTTGTACCTGCGTGCTCTGCTGGATGGTTTCGACGAGATCCCCGAGGTACCGGATGCGGTGCGCGAACGGGTGCGGGCGCGCCTGGACGTGGAGGGTGGCCTGGCCTTGCATCGCGAACTCGTCAAGGTGGATCCCGAGGCGGCGGCGCGTATTCACCCGAACGACCCGCAGCGCATCCTGCGGGCACTGGAGGTCTTTGAGGCGACCGGGCGGCCGTTGTCCAGCTTCCAGCAGGGTGCGGCGGCCCGCGTGCCGGATGGCTGGGTATCGCTGGCCCTGTGGCCGGAGGATCGCGACGTCCTGCGCGACCGGATCGCCCGTCGCTTCGACGCGATGCTGGAGGCCGGGTTTGTCGACGAACTGATGGCCCTGCAGCAGCGCCCCGGGCTGACGGCGGAGCATCCCTCCCAGCGCGCGGTGGGCTACCGTCAGGGCTGGCAGTGGCTGGCGGGAGAGCTCGACTTTGCGCAGTTCCGCGAGCGGGCGATCGCTGCGACGCGGCAACTGGCCAAGCGCCAGCTGACGGGCTTGCGGCGATTCCCGCTGCATGCGCGATTGAACGCGGCCACGATCGATCGGTCGGAAGTGTTGAACGTGATTCGCCGCGCAGACTTCCAGTAGTGATGTGCTACTCTCTGAGAAGGCGCCGCCGGGGCTTGGTGGAGGAGCTTTTGGCGTGTGGCGAGATGAAGAATAACAACCAAGGAACGCACTGATGGCCAAAGGGCAAATGCTGCAGGAACCCTTCCTGAACGCGCTGCGTCGGGACCGTGTGCCGGTCTCGATCTATCTGGTCAACGGCATCAAGCTGCAGGGGCAGATCGAGTCCTTCGATCAGTTCGTGGTGCTGCTGCGCAGTACCGTTTCGCAGATGGTGTACAAGCATGCGATCTCGACCATCGTCCCGTCCCGCCAGGTGCGCATGAATACCGAGGGCGAAGAGGTCACCACCGCTGAGGCGGAGGCTTGAGCGTGCGCGGGAGGTTCGTCTTTTTTGTTTGAGCGTCCCGACAGCGCCGGCGATCGCGCCGTGCTGGTGGCACTGGCCATCGGCGAAAACCCCGATATCGAGGCCCAGGTCCAGGAGTTCGACGAACTGGTCCGCTCCGCCGGCGCGGATGTCCTGGAACTCGTCCGTGGTTCACGCGACCGCCCGCATCCCCGCTTGTTCGTAGGCGCCGGCAAGGCCGACGAGATTCGTGCCGCGGTCGAGGCCCATGGCGCCGATGTGGTGATCTTCAACCACGCCCTCTCGCCCAGTCAGGAACGTAACCTCGAACGTCAGCTGCAATGCCGTGTGCTGGACCGTGCGGGGCTGATCCTCGACATCTTCGCCCAGCGCGCGCGTTCGCACGAAGGCAAGCTGCAGGTCGAGCTGGCCCAGTTGCGGCACATGGCCACGCGGCTGGTGCGCGGCTGGACTCACCTGGAACGGCAGAAGGGCGGGATTGGTCTGCGCGGCCCGGGGGAAACCCAGCTCGAAACCGACCGCCGCTTGCTGGCGGCGCGCATCAAGCACATCGAACGGCGTCTGGAGAAGGTCGAGCGCACCCGCGAGCAGGGGCGTCAGGCGCGCCTGCGCAACGAGATCCCGACCGTGTCCCTGGTGGGCTATACCAACGCCGGCAAGTCCACGCTGTTTAACCGCCTGACGCACTCGGATGTGTACGAGGCGGATCAGCTGTTCGCGACCCTGGACCCGACCCTGCGGCGGCTGGACCTGGCCCCGCACCAGTCGCTGATCCTGGCGGACACGGTCGGGTTCGTGCGCGACCTGCCGCACGAACTGGTGGCGGCCTTTAAAGCGACCCTGACCGAGACCCGCGAGGCCGCGCTGCTGCTGCACGTGATCGACGCCGCCGATCCCGAACGCGAGGCGCGCATCCGCCAGGTCGATGCGGTGCTGGAGGAGATCGGCGCGCAGGATGTCCCCTGCTGGCGGGTCTACAACAAGATCGACCGACTGGAGTCGGCCCCGGATGCCGCCGAGGCCCGCTTCGGCTCCGGCGATGACGTCTTCTGGGTGTCCGCGTATACGGGCGAGGGGATCGCCACGCTGGAAGAGCGCCTGGCCGAGACCTTTACCGAGTCGATGATGCGGGGCTGGGTGGAACTGCCGGCCAGTGCCGGCCGTTTGCGCGCCCAGCTGTACGAGGAGAAGGCCGTGGAGGCGGAGCAGACCACCGCGGACGGTCAGATCCAGCTGCGCTTGAGTCTGCCGCAACGGCGCTTCCAGCAACTGGTGCGCGATGCCGGTCTGAATCCGGAGCAGATCGAGGTCGTATTCGACGCGCCCTCATCGGCCGCGGTGGGACAGTAGGTACCCGGACGGGCGCGCGGCATCAGGGGCCGCGAGCGCCGGCGCGTCAGGCGTCGCGGGCTCGCGCAATGGCCTCTTCGTCGGCCTCGGCCACGTAGAGCGTCAGGGTCTCCCCCGCGCGGATGCCGTCGCCATTGAGCGAGTTCCAGCGGCGCAGGTCGCTTACCGAGACCTGGAACTGACGGGCAATGCTGGACAGGGAATCCCCAGGCTGGACTTCGTAGGCCACGCTGCGGCCGCTATCCGACGCGCTCCCCCCATTGGCTTGGGCGACCTGCAACGTGTCGCCCGGACGCAGGATGGCGTCGCGCTCCAGCTCGTTCGCCGCGCGCAGTTCGCTGATGGTCATGCCCGTACGTTCGCTGATGGTCCACAGGCTGTCGCCTTCCTGGATCTCGTAGGTGTCGAGCTCGCCCGCCTCGGCAGCGGCCGCGACCTGGATCTCGGCGTCTTCCTGTCCGGTTACCGGCAGTTTCAGCGTCTGTCCGGCGCGGATGTTGTCGCCGTTGAGACCATTCATTTCGCGCAGCACGGCCACGCGGGTACCGGCGCGCTGGGCGATGGAACCGAGGTTGTCACCACTGGCCACGGTGTATTCGCGGAAGCGGATCAGCGGGTCGTCGCCGTGTTCGGCCAGGGCGACTTCCAGGGTCTCGGCCGCATCGTGCGGAATGAACAGGTGCTGGGCATGAGCCGGATGGGTGGCGTGGCGCTGATACCCCGGGTTCAGGCGCTTCAGGTCATCCGCCTCGAGCCCGATCATCTCGGCGATCAGGGCGAGATCGGCCTGGCGACCGGGCTCGATCCGCTCCAGCGCCGGTTCGTTGGCGATCGGGGTGATCTGTGTCCCGTGTTCGTCGGGCTTCAGAAACAGCTCGCGCAGGGCCAGGAGACGGGGCACGTAGGCGGTCGCCTCGGCCGAGAGTTCGAGGCTCCAGTAGTCGGTCGGCTCCCCGCGCGCGGCGTTGCGTTCCATTGCCCGCGTCACGTTGCCCTGGCCGAAGTTGTAGGCGGCCAGGGCCAGGTACCAGTCATCGAAGCGCTGATACAGCGCCTCCAGGTAGTCCAGCGCGGCGAGGGTGGACTGATAGACATCGCGGCGCCCGTCGTACCAGTGGTCGCGCGTCAGGTCGAAATGGTCGCCAGTCGCCGGGATGAACTGCCAGATGCCGGCTGCACGACCGCTGGAGGTCGCCTCGGCGGCAAAGCCACTCTCCACGATCGGCAGCAGTAGCAGCTCGGTTGGCATGTCGCGCTGTTCGATCTCCGAGAGGATGAAGTACGCAAACGGCTCGGCGCGCTCGGTCGAGAGCTGGATGATGCGCGGGTTGGCGCGGTAGTGCTCGATGTACTGCTCCACGCGCTCGTGGTGCAGGTCATCTTCAAAGCCGAAGCCCAAGCGGGTGCGCTCCCACAGGTCGTCGGTCTCCGCGGCCTGGTCGGCGGCCTCGAGGGCCTGCCGCTCCATGGCGGCCTGGACGTCGGCCTGGGTCGGACCCTCCACCACGGGCTTGTCGACCTGGGAGGTATCCAGTGCGCGTTCGGAGTCGTGTAGGCTACAGGCAGAGGCCAGCAGGGTCGCCAGGCCCAGGATAATGCCAAGCGGCAGTCGGGAGCGGGGTCGGATCATCATGGCGCTGAAGGATAAACCACACTCGGAGTATCACCAAGACCCTTTTTTGCGCTGGCTTTCTCACTGGTACGAGAAGCCGCAGGGCCGGCGCGTTCGCGAGCGGCTTTTGCAACGGATTCGACAGCACGCCGCCCCCGGCCCGGGGGAGGTCGCGATCGAGCTCTCCCCGGTCCCGATGCTGGAAGATTCCGACACCCTGGGCGGTCCAGTCGTGCGCATGGACTCCTCGCGTCCAGGCCTGTTGATGGAGCCGGAATCCTGGCCACTGGAGTCGGATTGCGCGCGCCGCATCGTGCTGGCCCATCCCTGCTCTTACAGCGATCTGCCCGCCGCCGTGGTCGCCGAGGCCGCGCGCGTGCTGGAGCCGGAGGGCATGGTCTTCATGCTCGAGGGCAACCGCCTGCAACTGGGCGATCAGGGTGGGGTGCGCGTGTCTCCGCTGCCGGAGGGGCTCCGGCGTCGCCAGTACCGCGAGTTCATGGAATCGGCCGACCTGGAGGTGCTGGAGCAGTGGAGCCTCAGCCTGCTGCCGCCCGGACTGTCCGAGGCCTGGCAGCAAAGGTTGGCCCCGGTGGACGCCTGGACCCGCCGGGGGCTGCCGCCGCTGGCCAGCGTGATCCTGACCGTTGCCCACAAGCGCGTGGATCTGCCCTTGCGCCCGGCGCCGCAATATCGCTTCGCCACCCCGGGTCCCCGCCTGCGGCCCGGACTGGTATCCTCGCGCTCCCCTCATTCCGGAGTCCGCCGAGCGCATGGCTGACGAACGCGTGTACATCTATACCGACGGCGCCTGTCGCGGTAACCCGGGCCCTGGTGGCTGGGGCGCAATCCTGCGTTACCAGGGCACTGAGCGGGAGTTGTACGGGGCAGAGGCCGAGACCACCAATAACCGCATGGAGATGACCGCCGCAATCCGCGCCCTGGAGACGCTCAAACGCCCCTGCAAAGTGGAACTGGTCACGGATTCGAAATACGTCAAGCAGGGGGTGACCGACTGGCTGCCCGGCTGGAAACGGCGTAACTGGAAATCCGCCAGCGGCTCCCCGGTGAAGAACCGCGACCTGTGGGAGGCCCTGGACGCCCAGGCCGCGCGTCACGACATCGAGTGGTACTGGGTGCGTGGGCACAGCGGTCACCCGGAGAACGAGCGCGCCGACCAGCTGGCCAATGCGGGGATCGACGCCCTGCTGGCGGGCGAGCTGACGGAGAACTGAAATGCGACAGATCGTGCTGGATACCGAGACCACCGGCCTGGAGCCGGCCGAGGGGCACCGCATCATCGAGATCGGTTGCCTGGAGCTGGATAACCGCCGGCCGACCGGACGCAAGCTGCACGAGTACCTGCAGCCGGATCGCGAGATCGATGCCGGCGCGATCGAGGTCCATGGAATTACCAACGATTTCCTCGCGGACAAGCCGCGTTTCGCCGATGTGGTCGGCCAATTCATCGAGTTCGTGCGCGGCGCCGAGCTGATCATCCACAATGCCCCGTTCGATGTCGGCTTCATCAATCATGAGTTGCGTCTGCTGGGTGCCGCCGCGCCGGTGACGGAGCTGGCGGAGGCCTGCACCGTGCTGGATTCGCTGGTGATGGCGCGGCGCATGCACCCGGGGACACGCAATTCGCTGGACGCGCTGTGCAAGCGCTACGAGATCGATGCCTCCGGGCGCACGCTGCACGGCGCGCTGCTCGATGCCGAGCTGCTGGCGGATGTCTATCTGGCGATGACCGGTGGTCAGGTTGCCCTGGGCCTGGACGCCGAGGGCGAGGGCGGTGCCGAGGCCGGTGCCCCGGTGCGCGCGCAGCGCTCCGGCAAGCCCCTGCCGGTGATCGAACCGAATGCCGACGAACAGGCCGCGCACGAGACCCTGTTGCGCACGCTGGACGAGGCCGCGGGCGGGGCCTGTCGCTGGCGCGCGACCTCGTCCTGACGTAGGGAAACACTGATCAATGTACACACTCGCGTTGGCACCCCAGGTTTTCCGAGACAAGGCGCGTCGGGCAGCGGGTAGTGGTTCTACCCGCAAGGGGCGCAACGCAGAATCGGGGAACCTGGGGTGCCAACCCCTACAAGCTACTGAGAGACGGGGCTCGGCCGCTTTTGCGCGCGCACGGCGTTGCGGTTCCCTTGTGCAGAATGACTGCACGGCAGTCACCGCGCCTTGTTCGCACGCAAAAGCGACTCGAGCGCAAGCGTGTACATTGATCAGTGTTTCCCTTTGGCCTTCCGGCGCGGCCGGTCGCGGTCAGAAGATCAGATTGATCACCACCAGCGAGACGACCATGAACAGCAGGGTCATCAGCGCGCCGGCGCGCAGGTAGTCGGCTACGCGGTAGCCGCCCGGGTCCATGATCAGGGCATTCACCTGGTGGGTGGGTAGCAGGAACGAGTTGGACGCGGCAATCGCGACGATCAGGGCGAATACCCGCGGGTCGGCGTCGATGCCCACGCCCTGGGCGACGGTGGCGAAGCTGACGGCCAGTGGCACCAGCAGCACGGTGGCCCCCACGTTCGACATCACCAGTGTGAAGAAGGTGGTCAGCAGGAACACCGCGACCTGCAGGACCCAGACCGGCATCCCCTCCAGCTGCGCCATGCCGTTGGCCGCGATCCACTCGCCGGCCCCGGAGTTCTCCACCGCGAGCCCCAGCGGGATCAGCGAGGCCAGCAGAAACACCGTCTTCCAGCTGATGCCCCGGTAGGCCTCGTCCATCGCGATCACGCCGGTCAAGATCATCCCCAGCGCGCCCCCCAGCAAGGCCAGCGCCAGTGGCAGATCGGTGAACAGCACCAGCCCCAGGCCCAGCGCCAGCGAGCCGAGGGCCGCCAGTGGCCGGTGAGTCGCGGGCTCCTCGCGCCGGCGGCGCGGGTAGCGGCTGGTGACCACCACGAAGTCGCGGTCGTCCTCCAGCGCCTGCAGGTTCTCCCATGGGGTGTGCACGACCAGGGTGTCGCCGGCCTTGAGTGGGGTCTCCGGGACCTCGTCGACGATGCGGTCGTCCCCGCGCTGGATACGCAGCACCGAGATCCCGTAGGTACGGCGCATGCCCTTGTCGCGCACGGTCTGGCCGATCAGGTCGGAGCCGGGTGGGATGATCACCTCGGCAATCCCGCCGTAACGGGCCGACATCGCACGCGCGAACACGTCCAGTTCGTCCTTGAGGATCGTGCCGGTGCCGTCGCAGGTCTTCTCGATGGTGGTGACCGGACCGAGGATCGCCAGATGCGCGCCGCGTTCCAGTTCGATCTCGCGGTTCGGTTCGATGCGCGTCTCGTCACCGGTGGTCACCCCCACCACATGCACCCCGAAGGCCGCCTCGAAATCCCCCACCCGCATACCGGCCAGCGAGCTGTCCTCGCCCAGGCGCGCCTCGCGCACGCCGAAATCCATGCCGTATACATCACGAAACCAGGCCGAGGTGGTCTGCACCCGGCTCTCGTCCGGGTCCTCGGCCTGTGGATCGCGGGCCGGCAGGACCCAGTGCCCGAGAATCGCGAAGTAGAGGATCAGGGTGGCCAGCAGCGCCAGCCCGATCGGGGTCACGTCGAACAGCCCGAAGTCGTCCAGATGCCCGGGCATCAGGTCATTGAGCAGGATCAGCGGGCTGGAGGCGACCAGCGTCAGGGTGCCGCCGACGATCGCGGCAAAGCCCATGGGCATCAGCAGCCGCGAGCGCGGGATGCGCGCGGCCGCGCCGATGCGGTTAATCACGGGCATGAACAGGGCGGCGGCCCCGATGTTCTGCATGAAGCTGGTGATCACCCCCACCGCGCCGGAGGTTGTGGCCATCACCCGGCGTTCGGTCTGACCGCCAAAGCGCAGGATCAGGTCCGCCAGGCGGTTCATGACGCCGGAACGGTCGAGGCCCGCGCCGATGATCATCACCGCGATGATCGCGATCACCGCGTTCGAGGCAAAGCCCGAGAACAGTTCGTCGCCCTCGACGATCGGGGCCACGCCCGGTACCAGCGCCACCATGCCGAGCAGGAACAGCACGCTCAGCGCCGCCAGGTCGATCCGGATGATCTCGGTGACGAACAGCAGGATCGTCAGGCCCAGCAGGCCGAACACGATCCCCATCTCCAGGGTGAAGGCGACCTCGTCCATCGTGGTCGCCCGGGTTCAGCCGAGCAAGCGCTCGCGCAGGGCGTTGAGCAGGCCGTCCATCGGGAGGTGTTCGGCTTCGCTGGAGGTGCGCGCCTGGTATTCGAGTTCGCCGGCGTCGAGGCCGCGTTCGCCGATGACCAGGCGGTGCGGGATGCCGATCAGCTCCATGTCGGCGAACATCACGCCGGGGCGCTGTTCGCGATCATCCAGCAGGACCTGGAAGCCGGCGGCCTCCAGCTCGTCGTGCAGTCTCTCCGCGGCCTCGCGCACGCGCTGAGACTTCTTTGCGCCGATCGGGCACAGGGCGATGTCGAAGGGGGCGATCGCCGTGGGCCAGCAGATGCCGCGCTCGTCGGAGTTCTGCTCGATTGCGGCCGCGACCACGCGCGAGACGCCAATGCCGTAGCAGCCCATCGTTACCACCTGTTCGCGGCCGTCCTCGTCCAGTACGCGGGCGCCCAGGGCCTGCGAATACTTGTCGCCGAGCTGGAAGATGTGGCCGACCTCGATACCGCGGCGGATCTCGATCGGGCCGGAGCCGTCCGGGGCCGGTTCGCCCTCGGTGATGTTGCGCAGGTCGGCGCTCTCCGGCTGCGGCAGGTCGCGTTCCCAGTTCACGTGCTTCAGGTGGTGGCCGTCCTCGTTGGCCCCGACCACCATGTCCGCCATGCCCAGCACGGCCTGATCGGCCAGCACGGGGATCGGGCTGTCCACCGGCCCCAGCGAGCCGGGCTCGGCGCCGAAGGCGGTACGGATCTCGGCCGCCTCGGCCATGCGCAGGGGGTCGGCTACCCATGGGTGCTTTTCGGCCTTCACCGCATTGAGTTCGTGGTCCCCGCGCAGGACCAGCGCGACCAGATCGGCATCGATCGCGTCGGAGGCGGCCACGACCAGGGTCTTGACGGTCTGTGGGGCCGGGATGTCGAGGAAGTTCGCCAGATCCTCGATGGTATGCACCCCGGGGGTGGTAATTTTTTCCATGGCACCGCTGGGGGGCGGGGCCTGGGCCGGCTGCGGACACATGGCCAGCTCGACGTTGGCGGCATAGCCGCCCGGCGAGAAGGCGATCGCGTCCTCGCCGGAGCTGGCGAGCACGTGGAACTCGTGCGAGGCGTTGCCACCGATCGCGCCGGTGTCGGCCTCCACCGCGCGGAAGTCCAGGCCGCAGCGCTCGAAGATGCGGCAGTAGGCGTCGTGCATCTGCTGGTAGGTCTGCCCCAGCGACTCGGCATCCAGGTGGAAGGAGTAGGCATCCTTCATCAGGAACTCGCGGGCGCGCATCACGCCGAAGCGCGGGCGGCGCTCGTCCCGGAATTTGGTCTGGATCTGGTAGTAGTTGACCGGCAGTTGGCGGTAGCTACGGATCTCGCGGCGCACGAGATCCGTGATGACCTCCTCGTGGGTCGGGCCGAAGCAGAAGTCGCGTTCGTGGCGATCCTTCAGGCGCAGCAGCTCGGCCCCGTAGAAGTCCCAGCGACCGGACTCCTGCCACAACTCGGCCGGCTGCACTGCCGGCATCAGCACCTCCAGCGCTCCGGCACGGTTCATCTCTTCGCGAACGATGTTTTCCACCCGGCGCAGCACACGCAGCCCCAGCGGCAGCCAGGTGTACAGCCCGGCGGCCAGGCGCCGGACATAGCCGGCGCGCAGCATCAGCTGGTGGGAGATGATCTCGGCGTCGGCCGGGGTTTCTTTCAGGGTGTTCAGCGGGAATTGCGAGACGCGCATCGGGGCAGTCCGTTATCAAGTGCGTGAGAGAAGTGACGGCCCACCGGGCCGCGATGATTCAGAACGTCGTGCTGTTGGTGCCCCAGAAGTGGCGCGGGGCGTCGGAGAATTCGATATAGACCCGGGCTGGGTCCAGGCCCAGCTCGGTTTGCAGGGCGTCGCAGAGTTTGCGTGACAGCTCGCGGGTCAGCCCCTCGGGCAGGTCGATGCTTTTCAACTCGCAGTAGGCGAGTGGGTCGGTGCTGCCGGCGAAGCACATCGCCGGGTTGTGCGTGCAGGTGACCATCACGTAGCCCTCGGGCTTGCCCAGCCAGTCGGCCACCTGTGCGGACAGGTGCTGGCACAGCCCCGAAGGGTCGTCGGGCAGGACGGTGTTGGTCTCGACTCGCAGCAGCGGCATCTCGGTTCCCCATCGGTTAGCTACGGCGCCACATGATACGGCCAGTGGACGGACCGTGCAGTCCGGGGTGCGTTGGCTGACGATATAGCTATACTCACCGCAAGGTATTTCCGGGCGTCGGCGTTGCCGTCGGCGCGCAATCGGCGTATAAATTAGAAAACGCTAATATATGTCGAACCCGCTTGATCCCGACCCAATGGGCTCGATAGCACGCAAGGAACCGAAGCCGATGACACTCAAGTGGATGCGCCCGGCCCTCTGGGGGCTGTTGTTGTTGCCATTTTCCGCCCAGGCGGACTTCCCGTTCGACACGGCGACCGCGGAGCGACAGACGCTCGCGCAGGAGCGCATCCTGGATGGCCGAGTCGAGGCCGTTCAGCGTTCCACGATCTCGGCGCAGACCTCCGGCCGGGTGCGCGAGATCTACGTCGACGTAGACGACTTCGTCGAGGCGGACGAGCTGCTGTTGCGCATTAGCGATTCCGAGCAGCAGGCGCGTGTGAGCCAGGCCGAGGGCGATCTGGCCGAGGCCCGTGCCCGCTTTGGCGAAGCACGCTCCGAGTTCAATCGCATCCAGGACGTATTCGATCGCGGCGTGGTATCGCGTTCGGAGTTCGAGCGCGCGGAGGCCGAGCTGGAATCGGCCCGGGCGCGTTTGCGCTCGGCCGAGGCCCGCGTCGAGGAGGCTCGCGAGCAGCTCGGTTACACCGAGGTGTTCGCGCCGTTTTCCGGAATCGTTACCGAGCGCCACGTGGAGTTCGGGGAGTCGGTCAGCCCCGGCTCGCCGCTGCTCTCGGGGATTAGCCTGGACCGTCTGCGCGTAGAGGTGGATATCCCTCAGCGGCTGATCCACGCGGTACGCGAGCGCCGCGAGGCCGAGGTGCTGCTGAATGACGACCGTCGCCTGGCGGCCGAGAGCCTGACCATCTTCCCCTATGCCGATCCGGCGAGCTCCACCTTCCGCATCCGCGTGAATCTGCCGGAGCAGGAGGACCTGGGTCTGTTCCCCGGCATGTTCGTGAAGACGGCGTTCTTCCTGGACGAGGTCGAGCGCCTGACCGTCCCGCGCGAGGCCGTCGTCTATCGCAGCGAGGTCACCGCTGTGTACGTGATCGACGACGAGGACCGGGTACGTTTCCGTCAGGTCCGTGTCGGGCGCACGCATGACGGATACATTGAGATCCTCGGTGGCCTGAGCGAGGGCGAGCGCGTGGCGCTGGACCCGGTGCATGCGGCGATCTACCTGAAGGAACATCAGCAGGTGGGCGCCGATGAGTGATGCCAGCACGGACGCGGCATCCGGCCGCATGGGGATCTCCGGGCGTATCGCCAAGGCTTTTCTGACCACCCAGATCACGCCGCTGCTGGCCCTGGTGGGGCTTCTGCTGGGGCTGTTCGCGATCCTCGTGACCCCACGCGAGGAAGAGCCGCAGATCAACGTGACCATGGCGGATGTGTTCATCCCGTTCCCCGGGGCGAGCGCCGAGGAGGTCGCGCAACTGGTGGCGACACCGGCCGAGCAGGTGCTCTCGGAGATCGAGGGCATCGACGACATCTATTCCACCTCGCGCCCGAACATGGCGCAGGTCACCATCCAGTTCGAGGTCGGCGAGGACCGCACCGCGGCGCTCGTGCGCCTGTACAACCAGGTGTTCTCCAACCAGGACTGGTTGCCCGAGGGCCTGGGGGTCGGCGAGCCGATCATCAAGCCGATGGGCATCGACGATGTGCCGATCGTCAACGTGACGCTGTGGACCGAGGATGGGGATCGCGGTGGTCATGACCTGCTGCGCGTGGCACATGCGCTGGAATCGGAACTCAAGCGCGTCCCCGGGACCCGTGATATCTATACCGTCGGTGGTCCGGATCATGTAGTGCACGTGCGCTTCAAGCCGGAGACGCTGGCGGCCTACAACCTGTCGGTGGACGACCTGCGCGACAGCCTGCAGGCCTCGAATTTCTCGCGCGATGCCGGCCGGCTCTACCAGGACGACCAGGAGATCCTGATCCAGGCCGGCGATTTCATCACCGAACCAGAGGCCTTCGCTGGCCTGGTGGTCGGGATGCACGACGACCGCCCGGTCTACCTGTCCGATGTCGCCGAGGTGATACAGGGCCCGGCATATGCGACCGAGCATGTGCGCTTTGCCCATGGCGCGGCGGCCGGGGATCACGCGCGTGTCGGCGAGAGCCACCCGGCGGTCACCGTGGCGATCGCCAAGCAGCCGGGCACCAACGCCCCGGACATCGCCGATGCCCTGATCGAGCGGCTCGAGCAGCTGCGCGGGACGTACATCCCCGACGGCATCGAGACCACGATCACCCGCAACTATGGCGCGACCGCCGACGACAAGGCGAACACCCTGATCCAGAAGCTGATCCTCGCGACGGCCTCGGTGGTGATCCTGGTCTGGATCGCGCTCGGCTGGCGCGAGGCCTTCATCGTTGGCGTGGCGGTGGTGATCACGCTGGCGATCACGCTGTTCGCCTCCTGGGCCTACGGCTTCACGCTCAACCGCGTGTCGCTGTTCGCGCTGATCTTCTCCATCGGGATCCTCGTGGACGACGCGATAGTGGTGGTGGAGAACATCCACCGGCACATGGTCCAGGGCGGCAAGAAGTTCCTCGAGGCGATCCCCCATGCGGTCGACGAGGTGGGCGGGCCGACGATCCTCGCCACCTTCACCGTGATCGCGGCGCTGTTGCCGATGGCCTTCGTCACCGGTCTGATGGGGCCGTACATGAGCCCGATCCCGATCAACGCCTCGATGGGGATGATCATCTCGCTGGCCGTGGCTTATGTGGTCACGCCGTGGCTAACCTACAAGGTCTTGCGGCGCCAGGCCGAGCAGTATGAACACGCGGCCCCGGCCGCCGGCGGCCACGCCGCGCAGGGCGAGAGCGCCTCCGCCGGGCTAATGAAGATCTTCAACACCCTGCTGCTGCCGTTCCTGGGGACCGGTGGGCGCAAGAAGGCCAATCGTCTCGCGCTGTGGGTCGGCACGCTGGTGCTGATCCTGGGCTCCGTCTCGCTGGCGTACTTCCAGCTGGTGGTGATGAAGATGCTGCCCTTCGACGACAAGTCGGAGTTCCAGGTGGTGCTGGACATGCCGGAAGGGACCAGCCTGGAGCGCACCTCCATGGTGCTGTCCGAGATGGCCGACTACCTCAAGACCGTGCCCGAGGTCGACAACGTGCAGACCTATGCGGGTACGGCCGCACCGATCAACTTCAACGGCCTGGTGCGGCAGTACTACCTGCGCGAGGGTTCACATGTCGGGGACATCCAGGTGAACCTGACCCATGAGTCCGAGCGCTCGCGCAAGAGCCACGACATTGCTCTCGGCGTGCGCGAGGCGATCAACGCGATCGCCGACCGCCACGACGCGGCGGTGAAGGTGGTCGAGGTGCCGCCGGGGCCACCGGTGATGTCGCCGATCGTGGCCGAGATCTACGGCCCGGACTATGCGGGCCAGATCGAGGTCGCCAAAAAGGTGCGCGAGTTATTCGAGAACACCGAGGGCATCACCGACATCGACGACTCGGTGGAATACCCGGGGCCGAAGAAGATCCTGCAGGTGGACCGCGAGCGGGCCGCACGCCTGGGCGTGTCGCAGCAGGCGGTGGTCAAGGCGATCGAGACCGCGCTGTCCGGCGAGGACGTGACCTACCTCTACGGTTCCAACGTGAAGTACGCGGTCCCCGTGCGGCTCGAGTTCGAGCAGGCCGAGAAGGGCAGCCTGGACCCGGTGCTGGGGCTCAAGGTGCGCTCGCGCGACGGCGCCCTGGTGCCACTGTCCGAGGTCGTCAACGTGGTGGACTCGACCCTCGAGCACTCAATCCACCACAAGAACCTGCTGCCGGTGGTCTACGTGATGGGCGACCTGGCCGGCGGGCTGGACAGCCCGTTGTACGGCATGTTCGACATGTTCTTCGGCCTGCGCGACACGCCGATGGCCTACGACGAGCCGCTGGAACAGCTGTTCATCAACCAGCCGGACAACCCGTACAACTTTTCGCTGAAGTGGGATGGCGAGTGGAAGGTGACCTACGAGACCTTCCGCGACATGGGTATCGCCTACTCGGTGGGTCTGATCCTGATCTACCTGCTGGTGGTCGCGCAGTTCCGTTCGTACATGGTGCCGCTGATCATCATGGCGCCGATCCCGCTGACGGTGATCGGGGTGATGCCGGGCCATGCGTTCATGGATGCCTTCTTCATGGACGCCAAGTTCACCGCGACCTCGATGATCGGGATGATTGCGCTGGCCGGGATCATCGTGCGCAACTCGATCCTGCTGGTGGACTTCATCAACGACGAGATCCGCCGTGGCGTGGAGGTGATCGAGGCGGTGGTGCACGCGGGTGCGGTGCGCGCCAAGCCGATCATCCTGACCGGGCTGGCGGCGATGGTCGGCGCCGGGTTTATCCTCGACGACCCGATCTTCTCGGGCCTGGCGATCTCGCTGATCTTCGGCGTGTTCGTCTCGACCCTGCTGACGCTGGTGATCATCCCGGTGCTGTACTACCTGTACGTGCGCAACCGGGTCGATCTGATCCGCGCCCAGACGGCGTAGGCCGGCCCCTTCATTGCGAGGAGCGTAGCGACGAAGCAATTGCCACGGTGGACTCCGGGCCCCAGCGCGCTGCCAGCGTCAACCGATTGCCGCGACGCCTTCGGCTCCTCGCAATGACGCCGGCCGGGACGGGCGTTGTGTCTCGGCGCGTTGCTGCACGGCAATGCCCGAGCTCGGGTCCGGCGTTTTCGCTGCGGGCGCGCGAGCCGCTACAATCCCGGCTTTGACCGAACTGGAGTGACCCGATGGATGTCGAGATGGGAGAAGAGGGCCTGAACGTCCTCGGGATCAGCCGCGAGCAATGCGCAACGCTGGTCGAGGTGCTGAAGGCCAGTGAGGACCAGCGCTTCATGGACGATCCGGAGCTGCGCAAGCTGTTCAAGCTGCTGGCCGTGCTGCAGAGCGACCTGTGGGACGACATGACCGCCGGGCAGTTCGACTTCGCCCCCTACAAGAAGCAGTAATCGCCTGCCGCGCAGGCCCGGAGCCCCCCGATGCCCGAAAACGGATCCCGCCGTCCCTCGAACTTCGTAATCGGCAATATCTTCCTCGGCGCGGCCGCGCTGATGCTGTTTTTCTTCGTCACCCTGTGGGAGATCCTGGGCGTGGTGGCCCTGGTCCTGTGGATGGCACTGGCGGCCATCGGGGTCTACTTCATCGTGAAGGACAAGGACATCAATCCCGGCGGCCCGCCCAATTAGGGAAACACTGATTTCAGTGTTTCCCAACGGGAGCCTGCTTCCCTGGGAAGATGACCGCCATGCCCGTCCGTTTCGGGACGGGATGTGATTCGGCCGGTGGCTGTGCCCGGCGTCCGACCTCCCGTCAACCGGGTATGCGACCCGACCACCGAGGACAGCCGCCATGAACCTGCGTGAGCAGCACCCTACCGGCGCGCGCCTGCAGGCCGAGTTTTTGCAATCCCTTCCGGAACACGTCACCCGCCTGCGCGAACTTGCCCGGAACCTGGAGAATGCCGCTTCACCGGCCCAGGCACGCGAAGTGCTGCAGCAGCGGGTTAGCGATCTCCGGCATTCGGCGGAGGTCTTCGGGATTCCGGTGGTCGGGGCGGCAGCGGCGACCCTGGCCGACGCGCTGGAGGCCTCCACCGGACAATCGGGCCTGGTCGAACAGGATCGATGGGACAGGGCCCTGGACCAGCTCGTGGCAATCGCCGCCCAGCATGTCAGGGGCGATGCCGCCGCCATTGTCAGCCGTGTGCAGCCCTTGTCCGGCGCCCGCGCTGATGGGCGGGTGCTAGTGGTCGCGGACGATGAGGCCCTGGCGCGCGAGATCGTCCTGATGCTCGAGGATCACGGGTTCCGGACCGACCGGATCCCGGTCGGTGGTCGCCGGGCCCCGCAGGCCCCCGACGACGACCCCTATACCGCAGTCGTTATCTGTGCCGGTGTGGTGGTGCCCGGCACCGTTATCACGAGTGGCTTTGCCGAGCGCCTGCCGCCGGGGCATGCGCGCCTGCCGGTGCTGGCGGTGGCGCGGGAATGGAACCCCGGCGCACGGCTGGATGCCGTGCGTCAGGGGGTGGCCCGCTGTCTGGACTACCCGCTCGATGGAGACACCCTGATCGAGCAGTTGGTGCAGATCGGAGGTGTCGTTGCCGATAACGACTACCGGGTCCTCTTCATCGCCGGCGACGAGCAGGATGGCGTGGAGCGCGCCCTGCTCGAGGTCGGCTATCGTGTGGAGCGGGCGGAAGAACCGGATCGCCTGGTGGAGGTCATGGATGCGCTCGATCCCGAGGTGGCGATCCTCGATGCCGAATCCCTGGACTGCTCGGCGCACGAGGTGGCGGCGGTTCTGCGGACCCGGCAGCGCGGGGGCTGCATTCCATTGCTGATCCTGACGGCCGACGCCTCACGGATCAATGGCCTGATGAATCTTCATCCGGGCGTTTGTGGTGTGTTCCTGAAGCCACTGGAGGCCAGTCGGGTGGTGGCGGCGGTAGCGAACCGGGCGCGGCAGCTGCGCGAGTTGGACAGCGTCAGCCGCTCCTACCGCGAAACGCTCTACGAGCGTGAACGGGAGCATCTCGCGGTCAACGAGCATGCCCTGGTCAGCATCGCCGATGCCCGGGGCGACATCATCTATGCCAACAGGCGATTCGCCGAGGTCAGTGGATATACGGTCGAGGAACTGCTCGGGCGCAACCATCGGGTGGTGAAATCGGGGCAGCATCCGGCGCACTTCTATAGCCGCATGTGGGAGACCATCGTGGCGGGCCAGGTCTGGCAGGGCGAGATCTGCAATCGGGCGCGCGACGGTTCGCTGTACTGGGTCGACACCACGATCGTGCCGTACATGGATGCCGACGGCGTGCCCTACCAGTTCGTGTCCGTCCGCACCGAGATCACCACGGTCAAGCGGCAGGAGCAGCGCCTGCGCTCGAGCCAGATTTTCGCCAACATGGGCACCTGGGAATGGACGCCCGACCAGGAGCGCCTCGAATGGTCCGAGCGGATTCCACCGTTGCTGGGTTACCGGGACGCTGCGGTCGAACCGACGGTTACCAATTTCATGCACGCCGTCCATCCGGAGGATCGCGATCGGGTGCGAAAGGCCATCTCGAGCAGCTTGCGTCGGGGCGCCCACTTCGAGTTGGAGCACCGGGTGGTGTGGCCCGACGGCTCCGAACACTGGCTGCTGCAACGGGGCGACGCCGTTCGGGACGCCGATGGCAGCGTGCTGTACATGCTGGGCGTGATGCAGGACATCACCAAACGCAAGCACTCTGAGCTGGCGCTGTCGGAGCTGTCGACACGGTTGCTGGAGGCACAGCGACTGGCCCGGCTCGGTCACTGGGAATACGAAGTGCGCAGCGACCGACTGACCTGGTCAAAGGTGATTTACGAGATGTTCCAGATGATCGCCGGGAACGGCCATCTCGCCCGGGATGACTATCAACGCCTAGTGCATCCGGACGACCGCGAGCGGGTGCAGGCATTCGAGGCCGGTCTGGCCGACTCCGGACACGGCGAGATCACCCATCGCGTGCAGCTCCCG
Source organism: Thioalkalivibrio sp. ALJ2 (assembly GCF_000378325.1). Lineage (NCBI taxonomy): Bacteria > Pseudomonadati > Pseudomonadota > Gammaproteobacteria > Chromatiales > Ectothiorhodospiraceae > Thioalkalivibrio > Thioalkalivibrio sp. ALJ2. Next base: position 727,653 of record NZ_KB899554.1, read on the forward strand.
GACGGCATGGTCCGCTACGTTCATCAGATCGCTACGGCTACGTTCGACGACGGCGGTGAGGTGGTCCGCCTCTCGGGCACGCTCCAGGATCTGACCGAATTGCACGAGGCTCAGGATCGGCTGACCCTGTTCGGGCGAATCATCGAATCAGCCGAACAGGGCGTTGCGGTGGTGGACCGGGAAGGTTGTTTCGTGTACGTCAATCCGGCAGCGCTGGATCTGGTCGGTTATCGCCTGGATGAGATGGTCGGCCGCAGCTTCCGCGCAATGGGCATTATCCCCGAGGAGGCGCGCGAGGAGGCTCAGGAGATCGATCGGGTGCTGGCGGAGGGCGGGGTATGGACTGGGCTGCTGCCTCACCGCTGCGCCAACGGGGCCGTATTCGTCACCGCAAGCACCATCAGTGTTGTGCGCGACGAGCACGGTGATCCGCAGTATGGCTTCAATATCTTCAGTGATTACACCGATGAGTTGCGGCGGCGCGAAGAGCTGCGTCAGGCGCGTGATGCCTCAGAGCGTGCGAACCGGGCGAAGTCGGAATTCCTGTCCAGCATGAGTCACGAGCTGCGCACGCCAATGAATGCCGTTCTCGGCTTCGCCCAGTTGCTGGAGCGCGACCCCGGACTGGGCGAGCGCCAGCATTCGCATGCGACCGAGATCCGCCGCGCCGGCTCGCACCTGCTGGACCTGATCAACGAGGTCCTGGATCTGGCCCGGATCGAGGCCGGACGGCTAAGAATTGACCTGCAGCCGGTCTTCGTGGCGCCGGTGGTCACCGACTGCCTGTCCCTGACCCGTGCCCTGGTCGATGAACATGCGGTGCACTGCGAGGCCGAAGTGGCTGATGATGTGCAGGTGCAGGCGGACCCCCTGCGCCTGAAGCAGGTCCTGCTGAACCTGGTGGGCAACGCGATCAAGTACAACCGCAGCGGCGGCGAAGTCCGTGTCGGTGTCACGCCGCAGCGGGATGTCGTCGAGATCGCGGTAAGCGATAGCGGACCCGGGATCGCGCTGGAGGATCAGGCGCGGCTGTTCGAACCCTTTGAGCGGCTGCATGCCGATGGCGGTCGCGTCGAGGGTGCGGGCGTCGGACTCGCGGTCTCGAACAGCCTGGTCAAAATGATGGGGGGCGAGCTTGCGGTGGAATCGGAGCCGGGTGTCGGCAGCCGCTTCTGGTTCCGGCTGCCGCGTGCCGGGGCGGAGCCCCACGTGATGGATGACTCAACCGTCGAGTCCGGCGTGGACAAAGACCCGCATGTCCTGTTGATCGAGGCCGACCCCGAACACCTCGCGAGGCTCCAGACCATGTTCGAGGGGCAGGTGGGGCTGCAGCCGTTGTGCGCGACCTCGGCGGTGGAGGGTCTGGACCTGGCGCTGCGCCATGTGCCGGCCCTGGTGGTGCTGGCACTGGACCTGCCGGTGATGGATGGCTTCCAGGTCCTGCGCGCGCTGCAGGCGGACCCCGCGCTGGCGCCAATCCCTGTAGTTGCGGTCGGGGGGGGCGAGGATTCAGAGAGGACTGAACGCGCCCGCCATGCACCCTTCCGGCGCGTGCTGACCCGGCCGGTGTCGGCGGACGATCTGGCCGCGTTGCTGGACGATCTCGCGATCTGTCAGAGGTAGAGGAAGCCGACGATCGCGACCGCCGCGATCACGGCCACCGCATCGGCGCTCAGCGCCGCGGCCAGGGTGTGGCGTACGCGCTTGACGCCGATCGCGCCGAAGTACACGGCGAGCACGTAGAAGGTCGTCTCGGTCGAGCCCTGCAGGGTGGAGACCAGGATGCCGACATGGGTGTCCGGGCCGGTGGCCGGGTCCTGCATGATGCCGGCCATGATGCCGTAGGCGCCGGAGCCGGACAGCGGACGCAGCAGGGCCATCGGCAGGGCCTCGGCCGGCAGGCCGAACGGGGTCGTCAGTGGCCCGACCAGCCCGACGAACATGCCCAGCGCACCACTCTCGCGCAGCATCCCCACCGCGACCAGGATCGCCACCAGATAGGGGATGATGCGCAGGGCCACGTTGAAGCCCTCCTTGGCCCCCTCGACGAAGACCTCGTAGACCGGCACCCCGCGGATCACCCCGTAGGACAGGAACCCCACCACCAGCCCGGGGATGATCCAGGGGGCGATTGCCTGGCCGTACACGATCGTCAGCGGGATGATCGCCAGCACCCCCAGCAGGACCAGGATCGAGACCCAGGCCGGGTAGCCCTCGGTGGGGACCTCGATGTTCATCGGCTGCTGATCGGGCTGGGCGCTGTCCTGCTCGCGATTCTCGGCCTTCGCCGGTTCGGTGCTGTCCTGGCTCGCTTCCCGGATCGTGTCTTCCAGTTCGTCGGAGCCGGCGGAGGCATCCGCGTCGATCGAGCGGGTGGGGGCCGGGCTGCGGAAATAGCGCTGCAGGATCAGGGCGCTGGTGATGCCGGCGATGGTCGCGAACAGCGTGGCGAACAGCGTGGTCGGCAGGATCGCCGCCGGGGCCTCGGAGCCGAGCGAGGCACGCAGCGCGATCACCCCGGTGGGCAGCAGCGTAATGCTGGAGGTGTTGATTGCCAGGAACAGCGCCATCGCATTGGTCGCGGTGCCCGGGTGCGGATTCAGCTTCTCCAGCTCCTGCATCGCGCGGATGCCGAACGGGGTCGCGGCGTTGCCCAGCCCCAGGATGTTGGCGGAGAAGTTCAGGATCATCGCGCCCATCGCCGGGTGCTCCGGCGGGACCGACGGAAACAGGCGGGTCATCAGCGGGCGCAGCAGGCGGGCGAGCACGGTCAGCAGGCCGCCGGCCTCGGCGATCTTCATCAGCCCGAGGAACAGCGCCATGACCCCGACCAGCCCCAGCGCCAGTTCGACCGCCGAGCCGGCGGCATCGATCGCGCCCTCGGACAGGGCCTGCATCGGCTGTTCGTCGGGGTCGGTGGACTGGAACTCGCGGATCGCGGCCGTAGCCACGGCGATCACGATCAGCGCGAGAAAGATCAGATTCATGCGGCGCCCGCCCCTGGCCGCGCGCGCATCAGCGGTTCTCCCCGCGCGATACCCCGCGCAGCACGGCGTCCATCGCGCGCGCCGGCAGCAGCCACTTCAGGAGGGCGAACAACTTGGTCGGGAAGGTGATGCGGTAGCGCACCCGCGGGCGGCGGGCCTCCAGGGCATGCATCACGCAGCGGGTGACGGCCTCCGGGCCGAGGGTGAACGGGGCATCGGACTCGGCATTGGCCATGCGCGCCTCGGCCGCGCGGTAGGTCTCGGCCCAGGGGCTGTGCTCGCGGTGGATGTGGCGGCGGAAGGCCTTCAGGGCGTTGGCGCGGAAGGCACTGCGGATCGGGCCGGGCTCGACCAGGCTCACATGGATGCCCGTGCCGTGCAGCTCCTGGCGCAGGGTGTCGCTCATGCCCTCGATCGCGAACTTGGACGTCACATAGGCCCCGCGCAGGCGCAGGGCGGCAAAGCCCAGCACCGAGGAGTTCTGGATGATTCGTCCCTCCCCGGCACGGCGCATCGCGGGCAGTACCGCATTGGTCAGCTCCAGCCAGCCGAGTACGTTGGTCTCGAGCTGGGCGCGCAGGGTGGCGCGCGAGAGGTCCTCCACCGCGCCGGGCTGGCCATAGGCGCCGTTGTTGAACAGGCCGTAGAGATGCCCGTCGGTGCGGTGCAGGATCTCGGTGACCGCGCTGTGGATGCTGGCGGAGTCGTCCAGATCCAGCTGCAGGGCCTCGAAGCCCTCCTTCTTCAGGCGCGCAACATCCTCGCCGCGACGGGCGGTAGGGAACACGCGGTAGCCGCGCTCGCGCAGCGCACGGGCGGCGTGCAGCCCGATCCCGCTGGAGCAGCCGGTAATCAGGACGGCACGGGGCCAGGACTCGCTCACCGGTCGCGGCTCAGTAGGTCAGGGTGGCCACATCGTCCTCGACCACCTCGCCGATAAAGGCGCCTCCGCCGCGCATGCCGTCCAGTTCGGGGATCGCGTTGTCCAGGGTCAGGCCGTTCTCGTCCATCGCCCCGGCGCAGGCGTAGAAGCGGCAGCCGGCCTCGTGGGCATCCTGCATGAAGCTGTAGACCGATTTCTCCTTCGCCTCGCCGGGGTAGATCTTGTCCGCCACGCCCTGGCGCAACAGGCGCGTGGTGCCGGCGGCGAAGTACATCTCGACTTCCAGATCCATCGCGGCGGCGACGGTCGCCTGGAAGAACGGGGCCCCCAGCGTGCCGGGGCGGTCCAGGTCCAGGTTCAGCAGCATGATCACGATCTTTTCGGCCATGACGGGTCCTTGCGGGCAGTACGTTCGGGTATGGGGCGAATGATCGGCGCTGCGGCCTCGCGGCGCAAACACGGATTGCCACCGGGGAAAGCCTTTTATTCCCGGGAAACGCCCGCATAATACGCCTCGAACCGTTTTGTTGCGGCCGTTGTCGCGGACGCGAAGCCTGAGGAATACACGCATGCCCATTTACGAGTATCAGTGCAAGGACTGTGGCGAGATTTCCGAGATCCTGCAGAAGATCTCCGATCCGCCGGCCACCACCTGTCCCGAATGTGGCGCCGAGGCCCTGACCAAGCAGGTCTCCGCTGCCGGCTTTCGCCTGGCGGGGGGCGGCTGGTACGAGACTGACTTCAAGAAAGACGGCAAGCGCAATCTGAAGGATGGCGGTGGTGCTGGCAGCGGTTCCGGCAAGAGCGATTCCACGGCGACCTCGAAAGCGGCAGCGACCGGAACCTGATCGATGCTGGTCTCCCTGCGCCGCTACCTGATTGCAGGGCTGCTGGTCTGGCTGCCGCTGATCGTCACCGGCTTCGTTATCAAGCTGCTGGTCGATCTGCTGGACTTCACCATTCTCCTCCTGCCGCCGGCCTGGCGGCCGGAGGCCTTGCTTGGCTTTTCGATCCCCGGTGCCGGGATCGTGGTCGCGATCGTGGTTGTGTTCGTCACCGGCGTGATTGTGGCCAATATTGTCGGGCGCAAGCTGGTCTCGGTGGGCGAATCCATCGTGCACCGCATCCCGCTGGTCAGCTCGATCTACGGGGCGGTGAAGAAGGTCACCGAGACGGTGCTGACCGATGGTGGCCAGGCCTTTCGCAAGGTCGTGATGATCGAGTACCCGCGTCGCGGGCTGTGGTCGGTCGGTTTCATGACCGGCGTTGGTTACGGCGAGGTGCAGGAGCGTACCGAGCGCGAGGTGATTACCGTGTTCGTCCCCACCACCCCCAACCCTACCTCCGGCTTTGTGCTGCTGGTTCCGCGTGACGAGGCGGTCGAGCTCGACATGACGGTGGAGGACGGGCTCAAGTTCGTGATGTCCATGGGCGTGGTCACGCCGCTGTCGAGCCCGTCCGAGGCCCCGGCTCCGGTTGCGCGAGAGCAGGGCAAATCGTAAGATTTCCGGCCTTTTCGCGGGCGCAGGCGCGACGTTTGCCCCGTTTTCCCGACTAACCGTGCAGGCCCTTTCGGGCGTGCCCTTCGGCTGGAACAGCGTAATGCGAACTCATCTGTGTGGACGTGTCACCGAGAACGAACTCGACTCGGAGGTGACCCTTTGCGGCTGGGTGAATCGCCGGCGTGACCACGGGGGCGTGATATTCGTCGACCTGCGCGACCACACGGGGCGGGTGCAGGTGGTGTTCGACCCCGACCGCGAGGACGTCTTCGCCCGCGCCGAGCAGCTGCGTAGCGAGTTCGTGATCCGCATGACCGGCCGCGTGCGCCGCCGCCCCGAGGGCACCGAGAACCCCGACCTGTCCACCGGCGCGGTGGAGATCCTGGGTCTGGAGCTCGAGGTCCTGAACGCCGCGAAGACCCCGCCGTTCCCGCTGGACGACGAGGACGTCGGCGAGGACACCCGCCTGCGCTATCGCTACGTGGACCTGCGCCGCCCGGTTATGCAGGAGCGCCTGCGCCTGCGTGCGAAGGTCTCCGCGGCCATGCGCCGCTTCCTCGAGGAGCGCGACTTCCTCGACCTCGAAACCCCGATGCTGACCAAGGCCACGCCGGAGGGCGCACGCGACTACCTGGTGCCCAGCCGTACGCATCCGGGCAGCTTCTTTGCCCTGCCGCAGTCGCCGCAGCTGTTCAAGCAGCTGCTGATGATGTCCGGCATGGACCGCTACTACCAGATCACCCGCTGCTTCCGCGACGAGGACCTGCGCGCCGATCGCCAGCCGGAGTTCACCCAGCTGGATATGGAGATGGCCTTTGTCGACGAGGCCGACGTGATGGACGTGACCGAGGGCCTGATCCGCCACCTGTTCCGCGAGGTGCAGGGTGTCGAGTTGCCCGATCCGTTCCCGCGCATGGCCTACGCCGAGGCGATGGCCCGCTTCGGGTCGGACAAGCCCGATCTGCGCATCCCGCTGGAGTTCACCGAGCTGACCGAGGTGATGCAGGCGGTGGAGTTCAAGGTGTTCAACGGCCCGGCGAACGACCCCGAGGGCCGCGTGGCCGCGCTGCGCGTGCCGGGCGGGGCGAAACTGACGCGCAAGGAGATTGACGTCTACACCGAGTACGTCGGTCGCTACGGCGCGAAGGGCCTGGCCTACATCAAGGTCAACGACCCGGCGGACCTCGAGGGCGGGCTGCAGTCGCCGATCCTGAAATTCCTGCCGGAGGATGTGACCCGGCAGATCCTGGAGAAGACCGCGGCCGCCGCCGGCGACCTGATCTTCTTCGGTGCGGACAAGGCCTCGGTGGTCAACGAGGCGATCGGCGCGCTGCGTGTGAAGCTCGGCCACGACCTCGAGCTGGTCGAGGCGGGCTGGCAGCCGCTGTGGGTGGTCGACTTCCCGATGTTCGAGTACGACGACGAGGACAAGCGCCTGTACGCCCTGCATCACCCGTTCACCGCCCCGGCGGTGGACAGCCCGGACGCGCTGCGCAATAACCCGCGCGAGGCCCTGTCCCGTGCCTACGACATGGTGCTCAACGGCACCGAGGTGGGCGGTGGCTCCATCCGTATCCACAACCCCGAGATGCAGCAGGCCGCGTTTGAGGCCCTGGGCATCGGCGAGGACGAGGCGCGCGAGAAGTTCGGCTTCCTGCTGGATGCGCTGGAGTTCGGTGCCCCGCCGCACGGTGGCCTGGCCTTCGGCCTGGACCGCCTGGTGATGCTGATGAGCGGCGCCCACTCCATTCGCGACGTAATGGCCTTCCCCAAGACCCAGACGGCCGCCTGCCTGCTGACCGACGCCCCGGCGCCGGTCGGCGAGAAGCAGCTGCGCGAGCTGGGCATCCGTCTGCGCGCCAGCGCCACACAACAGGCCGGGTAGGCAACGGGCCGGTCGTTCACCATGGCCGGCATGCGCGCCAGCGTTGTTACGGTCCATGGCTGGCATATGCCGGGCCTGGAGCTGGCGCTGCTGGAACGCCGGCTGCGTGCGGCCGGGCTGGAGGTCTATCGCTTCCACTATGCCTCGCGCCGCCAGACCCCGGAACAGGCGGCGCGCGCCCTGGCCGCCTTCATTGAGGCAGTGCCCGGCGACCTGGTGCACCTTGTGGCCCACAGCCTCGGCGGCATCATCGTCCGCCATCTGTTCACCGTGGCCCCGGTCCAGCGCCCCGGTCGGATCGTGATGCTGGGTTCGCCGCTGGCGGGCAGCCGGGTGGCCGCGCGCCTGGCACGCAACCGGCTTGGCCGCTGGTGGTTGGGGGCCGCGCTGGACCGCGGTCTGTTGGGGGGCAGCCCCGTCTTGCGCGGACGCGAAATCGGGATGATCGCCGGCAGCCGCCCACTGGGTCCGGCACCGCTGTTCGCGCAGATGCCGCCCCCGCATGACGGTTTCGTCGCCGTCGACGAGACACGCGGCCCGGATGTCACGCGCCACCTGACACTGCCGATCTCGCATACGGGGATGCTGTTCGATGCCACGGTGGCCCGCGAGACCCTGCACTTCCTCGATCGCGGCGACTTCCTTCCCTGAGCGGCCCCGTTCAGCGTTTCCCTCAGGCGGCGCCTCGCCGGGTCTCCAGCAGGTCTTCGATCTGACGCCGCCATTGCGGTTCCACCCTCTTGCTGTGCCACTGGCCGATATCGGGGACGGGCGGTCGCGCGCCGGTCAGCCATGCGCCGAGACGCGTGGCCAGTGCTTGGGTATCACCGGCGGGGTAACGGCAGGTGGCCGGGTATTGCTCGGGGTATACCAGGGCATCCGGCACCAGTGGCAGTACGCCCGCGCGGGTGGCCTCCAGCAGCGAAAGACCCTGGAACTCGTGGCGGGCAGTGCTGACCACGATCCCCGCCCGGCACAGCCAGTATTCGTATTCCTCGCGCGAGCACTTGGCGTCCACGATGATGCGGTCAGCCAGATGCGTGCGGAGTCGTGTGAGGGCGTCCGGAATCCTGGCGGGCCGAGGGCCGAGCAGGGCCAGTCGGAAATCGATTCCCTCACGGGCCAGTTGCAGCAAGGCTTCCGCGAAGTCGTCCGGGGCCTTGTCGTACTCCCAGCGGTGATTCCACAAAATCAGGTTCGGGTCGCGCTCTGCGTGGTCGGTGGTGGTGATGGCCTGGATCGGAACGGGCAGGATCTCGCTGCGCTCGTCGAGCGTCGTGCGCAGACCCGGGGGTACCTTGTCTGGCATACGTGCAAGCAGGCGGTCGACGCCGTCGAGAAAGGTATCGCGGTTGTAGTGCGAGTTGAACGCGATGCGGTCGGCCGCCAGGGCGCCGTAGAGCTGGACCATCTGCGGATCCACCGAGGGGTTCTGGCCGGGGCTGGTCGGGTAGGCGAACTGGTTTTCGTGGAAGTAGTACAGCGCAGGTGATTGCGCGAGTGCCGGGTGCAGGCCGCGCAGTGTGGCGAGATCGACCATGGAGGTCGCAACCATGGCGTCGGGTTGGGCGTCGCCGAGGCTGCGGAGCCAGGAGAGCGGGTTGCCCCGTATGCGCCAGCGGAAGTGGCGCCCCGGTAATTCCCGGCGATCCCAGTCGAACTCGGGGAATTGCCGGGTTAGCCAGTCGGCCCAGGCGGCATGGCTGTCCGCACGGTAGGCGGACAGCAGCAGGATGTGGGGTGCCGCGGGCTGCACACCTACGGGGCCCGGTCTGGAGGGAAGTCCGGGGAGGGGCGATTCAGATGGTAGCCCTGGACCATGTCGACCCCCAGGTCGGCCAGCATCGCAAGGGTGTCGCCGTCTTCGACGCACTCGGCCACGGTCCATTTTTCCAGTCCGCGAGCGACGTCGACCATCGCGCGGATGAATGCCTGGTTGTCGCGGTTGTTCGGCAGATCTCGCACGAACATGCCGTCGATTTTGAGCACCTGTACGCCCAGGTACTTGAGGTAGGCAAAGGTGGAGAAGCCGGAGCCAAAATCGTCCAGGCAGACGAGGCAGCCGGCCTGCTGCAACGCCTCGATGAAGCGCTGGGCGTCCTGCATCTCGGAGACGGCTGCCGTTTCGGTCAGTTCGATGATCAGCCGCCGGGGATTGACACCCTGCTGGCTCAGCTCGTTGGTGATGTATTGCGGCAGCCCGGGTTCGTCGAAGCTGCGACCGGAGATGTTGATCGCGATCCCCGGGAGTTCAGGGTGGCCGGCCAGGTGCGCGATGCTCTCGCGGATCACCCATCGGTCGATATCGAGGATCTGCCCGGTCTTCTCGGCCACAGGGATGAACTGCCCCGGCATCACGACCTCGTCGGACGCCAGTGGGTCGCGCATGCGGACCAGGGCCTCCATGTGATTGAGCGCCCCGCTGTCCAACTGGTAGATCCCCTGGAAATGCAGCTCGAACTGCCCGCCCTCCAGCGCGTTGCCAATGCGCTGGCTCCAGCTCATTCGCTCGAGCATGCGTTCGGCGGTGTTGCGGCTGGCGTCGAATACCGCCCAGGTGTTTTTGCCCGAGTCCTTGGCCTGGTACATCGCGGCATCGGCATGCGCCACCAGGTCTTCGACATTGTCACCGTGCTCGGGGTAGCGCGCGATCCCGATGCTCGCGGTCAGGCGGTAGTTTTGGCCGCGGAAGCGGAACGGAATCGCGGAGATCGCGCGGGCCACGCGTTCAGCTAGCCCTTCAGGTTCCCGTTCGGATGCCTGGTCGACCAGGATCGCGAACTCGTCGCCGCCAAGGCGGGCAAAGATCTCCTCCTCGCGTACGAGGCTTGCGATCTCGCCCGCCGCGCGTACCAGGACCGTGTCCCCGGCGCGGTGGCCGAAGGTGTCGTTGATGGTCTTGAACTCATCGAGGTCGAAGTAGATCAACGCGAGCTGGGTCTCGCGGCGGCGGGCGTTGTGGATCGCATGCTCCAGCTGGCGCTGGAAGCGGTGGCGGTTGTACAGGCCCGTGAGCGGGTCGTGCTCGGCCAGATAGACCAGCTGCTGGGCGGTCTGGCGCTCGTGGGTGACGTCCTCGTACAGCCACAGCCGACCAATAGAGCGCTCGTCGGCATCGTGTACCGGATAGGACAGCTGCGTGAGGATCCGGCCGTCGTAGAGATCCACCTCGAAGCGTTCGCTGATCTCGTGGGTGTCGAGGACGTGCAGCACGTGCCTCGAGGCATGGTCGGGCCGGGCAAAGCGGTGAGTGGAATGTTCCAGCACGGCACGTGAGGGCTGGCCGACCAGGTCGATTTCGTCGGCGATCGCCCACATGCGGCGAAATGCCGGGTTCACGTACTCGATGTACCCCTCGCGATCCTCGAACAGGATGCCGATGCTCATGGCCGACAGCAGCGAGGCCATGCGTCCCTGCTCGCGCCGCGTAAGTTCCAGCAGCCGGGCCTGCTCGTCGCGCGAGGTCTCCAGGCTTTCCAGTGCCTCCAGAAGTGCTTCTTCATTGCGCCTGCGCTGGCTGATGTCGTGCACGATGGCGACATAGCGCGGGCGTTCACCCCGGGGGGCGACCAGCTGCAGGGAGATGTGTACGGGGATCAGATGGCCGGCGATGTGCTGGTGCGTGGTCTCGAACAGCAACTGGTCGCGCTCCCCTCGCCGCAGGGGTTCCAGCATGCTGCGGAAACGGGTCTCGGGGAACTCCGGTTTGATGTCGTAAGGGTGCAGTTGCAAGAGCTCGTCGCGAGTACGCCCGGTCTGGTCCATTGCGCCCTGGTTGACATAGATGAACTGCAGGCTGTCCACGTCGAACAGGAAGACGCCATCCAGCGTCAGGTCCAGCGTGCTGCGAAAGGCCTCGAGCTCCTCGCTGCGGCGTTCGAGTTCGTGGGAGGTGGTGACCAGCTCGTGGGCGTCGATCACGTGACCCTGAAGATAGATGAGCCGCCCGTGTGCGTCGTACACGCCGGTCCCGCGTTCGAAGACCCAGCGCAAAGATCCGTCCCGGTTTACCGCTCGATACTGGATCTGATAACTGCCGTCTCGCTTGAGCCCTTCCTGCACGCCCTCCCAGGTATAGTCGGTATCGTCCGGGTGGACCCAGGCGGCGAAGGTGATGTCGCCACGATAGAAGTCGCGGGCCTCGTAGCCGGTCAGCTCATGCACCCCACCGTCGACGAAGATCACGTCCCACTGCGGGTTGTTGCGGCAGCGGTAGACAAAGCCATTGACCGTGTCCAGCACCCGTAGCAGGTCGTCGCTGTGCTGCGCGCCGAGACTGCGTGCGAGGCTGATCAGCGCCAGGGTGAAGAGCATCGCGGCACCGGTGCGCAGTGACTGGATCGGGACCCCGGTTGCGGCCAGGAAATCGCCCTGCGTGGGCAGCCATGGGGGGAGGCCGAAATCAACCTGTGCCGGGAAAGGCAGAAACGCGGCATAGGCCAGGAACGCGAAGGCTGCGATCCCCAGCGCCGGGATATGCCGCTGCATCTCCGGCTGCGCCTCCGGGGGGCGAACGTGCAGCAGGAACGCGAGCCCTGTGAGGAGCGCGCCGGGTAATCCGATCAGGTAGCGGGCGCCATTGGCGAGGCCCGTTGCCGGCTCAACGACGACCAGGAGCATTGTGCTCAGGCCGATAGCGAGACCCCCGTATATCCCCCAGGCTGGCAGGTGCAGGCCGGGGCGGATATCGAGCAGCGCGCGCCGACCGAACTCCAGCAGGGGCAGATAGGAGATCGCGAGCCAGGTGGCCATGAACCAGCGATCGGACACTATGCCCAGTTCGTGATGCAGGCCGATCGCGTTGAGGAAACCATAGGTCCCGTGCAGAAGACCGAACGGCACCAGCCACCCGACATGAGCGGCGAAAGGTACAAACCGTTCGCGGCGCGGCAGCATCAGCGCCACGATGCCGAGGGTGAAGAACGCGAGCCCGTTGAGCGCGTACAGCAGCGTCAGTGGCGTGGTGTCCAGGCCCACTGGCTAGAGGTGGGCTCTGATTGGAGAACGATGTTGCTCGGGGCCGGGGCAGGCGCTCGAACGGGAGTGGGGCACGCGGAGCTCCTTAAACGGGCGGTTCATCGTCCGATAACGTCCAGAAGGCCAAAAATTTGAGGCGCTGCGGCGTAAGCGTGACCGGTTTGTGACCCAGTCCGCAAGTCGTACCGTTCAATTGCGGAGGCTATAAACGCGAACACCGCCCGGAGGCGGTGTTCGCAGGTGCCGTCAGGCGGTGTGGTGATCAGCCGCCACGGACATGGGCATCGCACCAGCCGTCGGCGTTGACCAGGACGTCCTGGAAGGCCTGGTGGTGGCAGCCACCCCAGCCGTTGTCCTCTTCGCCCGCCCAGAAGGCGCAGTTGTCGCACACGGCACCGTCTTCGTAGGCGTCGTGGCCGGATGCGTCGGACGCATCGTTCACGTAGTCATGGGCGTGACCGTCTTCGGCCTTCGGCTTGGCATAGGCAACGCCGAAGGTGGTCAGACTTGCGAGCGGGACGGCTGCCACAGCCATGGAGGCGCGGCGGAGAAAGGCTCGGCGGTTCGCGTTCGGTTGATCGGACATGGAGTGACCTCCGTAGATCATATGAATTTTTTAGCGCTTAATTTGACCCGAGGCATGGTTGAAGCATGCCGGACGGATCGCTGGATTAGAGCGAGGGAATATCCAGATGTTCCCGTGGTGGGCAACTTCTGCCTGATTCAAAGACACGCTCCGCACCCTTCGATGCATCGGGCGGCGAAAAAATTCCGTTCCCTGGTGGCCCGACCCGGTTTCTATGGACTCGGGGATCAACTAATATCAGTAGGTGCTGAAGTTCCTGCTGGCGGTGGCGGCACGACGCGCCAGCGGGGCTTCAGGTCCCCGTCAATGACTCACTGGAGGTGTCCCATGCTCAAGCTACGTACGTCCCTTGCTATGTTGGCCGCTGGTTCTCTTGCGCTGGCCGGAACGACGGTCCAGGCGCAGGAACGCGTGGGCATGGAACCCAGTATCGCCGTCATGCTCGGCTCGGTCTCGCCGGACGCGTCGGGGGCCTCGACGGACTGGGGCTATGGCATCGAGCTGGGTGCAAATTGCCAGCTGCTCCAGCCGCGCACCGGTGTCCTGCGCCACCAGCTGAGCGTTTCCCGATACTCCGAGAGCCCGCTGCGCATGACCAGCACCGAGCTGAATACCCACTGGATGTTCGAGACCGCACCGAACCTCGAGCTGGGTTTCGGTCCCGGCCTGGGCTACGTGCGTGCGGAACTGGGTGATGACACCAACGGCCTGTGGGCGGCTCAGTTCGGCGGCAGCCTGAAGTACACCATGGACAACAATATGTTTCTTGGCGTCGAGGCCCGCTATCAGTTCACGGAGAGTGATCGCTTCCGTAGCGGCCGCGGTCGCGAGGACGTCGACAATCTGCGGGTGATGGCCAAGCTGGGCGTGCATTTCTAGCCGGCCACAGGCTAGCCGACCATCGGCTGAACGGCGGGGCTGAATCAGGCCCCGCGACCTGCCCGCCGAGGCTTGCCGGTCGCGGGGTCTTGTTCGAGGATGGGGGTCCATCTCTCGGCACCGATACCGAATGGACGAATCGCAAAACGCGCAGTCTCCCAGGGACGAGACCATCGCCTGGCATGCCCTTGATCCCGATGCCGCCCTGAACGAGCGCGACAGTCGCCGCGAGGGGCTGTCCACTGACGCGGCCCGGGAACGCCTGGACCAGTACGGCAGGAACCAGCTGCGCCCGCCGGAGCAGGCGGGCCTGATCCGGCGTTTCTTTCGCCATTTCCACAACATCCTGATTTACATTCTGCTGGCCGCGGCGGCCGGTACGGCCCTGCTCGGTCACTGGGTCGACACCGGCGTGATCCTGGCCGTGGTCCTGATCAACACGCTGATCGGCTTTGTCCAGGAGGGCAAGGCGGAAAAGGCGCTGGATGCGATCCGCAAGATGCTCTCGCCGCACGCGCTGGCCCTGCGCGATGGGCACCGGCGCGAGATTCCGGCCGAGGAGCTGGTCCCGGGCGATATCGTCTATCTGCAGGCGGGCGACCGTGTGCCGGCGGACCTGCGCCTGCTCGAGGTCAAGAACCTGCGGGTCGAGGAGGCGGTGCTGACCGGGGAGTCGGTCGCGGTGGAAAAATCCCCCGAAGCCGTGGACCGCGAGGCGGACCTGGGGGACCGCACCGGCATGGCCTTTTCCGGCACGCTGGTCGCCTTCGGGCGCGGGCACGGCGTGGTGGTGGCCACCGGCGAGCACACCGAGATCGGTCGCATATCTTCGATGCTGGGCGAGGTCGAAAGCCTGCAGACGCCGCTGGTACGCCAGATGGAGCAGTTCGGCCGCTGGCTGGCCGGCGTCGTCGTGGTTATCTCCGCTGCGACGTTCGCCTTTGGCTACTGGGTGCGCAGTTACCCGCTGGACGAGATGTTCCTGGCAGCGGCCAGTCTGGCGGTCTCTTCCATCCCCGAGGGTCTGCCGGCGATCATGACCATCGCCCTGGCGATCGGCGTGCAGAAGATGGCGCGGCGCAATGCCATCATCCGTCGCCTGCCGGCGGTGGAGACGCTGGGCTCGGTCTCCACGATCTGCTCCGACAAGACCGGCACGCTGACCCGCAACGAGATGACGGTGCAGACCGTGTGCACGGCGGGCGAAGAGTACGGCGTCTCCGGCGTGGGCTATGCCCCGCACGGGCATTTCTCCGTGGGCCAGCAGGAAGTGGAGGCCGACGAGCAGCCGGCGCTGCTGGAGGTGCTGCGCGCGGGCCTTTTGTGCAACGACGCCCAGGTGTTCGAACGCGAGGGCGAGTGGGTGATGGAGGGCGACCCGACCGAGGGGGCGCTGGTGGTGGCCGCGCGCAAGGCGGGGCTCGACCCGCACCTGGAGGCGGAGCGGCTTCCACGTGCCGATGTGATCCCGTTCGAGTCCGATCATCGCTACATGGCGACCCTGCACCATGATCACGACGGGCATGCGCAGATCTTTCTGAAGGGGGCCCCGGAGCGGGTGCTGGAGCTGTGCGACCGGGTGCGTGCGGGTGAGGATACCGATGACCTTGACCGCGAAGCCTGGCACCAGGCGCTGGAAGCCATCGCGGCTCGCGGCCAGCGTCTGCTGGCCATTGCGAGCCGCGAGGTGGGGCCCGATCAGCGCGAACTGAATTTCGATCATGTCGAGCAGGGCGGGTTCGCCCTGCTCGCCCTGGTGGGGATTATCGACCCGCCGCGGGAAGAGGCAATTCAGGCCGTGGCCGAGTGCCGGGAGGCCGGTATTCGCGTGAAGATGATCACCGGGGACCACCTGGCGACCGCGCGGGCCATCGGCGAGCAACTGGGACTGGGGCGCGATGCCGAGGCGCACGCGGGACACGAGCTGGATGATGTAGACGACGAGCGCCTGGCGCAGATGGCCGAGGCCACCGATGTGTTCGCACGCACCTCGCCCGAGCACAAGCTGCGTCTGGTGCGGGCCCTGCAGGGCCGCGGCCGGATCGTCGCCATGACCGGGGATGGGGTGAACGATGCCCCGGCACTCAAGCGCGCGGATGTCGGCGTCGCGATGGGCGGCAAGGGCACGGAGGCCGCCAAGGAGGCCTCGGAGATGGTGCTCGCGGACGACAACTTTGCCTCGATCGCCCACGCGGTCGAGGAGGGGCGCACGGTCTACGACAACATCCGCAAGGCCATCCTGCACATGCTGCCGACCAACGCCGGGCAGTCGCTGACCATCATGATGGCGATCCTGATGGGGCTGGCCCTGCCGCTGACACCGGTGCAGGTACTGTGGGTGAACATGGTGACCTCGGTGACCCTGGCGATGGCGCTGGCCTTCGAACGTGCCGAGCCGGGGGTGATGCAGCGTCCGCCGCGTGACCCCGACACGCCGCTGTTGTCCGGTTTTCTGCTATGGCGTATCCCTTTTGTTGCGGTCCTGCTGTGGCTCGGGACCTTCGGACATTTCGTCTACATGGAGACGGTGGTCGGCGTAAACGAGGAGCTGGCGCGTACCATTGCGATCAATACCCTGGTGGCCGGGCAGGCCTTTTATCTCCTGAATCTGCGCCTGATCCACCAGCCGGTGCTGCCGGGATTCGAGCTGTTTCGCTCGCACAGCATGTGGATCGCGATTGGGGTCCTGATCCTGCTTCAACTGGCCTTCACCTATGCCCCGGTGATGCACACCCTGTTCGGCACGACCACGATCGGCCTGGGCGACTGGCTGCGCATCCTGGCCTTCGGCCTTGCGGTGTTCGTGATCGTGGAGCTGGAGAAACTGGTGGTGCGCCAGGTGCTGGCCCGCCGTCGAGGAATTGCCCCGACGGCGGTGTAGCCTCCAGGCCGGCCGCTGGGCTCAGGTGGTGACCAGCGGGAGCTGATCGGCAACCAGGAGGTCGCCGGCCCGGTCGGCGGGTACGGGGCGGGAGTAGTAGTACCCCTGGGCTCGGGTGCACCCCAGTGCGCGCAAGGTGGCCGCGTGGGTATTGCTCTCGACGCCCTCGGCGACCGCCTCCAGGCCGAGGTTGCGCGCCATGTTGATCACGGTCTGCACCAGGCGCTGGCTGTATTCGTCGCGGTCCAGCCCGGCCACGAAGGCGCGATCGATCTTCAGGATATCCAGCGGCAGGCGGTGAAGATAACTGAGCGACGAGTAGCCCGTGCCGAAGTCATCCATCGCCAGACTGACGCCGAGGGCCTTCAGTCCCTTCAGGGTGGCGATCAGTTCTTCGAGGTTGCCCAGCGTTGCGGTCTCGGTGATCTCCAGGCGCAGTTGTTCCGGCGGGGTGTCGGTACCGCACAGGATCGTGGCGACCTCGTCCACCAGCTCGGGGCGGGTGAGTTGCCGCGCGGAGAGGTTGGTGCTGATCGTCAGCGGCGGGCCGCTGCGTTGTGCATTCCAGGCTTGTAGCTGGCAGCACGCGGTATACAGCACCTGCATGTCGATCAGGTGGACCAGCCCGGCATCCTCCGCGATCGGGATGAAGCGATCCGGGGGCAGGAGTTCGCCTTCCCGTTCCCAGCGCACCAGGGCCTCGAACCCGGTAATGCGATTGTCCGCCAGGGACATGATCGGCTGGTAATGCACGACAAAGGCATTGCGCTCCACCGACTCGCGCAGGCTGGTCTCCAGACGCAGGCTCTCGAGCGCCTGCGTCTGCATGCCCGGGTCGCAGAACTCGCAGCGGGCCTTGCCGAGCGATTTGGCGCGATACATCGCCATATCCGCCTCGCGCATCAGATCCTCGGCACAGCTCGGGCCGTCCTGATCGGCACTGGCGACTGGGCAGGCCTGGCCATAGGGGCGCGTGGCGATGCCGATACTGACCGTGACATACACCGTCTGGCCGGCGACCGCGAAGGGCTCGTGCAGGACGGCCTGCAGGCGCTCGGCGACGCGCAGCGCATCCACCGGTTCGTGCAGGCCCTCCAGCAGGATCGTGAATTCGTCACCGCCCAGTCGGGCGAGGGTGTCGTCCGGTCGCGCATTGTGGTCAACGCCGGGACGAGAAACCGTGTCGTTCTGGCGTAGCGTCGTCAGCAGACGCTGGCCGACCTGGGCCAGCAGTTCGTCGCCGGCCGTGTGGCCGAGGCTGTCGTTGACGAGCTTGAAGCGGTCGAGATCGACGAACAGCACGGCGAACAGTGACTCCGGCTCGCGCGCATAGCGCGCGATCGCGTGCTCCAGGCGGTCGTGAAAGAGCCGCCGGTTCGGCAGGCCCGTCAGCGGATCATGGGAGGCGTGGTGGATCAGCCGTTCGGCGTGGCGGTTGCGCTCGACCACGCGCCCCAGTTGCACACCGGCCTGTGCCAGCAGGGCCAGTACCTCCGGCTGCTCGGGCGTGGTCTCGGCGGCGAAAAATTCCAGTACGCAGGCGACCTCGTGCCCGACCATGACCGGGAAGGCGAAGCCCGAGCGCAGGCCGCTCAAGGCCGCTGCCGCGCGCCGGGGGAAATGGGGGTCCTGATCCAGGTGCTCGATCCACACCGGGGCACGCTGTTCGAGAACGCGGCCGGGCAGGCCCTGGCCGGAACGGAAGATCGTGTCTTCCGTACATTCACGAAAGGCCTCGACCGGGTCGAGTGTCCGCAGGTGCCAGATGCCCGTCGGGCCCAGCTCCAGTTCGCCATCTGAACTCTTGCGCGCAAGGTAGGCATGGCCGACCGGCCAGTCGAGAAACTCCCCGATGGCATTCAGGGCCGTGCGCAGGACTTCGGCGATGGAGTCGGACTGATTGGCTGCGAAGGCAATCGTGTTGAGCAGTTCGATCTGCTGCTGCTTCGCGTAGAGGTCCTGCAGGCGGGTGTCGGCCAGGGATTCTGCATGTCGTCGGGCCTCGCGTTCCTCGCGAATCAGGCCCTCGAGGCGCGCGCGCTCCTCGTCCGGGAGGACGTCGCTACGGCGGCGATTCATTGGTGGTTTCCGTGTTCGCGGCGACCACTGGCTGCGTCATGCATGGGCTTCCCCGGTCTTCCATACCCTGGGTGTGAACGCGGCGGATCATAACCCGTTTGAGGCTTGCTATGTAGGCAGACGCCGTGGCGCTAGCGGCTATTCCCGAGTGAGCGTAATTCCTGGGGGCGGTGTGGCTTGCGTGAGGTCCCGGTTGAGCACTGTTTAGTGATGTTCGTGCCCGGTCGAAGGGTTGCGCGGATCGGATACGTGAGTGACCCAGGGCTCGCCCATCTCTTCCTCCCAGGCCTCCTGGGTCGGGTGGTTCTGGTCGTAGCGGATCCATGCCTCGAAGATCTCGTCGGGCCACTGCGCCTGTATGAAGGCGATAATCGCTTCTACGTCGTCGTAGGACAGGGTGTCCTCGAAACTGGGCATGGCCCCGCCGCGCGCTTCGGCGCCGTAGCGGATCATGTCCTTGAGCTGCCAGTAGGGGTGGTGCCAGGTGTGGGCGCTGCCATCCAGGGGCGGGGGCGGCATGTAGCCGTCCGCGTCGCGCTGGCGCCAGTTCTCCGCGCCCTCGCGATTCTCGCCGTGGCATACCGCGCAGTTCTGCATGTACAGCCGTTCGCCGTATTGCAGGGTCTCGTTGTCCCAGTCGCGCTGGTGGTGTTCCGGGGTCGCGTCCAGGCCTGGCAGACCGTCGCAACCGACCAGGACCGCGCCGGCGAGCAGCGCGGCCAGGGCCGGAAGGAACATGACGGGCCGGCGTCCGTGTCGGCTTGGCTTCATTCAACCCTCATTGTGACGAGTACCATTTCAGTCCGTCCGTTGGTTCAATCCGTCTGCATGGCCGGGTCGTCCGGGTCCGCGGGATTTTCCTGCGTGCCCGGTTCGCCTTGCTCGGCCGGCGGGCGATCCCCGCGGACGGCATCACGAACGGAGCCCCAGGCCTTGCGCGAGCCATCGCGAACGCCACCCCAGGCATCGCGGGCGCCTTCGCGCACACCCTGCCAGGCACCGGAGGAACGTTCGCGGGTCTCGGCGGACCATTCGGCCAGGTTGTCGCGTTCGCGTACCAGTCCGTCGTAGGCCCGTTCTCGGCGCTCGCGGGTGGCATCGCTCAGGTCATCCCAGCCCTCGCGCGTGCGTTCGCGCAGGGTGGTGAGCTGCTGGTCCATTGCATCCAGGGTTTCGCGGGTGCGCGAGCGGGTTGCTTCGTCGTCGCGTTCGGCATCGGCCTGGATTTCTTCGCGGGTCTGCGCCCAGTCGTCGCGCAGCTCTTCCATTTCGGTTGCGGTTTCGTCCTCGGCGGCCTGCTCCTCGGCCAGCACGAGCGGCGCACTGAGTGCCAGCGCGGCCGCGGCCACCAGGGCGAGTCCTGTCGTGCGGATGTGGTCCATCATCGTATCCCCCGTGGGAATGGGCTTGTGGTCATGTGATGATAAGACGTTCGTGCGGTGGAATTTGTTGCAGTGGATGATGGATTTGCGACGCGAGACACGTGATGGGGTACCAGCCATGATAGACAGACGACTAATCGGGGCGCTTCTGCTGGGCGGGCTGCTGGCGGGTTGTGCGCCATTCCCCTCTGAGCAAAAGCGAGCGACGGACGTGTTCCAGCCGCAGCCGACCGAGCGCAAGACGCTCGAGATCCCGGAGCTCGAACCGGCCGCCACGCCGGGGGGCGCGGTGATGGACTGGGTGGAGGCCAGCGGCTGGCGCGAGGGCCTGGGTACGGACTACTCCAGTCTGGAGATCCACCATCAGCGCCGCGAGCGGGCCGAGGTCTTCGTCAAGAACCTGCGCGATGACGCCGTGCGCGACCATGAATACCGGCTGACACTTCGTGAACGCGACGATGGCTGGGCGGTGACCGGGGTGGAGCGGCGCGTGATCTGTCGCCGGGGGTTGTCTGGCGACGGGCTTTGTCGCTGATCGCCTGATTCGCGCGCGGCCTGACGATCAGCGGCGGCGCGCCAGGGACAGGCCGTCACCAATCGGTACCAGCGAGAGGTCGATGCGCTCGTCGCGATGCAGCGCCTGGTTGAAGTCGCGGATGGCCCGGGTGTCTTCGTCATCGCAGTCGCGGTCGGCCACCTGACCATGCCAGAGGGTGTTGTCCACCATGATCAGTCCGCCCGGGCGGACCAGTCGCAGGCAGGCCTCGAAGTACTCCGGGTAACCGGTCTTGTCGGCGTCGATGAACGCAAGATCGAAGCGATCGCTCTGTCCTTCAGCCTCCAGCTGGCGCAGGCTGGCGCGCGCATCGCCCAGGCGCAGGTCCATGCGCGCGGCCAGACCGGCCCGGTCCCAGTAGCGCCTGGCGATCGCGGTCCAGGCCTCGCTGTGATCCAGGCAGACCACCTCGCCGTCGTCGGGGAGAGCTTGCCCCACCGCCAGCGCGCTGTAGCCGGTAAAGGTGCCGACTTCCAGGTAGCGCCGGGCCCCGACTAGGCGCGCCAGCAGGGCCATGAACTGTCCCTGTTCGGGGGCGATCTGCATGTTGTGCTCCGGCAGCCCCGCGGTCTCGGCGCGCAGCTCCGCAAGCAGGCTGGACTCGCGCAGCGAGCGATCCAGTACATAGGCCTGAAGGCGGTCATCGAGCCCGATTGAACGGTTGGACATCACGGCTCCTTAGGCATGGGCAGGCAGGCGCCAGCGTAGCGGATGCAGGGCGAGCACCACCAGCACGGCCAGCGCCACCCATTCGACGGTGGGCGGTATCCATTCGGTGGCCTTGCCCGGGGTGATCGCGGGGCTCAACCCGCTCATGCCCAGTCCGGCATCCAGTGCCAGCCCGAGCGCCACGGTGCTGGCGCCGATCCCCAATAGATAAAGACTCAGGGCCGCGTTGCCCAGTTCCCGCCGGAACACCCCCAGGGTCGCCAGGCTGGTGATCGGGGCGGCCAGCAGGAACACCAGCACGGCGCCAGGAGAAACTCCAGCCGCCAGCAGGGCGACCGCGATGGGGGTGGCCGCGGTCGCACACAGGTACATCGGGATGCCGATCACGGCGAGCAGCAGCATTGCCGGCAGCCCGCTGCCATATTCCGCCAGTGCGGCCGGTGGCACCAGGGCCAGCAGCGCCCCGGCAACGAACAGTCCGATCACCAGCCAGAGACGGATGTCATCCAGCACGTCGCCGAATGCGTAGCGCTGGCCCTCCAGCAGGCGCGTCCATGGGCCCGGCGCCGTGGCGGATGGTGAGCCCCCTCCATCGCAGGAAGCCGCGGTGCAGCAGTCTTGTGACGTCCGCGTATTGTCCGCATGCGCCGCGGGAGCGCGCGTGCGCCCGACCAGCAGGCCCGTGGCGATGGCCGTCACCACGGCGCCGGCGACCCGGGCGACGGTCATCAGGGGGCCGAGCAGGGCATAGCTGATCGCCACCGAGTCGACGCCCACGCCCGGGGTACCGATCAGGAACGCCGTGGTCGGGCCCCGTCCGGCGCCGCCCCGGTGCAGTGCCAGGGCGGTCGGGATCGCCCCGCAGGAGCAAAGCGGCAAGGGTGCCCCGGCAATGGCGGCGCGGGCGGTCGGTGCCAGACCCGTGCCGCCCAGCCAGCGCTGCAGCACCGCCTCTGGCAGGAAGGCCTTGACCAGTCCGGCCGCGGCCAGGCCCAGCAGCAGCCACGGGGCGGCCGTCAGGGCGAGTTCCAGCGTAGCGCTCAGGATCGCGGCGATCATTGGTCGATCGTCGTCTTGGGACGTCGCCGCTGCAAGAGTCCGCGAGGGCAGCGCCGGATGGTGACTGGCGAGACAGGGGTCGGCAGAGTCCGCTGTGCCCGGCTACACTGCGCCACGGAATCATCCGAAACGGACAAGGAGCGGAATATGGAAGGGTATGCACTGGCCACCGTGGTGCACGTGCTGGCGGTCGTGATCTGGGTTGGCGGGATGTTCTTCGCCTGGATGTTCCTGCGGCCGACGGCGGCACGGCAGCTCGACGACATGGCGCGGCTGCGCCTGTGGGAAGAGGTGTTCCAGCGCTTCTTCCCCTGGGTATGGGCGGCCGTCGTGGCGCTGCTGATCACCGGCTTCCACATGATCTTCCTGGTGTTTGGCGGCATGGACAGCGTGCATCCCAGTGTGCACACGATGCTGGCGCTGGGCCTCATCATGATGGCGATCTTCGCCCATGTGGTATTCGCCCCGTACCGCCGTATGCGCCAGGCGATCGCGGCCAGTGACACCGCGGAAGGCCTGCGCCGTCTGGGCCAGATCCGCCGGCTGGTGGGTATCAACACCCTGATCGGGCTGGTCACCATCATCGTGGCCTCCGGTGGTCCGCTGATGCCGCAGTAGGGTCATTGCCGGTCGGGCAGTCGGGAGCGGCCGGGGCTCAGCCGGCCGATCGCAGGGCCGGGTGCCAGACCAGACGCGACGTGCCGGGAGGTTCGATTACCACAGCCGCGTTCTGGTCGAACCCGACCATCCAGGTATCCAGCTCGGCGGCGCCCATCCCCAGCACACAGCAGCCGGGTTCGTCGGGCCAGCGGCCGGCCGGGTCCCGGTGGACCGTGGGCCAGCAGCGCCAGCCGGCCTGCGCCAGCTCGCGCTCGAGACGGGCCTGGCGTGCGCGGTTCTCCGGTTCCGGCAGGGGGTCGCTGCGCGGGTTCCATGCGGTCAGCAAGCTGGCCTGCTTCACCCCCTGTGCCTGCACGGCGGCCTCGAGACGCGGATCGCGCTGACCGATGCGCAGGAGCAACGTCTGCCCGGGGGCCTCGATGCAATAGTGCGTGGCAGTGTAGGCCCGGGACAGCGCCGCCCGGGTCTCGGGGTTATCGATGGGTGTCCTGTCCCCTCTTGAGTTTGGCGCCATCCCGGGGCACTCTCGCGTGTGGTCGTGCGGACTCACGATCACACAGGGAGACAGCATGCGCGTCAAGGACTGGACTCAGACCTGCCGGACGGTCGGTGACGATCCGACGATCACGCGGGCGAAGGCACTGGCAGCCGGAAGGTCGGTGGGCTGATCGTGTCCGTCGATCGCCCGCGTGTCCCGGGAATCACCAGCGTGTTTGCGCTGGTGATTCTGCTGGTCGCGGCGATCGCGGTGTTCAGTTGGCTGCGGGTGCAACACCTGCAGCAGGATATCCAGACCCTCACCGAAGAACACATCCAGAGGGTTGATCATGTCCACCGCATGCGCAGCCTGGTGCGCGAGCGTGTGCTGCGCGCATCGCTGGTGGTGAGCGCGGAGGACACCGCCCTGCAGGAGCGCTATCACCGGGAGTTTCGCGACCTCGCGCCCCAGTTCGTGGAGACACTGGCGGCGGCGGAGGCCCAGACCACCGAGACCGCGGAGCGCCAGCGCATGCAGGAATTGCGCGAGCTGACTTCCATCGGCGCCCCGCTTCTGGAAGACATCGTCGATCTCGCCCTGGTCGGGGACCGTAACGAGGCCCTGGGCATGCTGTATGCCGACTTGATGCCGGTGCAGGAAGAAGTCCTGGGTCAGATGGAGCGCATACTGGAGGCTTTCCACCGGGACAATACGCGTGCGATCGAGGTCATGGCGCAACGCCATGAACAAAGCCAGGAATGGATGCTGTGGGCCACCGGTCTGGCGGCGTTGCTGATCATGCTGCTGGGGGCTCGCGTACGCCACCGCCTGCAGCGCAATCACCAGGCACTACAGGACGAGTTGCGCGAGCGCGAACGAGTGGAGGCGCGCCTGCGCGAGACCCAGGGGGGTCTCGAGGCCGCCGTGGCGCGTCGAACGGCGGAGCTCGAGGAGACCACGGCGCGCCTGGAGGAGGCGCAGCGCAGTGCGGGCGCAGGGTTCTGGGACTGGGACATACGCAATGGGCAGCTGAACTGGTCCGCTCATGTGTTCGAGCTGTTCGGGCTGGACCCCGGGTTGGACCAGGCGGGTTTCGAGTCCTACATCCACGCCGTGCACCCGGATGACCGCACCCGCGTGCGCCGGACCATCAACCAGGCCCTTGCCAGCGAAGCGGTCTATCGTGTCGATCACCGGGTCGTGCGGCCGGATGGCGGGGTGCGCCATGTGCGCGTGGAAGGCGAGATCGCCCGTGACGACACCGGCCGCCCCCTGCAGGTCCTGGGGATGGTGCGGGATGTCACCCTGGAAAAGGCCTCGGAGGAGCGCCTGTGGCATCAGGCCCATCATGACTCGCTGACCGGGCTGGCCAATCGCAGTCTCTTTAACGAGCACCTGTGCCATGCGCTGCGCCGTGCCCAGCGCAACAACACGGGGCTGGCCCTGGTGGTCTGCGATCTGGACGGGTTCAAGCCAATCAATGACCGGCTTGGCCATGACGCGGGCGATGTGGTGCTGGTGACGGTGGCCGGGCGTCTGCGCGAGGGGGTGCGCGAGTGCGATGTGGTCGCCCGCATGGGGGGAGACGAGTTCGTGATTCTGCTGGAAAACATGGATGGCCCGGATGCCTTGCTCGGGGTCGGTCTGAAGCTGATCGAACGCTTTGCCGAGCCCATCGAGGTCAACCACGAGGCCGTGCAGGTGGGCTTGAGCATGGGAGCAGCTCTGTACCCGCATGACAGTGCCGACGCGGAAGGTCTGCTGCTGCAGGCGGATCGTGCGATGTATGCGGCCAAGGAGGCCGGGGGCGGCGGGATCGTGTTGTACGAGCAGGTCGATACCAGCCTCGCCAGCCGGTCGAACACACGGCATCGGCGGCGCGGGCCGCTGGGCTGCGGTCTTGGGCTGGAAGCCCCGTAGTCAGCGCTGGGTCAGCTCTGGCGTTGCGCTGCCGGGCTGGAGTTTCGTTCCAGCCAGGCCGGGAACTCGTCTTCCGCGATCGGCTGGCCGTAGAGAAATCCCTGGAAATGCGTGCAACCCAGTGCCAGGAGCCGCTGGCGCTGGGTCTGTTGGGCCACGCCCTCGGCGATCACGCGCAGGCCCATGTTGTGGCCGATATCGAGGATGTTCTCGATGAGCATCTGCTCGCCCTTGTCCACGAGTTCATCGATGAACGACTTGTCGATCTTGAGTTCGTCCAGTGGCAGATCGCGCAGGTAGGCCAGAGACGAATACCCCGTGCCGAAGTCATCCAGTGCCACCTGGACGCCGAACTCGCGCAGCACCCGAAGTTTCCCAATGGCATCGGACAGGTCACGCAGCAGTCCCGACTCGGTCACTTCCAGGGTGATGCGGCTGGGTTCCAGGTCGGCGGCCTGCACGCGCTCCCTGAGCTGCTCGACGAAATCGGGGCGGGCCAGCTGCCAGGGCGAGATATTGATGGCCACGTGGGGCGGAAGCGGCAGACCCCGCGCGCGCCAGTCCCGCAGATTTTCCAGTACATGTTCGACCACCCAGGTCCCGATAGGGTGGATCAGCCCGGTCTCCTCGGCGATCGGGATGAACAGCGCCGGCCCGACCGAGCCCAGCTCGGGGTGTGTCCAGCGCAGCAGCGCCTCGGCACCGATCATGTTCTCCTGGGCATCGAATTGCGGCTGGTAACTCAGGTGCATCTCGTGATTCACCAGGGCCTGGCGCAGCCCCTCCTCGATCTGCAGCCGGGCGCGGGCCTCGTCCTGCAGCGCATGGCGGTAGAACTGCACCCCGCCGCGTCCGGCCCGTTTCGCCTGATACAGCGCGATGTCGGCATGGCGCAAGGCATCCGATGAGGTCTGACCCGCGTCCGGAAACAGCACGCAGCCCAGGCTGGCGCCGACACTGAAGGTGCGCTCCCCCACCACGATCGGGTGCTGCAGGGCATCCAGCAGCCGATGGGCCGCGTCGTTGACTGTCGCCTCGATCGCCTGACGCGATGCGCGCCGAGGATGGATCAGGGTGGCGAATTCGTCCCCGCCCAGGCGCACCACCAGTGCCTGGGCGGGCGCATTCTGCCGCAGGCGGTCGGCGACTGCGGCCAGTACAGTGTCACCGACCGCATGCCCCAGGGCATCGTTGATCGTCTTGAAGTGGTCCAGGTCGATCAGGATCAGGCCACCCTGCTGATCCCCGTGCTGAGCCAGCTCAAGGTCTCGTGTCAGCGCGTCGTGCAGCTGGGTGCGATTGGCCAGCCCGGTCAGCGGATCGTGGTAGGCGAGCTGGCGGATGTGCTCTTCGCCCTCCAGCCGCTCGAGTTCAGCGGCCGCCCGGTCGGCAAAAATCTCGAGGATGCCGGCCGCCTGTTCGGTTTCGTCCAGCGGGTAACGATTGATGATGGCGATGTGGCCGAGCTCGCGCCCCTGGCTGTCGAGCATGGGGGTGCCGAGGTAACTGCGTGCCCCCATCTCGCCCAGGAGATGGTCATGCGGGAACAGCTCCTGGACGCGGTCCGGATAGACGCACATGCCGCGCGAGAGCACCTCGTCGCAGGGGGTGCTGGCCAGGGCGTAGCGGATGTTGTCCACCAGTTCGCCATCCTGGCAAAGCGCGGCGGTTTCAATGTGCCCGGGCGTGTCCGGGACGTTCACGCCCGCCAGGGCGTAGTCGGCACGAAAGACCTCGCGCAGCCGCAACACCAGATTCTCGAAGAAGCTCTGGCGGTTGTCGGCGCGAAAGCCCTGGGCGATCACGCGCAGGGCCTCTTCGCTGCGCCGCGCGAGCGTGATGTCTTCCTGCATCACGACGATGTCCTGCACCTCATCGCGGTGGTTCTTCAGGGGATAGACGCAGCCCTTCAGCCAGTGGTTGCCCGCCTGTTTGGCCGCGGGGTCGGAGCTCGCGTGATACGCGAACGGGCCGACGAGCTGCCGCTCGCCCAGCGCGGCGGCGCGGATCGCGTCGGTGATGCGTCCGTCGATAGTGTCTGGGAGATGCAGCACGCTGGAATCTTGCACGCGCTTGCCCTTGCGGCCGTGCATCGCCTCCCAGGCCGCGTTGACCTGGCGCACCCGGCCCTCGGGCGTGAGGACCTCCACGGCCATCGGAGCCTGGTGCACCAGGTCGCGAAAGCGGTGCTCGGATTCGCGGATGCGCTCCTGAGTCTCCCGGTGCAGCACCAGGCTCATCACCAGGATCATGCCCAGATAACCGAACACCCCCAGTGGAACGGACTCGGTGATGCCGAGGCGTACCAGTGCGCCCTGGACGGTGGCCGCGAGGAAGACAATGATCGCTGCGAAAAGGATCAGCGGGCCGCTGCCTCCTTCACGGCGCCACTGCCGCAGCAGTGCCCAAAGGGCGAAGCCGAACACCAGCAGCAAGCCCGCCAGAGCCAGCAGGAACCAAGGGCTCGGCGGCCCCATCCCAAGCGACAGTGTTTCGCCCCAGGGCATGGCGACTGTACGTAGCTCGGAAATCTCGCTCAATTGCAGCCCGTACGGTTGGCGCGTGTTCGCGATCCAGACGGCGAGCATTAGCACGCCCAGGACTGCGAGCAGGCCGCGTGCCGGGGTCTCGGTATAGCGGGCGATGAAGGCCGCGAACAGCACATACAGCGGCGCAATCAGGGCGTAGTACACCTTGATTGGGCCAGCATAGGCCTCGATGGACGTCGCCTGGTAGGTCAGGGCAATGCTGATCGCGGCGCCCGTCATCAACAGGCACATCGCGGCGAACAGCAGGTGTTCCACGCGGCGCAGGCTGTGGGCCGCATGCAGGAGGTGGCTGGCTGTGGCGTACACACACAGCCCGGCGAGCAGGTAGAGCGCTGCGATCAGTGGACCATTCACCATCGACCCCCTGAAATGGCGGAAATCCCTTTCTCTGTGTTCGAGTTAAGCACAAGCAGCGTCGGGTTGCGCGCGCTGGGGCATCTAGAGGTACGGCGTCAGCAGCCGCGCGGCCCCGTCGCGCAGACGAGCGGGCAAGGGGCGGGCGTGGACATCCTCCAGGGTCAGTCGATGGGAGCGCGAGCGCAGATCCTCGGCCCAGTCGGCCAGCTGTTGCCCCAGGTCGCGGTCCACGCATTCCAGGTTGCACTCGAAGTTGAGGCGCAGGCTGCGCGGGTCCCAGTTGGCCGATCCCACCAGGGCCCATTCCCCGTCGACGAGCATCAGCTTGGAGTGATTGAACGGGGGCGGCGTCAACCAGATGCGGCAGCCGCGGGTCAGGAGTTCGCCGTGCAGCGGACGGGCGGCCCACTCGACCAGGCGCAGGTTGTTGCGTTCCGGCAGCAGTAGATCGACCTCGATGCCGCGCAGGGCCGCGGCCTTGAGCGCGCCCAGCAGTTCCAGGTCAGGCAGGAAGTAGGGCGTGACCACGGTAACGTGCTCGCGCGCCTCCGCGATCGCGGCCAACAGGGTGAACTTGAGCACCTCGAAGTCTTCATCGGGGCCGTCCGGCAGGGCGCGGCACAACTGGGCACCTGCCAGGCGCGTCTCCTCCGGGAACCAGGGCGGGCCTTCCAGCGCCTCCTGCGTGCTGAATTGCCAGTCTTCCGCGAACACCCGCTGCAACTGCAGACAGATCGGACCGCGGACCTCGAAGTGCAGGTCCTGAATCGGGTGTGGGCCCGGGTCGCTCGCGCTGTGGCCGCGACGGATATTCATGCCCCCGGTAAAGCCGTGCTCGCCATCCACCAGCAGCATCTTGCGGTGATTGCGCAGATTGAATGCCGCGAGCGTCCGCGGCAGGTGGTGTACGGGCATGAAGGCGGCGGCCGGGATGCCGGCCCGCTTGAGGAAGCGCAGGGTGTTGCGGCGGCTGTAGCGGGCACCGATCCCATCGATCAGGACGCGCACCTCGACGCCGCGGTCGCGGGCGGCGTTCAGGTGGCGCACGAATCGCTGCCCGACCACGTCGTAGTCAAAGATATAGGTCGCCAGGGTGATGCTGCGGGACGCGCGGTCGATTGCCTCGAGCATCGCCGCATAGGCCTGGTCCCCATCGGTCAGCGGTCGGACCGAATTGCCGGCGCTGGCGCGAAACGGCGCGAGCCGGTCGCCACAGCCCAGCAGGCGACTCCAGCGGGGCGGAATGCCCGGGCCGTCGGCGTCGCGCGCCGCGGGGTCGACCAGCAGATGGCCCTCGCGCAGGGCGTGGGCGCGGCGGCGGATGCGGTTGACCCCGAACATCCAGTACAGGATCGAGCCCCCCACCGGCAGCAGTACGATCAGCCCGACCCAGGCGATCACGGTCCCGGTCTCGCGGCGCTGGAGCAATGCGTGCATCACACTGGCGGCGGCCAGTGCAAAGGCGGCGACGGCAGTGATACTGGCAATCCAGCCGGTACCCAGCACGGCATTCTCCCCGGGAATGGAATGGTGGCGGTGTGATCGCTACAGTACGCGGGCCGGGCGAGCGGTAAAAGGCCGCCATGGTGATCCATTCGCCCTTCGAGAGAGCCGATGACCGATATCGAGACCCCCAGCCTGTTCGCCAACAGTGGCGAGCAGCTGCCGCTGAAGGACTTCACCGAGAAGGCGTACCTGGACTACTCCATGTACGTGATCCTGGACCGTGCGCTACCGCACATCGGCGATGGGCTCAAGCCCGTGCAGCGCCGCATCATCTACGCGATGAGCGAGCTGGGGCTCTCGGCCACGGCCAAATACAAGAAGTCCGCGCGCACCGTAGGTGACGTCCTCGGCAAGTTCCATCCGCACGGCGACTCGGCCTGCTATGAGGCGATGGTGCTGATGGCGCAGCCCTTCTCCTACCGCTACCCGTTCGTCGACGGGCAGGGCAACTGGGGCTCGCCGGACGATCCCAAGTCCTTCGCCGCGATGCGTTACACCGAATCGCGCCTGTCGCGCTATGCGCAGCTGCTGCTCTCGGAGCTGGGGCAGGGCACGGTGGACTGGGTGCCGAACTTCGACGGCGCGCTGGACGAGCCGAAGGTGCTGCCGGCCCGGCTGCCCAACGTGCTGCTCAATGGCGGCTCCGGGATCGCCGTGGGCATGGCCACCGACATCCCGCCGCACAACCTGCGCGAGGTGGCCGCGGCCTGCGTGCATCTGCTGGAGCACCCGAAGGCGACTGTCGCGGAGCTGTGCGAGCATCTGCCGGCGCCGGACTTTCCCACCGAGGCCGAGATCATCTCCCCGCCCGCCGAACTGAGCCGGGTCTACGAGACCGGCCAGGGCTCGATCCGCGCGCGGGCGCGCTATGAACGCGAAGGTGACGACATCGTGGTGACCGCGCTGCCGCATCAGGTCTCCGGGGCCAAGCTGCTGGAGCAGATCGCCAGCCAGATCCGCGCGAAGAAGCTGCCGATGGTCGAGGACCTGCGAGACGAGTCCGACCACGAGCACCCGACCCGCCTGGTGATCACCCCGCGCTCGAACCGCGTGGACGTCGAGGCGCTGATGGCGCATCTGTTCGCGACCACGGACCTGGAAAAGACCTACCGCGTAAACATGAACGTGATCGGCCTCGACGGGCGCCCGCAGGTGCGCGACCTGGCCGGGCTGCTGGGCGAATGGCTGACCTTCCGCATCGAGACCGTGCGCCGGCGCCTGCAGTGGCGCCTGGAAAAGGTGCAGGCGCGGCTGCATGTGCTGGAAGGCCTGCTGATCGCGTATCTCAATATCGACGAGGTGATCGCGATCATCCGCGAGTACGACCAGCCCAAGCCCGAGCTGATGAGCCGCTTTGGCCTGTCGGACATCCAGGCCGAGGCGATCCTGGAGCTGAAGCTGCGCCACCTGGCCAAGCTCGAGGAGATGAAGATCCGCGGCGAGCAGGACGAACTGGCGAAGGAGCGCGACCAGCTGGAGAAGACCCTCGGGTCCGAGCGCCGCCTGCGCACCCAGGTGCGCCGCGAGATTGAGAAGGACGCCGCGGACTACGGCGACGAGCGTCGCTCGCCGCTGGTTCAGCGCGCCGCCGCGCAGGCCCTGGACGAGTCCGCGCTGGTGCCCACCGAGCCGCTGACCATTGTGCTGTCGGAGAAGGGCTGGGCACGCGCGGCCAAGGGTCACGACGTGGATGCCCAGGGGCTCAGCTACAAGGCCGGGGATGCCTTCCAGGCCGCGGTCACCGGGCGCAGCAACCAGCCGGTCGCGTTCATCGACTCCACCGGCCGCACCTATACCATCCCCGCTCACACCCTGCCGTCCGCGCGCGGGCAGGGCGAGCCGCTGTCCGGCCGTGTGAACCCGCCGGAGGGCGCGCGCTTTGTCGGCCTGGCCACCGGGGCGGAGGAAGATCGCTGGCTGCTGGGTTCGGATCACGGCTACGGCTTCGTCGCGAAGCTGGGTGATCTGCTGGGCCGGCAGAAGGCGGGCAAGAACGTGCTGACCGTGCCTGACGGGGCCGCCGTGCTGCAGCCGGCCTCGGTGCGCAACCCGCACGAGGATCACATCGCCGTCGTCACCACGCGTGGCTACCTGCTGCTGTTCCCGGCCACCGAGCTGCCGGAACTGGCGCGCGGCAAGGGCAACAAGCTGATTGGCATCCCGTCCGCCGCCCTCAAGGACGGCTCCGAGCGGGTGCTCGGCGTGGCCGTGCTGGGCCCGCAGGACACCCTGGTCGTGCATGCCGGCAAGCGCTTCAAGGCGCTGGCCCCGACGGAGTGGGCGGAGTACGTGGGCGAGCGCGCCCGGCGCGGGCGCCAGCTGCCGCGCGGCTACCAGAACGCCGATCGCCTGGAAGTGCGCAGCGCCTGATTGGCAAGCGTGGCCGTCTACCGCCAAGCGCGGGGGAGCGGCTGGATGTCAGGCGCAGGCTCGGCCCAGCAGACCGCTTGCGTCCGTCTCGGCGAGCGGGCGGTGGTAGAGATATCCTTGGCCAATCGGGCATCCGAGCTTCGCCAGGTGTCGTGCGTCGGCCTCGGTCTCGATGCCCTCGGCGACGGTGGTCAGGCCGAACCCGCGCCCCACCGACAGGATGGCGCGGGCCAGAGTGTCCATGCTCGGGTTCGCGGATACGCCGTCTATCAGGCTGCGGTCGATCTTGATGGCCGTAACCGGCAGGCGACGCAGGTACGCCAGCGATGAGTAGCCGGTACCGAAGTCATCAATCGCGATCGATACCCCGAGGGCCCTAAGGGCCCGAAGTTCCTCTACTGCCGCGTCCACGTCGTGCATTACCGCAGTCTCGGTAATCTCGATCTCCAGTGCGCTGCCGTTCAGGCCGTTGGCCTTCAGCGCGCTTTCCACTGCATCCACCAGCGATCTGCCGGATCGGGTCAGGGCGGCGAATTGCTGGGTGGAGACATTGACCGCGATCGGCGGGCAGTGCCCGCTGGCCTCGCGCCAGCGGCGGGCGGCGGCCAGTGCCTCGTGCAGGGCCCATTCTCCCAGCTCGGCGATACGCCCGGTGTTCTCCGCCAGCGGGATGAACTCCGCCGGCGAGATGAGCCCAAGACGCGGATGCTCCCAGCGCATCAGGGCCTCGAACCCGACCAGGCAGCCGCTGGCGAGCTCGATCTTTGGCTGGTAAAGCAGGTGGAACTGGTCTTGCTCGCGGGCGACCGTCAGACCGTATTCCAGTTGGTGGCGTCGGCGTGCAGCCTGCTCCAGTACGGGGTCGAAGCTGAGCCACTCGCTCCCGCGGCGTTCGCCCTTGGCCAGGGTCAGCGAGACCCGGCGGATCAGTTCCTCAGTGTCGCGACCATGATCGGGGGCCCGGACGTGTCCGGCGGAGGCACTGGGGGTGATCTCGTAGCGCCCCAGGCGCAGGTGCGCCATCGAGGCATCCAGGCAGTCCTGCAGGGTGCTGGTGGCAATGCTCTCGCTGCTGGCCACGGCGAGCAGCAATGTGGAACTGCCCCAGATGCCGCACAGTACTCGCCCCGGGGTCTGATCTTCCAGGGCCAGGCGCAGCCGCTGGCCGATCTCGCGCAGCATCAGGTCGGCCGCGGCATAGCCCTCAAGACGTTCCACTGCCTCGTGACCACGGACGTGCACCATGACCAGGTCCAGGGCGCTGCCGGTCTCGATGGTCCCGTCAATGAAACGCAGCAGTGAATGCCGGTTTGGCAGGCCGGTAGCCGGGTCGTGGTGGGCCAGGTGCTCGAGGTCCTGTTCGGTGCGTTGCAGGGTGCGCACACGGTCGGCCAGGCTGCGCGACAGGTCTTCGGCGCGATCGTGGGCGGCGTTGTGCAGCGCCCGGACCCGCAGGAGATTGTCGATCCGCTGCACCACCTCGGTGGTGTTGAACGGCTTGGTAATGAAATCCAGCGCCCCGGCGGCGAGGGCCTGTTCCCGGGTCTGGGGGTCGATCTGCGCGGTCAGGACGATGACCGGCAGCCAGTCGCCCTCCGCCAGGTCGCCGTTCAGTTGGCGCATCACCTCGTGGCCGTCGATACCGGGCATGCGGATGTCCAGCAGCACCAGGTCGAAGGGTTCTTCGCGCCAGCGCTCCACCGCGCGTTCCCCGCTGGTTTCGCTGGCGACATCCCGGAACCCGGCCCCCTCGAGGATGGCCCCGAGCAGATCCACGTTCATCCGGTTGTCGTCCACGATCAGAATGCGGGCATCGCGGGGGCTGTCAGCGGGTGTAATCATCGGCGTCCGTGCGACTCGCGGAAGGCTCGAGCAGTGGGTCGAGGGCCGCGAGGAACCGCGCTATATCCAAGGGCTTCGTGAAGTAAGTCACAAAATCCGGGTTTTGGTTCCCGTCATCGACGGCCTCACGCGTGGCATCGGCACTCAGGGCGATGATCGGGACCTCCCGGGTCTCCGGACGCGCGCGCAGGAGGCGGGCGGCCGCGGTCCCGCTCATCCCGGGCAGGTGGATGTCCATGATCACCAGATCCGGGGGGTTCTCCCGGGCGAGCATCAGGCCCTCCTCAGCGCTTCCCGCCGTCTGTAGTTCGATCCCGTCGCGAAGCGCCAGGATCTCTTGCATCAGGCTGACATTGGCTGGATTGTCCTCGACATACAGCACCCGCCGGCACAAGTCCGTTCTCGGTGCATCGTCGAGCGACCGGGTTGTGTGTTCCTGGGTCGCTGGACGCTCGGCGGCGCTGGTCATGGGCAGGGTGAAGAAGAATTCCGTGCCTTCGCCCTCCTGGCTTCGGTATTCGAGTTCGCCACCCATGTGTCGCACCAGCTCCCGAGTGATGACCAGTCCGATTCCGGAGCCCTGGATGGCGCCGGTCTCGTGCCCGAGGCGGCTGAAGGGCCGGAACAGTTCGGCGCGGCGGTCTTCGGGGATCCCCAGGCCGGTGTCCCGGACACGGAATTCCACGCGTCCGTCGGGCATGGGGGTCACGTGGACGCGCACGATGCCCTCGTCGCGGTTGTACTTGATCGCATTGCTGAACAGGTTCAGCAGTACCTGCTTGAGCCGTGTGCGGTCGGCCTGTACGGCGGGCAGGGCGGGTTCCGGAGGCGGAAAGTCCAGCTGGATGCCCCGTTCGCTGGCCGCGCCCTCGATCATGCCGCGGCACTCCGCGAGGGTCATGGCGGGATCCGTAGGCTCCAGTGACAACGCGATTTGCCCGGCCTCGATGCGGGACAGGTCCAGGATGTCATTGATAAGGGCCAGAAGGTGGTGTCCGCTGCGCTCGATGTGCTCGACCTGGCGCTGCTGGCGCTCGGGCAGTGGGTGGGCCCGGTCGGCCCGCATCAGCTGGGAGAACCCCAGGATGGAGTTCAGTGGGGTGCGCAGCTCGTGGGACATGTTTGAGAGAAACTCGGACTTGGCACGATTGGCCCGTTCGGCCTCCGCCAGTTCGCGGCGCTGGCTCTCGCGCAGGTCGGTGAGGTCCGTGACGATACCGATGTAGTGGGGCTGCTCTTCGATTCGAACCTCGCTGACCGCGAGCTGCATCGGAAAGGTGGAACCGTCGCGGCGCAGCCCTTCGACCTCGCGCCCGCTGCCGATCACCCGCGCTTGCCCCGTTTCGCGGTAGTGACGCAGGTAGTCGTCGTGTTCGTGGGCCCAGCGTGACGGCATCAGCATGGATACGTTGTGCCCGAGGACTTGATCCGCCGGGTAATCGAACAGTCGTTCGGCCGCCGAATTGAACTGCTCGATATGGCCAGTGTGGTCGATCTGGATGATGCCGGCCGCGGCCGTTTCGAGTACGGCGGCGAGACGCTGGCCCTGAGCATCCAGTGCGCTGCGGCTGTGCCCCAGGTCGCGGCGCGCGAGGTACTCGCGCAGCAACGAGGTGGCGATTTCGCCGAATTCGCGCAGATCCGTCGCCTCCTCTGAACGGAAGCGGCGTGGTTGCGTGTCGATGATGCACAGATTGCCGACTGCAAGCCCGGGCTCGGGTGTCAGCGGGATCCCGGCGTAGAAGCGGATGCCGGGCTCGTCGAGGACCAGCGGGTTGTCGGTAAAACGCGGGTCTGCGGTGGCATCCTCGATGATCAGCAGTTCATCCGGCCGGGCCAGAGCGTGTGCACAAAAGGAGATGCTGCGCTCCGTGCCGGCCCCGAGCGGACCCTGTGGCGCGATGAAGCACTGGCATTGCTCGTCGACCAGCGTGACCGTGGCCATGGGGACGTCGAAGTGGCGCGCGACGAGCCGCGTCAGCGGCCGAAACAGGTCGTGGTCGCTGGTTTCCAGGGGCAGGCGGTGCACTGCCTCCAGACGTGCCTGCTCGTTTTCGGGCAAGGGTGCGGAGGGCATCGGCCGGGACCGTAGGAATGGCCTGGCAGTATGCGGGAAGAATGGCGTTGATGGGAGGGGGCCGGCAGGGTTGGGGGCTGGGAACCGCAGCGCCGGAATGTGGTCCTTAAGGAAATACTGATGAATATACACGCTCGCTGCTTCGTCGCTTTTGCGTGCGAACAAGGCGCGGTGACTGCCGTGCAGTCATTCTGCACAAAGGAGGCGCAACGCCGCTGTTCCCACGCTTCGGGGTTGGCACCCCAGGTTCCCCGATCCTGCGTTGCGCCGCTTGCGGGTAGAACCACTACCCGCTGCACGACGCGCCTTGTCTCGGAAAACCTGGGGTACCAACGCGAGCGTGTATATTCATCAGTGTTTCCTTAAAGCGGCGCGGTATCCCGCCGGTGGTGATGAAATACCGCCGGCGAGCCTTGAATTCCGGCGCGTGGCAACCATTTAATACGCATCCACCGATTCCGACTGATGGGGTACAGGAAGGCTTCATGAAACGTATTGCGCTGTTTCTGGCGACAAACTTCGCCATCATCATCGTGCTCAGTATCACCCTGCGCCTGCTGGGTGTGGAGCGCATTCTCGACGAGGAGGGGGTCCACCTCGACCTCAATGCGCTTCTGATCTTTGCCGCGGTGTTCGGCTTTGGCGGGTCCTTTATCTCGCTGGCCATCTCCAAGTGGATGGCCAAGAAGACCATGAAGGTCCACGTCATCGACAAGCCGCG
The DNA here is from genome assembly GCF_000378325.1 of Thioalkalivibrio sp. ALJ2. Taxonomy (NCBI): domain Bacteria; kingdom Pseudomonadati; phylum Pseudomonadota; class Gammaproteobacteria; order Chromatiales; family Ectothiorhodospiraceae; genus Thioalkalivibrio; species Thioalkalivibrio sp. ALJ2. The sequence goes on from NZ_KB899554.1 coordinate 764,419, forward strand.
CAATGCCACCGAGCAGTGGTTGCTGGAGACCGTTCAGCGCCAGGCCCGTGAGGCCGGGATCGGCATGCCGGAGGTGGGCATCTATGACTCGCCGGACCCGAATGCCTTCGCCACTGGCATGAGCAAGAACAATGCGCTGGTTGCGGTCAGCACCGGGCTGATGCAAAGCATGGGTCAGGGCGAGGTCGAGGCGGTGCTGGGCCACGAGGTCGGGCACGTGGCCAACGGCGACATGGTCACGCTGGCGCTGATCCAGGGCGTGGTGAATACCTTCGTGATCTTCCTGGCGCGTGTGGCTGGGCATTTCGTCGACCGCGTGGTTTTCAAGAACGAGTCCGGTCATGGCCCGGCGTTCTGGATTACCACCATCGTGACGGAGATCATCCTGGCGATCCTGGCCTCGATCATCGTCATGTGGTTCTCGCGCCAGCGCGAGTTCCGGGCCGACGAGGCGGGAGCGAAGCTGGCCGGACGCGAAAAAATGATCGGTGCACTGGAGTCGCTGGCGCGCGCCTCCGGGCGCCAGGTGGACATGCCCGATCAGATGGCGGCCTTCGGCATTCGCGGGGGCATGGCCCAGGGGCTGAAGAAGCTGTTCATGAGCCACCCGCCGATCGAGGAGCGCATCGCGTCGCTGCGTGCGAACAGCTGATTCACCTCCAGCACCAGGGGCAGGAACGCGGAAGGCCGCCGACAGGGCGGCCTTCTTCGTTGGGAGGCTGGTTACTCGTAGGATGCGTTGAGCGCAGCGAGACGCATCAATAATAGCGTCCGCGCCCGGGCTGACCGCCAGCAGCGAGAGCGGCATCGCCCACAAAAGGGTTGCTGCGGCGCTCTTCCCCGAACGTCGACTCCGGGCCGTGGCCGGGCACAAAGCGCACATCGTCGCCCAGCGGCCAGAGGCGCCGGGTGATGGATTCGATCAGTTGCGGCCCGTTGCCGCGCGGGAAGTCGCTGCGGCCGATGGCGCCATGGAACAGGACATCGCCCACCAGGGCGAGGCGGCTCTCGCGGTCGAAGAACACGATATGACCCGGGGTGTGCCCCGGGCAGTGCAGCACCTCGAGCGTGACCTCGCCCAGCGGCAGATTCTCGCCGTCGTGCAGCCAGCGATCCGGAACCAGCGCAGGCATCTCGGGAAAACCGAACATCTGGCACTGCATCGGCAGCTGATCGAGCCAGAAGGCATCTTCAACCTGAGGGCCCAGGATCGGGATATTGCAGCGGCGCGCCATCTCGGCGGCGGCCCCGACATGATCGAGGTGGCCATGGGTCAGCAGGATGCAGTCCAGCCGGACATCCTGCCGTCGTGCGATCTCGATCAGCGTGTCGGCCTCGGCGCCGGGGTCCACCCAGGCGGCGGCGCGGGTCTGGTCGCACCAGATCAAGGTGGCGTTCTGCGCGAGTGCGGTAACGGGGTGGCTCAGGTGCTGGAGCATATGGGCTGTGAAGATCGGTGACGAGAACGCGGATTGTGCCCGTTTTTGATTCGTGACGGGAATTCGGGAATAGAACGCGCGCGCCTGCGTCTTAAAGGGTGTGCAGATCTTTAGAAAAAGCGGTCGAGCGGAGCAGCCCAAGAGTACGACCCCCTGCGTACGAGGCTGCTTGACAAGAAGATCGCTATATTAGAAGATTTGCATATGCTGATTGCTACCCCCCCCCTGGTAGCGTCAGCAGACTCCTCCATCCTCCTTTGGTGGTTTTCTTGGCGCGGGCTTCGACCCGCGCTTTTTTTTGCCCGGAATTCGCATCCCGACAAAGCCCTGCCTAACATGACGGCGATGTCCGGATCCCCGAACGCCTGATGCCCACACGTCTGAACAGTCTGCGCAATGCGGTGTTGCTGTTTGTCCTGCTGCCCCTGTTGCTGGTGGTCGGCGGCACGGTGACGCTCGGGCTGCAGGAGTTCCAGACGCAGATGGAAAATCGCATGCAGGCCGATATCGAGCTGGTTGCGCGTTCCATTCGCCTGCCTGTGGCCACCGCGATGATTGACCAGGACGTGACCACGGTGCAGCAGTCGCTGGACTCGTTGTTCCAGATCGACCAGGTGTTCGGCGTCTACGTCTACGACGCCCAGGGCGACATGGTCGCCACCAGCGGGCCGCCCAGCCCCACCATTCGCCACCCGGGCGAGGCCCAGGCGATCAGCGAGACGGGCAGCCTTGGCGCCTTCGACGAACATCAGGGGCGCGAGGTCTTCTCGTTCTTCCTGCCACTGTCGGATTCCGCCGGGCGGATCGTCGGCCTGTTGCAGGTGACGCGTGACGTCTCGCCGTTCCGGGCCTATGTGTCGCAGCTGCGCTGGCAGGGGGGCATGGTGATGCTGGCGGTCAGCGTGCTGTTCTTGCTGGTGGTCCTGATTGGTCACCATCGAGCGGTCGGGCGTCATGTGGCGCGCCTGATCGGTGCCATGCGAGATATTGGCGACGGGCAGCGGGGGCTGCGCGCCCCGGAGAAGGGACCCTGGGAACTGCGCCGTCTGGCGATCACGATGAACGGGATGCTGGAGCGCCGCGAGGCCTCAGAGGCGGCATTGCAGGCGCAGCGCGAGGAGCAGGCACGGCTCGAGGAAAAGCTGCGCCACTCGGAAAAGCTGGCTGCCATTGGTCAACTGGCGGCCGGGGTCGCGCATGAGCTGGGGACACCTCTGGGTATTATCGCCGGCCGGGCCCAGCGTGCCGCGCGGCGCTTGCCCGCGGACGACCCCGCGCACAAGGAGATGAAGGAGCTGCAGGCGGAGCTCGAGCGCGTGGAGACCATCGTCCGCCAGCTCCTGGATTTCGCGCGCCGGAATCCGTTGCAGCAGCGCCCGCTGGAGCTGCAGGGCCTGGTCCGCGAGATCGTGGCGCGCGTACAGGAACGTGGCAAAGGGCGCGAACAGGTGCGCTTTGATCTGGATGGCGGGGCGTTGACGGTGGCGGCGGACCGGTTGCGTCTGGGGCAGGCGCTGGAGAATCTGATCGACAACGCTGCGCAGGCTGCTGCCGAATGTGTGCGGGTGAGTTGGCGCTGCCAGGGCGACACGCTCGAATGTGTGATTGCGGACGATGCCCCGCGCGCGGGGCGCGGAATCTCCGATGAGCAGGCTGAGCGCCTGTTCGAGCCCTTTTTTACGACCAAGCCGACGGGCGAGGGGACCGGCCTGGGGCTGGCGGTCGCACAAGTGGCGCTGGAGGACCATGGTGGCCAGGTAAGGCTGGATCGCAACGATCCGCAGCTCACGCGTTTTGTGGTCACGCTCCCGCTCGCGTCCGGCGCCTGTCGCGACAGGCAATCGGAACCGTCCGGGGCGGAGTCGGTCCAGGACGGGCACGCAACAGGTGGAGGAGCGGAATGAGCGTGGCCCGGGGTGACGAGCTGAACAATCGCGTGCTGGTCGTCGAAGACGACCGGGGCCATCGCGAGCTCCTGGCCGAAGAGCTGGCCGAAGTGGGCTACGCGGTCACTGCGGTGGAGACGGCCGAGGAGGCCGAGCAGGTCCTGCGGCAGCAAACGGTTTCCCTGGTGGTCAGCGATCTGCGGCTGCCCGGTGCCGATGGCTTCCATGTGCTGGAGGTGGCGCGCGACACGGTGCCGGTGCCCGGGTTCATCATGCTCACGGGCTTCGGCACGATCGATCAGGCCGTGACGGCGCTGAAGGCGGGTGCGGACGACTTCCTGACCAAGCCCGTCGATCTGGAGCATCTGCGTCTGGCGGCCGAACGGGTGGCCGAGGCCCGCCGCCTTCGGGCCGAGGTACGCCAGTATCGCGAGGTCCTTGCGGGCGACGAGAGCTTTCATGGCATGCAGGGCAAGAGCCCGGCGATGCTCAAGCTGCATGACCTGATCCGTCGGATCGCCGCGGCCGATGGCAGCGTACTCATCACCGGCGAATCGGGGACGGGCAAGGAGCTGGTGGCCCGCGCGCTGCATGCGGAGAGTGCCCGCGCCGATGGCCCATTCATCGCGCTGAACTGTGCGGGCATCCCGGAGACCTTGCTGGAGTCGGAGTTGTTGGGGCATGTCGCCGGGGCGTTCAGTGGCGCCAAGGGCGCGCGGCGTGGCCTGTTTACCGAGGCCGACGGCGGCACACTGTTCCTCGACGAGATCGCCGAGATGCCGGTGGCCATGCAGAGCAAGCTGCTGCGTTTGCTGCAGGACGGGCGTGTCCGGCCGGTGGGTTCCAACGAGGAGATCGAGACGGACGTGCGCATTGTGGCCGCCACCCACCAGGATCTGCAGGAGCGTATTCGTCACGAGCAGTTCCGCGAGGACCTCTATTACCGTCTCGAGACCTTTCGTATCGAGATCCCGCCCCTGCGCGATCGCGGTGATGACATCGAGCGCCTGGCGCAGCAGTTCCTGCGCGAGCAGGCGCTGGCGCGCGGGCTGCCCGTGCGCGAACTCAGCCCGGAGGCCATGCGTGCCCTGCTGCGCTACGGCTTCCCCGGGAACGTCCGCGAACTGGCCAGCCTGATGGAACGCGCGGCGACGCTCGCATCCGGGGAGGTGATCGAGCTACGCGATCTGCCCGAGCGTGTGCGCCAGTCCGGGGCCGCTAGCGGCTCGGGTGAATCGTCCGGGAATGTCTCTGGAGCCGACCTGCCGATACCCGGCGCCGGTGATGACAGCCACTGGCCCAGCCTCGCCGAGGTGGAGCAGGCCTATCTGCATCGGGTCCTGGAGCATGTCGAGGGCAACAAGCAACGCGCCGCGCGTATCCTGGGGATCGGCCGCAAGACGCTTTATCGCAAGCTGGGCGAGAGCGAGTCGGATTCGTGACCGGCGTTATCTGCTGCGCGCCGCGCCTGGTCTCGGAAAACCTGGGGTACCAACGCGAGTGTGTACATTAATCAGTGTTTCCCGAGTGCCTCTGCTCGGCGCCTCTCCACCGTTCACGGTCGGCTCTATCGTGACCCTTTTCACCCCTCCCAGCCCCTGATGGGCCGTACTGACCCGGGTCGCCCTGACCCATGTGTCGTTTTGACCCGCATCTCATTGTGACCCAGGCCCACCTGCAGGCCCTTTGGGTATTCGTAACACATTGAAGATTATAGTTTTGTTCTCTTTTGGTCGTTTTTGGCACGGCTTCTGCTAATTCCTTGGGTGCAGTCAACCGAAAGCCAATCGAGCCGTTCCGTTGACTGTGCTGAAACCTTAAATGAAGGAGAGAAGCACAATGTCGACTTTTCGTAAATCTGCTCTAGCAATCGCGATGAGTTCCCTTTTTGCCCTCGGTGGTCTGAGCGCCGCCCAAGCCATGGGCGAAGGTGCCGAGGCGCCGGATGAAGAAGAGGCGCAGGAAGAACAGGGTGGTATGCCGCCCCAGATGATGGTCCAGGCGGGTGAGCCTGCCGCGCCGCCGGCCGATGATGACGACGAGGATCGGGACGGCGGTGGCATGCCTCCGCAAATGGCCCAGGCCGGTGAACCGGCTGCTCCGCCCGCGGATGACGACGAAGACGAGGGCAACGGCGGTATGCCTCCGCAGATGACTCAGGCTGGTGAGCCGGCTGCCCCGCCCGCGGATGACGACGAGGACGAGGGCAACGGCGGTATGCCTCCGCAGATGACTCAGGCTGGTGAGCCGGCTGCCCCGCCCGCGGACGATGATGATGACGACCGCGAAGGCGGTATGCCGCAGATGGCCCAGGCGGGCGGCGCTGAAGCCCCGGCTGGCGATGATGACGACGACGAAGACGACGCCCCGGATTGGTAAGGGGCTAACGGGCAAGCCGGGCAGTGTTCGTCTGCCCGGCCCCCATCTCTGAGGCAGGAGCCTCGAGTTTTTTCACCCAGAGGAAGAGGTAGACATTATGAGCTTTCGCAAGACCGCACTCGCATTTGCTTTGACTTCCATGTTCGCGATCGGTGGCGTGGCGACCGCGCAGACCGGCGACATGGGTGGTGCCCAGGGTGGCGCTGAGGGTGCCCCGCCGCAGGGTGGTGCCGAAGGTGGTGCTCCGCCGCAGGGTGGCCAGCCGCCGGAAGGTGGTGCCCAGGGTGGTCAGCCGCCTGAAGGTGGCGCTCCGCCGGAAGGTGGTGCTGCTGGTGCGCCGCCCGCTCAGCAGGCCCCTGAAGTGGACCTGAGCGAAGAAGATATCGACACGTTCGTAGGTGCCTTTGTGGCCGTCCAGGAAGTGCGCGAAGACTTCGCCAACCGCCTGCAGGAAGCCGAGGATGAAACCGAGGCCCAGTCCATGCAGCAGGAAGCCCAGGACGAAATGGTCAGCGCTGTTGAAGACGCCGGCATGTCCGTCGAGGAATACAACGAAGTGGCCATGGCTCTGCAGAACGATCCCGAGTTGATGCAGGAAGTCCAGGAGCGCGCCGAAGCGGAGATGTAATCCATCCCCGCTCCGGACCCCGGGCCTCGCGCCCGGGTCCAGAAAGGGCCGGCCTTCGTGCCGGCCTTTTTATTGTTTTCTATTACGGGATATCTCATGGGTGTGATCGCGCACAGGTTCTCGTGGGGCGTGCAGATTAATCCGCGCGCCGCTTGAATCAGACGCCGGGAAGCGCTATTCTTGCGCGCTTTCTGAATCGCCCCGACATCGGAGCATCAAGACATGAGCACCATCAGCGCCAAGCCGGCTGAAGTCGAACGCGACTGGTTCCTGGTCGACGCCGCGGACAAGACCCTCGGCCGCCTCGCCACGGAAATCGCGCGTCGCCTGCGCGGGAAGCACAAGCCCGTCTACACGCCGCACGTGGACACTGGCGATTACATCGTCGTGATCAACGCGGAAAAAATTCGCGTGTCCGGCAACAAGGCCAGCGACAAAATGTACTTCCGCCATACCGGCTACCCGGGTGGTATCAAGGAAGCCAATTTCAACCAGATGATTGACCGTCATCCGGAGAAGGTGCTCGAGCTCGCCGTGAAGGGCATGCTGCCGCGCAACCCGCTGGGCCGCGCCATGTTCAAGAAGCTCAAGGTGTACTCCGGTACCGAGCATCGCCACACCGCGCAGCAGCCGCAGCCGCTCGACATCTGACGGCTCAACAGCAAGGGAAATCGATCCGTATGGCTACCAATCAATACTACGGCACTGGCCGTCGCAAGACCTCCTCGGCCCGCGTGTTCCTGCGCCCGGGTACGGGCAACATCACGGTCAACGACAAGCCGCTGGACGAGTTCTTCGGCCGTCAGACCTCGCGCATGGTCGTGCGTCAGCCGCTGGAGGCCACCGAGTCCACCGAGAACTTCGACGTGATCGCGACCGTGGAAGGCGGGGGTGGCAACGGCCAGGCCGGCGCCATTCGTCTGGGCATCGCTCGTGCGCTGGTGCAGTTCAACGAAGAGATGCGCCCATCGCTGCGTCGTGGGGGTCATCTGACCCGTGACGCCCGCGAGGTCGAGCGCAAGAAGGTCGGCCTGCGCAAGGCTCGCCGCGCGACCCAGTACTCGAAGCGCTAAACCGCGCTCGAGTGCCGGCGCGTACGGCACCCGGTTTACTGGGGGATCGTCTAGCGGTAGGACTACGGACTCTGACTCCGTCAACCCAGGTTCGAATCCTGGTCCCCCAGCCATCCATAGAGAAGGGCCCCCTCGCGGGGCCCTTTTCTATGGATATTTGAGCGAGTCCGGGGTTCGAACCTGGAAGGTTCGGCGCAGCGAGGCGGAGCACTGCACGCGCGCTGCGCGTGCAGCCCCGAAGGGGTGAGGCGGCGTAGCCGCCGAATCATCCTGGTCCCCCAGCCATCCCCGCCTGGAGCCGCTATCGGCCCTTGCGGGTCGAGCATGGCGATGCGGCGATCTCTGCCGCTGGCTTTCCCTCCCCGCGTCCCAAACTCGCTACACTCCCTGATCGACGCCTCGCCACCCGCAGCCAGCGGGAATTCTTGCGGCCCCTCTGCGTCGAACCCTTCAGGAATGGCGCGAATGTCGACTCGATGTGCGCCAGACAAAACCAAAAAACAGGAGAGGAGAGAGTCCATGTCGGTACCTGACAACCCCTACGAGCCGGTCAGCGTCGATACCACCGCCCACGAGGTCGAGGGCGCGGATACCTGGTACATGATCGGGATATCCGGAATCCCCGACCCGGACAACGAGGGGCATACCTCGAACGCCGGCTTTGTGGTGACGGACGAGGGTGTGGTGGTCTACGACGCCCTGGGGACGCCGCCGCTCGGGTTCGAGATGATCCGGCGGATCAAGGAGGTGACGGATCAGCCGATCAAGTACGTGATTGCCGGGCATTACCACGCGGATCACATCTATGGCCTGCAGGCCTTCGCCGATCACACGGACGCGAAGATCATCGGCCAGTCGCGCGCGCAGGACTATCTTGACAGCCCCGGGGCCTCCGCACGGCTCGAGCAGCGCCGAGGTGTGCTGGCTCCCTGGGTCGACGAGGACACCCAGATCATCCCGCCGGACGAGTTCTTCGATGACGAGTACGTGATCAAGCTGGGCGGCAAGACGTTTCGTTGCGTGCACGCAGGCCCGGCCCATTCGCCGGATGACATCATCATGGTGGTGGAGGAGACCGGCGTGGTCTTTGCCGGCGATATCGTGTTCGACGGCCGCATCCCGTTCATGGGTGATGACGCGCTGGACTCGGAAAACTGGGTCAAACGTCTGGAAGAACTGATGGAGATGGACCTGAAGTTCCTGGTCCCGGGGCATGGCGACGCCACCGACGAGGCAGCTCGCGCGGTGAAGTTCACCCGTGACTATATCGCCTATCTGCGTGAACACATGGGCGCGGCAGTCGAGAATATGGATTCCTTCGACGAGGCCTATGCGGCGATGGACTGGTCCGACTATGAGGACCTGCCGGCCTTCGAGCAGACCAATCGCAGCAACGCCAATGCCGTTTATCTGGAGATGGAAGAAAAACTCTTCTGATCTCGATCACTCGCGGTATGCCGGGCCGTAGCGCCCGGCAAAGGAGTATCCGCATGACACTGCATATCGACCCCGGCCTGCTGACGGCCATCCTCTCGCTGGGTGCGGGCATCCTGATTCTGGTCTGGCCCCGGCTGCTGAACTACATCGTGGCAATCTACCTGATCGTAATCGGTGCGGTGGGGCTGCTGACCTACCTGTAACGCCGGGTAACCAGAAGCCGGGTACCGAACGGCGCGGGGATCGGCAGGTACTTTGGTGCCCAAAAGCATGGACGAAGAGTGCGACTTCGTGCGCATCCCGCACGGAGCCGTTACTCTTTGCGCTCATTCTGATCGGGGGGCCAAGCCTCAATGACCGCCGAACGCGTTCGAGAAATACCCTATAACTACACTTCATTCTCCGACCGCGAAATTGTCATCCGCTTCCTGGGTTCCGATACCTGGGACCTCCTCAACGAACTGCGTGGGGAACGCCAGACGGGTGTCTCTGCGCGCATGCTGTTCGAGGTGCTCGGCGACATGTGGGTGGTCGCCCGCAACCCGTATATCCAGGACGACCTGCTGGACGACAAGAAGCGCCGCAAGTCGCTGATCGATGCGATGCAGCATCGCCTGGACCAGATTCGCAAGCGTGCTGACGGCAACGAGAAGGCGCTGACGCTGGCGCGCCGTGCCCAGGCCGCGGTCACGGCCTTTTCCGACGAGTTCCAGCAGACGCTGGAGCTGCGCGAGCGTGTGCGCAAACGCCTGAAGGGCCTGACGCACAAGGACAACATCCAGTTCGGTGGCCTGGCCCGCGTCTCCCACGTCACCGACGCCACCGACTGGCGCGTGGAACTGCCGTTCGTCGTGCTGACGCCGGATTCCGAGGACGAAATGGGGCCGCTGGTCGCCGCCTGTATCGAACTCGGCCTGACCGTGATCCCGCGTGGTGGTGGTACCGGCTATACCGGCAGTGCGGTGCCGCTGTCCAAGCGTTCCGCCGTGATCAATACCGAAAAGCTCGAAGGGATCGGTCCGGTCGAGCGACGTCCGCTCCCGGGTGTCGATCAGGACGTGGCTGTCGTGCGTGTGGAGGCCGGCGTGGTGACCAAGCGCGTCTCCGAGCTGGCCGCCGAGAATGGACTCGTGTTCGCGGTGGATCCCACTTCGCAGGACGCCTCCACCATCGGCGGCAACGTCGCCATGAACGCGGGGGGCAAGAAGGCCGTGCTCTGGGGGACCGCGCTGGACAACCTCGCCTCCTGGACGATGGTCACCCCCGAGGCCGACTGGATGCGGGTCGAGCGCCTGGACCACAACCTCGGCAAGATCCATGATGCCGAGACCGTGCGCTTTCGCATTACACGTTTTGGCCCCGACGGTCGCACCCCCAAGGGCGAACCCGAGACGCTGGAGATGCCGGGTGCACGCTTCCGCAAGCTCGGTCTGGGCAAGGACGTGACCGACAAGACCCTGATGGGCGTGCCGGGCATCCAGAAAGAGGGCTGTGACGGCCTGATTACCTCGGCCGAGTTCATCCTGCACCGGATGCCGGACAACATCCGCACCGTGTGCCTGGAGTTCTACGGTACCGATCTGCATCAGGCGGTTCCGGCGATCGTCGAGATCAAGGATGCGGTGGATGCCGAGGACGACGTCCTGCTGGCGGGTCTGGAGCACCTGGACGAGCGCTATGTGCGCGCCGTCAAGTACACCCCCAAGGGCGCCCGTGGCGAGCAGCCGAAGATGGTGCTGATCGCCGACATCGTCTCCGACAACGAGGATGCCCTGGGCAAGCTCGCCGCCAAGATGGTGCGCGCGGCCAACGCCCGCAACGGCGAGGGCTTCATCGCCGTGAGCCCGGAGGCACGCAAGCGTTTCTGGGCCGATCGCGCGCGCACTGCCGCGATCGCGCACCACACCAACGCGTTCAAGATCAACGAGGACGTGGTGATCCCGCTGGAGCGGCTCGCCGAGTACACCGAGGGGATCGAGACCCTGAACGTGCGCGAATCGCTGAAGAACAAGCTGGCGATGATCGACGAGGTGCTGGAGTGCATGCGCGGCGACCACCCCGAGCTGCGCGAGCTACTGGAGGACACCGGTGGCGAAGGGCAGCAGTGGTTCGAGGCCAAGCGCGAACGCGCGGTCGAGAAGCTCGAGGCGGTGCAAAAGCGCTGGAAGGCGATCGCGGACAACTACTTTACGCTGGCCTCCGAGTGCGACGAGCTGCTGGACGAACCCGCCCGCGCCGATCGCCGTGACCACGACAAGCTGATCAACCTGCTACTGCGACGCAGCCTGCGCATCTCCTATCGTGCGGAGGTGGAGCGCCCGCTGTTCGAGATCTTCGACGGTCACCAGATGGAGTCGGTGCGCAAGCGCCTGGGCGCGATCCACGACCGCGTGCTGACCAGCCGGTTGTTCATCGCCCTGCACATGCACGCCGGGGATGGCAACGTGCACACCAACATCCCGGTCAACTCCAACGACTACCAGATGATGCACCAGGCCGAGCGTCTGGTGGATGACGTGATGCGCCTGGCGCGCGAGCTGAATGGCGTGATCTCCGGCGAGCACGGGATCGGGCTGACCAAAATGCAGTATCTCGAGCCCGAACGCATCGAGTCGTTCGCGAAGTACAAAAAGCAGGTCGACCCCAATGGCGTGTTCAACGCCGGCAAGCTGCTCGAGGGCTCCGGGCTGTCCAACGCCTATACGCCGTCCCTGCGCCTGGTGAAGCAGGAGGCACTGATCCTGGAGCAGAGCGAGCTGGGCGATCTCAACGACGAGATCAAGGACTGCCTGCGCTGCGGCAAGTGCAAGCCGGAGTGCAACACGCATGTCCCGCGCGCGAACCTGCTCTACTCGCCGCGCAACAAGATCCTGGCCACCGGGCTGATCGTCGAGGCCTTCCTCTACGAGGAGCAGACCCGGCGCGGGCTGTCGCTGCACCACTTCGACGAGATGAACGATGTGGCCGACCACTGCACGATCTGCCACAAGTGCCTGAATCCGTGCCCGGTCGACATCGACTTCGGCGACGTGACCATGCACATGCGCTCGATTCTGAAGAAGAAGGGCAAGCGCAAGGCCACGCCGGCGACGATGATGTCCATGGCCTTCCTGAACACCAAGGATCCGTCCAAGATCAAGGGCATCCGCAAGGGGGCGATCCAGATGGGCTATGCCGCCCAGCGCCTCGGCCACTACGCGTTCAAGAAGCTCAACCTGACCGGCGAGGGCAAGCGCCCGCGCTCGACCACCGGCAAGGCCCCGATGCACGAACAGGTCGTGCACTTCGTGAAAAAGCCGATGCCGGCCGGTCTGCCGAGCCAGACCACCCGCCAGATGCTCGGGCTCGAGGATTCGCGCTATGTGCCAATCCTGCGCGACCCGGTGAAGACCGATCTCGATTCCGACGCGGTGTTCTATTTCCCCGGCTGTGGGTCCGAGCGCCTGTTCAGTCAGGTCGGGCTGGCGACCCTGGCTATGCTCTACGACGTCGGCGCACAGACCGTGCTGCCACCGGGCTACCTGTGTTGCGGCTATCCGCAGAACTCCAATGGCGACTTCGACAAGGGCTCGCAGATCACCACCGAAAACCGGGTGCTGTTCCACCGCGTGGCGACCACGCTGAACTACCTGGACATCAAGACCGTGGTGGTCTCCTGCGGCACCTGCATGGATCAGCTGCTCAAATACGAGTTCGAGCGCATCTTCCCGGGCTGCCGACTGCTCGACATCCACGAATACCTGATGGAGAAGGGCGTGAAGCTGGAGGGGCTCAACGGGGTGCAGTACATGTACCACGACCCCTGCCACTCGCCGATGAAGTCGCACAAGCCGACCGATGTGGCCGCCAAGCTGCTGGGGCAGGAGGTGCTGCAGTCCAACCGCTGCTGCGGCGAGGCGGGCACGTTCGCGGTCAGCCGTCCGGATATCGCGACCCAGGTACGCTTCCGCAAGCAGGAAGAACTGCACAAGGGGATTCGCCAGCTTACCGGCGAGGACAAGGCCGAAAACGGCAACGTGAAGCTGCTGACCTCCTGCCCGGCCTGCCAGCAGGGCCTGTCGCGCTACCGCGAGGACACCGGCATGGATACCGACTACATCGTGGTCGAGATGGCCAATCGCCTGATGGGCGACGGCTGGCAGAAGGACTTCATCGACCGGGCGCGCGAGGGCGGCATCGAGAAGGTTCTCCTGTAGGGGCGACGCTGCGGCGCCAGGACGGGCGGCAAGGCCCGCGCCTGGAAAGCCGCGTATGGTTGGCTACAATCGGGGCAACCGGGTACCCTGCCAAAACGTGCATCGTGCGATGTGCGTTCCGGGTCGGGACCCGGAGGGCTAAAGGGGCGATTCGTGGGCCGCAGTTCGCGGACGCCCATCGTCAACCAAGGGAGTTCGCATGATCGTTCGTTTCGCTCGCCCCCGAGTGGCCCTGGTGGCCCTGTGCCTGAGTCTGGCCGGAGCGCCCATCGTGGCCTCGGCCCAGCAACCTTTTGTGGAATTCCCTGGCCGCCCGCTCTATGAGCGCTTTGGGGTCGAGGCGGTGGATCTGTTCGACCTGCGCGGCCAGTTGTCGGGCTCCACCTTGGTCGACGTTCGCCCCCGGCTGGAATACGACATCCTGCATATTGAGGGCGCTCATCACGTCGATCTCGACAGCGAAGACTTCGATCAGCAGATCCTGGCGCTGGAAGAGGAACATGGCAGCCCACTGGTGTTCTACTGCAACGGACGCCAGAGCTACGCCGGCTATCGCGCCGCCGCGCGCGCCAACGAGCTCGGCGTGGCTTCGGCCCAGGCCTATGACGCCGGGATGCAGGACTGGGTCGAGCGCTACCCAGGGCTGGCTCGTTTCCGTGGTGAGCCGGCCAACGAGGCCGAGGACGAACTGATCAGCGGGGACGACTTCGAGGCCCGCGTGCTGGCGGCCGACGCCTTCTCCCGGCGCGCCCGCCAGGGTGAGGATGTCGTGGTCGTGGATATCCGCAGCCGCGGCGAACGCGACGAGATCTCGCTGTTTGGTGGCCGCGAGGTCGGCGCGCCCTTGTCGGACATCAGCGCCCTGGACCGTATCGTGGACCAGGCCCGGCGCAACGAGCAGACCCTGCTGATCTTCGACCAGTACGGGCAGCAGGCTCGCTGGCTGCAGTACCACCTGGAAGAACGCGGGGTGGATGACTACTACTTCCTGGAAGGCGGCCTGCAGCGCTTCTACGACGAGGTCATGGCGCGCTAGCGACTGTGGCCGAGAGCCGCTTTGCATGGCTCTCACAAACAAAAAGGCCGGGGACACCCCCGGCCTTTTTGTTGCGTGGCTAACGCCGAAACAGTGCGAGAATAATCGAGATCACCACGCTTACGATGATCATCGTCGTGATCGGGAAATAGAAGCGGGCATTTTCGCGTTCGATCACGATGTCGCCCGGCAGACGACCCCAGGGGACCTTGCCCAGCCAGGGCCACAGCAGGCCGATCAGAACGATCAGCCCGCCGATGACGATCAGCCACTTGCCGGTTTCGCTCACTAGGCGGTCATTTCCTCGACGCCAGAGGGCGAGCCGACCAGCATCACGTCCGCCGGGCGGCGGGCGAACAGCCCGTTGGTGACCACGCCGGCGATGTGGTCCAGCTCGGACTCCAGTTCCACCGGGTTCATGATGCGCAGGTTGTGCACGTCCAGGATGACGTTGCCGTTATCGGTCTTGAAGCCCTCGCGCAGCTCCGGATTGCCGCCCAGCTTCGAAAGCGCACGGGCCACGTGGCTGCGGGCCATCGGGATGACCTCGACCGGCAGCGGGAATGCACCGAGGTAGTCCACGACCTTCGTCTCGTCGACGACGCAGACGAAGGTCTTCGAGGCCGCCGCGACGATCTTCTCGCGGGTCAGCGCGCCGCCCCCACCCTTGGTCAGGTGCAGGTGGCGGGTCGCCTCGTCGGCGCCGTCGACATAGATGGGCAGCGGGCCGGCGGAGTTCAGATCCAGGACCTCGATCCCGTGGCCGCGCAGACGCTCTGCACTGGCCTCGCTGGAGGCCACCGCGCCGTCGATCTTGCCCTTGATACCGGCCAGGGCATCGATGAAGTAATTCGCGGTCGAGCCGGTGCCGACCCCCACGATCCAGCCACTTTCGATGCGTGCGAGCGCGGCCTCGGCGACCGCCTTCTTCATTTCGTCCTGAGTCATTACGCTGTCTCGTCTGTGATGTCTATAACCCGCCGAGGATACCGACTGGCGCGCAAGCGAGACAAGCATGATTCGCGCCGTGCTATCGTTCCGGCCATGACAGTCCCCTACCTCGAGAAGATCCTCACGGCGCGTGTCTACGATGTCGCGCGCGAGACGCCGCTGGAGCCGATGCCGACGCTTTCGCAGCGCCTGGGGTCCAGTATCTGGCTCAAGCGCGAGGACTTGCAGCCGGTGTTTTCGTTCAAGCTGCGCGGGGCCTACAACAAGATCGCGCAACTTACGCCCGAGCAGCGCAAGAAAGGCGTGATCGCCGCCTCCGCCGGCAACCATGCCCAGGGGGTGGCGCTGGGCGCGGCCCATCTGGGGATCAAGGCGGTGATCGTGATGCCGGTGACCACGCCGTCGATCAAGATCGACGCCGTGCGCCGCTATGGCGGCAAGGCGGTGCTGCACGGCGATTCCTTCGACGAGGCGGCCGCGCATGCGCGGACCTTGCAGGAAAAGCACGGCTATACGTTTATCCACCCGTTCGACGATCCGGACGTAATCGCCGGCCAGGGTACCGTGGCGATGGAACTGTTGCGCCAGCACTCCGCACCGCTGGATGCGGTGTTCGTCTGCATCGGCGGGGGTGGTCTGGCGGCGGGCATGGCCGCTTATATCAAGCGCCTGCGTCCGGAGATCAAGGTGATTGGGGTCGAGCCGGACGACGCCCCGTCCATGTACAAGGCGCTGCAGCAGAATCGTCGCGTCACGCTGAAGCAGGTCGGGATCTTTGCCGACGGCGCCGCCGTGCGCCAGGTGGGCAAGGAGACCTTTCGCCTGGTGCGCGAACTGGTCGACGAGGTCCTGCTGGTGGATACCGACTCGATCTGCGCCGCGATCAAGGATGTGTTCGACGACACCCGCGTACTGGCGGAGCCGGCAGGCGCGCTGGCGGTGGCCGGGATGAAGCAGTACATCGCGCGCGAGGGGATCACGGGGGGCGACTTCGCCGCCGTTCTGAGCGGTGCCAACATCAACTTTGACCGTCTGCGCCACGTGGCCGAGCGCGCCGAGATCGGCGAGCACCGCGAGGCCCTGTTCGCGGTGACCATCCCCGAGCGCCCGGGGAGCTTTCGCCAGTTCTGCCAGGCCATCGGCAAGCGGGGCATCACGGAGTTCAACTACCGCTACGCGGACGACGAGCGTGCGCACGTGTTTGCCGGCATCAAGCTGGAAGGCGGCGACAGCGAACGTCAGGCGATCCGCGAGACGCTGGAGGCGCAGGGCTACGAGGTCATGGACATGACCGAGAACGAGGTGGCCAAACTGCACCTGCGGCACATGGTCGGTGGTCATGGCGGCGAGGTCCGCAACGAACGCCTGTACCGCTTCGAGTTTCCCGAGCGCCCCGGAGCGTTGCTGAACTTCCTGACCCACATGGGCCAGACCTGGAACATCAGCCTGTTCCACTACCGCAACCACGGGGCCGCCTACGGGCGCGTGCTGGTGGGGATGCAGATCCCGGCCGAGGATCGCGCGCGCTTTCGCGATTTCCTGAAGGAAGTCGGCTACCCCTGGCACGAGGAGACGGCCAACCCGGCCTACTCGCTGTTTCTGCGCTGATTGCGTTCCCGGCTAAGGCGGCTATGGGGGCACATCCTTGTGCCGCCCGTGTCCACTAAAGCCCGAAGATCTCGGACTTCAGGTTCCACTTCGAGGCGAGGGTTTCCGTTGCGTTGAGGAATTCCTCGGCGCGGGCCGGGTGGTTCCACTGGCCGCGGGCGAGCCAGGCCAGTGCGGTGTCGCGGTCGGGGGCCAGCGAAAGGATGTGAATCAGTTCGCCGGCGTCGCTGCCGATGACCTCGCCGCCCAGCAGGGCGCCGGTGTCCATGTCGCCGATCAGGCGTACGAAGCCCTCCGGCTCGTCCTGGCCCAGCGCGCGCGGGGAGGTCTCGAACGCGGCGAAGCCGACCGCCGGCTCCAGCTCATCGTCCTCGGCGTCGTCCTCGTCCATCCCCAGGCGCGCCATCTCCACCGCGGAGTAGATCGCGATCGGCACGAAGCGCTCGTCCTGCTCGCGGGTATTGCCGTTCTGGATGTTTTCCACCGCGATGGTGGCGTCCGCCAGCGCGTGGTTCGCGGTCTGCCATTCGCTCGCGACATCGCCGATGGCGTAGATGTTGTCGACATCGGTCTGCAGGGTGGGGCGGCGCTTCACGAAGCCGCGGGCATCGATCTTCACCCCGATTTCGTCGAGGTTCAGGCCCTCGGTATGCGGGGTGCGCCCGGTGCCGAGCAGGACCCAGTCGACCTCGAAGCTGTTGCCCTCGCTGTCGGTGATGGTGACGCCGTTATCGGAGGTCTCGACCTGGTCATATCCCTTGACCCGCACCGGCTCGATGCCGTCCGCGGCCAGCTGCTCCTTCAGCGTGCCCAGCGCCTGCGGGCTGAACTTCTGGGTGGACAGCGGCTTGGAGCGCGACAGCCAGGTCACCTTCTTGCCGAGGTGATGGAAGATCCAGGCGAACTCGGTGGCGACCACGCCGGAGCCGATGATCGCGACGCGCTTGCCTGCCGGCGGCTTGTCGTCGAACAGCATGTCGGTGGTCAGTACGCGCCCGGGTTCGGTCGTGAACGGGGCCGGGACAGTAGCGGTGGCGCCGGTGGCGATAATGGTATGGCGGGCCTGGATGGTCTCGGTTCCATCCTCCGTCGCGACCTCGAGGGTCTCGGCATCGCGGAAGCGGGCAGTGCCGTGACGGTACTGGATCTTCAGGTGCTTCATGTAGCCGAGGTAGGAGTTGCGGACCTCGGTGACCACGTCCTTCTGGTGGTCCCAGGCGCGGTCCATGTCGGCCGTGAGGCTGCCGCTGATGCCGCGGCCCTCGAAGTGGCGCTGCGCGGCGACGGTGCGTGCGGTGTGGTACCAGTCCTTTTTCGGCACGCAGCCGCGGTTCAGGCAGCAGCCGCCCCAGTCGCCCTTTTCGACGATGACGACGTTGAGCCCGCGCAGGGCGCCCAGAACGGCGGCACGATAGCCCCCGGGGCCACTTCCGATGATGGCCAGGTCAAAGGTCTCGCTCATGGTGTCTACTCGGTCAGGTCAATGATCGGGTCGTGCCACTCCAGCCGGGTCAGCTTCAGTTCGAACACGCGGCCGTCGGCCTCGTAATCGAACCTTACCGGCAGGTGGCTGAGGTCGGGGGCGAACCAGGCAGAGAGTTCGATGTCACTGTCCTGGCTCTTGCGCACGACGCGCACCGTCTCGATACGCCCCATCGGGGATTCGATCGTCTCCGTATCGGCGTACTCGAAGCGATACTCGCGCAGGCGGTCGCGTTCCAGGGTCTGTACCGTTTCGCCGTCGCCCTCTCTGGCGAGGTCGCCCGCTTCCAGGCGCTGCATCATGAAGTACAGCGAGCCGAGGAAGTCGAGGGTATGCGGGGGAACCTCGATATCGAATCGCTCGTTGTCTACGTGTCCGATCGCACGGTCTTCTTCCCAGTCGAAGCGCGTCTCGACCTTGCGTTCGCGGCGGGGTGTCACCTCGCGGCTGCGCGAGGTGACCAGCTGCAGTCCGACGTCGTTGGCGTTCATCAGCGCCTCGCGGCTCAGCTCGAAGCGCCCGAGGATCCGCAGGAAGCCGGATACATGGGCATCCATGGCCATGCGTGTTTGTACGTCTTCGTGGTTCAGGGTGATCCTGGCATTCAGGGTGTTGCCCATGGCCTGGGCCTCGTAGCTGGCCGTGAATGGCGGCAGGCGCGGACCCTCCTGGGGCTCATTGGCGGCAGCGGACGCCAGCAGGACCTGTCCCAGCAGGAGCAGGGCGGTCAGCAGGCTAGTCCGCGTCGCGCGGCACAGGGCTCCGTTCCTCGGGAGCTTCAACATCGGGTACTACCTCATTGGTTTCGAGCTGCAGCGGGACCGTCAACGGGGTGTTGTCCCCGGTCACGATGCGGTCGCGCCACTGAATTTCCCCTGAACACAGGCGCCGCACGACCTCGGGATACAGCCGGTGTTCGGCGCGCTGGACGCGGGTGGCGAGGCTCTCGGGCGTGTCATCGGGCAGGACCGGCACGCGGGCCTGCATGATCACCGGGCCGCCGTCCAGTTCGGGGGTGACAAAATGCACGCTGGCGCCGTGTTCGTCCTCCCCGTCGGCCAGCGCGCGGGCATGTGTGTCCAGCCCACGGTACTTCGGCAACAGGGAGGGGTGAATGTTCAACAGCCTTCCCGTGAAGCGATCGACGAAACCGGGGGTCAGGATGCGCATGAAGCCGGCCAGGATCACGAGATCGGGGTCAAAGGCCTCGATCGCCTCGGCCAGATCTGCATCGAAGGCCTCGCGCGAGGGGTAGTCGCGGTGGTTCAGAACACGTGCGGGGATCGCGTGCTCTTCCGCGTAGGCCAGCCCCCCTGCATCGGGGCGATTGCTGATGATGCCGACGATCCGGGCCGGGATGTGGCCAGTGTTGCAGGCCTCGATCATGGCGCCCAGATTGCTGCCGCGCCCCGAGATCAGGACGACCAGGCGTGGCAGGGAATCCGGGCTGGAGGGGCCGGCGTTGCTGCTCATCGTGCGGCGTAGACCACCCCGGGGGCCGTGTCTTCGCAGTTCTCGATCACGCCGATCGGCCAGCTCGGGATGCCCGCCCGGGCCAGTGCCGAGCTGGCGGCCTCGACACGGTCTTCGGGCAGGATCACGGTCATGCCGATCCCGCAGTTGAACGTGCGCAGCATCTCTTCAGGCGCGATGTCGCCGGCCTGTTGCAGCCAGTCGAACACGGGTGGCCATTGCCAGGCCTGCGGATCAATGCGGGCGCACAGCTGCTCCGGCAGCACTCGCGGGAGGTTTTCGGTCAGGCCGCCACCGGTGATGTGGGCCGCCGCGTGTACCGGAAACTGCTGCATCAGATCCAGCAGCGGGCGCACGTAGATCGTGGTCGGGGCCATCAGGGCGTCGCCCAATGTGGTGCCGTCGGCCCCGGGAAGCGGGGCATCCAGGGCCGCGCCGGAGTGTTCCAGGACGCGCCGGATTAGAGAATAGCCATTGGAGTGCGGGCCGCTGGCGGCCAGCCCGAGCACGACATCGCCCGCGCTGACCCGGGTGCCGTCGATCAGGGCCTCCTTTTCGGCAATGCCGACCGCGAAGCCCGCGACGTCGTAGTCCTCGCCCTGGTACATGCCCGGCATCTCGGCCGTTTCGCCCCCGATCAGGGCGCAGCCGGCCTGTTCGCAGCCGGTGGCGATACCGGTGACGACATCCGCGGCGATATCGACGTCCAGGTGTCCGGTGGCGTAGTAGTCGAGGAAGAACAGCGGCTCGGCTCCCTGCACCACGATGTCATTCACGCACATCGCCACCAGATCGATGCCGATGCTGTCATGGCGCCCCGTCTCCTGGGCCAGGCGCAGCTTGGTGCCTACGCCGTCGGTGCCGGAGACCAGCACAGGCTGCTTGAAGCGGTCCATCGGAAGCTCAAACAGGGCACCAAAGCCGCCCAGCCCGGCCATGACGCCAGGGCGCTGCGTGCGGGCGGCATGCGGTTTGATGCGTTCGACCAGCTCGGCGCCGGCCTCGATGTCGACACCTGCTTCGCGGTAGGTCAGGCCTGAACGGGTTTCGGACATGGGTACCCTGGGTGGTTGATGGCCGCATCCGGTATCCGGCGGCGCTCGCGGAATCCGGCATGGTAGCGAGGCGCCGGGGGGCGTGCAAAAAGCCGGGCGCTGCAGGTTAGGGAAACACTGATGAATGTACGCGCTCGCGCTCGAGTCGCTTTTGCGTGCGAACAATGCGCGGTGACTGCCGTGCAGTCATTCTGCACAAGGGAGCCGCAACGCCGTTCCCACCCAAAAGAGGCCGAGCCCCTTCGGGGTTGGCACCCCAGGTTCCCCGATCCTGCGTTGCGGCCCTTGCCGGTAGAGCCACTACCGGCTGCGCACCGCGCCTTGTCTCGGAAAACCTGGGGTGCCAACGCGAGCGTGTACATTCATCAGTGTTTCCCTGGGGCGCTGTGGTATTTTGGGCGCCTGTCGAAAACGCCATTCAACCCTATGCTGCGCCTCTTTCGCCCGTCCCGCGCCCTGGCTGCGTGCCTACTCCTGTGTCTGCTGTTGGGGGTCTCTCCATTGCTGGCGGATGATGCCGTGGTGGTGAACGTCCATGCGGAGGACGAAACGACCGCGCTGGCGCAGGGCCTGGAACAGGCGCTGGTGCGCGTGGCCGGGCAGCGTTCGCCGGAGCTGAGCGAACTGGCGCAGCTCCTGTTGCTGGAACTGGACGAGGAGGGGCGTATTGAGGCCCTGCGTCGGCGGCAGGAGGTGGATAACGGCGAATATCGCCTGGAGTTCGATCGGGGCCGCCTGCGCAACGCTCTAAATGCCGCCGAGGTGCCCGTGGTGCTGGGCGCGCGCCCGCAACTGCTGGTCTGGGCGGTATACGAGGCGGACGGGCGCCGCCACCTGCTGGGCTCCACCCAGGACGAGGCCGATGTGCTGGCCGGGATTGACGCGCTGGGGCGCGATCGCGGGATGCCTTTCGTGCTGCCACTGGGGGATCTGGAGGATCGCCGGGCCGCGCAGGCGGGGGATGTGATTGGTGGCGTGACCGAGCCGCTGCAGGAAGCGGCCGGGCGCTACGGGCCGACGGGTATCGTGGCGCTGCATGTACGCTCGGTTGGGGGTGGCGCCGAGGCGCGTGCCATTACCGTGCATGGTGGGCGCGAGTACCGTAGTGAGGGCCGCGGTGAATCTCCGGCCGCCGCGGCGCGCGCGGCGGTCGAGGATGGCCTTGACCAGGTCGTGGCACCGCTGGCCCGCGTCGCCGCCGAGCCCGAGTGGGTGAAGCTGGGCTTTGTCGGGGTCGAGGGCTTTCCCGCGTTCGAGGCGTTGCGGCGGGAGCTGGCGCAGATCGAGGCTATTGAGAGCGCAAGGCTGGATTCGCTGGGTGGTAACGCGGTGACCCTCGAGGTGCGCACGGGTTTGGCCCCGGATGACCTGGTAGACCTGCTGCACGCCAGCGGCTATGGCGCGGCGGAGGATCCGCGCGGTGACTCCGAGGCGAAGGCCTGGCTGCGCCGCGAGTGAACCCGCTGGCGCCATTCTCTGCTGCCACGCTGGCGGCCCTGGTCGGGCTGGTGGTCCTGGGCGTGGCGCTCTATCTGCTAGCGCCGATTCTTACGCCGTTTCTGATCGCGCTGCTGATCGGCTACCTGTTCAACCCCCTGGTGACGCGCCTGGCGGTACGCATGGGCGGTTCGCGCACCTTGGCCACGCTGGTGATCTTCGTGCTGGTGATGCTGGGAATGGCGGGGCTGGTGCTGGTCCTGATCCCGCTGGCCATGGCCCAGTTCGAACGCCTGATGCTGCTGTTGCCCGAGGTGATCGCCTGGTTCGACGAGCGGGTTCGTCCCTGGATCGAGCAGCAGGCGGGCGATCGCCTGCCGGCTCTGGAGCCGGCGGCACTGCAGGAACTGCTGGCCGAGCACTGGCGCGAGGCCGGCGGTCTGGCGGGCGGGTTGCTGCACTGGCTGGGCAGCTCGACCGGCGCCCTGGTCCTGGGCGTGCTCAATCTGGTGCTGATCCCGGTGGTCAGTTTCTATCTGCTGCGGGACTGGCCGCGGCTGGTCGCGGGTCTGCATGACCTGCTGCCGCGAGCCTGGCGTGACCCGGTCAGCCGTTTTGCGGTGGAATCGGACCATACCCTGGGGGCGTTCCTGCGCGGGCAGCTACTGGTAATGCTGGCGCTGGGGCTGTTCTACGCGATCACCCTGAGTGTGGCGGGCGTACAGATGGGGCTGGCCATCGGCCTGATTGCCGGACTGGTCAGTTTCATCCCCTATGTGGGCGTGATCGTGGGCATCGTGCTGGCCACGGCGGCCGTGCTGTTCCAGGGCGATGGCTGGACGCTGTTGCTGGTGGTGCTGGTGATCTTCGCGGTGGCGCAGGTGCTGGAGTCGGTGGTGCTGACCCCGTGGCTGGTGGGGGACCGGACCGGGCTGCATCCGGTGGCGGTGATCTTTGCCGTGCTCGCCGGCGGTCAGCTGTTCGGGTTCTTCGGGGTCCTGCTTGCGTTGCCGGTGGCGGCGGTGCTCGCAGTTGCGGTGCGTCAGGCAATGGCGCGCTATCGGGACATGAACGCAGCCGGGGCCGATGTCCCGTGAGACCCGAAGGCAACAGCCCGCTGGAGCGCCAGATGCCGCTGGACCTGCGCCTGCGCGACGCCTCGCGTTTTTCCGGTTTTTGCGTGGCAGGCAATGCCCTGGCGCGGGATGCCGTGCGGGCCTTGAGCGTCGGGACCGGGATACAGGAGCCGCAGATCCTGCTGCACGGGCCGCCCGGCTCCGGCAAGACGCACCTGCTGCAGGCTGCCTGTCACCAGGGACACGAGCGCGGGGAACCGGTCAGCTACCTGCCGCTTGGCGAGGTACGTGATGCGCCACCGATGGCCGTGCTCGATGGTCTGGAGCGCTCGCGTCTGGTGGCGCTGGATGATCTGGAGGCCGTGGTGGGCCGCGGGGACTGGGACGAGGCCCTGTTCGGGCTGATCAACCGGCTGCGTGATGCCGGCTGCCGCGTGCTGCTGGCGGCCGCGGCACCGCCCGAGGGGCTACCGGTCCAGTTGCCGGATCTGGCCTCGCGCCTGGCCTGGGGCCCGGTGTTCCGCATGCAGCGGCCGGATGATGCGGCCTGCAAGGAGATCCTGGCACAGCGTGCGGCCCTGCGCGGGCTGGAGCTGCCGGAGCCGGTGGCGGATTACCTGCTGCGCCGCTGCTCGCGTGACCTGTCCACGCTGCTGGCGCTGCTGGACCGCCTGGATCTGGCTGCGCTAGCCCAGCAGCGGCGCCTGACCATCCCGTTCGTGCGCGAACAGCTGGCCCGTATGGGCTGAACCCGGGGTTGCTTGAGGTTACTCGGCCGCCGCGCGGGCCCGCCGGGCGTCCAGTTTCACGAACAGCAGGCTGCCCGCGAACCAGGCGAGGCTGGCTCCGGTCATCAGGAGGCCATAGAGCCGGTCCTCCGCGGCCGCGCCGATGGTGATCCCGAGCGTGATGTAGGCGAGCGCCAGCAGGCTGGACCAGGCGTGGGTGTAGCGCCTTCCGTGCAGCATCCCGCGCAGCGGAAACAGCAGCGGCATGACCAGTACGATCAACGCCAGCCAGACCGGGACGATCTCCGGCGGGGCGATCCAGGTGGTCCAGACCAGGATTAGCAGCAGCAGTCCAAGAAAGCCGGCCAGAGCCAGGGCACGGGACAGCGCGATCATGCCGGGGCGCCAGGTGCTGCTTCGAGGCGCAAGGCGATGCGCGCGACGCGTTCCCCAAGGGCTGCTGCGATGCGCTGTTCGTCGCGGGTGACCGCCTGCTCGCCCTGGGTGCCGGCCACATGGCTGGCGCCGTAGGGCGTGCCGCCGCTGGTGGTGCTGTTCAGCTCCGGCACGGTATAGGGCACGCCGACCCACAGCATGCCCTGATGGATCAGCGGCAGGGCCATGCTGAGCAGGGTGGTCTCCTGCCCGCCATGCTGGGTGGCCGTGCTGGTGAAGACGCCGAAGGGCCGGTCCACCAGCCCGCCGCTGGCCCACAGCCCGCTGGTGCCGTCGAGGAAGTATTTCAGCGGCGCGGCCATGTTGCCGAAGCGGGTCGGCGAACCCATGACCAGCCCCGCGCATTCCTCGAGATCGCGCAGTTCGGCATAGGGTGGCCCGTCCTCGGGTACTGCCGGGCGGTCCTCGTCGATATTCGTGGAGACTGGGGGTACGGTGCGCACCCGCGCGGTGGCGCCAGCCTTTTCGACGCCGGTTGCGACCTGGCGGGCCAGCTCGGCGGTCGCCCCGTAGCGGCTGTAGTACAGCACCAGGATCTCCGGTGCCGTGCTCACGACACGATCTCCAGCACCTGTTCCGGCGGGCGCCCGATGCGGGCCGCGCCCCCGACGATCAGGATCGGTCGCTCGATCAGTTTCGGGTGCTGGACCATGGTCTGGATCAGCGCCTCGTCATCCATCTCCGCGTCTTTCAGGCCCAGCTCGCGGTACTCCGCCTCGCCGGTGCGCAGCAGGTCGCGGGGGCGGATGCCCAGCTTCTCGATCACGCCCTTCAACGTCGCGGCATCCGGTGGCGTCTTCAGATACTCCACGATCTCGGGCTCTACACCTTGCTCCCGCAGCAGGGCGAGGGTCGCGCGCGACTTGCTGCAGCGCGGGTTGTGATACAGCGTAGGGGCATCGGACATGAATCGACTCCGGAGGTCATCGATGGCAAAGGCCCATGATACCCATGCCCGCCGCTGGCATGTCAGGGGGCGTGTGCAGGGCGTGTTCTTTCGCGCCTCGACCCGGGAACAGGCGCAGGCGCTCGGGCTGACGGGGTATGCGCGCAACCTGCCGGACGGCCGCGTGGAGGTGCTGGCGGTCGGCGACCCGGATGCCCTGGAGCGGCTGGAGGCATGGCTTTGGGAGGGACCGCGCATGGCGCACGTGGAGGAACTGGATAGGGAGGTTGTGAGCCCGCCGGAGCCGTTGCCCGCAGGCTTTGATACGGGTTGAATCGGGAGCTTTTGAGACGCTTCCTTTAAAGTTGTACGGGGGTCTATAAACGCCATCGCGACGGATGCATACTGCGGGGTCATGGAATCACGCCTGGTCGATATGCAGAGTCAGTCGGAGGACACGCGGGTGGAGGTCAGCCTGCGTCCCAAGCGGCTGGACGACTACACCGGACAGCCCCGGGTGGTTGAACAACTGGGCCTGTTTATCGAGGCGGCGCGCGGGCGCGGGGAGGCCCTGGACCATACGCTGGTGGCCGGCCCCCCGGGGCTGGGCAAGACGACCCTGGCCCATATCGTGGCGAACGAACTCGGGGTGGGGCTGCGCCAGACCTCGGGCCCGGTACTGGAGCGCGCTGGCGACCTGGCCGCGATCCTGACCGCGCTGGAGCCCCAGGACGTCCTGTTCGTTGACGAGATCCACCGCCTGCCGACCGTGGTCGAGGAGATCCTGTATCCGGCGCTGGAAGACGGTCAGCTCGACATCGTGATTGGCGAGGGACCGGCGGCGCGCTCGATCAAGGTGGACTTGCCCCCGTTCACACTAGTGGGCGCGACTACGCGCGCGGGCCTGCTTTCGGCGCCGTTGCGTGACCGGTTCGGCATCGTTCAGCGACTCGATCATTACACTGTCACAGACCTCGCCCATATTGTCGGGCGCGCCGCCGGATTGCTGGGTGTCGGGATCGAGCCTGAAGGGGCGGCGGAGATCGCGCGCCGCGGGCGGGGCACGCCGCGCCTGGCGAATCGCCTGCTGCGGCGGGTTCGCGACTATGCCGAGGTCCGTGCCTCCGGCGTGATTACCGCCGAGGTCGCGGGTCAGGCGCTGGACCTGCTGGCGATCGATGCCTCGGGCCTGGATGCCCAGGACCGCCGGTTGCTGGAGGTGCTGGTCGAGAAATTCGACGGCGGGCCGGTCGGCGTGGAAAGCCTGGCGACGGCGCTGAACGAGGATCGCGGTACCCTGGAGGATGTGGTCGAGCCGTTTCTGATCCAGCAGGGGTACCTGCAGCGAACCCCGCGCGGGCGTCAGGCCACGCGGCGGACGCTGGCGATGTTCGGCCTGACCGGGTCGGTGGAACCCGACCTGCTGGCGCCGGTCGACAGCCAGGGCGGAGGCCGTCCGTGACGGAAGGCGACGCCCCGTTCGAGTGGCCGGTGCGAGTCTATTACGAAGACACTGACGCCGGCGGCGTGGTCTACCACGCGAACTACCTCAAGTTCATGGAGCGCGCGCGCACCGAGTGGTTGCGCGCGCTGGGGTTCGAGCAGGATGCATTGCGCGAGGAATACGGGATCGTTTTTGCGGTGCGCCGCTGCTGTCTGGATATGCGGCGCCCGGCGCGCTTCAACGATGCCCTGACGGTGACCTGCCGGCTGCACTCGTTGCGCCGGGCGAGCCTGGAGTTCCATCAGGGTGTGGAGCGCGACGGCGAGACCCTGGCCAGCGGCGAGGTGGGGATTGCCTGCGTCGAGGTGGCGCGCCAGGCGCCCGCCGCGATCCCCGGTCCGGTACTGGAGGCCCTGCGCCGACATCATGATCATGGGCCGGCTGACCGCGTAGCCGGAACCAAGTAACGCTGTAACGGGAGACGGACAAGTGGCAGTCGACTTTTCAATGTACCAGCTGGTGATGGAGGCGACCCTGGTGGTCCAGCTGGTGATGGTGATTCTGGTGCTCGCCTCCGTACTCTCCTGGTTGGCGATCGTCGTCAAGGCCAGGTCCCTGAATGCGGCGCACCGCGCCTGCGACGATTTCGAGGAGCGCTTCTGGTCGGGGGCCGACCTTTCCCATCTCTACGAAGGGGTGCGGCGCAAGCAGGAAATGACGGGCATGGAGCACGTCTTCTCCTCTGGGTTCAAGGAATTTCTGCGTGCGCGCCAGCATGGCATCCCGGCCGGTGAGCCCGCCCAGCGTGCCATGCGTGTGGCGATCGCGCGCGAGATTGACGAGATGGAGCGTTATCTGCAGTTCCTCGCCACGGTGGGGTCAACCAGCCCGTATATCGGCCTGTTCGGCACGGTCTGGGGCATCATGCATGCCTTCTTGGGGCTGTCTGGGGTGCAGCAGGCGACCCTGGCGATGGTCGCTCCCGGGATCGCCGAGGCCCTGATCGCGACCGCGCTGGGTCTGTTTGCCGCGATCCCGGCCGTGATCGCCTACAACCGCTTTGCGGGGGATGTCGACCGCGTGGCCGTGCGCCTGGAGAACTTCAATGACGAGTTCGTGGCTCTGCTCAACCGGCAGGTTCACGCCAAGTCCACGGATACGGCCTCCGAGGCCACGGCCTGACCCATGTCCGAGCAGCGCCGCAACAGTCGCCGCCTGCGGCGGCCCATGTCCCAGATCAACGTCGTGCCGTTTATCGACGTGATGCTGGTGCTTTTGATCATCTTCATGATCACCGCGCCCATGCTGCAGCAGGGTGTGGAAGTCGACCTGCCGGAGGCGGACGCCGAGGCCCTGGACCGGGACGAACAGGCGGCCGAGCCGCTGGTGGTGACCGTGGACGCCAGTGGGGCCATGAGCCTGAACCAGGGGCCAATCATCGATGAGCCGCTGGCGCCTCAGGAGATGACCGAGATCGTGCGCGAGTTCCTGGCGGAGCATCCGGGCACCCAGACCTTCGTGCGTGGCGACCGTAATGTGGACTACGGGCGTGTGATCGACGCTATGATCGCCCTGCAGCGCGCGGGCGGCGGGCGTGTCGGGCTAATCACCGAGCCGCCGCGCGAAACCGGCGACTGACGCACGCTGCCGTGTTCGAGCTTGTCCGCCGCCACCCTGTCAGCTTCCTCCTCGTGCTCCTGTTGCACGGGGCGCTGTTTGCGGCGTTGATGTTCAATATCAGCCTGATATCCCCCACCTCCTCGCAGGCCGCGGTGGAGATCTCGGTGCAGGAGGATATTGAGGTGATCGACGCGGTGGCCGTGGATGCCGAGGCGTTCGATCAGGTCGAGCACCAACGCGAGGTCGCTCGCCAGGAAGAAGTCGCCGAGCAGCTGCGCGAGGAAGAGGAGCAACGGCGCGCCGAAGAAGAGGCCCGCCGCGAGGAAGAGCGCCGACAGGCCGAAGAGCAACGCCGCCAGGAAGAGGAAGAACGGGCGCGGCAGCAGGCGATCGAGGAAGCCGAGCAGGCACGCCGAGAGGCCGAAGAGGAGCGTCAGCGCGCACAGGAAGAGGCCGAGGCCGAGCGTGAACGGATCCGTGCCGAACGCGAGGCGGCGGAGCGTGAACGACAGGAGGCCGAGGAGGCTCGCGAGCGCGAAGAGGCGGAGCGGCGCGAGCGTGAAGAGGCCGAACGCCAGGCCCGCGAAGAGCAGGAGCGCCGCGAGCAGGAAGAGGCCGAGCGCCGGGCCGAGCAGGAGCGCGAACTGGAGGAGCAGCGCCGCCGCGAGGCAATGGAGCGCGAGCAGGAGCGCCTGGCGGAGGCGCGCGAACGGCGCGAGGCCGCCGAGCGCCAGGCGCAGATGGATCGCGAAGTGGATGAGTGGCGTGCCCAGGTGCAGTCGGTGGTCCAGCGGCGCTGGCGTCAGCCGTCGGATATTGACTCCTCGGACCGTGCCATTGTTCTCGTGCGCGTAAACGAGACCGGGCGTATCATCGACTTCGATATCGAAAGCTGTTCCGGCGACAGCCGGTTCTGCGACTCCGTGCGCCAGACCATGGACCGTCTGAGTTCGCTGCCACGCCCGCCGGATGCGAGCGCGGTGCGGGGCGGGGTGCGGATCCGATTTGAACCGGACTGATTCGCGGGCCACGCCCGCTTGACGAGGAGCTCATGCGACGACTGATTCACTGGATGCTGCCGGCCATGCTGCTGATGTGGGCAGCGCAGGCACAGGCCGTACTGGAAGTCACGGTCACCGAGGGGGTCACCGGGGCGATACCGGTGGCCGTTGCGCCGTTTACCTACGAGGGGGAGGGTGAGCTCGACGAGGACATCTCCCAGATCGTCGCGGCCAACCTGGCCCGCAGCGGGCTGTTCAATGTCGAACAGGATGATCTGCCTTCGGCCCCGTCCGGACCGGCCGACTTTCTTGCCGAGCCCTGGGCCGACACCGGGGTCGAGTACCTGGTCGTGGGCAATCAGCGCCGCGATGGCGATGACGTCCTCGTGGAGTTTCACGTATTCGATGTGCTGTCCGAGGAACGCCTGGGCGGCTGGCGCATTCCGGTGCCCGGCGACATGCTCCGGCGCGGGGCGCATCGTATCTCGGACATCATCTACGAACAGATCACGGGTGACCCGGGGGCGTTCAGTGCGCGCATCGCGTTCGTGAGCGTGGAGCGTAACGGCGACGAGCGCCGCTTTGCCCTTGAGGTCGCCGATTCCGACGGGGCCAATCCGCGCACCCTGTTTCGTTCCGCGAAGCCGATCATGTCGCCGGACTGGTCGCCGGATGGACGCGAACTGGTGTACGTCTCGTTCGAGAACCGCCGTTCCGAGGTCTATCGCCAGAATGTCGAGACCGGCAGTCGGGAACGGGTGGCCAGCTTCACGGGTATCAACAGCGCGCCCGCCTGGTCGCCCGATGGCCGCTATCTCGCGCTGAGCCTGTCACGCGATGGGGCGCCGAATATCTACCTGATGGAGCTGGAGACGGGCGAGATGCGCCAGATGACCCAGACCAGCTCGATCGAGACCGAGCCGGTCTGGTCGCCCGATGGCGAAACCCTCTACTTTACGTCCGACCGCGCAGGCGCGCCGCAGATCTATGCGCTGCCGCGAGAGGGGGGCAGCCCCCGGCGTCTGACATTCGAGAGCGGCTATGCGGCCGCGGCGACGGTGTCCCCGGATGGGCGTTATCTGGTCTACGTGCACGGTGGTGATGGCGGATTTCAACTGGCCCGTCTCGATTTGAACGACCGCCGTGTGACCCGCCTCACGGATGGGCGGGATGCGGAATCGCCAAGCTTTGCCCCGAATGGCAGCATGATTATCTATGCGATGACAGATGGCGGGCGTGGCGTGCTGGGCTCGGTGAGCCAGGATGGGCAGGTCCATCAGCGTCTCGCTGCCAGGGAGGGCGAGGTCCGTGAGCCGGCCTGGTCACCCTTGAATTGATCTTCCTAATAACAACCGCTTTTCGAGGATAATGACGTGATGAGCACGATCTTTCGCTGGTTTTTTGTGGCCATGGTGATTGGGGCGCTGTCGGCGTGTGCGACGCCGACGCGTGATGCCGAGGATGCCGAACGCGAGGCCGAGCGGGCTGCGGCCGAGCAAGCGGAGCGCGAACGCGCCGAAGCCGAGGCCCGCGCGCTGGGCCGCGATCGGCAGTTCGATGCCGATGCGCTGGATGATCCGGACAGCCCGCTGGCCGAGCGCCTGGTCTATTTCGAGTTCGACCGTGACGAGGTGCAGTCGCAGTACATGGATATGCTCGAGGCGCATGCGGCCTATCTGTCGCAGAACTCCGGGGCCCGCCTGCGGCTGGAGGGCCATACCGACGAGCGAGGTACTCGCGAGTACAACCTGGGGCTGGGCGAGCGCCGCGCACAGTCGGTGCGCCGTATCCTGACCCTGAACGGGGCCTCGGATGACCAGATCGAGGTCATCAGTTATGGTGAAGAAATGCCGGTCGCCTTTGAGCAGAACGAGGAGGCCTGGGCCAAGAATCGCCGGGTCGAATTGGTCTACGAATCCCGGCGCTAGACGACGGGAGGCGCCATGCGGCGTTTGACAGGTAGCAGTAACCGAAATGCCCCCCCGGGGGCATTTCTCTTTCCACGGGTGGGTGTGGCGGTCGCCGCCGGGGTGTTGGTCCTGGCGATGGGGTCGTGGGGCCCGCTTGCCAGCGAAGCCGTCGCCCAGGACGACGTGTTCGCGACCCAGTCGCAGATCCGCGACCTCTCGCGGAGGCTGGACCGCATCGAGCGGACGCTGGACTCCAGCGCCATGCAGGAACTCCTGCGGGGTGCGGAAACCATGAACCGGGAGATGCGCGAGCTGCGGGGCGAAGTGGAGACGCTGCGCCACGAGCTGGAGCGTCTGAACGCCCGTCAGCGCGATCAGTTCCGTAACCTGGACGAGCGTGTGGCCACGTTCGAGACCGGCGCGGCCGCGCCCGCGGATACCGCTGCCCCGGCGGACGAGGTCATTGAGTTCGACCTTCCCGAGGCGGACGAGCAGGCGGCCTACCAGGAGGCCTTCGAGCAGTTGATGGCGGGTGACTACAACGCCGCGATGAGCGGCCTTGAACGCTTCATCGAGAGCTATCCCGACAGCGACTATTCCGCCAATGCCTGGTACTGGCTGGCCGAGGCCAAGTATGCCAGTGGCGACTTCGAGGCGGCCCTAGAGGATTTCGAGCATTTGCGCGAGCAGTACCCGGAGAGCGACAAGTCCGGGGATGCCCTGCTCAAGATCGGCTATGCGCATTACGAGCTGGGCAACGAGGACGAGGCCCGCGAGGCGCTGGAGGCGGTGCGCGCCGATTACGGCGGCACGACGCTGGACCGCCTGGCACGCGAGCGGTTGCGGCGGCTCGACGGGCAATGACCGAGATCCCCGTGCGTGCCCGGCGCGCACCGACCACGGGCGATTCGCATGGCCCGACCCAGGTCCGTATCACCGAGATGTTCGTTTCGCTGCAGGGCGAGGCGGCGGATTCCGGCTGGCCCACCGCATTTGTGCGGCTGACCGGGTGCCCGCTGCGTTGCCGCTGGTGCGACAGTGCTTACGCCTTCGAGGGTGGCGAGGCACGCGCGCTGGACTCGATCCTCGCGTGGGTCGGTCAGACGGGCGTCCGTCATGTCTGTGTCACGGGTGGGGAGCCACTGGCCCAGCCCGGTTGTCGCGACCTGCTGGCGCGGCTGTGTGATGCAGGCTATCGGGTGTCGTTGGAAACCAGCGGCGCCCTCGACATCGGCGGGCTCGATTCGCGCGTCACGGTCGTGATGGACTGGAAGGCGCCGGGCTCCGACGAGCAGGACCGCAACCTGGAGGCCAATATCCCTCACCTTGCTGCCGGCGATCAGCTGAAGTTCGTACTCGCGAACCGAGCGGATTTCGATTGGGCCCGCGCGGAACTCGGGCGCCTGGATCTTGCGCCCGAGGTCGAGGTCCTGTTCTCGCCGGTATTCGGCGAGCTCGCCCCGCGCGAGCTGGCCGACTGGATCGTGGCCGAACGGCTGCCCGTGCGGTTTCAGCTTCAGCTCCACAAGCTCCTGTGGGGCGATCAACCAGGTCGTTAGTCGATGTCGCAACCGGAAAAGGCGGTGGTGTTGCTCTCGGGCGGGCTGGATTCTGCAACCTGCCTGGCAATGGCGCTGGCCGACGGGCTCGACTGTCATGCCCTGTCGATCGACTATGGCCAGCGACACCGTACCGAGCTCGACGCGGCGCGCCGCGTGGCTGCCGCCCAGGGCGTGCAGGACCACCGAGTGGTCCGGGTCGACCTGACCGCGATCGGCGGCTCCGCGCTCACCGATGACGCGATCGCGGTCCCCACCGAGTCGAGCGAAGGCATCCCGGTGACCTATGTGCCCGCCCGTAATACGGTGTTCCTGTCTCTGGCGCTGGGGCTGGCCGAAACGCTTGATGCCCGGCTGCTCTATGTCGGTGCGAATGCGGTCGACTACTCCGGGTACCCGGATTGTCGCCCGGCCTTTATCGACGCCTTCCGCGACCTTGCGCAGGTCGCTACCCGTGCCGGGGTGGAGGGCGTACGCTGGGAGGTGCGTGCACCCTTGATGCACATGAGCAAGGCCGAGATCATCCGTGCCGGCGCGCGCCTGGGGGTCGATTACGCCCAGACGGTGAGCTGCTATCAGGCCGACCCCGAGGGCCGGGCCTGCGGGCGATGCGACAGCTGCCGTATCCGTCGCGAGGGTTTTGCGGCCGCTGGTGTCCCCGACCCGACTCTCTACCGGACGGCCTGACGGCGGACGGTTCGCCCTCGTCAGACAGCCCCGGGTCCGGAATGAATTGGGGGTCGATCTCGTCTTGCGTCCGATGTATGCTGCGCACCCCATGGGTGCAGGCGTGCCCGACAACCGATCAGTGAGAGGATACGTTGATGGAATTCTCCAGCTTTTCAACCGCCGCAATGATGTTCCTGGGCGGCACGTTCGTCCTCGCCTTCATCATGGGTGCGGTCGCGAACAAGACCAACTTCTGCACCATGGGAGCCGTCTCCGACTGGGTGAACATGGGTGATACCGGGCGCATGCGCTCCTGGCTGCTGGCGATTGCCGTGGCGATGCTGGGTGTGGCGGCGCTCGAATTCTTCGGGGTGCTGAGCGCCGAGGGTTCCTTCCCTCCCTACCGCGGCGAAAACTTCAACTGGCTCGGGCACGTCCTGGGTGGCTTCCTGTTCGGCATCGGCATGACCTATGCGTCCGGCTGCGGTAACAAGACGCTGGTGCGTGTGGGTGGCGGCAACATCAAGTCGGTGATGGTGATGATCATCATCGGTGTGATCGCCTTCTGGCTGACCAGCCGCGCCACTGTCTTCGGCACCGGCCAGACGCTGTTCCAGCTGCTGTTTGGCTGGATGGACGCGGTGTCCATCCAGATGGAAGGCGGCCAGGATCTTGGCTCCATTATCGCTGGCGAGAACGCCCTGGGCGCCCGCCTGGTGATGGGTCTGGTGATCGGTGTGCTGCTGCTGGCCCTGATCTTCAAGGCCGCGGATTTCCGCAAGAGTTTCGACAACATCCTGGGCGGTCTGGTGATCGGCCTGGTGGTGATCGGGGCCTGGTGGCTGACCAGCAACATCCAGATCGACGACGGCATGGGCGGCGTGTACAGCGCCCAGGAATACATCCAGGAATGGGATTTCGTCGCCGATGACGACGATGGCGAGCGTCCGGCGCTGTCCGGTCCCTGGGCCAACCAGTCGTTTACCTTTATCAACCCGATGGGCCAGAGCGTGGGCTACGTGTCCAGCGGCTTTGACCGCACCATGCTGTACTTCGGTGTGCTGGCGCTGGCCGGCGTGATCCTGGGTTCGTTCTTCTGGGCTCTGGTGTCGCGCAGCTTCCGAATCGAGTGGTTCTCGTCCTTCCGTGACTTCGTCAACCACTTCATCGGCGGCATCCTGATGGGTGTCGGCGGCATCCTGGCGCTGGGTTGCACCATCGGTCAGGCGGTCACCGGGATTTCCACGCTGGCGCTGGGTGGCTTCTTTACCTTTGCGTTCATCGTGTTCGGGTCCGCGCTGACCATGAAGATCCAGTACTACAAGATGGTCTATGAAGACGAGGCGACCTTCGGCAAGGCCCTGGTCACCTCGCTGGTGGACATGAAGCTGCTGCCGGGTGGCATGCGCAAGCTCGAGGCCATCTGATCGCCGGCCGCCGGGGGAGCCTTGCGTTTTCCCCGGCGGGCCGTAAACTACGCGGCGCGGTGATTCAGGTGCTGCCGCGTAATGACAAGGCCGGCGGACCCCTGCGGGGGTGCCATGCGGGCCTCAGACATGGGTCGTTAGCTCAGTTGGTAGAGCAGTTGGCTTTTAACCAATTGGTCGTAGGTTCGAATCCTACACGACCCACCATTATTCCCGGGCGCGTGCGAGCGCGGCCGGCACAAGGGCCCGCCTACGCGGGCTTTTTGTGTTTATGGGGCGCGAACAGGCTAGAATGCGCGCCTTTATCGAACCATTGAATGCACACGCGAAAGTGGCGGAACTGGTAGACGCGCTGGGTTTAGGTCCCAGTGGGGTAAAACCCGTGAGAGTTCGAGTCTCTCCTTTCGCACCAATGTCCCGTGAACGCCCAGGCAGGCAGCCGGCGAGTGCTGCGGTCGGCAGGGATGACCGATTTTTGAACTATTGCGAGGCCCTTCATGCAAGTTTCCGTTGAAGCCACCGGCAACCTGGAACGCAAGATGACCATCCAGGTCCCCCCCGAGCGCGTCGAGACCGAAGTCGACAACCGTCTGAAATCGCTGGCCAAGCGCGTCCGGCTCGACGGCTTTCGCCCGGGCAAGGTCCCGCTGAAGGTCGTGCGCCAGCGTTACGGCGCCGGGGTCTATCAGGAGGTGCTGAGCGAAGTCCTGCAGGAGAGTTACCGCGAGGCCGTGCAGCAGGAAGGGCTGGAGCCTGCGGGGAACCCGAGTATCGAGCCGCAGAGTGTGGAAAGCGGGCAGCCGATCGAGTTCGTTGCGAGCTTTCAGGTCTTTCCCGAGGTCGAGGTGGCCGATTTCTCCGATGCCGAGATCGAACGCCCGGTGGCCGAGATTGGCGACGAGGACATCGATCGCGTGATCGACTCCCTGCGCGAGCAGAACAAGGAATGGGCGGAGGTCAAGCGCAAGGCGAAGAAGGGCGATCGCATCACGCTGGACTTCGTCGGCAGCATCGATGGCGAGGAGTTCGAGGGTGGTAAGGCCGAAGACTTCCAGGTGGAAGTGGGTGCCGGCCGTCTGATCGAAGACTTCGAGAAGCAGCTCAAGGGCGTGAAGACCGGCGAAGAGCCGACCATCGACGTCACCTTCCCCGATGACTACCCGGCCGAGAACCTGAAGGGCAAGACCGCGCAGTTCGCCCTGACCATCAAGAAGGTCGAGGGGCCCAAGCTGCCTGAGGTGGACGAAGAGTTCGCGAAGAAATTCGGCATCGAAGACGGCTCGGTCGAGAAACTTCGCGCCGACGTGCGGTCCAATATGGAGCGCGAGTTGAACCAGGCGCTGAAGGGCAAGGTCAAGAATCAGGTCATGGAGCTGATTATCGAGCGCCATGGGTTCGACCTGCCGGATGCCCTGGTGAAGTCCGAGATCAATCGCCTGCGCGAGGAGGCCGAGAAGCGCTTCGGTGGTGCCCAGCAGACCCAGCCGCTCCCCGACAGTCTGTTCGAGGAGGAGGCCAAGCGCCGCGTGCGCCTGGGTCTGTCCCTGCGCGCCATCATCGACCAGAAGGGGTTCGAGGTGGACGCGGAGCGGGTCGAGCGTGACCTGGAAGACATGGCGGCCACCTACGAGGACCCGGAAGAGGTCAAGCAGTACTACCGCTCCAACCCGCAGGCGAAGAGCAACCTGGAGTCGCTGGTGCTCGAGGACCAGGTGGTCGACTGGATCGTCGATCAGGCCAAGGTCACCGAGAAAAAGACCAGCTTCCAGGACGTCATGAATCCGAATAAGGAGTCGACTGAATGAGCCACGACATGGCCGGTCAGGGGGCGCAGCATGCCCAGGGGCTGAATCTGGTCCCGATGGTGGTCGAGCAGACCGCCCGCGGCGAGCGCGCCTATGACATCTACTCCCGGTTGCTGAAGGACCGGGTCATCTTCTGTGTGGGTCCGGTCGAGGACTACATGGCCAACGTGATCGTGGCCCAGCTGCTGTTCCTCGAATCGGAAAACCCGGACAAGGAGATCAGCCTGTACATCAACTCCCCGGGCGGGGCCGTGACCGCGGGCATGGCGATCTACGACACCATGCAGTTCATCAAGCCCCAGGTGAGCACCCTGTGTGTCGGCCAGGCCGCGAGCATGGGCGCGGTGCTGTTGGCCGGTGGTGCCCCGGGCAAGCGTTACTCCCTGCCGCACTCGCGGGTCATGATCCACCAGCCGCTGGGCGGGTTCCAGGGGCAGGCATCGGATATCGACATCCACGCCCGCGAGATCCTGAAGATCCGCGAGGAGCTCAACCGCGTACTCGCTCACCACACCGGGCAGACCGTGGAGCAGGTGGAGCAGGACACGGATCGTGACCGTTTCATGACCGCAGTGGAGGCTAAGGACTACGGCCTGGTGGACAACGTCCTCTCCAGCCGCGGCGCGCCGGACACCGGCGACAAGGAAGCCGGCAAGAAGGACAAGTCCTGATCCAAGCCAGGCTGGGTGCGAGCGGGATATACCGGACTCGCGCCCGGTCCGTTTGCAACGTGGCTGCAAACGGGGCATGTTCTGAGAAACCCTGATAGCGCAACCGAGGCATACGGATGAGCGACGACAAGACCCCCTCCGCCGACGGCAAGCTTCTGTACTGCTCTTTCTGCGGGAAGAGTCAGCACGAAGTGCGCAAGCTGATCGCGGGTCCCTCCGTGTTTATCTGCGACGAGTGTGTCGAGCTTTGCAACGACATCATTCGCGAGGAGATGCAGGAGGCGGGGCATACCGAGCGCGATTCGCTGCCCAAGCCGCGCGAGATCCGCGAGATCCTCGACGACTACGTGATCGGGCAGAACTCCGCGAAGAAGATCCTCTCGGTCGCGGTGTACAACCACTACAAGCGCCTCGAGGCCCGAGCCGGCAAGGACGACGTCGAGTTGTCCAAGTCCAACATCATGCTGATCGGCCCGACCGGTTCCGGCAAGACGCTGCTGGCCGAGACGCTGGCGCGGGTGCTCAACGTACCGTTCACCATCGCCGACGCGACCACGCTGACCGAGGCCGGTTACGTGGGCGAGGACGTCGAGAACATCATCCAGAAGCTGCTGCAGAAGTGCGACTACGATGTGGAGAAGGCCGAAAACGGCATCGTCTACATCGACGAGATCGACAAGGTCTCGCGCAAATCGGACAATCCCTCGATCACCCGCGATGTCTCGGGCGAGGGTGTGCAGCAGGCCCTGCTGAAGCTGATCGAGGGCACCACGGCCTCCGTGCCGCCGCAGGGCGGGCGCAAGCATCCACAGCAGGAGTTCCTGCAGGTCGATACCCGCAACATCCTGTTCATCTGCGGCGGCGCCTTCTCCGGCCTGGAGAAAATCATCCAGCAGCGCGCGGAGAAGGGTGGTATCGGTTTCTCTGCCGAGGTCAGCTCCAAGGACGAGAGCAAGAGCGGCGGCCAGTGGCTGAAACAGCTGGAGGCCGACGACCTGGTGCGCTATGGCCTGATCCCCGAGTTCGTCGGTCGTCTGCCGGTGCAGGCGACGCTGGACGAACTGGACGAGGATGCGCTGATCACCATCCTGACCCAGCCGAAGAACGCGCTGGTCAAGCAATACGCCCGTCTGTTCGATATGGAAGGCGTGGAGCTCGAGTTCCGGGACGATGCCCTGGCCGCGATCGCCCACAAGGCGATGGAGCGCAAGACCGGCGCCCGGGGCCTGCGCACCATCATGGAGAACATCCTGCTCGACACCATGTACGAGCTGCCCTCGATGGAGGGCGTCAGCAAGGTGGTGATCGACGAAGCCGTGATCCGCGGAGACGCCGAGCCCTACCTCATCTACGAGAACGCATCGTTCTCCAAGCAGGCCGCTGCGGATTCCTGAAACTTCGCGGTCATGCACAGGGGGCGGGCATGGGGCTGGCCCCGGCTTGAAAAACGGTCAGGGCGCCCCCATCTCTCCCGTACATTCGTCAAGCCCTGAGGGGGCCACATGACCGACCAACACTCCTCCCAGAACGAGGTGGATTCCCCCGTGAAGCGCGTCGCGGTCCTGCCGCTGCGCGATGTCGTGGTGTATCCGCACATGGTCATCCCGCTGTTTGTGGGTCGCGAGAAGTCGATCCGCGCGCTGGATTCCGCCATGGCCCAGAACAAGCAGGTCCTGCTGGTGGCGCAGAAGAGCGCCGAGGTGGACGAGCCCGAGGCCGGCGATCTGCACGAGATCGGTACCCTCGGCAACATCCTGCAATTGCTGCGCCTGCCCGATGGCACGATCAAGGTGCTGGTCGAGGGCGCCCAGCGCGCGCGCGTGATGGATGTCTCCACGACCGGCAATGCCGAGAAGGAAGAGGACTACTTCACCGCCGATATCCGCATGATCGAGGAGGAGTACGACACCGAGGAGAAGGAACTCGAGGTCCTCGGCCGCTCCGCGCTCAATCAGTTCGAGCAGTACATCAAGCTGAACAAGAAGGTCCCGCCGGAGATCCTGACCTCGCTGGCCGGGATCGACGACACCTCGCGTCTGGCTGACACCATTGCTGCGCACATGTCGCTGAAGCTCGAGGAGAAGCAGCAGGTCCTCGAGATCGCCAACGTGCGTGCGCGTCTCGAGCACCTGGTCGCCAAGATCGAGGGCGAGATGGACGTGCTGCAGATCGAGAAGAAGATCCGCGGCCGCGTGAAGCAGCAGATGGAGAAGTCCCAGCGCGAGTACTACCTGAATGAGCAGATGAAGGCCATTCAGAAGGAGCTGGGCGATCTCGAGGATGCGCCAAACGAACAGGAAGACCTGGCCGAGAAGATCGAGCAGGCCGGCATGCCGGCGGAGGCCAAGAAGAAGGCCACCGCCGAGCTGAACAAGCTGAAGATGATGTCGCCGATGTCGGCCGAGGCCACCGTCGTGCGCAGCTACATCGACTGGCTGGTCAATGTCCCGTGGAAGAAGAAGACCCGGGTCAGCAAGGACTTGGCCCGTGCCGAGAAGATCCTCAACGAGGACCACTACGGCCTGGAAGAGGTCAAGGAGCGCATCCTTGAATACCTCGCCGTGCAGTCGCGTGTGCGCAAGCTGAAGGGCCCGATCCTCTGCCTGGTCGGTCCCCCGGGGGTCGGCAAGACCTCGCTGGGCCAGTCCATCGCGCGCGCAACCAACCGCAAGTTCTCGCGCATGGCCCTTGGCGGTGTCCGTGACGAAGCCGAGATCCGCGGTCACCGCCGGACCTATATCGGCTCCCTCCCGGGCAAGATTGTCCAGAACCTGTCCAAGGTCGGGGTGCGCAACCCGCTGTTTTTGCTCGACGAGATCGACAAGATGGCGATGGATTTCCGCGGCGATCCGGCCTCGGCGATGCTCGAGGTCCTGGACCCGGAGCAGAAC
Source organism: Thioalkalivibrio sp. ALJ2 (assembly GCF_000378325.1). Classification (NCBI taxonomy): domain Bacteria; kingdom Pseudomonadati; phylum Pseudomonadota; class Gammaproteobacteria; order Chromatiales; family Ectothiorhodospiraceae; genus Thioalkalivibrio; species Thioalkalivibrio sp. ALJ2. The sequence goes on from NZ_KB899554.1 coordinate 804,643, forward strand.
CATACCTTCAGCGACCACTACCTGGAGGTCGATTACGACCTCTCCGACGTGATGTTCGTGGCCACGGCCAATTCGATGAACATCCCCGGTCCGCTGCTGGATCGTATGGAGGTCATCCGCCTGTCCGGCTACACCGAGGACGAGAAGGTCAACATCGCCCATACCTACCTGGTACCGAAGCAGATCAAGACCAACGGCCTGAAGCCGGACGAGATCAATATCTCCGATGCCGCGGTGCGCGACGTCGTGCGCTACTACACCCGCGAGGCGGGTGTGCGCGCCCTGGAGCGCGAGATCGCCAAGATCTGCCGCAAGGTGGTCAAGCAGCGTCTCCTGGCCAAGGGCAAGGAGCGTGACCGCACCACGTCGGTCACCCCGAAGACCCTGGACAAGTACCTGGGTGTGCGGCGCTTCCGCTTCGGCCTGGCCGAGGAGAACGATCAGATCGGCCAGGTGACTGGCCTGGCGTGGACCGAGGTCGGTGGCGAACTGTTGACCATCGAGGCGACGGTCGTCCCGGGCAAGGGCAAGACCCAGCAGACCGGCAAGCTCGGCGACGTGATGCAGGAGTCGATCCATGCGGCCCTGACCGTCGTGCGCTCGCGTGCCGAGTCCCTGGGGGTCGAGGAGAACTTCCACGAGAAGAAAGACCTGCACATCCATGTCCCCGAGGGCGCCACGCCCAAGGACGGCCCCTCGGCCGGTATCGCGATGTGCACGGCCATCGTCTCGGCGCTGACCGGCATCCCGGTACGTGCCGACGTGGCGATGACCGGCGAGATCACCCTGCGGGGTCAGGTGCTGCCGATCGGCGGGCTCAAGGAGAAGCTGCTGGCGGCCCATCGTGGCGGGATCCGCACGGTGCTGATCCCCGAGGAGAACGAAAAGGACCTGGTGGATATCCCGAAGAACATCAAGAACAAGCTCGATATCCGCCCGGTACGCTGGATCGACGAGGTGTTCGAGGTGGCGCTCACGCACCTGCCGGAGGCCAAGGGCGGCGAGACACCGGCCAAGGTCGAGGAGGCCGTGAAGCCGGCCAAGGAATCGGGCCGACGCCGGGTCCGGCACCACTAAGCAACGGATTTGCAATCAAAACCGCGGCTTCGGCCGCGGTTTTTTTGCGCCGTGGCGTACAGTGAACCGCAGGGGTTGTGTAACGCTTGTTTGACACTTTTTCGAGCCCCTTGATATAACCCCAATCGCATTATTTGATTCCCGGCTGGGCAAGCCCGCGACAGGATGGAGAACCCTCCCCGCGCTGGTGTAAGCTTGGCCTTCATCGGGCCGTAAGCCTGAGTCACCACTGAGATAAGGAAGCGCTTCATGAATAAATCCGAACTGATCGACGCGATCGCCGCAGAAGCCGATGTCCCGAAGGCCCAGGCCGGCCGCATGCTGGACGCCATGGTGACCGTGGTGGGCGATACTCTGGCCAAGGGCGACCAGGTCTCCCTGGTGGGCTTTGGCACCTTCCTCGTCCGCGAGCGCGAAGCCCGCACCGGCCGTAACCCGCGTACTGGCCAGTCCATCCAGATCGCTGCCTCCAAAACGCCTTCTTTCAAGGCTGGTAAAGCGCTCAAGGATCGCGTAAACTAGTGCGCTTTATCGGGTGCTTAGCTCAGTTGGTAGAGCGTCGCCCTTACAAGGCGAATGTCGGCGGTTCGAACCCGTCAGCACCCACCATGCAGCCTGACTGGCTGCATGAAGAAAATTTGGAGCGGTAGTTCAGTTGGTTAGAATACCGGCCTGTCACGCCGGGGGTCGCGGGTTCGAGTCCCGTCCGCTCCGCCATATCTGAGAAAGGCGCCTTCGGGCGCCTTTTTCTTTGCCTGTCGTACAGCCCAGGCCGCCCCCCACCCGTTCGCGAGAAGCGACCCTTTGTCTTTTGGTGCACGGGAAAGAGGGGCTGCCGCGGCGCATACGGCCTGGCTTGAGCTCGGTACGCGGTCGGCGCTGTTGCTGCGAGCGCACCTTGCTTGGGGCGCGCGCGAGAGGGAGCCGTAGCGCTCAGGTGTCGCTTGGGCGAGTTTCGTCGATGGGCGCTTGGGGATCGATCGGTGTGCCCGGGCCGTTCTCGCTCTCAGGGGAGGGGGTGGATTCTGGTGCGTAGGTCTCGCCCTCAAGGCTCTTGCGCATCGCTTCTTCGGCCTCCTGGTTGAGCACGATGATGGAGATGCGTCGGTTGATGGCCGCCTCCGGGTCGTCGCGGGTGAACGGTACGCTGTCGGCCAGGCCCACGACCCGCGCGACCTGTCCCGATTCGGCCCCGCCCGCAATCAGCGCACGGCGTGCGGCATTGGCGCGGTCGGTCGAAAGCTCCCAGTTGGAGTAGTCCGGACGCAGCAAGGGGCGGGCATCGGTGTGGCCGGTGATCGAGATGCGATTCGGCACCTGGTTGATCAGGCTTGCGAGCTCGCGCAGGATCGCGTCGGCGTGCGGAAGAGGAGTGGAGCTGGCGGTGTCGAACATCGGGCGATTCTCGCGGTCGATGATCTGGATGCGCAGTCCCTCGGGAGTGATATCCAGCAGCAACTGGTCCTTGTAGGGCTCCAGGGCCTGGCTCTGGCCCAGGGCTTCCTCCAAGGCTTCCTGAAGTGCCTCCAGGGCCTCGCGGTCGCGGGCTTCGGCCAGCTCGTCCAACGCCTCTCCATCCAGCCCCATGGGTGCCTCCATGGCCTCGGGGTCCTGGATCAGCTCGGGCATGCCCTCGAAGTCGATCAGCGATGGATCGACCCCGGTCCCATCGCCCGGTGCCTGGCCGGGCGCGGCGGCCTCGCCGACGAATGCGGAAGGGTTCTGGAAGTACTCGGATATGCCGGCGCGTTGTTCGTCGTCCAGCGCCACGAGCAGCCATAACACCAGGAAGAAACCCATCATCGCGAGGGTGAAGTCGGCAAACGCGATCTTCCACGCGCCACCGTGGTGGCCGCCCTTGACCACCTTCTTTTTGACGATGATCGGCTGGGTCTTGTCCTCGACGCCCATGTGGCTGATCCGGAGGCGGTCAGGCCCCCTTCACGTGCTCCTCGAGCTCGGTAAAGCTCGGGCGCATGGCGCCTTCCATGGTCTTGCGGCCAAACTCGACGGCGACCTGCGGGCTGTAGCCCTGGACATTGGCCAGGATGCAGGCCTTGATGCACTGCAGGAACTTGGCTTCTTCCTGGGCGCGGGTCTCGAGCGCCGTCGAGGTCGGTCCGGCAAAGCCGTAAGCCAGCAGGATCCCGAGGAAGGAACCGACCAGCGCGGCCGCCACGCTCGAGCCGATCTCCTCGATCGAGCCGTCGAGCCTGCCCATGGTCATTACGATCCCCAGCACCGCGGCGACGATCCCGAAGCCGGGCAGGGCCTCCGCAACGCGGTGCACGGCGTGGGCGGGCTTGTGGGATTCCTCGTGATGGGTCTCGAGGTCCAGATCCATCAGGGCATCGAGTTCATGCGGGTTCATGCTGCCGGAGATGATCAGGCGCATGTAATCGGTGATGAACTCCATCGCGTGGTGATCCTGCAGGATCCGCGGGTGGGCCTGAAAGATCTCGCTGTTCTCCGGCTCCTCGATGTCATTCTCCACCCCCATCAGCCCTTCCTTGCGGGCCTTGGTGAAGAGCTTGTACATCAGTGCGAGCAGGTCGAGGTAGTCGTCCGACTTGTACTTGCTACCCTTCATCAGGCTGGGGATGGACTTGAAGACGGTGATGACGACTCGAGGCGGATTGGCGATCAGGAATGCGCCCAGCGCTGCACCCCCGATGATCCAGTATTCGTATGGCTGCCACATGACCCGAAGGTCGCCGCCATGAAAGTAGTACCCCCCGAAGACCGACGAGAATACGACGACGATGCCAAGAAAATACTTCACGAAACGGGAACCCCGAGCTGGTCGATGGGCGAAAGTGACGCCGGTCACGCTTTCGCTGTTGATATAGTGACGGCCATAACGATAACGACTCCCCCGCGCGAGGTACAGCATGGCCAAGGATGAGGGCGCGCCCTATAGCGACCAGGCACGTCGCCTGGCTGGACTCGACTGGCCGATTCTGGAAGCCAGTGCAGTCGCCTTTTCCCAGCCGGACGCGCTGGTGCAGCGCTCCTTGCGGGATTTGGGCCAGTGGGCGGAGCGCGACCCCGGCCTTGCACTGCGTCTGGTCCTGCGGGCGAACGGCTCGCGCCGCGGTATGCGCCAGGAGGTGCATTCGGTGCCCGATGCCATCGCCATGCTCGGTCTGCAGAACGTCTGCGATGAAGTCCGCACGGCCCCGCCGGTTGGTGAGGTCGTGCGTGAACCGCAGCGATATCGGCAGGTGGCGGCCCAGTCGCGGCTGGCGGCGATGATCGCGGCCGACGTGGCCCAGCGTCGACGCGACTCCGAGCCGGCGGAAGTCGGTCTGGCCGCCCTGCTGAATCAGCTGGGCCTGCTCGGTCTCCTGGTGGCTGGTGAGCCACGCCTGGGCCGCCTGCTTGCCATGCTGGAGCTCAACGCCCTTCCCGACGAGGCCAGCTATACCGCGCTGGGCTACGCGACCGACGACCTGTCGCGTGCGATGACCGAGGCGATGGAGCTGCCCGAACTGGTCGTGGGGACTCAGCGCGCGGTCAACGCCGCGCATCCGCGCGCCTTTGAGGTCATGGTCGCCAGTGCGGTGGCCTGGCAGATCATGCGCGGGATGGACACGGTGCGGGGCGATCGCGATCTGCGCCTGTTGGCCGGCCTGACCGGAGTCAACGAGAAGGTCGTCGCGGACCGGCTGTCGGAGATCATCGATCGCTTCAATGACGACGTCGACCTGTATCACATCGAGCCCCTGAATCCCGCGACACCCGGGTCGGTCTGGCTCGGCGTGCGCCACCGCACGCGCCTCGCGCTTTGCCCACGTGCGGATGTGCTGGAGGAGGGGCTGGTGCGACTACAACAGGACACCAACCGCGTGTCGCGGCTGCGGCGCATATTGCGCGTGATGCAGTTCGGGCTGGGACTGAACCGGGTGGTGTTCGCCCGGCTTGCGCGTGATGGCGAATCACTGCGAGCCGAGCACATGGTCGGCACACTGCACGAGCCGGAATTTAGTCACTTCGTGATCCATCGTTCGGCCCTGGGCCCGCTGGAGGCCGTGCTGGAGGATGACATGCCGACCTGGTGGGGGCGCCACTACCCGGGCGTGGCGCTGCCGGAGGCGGTCCAGGCCCTGACAGGAGGGGTCGATGCCTTTTATGCGCCGGTGCGGGACCAGGGCCAGGTGGTCGGTCTGGTGTATGCCGATCGCCGCAGTCGCCAGCATGCCCTCGATGACCGCGCGTTCAAGGGTTTTTGCCGCGTGGTGCAGGCAGCCTCGAGCGCCGGTTAGTCTTTTCTCGCACACGATCAATTGGCCCGTGCCTCAAGCTACGACGGCCCTGGCCGTTATATCGGGTGGTGCATATATGGTCCCGCATGAAGGCGAGGCCATCTGTCTGCCGCTTCGGCTCCACCCTGACACTGGAACAATAGGACATCGTCCCTTATGCGCAAGAACCTTCCCGTTACTCAGACCGAGTATTCCCTGGAGGCCCACGGAGACCTGATCTCGGCCACCGACGAGAAGGGCCGGATCCGCTATGCCAACGATGACTTCGTGACGGTCAGTGGTTTCGACTGTGAAGAGCTGGAGCATTCGCCGCACAACATCGTGCGCCACCCGGACATGCCGGAGGCCGCCTACGCGAACATGTGGGAGACCCTGAAGGCGGACCACCCGTGGATGGGTATCGTCAAAAACCGGCGCAAGGACGGTGACCACTACTGGGTGGATGCCTTTGTAACACCTGCCTACGAGCACGGCCGCAAGACCGGTTACGAGTCGGTGCGGGCCATCCCGGAGCGCGAGCATGTCGCCCGCGCGGAGCAGGTTTATGCCGCGCTCAACCGGGGCCGGAGTTTTGCGCGGCGCTGGTATCACAGCCTCACCTGGCGTCTTTCGGGGACCTGGCTCGCGGGCTTCCTGCTGGCGCTGGCCGCGGTCTTTCTGGCGCCTTCACCGCTGGTCCTGGCCGGCCTGCTGGCGCTGGTCTTCGTCGCCGGTGGGGTGGTGTCGCTGGCGTTGACCTCGGGTATCCGGCAGGCGGTTAACCGCGCCCGCGAACAGTTCGACAACCCCGTGATGGAGGCGATCTATACCGGGCGTCGCGACGACAGCGCGTCGCTGGAGTTGATCCAGCATTTCAACGAGGCGAAGCTGCGCACGGTGCTGGGCCGTATCGAGGACAAGGCCGATGCGGTGGCCGGTGACGCGCAGGCGATGGCCAGCAGCGTCGATCAGACGGCCTCGGGCGTGGAGCGCCAGCAAAACGAGATCGACCAGGTCGCCACTGCGATGAACGAGATGAGCTCGACTATCCAGGAGATGGCCGGCAATTCCGCGCGCGCGGCCGAGGCCGCGAACCACGCCGAGCAGGAGACCGGGGCCGGGCAGGAGGTCGTGAACGACACGGTTGCCGTGATCAACCGCATGGCGGCCGAGGTCGAATCGACTGCCGAGAAGCTGGGCAAGCTGGAGGCGAGCACCGAGGAGATCGACAAGATCCTGGGTGTGATCCGCGAGATTGCCGAACAGACCAACCTGCTGGCGCTGAACGCCGCGATCGAGGCCGCGCGCGCGGGCGAGCACGGCCGCGGCTTTGCGGTGGTGGCCGACGAGGTGCGCTCACTGTCGCAGCGCACCGACGAGTCCACGGTGACCATCCGCAACATGATCGAGAGCCTGCAAAACGGTGCCCGCGAGGCGATGTCCGCCATGCGCGCCAGCCAGGAACAGGCGGCCGACGGGGTTGAAAAGGCCCGTGCGGCGGGGGATTCGTTGACTACCATCCGCGAGGCCGTCGCCCAGATCACCGAGATGAACACCCAGATCGCCACGGCGGTCGAGGAACAAAGCGCGGTCTCCGAGGAGATCAACCGCAACGTGACCTCCATCCGCGATGTCGCCAGCGAAACCGGTTCGGTCTCCGCACATGCGCGCGACGCCAGCGCGCGCATGCTGGCCGAGGCCGCCGAACTCAAGGCGCTGATCCAGCGTTTTGAACAAAAGGCCGTATAAGAATTTTATTTTCGGGGTTGCGAAAGTGAATGGTCGTCACTACAATCGCGCCCATCTTGAGTAGCAGAGGTCTGTCAATGGACTGTTGTCGATGGATGCATGAGCGTCGGGCCGGTAGCCGGTACGAGCATGCATATCGTTGCCAGCGGGGTCCCGCCACCCGGTAGTGCGGTGGTGTCCCCCGGTGTCAGCGATATGCGTGACTCCGGGGGGTGGCAGAAAGCCTTTCCCCTTGCGCCCCTCGCGGGTGCCCCCCCAGCCCCTCAGCCCGTATTGCGCCCGCCCTTGCGCGTGGCGCGCTGCCCCATGCCATTCGATGATATTCCGCCTCTGCCCGGATTCCGGGCCGATGCGCACGTTGCCGTGCGCGTAACGGATTGGACTGTATCCATGAATAACCAGCAGGAGGCCGCCATGCCAGCGCCTGAAGACGACGACCCCGGGTCTAGACCCGGAACATCACTGCGGGGCAGTGAGAAAAGTAAAAGTGTGTTCGTCTCGCTGATGGGGGTTTTGTAAGAGACCGCCACCAGCGGTCACGAGATTCTTTTGTCTTTTGTAATGCCCCGCGTGCGTTTTTTATTTTTTAAGCACAAGGAGCATTGCAATGAACGACAAGATTCTGGAAATGATTCATGCCGGTGACGTGGGTGCTGCCCGCGACGAGGTGATCCATCCGGTCCCGGCCATTACCGCCAACCGCCTGTCCGAGCTGGACCCGCGTTCGCGCTGGGTGATCCTGGAGGGCGTGGATACCAACGAACGTCGCGCCATCTTCCTGGCGATGGATGACGAAGAGCAGGCGATCCTGTTCGAGCACATGCCCGAGCCGGAGGCCCGCGAGCTGGTCCAGAGCCTGCCGGCCTACACCCTGGCGCGGTCTCTGACGCTGGTGGGCAAGTCCCTGGCGGACGAACTCCTGGATGCCCTCCCCGGGGCCAAGCGCGACAAGGTGCGCGCCCTGTGGCGTCAGGACGAGGACACCGTGGCTCGTGTGATGCGTCGCCCGGTGTTCTGGGTGACCCCGGAAGAGACCGTCAGCGAGGTCACCGCCCGCCTGCGCGACGATCGCAATATGCCGGACGATGTCGGGGCCGCACTGCTGATTACCGATCGCGACCACCACTACAAGGGGCTGGTGCGCCTGGGCCGGATGTTCCGCGCGGAGTCCGGCCAGACGGTTGGGGATCTGATCGAACTGGAGGACTTCTGCACCACGCCCGACGGCGACAAGGTCGAGGCCGCCCGCCTGCTGCAGCGCACGGATCTGCCGTATCTGCCGGTGGTGGATGCCGACGGCGTGCTGGTGGGGGTGCTGCGCATCGACGACGCGATGGACGTGCTCGAGGAAGACACCTCGGAGGACTTCTACAAGAAGGCCGGGATCGGCGACCTGCTGCACCAGAAGGATGTCGTGCGCTCGGAGAAGCTGACCTCCGGCGGGATCGGCTATGCGGTCAAGGTGCGCATGGCCTTCCTGATGGTGACGCTGGCGGGTGGTCTGGCCGTAGGCGGGGTGATCGACTTCTTCGAGGACACCCTGGCGGCGGTGGTCGCGCTGGCCATCTTCATCCCGCTGGTGATGGACATGGGCGGCAACGTTGGCACGCAGTCGACCACGATCTTCGCCCGCGGGCTCGCCCTGGGGCATATCAACCTGGGCCGCTTCTTCCGCGCGCATCTGGTCCGAGAGGGGGGCGTAGGCCTGGCCATGGGGGTTGTGATGGCCGTCATCGCCGGTACCATCGCCCACTTCTGGCAGGGTGCGCCGAACGGCATCCCGGAGCTGGGCATCGTGGTTGGCGTGGCACTGTTTGTCTCGGTGTTTACCGCGTCGATCCTGGGCTTCCTGCTTCCGTGGGTACTGCTGAAGATCGGTGTGGACCATGCGCCAGGCGCGGACCCGTTCATCACGACCATCAAGGATTTCACCGGGCTGGCCGTGTACTTCGGCATGGCCGCCTGGCTGCTGAGTGCGCACATGCCGGCCTGAATGCCGGGGAATCCGAACCGTGTTGCCGGAGACAGAATCCGGCAACACGCCCGTAACGAACGTTTGATAGAAGAGGAATTGACATGAACCATCGAAACTTCCATCGCGGCGTGCTGGCCGCAGCCAGTGTATTCGCCTTCGGCATCTCGGCGGCCCAGGCCACCGAGGCCGAATTCAACATCGGCGTGTTCACCGACTACATCGACGACGGTGCGTCCAAGTCCGACAACGACCCGGTGGTGCAGGGCGGCTTCGAGCTGGGCTTCCCCACCGGCGTGTTCACCGGTGTGCAGGCCTCCAGCCTGGGCAGTGGCCGTGGCACCGAGATCGTCCCGTTCGTCGGCTATGGCTTCGACGCTGGCCCGATCGGCATCGAATTCGGCTACGAGTACTCCCATTACTCCAGCCTGGATGACGAAGACGAGGGTGAGCTGTTCCTGGGCGCCGATTGGGGGCCGCTATTCGCCGAGGTGGCGTATGTCGCCCACGCCGACGATCGCGATGCCGAGGGCAGCCGCGTCTGGTTCGTCGGGGCCGGGCACGAGGTGGCCCCGCGTACCGAGCTCTTCGGCGGGCTCGGCTATGACGATCCGGCCGATGACAACGGCGCGAAGTTCTGGGAACTGGGCGCGGCGCACGCGACCGACTTCGGCACCTTCTCGCTCACCTACGCCTCGCGCGACGAGAGCGGTGCTCAGGACCTCTTCGTGGCCGGCTACACTCTGAGCTTCTGACGCGTCCGCTCCGGACACTGACCAGCGGGCCGTCTTCCGGGACTCCGAGCCGGGAGGCGGCCCGTTTTCTTTTGCAGGATCCGAGTCCGGAAAGGAGCGTTGTGACTGCCAGGGCGGGCCCGTAGCTGCCGTTCAGATTGCGCAGCGTTCCCTGCTGCCCGAACGGCTGGCAGATAACCAGCCGCCTGGCAGCGGTGAGCAGACCCGTTTCCCAAAACCGAAGCTCCGGGACAGGGCCCCGGAGCCTGCAAGTACACAAACTGAGCGCGAACCGCTGCACAGGTGCCGCGATGGAAATGATCAATCTCGTAGCAGGCGTCCTGCTGATCCTGTTCGGCCTGCGCTTCCTGCGCAAGGGCTTCGCGCGGGCGATGGGCGGTGACCTGATCGACTGGCTGCAGGGCTTTACCCGCACTCGCCCCCGCGCATGGGTCGGTGGTGTCGCGGGCGGGGTCGTAATGCCCTCGTCGACGGCCGCGGCCCTGCTCTCGGTGCAGATGACCCGCCGCGGGAATGTCGCCTGGGAAAACGTGCTCGCGGTTCTGCTGGGGGCGCAACTGGGCACGACGGCGCTGATCCAGGTGTTGTCCTTCGACCTGCAGGCATTCGCGGGCCTGTTCGTCGCCCTGGGCGCGGCGTTGTTCCTGTACGTCGAGGCCCCACGGCCGCGGGGAATCGGGCAGGCGCTGCTGGCGTTCGGTTTCATGCTGCTGGGGATGGGGCTGCTGGGCGAGGCCGCTCGCTCGCTGGGCAATGATCCCGCCGTGGTCAATCTCTTCGCCGCGCTGGGGCAGCTCCCCCTGCTGTTTCTGATCGGCGCTGCGCTGCTGACGCTGCTGATGCAGAGCGCCACGGCGTCGATTGCGCTCGCGCTTGCGCTGGTCGCAAGCGGGCAGGTGGACCTGACGATGCTTCTGCTGTGGGTACTGGGCGCGAACATCGGTCTGGTGCTGACGGTGTTGGTTGCCGGCTGGGGCGATCGCCAGGGGCGCCGGCTCGGTCTGGCCAATTTTCTGGTCAAGGGGCCGCTGGTGGTCGCGCTCACCGCCGTGTTGCTGACCGTTCCGCTGGCATCGCTGGAGTCGCTGCCCGGTACCCTCCCGCAGCAGGCGGCCTGGGGCCATACCCTGTTCAATCTGGCTGCCTGTGCGGCGATCCTGTTCGCGCCTCTGCTCGGGCGCTGGGTCCGTGTCCTGGTTCCCAAGCCCGCCGCCGAGCCCTCCGCGGCGACCAGTCTCGACCCGCTGCTCCTGCAGAATCCAGCCCTGGCCCTGAACGCCGTGCTGCGTGAGACACTGAAGGTGTTCGATCAGCTGCACCTGATCCGCGAGCGGGCGATGCTCGCGCTGTCCGAGGGTGCGCTTCCGCCCGGGCTCAAGACGGAGATGGATCATCGGCGCTGGCAGATCCTGGAGGTTCGCGACGAACTGGTGGAGTTCCTGGACGGCATCCCCGACGACGCGCTGGATGAGGACGACCAGGTCCTGAAGGAGACTCTGGACGACTTCATGCGCGAACTGCCGGTCATCGTGCGCACGCTGGGTCCGAACCTCTACGAGGATGTCGAGCGCCTCGTGCGGACACATCCCAACGCGCTGGACGCCGCGCGCCCGGTGTTGGCCGAGGCCGCGACGCGGCTCTCGCAGCAGATGAACACCGTGGCGCGGATGCTGATGCGCGAGCGCCCCGAGTTCGGGCGCAAGATCCTGGAACGCAAGCAGGAGAACAGCCGCTGGCTGATCCAGGCGAAGCGCACGCAGATCGGCCTGCCGTACCCGGTCTGGGAGATCCTCGATGACTTCCAGCAGCTCAATCGCCGTCTGAGCGGTGTCGCGTACGTCTACTGCCGCAACGAACCGGAGGTCGAGGCGCTGGACACGTAAGTATGCTTGTTACCGAGCTGATGCGATTCAGGCACCGAGGCACTGGCCAAACAGAAAGGAGAATCCGGATGACGCCGAACAGCTTGCCTCCAATTCAGGCCCCTGCGGTGCCCGAGTTTCGCTCTTTTACGGATGCCGACCAGGCGGTCGCCTGCCTGGAAGAGCTCTACGCGACCGCAACACGATTTCTTGTCGAAGCGTTTGATGGTGTTTCCAGAGGTGAGCTGCCGGCGGCCCGTTTCAGGGCTTGCTATCCGGAAATCCGTTTTTCCACCTCGCGCTTCGATCCGATCGATTCGCGCCTGAGCTTCGGCCACGTAACGGAGCCGGGAACGTATACGACAACGGTGACCCGCCCGGACCTGTTCCGGGATTACCTGCATCAGCAGATCACGTTGCTAATGCAGAACCATGGCGTCCCGGTCAGCGTGGGTCCCTCCACAACGCCGATACCCCTGCAATTTGCCATGGCCGGCAGGGGTGAGGTGAAGCCGCTGGAGCATGACGGGCAGGAGCGCTCGCTGCGCGACCATTTCGATGTGCCGGATCTGGCCACCATGAATGACGAGGCCGCCAATGGTGACGCCGTGGCGCGCGAGGACGGCTCCCTGCCGCTGGCCCTGTTCAGCGCGCAGCGGGTGGATTACTCGCTGGCGCGGATTGCGCATTACACGGGCACTGCGCCCGAGCATTTCCAGAACCACGTCCTGTTCACCAATTACCAGTTCTACATGGACGAGTTCGAGGCCTTCGCCCGTGCACAGCTAAGCGATCCCGGCAGCGGCTACACCGCGCTCGTGGCGCCGGGGGATGTCGTGATCACCGACCCTGACGCGCCGATCCCCGCACGGCCCCGCTTGCCGCAGATGCCGGCCTTCCACCTGCAGCGTCCGGGCGGGGCGGGGGTGACGCTGGTCAATATCGGTGTGGGGCCATCGAATGCGAAAACTGCCACCGACCATATCGCCGTGCTGCGCCCGCGTGCCTGGCTGATGGTGGGTCATTGCGCCGGGCTGCGAAGCTCTCAGGCGCTGGGGGATTTCGTTCTCGCCCATGCCTACCTGCGCGAAGACCACGTGCTCGATGCCGATCTGCCCGTATGGGTGCCGATTCCGGCTTTGGCCGAGATTCAGATCGCGCTTCAGGATGCCGTGGCGGAGATCACGCAGCTCGAAGGCTACGACCTGAAGCAGATCATGCGCACCGGCACGGTAGCCACCATCGACAATCGGAACTGGGAGTTGCGGGAGCAGTCCGGGCCGGTGCAGCGCCTCAGCCAGTCTCGGGCGATCGCCCTGGATATGGAAAGCGCAACCATCGCGGCCAATGGGTTCCGCTTTCGCGTCCCCTACGGGACGCTGCTGTGCGTATCCGACAAGCCGCTTCACGGTGAACTGAAACTGCCAGGCATGGCGTCGAGCTTCTACCGAACACAGGTGTCGCGCCACCTGCAGATCGGGATTCGCGCAATGGAGTCGCTGCGCGACATGCCCATCGAGGAAATCCACAGTCGCAAGCTGCGTTCCTTCAACGAAACGGCGTTCCTGTAGCGCCTCGAGATAGTGGTGCGTCAGGCGGTCTGGCCGTAGCGGCGTTCGATGTAGGCCTCGACGCGGGCCTGGAATTCCTCGGCGATGCGTTCGCCCTTGAGCGTCACGGTCTTCTCGCCGTCCTCGTAGACCGGGGCCACGGGTTGCTCGCCGGTGCCGGGGAGGGAGATGCCGATGTTGGCGTGCTTGCTCTCGCCGGGGCCGTTGACCACGCAGCCCATTACCGCGACGGTCATCTCCTCCACGCCCGGGTACTGTTGCTTCCAGTTGGGCATCTGCTGGCGGATGTAGGACTGGATGTCCTGTGCCAGGTGCTGGAAATACTCGCTGGAGGTGCGACCGCAGCCGGGGCAGGCGACCACCGACGGCAGGAAGCTGCGCAGCCCCATGCTCTGCAGGATCTCCTGGGCGACCAGGACCTCCTGGGTGCGGTCGCCGCCGGGCTCCGGGGTCAGCGAGATGCGGATGGTGTCGCCGATGCCCTGCTGCAGCAGCACGGCCAGGGCGGCGGTGGAGGCGACGATGCCCTTCGCGCCCATGCCGGCCTCTGTCAGCCCGAGGTGCAGCGGGTAGTCGCAGCGCGCGGCCAGGTCCTGGTAGACGCTGATCAGCGGCTGCACGCCACTGACCTTGGCCGAGAGGATGATGCGGTCGTGGGCCAGACCGATGCGTTCGGCCTCGGCCGCGCTCTCCAGTGCCGAGGCGATCAGCGCCTCCTGCATCACCGCCTCGGGTGCGGCCGGCTCGGCGCGCTGGCTGTTCTCGTCCATCATCCGCGCGAGCAGGGCCTGGTCCAGACTGCCCCAGTTCACGCCGATGCGCACCGGCTTGTCATAGCGGATCGCGGTCTCGATCATCGCGGCGTACTGGGCGTCGCGCTTCGAGCCGCGGCCGACATTTCCGGGATTGATGCGCAGCTTGGCCAGCGCCTCGGCGCACTGCGGGTACTTGGTCAGCAGCTTGTGCCCGTTGAAGTGGAAGTCCCCGACCAGCGGCACCTCCAGCCCCATGGTCTCCAGCCGCTCGCGGATCTCCGGTACGGCCTTTGCCGCGTCCTCGGAATTCACCGTTATGCGCACGACCTCGGAGCCGGCGCGTGCCAGTTCCGCCACCTGCACGGCGGTGCGCAGCGCATCGGCAGTATCGGTGTTGGTCATCGACTGCACCATCACCGGGGCATCGCCACCGACGGTGACAGGGCCGATGCGAACGGGGACGGTCTTGCGGCGGGTGGGGGTCGTGTTCATGTTGAGCTATGCGGGGGCGGTATAACGGTGCGCGGAGTGTAACGCAGGCCCCGCCCGCTGCCGAGACGCCGCAGGCGGCACGGGGTTGCCGTAGCTGCTGCAGTTCACGGATTCAGGGCCGCCTTCCACGGCTGAAAGGTCCGGTCGATTGCCTCGCGGCTGGCCGTGTGGCGTGCCTCGACATGCTCGGCGATGGCCTGCTGCCAGGTCAGGCGGGTCTCGGTGTGCAGGGCGTCCAGGGCCTCGTGCAGGGCGGCCTCGAGGGCCTCGCGGTGGCGCGCCTCGTCGATCCGCAGCAGCACCCAGTCGGTCCCGACCCAGGCCGCGCCGGCGGCCGCGATCCCGCAGCCGAGCGAGACTGGGCCGCTCCAGGCGCAGACCCCCGCGCCCAGGGCCCCCGCACGCCCGGCCCGGGTCAGTGCCGCGCCGCCACTGCGCGCCGCCTGGGCCGCCAGACGGGCCTGGACCGCACGGGCGATCAGCGGGGTGGCCAGCCCCGTCCCGGCGGCGGCCGTGGCTGCCAGGCCCGCGCGCTGTTCCAGCCGGGCGAGATCCGCATCCATTGCACTGGCCAGTTGCTGGGCGCGTTCGATGCGTGCGTGCTGTTCGATCGGCGACTGCAGGGCCGCCGGCGTGGCGGGTACGCGGGCGTCGGCCATCTCGCGCGTCAGGGCGATGCGCCAGGCATCCCGGACCTTGCGCTGATCCTCGTCCAGGCCCCATTGCGCCCGTTCGGCAAGCGCCTGCAGGGGGCCGTCCCAGAGGTCTTCCGGCAGGAGCTGATCGCGCAGGGCCCGCGTGGCTGCGTCTTCTTCGGCCGTGCCCAGCCACTGGGCGCCGCGGAGCAACAGGCGCTGATACTCCGCACCCAGCGAGAAGTACCAGTCCGCGACCTCTGGCACGCGGTCGTGCAAGGTCTGGAAGTGCTGGTCCAGTTCGTGATCAATCCGAGTCTGCCACTGGGCTCGGACCTGCTCGTCACCGGCCTCCAGCCACTCCAGCGAGAAGCGCTCCAGGCGGCTCAGCCGGTCGCGGTCGAGCCGATAGCGCTCGCCCTCGAACTTCAGTTCGACATGCGCCTGGTCATCCCACTGGCGCGGTTCGTGGCGATCGACCTGGGCCAGGAACGCGGCCGCCGCAAGGGCGGTCAGCGCGAACCAGACCAGGGTCCGCAGGAGTCTACGGTTGCGCGGGGTCATCGCCGGGATCACGGGGCGGGAGCAGTCCGTTGGCCAGCAGCAGGAAGCCGGCGGCCAAAAATGCCTGTTCGATCAATAGCAGCGACCAGGCCACCAGCACCGGCAGGGGCTGGGCGCCGGGCGGCAGCCACTGCTGGCCAAGCCACAGGCGCAGCCCGTCCTGGGCCGCGGCCAGTTGCAGCCCGATCTCCAGCACGGCGCTTCGGGCCCCTTCGTGCTCCACCATGAACCAGATCACCTGTTCCAGCGAGGCGCCGGAAAGGTCCGGATACCAGCCACGCAGGGCCAGCACCAGCAACGCCAGTGTCAGCCCGCCGCCGGTGATCCACAAGGCGCCGCGCCGGGCCAGCTCCGGGGCCAGCCGCGGGTGCGCATGACCGGCGATCAGCCGGGCAAAGGCGGCCTCCAGCACGACCAGTGCCAGCGCGCCCGCGACCAGGACCGCCCACACCGCCGGGGTCTGGATGCGGGCCAAGGCCAGGACCAGCAGCCCGCCCAACAGAGCCCCCACGACCAAGTGGCGCAATGCCATCAGCGGGCCCCCGCGCAGGCGTTCGCTCCACGGGCTGCCCGCATCCAGATAGCCGCGCAGGAACGCCGCCCGGCGCAACCGGTGGCGGCGAAAGCCGCCGTAGCCGATCAGCAGGGTCGCCCCGATCCACAGGGCCAGGATCACCGCTTCGGGCGCCACGCGCAGGTTCAGGTGGAGCAGCCACAGCCCCATCAGCAGGAGCACCAGCGTGAACAGCTGGCGGGCGGCATTGGCCGGCGCCCGGGTGGGCACCGCGGCGGCGGGGGCAGTGGCGGACATGCGTGACTCCGCAAGGGATGTCTCCCGATGGTAGCAAGCGCGGGCGTCGCGCGATGCAGGAAGAAGCCGTTCTGGTGCGGTTCAGGTGGTCAGGGTATAACCGGGGCATGCCACGCATCGCCGTCATTATTCTCCTTTGTCTGCTCGCTGTGCCGATATCGGCGGAGGACTGGCAACTGCATGCCGTGTTCGGCAATCAGGTCGTGCTGTCGGTCGACGGCGAGCGCGCGCTGGTCGGCGAGGGCGAGACCGGGCCGGGCGGGGTGCGGGTACTGCGCATCTCCGGCAGTGGCGCGGTGGTCGAGCGCGCCGGCGAGCGTCGCGAACTTCAGGTGGAAAGACGCCCCCGCGGCGCCGGTGCGCCCCAGGTCGACCGGCGTGGCGCCGGGGTCAGCGTACATCGGGATTCGGCGGGCGAGCACGCGGTTACCGGCGGGGTCAACGGTCAGGCGGTGACCTTCGTGATTGATCCCGAGGCCGAGTGGGTGCTGCTGCGCGAACGCGATGCCCGGCGCGCGGGTCTCGATCCGGATCGCGGGGAGTCGGTCCGTGTCGAACGCGCCCGCGGAAGGATCGAGGGTCGTTCGCTGCGTGTTGATCGCCTGCAACTGGGGCACCTGGCCCGTGATGACGTCCCGGTGATCGTCCTGGCCGACGAGGACCTGCCGCGCTCGCGTCTGGGTCAGGCGTTCCTGGATGCCTTCGAGGTCGAGTTCGACGGCGGGGCCTACACCATCCGGCCGTAAGCTCCCTGCCAGGTGGATTCGCGTTAGGATGCGGCAAACCATGCCTCCGGTCCCCTATGCCGCTGATCCGGCGTCACCCCGTCGATGCCCCCGCCCCGCGCCGCGAGATCTTTGGCTGGGCGATGTTCGACTTCGCCAACCAGGCCTACACGCTGCTGATCATCACGGTGATCTTCGGCGATCTGTTCACCCGCATCATCGTCGGTGACGGGCCGGACTACCGGCTGGGCAATCTGCTGTGGAGCCTGGCCCTGGCGATCAGCTACGGGATGGTGGTGATCGCTGCCCCGTTCGCCGGTGCGATCATGGATGCCACGGCCTCGCGCAAGCGCTTCCTGATGGCCTCCTGGATGCTGACCGTGATCGCCACGGCGATGCTCTACTTCGTCGAGCCGGGGCTGGTGGTCTTCGGCATGGCGCTGATCATCGCCTCCAACTTTGGCTACGCGATTGGAGAGTCCTTTATCGCCAGCTTCCTGCCCAGTCTCGGGCCGCCGGAGAAGCTTGGCTGGATCTCCGGGCTCGGCTGGGGCATGGGCTATGTCGGCGGGCTGATTGCCACCGCCTTTGCCCTGGGTCTGCTGGGTGACGTCAGCGAGGAGAACTTCGAGCGCATCCGCTGGGTGGGACCGTTCGCCGCGGCCTTCTTCCTGATCTCCGCGATCCCGACCTTCCTGTTCCTGAAAGAGCGTGGTACGCGTCGGCGCATGCGCCGACGGCTGCAACTGGGGCTTGGCTGGCGCCGCGTGCGCGAGGCGCTGGTGACCCTGGGGCAGCGCCGCGAGCTGCGCGCGCTGTATGTGTCCATCTTCTTCATGATGGCCGGGATTTACATCATCATCTCCTTCACCTTCATCTACGGCTCGCAGGTGATCCAGTGGGAGGAGTCGGTGCGCATCGCGATGTTCGTGATCACCCAGGTCACGGCGATCATTGGGGCGATCGGGTTTGGCTTCCTGATGGACCGCGTCGGACCGGTGCGTATCTACCGCATCACCCTCGTGCTGTGGGCGCTGGCGGTGCTGGCGATCTTCGGCACCTCGGCCATTGCACAGTGGCTGAGCGCGTTGCTGGGCCAGCCGGTCGAGGCGCAGATGGTGTTTCTCGGGGTCGGGATTATTGCCGGGCTGTGTCTTGGGGCTGCACAGTCGGCCGGGCGCGCTCTGGTGGGCATGATGGTGCCGGTACGCGAGGCGGGGCGCTGGTTTGGCTTCTGGGCGCTGTCGGCGCGGGCGGCCGCGATCTTTGGCCTGGTCGGGATTGGCCTGTTGCAGGCCTGGCTGGGGCTGGCCAATGCGATCCTGTTCTGTCTGTTCTTGTTCGTGGCCGCGCTGCTGGCCTCGATTCCGTTGCATCTCGCCCGGCGCAACCGCGAGCCCGATACGGCCTGACTCGAAGGGCAGTCGCGCTGCCCTAATCGTGGTCACGGGCCGGGATGCGCGGGTCCTCCACCTCGTTTTCGTCCAGCATTTCGGTGTCCAGCATGAAGCCGATTGCGGCGTCGCTGATGCCGTTGATCACGAATTGCACGGCCAGTACCGCCAGGATCAGGCCGAAGACCTTGGTCAGGATGTCCTTCCCGGTGTCGCCCAGGTACTGGACGATGTAGCGCGAATAGATCATCGCGTAGTAGCAGGCCACCATGCAGGCCAGTACGCCGAGGAACACGAGCCCCGTGTGATAGACCGTCGGGGCCTCGCTGGTCAGGATCATTACCGTGGCGATCGCACCCGGACCGCTCATGAACGGGATCGCCAGCGGGATCACCGAGATATCCTCGGTCACGTGCCCCTTGTCGGCCTTCACCTCTTCGGCGGTCTCCTTTTCGGTCGCTCCCTTCTGCCGAATCATGCCGATCGCGATGCCGAACAGGATGATGCCGCCGGCGATGCGAAACGCGGCCAGGGTGATTCCGAACAACTGGAAGATCACCCCGCCCAGCAGGGCGAAGGCGAACAGCAGGGAGGTGGCTACCTTCACCGAACGCAGTGCGATCGCGCGCCGTTTCTCCTCAGAGGCGCGTGGCAGCATCGCCGTGAAGATGAACGCTGTGGTCAGCGGGTTCACGATCACGAACACCGCCAGGAAGGTGACGACGAGGTATTCCAGCAGTACGAGCATGACTGGATCTTAGGCCGGAAGCCGGAAGGTTGCGAGATAAGCTTGCGCAGGCGGCCTGATCACACCGATCGCCACGGCACTGCGCGCCTCGCGATGACGGTGCCCTTTTGGTGTCATTGCGAGGAACCAAGCGACGAAGCAATCGCCTGACGCTTGCGGGGCGCCCGAAATTCGGTTCCGGTGGTTCCGGACGGAAGTTGCCGCGCCCCCGGCGGAATCTCGCGATGACGGTGCCCCCTTCGCGTCATTGCGAGGAGCAGCGCGACGAAGCAATCTCCATGGGAAGCCCCGACGCCGGACCGTCGCGTGCGTGGGCAGGGACGGGGCCCGGTCGTTATACTCTGCGCGCATGAAGAAACGCCTGCACCCTGAATCCTTCCCGACCCTCGAGCACTTTGTCGGCAACACGCCGCTGGTGCGCCTGCAGCGCATGGCGGCGGATCTGCCGTCCACCGTGCTGGTGAAGCTCGAGGGCAACAATCCCGCCGGTTCGGTCAAGGACCGGCCCGCGCTGAACATGATCCAGGCGGCCGAGCGCCGCGGCGACATCCAGCCCGGCGATACCCTGATCGAGGCGACCAGCGGCAATACCGGCATCGCGCTGGCGATGGTCGCGGCGATGAAGGGCTATCGCATGATCCTGGTGATGCCGGACAACATGTCCGCCGAGCGGCGCGCCTCGATGAAGGCCTTTGGCGCCGAGCTGGTGCTGGTCTCGCGCGAGGAGAGCATGGAGGGCGCGCGCGACCTGGCCGACCGCATGGAGGCCGAGGGCAAGGGCCGGGTACTGAACCAGTTCGGCAACCCGGACAACCCCGATGCCCACTACATCGGCACCGGGCCGGAGATCTGGCGCGACACCGAGGGCACGGTGACCCACTTCGTGTCGGCGATGGGGACCACCGGCACCATCATGGGCGTGTCGCGCTATCTGAAGGAGCGCGACCCCAGCGTGCAGATCGTCGGCGTGCAGCCCACTGAGGGATCGTCGATCCCCGGCATCCGGCGCTGGCCGGAGGCGTACCTGCCGACCATCTTCGAGGCCTCGCGGGTCGACCAGACGGTGGATGTGACCCAGGAGGAGGCCGAGGACACCATGCGCCGGCTGGCCGCCGAGGAGGGCATCTTCGCGGGTGTCTCCTCCGGCGGTTCCGTGGCCGCGGCCCTGAAGCTTGCAGCCGCGACCGAGGGCGGCACCTTCGTCGCGATCATCTGTGACCGCGGCGACCGCTACATCTCCACCGGCGTGTTCCCCGTATGAGCGCCCCGATCCTGATCTTCGATCTCGAGACCGTCCCCGACATCGACGGCGCCCGGCGCCTGCACGACTTCGAGGGCCTGAGCGATCACGAGGTGGCCGAGGCGCTGTTCGCCCTGCGCCGCGCGCAGGCCGGCACGGAGTTCCTGAAGCACCCGCTGCACCGCATCGTCTCCATCGGCGTGCTCTACCAGGGGGGCGACGCGCTGAAGCTCTCCGCGTTCGGGCGCGAGGGCGAGGACGGCCAGACGCCGACCGAGGCCGAGCTGCTGCGCCAGTTCTTCGATGTAATCGACAAGCGCACGCCGCAGCTGGTCAGCTGGAACGGCGGCGGCTTCGACCTGCCGGTGCTGCACTACCGCGCGCTGGTCAACGGTGTGCAGGCCCCGCGCTACTGGGAGCAGGGCGACGACGACCGCGAGTTTCGCTACAACAACTACCTGTCGCGCTTCCACTGGCGCCATGTGGACCTGATGGACGTGCTGGCCGGCTTCCAGGGCCGCGCGGTCACCAGCCTCGACATGATGGCGAGCCTGCTCGGCTTTCCCGGCAAGCTGGGCATGGACGGCTCCCAGGTCTGGCCGGCCTGGCGCGACGGCCGCGCCCGCGAGATCCACGACTACGTGGAGCACGACGTGCTGAACACCTATCTGGTCTGGCTGCGCTTCGAGTACATGCGCGGCAATCTGACCGACGCGGCCCTGGCCAGCCGGCAGCAGCAGCTGGCCGAGTACCTGGAGGCCAGCGGCGCGGCCCACCACCGCGAATTCCTCGACGCCTGGCAGCCGGCCGGACGCGCGGACTGATGGCACGCATCGACAAGACCCCGTTCGAGGCCACCATCGAGGAGGTCACGCTGGATGGCCAGGGCGTGATCCGCCGCGATGGCAAGGCCTGCTTCATCCACGGGGCGCTGAAGGGCGAGCGGGTGATGGCCCAGCAGACCGGGCGCAAGCGCCGCTTCGACAGCGCCGAGGTGGTAGAGGTGCTGGAGCCGGCCCCGGGCCGGGTCGAGCCGCCCTGCGAGTTTTTCGGCCTGTGCGGCGGCTGCAAGCTGCAGCATGCCTCGATCGAGACCCAGCGTGCGATCAAGGAGCAGGCCCTGTTCGATGCCCTGGAGCGTATCGGCCACGTGACCCCCGAGGCCCGTTTCGAGCCGCTGACCGACACCACCCTCGGCTACCGCCGCACCGCGCGGCTGGGGGCGAAGTACGTGCCGAAGAAGGGCGGGGTGCTGGTCGGCTTTCGCGAGCGCGGCAGTCCGTATCTGGCCGAGATGACCCACTGCGAGGTGCTGCACCCGGCCGTGGGGCAGCGCATCCGGGCCCTGCGCGAGCTGATTGGCGGCCTCGAGGCGCGCGATCGCCTGCCGCAGATCGAGGTGGCGGTGGATGACGACGAGCGCGTGGCGCTGATCTTTCGCAACCTGGATCCACTGTCGGAGGCGGACAGCGCGCGCCTGTCCGCCTGGGCGGAGGCCGAGGGCATTCAGGTGTATCTGCAGCCCGGCGGCCCGGACACGGTGGAACCGCTGGCCGGGCCGATCGAGCCGCTGGTCTATCGCCACCCGGATTACGACGTGTCGGTCCCGTTCATGCCGACGGACTTCATCCAGGTGCATGCCGGGATCAACCGCAAGATGGTCCCGCAGGCGCTGGCCGCGCTGGACCTGCATCCGGGCCAGCGGGTGCTGGATCTGTTCTGCGGGCTGGGCAACTTCACCCTGCCGCTGGCGCGCAGCGTGTTGGATGGCGAGGTGGCTGGCGAAGTAGTTGGCGTCGAGGTGGACGACGCGATGCTGGCACGGGCGCGCGCCAATGCCCGCGACCAGGGCATCGCCAACACCCGCTACGAACGCGCCGACCTGGACGACGTGGAGGCCCTGAAGAACGCCGCATGGCTGCACGAGCGCGCCGACCGCGTGCTGCTGGACCCGCCGCGCACCGGCGCGGCTGCGGCGATCGAGGCGCTGGCGCCGCAGGGCATCGAGCGCATGGTCTATGTTTCCTGCAACCCGGCCACGCTCGCCCGTGACGCCGAGCGCCTGGTGCATCATCATGGCTATCGCCTGGAGCGGGCCGGAATCATGGATATGTTCCCGCATACCGCCCATGTGGAATCCATGGCCGTGTTCCGGCGCGACTGACGCGCCGGCCCGACGAGCCAAGAGGGAGAGACTGAATGCTGGAGATCGTACAGGCGGGCGGCTGGCTGATGCTGCCGATCCTGCTGTGTTCCGTACTCGCGGTGGCCATCGTGCTGGAGCGGCTGTGGACGCTGCGCCGCTCGCGCGTGGTCCCGCCGCGCCTGCTGACCTCGGTGTGGGAGCAGATGCGCACGCAGGGCCTCAAGCTCGACGACATCCAGCGCCTGCGCGCGGGTTCGCCGCTGGGCGCGATCCTGGCCGCCGGTCTTGCCACCCATGACCGTGCGCGCCAGATCACCCAGGAGAGCATCGAGGAGGCCGGCCGTCGGGTGGCCCACGAACTCGAGCGCTACATGAATACGCTGGGCACCATCGCGATGATCACCCCGCTGCTGGGCCTGCTCGGCACCGTGGTCGGGATGATCGAGGTCTTCACCGTGATCACCGAGATCGGCGTGGGCAGCCCGCGTGATCTGGCCGGGGGCATCTCCCAGGCCCTGATCACCACCGCCGCCGGCATCGGCGTGGCGATCCCGGCACTGGCCTTCCATCGCTACTTCCGGGGCCGCATTGACGAGCTGGTGCTGGAGATGGAGCAGGAGGCGACCAAGCTGGTCGAGGTGATCCACGGCGAGCGGGACGCAACCGCCGCCACGCCGGAAGGCGGAGTCACCGCGTGAACTTTCGCAGGCCGCACCATGACGAGCCGGGCGTCAATCTGACGCCGCTGATCGATGTGGTGTTTCTGCTGCTGATCTTCTTCATGGTCTCGACCACCTTCGATCAGCATGCGGACATCGAACTGACCCTGCCCTCGGCCGACCGCGAGGCCGAAGTGGTCGAGCGGGCCTGGCTGGATATCGTGGTGGATGCCGACGGCAACTACTTCGTCAACGGCCAGGAGCTGGTCAACCGCCGCGCCGAGACCCTGGAACGCGTGCTGTCCGAGGCGCGCGAGGGGCGCGAGGATGATCCCGTGCTGATCCGCGCCGACGCCAATACCTCGCATCAGTCGGTGGTGCGCGCGCTCGACGTGGTCGGGCGCCTGGGCATTACCTCGGTCTCGATCGCGACCCTGGGTGAACGCGACGACGATGACTGAGGGGCCACGCGAAGATGCCGCCTTCGGGGCTGCGCATGGGAGATGAGGCGGCGGGCTACGGTGATCGCCCGCTGCCGGTCTGGCGTGCCGTCTGGCGCGATTATCGCCAGGGCAACGGAGCGCGGGCGCGGGCGCGCCGCGGTTTTCTGAGCCCGCCCGCCGAGCGCGGGCGTCTGGTCTGGATCAAGGCTGGTGGCACCGCCGAGGATGTACGTCTGGGCATCGAGCTGCTGGGTGCGGTGCGCGACAAGCGTCAGGACGTGCGCATCGTGCTGACCTTCGAGCAGGACTACCCCGAGCTGTTCGAGCGCCACATGCAGCCATTCAAGAAGGTCGGCGTGGGCTATGGGCCCAGCGATCGCCCGCGCGTGGTGCGCCGTGTCCTGGATCGCTTCCAGCCCCACGGCATCCTCCTGGCCGGGGGCGGTGCCCCGCGCAGCCTGCTGGCACAGGCCCGATGCCCGGTGACCGCAGTCAATACGCGACCCCCGCAGTGGCAACCCGCGCGGCCAGTGGACCAGTGTTGGCCCCTGAACACATCCACGAGCTGGGCGGACGGTGCGGCGGCCGATGTCCTGCCGGTCGCCGACCCCCAGGCGCGTTTTGTCGAGGCCCAGGCGGACGTGGTCCTGCGCGCCCTGGTCGGCGGGGAGGTGCAGCGGCTTTGGTGGTGGCATGGACGTGACGACCAGTGGTCGGCATGGCGCGCGGCCTGGGTGGCATCCGGCATGGGGGCGACCGATATCCTGCTGGCCAGCCGCCGGGGTGGGGCGGCGGCGACCGCGCGCGATCTCCCGGGGGCCGGGCTGCGGGTCTCGGACTGGGATCGCTCGGCTCTGGCGCCGGGGACCGTCCTGCATCTGGATGACCGGCGCTGGTTTGCGGCAGCGGCCAGCGCCGCGCATGCGATACACCTGGCCGCCCCCGACCGTCAGGCCCTCTGGCAGGGACTGGCGGGGGGTGCGGCCGTGAGTCTGGGAGAGGCGCCGGCCACCGAGGTGCCATGCCCGGTGCTGGAAGATGCCTCCGCCGTGCTGGAGGCCTGGGCGCGCCTGCGGGACGACCCCGCCGCCCGGCGCCAGCAGGGTGACGCGGCCCGTCGGCGCTTCTGGGAGGAGCGCCGGCAGGTGGACGCCAACTTCGATGCCGTGCTGCGGCGGGTCTGGGACTGGTAGCCATGGGCCGGTTCAAGGCGTGGCTGGGCGCCCGCATCTGGGATCAGTGGTGTCATCGCGGGCCGTTCGCGGCGGCTATGTATCCGCTGTCGCTGGCCTATGCCGGAGCGGTGGAGTGGAATCGCCATCGGCTGGAGCAGGCCCGGCGGGGCATCACGATCCCGGCCAAGGCCGTGATCGTGGTCGGCAACCTGACGGTGGGTGGCAGCGGCAAGACCCCGATGACCATCTGGCTGGCGAAACGGCTGGCGGATGCCGGGTATCGGCCGGGGATCGTCAGCCGGGGCTACGGCGGGCGCGGGGACGTCGCAGGGATTCGCGTGACCCCGCTTTCCGACCCCGTGGTGGTCGGGGACGAGCCCCTGCTGATCGCACAGCGCACCGGGGTTCCGGTACAGGTCGACCGCGATCGCGTGCGCGGGGCTCAGGCGCTGACCGACCAGGGCGTGGATGTGGTGATCGCGGACGACGGGATGCAGCATCACCGTCTGCCGCGTGACATTACCATCCTGATGATCGACGGCAAGCGCCGGCTGGGCAACGGTCTGTGCCTGCCCTCCGGGCCGTTGCGCGAGCCGAAGACCGCACGGGAGCGGGCGGACTTTGTGCTGGTGACCAGTGGCGAGCCTGGCCCCGGCGAGTTTGCGATGGAGCTGGTGCCGTCCAGTCGCCTGCAGCGCGTGGATGGCCAGGGCGAGGGCTACAAGCCGCACCGCTTTGCCCGTCGCGATGCCCATGCGATTGCCGGCATCGCCGACCCGGAGCGTTTCTTTCGCATGCTCGAGGCGGCCCATATCGACATCATCCGCCACCCGTTTCCGGATCATCACCGCTTTCGTTCGCACCAGATCCGCTTCGGTGACGGGTTGCCGGTTCTGATGACCGAGAAGGATGCCGTAAAATGCCGGGCGTTCGCGCAGGAGAATCACTGGTACTGGCCGATTGCGGCCCGCGTGCCGTCCGCCTTCGAGTCGGCTTTGCTGGCCCGTCTGGAGACGGTCGCCCGAATCAAGAAGACGCTGATCTGACCGCGTCGCAACTACTATTGGGGTATTACATGGACAAGCGTCTGCTCGATATTCTCGTCTGCCCGGTGACCAAGGGCCCGCTCAAGTACGACCGCGAGAACCAGGAACTGATCTCCGTCTCCGCCGGTCTTGCCTATCCGATCCGCGATGAGATCCCGGTGATGCTGGAGGACGAGGCCCGCGCGCTGTCGGACGAGGAAAAGGAACGCTGGCGCGAGGCCTGAGGGTTCCATGGCCGCCTTCCACGTCGTGATCCCGGCCCGGATGGCCTCCAGCCGGCTGCCGGGCAAGCCGCTGGCAGCCGTCGCCGGGCGCCCCCTGATCGCCCATGTGATCGCCCGGGCGAAGGAGAGCCGGGCCTCGCGGGTGATCGTCGCGGCGGACGACGAGCGCATCCTCGATGTCGCGCGCCAGTGCGGGGTCGAGGCGTTTCCCACCGAGGCGGATCTGCCCTCCGGTACCGACCGCATCGCGGCAGTGGCGGCCGCCGAGGGCTGGGGCGACGAGTCCATCGTGGTCAATCTGCAGGGTGACGAGCCGCTGACCCCGGGGCCGCTGCTGGATGACCTGGCCCGCCTGCTGGCCGACACCCCGGACGCGGACATGGCGACCTTCGGCGTTCCGATCGTCCGCCCAGAAGACCTGGCCGACCCGAACCAGGTGAAGCTGGTCACCGATGCGTCAGGGCGCGCCCTGTATTTCTCGCGTGCCCCGATCCCCTGGGATCGCGAGGCCCATCGGGAAGGCCGTGCCCCGGCGCTGGATCAGGCGACCCGGCATCTCGGCGTCTATGCCTACCGTGCCGGCTTTTTGCGCCGAATGAGTGCGGAGGCACCCGCTGCACTCGAGCAGCTCGAGCAACTCGAGCAACTGCGGGCCCTGGCCATGGGTGCCTGGATCCAGGTCGGCCGTCGCGGCGATGCGCATCCGCCGGGTGTCGATACCCCGGAGGACCTAGACCGGGTAGATGCCCTGCTGTCGGGGCGGGCGCGTGTCTGACCACGGATTCTCCGGGTTTCCGCAGACTTGGGGCGCCGCTCCTGCTACCATCGTTGATTGATTCTGAAACCCCCGGCCCCAAGCGCCGGGGCGACCCCGGAGCACGCAGAGACCACCATGCTGCAAGCAATTCGCGACCGGGCGAGCGGCTGGCTCGCCTATGTGATTATCGGCCTGATTACCATCCCCTTTGCTGTCTGGGGGCTCGGGGAATATTTCGGTGGCTCCGGCCCGCTCGTCGCGGCCGAGGTCAACGGGACCGATATTCAGGTACGTGACGTGCACAACGAGGCGCGTGCACAGCGGGACCAGATGGCCCGCATGTTCGGTGGCCAGATCCCGGATGACCTGCTCGACGAGGAGGGCATCCGCATGCAGGCGCTGGAGACCCTGATTCGCCAGGAACTGCTGCGCCAGGCAGCCGATTCGGCGGGCTTCAAGGCCGCAGGGGACAGCATCTTGCGCGAGATTCGCGGGATGCCGGTGTTCCAGGAAGGTGGCCAGTTCAGTCGCGAGCGCTATGCCCAGTTGCTCAATGCCCAGCGCCTGAGCCCGTCGGACTTCGAGCGCGACATCGGCCGGTCGATCATCCTGTCGCAGCTCCAGGGTGGCATCCAGGCCACCGGCTTCCCGGCCGATGCAGTGGTGGACGACTTCAGCCGCTTGCGCAACCAGACGCGTGTGGCCAGCTGGCGCGTCTTCCCGGTCGATGACTTCGACCAGCCGGACGTGGTCGACGACGAGGCGATCGAGGCCTATTACGAGGCCAACCAGGACGATTTCACCACCGAAGAGCGCGTGCGCATCGCCTACCTGCAGCTCGACCCCGAGTCCCTGGAAGACGCGGTGGATGTGTCCGAGGACGATATTCGCCAGCACTACGAGGTGAACCGCAGCCGCTACGAAGAACCGGAGCTGCGTGCGGTGCGCCAGATCCGGATTCAGGACACCGGCGAGGAAGGCGAGGCGAAGATCAACGAATTGCGCGATCGCCTGGACGACGGCGAGGACTTTTCCGAGCTGGCCGAAGCGTATTCCGAGGACAGCCTCAGTGCCGACCGAGGCGGCAGCCTTGGCGAGATCGCCCGGGGCGACCTGGATCGCACGCTCGAGACCATCATCTTTACACTGCCCGAGGGGCTGATCAGCCGCCCGGTGCGTACCGACCGGGGCTGGTTCATCCTCGAGGTGACCTCGATTCAGGAGGCCCGCCCGCAACCGTTCGAGGACGTGCGGGACGAGGTTGAACGCGATCTGCGCGACCGCAGCGCCGAACAGATGCAGATCGACGCCCTGGATGACCTGATGGGACAGGCCGCCGAATATCCGGACAGCCTGGAGCCGGCCGCCGAGGCGACCCGTCTGGAGATCCAGACCAGCGACTGGTTTACCCGCGGCTCCGGCGACGGTATCGCTCAGCACCGTTCGATCCGCAATGCGGCCTTCGATCCCCGCGTGCTGGAGGATGGTCACAACAGCGAGGCGATCGACCTGCAGGATGGTTCGACCATCGTGCTGCGCATCGAGGAGCACGAGCCGTCCGAGGTCCGTCCGCTGGCCGAGGTCGAGGACGAGATCCGCGAGCGTCTGCGGCGGGAGGCGGCCGCCGATGCCGCCCGCGAAGCGGGTGAGGAGCTGATCG
This sequence comes from Thioalkalivibrio sp. ALJ2, assembly GCF_000378325.1. Classification (NCBI taxonomy): domain Bacteria; kingdom Pseudomonadati; phylum Pseudomonadota; class Gammaproteobacteria; order Chromatiales; family Ectothiorhodospiraceae; genus Thioalkalivibrio; species Thioalkalivibrio sp. ALJ2. The sequence goes on from NZ_KB899554.1 coordinate 833,347, forward strand.
CACGGCTGCGCGACGCCGACGACTGGGCGGATGCCATCGAGGACGACGACGCCTGGCAGATGGAGCGCGAGGTGCGCCGGGATTCGCCGGTAGATGGCGATAACGGCGTGCCCGGTGGCTTGCAGCAGCACCTGTTCCGCCTGTCGGCTCCGGGCGAGGACGCCGTCGAGATCAGCGGCACGAGGCTGGGGAGTGGCGACTTTGCCGTCGCGATCCTGCATGAAGTCCGGCTGGACGAGCAGGAGGCGGACGAGGCGATGCGCCAGCAGGCCCGCGAGCTGATGCGCAATGCCTATGCCAGCGCCGAGTTCCGCGCCTATCTGGCCTGGCTGGAGTCCGAGGCGGATATCAAGCGTTATCCGGAGAACCTGGACTAGTCGCGCCCAGCGGGCGGTTCACCGGAACCGCCGAACGTAAAAAGGCCCGGTCCGCGAAAGCGGGCCGGGCCTTTTTCGTGGGTCGCGTACCCCGCCAGCCGGCCGGGGCGGGAGCTTAACTGTCCTTGTCGAGTCCGATCTCGGCGGCGCCCAGGCCGACGGTGTTGTAGCCCGAGTCGACGTACATCACCTCGCCGGTGATGCCGGAGGCCAGGTCGGAGCAGAGGAAGGCCCCGGCATTGCCGACCTGCTCGGTGGTCACGTTGCGGCGCAGCGGCGCGTTCGCCTCGACGTGGTCGAGGATGCGCTTGAATTCGCCGATGCCCGAGGCGGCCAGCGTGCGGATCGGGCCGGCGGAGATCGCATTCACGCGCGTGGTTTCCGGGCCCAGGGTGTAGGCGAGATAGCGGACATTGGCCTCGAGGCTGGCCTTGGCCAGGCCCATCACGTTGTAGTTGGGCATGGAGCGTTCGGCGCCGAGGTAGCTCAGGGTCAGGATGGAGGCGTCGCGGTCCTTCATCATGCCGCGTCCGGCCTTGGCCAGGGCCGCGAGGCTGTAGGAGCTGACGTCGTGGGCGATGCGGAAGCCGTCGCGGGTCATGTTATCGAGGAAGTCGCCGTCCAGTTGCTCCTTCGGGGCGAAGGCGACCGAGTGCACCAGGATATCGACGCCATCCCAGTAGTCGTCCAGGCGCTCGAAGACCTGTTCGATCTCGCGGTCGTCCTCGACGTTGCAGGGCACGAGAATGTCGGAGTCGAAATCGGCGACCAGCTTCTCCACACGGTCGCGCAGCCGCTCGTTCTGATAGGTGAACGCGAGCTCGGCGCCCTCGCGATGCATGGCCGACGCAATGCCGTAGGCGATGGAGCGGTTACTGGCTACGCCGACAATCAGCGCGCGCTTGCCCTTCAGAAAACCCATGTGAATCTCCTTGAATCTGGTTCGTGCCGGCCCCCTTTTAAAGGACCGCCCCGTGGCGGCCGGACCGGGCGGGAACCCAGTGCCGACGCGACTGTCTCGGGATCATACCGATGTGCCGCGGGTCGGGCCAGCAAGAATGGGACAACGCCGGTGAGACCGGCTGACGGGATTGCTATAGTGCGCGAAGTGCGGTCTGCATCGGTTGTCCCTGGGGGAGTGCGGACGTCGGTGCCACTCAAGAGCGGAGGCCTTGTGAGTCGTCATTTTGGTTGGATTGTCACCCTGATCGTGCTGGGCATCCTGCTGTTGCTGGTCATGGTCCAGGTGGATCGCCAGTGGCAGCGCATGGCCGCCATGCAGAACATGATGAGCGAGCAGGCGCGCGACCTGCGCGCTCTCCGCCGCAGTCTGCAGAGCCTGGAATCGGATCTGGCCGAGGGACGTTTTACGACCGGCGACGGCGAACGCGCACCGCGGGTTACGGAAGTGCCCTCGGCATTCGAGCGGGCGGCCGAGGTGGCGGGGCGCGAGGATTACGCGGAGGGCGACTGGCTGGTGCAGGCCTTCGGTACCGGGCTGGCGACGATCACGCCCTACGTCTCAAGCGACGCCTATGCCTCCGAGGTCCAGAACTACGTTCTGGAGTCGCTGGTGCAACGCCATCCGGAGACACTGGAATGGCAGGGCCTGCTGGCCGCGTCCTGGGACTTTGATGAATCCGGTCAGGAGCTGACCTTCCAGCTGCGCTCGGGCCTGCAGTTCTCCGACGGAGAGCCGCTGACTGCCGAGGATGTGGAGTTCACCTTCAACTTCCTGATGACCGACGCAATTGCGGTGCCGCGCGCGCGGGCGTTTCTGGAGAAGGTCGAGAAGGTGGAAGCGGTGGACGAGCGCACCGTCGTATTCACCTTCGAGGAACCGTACTTCGACGCCCTGCGAGTCGCCGGTGGCCTGGATGTCCTGCCGAAGCATTTCTACCAGCGCTATCTTGACGAGCCCGAGACCTTCAACGAGTCGCGCGGGATCCTGCTGGGTTCCGGCCCCTACCGGCTCGAGGACCCGACCGGCTGGACGCCGGATGCCGGGCGGATCGAACTGGAGCGCAATCCGCGCTACTGGGGGCCGGTGGAGCCCTCGTTCGACCGGCTCGTCTGGCGCGTGATCCAGAATGACTCGGCGCGCCTGACGACCTTTCGCAACCGCGATATCGATGTCTACGGCGCCCGGCCGCGCGAATATGCCCGGTTGCGTGATGACGAGGCCCTGCGCGAGCGGGCGGATACCCATGAGTACATGAGCCCCACCGCCGGGTATTCCTACATCGGCTGGAACCAGAAGCGCAATGGTGAGCCGACCCGCTTTGCCGATCCCCGTGTGCGCCGGGCGATGAGCTATCTGACGGATGTCGATCGCCTGATCGAGCAGGTGATGCTGGGGTATGCCGAGCGCGCGATCAGCCCGTTCAGCCCGCGCAGTGACCAGCACAACCCCGACCTCGAGCACATCCCCTTTGACGTCGATCGCGCGCTGGAGCTGCTGGCCGAGGCCGGCTACTCCGAGAAGAACCGCGACGGGGTGCTGGTCAACGAGGAGGGTGAGCCGTTCTCGTTCGACCTCGTGTACTTCCAGGACAACGAGGACACCCGCCGCATTGCCTTGTTCCTGCGCGATCTGTACGCGCGCGCAGGGGTCCATATGCGGCCGCAGCCGACCGAGTGGTCGGTGATGCTGGAGAAGCTCAGCCGCCAGGACTTCGATGCCATTACCCTGGGCTGGACCAGCGGCGTGGAGGTGGATATCTACCAGATGTTCCACTCCAGTCAGACGGTCTCAGGTGGTGACAACTTCATCAACTACGAAAACCCCGAGCTGGATGCCGTGATCGAGGCCGCGCGCGGCGAGGTGGACGAGGACGCGCGCATGGAACACTGGCGCGAGGCCGAGCGGATTCTGGTGGAGGATCAGCCGTATACCTTCCTGATGCGGCGCCAGACCCTCGCCTTCATCGACCGACGCATCCAGAACCTGGAGCAGACGGCGCTCGGCCTGAACCTCGGGTTTGTGCCGGTGGAGATCTACGTCCCGTTCGACCAGCAGCGGTACGGGCAGTAGCCGCATGCCAACCGGGGCCGGAGTGCCAGAGAACCCGCGCACGCCATGCTGACCTACATCCTGCGCCGCCTGATGCTGATGGTGCCGACGCTGTTCGGCATCACGATCGTGGTCTTTGCCGTGATGGCGGCCGCGCCCGGTGGCATCAGCGCGCTGACCCTGATCGAGGGGCAGGGCCTGGAGCCGCAGGCGCAAAAGGCGATGGAGGAGTACTACAACCGCCTCTATGGCCTGGACCAGCCACCGCCGGTGCAGTACGGGCGCTGGTTGAACAACATCTCGCCGGTCGGCTTTGCCCAGGATGAGGACGGCTCGCTGACCGGCTGGCCCAAGCTGAAGGCCCCCAATCTCGGGACCAGCTTTCGCTTTGGCCGGCCGGTGTCCGACCTGATTGCCGAACGTCTGCCGATCACCCTGCTGTTGAATGTGCTGTCGATACCACTGATCTACATCGTGGCGGTGGCTGTCGGGGTGCGGGCGGCCACCCAGCAGGGACAGGCCTTCGATTCCCAGTCCGGGGTGGTGCTGCTGGCCCTGTGGTCGGTGCCCACGATGCTGGCGGGCGTTCTGCTGATCGGTTTCTTCGCCTCCGATCAGTTCTGGCAATGGTTCCCGACCGGGGGGTTGAGCCAGCGTGCGGCGCTGGACATGACCTTCCTGCCAACGGTGGAGGTGGCCTGGGCCATACCGCTGCTGCTGGTGCTGCCGTTTCTGGGGGCGGCGCTCGGCATTTATCTGGCGCGCTACCTGCCGGCGCTGATCCGGGGCGGGCTCGGTGCGGCTGTCGGGGCCTTCTGCGGTTGGCTGATGTTCAGTGACCTGGCGCCTGCGGGCTGGATCAGCACGACGGTTGCCATGGCGATCGGTGTGGTGCTGGGCTGGCTGATGGCGCACAGTGACTGGGGCGTGCTGCGTGGCTTCTACCTGGGCACGGTGGGCCTGGCCGCGGGGTTCGCGATAGCGCTGGGCCTGGCGCCGGGCAGCATGGTCCCGGGTTTCCTGCTCGATCGCGCCTGGCACCTGGTGCTGCCGGTGCTGTGCCTGTCCTATGGGGGGCTCGCCTTCCTGGCCAAACTCTCGCGTTCGTCGGTGCTGGAAAACCTGAACTCGGACTACGCCCGCACCGCGCGTGCCAAGGGCGTGCCCGAGCACGAGGTGCTGTGGCGGCATGTGTTCCGCAACAGTCTGTTACCGCTGATCACCGTCTCGGCCACCCTGCTGCCGTCGCTGCTGGCCGGCTCGGTGATCGTGGAGGCAATCTTCTCGATCGACGGGATGGGCAAGCTCGCGGTGGAGGCGGTGCAGACCCGCGACCGTGAACTGGTGCTGTCGATCACCCTGATCTCCGGCGTGCTGACCCTGGTTGGCTATCTACTGGCGGACCTGGCCTATGCCATTGTCGACCCGCGGGTGAGCTATGACTGAGTCGGTGCAGCAGGTCGAGGGCCGTCGCAGCCGCTCCTGGGCACGCCGCGTGGTCGGAGAGGTACTGCTGCGCTGGGGGGCGCGGCTGGGGATCGGCTGGATCGCGCTGCTGACGCTGGTCGCGATCCTGGCGCCCGTGCTGGCCAGCTCGCACCCGCTGCTGGTACAGACGGCGGACGGCTGGTCCATGCCCTTTCTGCGCTACCTGACCGCGGCGGATGTCACGCTGTTCGGGATGCTGGTACTGGCGGGCGTGTTCTGGCTGTTGCCCGGCCGGCCCTGGCGGCGCTTTGTGCTCTGGGGGGTGCTGAGTGCGATTCTGGGGGCGGTGGCCTGGCAGACGGTCTCGTCCCCCTCGCTGGTGATCTACGAGCAGTACCGCGAGGCCGAGGCGCAGGGCGAATACCAGACCGTGATCCGAGCGCCGATCCCGTATTCGCCGCGCGACTACCTGCGGGATTACGCGGACACCGGGCTCGAGGCCCCGCGCGAGGCCCCCGATCGCGTGCACTGGTTCGGTACTGACGACAATGGCGCGGATGCCCTTTCGCGCATGATCCATGCCTCGCGCATCGCCCTGTCCATCGGCTTCATCGCCACCGGGATCGCACTGGGGATCGGGGTGATCCTGGGCGGGTTGATGGGCTATTTCTCGGGAATCGTGGACATCATCGGCATGCGCCTGGTGGAGATCTTCGAGGCCATCCCGACGCTGTTCCTGCTGCTGACCTTTGTCGCCTTCTTCGGGCGATCGCTGTACCTGATGATGCTGATCATCGGCCTGACGTCGTGGTCCGGCTATGCGCGCTATGTGCGCGCGGAGTTCCTGCGCCTGCGCCAGCAGGACTTCGTGCAGGGGGCGATCGCCTCCGGGCTGTCGCTGCCCTCGATCCTGTTCCGCCATATGCTGCCGAACGGGATCGCGCCGATCCTGGTGGCGGCCAGCTTTGGCGTGGCCTCCGCGATCCTCGCCGAGGCCACGCTGTCGTTCCTGGGCCTGGGGCTGGTGGACGAGCCCTCCTGGGGGCAGATGCTGAACCAGGCGGTGCAGAGCTCGACCTTCAATTGGTGGATGGCGGCCTTCCCGGGGGGCGCGATCTTCCTGACCGTGTTTGCCTACAACCTGATTGGCGAGGCCCTGCGCGATGCGGTGGATCCGCACTCGCGCTCGGCTGCCAAGGCGGCCAGCCATGCCGCGCCAGCCCGCCCGGCCGCCTCGGGCGCCACCAGCGGGGGGGTGCGCTAGGCCATGCTCGAGGTACGCAACCTCCGCATTCGGCATCGCGACAGCGAGGCACCGCTGGTCGAGGACATCAGCTTCTCGATCCGCGCGGGCGAGATGTTCGCGCTGGTGGGCGAGTCGGGGTCCGGCAAGTCGATCACCGCGCTGGCGATCATGCGGCTGCTGGATGGGGGCTTCGAGCCTTCCACGGGGGAGGTCTGGCTGGCCGGCCACGGCACTCGTCAGGAACTGCTGGGCCTGCCGGACCGCGTGATGCAGCAGGTCCGTGGGGACCGGGTAGGCATGATCTTCCAGGAGCCGATGACTTCGCTGAATCCGGTGCTGACCGTGGGCGACCAGATCGACGAGGTCCTGCGCCTGCACCGTCCGCAGATGACCCCGGCCGAGCGCGAGGCGCGGGTGCTTGAAGTGCTGCGCGAGGTCCAGCTTCCGAACCCGGAACAGCGGCGTCACGACTATCCGCACAAGCTCTCCGGGGGTCAACGTCAGCGCGTGATGATCGCGATGGCGCTGGTGGCGGAGCCGGATCTGCTGATTGCCGACGAGCCGACCACCGCGCTGGACGTGACCATCCAGGCCGAGATCCTGAAGCTGATCGATCAGCTTCGCGAAAAGAACGGGATGGCCGTGCTGCTGATCACCCACGACTTCGGCGTGGTGGCCTCGGTGGCGGATCGCGTGGCGGTCATGCACAAGGGCCGGCTGGTGGAACAGGGCGAGTGCCACCCGCTGCTGCGCGATCCACAGGATGCTTACACACGCAAGCTGATCGGGGCCCTGCCGGAGAACCTGCCGGCCTTGCCCTCCGTGCCGGGGGCCGGGCGCGAGACGCTGCTGGACGTGCACGATTTGCAGGTGCACTTCCCCGTGCTCAAGGGCCTGATGCGCCGCCAGGTGGATGTCGTGCGTGCAGTGGACGGCGTGTCGTTTCAGCTCGAAAACGGCGAGGTGCTGGCCGTCGTGGGGGAGTCCGGCTGCGGCAAGACCACACTGGGCCGCGCCATCCTGCGCCTGATCGAACCCACCGGCGGCGAGATCCGCTATCGCGACCAGCCGCTGACCGGGATGCCGCGCAAGCCTTTGCGGCGGCTGCGCCGTCATTTGCAGGTGGTATTCCAGGACCCGGCCTCGTCGCTGAACCCACGCCTGAATGTGATGACCCTGCTGACCGAACCGATGGCCGTCCACGGGATCGGCGAGGATCAGGAAGATCGCATCGAACGTGCCCGGGCGACCCTGGACCAGGTCGCGCTGCCGCCGGATACGCTGTGGCGCTATCCGCACGAGTTCTCGGGCGGTCAGCGTCAGCGTATCGGCATCGCCCGGGCCCTGGTGCTGGACCCGGACGTGATCATTTGCGACGAGGTGACCAGCGCGCTGGATGTCTCGGTGCAGGCGGAGGTCCTGCAGATCCTCGGACGGCTGCGGGTCGAGCGCCGCCTGGCGCTGATCTTTATCACCCACGACATGGGGGTGGTCGAGTATTTCTCCGATCGCATGCTGGTGATGCACGATGGCCGCATGGAGGAGATCGGCAACACCGCCGAGGTGCTGGCCAATCCGCGTGCCGATTACACCCGGCACCTGCTGGAGGCCGTCCCCCGGGTCTCGCGCTACGTGCAGTAACCTGCGCCGCGTCGGAGGGTGTTTAACTCGCCTCGTGGGTGCCGAAGGCGCGGGCGCGCAGGGTGTTGTCCAGCAGCATTGCCACGGTCATCGGTCCGACCCCGCCGGGCACCGGCGTAATCCAGGCGGCCTTCTCGGCGGCCGCGTCGAACTCCACATCACCGCACAGGGTGCCGTCCTCGCGACGGTTGATGCCGATGTCGATCACCGTGGCGCCGGGCTTGACCCAGTCACCCTTGACCAGGCCCGGCTTGCCGGCCGCCGCGATCAGGATGTCGGACTGGCGCGCGATGCCGGCGGTATCCGGTGTGAAGCGGTGGCAGATGGTCGGGGTGGCCCCGGCCAGCAGGAGTTCCAGGGCCATCGGGCGGCCCACAATATTGGAGGCGCCGATCACGCAGGCGGTGCGGCCCTTGAACGGTTCGTCCAGGTGGCGCAGTAGCTGGATCACGCCCCAGGGGGTGCAGGGGCGCAGGCGCGGGATCCGGGCGACGAGCCGGCCGACGTTGTAGGGGTGGAACCCGTCGACGTCCTTGGCGGGCGATATGCGCTCGATCACCGTCTCCGGATCGATATGGCTGGGCAGGGGGAGCTGCACCAGGATGCCGTCGATGGTGCGGTCGGCATTGAGCTGGTCGATCAGGGCCAGCAGGTCCGTCTGCGGCGTGCCCGAGGGCAGATCATAGGAATGCGAGACCACCCCCACCTGCTCGCAGGCCTTGCGCTTGTTGCGCACATAGACCTGGGAGGCGGGATCGGAGCCGACCAGCACCACGGCCAGGCCCGGCGGACGCAGGTCGCGGGCGGTCATGGATTCGATCTCGGTGGCGATGCGGGCGCGATGGGTCTGGGCAATCGCGCGGCCGTCGATGAGCTGGGCGGTCATGGGAGGCTCTGTCTCGGAAACTGGCCGCGATCATCCCACGCGCGCGGGAGCGCCTCAAGCCGGGCGGGTTGTGTACCGCGTCGGAGCGGCCTCAGCCGACCGCCGTGAGGTTCGATCGGTCATTGCCCGCTTCGCAGCGATTGCGGCCGCCGGCCTTGGCACGGTAGAGGGCATCGTCCGCCCGCTGGATCAGGAAATCCGCGTTGTCGCGGGAGTCGGGCGCAGTATCGAGACTGGCGGTCCCCACCGAAACCGTTACGTACAGTTCGTCCGGGGCGCAGGGCGGTACATGTTCATGGCCCTTGAGTACGACCGGAGTCCGGGCGATCTCGTTGCGCAGCTTCTCGGCCAGTTGCAGCGCAGCATCCAGGTGGGTGTGTGGGGCGATGACGACGAATTCCTCGCCGCCGAAGCGTGCTGCCAGGTCTACGCGGCGAAGGTTTTGCTGCAGGCGCAGGGCGATCGATTGGAGGATGTAGTCGCCCGCCAAGTGCCCCAGGCGGTCGTTGATGGCCTTGAAATGGTCGATGTCCAGCATTATCACCGATAGTGGCTGGCCGTAGCGCCGCGCGCGCGCGACTTCGTCGTCCAGGCGCCGGTCCATTTGGCGGCGGTTGCACAGGCCGGTCAGGGGGTCGGTAATCGACTCGTGCTCGAGTCGGGTGATGCGGCGGATACTCTCGACCGAGCTGTAGGACAGACGCACCACGCTGCAGACGAAACAGCCCCCGAGGAGGAAGATGATCGGCACCAGCAGGTCGGGGATGGCCTGGTACATCCCCCAGTTCAGCGGGATGTACCCGAGATAGCCGAGGGTGAAGACGGGGATCAGCAGGAACATCAGCAGCCAGCCCGTACGGACGCGGCTCTCTGGCAGTTCGTGCAGCAGGCGGGCGAGGTTCCACTGGGCATATATCAGCCCTGCTGCACCCAGCACGATGGCCCCGTTGGCGATCCAGTTGAGCATGTCCCTGTCCCCTGCACGCAATCCCGGCTTGCGTGCGTCAACGTACCACGGAAACGTGTATGAAAGAACAACGTTTCTAACCCCTTGTACCTTGACCGCGGGCGGTGGCAGCGCTACCATCCTGCGCTCGCTGTGTAGGCCCTTTAGCGGGGACGGCTCGACGGGGTATAGCGCAGTCTGGTAGCGCGCCTGCTTTGGGAGCAGGATGTCGGGGGTTCGAATCCCTCTACCCCGACCACCCCTCCCGGCCAATGGTTTGCAGGCAGGCTCGAGATCAGGCGTGGCACCTCGACGTTCGGCGGTAACGCGCTCGTAGCTCAACCGGATAGAGCATCGGCCTTCTAAGCCGACGGTTGCAGGTTCGAGTCCTGCCGGGCGCGCCAGAGCCGCCCTGTGGCAGTTGCCTGGACAGTGACACGGTGGTGACCGTAGCTCAGTTGGTAGAGTCCCGGATTGTGACTCCGGTTGTCGTGGGTTCGAGTCCCATCGGTCACCCCATCCCCTTTTTCTTGGGGGCCGTTAGCTCAATTGGTAGAGCAGTGGACTCTTAATCCATTGGTTGTAGGTTCGATTCCTACACGGCCCACCATCTCCAAGTCTGACCTTCCGCGTTTGGTCCGTATTTTGTGTTCCCTCGGGCGGTCTCGTCTGTTTGGGTCCGGCTGTGCCTGTCGGTGCTGACCCGCACTCGATTGTCGGGTGTATCGGGCGGTATTCGGTCAACCTTTTTCGGCTGATTTCGTAGCGATCTACCGACAGCGTGATGGCGCCCTCAGTCGTTCGTCTGACAGCGTGATTTCCCCCCCAATTAGCCTGCCATTCAGGTGCTAGCCTCCCCACACGTTTGCGGTGCAAGGCGAGCCGAAAGGTTCGGCAAGTACACCGCGCCCGGTTGCTGACACATTGGAGGCCTGAATCATGGCGGTACTGGATCGTAGTCTGGAGAACTTGCTGCGACTGCCGCGCGGCAAGAAGCAGGGATTGATGGTGCTGGCGGACATCGTGATGCTGCCGCTGGCGCTGTGGCTGGCCTTTGTGATTCGCACGGGACAGCCGCTGCCGCCCATGATGGTCGAGGCCTGGTGGCTGTTTGCCCTGGTCCCGGCGGTTGGTGCGCTGGTGTTTGCGCGCCTCGGCCTGTATCGAACGGTCGTGCGTTTCATGGGGGCCCGGGCGGTACGTGCGGTGATCGTCGGGGTCTCCGCGCTGGCGCTGATGATCTGGGCCTCCGCCGAGCTGACGCAGACGCCTGGATTCTTCGGGGCGGTCGCGGTGAACTTCGCCCTGCTGGCCTTTGCCCTGGTGGCGGCGGGCCGATTTGCGGTGCGCAGCTGGTACCAGGCCGTGTCCGATGCGCGTACCGGCAGTGAGCGCGTGGTCATCTTTGGCGCCGGCGAGGCAGGAGTTCAGCTGGCCTCCGGGCTGCAGTCCAGCGGGCGTTTCCGGGTGATGGCCTTCATCGACGAGGACCCGGCGGTCCAGGGCCGCTCGATCGATGACATCCCGGTCTGTGGCCGCGAGTCCCTGGGTACTCTGGTGGAGCAGTGTGGCGTGGGCCGGGTGTTGCTGGCGGTGCCGTCGGCGAGCCGTGCCGACCGCCGGCGCATCCTCGAATGGCTGGAGCCCTATCCGCTGCATGTGCAGTCGGTGCCCTCGCTGGAGGCAGTCGTCTCGGGCCGGGCCCCGCTGGATCAGCTGGAGGACCTGGATGTCGCCGACCTGCTGGGCCGCGATCCGGTGCCGCCCAACGAGGCCCTGCTGGCGCGGAGCATTCGCGGACGCGTGGTGATGGTCACCGGGGCCGGGGGTTCTATTGGTTCGGAGCTCTGCCGCCGCATCCTCAGTCTCGAGCCGGCCGCCCTGGTACTGTTCGAGCGTAACGAGTTCGCGCTCTACCGGATCGAACAGGAGATCACGCAGCGCCGGTCGTCCATGCAGTCGGGTGTCGAGGTGCACGCGGTGCTGGGCTCGGTCGCCAACCAGGCGCGAGTCGAAGAGGTCCTGCACCAGTATGGCGTGCAGACGCTCTACCACGCGGCGGCCTACAAGCATGTGCCGCTGGTCGAGGGCAATCTGCTGGAAGGCCTGCGCAACAACAGCCTGGGTACCGCCGTGGTGGCCGATGCGGCGATCGCGGCCGGCGTCGAGCGCTTTATCCTGGTGAGCACGGACAAGGCTGTGCGGCCCACGAATGTGATGGGCGCGAGCAAGCGCCTGGCCGAGATGGTGCTGCAGGACCGCGCACGCCGTCAGAACACAACGGTGTTCAGCATGGTGCGCTTTGGCAACGTCCTGGGTTCTTCCGGATCCGTTGTGCCCCTGTTCCATCGCCAGATTCGCGAAGGCGGGCCGGTCACGGTGACTCACCCGGAGATTACCCGCTACTTCATGTCGATCCCGGAGGCCGCCGAGCTGGTGATTCAGGCCGGGGCGATGGCGCAGGGGGGCGAGGTCTATGTGCTCGACATGGGCGAACCCGTGCGCATCATCGACCTGGCCCGGCGCATGATCCGTCTGCATGGCCATCAGGTCCGGGAGGACGAGGCCGAAGGGGAAGGCATCGCCATCACCTGTACCGGCCTGCGTCCCGGCGAGAAGCTCTACGAGGAACTGCTGATCGGGGATAACGTGGAAGAGACCCCGCACAGCAAGATTATGCGTGCACGCGAAACCTGTGCGGAGCCGGCGGTTCTCGCCCGCGCCCTGCGCACGCTGGAGAAGGCCGACCGCGAGCGCAATGCCCAGGCCGCGTTCGAGGTGCTTCGCGAGATCGTCGATGGCTACGAGCCGGGCCGCGACGAAGAGGCCACGCATAGTACCCCCGCACCGGTCGGTCGGCCCCGTCCGGCTCCTGCCCCGACCGTGCGTCCGGCGGCAGTCGCCTATGCACGGGTGGCCGATTCGGTTCCACGCTAGGGCAAGCGAAGCCCTCTGGAGGAGGGGAGGATGATCCGGGTTTCCCTGGGCGAAACCCGGATCAGTCGCGTCCGGCGCGCAGGGCGATGGCCAGCAGGAGCAGGGGCAGGTAGCCGATCACGACACCGGCGGCACCCGGTAGCTGGTTGGCAACGACCAGGACCGCAATGGGGAGTAACCAAAGCAGGTTGATCGCGGCGACACCCAGGGCCACCGGGATATGGGACCCGAACCGGTGGGCGGCATGCTGGTAGGCATGGCTGCGATGGGCCTCGTAGACCCGCATTCCCCGAAACAGGCGTACGGCCAGTGTCGTGGTGGCGTCGACAATGAACACGCCCAGCAGGATCAGCCAGGCGGCCAGGAAGTTCGTGTCCAGCCCCGCTGCTTGCATCGACAGCAGACCCAGCAGCAATCCGAGTGTGCCACTCCCGACATCCCCCATGAAGATCCGCGCCCGCGGAAAGTTCCAGACGAGGAATCCCGTACTTGCCGCGGCCAGCAGCGCCGGCAGCCACCATGCGTGCGCATCCCCCCACCCAAAGAGCAGGCCGGCCATGGCCAGACAGGCCGTGATCGCCTGAATGCCGGCCAGACCGTCGATGCCGTCCATGAAGTTGTAGAGGTTCAGCAGCCAGACAACGTAGAAAAGCGCGAGTACATGGCCGATCCAGCCGGCATCGATCTGGACGCCGACAATCGCCACCGTTGGCAGCCCGCCTAGCCAGGCCAGGCCCCAGGAGGCCGCAAGAAAATGCACCAGCAGTCGCCAGCGTGCGGCCAGGTGACCGTGGTCGTCCAGCCAGCCGACCCAGGCGACGGCGCCCGCAGCCCCGATCAGGGCGGCGGCGGTCGGCAGGTCGACCCAGCCGATCCCGGCGGAGAGCAGGATTCCGAGCAGAAAGACCAGTACCAGTGCCAGGCCGGCACCGCGTGGTGTGGGGGTCTGGTGAGAGCTGCGTGCGCCGGGGATGTCGACCAGCTGCTGCGCCAGGGCGTAGCGGCGAATCCAGCCCGTGATTACCACCACCAGCGCGAAGGCGGTCAGCAATCCGATGGTCTCGATCACGTAAGGCATCCCCCATGGGTCCCGGCTGGCGGCCCCGGGCAGGCAATCGGATTGATGCCGCCCCGGGCCGGATGCCGCGCATTGTGGGGGAAGGGGAGATGGGACTCCAGCGCTTGGCTGGTAACCGTCGAGCTGGTAACCGCCGACCTAGTAACCAGCGACCGGGTCGACCGGGGTCACCGGGGGCTCGCCTTGCGCCATCGCGCGGGCATTGCGGATGAAGATCTCCAGCGCACGTTCCATATAGTGCGGCGAGGTGCCCGAGACATGGGGTGTGACGAGGACGTTCTCCCGGTTCCACAGCGGTGACTGGGCGGGAAGAGGCTGCTGCTCGAAGACATCCACCGCCGCACCGCGCAGGTGTCCGGCATCCAGCGCCCGGGTCAGCGCCTGCTGATCCACAACGCCGCCGCGCGAGATGTCCACCAGCACGGCCCCCGGCTGGAGCCGCTGGAACTGGGCTTCGCCGATCCGGTGCCGGGTGTCCCGGGTAAGCGGCAGGCATACGATCAGGTCGTCCACCTCCGGCAGGCGGTCCTCCACGCTATCCAGGGCAATGACCTCGTCGGCGCAGTCATGGGGGCGCGGGTTGCGCTGGACACCGATCACGCGCATGTCGAACGCCCGGGCCCGGCGCGCCACCTGGGTACCGATATGCCCCATGCCAAGCACCATGGCGGTGCGCCCGGTCAGCTCCCCGAGCCAGCAGCGCTCCCAGCGCTTCTCGCGGCTTTGTGCGTTGAAGCGGTCGAAGTGCTTGGCGAAATAGAGCATGGCCCCGATCGCATACTCGCTCATCGGGGCGCCGTGGACGCCACTGCTCTTGGTCATCAGCAGGCCATCCTTGGGGAATGGCATGTCCCAGATCTTCTCGACCCCGGCGGACAGAAAGTGCACCCAGCCATAGCGCGACAGGCGGTCCAGGGCGTCGGGCAGCCAGGGCAGGGTGGGGGCGATCACGGCATCGACCTCAAGCCCCTCGGGTATGGCCTCGGGCTGGCCGGCGAAGGTCAGCGTGGTGCCGGGCAACGCCTGCTGCAGGCGGGCCTCGATCGTGTCCTGCTGCTTCTCCAGAACCTCCGGTTTCTGCAGGAACAGGGTGTGGCTCAGGCGCATGCACGGCTCCGATTGTGCATGCGGGCCGCCAGCCGGAAGATGCGGGTGCGGACCTCGTCGCGGTTCTTCAGCAGTGCTTCCGCGGGGGCTGCGCGAAACTGCTGTTCCGCGGCCTGTAGCCGCTCCAGCTCGCCGCGCAGGCGCGCCGTCCCGGTGGCCGGGTCTTCCTGGCTGACCACCTCGCGGAAAGCGCGCGAAAGGATGACCCATTCGGACCCAAGGCGCACGTGTTCGCCCAGGATGGACTCGGCCGGGACCTCGCCCTTGCCCACCGCGCCGACACCCCCGAACCCGAACGCGATGCCCGCCTCGCGGCACAGGGCGGCCGGCACCTCCAGCATGCCGCCGGCCAGCGGTTCGAACAGGAAATCGAGCCCGGACGCCAGGCTGAGATCGTTCAGGCCGATATGAATCTGGTCCTGTGGCCCGAGCAGGGGCAGGTAGGACGGCAGTCGGATCAGGGCCTGCGGGGTCTCGACCAGCAGGGTCACCGGCACCTGTCCGCCGACGGCGTCGAGAAAATGCTGCACCTCGTCGATGCGGGTGAACATCGGCAGCATCAGCCGGTCGGCGCCGGCCTCGATCGCCTGACGGACCTCGGAGGGCGTTTGTGGTGCCGGCGGATTGATGCGGACCATCAGCTCTGCGCTCGTGAGCACGCTGGAGATGCGCCGGACATCGTCGAGCGTGTGGCGCGCCTTGTGGGTATCCAGATGGCCCTGGCGTTCGGCCTTCCCGCGGGTCTCCATGTCGACAAAGATCCGTGCGATCCCCGCTGCCTCGGCCTGCCGGGCCACATCGGCGGAGGCCGTAATGAACATGTGTTTCAGGGTGGAAGTCATTCCATGTTCCCTTGCTGTCGGTTACGCAACGAATCGCGATAGGTACGCCAGTTGATCCCGGCCTCGCCGTAGATCCCCTGGCCGGTCAGGACGACGTAGACCGTCTTGATGATGAGCCCCAGGTCGTACAGCAGGTTGTGCTGCGCGGCGTATTCGGTGTCGGCCTCGAGCTGCTGGATCCAGCCCAGCGTGCGGCGACCGCGGACCTGGGCCAGTCCGGTCAGGCCGGGACGCACCGAAAACCGGGAGGCGTAGGAGGGGGGCACGACCTCTACCTGTTCCGGCAGGATCGGGCGGGGACCGACCACGCTCATGTCGCCGCGCAGGATGTTCCACAGCTGCGGCAGTTCGTCGAGACTGGTCGCCCGCAGCCAGCGCCCTACGCGGGTAATGCGCGGGTCGACCCCGGTGCTGACCACCTGTTCCTGGTGCTGGTCGATCGCGTCCGGATCGCGATCCACCATGGTGCGGAACTTCAGTACCCGAAACGGCTGTCCGTTGAAGCCGATGCGTCGCTGACGAAAGAGGGTCGGCCCGGAGCTGTCGAGGCGAATCGCAATGGCGATCAGCAGCAGCAACGGGGCCAGCACGAGCAGCACCGCCATGCTGGACAGGATGTCGAACAGGCGTTTGAGGGTGGCGTTCATGCGAGCTCCATCGTTCGAAGAATGACGCGGTTGACCTGCCCCACCTCGTACTTTGCCTCCACCCGATCGCGCGAGGCCCGGGCCATGCGGGGCAGCAGCTCAGGGTGGTCGAGGAGCCTCTGCATGGCATCCGCCAGGGGCGCGGAGGTCCGGGGCGGGACGAGGAGGCCGTTCTCGCCGTCGACGACGGTCTCGCGGCAGCCCGGGGCATCGGTGGTGATGATCGGGCGGCCCACGCTCATCGCCTCCAGCACCGAACGCGGGGTGCCTTCGCGGTAGGAGGGCAGGACGAACGCGGAGGCTTTCTGGAGCCAGGGTCGAACATCGGCCACGCCGCCGACGAACTCGACGATGCCTTCGCGCTTCCAGGACTCGACCTGCTCCGCCGAGATCGTGTGCGGAAGGTCCGGGTTATGGGGGCCGACCACCACGAAGCGGGCATTGGGGTGTTGCGTGTGAACCTGGCGCGCGGCCTCCACGAACTCGAGGATGCCCTTCTCGGTGAGCAGCCGGCCGACAAACAGGAACAGCGGGTCGCCTTCGGGAAGGGGATGCTGGGCGAAGCGGTCCACGTCCACCCCGGAGCCGTTAATGCGGACGACCCGCTCGGTATCCGGCAGCACACCTCGATCGAGGAAATCCTGGAGGTCATCCGGGTTCTGGAAGAACACGCGATCGCAGCGGGCCAGGGCCTGGCGATACAGGCCGGAACTGATCGTGCGCAGGATGCGCGTGCGCCAGGACTCGGTGGTAAAGGCATGCCCGAGACCGGTAATCATCGCGTAGACCCGCGGGACCCCGGCCCAGCGGGCGGCCAGAGAACCGTACACCACGGGCTTCACGGTATAGCTGAACACGGCCTCCGGCCGCAGGCGGCGCATCAGTTGGGTCAGGGCGAAGGTCGTGCGCAGGTCTTCAATCGGGTTCACACCGGTACGGCCCAGGTCGAACGGGTAGATCGGGATGCCCAGCTCCTCGACTTCGGGCAGGTAGTCCTTGCGCGGGACGGCAGCGGCCACCGTTTGGCCGCGGCGGCGGATCTCGCGGATCAGGTCCCCGCGGTTGGCGATCAGCGACCGGGCATTGGCCGCCACGATCAGGAGATCGATACCGCTGTGTTCCCGCGACTCGCTTTCCCGTGCGGCCCGTTCTGTATGGGGGTGGTCCCCACGCAGGGTGGTGGCCATCCTGCGGTGCTCGGTGTTCTGCATGTCTTTTGCTCCTGTTCCCGAGGGGTGCCGGGTGGTCTCCGCCTATGCTGGAGAGGCCTCTCGGAAGTCCTTGTGCATAGGTGCAAAAGGTAAACAGGACAATGATTTATCGCCATGCTTCGGGGTGCTCAAAGTGTGCGAGACACCCCGAAAAGGCAGACCGGCTCAGGGGGGATGGCCGGTTTATAGACGCAGGTCACTCGCCTCGGGCGGGAGTACGGATTTCACGTCGAAGACCACCGCGCGCTCGCGTCCGAACCTCTGCAGGCCCTGGGCCCCAAGTTCGACGAACTCGTGGTGCGGGACCGCAAGGATGATGGCATCGTACGCGCCCTGCTTCGGCGACTCGGTCAGCAGGTCCAGTCCATACTCGTGACGGGCCTCGGCGGTATCCACCCAGGGGTCCCAGACATCGACCTCGGCGTTGTAGCCGTGCAGGTCATGGATGATGTCGACCACGCGCGTATTGCGCAGATCCGGGCAGTTCTCCTTGAACGCGAGCCCCATCACCAGGACGCGCGAGCCTACGACCGGGAACCCCTTGCGGATCATGGCCTTGATCGTGCGATCCGCGATGTAGCCGCCCATGCCGTCATTGGTACGGCGTCCGGCAAGGATCATCTCCGGGTGGTAGTTGGCGGCCTGTGCCTTGTGCGTCAGGTAGTACGGGTCGACGCCAATGCAGTGCCCGCCCACCAGACCGGGCCGAAACGGCAGGAAGTTCCACTTGGTCCCGGCCGCGGCCAGCACGGCCTCGGTATCGAGATCGAGTCGCTCGAACAGCATTGCGAGTTCGTTGATCAGCGCGATATTCACGTCGCGCTGGGTGTTCTCGATCACCTTGGCCGCCTCGGCCACGCGAATGCTGGGGGCCGGATGGGTGCCGGCACGGATGATGCGGGCGTACAGCGCGTTGACGAAGGTCGCGACCTCGGGGGTCGAGCCGGACGTGACCTTGACGATATCGGGGATGCGATGCTCCTTGTCGCCGGGGTTGACCCGCTCCGGGCTGTAGCCGAGGAAGAAATCCCGGTTCAGCTCCAGGCCGGATTCGCGGGCCAGCACCGGGGCGCAGTCTTCCTCGGTCGCGCCGGGGTAGACGGTGGACTCGTAGATCACCACGTCCCCTGGCTTCAGGGCACGACCCACCGTGCGGCTGGCCGCCAGTAGCGGGCCCAGGTCCGGGCGCCGGTGGGCATCGATCGGTGTGGGGACCGTCACGATGAACACGTTGCAGTCCTGCAGTCGCTCCAGATCGGCGGTCAGTTCCAGATGCTCGGCGGCGGCGAGTTCCTCACGGGAAACCTCGCGTGTGCGGTCGTGTCCCCCGCGCAGTTCCTCGACGCGGCCCGTATCGATATCGAAGCCCAGTGTGGGCAGGACCCGTCCGAACTCGGCTGCCAGAGGCAGGCCGACATAACCCAGACCAATTATGGCCAGACGCGGGGCGTCCGGTGCCGCAAATTCCGCCATCTTCCAATCTCCTGTGTGAATGTTGGTAATGGCCCCGGGAGCGGGGCGGGTGCGCGCGAGTCGCGCGCGGCCGATCAGGGCGCGGCACGCCGTGGTTGCGGCAGTTCCGCGCCGGAAATCTCCGGTGGATCCGTGGTGCTGTTCGGGGCTGACGAGCGACTGGCGCCAAGGCGTCGCAGTCGTTCCCAGCGCCACAGGCGGCGCCCGGCCAGGCCCGCCGCCAGGGCAATCAGGATCCCGAGGAACTTGGCCCGGTGACGGGCGGCGGTCCCGAAGTTACTGGTGCCCCAGGCGAAGATGATCGCCAGGACGATGAACACGACGACCAGCACGCGAAAATCCGAGCGATGCCACCAGTGGCGGCGATACACCGCCAGCAGCAGGACCAGTGTCAGATAGAACAGACCCTCCACCATGCCGATCAGATGCACGGGCGAGCGCACTTCCCACAGCGGGGGACCGAACAGCAAATAGCCCACCCGGATTGGTGTCAGGACCAGTGCCTGGAGGTCATTGGACGGGATCAAAAAGGACGGGTAGGCGGCCCCGCCGCGGGCGCTGCGCTCGGCCCGCTGGTCCAGCGTCTCGGTCTGTTCCATCACGTCGCCCAGTTGCCCGATCGACGAGAAGCGCATGTCGTCCATCACCACGAATCCGAGGACCCCGGCCGTGCCGAGCAGCATGCCGCCGAGCATCAGCCCGGGACGCATATGCCCCAGATCCGATGCGCGCAGGAATTCCTTGATCGACCAGCCGACCAGCACGACCGCGATGCCCGCGATCGCAAAGACTGCCGCGCCGTGCACGACCGCCGCGCCCAGCAGTACCCCGACGGCAGCCACCAGGAAACCGGTGCGCTGACTCTGAACCCAGCGCACCAGCCAGAGCACGCCCAGCAGGAAGAAGGCAGTAAACCAGACCTCGCGTAGTGGCACGGCCGCGTTCACGATCAGGATCGGGAACAAAGCAGCGATCCAGGCCGCACGCACGGCGGCCTGGCGGTCCCAGAGCTGCTCGGCGATGCGCGCAATCAGATAGACCGTCAGCATGCCCAGGGCGATGTTCACGGCCTGGAAGGCCAGGGGGGCGCGGTCGGCACATGCGTAGACGTTCGCGATCAGCCAGCTGTGCAGGTACGAGCTGCCCATGCTGAAGTGGTCGCCGAGATTGCCGCAGCCACTCTGGGCCCAGAACCAGGCCCGGCGCTCGAAGCTGATCGCATCGGCTCCACCCTGAGGCAGGGGAAACAGGAAGCGCTGTACCAGGGCTGCCCCGATGCGGGCCAGCAGGGCCGCCAACAGCGGCCACAGATAGCCCTCGCGTCTTGCCCCGGTCCACAGCACGGCGACCAGCACCACCATCAGGAAGCTGGCCGACAGGAGCAGCTCCATCGTCGTGAACGGGATCGAGGTGTAGCTCATGGCGAGACGGGCGCGGTATCGACCATCGCATCCTGGAACAGGGTCTGGTAGCGCGCGGCCACGGCCTCGAGGGCGTAATGCGATTCCATGCGTGCGCGCGCCTCGTCCCCCAGCTCGCGCAGGCGATCACGACCCTGGCCGATGGCCCGGGCAATGGCGTCGGCCAGATCCGGCGGCTCGGGGCTTGCGGCGACAAAGCCGGTGGGCCCGACCACGCGGGCGGCATCGCCGATATCCGTGACCACGGCCGGTCTGCCGCAGGCCATGGCCTCGCCCACGACATTGGGGAAGCCTTCGCCCCAGCGCGAGGGCAGCACTAGCAGGTCCAGGCCCGGGTAGAGGGCCTCGGGTTCGGGGGTGGGCGGCAGCAGCGTGACATGCCGGTCCATTCCGTGTTCGCGGATGGCCCGGGCCAGCGGGTTGTCATCCGCGGATACCCCGGTGCCTACCATTACGCAGTGAACGTCGGCTCCAGCCCGGACCAGATGCGCCAGCGCGGCCACCAGTCCGGCATGGTTCTTCATCGGGTGAGCGCGTCCGACCATGCCCAGCAGCCAGGTATCCGCGCCAATACCCAGTTGGGTGCGTAGCCCGGGGGCGGCGTCCGGTGCCGGATGGAAGCGCGCCAGATCAAAGCCGTTGGGCAGGACCACGCGGCGATCCGCGGAGAATCCCAGTGCCTCGTGCTGGGCGGCCGCGGTTGCGCTGTTGTAGACGATGCGGGTCGGATACCGCGACAGCCAGGCGCCGCTGCGGATCACCCAGCGGGTCCCGCGTTTCTCGTGCGCCAGGTCATGCACCGAGTGGCGCACGTTCCAGAACACCGGTCCCTGATGCCCGAGGCGTCGGGTCAGCGAGGCCGCCAGATTGCCGTGGTACATCCAGCCCATCACGCCATCGGGCTGATAGGCGGCCAGCGCGCGGCGCAGGGCGACAATCCACCCCGTGGAGAGCGGGTTGCGCAGTCGTCCGGTATAGACCGGGATGCCCTGCGCGCGGATGTCGCCGGCCATCACGCCGGGCTCCTTGAGCGCGAACACGGCGCCGGCGTCCGGTGCCGCGTGCAGCAGGTTGCCCAGCTGGCGCTCCGCGCCGCCCTGGCCGAGCCCGTTGATCACGTGCAGGATCTTCACTGCCGGTTCTCCTGCAACTCGCTGATCACATGCAGGTGCTTGCCGCTGGGCGATGGCGGGATCTCGTTTACACGATCAATATCCAGGCGTGTGCCCGCGCCGAGTTGCTCGCGGATCTCGGGCGCCAGACGTGCCTGCAGGCGCTGTTCGCGTTCTCCCTGCGGGGCACGGTCGATGGGGATCAGGCGCAGGCGGATATGATCTGCCGCGTGCTGGACCCACTGGTATTGCCCGATCCAGTCTTCCGGGTACAGCAACTGGCGCAGCCACCCGCCGAATACGACGGCACCGTTGGCGCCGCGGATGTGATCGGTTACGCGTCCCCATACCCCCTCCAGCAGTGGCCACTCCCGCCCGCAATCGCAGGTCTCGCCGGACCAGCTGGCCAGGTCGCCGATCGCATAGCGCAGCAGGGGCATGCTGTGGTTCGTCAGCGAGGTGACCACGACCCGCCCGGGGGTCCCGGGTGGCGTCGGACGGCCGTCGTCGTCGAGGATCTCCAGGTACTGGGTTAGCGGGTTCACGTGCAGCCCGCGGTGGCGCTCGCATTCGCAGGCGATGTCCCCAACCTCGCGCGAGCCGTAGCGGTTGAACACGGGGGCATCGAATGCCTTCTCGATGGTCTCGCGCATATCGGGAAAGAGGGTGCCGGCCGAGCTCAGGACACTGCCGATACCCGGCACACGGACCCCCCGGCGCAGGGCGTGCCGGGCGAGTTCGTGGCCACTCTCCGCGTAGATCTGCAACTGGCTGGGCGGCGCGGCGCGCAACTGCTCGAGGTGCGCATCCATCGTCTCCGGGTCCATGCGGTAGGCGTTCAGCAGGGTGCGATTCTTCAGCCGTTCGGCGAGGCGGCGGGTGCCCCGGGGTGAGGTCAGGTCGCGCGAAGCCGCCCACAGCACGGCCTTGGGCTGCCCCGGGCGGTAGCCGGTCCAGCCGTCGAACAGGGCCTTGGTGGCGCGGCCCCAGCGGCGATAGGCGGTGTCCTGGTAGAACGTGGCTGGCTCGCCGGTGGATCCCCCCGAGGTGTTGCGCCGCAGCCCGGGTCGGGGCCGCTGTGCGCACAGGCGCTCGCCCTCGCGACGGATGGTGTCCTTGTCGAGGATGGGCAGCGACAGCAGGGTGGCCAGCGGATCAGCGGCGATGGTGTCCGCATCTGGCAGGATTTCGCGGTAGTACGGCACGTCGTCGCGTGCCTGTATCAGCAGGCGCGCGAGCCGTTCGGCCTGCAGGCGCTGCAGGGCGGGCAGGGACAGCCGCTCGGCCCGGCGCAGCGCGGCATATTCGCGCGGGCCGGAGAGCCAGGGGAGGAGGGCACCAAAGGCCAGGGACATGACGGTTGTGCCTCAGGCGCTGGCGGTGCGCGTCGAGCGCAGGCTGGAGCGCGCCCGGCGGGCCAGCTCCAGGAACGGACCCAGACGCGAGTACTGGATCGTGCGTCGCGACTCGCGCGAGAAGCGGCAGGGCTGGCAGTGACCACAGGGCTGTCCGAGGATCGGCGAATGACAGAACCACGACTGTTCGAGCAGCGGCAGGAAGCCCTTGGCCTCGGCGTCGTACTTCATCGCCTCCTTGGTGACCGACAGCAACGGGAAGCGGTAGTACTGGAACAGCTCCCAGGCGAAGTCGTCCTCGCGGAAGCGGAAGTCCCCGTACTGCGGGTTGCGGAACAGGCGTTCCTGCAACTCGGTGCCGGCCTCGTGCCCGGTGAGCGACAGCTCCAGGTCACGCAGGCCTTCCTGTTCGCACAGGCGGGCAAGCCAGTCGTACTGGGTACCCACATGCACCTCGCTTGCCAGGCGCTGGTAGAGCTCAGTGATGTTCGGGTCCTCGAGGATGTCGCTGCGCAGATAGACACGAACCGGCGCTACGCGCCCGCGGGCCTCCGCCCGCGCCTCGATGCCCGCGCGGATATTGGCCATGGCCCGCAGCTCGTACACATAGGATTTCCGGCGCGGGTCCAGCACGTAGATTGGCTGCACCTTGCGGTTGCGATAAAGCGCCAAGTCCAGCAGGCGGTAGCTGGAGTCCCAGCCACCGGTCCACAGCAGTTTGATCGTGTTCATGTCGTTCTCCTGATGGCAGTGGCGGATCAGCGCGGATAGCCGCGCGGGACCGAGGGCAGCAAGGGTCCGAAGCAGGACTCGTTGCGCGACCAGGCCACCTGCTCCGCATTCCACTCGAGGATTACGGGCTCGCTGTTGGCCTGAATGCAGACGTCCCAGCCAATGAAGCGCAGATAGGGGATGCGGCGATGGGCGTTCAGGCACAGCTCGCGTACCGCCCCGAAGTTGGGGATCCGGCAGTCCTTCACGTCCACGCCGCTGTCCGGGTGGACCGAGCCGATGCTGACGCAAACCGGGTCGCGCAGGTGGCCGTCCAGCCAGCCCTCGCCATCGACACCGACGAAGTAGCCACCGGTGGAGACGTTGTCGGTGCGCTGCCCCTCGCGGCCCAGACGGAGGAAGTGGTTCAGGATGCGCAGCTCCCCGGATTCCGGGTCGAGGAAGGTCAGAACCCGCAGCGTATTGACCGAGCTGGCGTTGATCCGCGCGATATCCGGATGCTGCTCGATCAAGGGCTGCACGATGCAGTTTCCGGGGACCTTGCCGAGTTCTTCGGCCACCTGTTCGGCGGTGGTGAAGGTCACGCCGAGGCCCTGGCGACCCTCGTCGGGCTTGATCACATAGCTCTTGCCGGACTCGAGCCGGGAGAGGGCGGTTTCCAGTGGTTCCGGCGTCCCCTGGGCATCCAGGTACTGGCCGCCCACGCGCACGAAGACCGGGGGCACGACGCTGTCCGGGAACAGGCGCGAATCCATGGTCTTGAGCCCGCTCAGGCGGCGGATGTCCTGCCGGTTCCAGAGCGGGTTCAGGGACTCGGTGTAGTAGTCGTCGCCGATCCATCCCTCGACAAACTCGCGCCGCACCTCGGTGTAGGCGGCCAGCCACGGCCACCAGGACTCGCTCCCGTAGGTGTCGGTCGCATAGCGCTTGATCCGCTGCAGGACCGGGCGCGTGACCGCGGACTCGCCGTGGGCGCGGATCAGCTTCTCGCGCCACTGGATGGCGATCTTGCGCGACTTTTGCAGGTGGCGCAGATGGACCGCGCGCGCAATGGTGCGGGCGATGCGGCCGCTGTTCTTGATCTGCAGCGGCTGGGATTGAACGTGCGTCACGGGCAACTCCTCGTGTGGTGTCGGCATGGCGGGTTCAGCCATGGGTGCCGGAGGCCGCGGGGCCGGGGACGGACTGGACCTGGGGGTTATCTGCCTCGGTGTGAGTGACCAGCTCGTCGAAGCGGCCAACGGAGGCGAACGATCCCCGTTCCAGGTGGGCGACCTGATCGCAGGCGCGCACGGTACTCAGGCGGTGCGCGATCAGGATGATGGTCTTGCTGCGTGACAGGGACTCGATCGCCTCCATCACGGCGCGTTCGGTTGCGGTGTCCAGGGCACTGGTGGCCTCGTCGAACACCAGGACGTCGGGGTCGTGGTAGAGGGCGCGGGCGATCCCGATGCGCTGGCGCTGGCCCCCGGACAGGCGCACGCCACGCTCGCCCACCATCGTGGCGTACTGCTCCGGCATGTCCTGAACGATGAAGTCATGCACCTGTGCCATGCGCGCGCAGCGCTCGACGCGATCGTGGTCGATCTGCGCGGCGGGAATCCCCAAGGCGATGTTCTCGGCCACGGTCGAGTCGGTCAGGAAGATGTCCTGGGGGACGTAGCCCAGGGACTGCTGCCAGGCGCGCAGGTTGGCATCCGTGACCGGCTGGCCATCCACCGAGATGGCGCCCTCGGTCGGGCGCAACAGGCCCAGCAGGACATCGACCAGCGTGGTCTTGCCGGAGCCGGTGGTGCCGATGATCCCGACCGATGTACCGACCGGGATCTCCAGGTTGATGGACTGCAGAGCGGGGCGGTGGCCGCCTGGATAGGTGAAGTCGATGCCCTTGAGCGCGATGGTCTTCTGCGGGACGAGCGGCTGGGGGGCCCGGCGATGCAGTTCCGCCAGGGCCTCGCGTTCGCGCAGGTCCTCGGTCACGCTCTCCACGGCGGCGGCGCCGAAGCGAAGCTTCGCCAGGCCCGCGTAGATGTGCTGCGCGGCCGGCAGCAGGCGGTAGCCGGCAAAGGCGTACAGCCCGAGGATCGGCAGGATCTCGCCCAGCGCATCCGTACCGGTGCCGCCCTGGGTGTGCAGCAGGATCAGGGTGAGCCCGATGATGCCGCCGAAGCCGATCGCCTCGATCAGGAATTTGGGGACCTGGGAGATGGTCTGGTTGGTCGCCTGGTGCCGGGCCTGGCGCTTGGAGGGGGCATCGAAGCGCGACAGGTATGCGTGTTCGCGACCCAGCAGCTTGATGTCCTTGATGCCGCCGAGGGCCTCGCCGGCGGCGGTGAAGCGTTCCTTGTTGGCGAGCGAGCGATCACGGCCGATGCGCCCGAGCAGGCCGCGCACGAACACGAAGATCGTCCCGTATACCCCACCGATCACGACCGCGACCCCCAGCGCGAGCCACGGATCCACAACGATCAGCAGTGCCACGATGGCGATGGTTACGACCAGGTAGGCGATCATCGTGATCCCGGGACGGAAGACGTTCAGCACCAGCTGGTCGACCTCGGACAGGATGCTCTTGGCCATGTCGCCGCTATGACGGTTCAGGAAGAACGCATACGGCTGGCGCAGGTAGGTCTCCAGCAGGCGCTTGCCAAGGCTGTGACGGCGCATCTCGATAAAGCGGTTCATCGCGTAGTGCGTGAGCGTGCGAAACACCGCCGAGAACAGGATCAGCGCGAAGGCCGCCGCACCCAGGGCGAAGATGAACTGATCCACCGAGTTGAATCCCAGCCCCCTATAGAGCTGGTTCAGTACGGGGTTGGTGTTGACCAGCTCCGGGTTACCCAATACGGACAGGAACGGCATGATCGATGCGACCCCGGCGGTCTCCAGTACCGCCATGATCATCATCAGCCCCAGCACGAGCCCACCCCGGCGCTTCTCCGCCGGGGTGAGCAGCTGCAGCGTTTTGCGGTAGACCCCCATCAGGCGGCCGCCCGGTAATACCCCAGGTACCACTCGACGAAGCGGGCGACGCCCTCCTCGACCGAGGTGGTGGGTTCATAGCCGGTGTCGGCGCGCAGCGCCTCGACGTCGGCGTAGGTGTCCGGCACGTCGCCCGGCTGCAGCGGCAGGAGATTCTTCTCCGCCTTGCAGCCCAGGCAGTCTTCCAGCACCTCGATGTAGTGCATCAACTCCACCGGACGATGGGCCCCGATGTTGTACAGCCGATAGGGGGCTGCACTCGTCGCCGAGTCGGGCTCGGCGCCGGTCCAGTCGAGGTTGGGCTGCGCCGGACGATCCAGCGTGCGGATCACGCCCTCGACGATGTCGTCGATGTAGGTGAAGTCGCGGCGGTGGTGGCCGTAGTTGAAGACGTCGATCGGCTCGCCCGCCAGGATCTTCTTCGTGAACAGGAACAGCGCCATGTCCGGCCGGCCCCAGGGGCCGTAGACGGTAAAGAAGCGCAGGCCCGTCACCGGGAGCTGGTACAGATGCGCATAGGTATGCGCCATCAGCTCGTTGGCCTTCTTGCTCGCGGCGTAGAGGCTCAGCGGGTGGTCGACGTTGTCGTGCACCGAGAACGGCATCGTGGTGTTGGCGCCGTAGACGGAGCTGGAACTGGCATAGACCAGGTGTTCCACACCGTTGTGCCGGCAGCCATCCAGGATGTTGCCGAAGCCGACCAGGTTGGTGTCGACATAGGCCGCCGGGTTCTCCAGCGAATAGCGCACCCCGGCCTGGGCCGCCAGGTTCACCACCCGCTCCGGACGGTGCTCGCGAAACACCCGCTCCATCGCCGCGCGGTCGGCGATGTCTTCGTGTTCGAACACGAAGCGCTGGCGGGATGCCGGCAGGGCGCGGATGCGGTCCAGCCGGGCCCGCTTCAGGCTCGGGTCGTAGTAGTCGTTCATGTCGTCGACACCGATCACGGTGTCGCCACGCTCCAGCAGGCGCAGGGCCAGATGGGAGCCGATAAAACCTGCCGCGCCGGTGATCAAGACTTTCATGTCGCCTCTTCCTTGTCGGATGGATGGGACCGGTGTGTCCGGACGTTTCGCTTGCCCGCGGGCGTTGTGACGAGGGTCCGGGTCACTCGTTCATGGGGTGAACGCGATGGATTCAAGCATCGGCCGGAATGGCCCCGCAACGCCGGTTCCGGGAAACGTGAGGTCGATCCGTCGAAGCTGTGACCAGCCCCGTAAGTTTCGGATCGCGGCATGGCTCGCAAGGGGTTGGCTGCCGATATTTTGCGCCAGTTCGACGACGATCCGGCCCATTCATGACATGGTCGGCCCGCTTGAGGCGGACCCGGTGGGGCTCGCCAGGATGAATCGCAAGGTGACGACGCGGCCGTGGGCGCCAGGGGCGTTGCGGCCATGCGCAAAAGAGGAAGATCCATGAACGTGATTCCCCCCGTACGCTGGGTCCTGTTACTGATCCTGCTGGTGACATTGGGTGGATGTGCCTGGGCCCCTGGCGGGCACATTGCCGAGCGCACCTCCAGTGCCCCGGTGGAGGACCTGGTCGATATCGAGCCCATAACCTTTGGCCTGATCCGAGCCCAGGAGACTCGCTCGGTCCCGCCGGACCTTCGCCGTGTAAGCGACGAGATGGCACAGGACGTCGCTGAATACGACTACCGCATCGGTCGCGGCGACGTGCTGGCGGTCATCGTGTACGAGCACCCCGAGTTGACCATCCCCGCCGGGAGCGAGCGATCGGCAGTGGAGTCGGGGAATACCGTGCACCCGGACGGCACGATCTTTTACCCCTATATCGGGCGCGTGGAAGTCGAGGGGTACACGGTGTCGCAGGTGCGCGACCGTATTGCGCGCGATCTCGCCACCTTCGTGAACGAGCCCCAGGTCGAGGTGCGAGTGGCGGCCTTCAACTCGCAGAAGGTCCAGGTGACGGGCTCGGTACGCGAGCCCGGTGTGCAACCGGTGACCAATGTCCCGCTGACGGTGCTGGATGCGATCCATCACTCGGGTGGGCTTTCCGACGATGCCAACTGGCACGAGGTGATCCTCACGCGGGAAGGCGAGGAGATCGTCATCTCGCTCTACGACATGCTGCGCTATGGCGACATGTCGCAAAACCGGCTCCTGCGTGACGGCGACGTGCTGCATGTCCCGGATACCGCCGGCCAGCAGGTCTACGTGATGGGCGAGGTAGGCGACCCGCAACGGCTGCCCCTGGGCCGCGGTCAGCTGACACTGATGGATGCGCTCAGCCAGGCCGGAGGGTTTAACGAGAACCGGGCGGACGCCAGCGGCATCTTCGTGATCCGCCGTGCGCCACCGGAGAGCGACAAGCTTGCGACCGTCTACCAGCTGGATGCGCGCAATTCCGCAGCGCTGATGCTGGGAGCCGAGTTCGAGCTGGAGCCGCTGGACATCGTGTATGTGACGACGACGTCGCTGGGCCGCTGGAATCGTGTGATCAGCCAGCTGCTGCCCACGGTCAGTGCCGTTTATCAATCCTCCCGTACCACGCGCGACGTGCGTCGCCTGTCGGATGACTTCTAGCCATGTTTAACCGGATTCTGGTGGTTTGTACCGGCAATATCTGCCGCAGTCCCGTGGGCGAGGCACTGCTGCGCGAGCGCCTGCCCGATCGCTCGGTGGAATCCGCGGGCCTTGGGGCGGTGGTCGGGGAGGGCGTCCACCCCGAGGCACGGCGCCTGGCCGAGGCCGACGGTCTGGACGTTACGGCGCACAAGGCCCGCCAGATCGAGGCGGACTGGCTGCATCACGCCGATCTGGTACTGGTGATGAGCGAGGGCCAGCGCCAGGCCGTCGGCGGGCGCCACCCCGAAGTGCTCGGCAAGACGATGCGATTTGGTCACTGGCTGGAAGGCGGCCGGGGCCGAGATATTCCCGATCCCTATGGCAAGAGCCCCGAGGTCTTTGCGCAGGCTCATGCCCTACTCGTGGAGGCTGCCGATGCCTGGGCACGGCGGCTGAACCGATGATCTCCGACACAGGTAAGTCCCGATGACAAAGAACCATTCCCCCGGGGTGCCGGAAGGCGAACTGGATATTGGCCGACTGCTCGGCCAGTTGCTGGACCACAAGTGGCTGATCATTTTCATAACGGCACTGTTTGCCATTGCGGGCGCGGTATACGCCACGGTGTCCACCCCGATCTACCGCGCCGATGCACTGGTGCAGGTGGAGGACATGGGACGCTTCAGCAGCCCGTTGTCCAGTGTGCGCGAGATGCTGGGGCAGGAGCCGCGCGTCGAGGCCGAGCTGCAGATCCTGCGTTCACGCATGGTCCTCGGGCGCACGGTCGATCAGGAGGCACTGGATCTGGTGGTACGCCCGCACCGTATGCCGGTGGTGGGCGATTACCTCGTTCGCCGGGGCATGGAGCGCCCCGCCTTTGCTCAGTCCAGTGTCTGGGCGGGCGAGTCGATCAACGTGGGCGAGTTCCAGGTGGCCCGAGCCTACGAGGGGCGCACCTTTACGCTGGAGGTCCTGGATGACGATCGTTATCGCCTGATCAACGGGGATCACGAACTGGGCGAGGGGCGTATCGGCGAGGACGTGGAGTTCTTCGAGGGTGACGTGCGCCTGCGTGTGGCCGAAATGGATGCGGGGCCGGGTGCGCGTTTTGATATCCAGCGGCGTTCGCGCCTGGCGGCGATCAACAGCCTGCGTGGGCAGTTCGAGGTGGGGCAGCAGGGCCGCGAGAGTGGCGTGTTCAGCCTGACCCTGACCGATCCGGACCCGCAGCACGCCCAGCGCATCCTGAACACCATCAGCCAGATCTATCTGACGCAGAATGTTCAGCGCAAGGCCGCCGAGGCCGAGAAGAGCCTCGAGTTCCTCGAGGAGAAGGTCCCGGATGTGCGCGATCAGCTGCAAACCGCCGAGGATGCGCTGAACGAGTACCGCACGGAGCGCGACAGCGTGGATCTCTCGCAGGAGACCCGTGCCGTGCTCGACCGCCTGGTCAACCTGGAACGTCAGCTCAACGAGCTGGAGTTCGAGGAGGCCGAGATCTCCCGGCGGTACACGGCCAGCCATCCGACCTATGCGGCCCTGATCGACAAACGCCAGAAGCTGCAGGAGGAGCGCAACCGGCTGAACCAGGAGGTCAGCGCGCTGCCGGAGACCCAGCAGCAGATCCTGCGTCTCAACCGGGATGTGGAGGTCAACCAGGACATCTACGTCCAGCTGCTCAATCGCATGCAGGAGATGGATATCGCCCGCGCCAGCACGGTGGGCAATGTCCGCATCCTGGACGACGCCCAGGCGGGGCTGTCCGCGGTCGAACCGCAGCGCAACCTGATCGTGATGCTGTCCACGGTATTTGGTGGTGGCCTGGCGATCGCGCTGGTGCTGGTGCGCGGGATGTTCAACCGCGGGGTGGAATCGCAGGAGGAAATCGAGGCGATCGACCTGCCGGTGTATGCCAGCGTGCCGCGTTCCAGGGCGCAGGAGAACCTGCTGCGCCGCGTGAAACGGAGCAACCAGCCGCGCGGCTACGATGTCCCGGGGGGCGTGCTGGCCTCGATCGATCCGGCCGACGATTCAATCGAGGCACTGCGTGGCCTGCGCAGCAGCCTGCATTTCGCGATGCTGGAGGCCGAAAACAACCGCCTGGTGATTACCGGTCCGAGTCCGAATGTGGGCAAGAGCTTTGTCTCGGTTAACCTGGCGACCGTCTGTGCCCAGGCGGGGCAGCGCGTGCTGATCATCGACGCCGATCTGCGCAAGGGGCATGTACACCACGCCTTCGGTCAGCGCAGCGACGGGGGACTCTCGGAGTTTCTGGCGGGCCAGGAATCCCTGGAAGGCGTGCTGCGCCGCACGGACATCCAGGGGCTGGACTACATCGCCCGTGGCAGCGCGCCACCGAACCCGTCGGAGTTGCTGATGAGCGACCGTTTCAGCCGCATGCTGGAACAGCTCAGCCGGGATTACGACCTGGTGCTGATCGACACGCCGCCGATCCTGGCGGTCACCGATGCGGCCGTGGTGGCACGCCAGTGCTCGACCACCTTGATGGTGGTGCGCTTCCAGCTGAACCCGCTACGCGAGATCGAGTCGGCACGGCGCCGTCTCGATGCAGCGGGAGTCGACGTGCGTGGCTGTATCCTGAACTCGATCGAGTACAAGGCCTCGACCAGCTACGGCTACGGTTACTACCACTACTCCTACAAGTAGTGGTCCAGGGGGGCCGCTAAACAGTGGCCCCATCTGACGCACCCCTGGCCCCGGCAAATGCCGGGGCTTTTTTGTGGCGCGGATCGGGTGCCGCCAGCCATGGGCCACGCCTTTGCCCTGGCCGGTTCTGCGTGACCCCCGCTGCGCGTGTGCAGTCTTTCAGTCGATTGCCAGGCGAATGACCCGGGCGGCCCGCACTGGCTGCTGGCCAGCGGACGTTGGGGTGCCCAGTCTGCCGGCGGGTTTCAGTGGGTTTCCTGCGCGGCGCGGAGAGTCGAAAGCCAGCTAACGGGTGTGTACCCGGGGGCGAACGATGCCGTGCGGTCCGGTTGGGGATGCGCGGCCGTGGCGGGCTTCCCGATTCAGAGGGGGGGGCTGGTTGTGTCGAATCTGGCAGGCGAACAAGGGCAGGCGACGCGGGTGCGTGCAGGCACGCAGGGTGTCTGGAAGGAAGGGCTGCCCGGGACTCGATGCCCCGGACACCGGGGGATTAACGCCAGGTGGCGTCGGGCTCGTCCCAGTAGCGGCCGACCTGACGTTCTTCGGTGATGTCGAACAGCTGATGACGTCGGTTCAGGCGCGCACCACCGTCGCGGGTCAGCGGCTGCCAGGCGATGTTGGCCCGGTTGCGGCTGGAGGTGGAGAAGAAGGAGTCGTAGGGGACCGACAGGTACAGGCCCTTGTCGAAGCTGCCTTCGCCGAAATCGTCACCAGCATCGGTGAAGGTCGACCAGGCGCCGACCCGCACGCCATTGGCGAATTCGCGCGAGAAGTCGAGGGTGGTCCCGAGGTCGCCCGCCAGATAGCGGCCTACGCTCACCCGTGCATGGATGTCCTGCACGCCGGTGTCGATGTAGGTGGTCACATGCCCAGTCACCTGCTCGTAGTCCCGCAGGCCGAACTGCTGGTTAAACTCGCGCTGGCGTACCCAGTTGGCATCGACGCCGATGGCCCAGCGGCTGTTGAACGGCCGGTACAAGACCTCGGCCCCGACACCCGCGTACATCATCTCCAGAAGGCCACCGTAGCCCATCGCGTACCAGTTCTTGCCCAGTCGCTTGGTGTGGGTGGCCTGCAGGTTGGAGATGCCTACGCTGGTCTCGGCGAGATAGTCGCCGATGTGGGTGCGCACGCGGGGCAACTCGGAATCGGCGATGTATTCGTAGTTCTCGAGGTTGTCGGCCAGGGTTGTCGTGAGCATGGACGAGATCCAGGTGCCCTGGGCGAGGTGATAGCTGGCATCGAGATAGGCGGACAGCCGGTACAGATAGCCGTCGGGGCCGCCAAAGTTCTGTTCCAGAGAGGGGCCTGCGCCCCATTCGAAGCGCCGGGGTTCGGCCTCGTAAAGGACCTCGCCGCGATCATTGTTCGTCGTAGGTTCGATATCGCGTACCCGCACGCTGTGCCGGTAGTCGGTCTCGTGATCCGCGGAGGCCAGTGCGCGGCCAAAGGCCTCCCGGTCGTGCAGGCTCTCGCGCAGGTCGAGCCCCAGTGTCTGCCAGCGGTACTGGAAGGTGTGGATGCCGGCATCGGCCTGCGCCTCAAGCAGACGGTTGGCCCGCCCTTCGGACTGCTTCAGGTTGCGGTAACGGGCCGGTTCGCCCGTGACCTCGATGGTGTCGCCGACCTGGCGGATCTCGGTCACGTAGATCCCGGCATTGGTATTGAGGTCCGTGGCCACCGCATCCCAGTCGCGGCGCTCCACATGGGCGGGGTCGACTGGGGCCGGGTCGTCGGCCTTGGGCTGCGAGAGCCGCGCCAGGTTGGTCGTGAAATGGAGGCCCACCATCGCGGTATTGCCGCGCTGCCAGCCGGTATGCAGCTCAATGCTGTTGGTCAGTTTCAGCCGCGCGCCGAAATTAAAGCGGGAATCCTGTTCCTGGGCGTTGTCCTGAGGTTCTTGCTGATAGGTGTTGCCCTCGTATTCGACTTGAAGCAGCAGGCGGTCCCAGGGCGTCTGGTACTCGACCCCCCCGAACAGGGCCGCCGGGCCACGGAACATCTGGTGCGTGGCGACCTCGCCGCCTTGACCACCCCCGGCGGACCGTGGGCGTTCGTCAAAGCTGTCGTCAATCCAGCCAAGCGGTGATTCGATATCGCCGTGATTGCCCAGGTAACCCCAGCCAATCCCCAGGGAGAAGTCGAAGTTGTTCCAGCGCTTGTTGGCAACCAGGTACTCGCCACCGAACAGGGTCGTGCCGCCCAGGTCCTGAAAACCGACGGCCACTTCCGGGATATAGCGGCTCTCCTCGACCAGGCGGAGTTTGATGTCCGCGCCTTTGTCGATGTTGTACCGGTCGTCATCGCCGGCGGCCAGATATGGTCGGTTCTCGACCTGTATATAGCGAAAGCCGAGTTCCATCCAGTCGAGCGGCTGTACGAAGACGCTCCAGCGACGGTAGGGGTAGGTGCGGTTCCAGCCGGCGGCGAAGTGACCGGCATCACCGGTGCGGGCCGTGGGGGTCTGCATCAGACCGATCCCGCCGGTATCCCGCTGGCCCTGGCCGAGTCCGAATTCCTCGGCCTGTGCCGTGGGCAGGCCCAGGCCGAGGAGCACGGCGACCACCAGGCTGCGGCGGCGCATGCGCAAAGGTGTAGCGTTCATGGCAGTTTCCGAAGTGTGCAGTTGTCGCCCGGCAAACGGGTCGCAAGAAAGCGGGGTAGGCGCTGGTTGAGCAGGTCACCCTCTACCGACCCCCCCAGGTCACGGACATGGAGGTGCGTCATCACCCGGGTCCCGGGGGCGATCGCGGTGTCCTCACGGTTCCAGGGCGCGGCGCCGAATACGTGGACCTCGCCGACCGGCGAAACCACGGCGGCCGTGTCCGTGCCGCGCAGCGCCGTGCGCGAGGGCTTGGCGAGCAGGTCCTGCAGGGTCATCCCCGGGGTCCATTCATGGCGGTCCACACCATCCAGGGACCACAGCTCCACCCAGTCGGGCGGGGTGCAGTAGCCAATGTGCTCCATGCCGGACGGGTCGGGCGCGTGGCGCAGATTGGCCAGGAGCCAGGGCAGGTCGAGGCGCTCGGCACTGCGTACATTGGGAGCCGCCTCCATCGCCTCGACGGTTTCGCTCCAGGAATCGAGTGCCCGGGCCACCTCGGGGCGTCCGCCGATGTCCATCGTCTGTCCGATCAGTTCGATTTCGGCCAGGAGCCGTCGGCGTTCGTGGTCGATGGGGCGTACATCGCGGCTACGCAGGGCGAAACCGTAGGCCCAGTCGATGGGTTCGGACAGTTCTTCCTGCCAGGTCACCCAGGTTTCGGCGAGCGAGGGCGGGACCGGCGTGTCGTCGGTCGAGCCCACCGTTGGGGCCAGGGCCAGCAAGCCCACGGCCAGCCACATGGGATGAAAATGGCGTTGCATCATGCCTCCTGCGAGGGCTACCACCAGGGGCGAGCCACCTGCCAGGCGATCGAGGGACCATCCGGCCAGGCCTGGCCGTCGTATGCCCATAGATCGCGGGTTTCGGGGTCACGCCAGAAATCGGCGCGAGTCGTTCCGGCACCTTCCCAGTCGATACGCTCGCGGCAGCGCTCGAGTTCCAGAGTCACGAGGGGGAGGTCCCGCGATGTGCGAGTCCCGCAGTCCAGGGTGCCCTCGCCGACATGGCGGACAATGGCGCCGGAGGGTGCGCGGACATGCCGTTCGACCTGGTAGGTGGCGGGGCTTGCCTGGCGCCAGGGGGGGGCATCGGCATCGGGGTGGTGGGTTCCCAGAAGGTCCTGTTCGAGACCGGACGTGGCAAACAGCCCCCCGTCGCGCAGCTGCAGCGAAAGGCCCTCGGCACTCGGCCAGAAGGTGTGTTCGTCGGAGAGGGCCCCAAGGATCAGCAACCCCTGATGGTGTTCGGTGCGAACCGCGAGCGACGCATAGGGAATCTCCTCTGCCCGGGAGCTCACATCCGGCCCGCCCGTGACCATGCCTTGCAGGGATGCCCCCAGCGGCGTGGGCCCCCCGCTACCGCAGCCCGTGACCAGGCTCACGAAAACTCCAAGGCCCAGACATGCGAAAGCCGCCCGGAGGCGGCCTTCGCGAAGGAAGTGCGAATTGGTTCGCATGGGCGTTCGTTACCGAGTGCCGGTAGCGGGGGTGGTACCCGTGCCCGGGGTGGTACCGGTACCCGGAGTCGTACCGGTGGAGGCAATCAGGCCCACCAGGCGACCGGAGCGGGTCGCAATACGCGACACCGCGCCCGGTTCCGAACGCGCGGCTGCGGAGATGCCACCCGAGGGGGTGCCACCGGCGACCGGCGAGCTGGGGTTCCCCTGCGGGGCACTGGCACTGGCACTGGCACTGGCGCTGGCGCCCGCGCCGGCGGACTGCGCCATCACCGGGCCGGCTACGAACACACTGGCAACAATGGCTGTGGCGAATATCTTCTTGATCATGGTCACGTTCCTCACTTCACCGGGGGGGTGTCTTTTACCGGAGGACAGTCTAGGAAGGGATGCCTGAAAGCGACAGCGGAGGGGGGCGATTCTGAGACATGAATACGAGGTTTCTCATACGTGTTTTGAACGGCTTGGAAGTTTTGCGGCCTGGAGGTCACATTCAGCCGCCGGCTTTGCGTGCCCGGATTTTCACGCAGCGTTCAGGTCTTCGCCGCTAACTTGAATGATGCAGTTGTGCAGTGCGGTCCGGTGGCCGCGCAACGGAGGCAGAGATGAAGAAGACAGTGTTGTTAGCGGCGGTGGCGAGCGTGACCTTTCTGCTCGCCGGTTGCCAGACGCCGCCCACCAAACAGCAGACCGGTGCAGTGATCGGTGGTGCGGCCGGCGGCGTCATTGGTTCCCAGATCGGCGGTGGTCGGGGGCGGACCGCGGCGATCATCGCGGGTACGCTGGCCGGCGCAGCGATCGGCGGCTCCGTTGGACGCACCATGGATCAGGTCGATCGCCAGCAGGTCTCGCATGCCCTGGAACACAATCCGGATCATCGGGCATCCACCTGGCAGAACCCCAATACCGGGTACCAGTATCAGGCCACCCCCACGCGCACCTATCAGGCGTCCGGGCAGGACTGCCGCGAGTACCAGGTGCAGACGACGATGAACGGACAGCCGGAAACGGTGAACGGTACGGCGTGCAGGGATGCGCAGGGACGCTGGGTCAATCAGTAAGACCGGCAATCTCCCACAAAAAAGCCCCGCGATCGCGGGGCTTTCTCGTTCCTGGACCTGCGGCAGGATCAGGAGGGACGGTACATGTCCTCGGTCGTCGGGACATAGCCGAGGTTGTCCTCGCCGATGCCCTTGACCTTCGGCTCGTTGAGTTTGCTGATGCGAACACCGTCGGACTGGTTGCGCAGGTACTCGGCGACGTTGTCCCAGATCATCGTGCCGGTACCGCCCGCCGGCTCCTGCTGGACGCTGGCCCAGCCGGCGACGACGTATTCCTTGTCCGGATCGATCTTCTCGCCGCCCAGCTCCATCTCGGAGATGCGGCTACCGATCTCGGCTTCCGGATCGATCGCATAGCGGAGGCCGCCCACGCGGACCATGTCGCCCCCCTGCTGGTAGAACGGGTCGGCGTTGAACAGGTTGTCGGCGACGTCTTCCAGGATGTCCTTGATCTGCGCGCCGGTCATGGCGTTGCGGGTCGTCTCCGGATAGGTCAGGCCGGTCTGGTCCATGATGTGCTCGAAGGTGATCGGCATGCCCGGGAGTACGGTAGTGCCCCAGCGGAAGCCCGGCGAGAACGCGATCTGGGCATCGTGGACCTCCATCAGCGCATCACAGATCAGCTGGTCGAAGGTGCCGTTGAAATTGCCGCGACGGAACAGCAGGTCCTCGGCCACGGCCAGCTCTTCGGAGAGCTTCTCTTCCATGTTGAAGGTGTCGCCGTCGTAGGTGACTTCCTGGCTGCGCATGTTGTCGACGAACTCGGCCATCTCCGGATCTTCGTCCAGGAGGTTGGCGAACACCGGGACCAGGCGGTATTCCCAGTCCTTGATCTCGCCGTCGCGGAAATCGAAGTCCAGCACGCCAACGAACTTGGCATTGGAGCCGGCGTTGGTCACCAGGCAGGTGCCACCATCGGGGCGTTCTACCGGCAGCGGCTGCGGGACGGCATCGTGCGTGTGACCGCCCATGATCGCGTCGAGACCCTCGACCATGCCCGCCATCTTGATGTCCACGTCCATGCCGTTATGCGACAGCGCGACCACGATCTCGGCGCCTTCTTCGCGCGCGGCGTTGACCTGGCGTTGCATGTCGTCCGGACGAATGCCGAACGACCACTGCTCGACCATCCAGCGCGGGTTGGCGATCGGGGTGTAGGGGAACGCCTGGCCGATCACGGCGACGTTGACACCGTTCAACTCGCGGATCACGTACGGCTTGAAGATCAGGTCCCCCCAGTCCACGTCGCGCACGTTCTGGGCGACGAAGTCGATCCCGGCATCGGCGAAATCGCCGTTGACGACTTCTTCCACACGGTCGGCTCCGTAGGTGAATTCCCAGTGGCCGGTCATGATGTCGATGCCCAGCAGCTTCTGTGCATCGACCATGTCCTGGGCATTGGTCCACAGCGCGGTGCCCGAGCCGCCACCCCAGGTGTCGCCACCGTCCAGCAACAGCGAGTTCGGGCGCGAGTCGCGCAGCTTCTTGACCAGTGTCTTCAGCTGCGGGAAGCCGCCGACACGACCGTACTGTTCGGCCGCCTCCATGAAGTTCAGGTTGGTGTAGGCGTGGGCAAAGATGCTGTCGCGTTCGACGTCATAGTGCTTGAGGAAGTGCTCGCCGACGATGTGCGGCGGGCGGTTGCGCATATCGGCTACGCCCAGGTTCACGTTGGGCTCGCGGAAATAGATCGGCTTGAGCTGCGCATGGCAGTCGGTGTAGTGCAGCAGATGCACATTGCCGAAGCGATCCAGCATGTCGTACGGGTCTCCCGAGGTGCCGTACTTGCCATTGGTGGCCTTGGCGCAGCCCGCCAGGGGGAAGCCGGCCACGCTGGCGGCGGCCAGCAGCTGCATGAATTCGCGGCGTGAGATATGCATGAGGGTCCTACCTCTCTCTACAGTAGTTTATTGTGATTTTTGGGTTTCTCGAAGCAGCAATCTAGACGCTATTTCTTTGTGGAACATTCCCTGGGTATGGAGCTTCCTTGCCGACCGGCGCGACGCCCGGCTGGTATGAAGCCGTAGTCAGCCCGCAGCGCCTCAAGAACCGGATTCCCCGGTTTCTGGCCGTGACGGATGCTGATGTCTGCCCTTGACCGAGCCCCGAATCTTCGTGGGGGGCGGCGTCACCCTAGCGGCGCTGTTCGCGCGCCTGCCGCGCGGTTTCCTTGGCCGTGTCGCGCTTGTCCTCGATCCGCTGGATATCGCGCTCGCTGGCATCGCGTGCTTCGATGGCGGCCTCGAACTGGCGTACTGACTCTTCGTATTGCGCGCGGTGGAAGAAATATTCCGCCATGGCCTCGCGGCTGACCGCAATATAGCCGGCCCCATCCGCGATGTCTGCCTTCAGTCGCAGCAACTCGGGGTTGGGCGCGCGTTCATTGCGGATCATCTCGTTGACGATGCGGATGGCGCGGTCGGGGTTGTCGAGATCTCGGTGCACGCGGGCCAGCACTTCGCGGATGACCGGGTGCCCGGGGTAGACCGCGTCCAGGTCATTCAGGATCTCGAGCGCCGCTTCGTGGTTGCCGCGTTCGCGCTCCAGTGCGACGCGCGCCAGCTCCAGCGTCATCCCGGGGGCCTCCTCGACCGGGATTTCCTCCAGCCGTTCGGCGGCGCGGTCCAGTTCGCCGCGCTCCAGGTGAGCCACCATTGCGCCGTAGATCTGGTGCGGGGCCGGGTCCGAGGCCCCGCGATGGATCTCGATCGCACGGCGCGGGTCCTTCAGGGCCCGGGTGCGGGCCTGCATCCACTGGAACTCGGGGCCGCGGTTGCGCGTATCGACCGCCGGCAGGCCGGCCGCGCGATTGCGGGCGTCGGTGATGCGGTCGAGCGTGACCGGGTGGGTGCGCAGGTACTCGGGCACCGCGTCGCCAACGCCGCGCGAGAGTTCCTGTAGACGCTCGAAGAAATCCGCCATCGCGTTCGGGTCGAAGTCGGCGCTGGCCAGTATGCGCATGCCGGCGCGGTCGGCCTCGGCCTCGTTGGCGCGGGTGAAGTTGATCTGTTGCTGGATACCGCCCGCGACACCGCCGGTGATGATGGCCGAGCCCAGGGTTGGATCCGCCATCGATGCCAGGACCCCGGCGAGGATGGCCAGGCCGGTGGTGAAGTTGACCTCGCGCCCGCGCGCGAACATTCGGGCCAGGTGGCGTTGGGTGACGTGTGCAATTTCGTGGGCCATGACGGCGGCCAGTTCGGCCTCGTCGCGCACCTCGAGCATCAGTCCGGAGTGCACCCCGATGATTCCGCCGGGCATCGCAAAGGCGTTGACCTGACCGTTGTCGATCGTCAGGAAGTAGAACGGGCCATCTGCGTCAGGGGCATTGGCGAGCAGCTGCCGGCCAAGGGAGTCGACGTAGAAGGAAACTTCCGGATCGGTCACCAGTGGGAGGGACCGTCGGATCTCTCGAAGCAGTGAGCGGCCGAGCTCGCGCTCTTCCGCGGGGGTCAGTACGCCACCGGAGGCCTCGCCCAGATCGGGCAGGGCGGTCCCGGAGGCCGAAACCGTTGGAGCCCCCAGCGTGAGTACCAGGAGCAGGGTCGAAAGT
Source organism: Thioalkalivibrio sp. ALJ2 (assembly GCF_000378325.1). Classification (NCBI taxonomy): domain Bacteria; kingdom Pseudomonadati; phylum Pseudomonadota; class Gammaproteobacteria; order Chromatiales; family Ectothiorhodospiraceae; genus Thioalkalivibrio; species Thioalkalivibrio sp. ALJ2. The sequence goes on from NZ_KB899554.1 coordinate 873,651, forward strand.
AGCGTGAGAAGCCGTGTCTTCATACGACGGAGGCCGGCCGTTGGGGCCGGCCTCCGAAGGGTCTTGGCATCGCGGGGTCGGTTACTTGCCGAGGCCCGGAGCCGAAGAGTAGGTGCGCATGCTGTCACGGGTTTCCCAGAGCTTCGGCTTGAGCATCGCTTCCGGAATCATGAACTTCTTGCGGTCCAGCACCTTGTGGGTGCGCACGATCTTGACCACGTCGTCGTACTTCAGCTTGAACAGGAGACCCACGTCACCGCCGGAGGTGCGGCGCACGATCATGTATTCGTCTTCCATGCTGTGCACGTAGATGTTGGCCGGGCGCAGCTTGCCGTTTTCGTCCTTCATGGTCACGGCGTAGTGGCCGTTGACCTGGAATTCGCTCTTGTCCACCGCAAAGTCCTCCGCGAATGAATCAGGGGGTTGATCGTCTGGACGAGCCCGCCCGAGAGTCGGGTGCGTCCATCAGTCTTTCCTTCAACTCGGAACGATAGCACGACTTCTGTGCGCGAGAGAACAAACCACCTGCCGACCGTCGGACAAGTTTGCATTTGTGGTCCGTTTCGCTATTCTCCGCGCCCATCCTTCGTGACCGGTGCCATCTGTCGAGGCCCGCGAGCGAGGCAGGCAGATGCGGTTCAGCACACTTGGAGTGGGACGCATGTACGGATTCTCGGAGATTACGGCCGACGAACTCGAGCAGTGGCGAACGGAAGGCAAGTCCTTTCGGCTCGTCGATGTACGCTCCCCTGGCGAGACGTCCCGCGGCGTGATTCCTGGCGCCGAGCTGGTGCCGCTGACGGTTCTGCCATTGCGCAAGGACGAGTTTCTGGGAGGCGACACGCCGCTGGTCCTGTACTGCCAGAGTGGCGCTCGTTCCGCCCAGGCTTGCGCGTTTCTTGCGCAGCAAGGGCTGGAGACCGCAAACAGCCTGCGTGGCGGTATCGTGGCGTGGGCTCAGGCCGGCAAGTCGGTCGTCACCCCGGATTAGAATTCGGTTGTATTCCGATCCCGTTTCCCCTATAAGGGTGAATTCGGCTGGCAAGGGTTCGATCGTCGTGGTCCCCGAACCGCCACGATTGGTACCTCAGCACCCAACTGATTTTGGTAACGCACTAAAGGAGACACACCATGGCCAACTTTGACCAAGAACTCGACGCTTCCGGCCTGAACTGCCCGCTGCCCATCCTGCGCGCCAAGAAGGCCCTGGCGGCCATGGAATCCGGTCAGGTTCTGCACATCATCGCCACCGATCCGGGTGCCGTGAAGGACTTCCAGGCCTTCGCCAAGCAGACCGGCAACGAGCTGATGGAACACAAGGAAGAAGGTGGCAAGTTCTACTTCCTCGTGAAGAAGTCCTAAGGCGTCTCTAAGTGCCTGAAACGGGGCGGCGATCCGCAAGGATCGACCGCCCCGATTCCTGAAAAACGACGGTTGCCATGCGGTAACTGGATAGGTGCCTGGACGAGGTCTAGGCTGGCTGAGCAAGGTTCTCAAAGAAACCTGCCTCGCCAACAGCGAAGAGGTGACATATGGCGACATACGCTGAGATGCAGCAAATCTTCGACGACATCCGCGGAGATTTTCGCTACGACCACGAACTCAACGGCTGTCTGAACTGCGGCATCTGCACGGCGACGTGCCCCTCTGCTCAGTTCTATGACTACTCCCCGCGCGAGATCGTCCAGCTGCTGTGGACCGAAAACGTCGAGCAGATCTACGACGCGATGCAGGAAAAGATCTGGGCCTGCGCTCAGTGCATGACCTGCGCCGCTCGCTGTCCGTTCAAGAATTCCCCTGGTGGCCTGGTCGCGATCATGCGCGAAGTGGCCATCAAGCACGAAATGCAATCCGCGAAGGACGTGCTCCGCCCGTTCGGTCGCGTGATGCTGAAGCTGATCACCACGGGTAACCAGCTGTCGCCCGACATGATCCAGCCCGACCACTTCCCCGACTGGGGCCCCAATATCCAGAAGGTGGAAGGTGACCTGCGCATCCTGCGCAAGGCGATTCCGGTGAAGACGCTGCAGACGGTCGAGACCGCCTGGGAAGTGTCCCTGAAGACTTCGGTCGAGATGTACACCATCTGGGAAATGACCGGGGTGCTGAAGTCCCTCGAGCTGATGGACGAGAACCTCTTCGACGTGATCGAAGACTTCATCGACGAGAAGCGCGAGGACTACGAAGACTGGCTCGAGGAGCAGGAAGAGGAAGACGACGAATAAGTCGTCCCGTTTCCGACTCCACTCCAGGACATCAGGAGAAGCGTTATGAGTGAACAGACCCCAGGCAATCACAACCAGAACGGCGAAGGCGCCGGTGCTGGCACCATGAAGCCCGGCTTCCACAATACCGACGGTCAGGGTATCGCCGGTCACGGTTCCTTCTTCCAGGCGACCGACCTGTCCAAAGAAGATGCCATCAAGGCGACCGACTGGGTGCGCAAGCACGTTGACCGCCGTACGGTCGACCTCGGTGACCGCATGGATGACGTCCGCGAGCACATGTACGAGCTCGAAAAAGACGGCCAGATCATCATCCACCGCATCGAGGACCAGCACGAGCCGATCTCGGTGAACACCCTGTTCGGCTGGGAGAAGAAGGTCCCGACCAAGCAGCTGTGGCACCACAAGTCCTGTGGCCAGTGCGGGAACATCCCGGGCTACCCGACCTCGCTGCTGTGGTTCATGAACAAGTTCGGCTTCGAGCCGGGCAAGGACTACCTCGACGAGACCGACCAGACCTCCTGCACCGCGTGGAACTACCACGGCTCCGGTATCGGGAACGTCGAATCGCTGGCCGCGGTGTTCCTGCGTAACTTCCACCAGTCTTATGTATCCGGCAAGCAGCACGGCCACGAGCTGGGCCACTTCTTCCCGCTCGTCCACTGTGGCACCTCCTTCGGTAACTACAAGGAGATCCGCAAGTATCTGGTCGAGTCCGCCGAGCTGCGCGAGAAGGTCACCAAGATCCTTGGCAAGCTGGGTCGCCTGGTCGACGGCAAGCTGGTCATCCCGGAAGAGATCATCCACTACTCCGAGTGGGTGCACGTGATGCGTAACCGTATCGCCTCCGAGCTCCAGACCATCGACGTTTCGAATATCCGCACCACGTCCCACGTGGCTTGCCATTACTACAAGATGGTCCACGAAGACGCGGTCTACGACCCGTCCGTGCTGGGGGGCAACCGTACCGCGATCATCACCTCCACGGCGCAGGCCCTGGGTGCGCAGGTGATCGACTACTCCACCTGGTACGACTGCTGCGGCTTCGGCTTCCGCCACATCATCTCCGAGCGCGAGTTCACCCGCTCGTTCACGATGGATCGCAAGATCCGCGTGGCCCGCGAGGAAGCCAATGCCGACGTGATGCTGGCCAACGACACCGGTTGCGTCACGACCATGGACAAGAACCAGTGGATCGGCAAGGCCCACAACCAGAACTTCCAGATTCCGATCATGGCGGAAGTCCAGTTCGCAGCCCTGGCCTGCGGCGCGGATCCGTTCAAGATCGTCCAGCTGCAGTGGCACGCATCGCCCTGCGAAGACCTGGTCGAGAAGATGGGGATCTCCTGGGACGAGGCCAAGAAGACCTTCCAGGAATACCTGAAGGAAGTCGAGGCCGGCAATATCGAATACCTCTACAATCCTGAGCTCGCTTACGGGGGCAAAGTCTGATGCAGCAAGATACTGTTCTAGTAGTGGGTGGTGGCCCGGCTGGGCTGGCCGCCGCCGCCAATGTCACCTCGGCCGGCTTCAAGGCCGTGATGGTCGAGAAGGAAGACGTCCTGGGCGGTGCCCCGATTCTGTCGGGTTACGCCAAGCTGGTCCCCTCTGGCGAGTGGGCCAAGGACGCCATTGGCCGCATGGTCAAGCGCGTGGAAGACGATTCCAACTCGACCGTGCACAAGGGTGCCAAGGTCGAGAAGCTGGAAGGCGAGGCCGGTAACTTCACCGCCACGCTGACCAACGGCGAATCGGTCCAGGCCGGTGCCGTCGTGCTGGCCACGGGCTTTACCCATTTCGATTCCATCAACAAGCCGGAGTGGGGCTTTGGCACGTACGAAGACGTGCTGACCACCACCCAGATGGAACAGATGGTCGCCTCCGGCAAGATCGCCTGCCCGTCGGACGGCCGTGTGCCGGAGCGGGTCTGCATCCTGCTCTGCGTGGGCTCGCGTGATCGCCAGATCGGTCGTGAGTGGTGCTCCAAGATCTGCTGCACCGTCTCCGCCAACCTGGCCATGGAGATCAAGGAACTGTCGCCGGAAACGGACGTGTTCATCTACTACATGGACATCCGAACCTTCGGCCTGTACGAAGACAAGTTCTACTGGAAGTCCCAGGAAGAGTTCAAAACCAAGTTCGTCAAGGCCCGTATCGCGGAAGTGACGGCCTCTGGCGACGGCCGGCTGCTGGTCAAGGGCGAGGACACCCTGGTCAAGCGTCCGATCGTGATCCCGTTCGACATCGTCGTGCACGCCATTGGCATGGATCCGAACGCCGACAACCCGGAAATCTCCCAGGTCTTCGGTGTCGGTCTCGAGAAGCACGGCTTTATCGAGAAGGCCGAGCAGTACACCAACACCTGTGGCACCACCCGCAAGGGCGTTTACTCCTGCGGTGCGGCCTATGGCCCCGAGACGATCGATGATTCGATCGCGCAGGGTGCTGCTGCTGGTGGCCGCGCGGTTGCGGACCTGCATGCGCTGGTTTCGAAAGCCGGCTGAGGTCGTCAGCGACGCAGCGGCTTCGGGGCTGGCCCCGGAGCCGCTGGAGGTCAGCTTCGACAAGGATATCCTTGCGACGAAGCTGAACAGTCTGAACGAGGCCATCGCCGAGGCGGGTGGTGTCGACGGGCTGGGGACTTTCATCGAGGCCCTGCGGTCGAAACACGAAGTGTTTGCCGCGATTGTCGCGAAAGGGGACGAGATCGATGCCGAGGATGTTCGCACCCTCGGCGGTCTGGTTTTCTCGGTTCGGCGCAAGCTTGGCTCGTTGATGGCCGAGCGTCAGGGCGCCCTGGTGGACGGTGTGCGCACTCTGGTTCGCCCGGATGTTGGGGTGAACGAGCGGCTCGCGAACTTTGCGGATCTTGCGGCTGACGACAAGAAGCTTCGGCGGGCGATCTGGGATTTTGGCGCCGAGATCCTGCACTTCGCGGATCCGGACGCGGTGCCTCTGGCCTGCCGTTGGGTGTGGGATACGTCGACCACGACGGGCGCGTTGCGCGAGTTCATCCGCGGCAATGACACGCTCCGGTCGATCCCTATTGGGGATACGGTCGGCTCGATCGAGGGGGCGCGGCGCTGGTTTTTCGATGCGCTGGCCGAGGAAGGCTTTTATCGAGACCTGCCGTTTGTGACGGACCTGGTCTGGGTGCAAGCCTATTCCGACTATGCCCGAGCGCTTTCGATGAGTCTGGGGATGATCGACAACCAGTTCGGCGCCAAGCAGGATCCGCTGGAACTGGCGGTGAAGATGCTGGGGATCGACTCCCCGGAAGGTCGCCTGAAAGGAACCGATGCGTCGCTGCATTAAATAACGGAACGAACTTGAGCCTGGCTACACAGGTTTTCGGAGAGACGTCATGGCAATACATGAAAAGGCACTAATCGAGGACGAGCGCCTCCAGCAACACGACGAGCTGGTGGTCGACGGCGTGGACGTGTCCGGACACTGGAACACGATGATCGCCCCGCGCACTGTTCGCGATTACGACGACGATTTCGAGACGAAGATCCAGAGCTTTGCGGGTGGCGAGAACGTCCATCGTTGCTGGCAGTGCGGGTCCTGCACCAACTCGTGCACCATGTATGCGCAGAACGTGCAGTTCAATCCGCGTTATTGGATCTACCTCACCCGCCTGGGCATGAAGGAAGAGCTGGTCAAGGACAAGGACATCATCTGGCAGTGCGTCTCGTGCAACAAGTGCACGAACATCTGCCCGAAGGACGTGAAGCCGGAAGGCGTGATGAAGGCTCTGGCGCACTGGATGGAAGAGGAAGGGATCACCGAAAAGGCTCCGTCCACGATCTTCGACGAAGAGTTTGCCGATCAGATCTACAAGACTGGCCGCATCGAAGACTCCAAGGTGATGCAGAATTTCTTCAAGAAGACCGGCCAGCCTCTGGTGCAGGAATGGATGAAGATCTTCATCTTCCGGATGATGAAGCACCTGCCGGTGAAGCATCTGATGGCGATGGGCATCAACACCGTACATACGCCGCGCACCAAGTCCTGGGGCAAGACCGGGGACGTGCTGAAGAATTACGTGCGCGAACAGAAGGAGGCCGCTCATGGCTAAGGTTGCTTACTATCCGGGTTGCGCGCTCGAGGGCTCTGGTGGTCCGTACGACCGCTCCACCCGCGTGCTGGTCAAGGCGCTGGGACTCGAGATGGAAAACCTGCGCGACTACAACTGCTGCGGCGCGATGGAGGTGAAGAACATTCACCCGATGCTGCAGACCTATCTGTCCGCGCGGAACATGGCGATTGCCTCCGAACAGATGGGCATGGACACCGTGATGGCGCCGTGCAACGGCTGCTACCACAACCTGAAGAAGGCCGAGTACGAGACCGCGACCTCCCAGGATGCGATGGACACCGTCCAGGATCTGGCGCGCAAGTCCGACGACCCGGTCTACACCGGGGACGTCCGCACCCTGCATCTGCTCGAGTGGCTGATGGAAGAGCTGGGGCCCGAGGGCATCAAGCAGAAGATGACCAAGAGCCTGAATGGCATCAAGATCGCCAACTACTACGGCTGCATGTACACCCGTCCGCGCCAGATTTTCCCCGAGAAGGACAATGGCCCGGGTTCGGATTCCAGTTACCAGCCGCATTTCATGGATGACCTGCTGGGTGCCGCCGGCGCCGTGAACGTGGACTTTCCGCTTAAGACCTCCTGCTGCGGCGGTGCGCATACGCTGTCGGATTCTGACACCTCGACCCAGCTGGTGCTGAACCTGCTGCAGTCGGCGGAGGATTCCGGTGCCGAGGTGATCGCTACCGAATGCCCGACCTGCCACTCCGGTCTGGAGATGCACCAGGTGCGGGCCGAGACCGAGTTCGGCATCAAGACCGACGTGAAGGTGGTGTACTTCACGCAGCTGCTGGGCCTGGCGATGGGGCTGTCCCCGCGCAAGCTGGGTATCCACGAGAACGTGAGTGACTCCATCGGGCTGCTGAAGGAGAAGGGGGTCATCTGATCCCCTGATTCGAGGCCCGAATGGCCCAGTAGTACTTTCAGAAGACGGGCGCCTGGCGCCCGTTTTTTGTGTCGATGCCAGGAACGAGGCGAAACATGGACTGCAACGGTTGCGAGTTTCATCCCGAACTGTTCTACGACGACGAATTTCAGATCTGGCTGCGCCGCGAGGATGACGACACCCTGACCGTGGGGATGACCGACCTTTCGCAGACCATCGCGGGAAAGATCATTCACGTACGAGTGCGTCGCCCCGGTACCCGGCGTCCGCCCGGGAAGCCGGTCGCCACGATCGAAAGCGGGAAATGGGCCGGTCCGATCCCGAACTTCATCGACTGCAAGATCGTCGAGGGCAACGAGGAGGTGCTGGAAAACCCAGTGCTACTGAACTCGGATCCCTACAATGCGTGGATCGCGCGTGTCGAAGCCACCGACGGTGTGGATGTTGCGCTGGAGCAGTTTCTGACCGGCGACAAGGCCGAGGAGGGCTACTGCAAGCGCGCCAAAGATGAAGACATCGAGTGTCAGCGGAAACTGCGATAGAGAGAACGATGGCGGAACTGGGCAACGATTACTATCTGGACAACGACGAGCAGACGGTCGTGTTCATCATGACCTCGGGGCCGTCGACGCCGCATCGTTGTGCGACGCCGTTCTACCTTGGGGCGGTGATGGCCTCGATGGATGTGGACGTCTATATCTTCTTCACCATGGAGGGCGTTCGCCTGATGGAGAAGGGGGTCGCCGACGACCTGCGGGCCATGGAAGATGGCAAGTTGATCAAGGATTTTATCCAGGACGCAAAACGCGCAGGTGTGCGCCTGCACGTTTGCCAGCCCGCTTTACCGGGGTATAGAATCGACGCGTCTTCGGATCTCATCGACGAGGTCGATGAAGTGAATCGGGCGAGCGAACTGGCGGACCTGATTCTGCGTAGCGATAAAACGATAACGTTTTAATTTTCCCGCATTATTACTTTCACGCTTGGAGGAAAACATGGGCGCAGTACGGGGTTGTGATATTCCGGAAGATCTGATGTACAACGTTGAAAACAACGTGTGGGTGCGCAAGGAAAGCGACGGTACCGCGACCGTGGGCCTGACCTCCTACGCGTGCTCGCTGGCCGGCACCATCGTGTCCTTCACTCCCAAGAAGGTCGGCAAGACCGTGAAGAAGGACAAGTCCTGCACCACCGTTGAATCTGGCAAGTGGGTGGGTCCGGCGAAGACCCCGGTGACCGGTGAAGTGACCGAAACCAACGACAAGGTTGCGGCCAACCCGGGTCTGATCAACGAAGACCCGTACGGCGAAGGCTGGCTGATCAAGCTGAAGCCTGAAGACTGGGACGGCGAAGTCGGCGACCTGAAGACCGGTTCCGACGCCCTGGCGGCGTTCGAAGCCAAGATGGAAGCAGACGGTTTCGGCGGCTGCTAAGCCCCTACCGAGCCTCGGGCCGCCGTTCCCCAGTGTTCGGCGGCCTTTTTTGATTCTGTGGTATCCGGAGCAAGCTGATGACGACCTGGAACGAGGTGATCCAGCGGGTCGAACCCCTGGAAGACATCCCTGTCGATGCGGCGTTGGTGAATGACCTTCAGCACAGCGTTCAGCGGGGCTCCGATCCCGGATCGGTGCATTTCTATACCCCGACGTTCAAGTCGTACCAGTCCAGTGAACTGGCGGACTGCGGCAAGAGCGCCTGGCCGGCGATGTCGATCACCGGTGGCGACTGCAAGCTCGCCTGTGACCATTGCAAGGCCAAGATCCTGGACCCGATGATCCCGGTGCGCACGGCGGAGGACCTATGGGCTCAGGTGAACAACGTGATCGAGTCCGGTGCCCAGGGCATGCTCCTGACCGGTGGCTCGAACCACCGTAACGAGGTCGAGTACGACCCGTACTATTCCACGATTCGTCGCATCAAGGACGAATTTCCCGAATTCCGCATCGCGCTGCATACGGCGCTGGTCGACGACGACATCGCAACGTCGATGGAGCAGGCCGGTATCGACGCGGCGATGATGGACGTGATCGGCGCGCAGGACACGATCACGCAGGTCTACCATCTGCGCCGCAGCGTGGATGACTTCGAGCAGACACTCGAGAGCCTGGTGAACACCAACATGAAGGTGGTCCCGCACATCGTGATCGGTCTGCACTACGGCAAGCTGCTGGGTGAGTGGAACGCGCTGGAGATGCTCGCGCGCCACCTGCCCGATGCCGTGGTGCTGGTGGTCGTGATGCCGTTTTACGCCCCGGCGAGCCGCCCATTCGAGACGCCGGATGTGCATGCGGTCGGGCGCTTCTTCCACGACGCCCGCGAGCGCCTGGGTGACACGCCGCTGCTGCTCGGCTGCGCGCGCCCACCAGGCGAGGCCAAGAGCCAGATCGATAGTTATGCGGTGATGGCCGGCCTGTCCGGTATTGCGCACCCGGCCGAGGGTGTGGTCGAACTGGCCGCGCGTCTGGGCAAGAAGGTCCGCGTGACTCCGGCCTGCTGCTCGATCGCCGTGGGCGACGAGGTGATGGCGGACGGGACCACGGTCGAGAGCGGTGTCGAGATCGACCTGGACACGATCGTCGCCGAAGAGGCGCGGCGTCGCGAGCAGGAACGCAAGGCGCGCCAGGGCCTCGGCGGGATCCGCATCGTGACCGAGGGCAATGTCGCGGCCGGAGGCGGTTGCCATGTCTGAGCGCGATCAGAAGACCCTGCGCGTCCTGGACACTGGCCTGCGCCCGGCGGCGGAGAACATGGCCTTCAACCGGGCCCTGCTCGAGTGCCACCAGGAGGGCGTGTCGCCGCACACCCTGCGTTTCCTGCAGTTCGAACCCTGCGCGCTGGTGGGTTTCCACCAAAATGTGGACCAGGAGATCAGCACTGAGTACTGCAAGGAAAACGGTATTGCGATCCAGCGCCGGATTACCGGTGGCGGCGCGATCTATTTTGATTCCACCCAGCTGGGCTGGGAGCTGTACCTCGACAAGCGCTTTCTCGGGACGGCCGACATGGGGCAGATCGCCGCGCGCATCTGCAATGCCGCGGCCGCCGGGATCCGCACGCTGGGGGTCGACGCGCAGTTCCGCCCGCGCAACGACATCGAGGTCGAAGGCCGCAAGATCTCCGGCACGGGTGGCGCATTCGATGGCGACTCGATCATGTATCAGGGCACGCTGCTGATCGAGTTCGATGTCGAGGACATGTTGCGCATTCTGCGGATTCCGGCCGAGAAGCTCTCCAACAAGGCGATCGAGTCGGCGCGCGATCGTGTGGTCAATCTGGCGACCCTGCTGGGCGAACGCCCGAATCTGGACCATGTGAAGGACGCGATTGCCAAGGCCTTTGCGGAAGAGTTCGCGGTTGAGCTGGCCCCCTTGGATCTGCTGCCCCAGGAGCAGAAGTCCTTCGAAAAGGCCCTGGCCGAGATCGACACCGAAGAATGGGTCTACCAGCGCAACCGTCCGGCCACCGATGCCCCGCTGTTCGAGAGCATCTTCAAGTGTGACGGCGGGCTAATGCGCGTCGGTGTGGCCCTGGACCCGGAGCGCAAGCGCCTGAAGCAGCTCTGGCTGACGGGCGACATCTTCGTGAAGCCCGCGCGTACCATCGCCGATCTGGAAGCGGCCCTGCGGGACACGCCGCAGGCCGAGATGGAAGAGCGTGTGCGCGCATTCTTTGCCGAGCGCGACGTCGAGATGCTGCAGTTGACGGTCGATGACGTAATCGCGGCGATTCAGTCGGCTCTGGCCATGGCCGAGACCGAGGAATCGGCGGGATGAAGGTCCTTTGCGCGGTATTTGCCGGGAGGCAGCAGTAATGCTCCCCGAAAAGGTCGATGTCCTGGTGGTCGGGCTGGGGCCGGGTGGCGCCTCGGCGGCGCGCGTGTGCGCGGCGGCCGGGCTGTCCGTGCTGGCGGTCGAGCGCAACAAGGCCTTCGGCGAGCCGGTGCAGTGTGCCGAGTTCATCCCGAACCCGATGGGCGCCTATGCCAAGGCGGATGGAGTCCTGCTGCAGCGCATCGACTCGATGCAGAGCTTCCTGCCCTCCGGGGCCGTGGAACACTCCGATTTCCCTGGCTTGATGGTGGACCGCGGCGAGTTCGACCGCGCGATCATCCAGGCGGCGAAGGCCAACGGCGCGCAGCTGGTGACTTCGACCCCGCTGCAGCGTGTGGATGCCGAGCGGCATGTGGCGACCGTCAAGCACCAGGGGCAGGAACACGCGGTCGAGTACCGTGTTCTGATCGCCGCCGATGGCCCGCATTCCCCGGTGGCCGAGTCCCTGGGTCTGTCCGCGCTGCCGGTCGTGCAGACCCGGCAGTACACGGTACCACTGAAAAAACCGTATACCGCGACGGACGTCTGGCTGTCGGACGACTACCCGGGTGGATACGCCTGGCTGTTCCCCAAGGGCGAATGGGCGAACCTGGGGCTGGGTGCGGACAAGCGCATCGACAACGACATGAAGACGCCGCTGGAATCCCTGCATGCCCAGCTCGTCGAGCAGGGGCTGCTGGGCGAGGAGATCCGTCACCGTACGGGTGGCGCGATCCCGGTCGGCGGCCTGCGGGATTCGCTGTACGACGGCGATGTCCTGTTCGTGGGCGATGCCGGTGGATTTACCCATCCGATTACCGGGGCCGGGATTGCCGCGGCGGTGGTGTCGGGCGAGGCGGCGGGCGAGGCCGCGATTGCGCATCTCGAGGGTGACGCCGAGGCTTTCGACGATTACGATGAAGAGATGCGCGATCAGTACGGTCCGGCCCTGGAGCGCGCCTGCAAGCGCCGCGCGTTCCTGAATGAACACTGGCGTACGCCGCGGGCGCAGGAAGACGCCACGCAGCGCCGCGGATGGATTGCTTTTTCCGAGTATTTCAACGATGGTGACCGGGCCGCGTAGGCCCGGTTGGCGGGTGCCCCGCACCCGGTGAACAACGCTGGAGGAATTCCATGAGTGCAAGTGCAGAGGAGATGGTCGCGCCGATCAACTTTTACCGGCCCGATTATCACATCAAGACCCCGGACATGCGTTCGCCGGAGTACGTGCAGATGTCAACGGCGGCTGCGATCACGCTGGGCCTGGTGCCGGGCACTATGCACCGTACGTCCTGCACCCACTGCCTGAACCTGCTGGTCACCTACCCGGAAGGCTGCCGTGCGAACTGCTCCTATTGCGGTCTGGCGCGCCACCGCGAGGAATCGCGTGACTACGCCGATCGCAACTTCATCCGCGTCGACTGGCCGACCGCCAAGTACGACGAGGTGATCGAGCGCGTGAAGAATCACGCCGACGCCGGGCAGTTCGAGCGCATGTGCATCTCCATGATCACGCACCCGAACTCCGACGCCGACACCGTCGAGCTACTCGAACGCTGGGTCGCCGAGGTCAACCACATCCCGGTGTCGATCCTGTCCAACCCGACCACCATGAGCTACGAAGATCTCCAGCTCCTGCGGGACAAGGGCGCCGATATCTTCACTGTCGCGCTGGACGCGGTCACGCCGGAGATCTTCGAGCGCACCCGTGGCAAGGCGGTTGAGAGCCCTCACAGCTGGGACAAATACTGGCAGTCCATCGAGTGGGCCGCCGAGATCTTCGGGCCGGAGAAGTTCGGCGCCCACCTGATCTGCGGCATGGGCGAGACCGAGGAAGAGATCTTGCAGGTCTGCCAGCGCATCCGCGACCTGGGCGGCCACAACCACATGTTCGCCTTCTTCCCGGAAGAGGGCTCGCTGATGGAAGACTGGAACCCGGTGCCGCGCGACCAGTGGCGGCGCGTGCAGCTAGGCCGCTTCGTGATCGACTACGCCGGTGGCCGCATCGACGACATGAAGTTCAACGCCGATGGTCAGGTGGTGGATTTCGGCCTGCCGCAGTCCGAGGTCGACGAACTGATCGCCTCCGGCAAGCCGTTCCAGACCTCCGGCTGCCCTGGCAAGTCGGATGAGGAAGTCTCGGCCTGCAACCGCCCCTACGGCGATTCCAGCCCGACGGACATCCTGTCCTTCCCGTTTGCCCTCAACTCGACGGACGTCGGGTTCGTCCAGCGGCAGATGGCCGGGGAGGATGTCGGCACCTTCGACTTCGACGCCGACGAGGCCGAGGACGAAAAGTCCGCATAAAACTCGATGCATGCTGAAAGCCCCGGTCTCCGGGGCTTTCGCACGTCAGGGGGGTTGATTAGACGTTTTGAATATTCAGGTTTCGAGCGGGGATATTTCAGGGGCCCCGTCGAAAGAACTCCCGGGGGGATGGGTCGTCCACCCGCGAGCGGTCACTGCACCACATAACTGGACCGGCGGCATACAAGGGGGCCGCAGGTAACCGGGGTGCCGGGCCATACAACAAGAAGACCACCAAAGGAGAACAACATGGAAGCACGCATCATTCGCCGCAGTCTGGTGACGGTCGCGGTCGGCCTTGCAATGGGCAGCGCCGGCGTCGCCAATGCCACCAACGGCTATTTCGCGCACGGCTATGGCACCAAGGCCAAGGGCATGGGCGGGGTCGGCATGGCCATCTCCCAGGACGCCTACGCACCCGGCATCAACCCGGCCGGCATCGCCGGTATGGAAACCCGTATTGACGGTTCCATCACCTACTTCCGCCCCGAACGTTCGTATGAAGTGTTCGGTGAAACCCAGGGACAAGGCCAGTTCCCGTTGGCTCCTGGCAAGGTGGACAGTAATAGCAACAATTTCTTCATTCCTTCCCTCGCGTTCGTACAACAGATCGACGAACGCCGTTCGTGGGGTATCGCACTCCTCGGGAATGGTGGGATGAATACAGACTATCCAGCATTCCAAAACACGCAGTATTGTACGAATCCGCAAACAGGTGACCCGATCGGCAGCCAAACCGGACCGTTCTGTGACGGGTCTGCCGGGGTTAACCTAGAACAGCTAGCGATCATCCCAACCTACGCGCAACAATTCGCAGATGGGCGAGTCAGCGTAGGTTTCAGTCCGATTATCAGTTACCAGCGGTTTAGCGCGGAAGGCATCGGTACCTTCGGCCAAATGAGTGAAGACCCCGGTAAGCTCAGTAGCGGCAGGACCGATTCCAGCTGGGGGTATGGTGCCCAGGTCGGGTTCCAGGCGGAACTTGCCGAGGGGGCACGCGTTGGAGCGAGTTACCGCTCCAAGATCCGTGCCGGCGATTTCGATCGGTATGCGGGGCTCTTCGCCAATGGCGGCGAGTTCGATATCCCGTCGACGTATGGTCTTGGCTTCTCGCTGGATGTCAGTCCTCGCGTCACGCTGTCGGCCGACTACCAGAAGATCCGGTATTCGGAGATCGATGCGATTTCCAACTCCAACACGGAAGGAATGTTCGGCGCCGATGGGGGCGCAGGCTTCGGCTGGGACGACGTAAACATCTTCAAGTTCGGTGCCCAGATCGATGGCGGTAACGGCTGGACCTGGCGTGTCGGCTACAACCGGGGCGAGAATCCGATCAGTTCGAGCGATGTGACGCTCAATATTCTCGCGCCCGCTGTTATGACCGATCACTTCACCGCCGGGTTTACCCGCGAGTTCGGTCAGCACGAGATCAACTTCGCGGCGATGTACGCACCGCGTCAAAGCGTCCGTGGTACGAATGCTTTTGATCCGGATCAGGACATCGAGATCGAGATGCGGCAGTACGAGCTCGAGATCGGGTACGCGTACCGCTTCTGATCGATGGCGCCCGGGCGGTCGTGAGCGGCCGCACCGGTGCCCGGCGCGGGCTTCGGGATGAGCTGCCGACCCTGGAGGAGGGGGCGGTACCGCCATGGAGTGCGGACGGTGCCGGACACCGGGACCCATCGGGGGGTGGGGCCCGGGCCCTTTCGTCGGAAGGCATCCTGATCGAGCCTGTGCTCGAACTAGCAAAATCAAAAGGAGAATCCCATGCGAGCAATCCACGCATTGCGCGGAGGCATTCGCGTGCCTGCCGTTCTCGCGTTCTTCGGCGCGTGTCTGCTGACCCTTGGCGCGGCCGCCACGGCGCTGGCGGACGATGTCTATCGGCCCCTGGTACTGGCCTACACCACGTCCGGCTCCGATGTCAGCGGTGAGGTGGAGACGGTCCGCGAGCGACTGGAAGAGGCCGATTTCCAGACCCTCGGCGAGTACCCGGTCAGTGACGACCGGCACGTGATCGTGGTGACCCACGACGACCTGCTGGCGGTGGCGGGCTCCCAGGATCGGGCGGCGTACATCGCACCTATACGCGTCGCCGTGACCGCGACCAACGGCGGGGTTCAGGTCAGCTACAACAACCTCGAGTACTTTCGACATGCCTATCGCATTGATGACTCGGTGAACGCCGTGAGTTCGCGGCTGGCGGAGGTGCTGGGCGACGAGCAGCACTTCGGGTCGGAGGACGGCATGACCCCGCGGGAGCTGCAGCGTTACCGCTATACGTTTGGTATGGAGCGCTTCAACGCCCCGTATGACCTGGGTAGCCACGGCTCGCGGAGCGCCGCCCTGGAAGAGCTGGATGCCGGTCTGGGCGATCGGCGTGGGGGCGTGTCGGAGATCTACCGGCTGGATATCCCGGGAACGGACGCTACGCTGATCGGCGTGGCGATTCGGGCCGATGATGGCGCCGATTCCGAGGCCACCGACCTCAACACCCTGGAGACGATCGACGTGCGCGAGCTTCGCCACACCGCCTACGTGCCGTACGAGATCCTGGTAGAAGGGGGCGATATCGAGGCGCTGCACATGCGTTTCCGTGCGGCGCTGCACTGGCCGGACCTGCGCATGCTCGGCGATCACAGCTTCATGCAGCTTCGCCGCGTCCCGGGCGCGCTGGAGGATACCCTTCGCGAGGTGGCCGGCTTTGAGGAGCCCGCAGACGACGGTTTCGACTGGTAGAAGCATAACGCCAGGGATGGCGAACGAACCCAGCTAATAGCCCAGGGTTCCTCTCAAGAACCCCGGTCCGCCGGGGTTTTTTTACGGCCGGGGGCTGGACTTGTTTATGCTCCCGGTTCATTCGCGGCAGGACGCACGCCCCATGAAATCGATGAAGATCGCCAACATCGGCGAGATCCGTAACGAACTCAACAAGTACAAGAAGGGCAAGAAGCTCGATATTCACCAGTTCAACCAGGTCGCGCGCCTGGCCTGGCTGGGCAAGATCGTGATGCAGCCCCTGGATCTCGAGGACCCCGATTGCCAGTCGTTCCTGGTGTATATCCAGGAGCCGGAAGAGCTGGCCGCGCATTTCCTGAACACCGATCAGGAGCTGACCGGCGGGATCCACATCATCGACGGCGAGCAGGCCATGGCCATGGTCGAGATCATGCGCGGGGGTGTCGAGGAACGTGCCAAGCTGTACGAGGACCTCTCGCGCAGCGACTTCTACTTCCGCTACTTCTACAAGCCCGGCAAGGACGACGAGGCCCCGTCTGAGCAGGACAAACCCGAGGACTGATCCTTGGTCGCATCCACGGTCACCCCGGAATGGATTGATGCCGGGGCCCGCTCCGCGGAAGAACTCCACGCCCTCTATACCGGTCTGGCGAGCAGCACGCCGCCGGAGTCGCCGTTGCGCGTGCTGTGGGTGCATTCGCGAGAGGCGCACATCTCCGTGGGCGCCAGCCAGGACCCGGCCATGGATCTGGACCTGGTCGCCTGCAAGGCCAATAGCGTGCCGGTCGTGCGCCGCCCGCTCGGGGGCGGCTCCGTCTGGGTGGATGCCGACCAGGCCTGTTTCTTCCTGATTCAGCCCCGCCAGGTCCTCGCCCGTGGCCATCGCCACCTGTTCGCGCTGGGGCTGGGCATCGCGATGGATGTGCTGCGCGAGCTGGGGCTGGAAGGCGTCGAGGCGCGCGGTCAGGACGTCTGGGTTCAGGGGCGCAAGATCATGGGTACTGGTGCGGCCACGCTGAACGAGGGTTGTGTGTTCGGCGCTAGCTTCCTGCGCCGCTTCCCGGTGGAACGCTTTCTATCGTGTGTAAATGCCCCAAGCGACGGCTACCGCGAATGGCTGCGCCCGGCACTGGAAGAGGGCATGACCGATTGTGCGGAGCAGTGCCCCGAGGCGGCGCCGACGCCGGAACGTCTGGAGGCGGCCCTGAGCGAGGTGCTGGAGCGCCGCTTCAGTACCCCCGCGCGGTGTTACCGTCCGAGTTCCGCAGAATGGGACGAGTGGCTGGCGGCCGGGCGCGAGGAACTCGCCGACCTGGCCGACAGCCAGGGCGGGCCGGCCGTGCGCGACGGTATCCGTGTGAATCGGGAGAACCATGTCTTCGAGACGCGCGGCCACTGTGGCCGCCTGCGCTTGCATATCGCCGGGACACACATTGCACGCATTTGGTGCGAGGACCCGAGCGTGGATCGCGTGCTGCGCGAGACCCTGGTGGGCGAGTCGCCGGAGCGCCTGCGTGTGCGCTCGCGCCTGAACGGCCAGCTCGACGCGGTGATCGTCGACGAGGTCAGCGCGCGCATCGACGGTCTCTACCGAGGGATCGCCGCCGCCTGATCCTGCTTTGCACGCCGCTGGATACTTCCCCAAAAAGCTTTACGAGGCGACCCGATGTCCGAACCGACCATTCAGCGCCGGCTGGAGAAACGCCTGATCCTGATGAGCCAGGATCAGGCGATGATCGAGCAGATTCGCACCGCATTGCCGGATGACTGGCATCTGCACCCGGTGACCGATCTGGAAGACCTGGGCGCCTGGAACGAGGTGCTGCTCTACCGCTTCCTGCTGCTGGATCTGGACGAGATCGAGGTGTTCGACCCGCTGGACGTAATCCGCATCCTGCGCATGGAGTATCAGATCAACCTGCCCGTGTTCTGTTTTGGCGGGGACCAGGACATCCGCGACGAGATGCGCCTGGCGCGGGCCGATCGCTTCTTCAATCGCGAGGAGATGGTCGAAAAGCTCCCCGAGTTCATCCGCATGTACGACTGGGGCTGAGCGCCCCATCAAAAAGGCCCCGGGCGTTAGCCACGGGGCCTTTTTGATTCGCGGATCCGCATGATGCGGATCGCGGGGCATCGCACGGCCTTAGCCGATCCAGGCGTGCTCCAGCACGTCGATGCGGATCTTCTCGTGGTAGGTCTCGCCGTTGGCCTCGATCACCAGGTCGCCCACGCGGGTGCCGGCGGTATCAAAGCTGAATTTGCAGTCGAAGGTGCCCGGCAGGGACACGCTGCTCTCGCACAGGGCCTCGCCTTCCACCGAGAACTTGCACTGGGCGGTGCCGGAGCCGTTCAGCAGGGCCTGAACCCGGAATTCCTCGTTGATCGGGCGCCGGTAGACTTCCGGATCGCGATTCGGGTTGTACTGCAGGTTGTTCAGCTTGACGAGTTTGACAAGTTTCATACCGGGTCCTCTATTGACGCGCTGAATCCGAGTTGCGGGCGCCTTCACCTGCCCGATCCCGTACCGGGAAGGGCGTTTGGTTCATGGAAGTGCGCAGGTTCGATAGAATATAAACAGCCAATGATACAACAAAGCCTGCGGGAACACGACGGGATGCCACGGGGCATGCCGCCAGCCCGGCGGAGGGTAACGCCGCTCCCGCGCATACACCAGCCCCGGCCCCCGCGGTCGGCATCGGAGACCCCATGAAGAACCTGATTAACCGTATCCGCGGTGTGGAACGCGACGTGATCGAGAAGCCCGGCGACGCGGGCGATGCCCCGTTCTACAAGGCCCAGGGCGACGAGATCGAGATCTTTCAGGCCGCGTACTCGAAGCGCCTGCCGGTGATGCTCAAGGGCCCGACCGGCTGCGGCAAGACCCGCTTCCTGGAACACGTGGCGCATACCCTCGGGCAGCCGCTGGTCACCGTCTCCTGCCATGAGGACCTGACCAGCTCCGACCTGGTCGGCCGCTTCCTGCTGGAGGGCGAGGAGACCGTCTGGCAGGACGGCCCGCTGACCCGCTCGGTCAAGGAGGGCGCGATCTGCTACCTCGACGAGATCGTCGAGGCGCGTACCGACACCACCGTGGTCATTCACCCGCTGACCGACCACCGCCGCCAGCTCCCGCTGGACAAGAAGTCCCAGATCATCGACGCGCACGAGGACTTCATGCTGGTGATCTCCTACAACCCCGGCTACCAAACGGTGCTGAAGGACCTGAAGCCCTCGACCAAGCAGCGCTTTGTCGGTATCCACTTCGACTATCCGGCCGAGGATGTCGAGCGCGAGATCGTGGCCAAGGAATCCGGCGGCCTGGATGCCGATCGCGTCGAGAAGCTGGTGGCTGCCGGGCGCAAGGCGCGGGCCCTGAAGGACCACGGACTGGAAGAGGCGACCTCCACCCGGGCGCTCGCCTATGCCGGCGAGCTGATGCAGGCGGGTCTGAGCCCGCGCGTGGCCTGCCGCGCCGCGATGATCGCCCCGATCACCGATGACCCCGAGCTGATCCAGGCGCTGGAAGAGATCTTCGACGCCCACTTCCCCGAGTCCGAAGCCGCGTGAGCGACCAGGCCCGCAACAGCGGCGGGGCGAACACGGAAGCCGAAGATCTCGTCGAGATCGAGGAGGTCCTCCAGCATCTGGAGGACATCAGCTTCGTCGCCCACCGCGACACCAAGGAAGCCCTCCCGGCCATCCGCGCGTTCGGTGCCGCCACCGCGCGGCGCTGGATCGAGACCGTGCGCGAGCTGTTCTTCCACGACCGCGAGGCCGGCAAGAGCTTCATGCGCAATTCCGCGCGGCTCGCGGAGCACATGCAGACGGTGGACCTGTGGCTGGACCAGGCCGCCCGCTTCAAGCAGTGGGTCAACTCCGCCGATGCCCTGGAAGGTTTCATGGCTCAGGCCGATCGCGTGTACGACGCCTGGGGCGAGGCCGGCGAGCGCGAGTGGGCCGAGATCGGCCTGCGCTGGTGCGAACGCAGCCTGCCCGATGCCCGCGCCTATTTCGAGACGCCGTTCGACAAGCTCTCCGCCGGCCGAGGTATCGAGGGCCTGCGCGCGCTGATCGAGCCGGCCGAGACGCTGTTCGACGAACGCGGCCTGACCCTGGATGCCTATCTTGAGGGTGCCCCGATCGCCCGCAACCTGGTCGGCGACCAGGGCCTGCTGTCCTGGGCCCGGCGCGGAGCGGACCTGCTGAAGGCCGGGCGCTCGCGCGGTGAGGCCTATTTTCGCCTGGAGAGCGACGAGAGCCTGAAGCTGCTCCTGGAGGCGCTGCCGGGCTTTCGCCCGCGCATGCACGGGCGCTTCCTGCGCCTGGTGCTGCTGGCCTGGCTGGATGCCGATATCCCGCTGGCCGATTCCAGCTGGAAGCCGGGCGAGGGCCGCCCGATGCTCGAGACCGACGGCCGGCGGCTGTTTATGCCGGCGGTGATGGACTCGCGCGAGGAGGCGATCGTCGCCACCCAGCACGCGGCCGCGCATCTGGCCTTCGATACGTATGCGCAGTCCGATGTCGAGCGGCTGTTCGAGCGTGCCGGGGTCGAGCACCCGCCGCTGGATGACCGCTCGCGCATCACCTGGCGCCCGCTGTTCGCGCCATTCGAGGCGCGCATGTTCCGCTTCCAGGTGCTGTTCGACCTGGCCGAGGACCTGCGCGTGAACGCGCGCCTGGCCCCGCGCATCCCGAACTTCCTGCCGCGCCTGGTGGCGCTGGCCGAGGACCATGAGCGCCCGGAGGGCGCGGCCGGCGTCTACTTCGATTTCGCGCTGAAGGCCCACCAGGCCCTGCTGCGCGACGAGGCGCAGGACCCGCGTCTGGCGCGCGTGCTGGAGCCGGACGCGGATGTGGTCACCGCCTGGGCAGTCGGCGAGGAGCTGTTCGCCGACGAGGCCTTCCCCGAGATCACCATCGAGGAGCGCGCCGAGGCCTATCTGCCCGGGCTGTCGCTGAACCAGTCGCTGCCGGTGTATCCGCAGCGGAAACGCGACGGCAGCCTGGCCGACTTCCGCGACCACGAGGCGCACGACGAACACAAGTTCGAGCGCGAGAAGCAGGAAGAGCAGCCGCAGCAGGCCCCGGAGCAGGCGCAGAAAGACCCGGACGCCGACATCCAGACCCCGCAGCAGGAGACCTCTGGCACCGGCGGGCGCATCGGCACGGGTATCCCGCAGCCGGCCCAGGTGGCCAAGCGCGCCGCTCCCTACACCCCGAAGAAGGACGGCATCCCGTATCCCGAGTGGGACTACCGCGAGCAGCGCTATATCTCCGACTGGGTGAATCTCTACGAGCGCGTGCTGGACGACGAAAACCCGGAGCTGGCGGCCACGATCCTGTCGGAGAACGCCGACACCCTGAAACGCCTGACCCGCGGTCTCGAGATGCAGCGTCCGATGCGCCTGGCGCCGCAGCGCAAGCAGATGGACGGCGACGAGCTCGACACCGAGGCAGTAATCGACTTCATCGCCGACAAGAAGGCGGGGCTGTCGCCGAAGGCCTTCATCTACCGCCGCCGTGCGGTGCAGCACCGTGATACCGGCGTCATGATGCTGGCGGACATGTCCACCTCGATCATGGCGCGCCACCCGGGCGGGCAGGGCAAGATCGTCGACCGCGTGCGCGAGGGGATGATGCTGTTCGCCGAGGCGATCGAGAAGGTCGGCGATCCCTACGCGATCTCCGGCTTCGCCTCCAAGCAGCGCGACCAGGTCAACTACTACTGGCTGAAGGATTTCAACGAGGACCTGAACGACACCGTCCGCGCCCGCATCGCTGGGGTCTCCGGGCGCCTGGCCTCGCGTATGGGCGCGGGCATCCGCCACTCGCTGGAGGCATTCAAGCGCTGTTCGGCCCAGCGCCGGCTGCTGCTGATCCTGTCCGACGGTCGTCCGGCCGATTACGACGACGGCGGTGACCAGCGCTACCTGCACGAGGACACGCGCATGGCGATGAAGGAGGCGGTGGACGCCGGCGTGCACCCGTTCTGCATCACCCTGGACCCGTCCGGTTCGGAATACCTGCCGGCGATCTTCGGTCCCGGTCACTACACCATCATCGACCACGTGGACGAGCTGCCGCGCCGTCTGCCCGAGATCTATCTGAGGCTGCGCCAGTGAGTGCTACCCCCGAAGCCATCGACGCCTCCACCGGCGCTACGGCTCGGCACCCGGAGCCGGCCCGCCGTCATGCCACGCTGCTGCATGCCCCGCGCTATCGCGGGCACAGCTACGGCGACAACCACCCGCTCGGGATCCCGCGCGTCTCGCTGACCATCGACCTGATCGAGGCCTATGACGCGATCACGCCGCAGGAGATGGCCGTATCGCGCAAGGCACAGCCGGCCGAGCTCGAGTGGTTCCACACCCGCGAGTACGTGGCCGCGATGCAGCGCGCCGAGGCGCTGGGCAAGGTCTTCCAGCGCTACCGCGACCGCCACAACATCGGCAACTTCGAGAACCCGTTCTTCGCCGGGTTCTTCGCGACCCCGGCGACCGCCACCTGGGGCTCCATCCAGGGCGCCGAGGTGGTGCTGGACGGGCGCATGGCCTTCAACCCGGCCGGTGGCATGCACCACGCCGCCCCCGACCAGGCCCGTGGATTCTGCTATTTCAACGACCCGGCGCTGGCGATCCTGCGCCTGCGTCAGGCCGGGCAGCGCGTGCTCTATCTGGATATCGACGCCCACCATGGCGACGGGGTCGAGGCCGCGTTCACCGACGACCCGGACGTGCTCACCGTCTCCCTGCACATGGACACCGAGTACGGCTACCCCTTCGAGGGCGGGCGCATCGAGGACACCGGACCGCTTGGCAACGCCGTGAACCTGCCGCTGCCCAAGGAGACCAACGACAGCGAGTTTCGCGCCGCCTTCGCGGCCGTCTGGGAGGCCGTGCGCACCCGCTGGCAGCCGGATGCGGTCGTCGTTCAGGCCGGTACCGATGCGCTGCTGCCGGACCCGCTCGGCAAGTTCGGCATCTCCACCCAGTGCTTCCTCGCCTGCGTCGACGACGTGATCGAGACCAGCCCGCGGCACGCCGACGGCACACCGAGGCTGCTGGTCCTGGGCGGTGGCGGCTATCACCCGCTGGCGCTGGCACGCTGCTGGACCGGGGTCTGGGCCCTGCTGACCGGTCGCGAGCTCCCCGCTGCGATCCCGGAGGCCGGCCAGGCCCTGCTGCGCGAGGTTGACTGGGACATGGACGAAGAAGAGGAATGGTACGAGTCCCTCTTTACCTCCCGTCTCGATGCGGATCGCGCCGGTCCGGTGCGCGACGAACTGCGCAATCGCCTTGAACGGCTGCTGGCAGGGCACCCGTTGTTCAGTTGCTCGTAGAGAGCCTGCGCGTCAGCGGCTGGCGCGGTAGTCGCGTTCGATGTAGCGCAGCAGCTCGGTCGTCTCCCGCAGGGTCGCGCGCTGGATGCGGGTCTTGCCGATAAAGCCGGGTACCCAGAAGTCCGGTTCCACATGCATCTGGATCGTCAGGTGCGTGCCGCCGGCATCGGGCTGCAGCTCCCAGCGGGTCGAGCCTGCACGCAGATTGCTGTGCTCCGGATCGACCTCGGCATCAATGCGTTCGGGGTAGTACTCGGTCACCCGTTCGTGCCTGCGGATGGTCCGGCAGAACACGAACACGCAGCTGTGCACGACGCTTGCGACCTCCACCTCGTCATCCGATCGGGAGACGATCCGGCTCTCGCGGATGGATTCCGAGTAACGGTTCAGCGCCTCGTAATCGGTCAGGTATGACCACAGGGCCTCGGGTGGGACTTCGACCCGGAAGGTCACCTCCAGCTCGTGCTGGTCACCGTCGGTATCAAAATGCCGCTCGACCACCTCCACCGCGAGTGCGGCACCGGGGGCCCAGCCGACCAAGGCAGCCAGGAGGAGGGCGGGCAACGTTCGCATCGCGGGTACCTCCTGGGCTTCGGTTCGGGGCCTGGCTGCTGCAGCTTTATGAAGAATTCGATCCCCGGATGCGGCCGGGGTTCAGGTTGCCCTACGACGGGCGGTTGGACTGTGATGATAGACAAAGACCTCAGGGGTCACTGTCGCGCTGGGGATGCGTGGTCCCCGTGACGGGCTCGTCGCGGATCGGCAGGGTGGCGAGAACGGCCAGAAGGCCGACGAGGTGGAGCGCGATCAGGATCATGAGATAGCCGCCTGTCAGGTCGACCCCGAGGCCGGTGAGGACCGGACCCAGCGCGGCGCCGAGGGCCACGGCGGTGTAGGTCATGCCCAGCAGGCGGCCCAGGCTGTACAGGCCGAACAGGCGGGCCAGGATCGCCGGTGTCAGGGCGATGTACCCGCCGTACCCGAAACCAAGTACCACCGCGAACAGCATAAGGGCGGCGTAGCTGCCTGCGGTGCCCCAGATCAGAAAGCTCAGCGTGATCAGGGCGAAGCACCCGCGATAGAGATGCATCAGGGAATAGCGATCGCCCAGCATGCCGATCGCCAGCCGCCCGACCACGCTCGCCAGCCCGATAATCCCGACCAGGCCCGCCGCGCGCAGCGGATCGATGCCGCCCGCCTCGGCCGCGGGCGGCAGGTGGACGAACGGTACGTACAGGATCGTATTCAGCAGAAAGGTCGCCAGATAAAGCTGGGCGAAGCGGCGTCCACCCCAGCGGGTGGTGGTGGCGTGGGTGCCATCCGGGGCGCGCCCGGGCCGTGGAAACAGGATGCCGGCGAGCGGCAGGATGACGGCTGCCGCGAGCGCGTAGAAATAGTACGTCGAGCGCCAGCCGTGGAGCTCGATCAGCCAGGCGGACAGCGGCGCGAAGCCAAGTACGCCCAACCCGATCCCGGATACCGCGATGCCCAGGGCCATGGAGCGTCTGCGGGCAAACCAGCGCCCGACCGCGGCCACGACGGGCACGAATACGCAGCTCGCCCCGATACCCACGCCCAGGCCATAGGCCAGGTAGGCCTGCCAGAGTTCGCCGGCACGCGCCGTCCCGACCAGCCCCGCCGCGATGAACAGGCCACCCGCAACGAGCAGCGGCCCTGGGCCGATGCGGTCGGACAGGGGGCCGGTCACACCGCTCAGGCCGAAGAACAACAGAGCGGTGGCGGAAAAGAACAGCGCGGACCCGCCGTGCCGTGTACCGAACTCCTGCGCCATGGAGGAGAAGAACGCCCCGTAGCTGTACGCGATGCCAAAGGCCACGAACAGCGCCACAAGGGAGAGCCCGCAGGCGAGCCAGGCGGTCGGGGAGTCCAGGGAGAGGGCGTCCTGGTGCTGGCGTGGACGCAGGGTCATCTAGCGCGGTCGACCCAGCAGGCGACCGGCCCCCTTGCGGGTCTGACGCCAGATCTGGCGCAGGCTTCGGGATGACGGGTGGCGCAGCAGCCGGGTCTTGCGGGTTTGCTGCATGGCCGGGATCAGCGTCTCCAGTTCGGCCGTCAGGGCGTCGATGTTGTAGGGCGTTGCGCCATCGAGCCGGGCGGGAATCACCTCCTGTTCGGGCAGGCCGAAGTCCGCGGCGATCGCCTGGCGGGCGGCGGCGATGTTCTGCGCCTTGGGCCGTTCTTCCGGCGGGTCGAGCGTATACGGCGGCTCCCATTCGCGGGCGGGCGACAGGCGATCGATGTGGCTGGCCACGATGCGAATGGGCGGCTGGCGTCGATCCGGGCGCTCTGCAAAGAAGCGCCGTACGGCTTGCAGCGCCTCGTGGTCCGGGGAGCGGTCGGCCTGGTGCGCCGGCGCGACCCATAGCACCAGATCCGCCGTCTGGGCGGCATCAACCAGGGTATCCACGTCCATGCGGTCACCAAGCCCCGGGGTGTCCACCAAAAGCAGTTCCTGGCCGTCCGCGAGGGTCAGCAGGTAGCCCTCCTGCTCGGCGGTCAGCGGCAGCACGTCCGTGGCTGCGCGGTATTCCCCCAGCAGCGCGTTGACCAGCGTGGATTTCCCGGCCTGTGGCTGGCCCACGACCAGTATCTTCGGCCGGCCCGGGAATGCCTCCTCCGTGGGGCCGCTCGCCTGTGCTTCCTGGTCGGCGATCTCGGCCAGGGCGTCGGCATCGTGCTGCAGGCGGCCGGAGTAGAGCTCGATCGCGGCGCGGCCGACTTCCTCGATCCAGATGCGTGCGACCCGTCGCAGCAGGTATTCGCGTGCGCTGCCGGAGAGCTCGTTGAAGAAGCGATCACGCAGCTCCGCGGCCAGGGCGTGGAGGGGATTGGCCAGGCGCGCGATACGGTAGGCCTTGTAGGCCGTGCGCCCGTAGGACAGCCCCGATGCCACCATGGGCCGGTAGCCCCAGACGCGCAGGATCTGGCCCATGCGCAGGCGATCCGACAGCGGTACCTCCTCCAGCAGGATCTTGCGCAGCCGGGCGCTGACCCGCTCGCTGAGCAGCAGGGCCTCGGGCACGGTGAACTCCCAGGTGGGGTCTTCCTGTTCCGGGTGATAGTGCGCGGCCACGGTACGCAGGGTCTCTTCGCCCGCTTCCCGCAGGCGGTCGTAGTCGGTGACGATCTCGCCGCTGGCCTGCTCGCTCAGGCGCATCACCTCGGCCCAGGCGGCGTGTTCCAGTGGCGCCCAGTCGCCATCGGCGGGGCGCACGGGCTCGGTCGTCCGTTCGCGGGTGTGGACCTTGATCCGGTGGCGCGCCCACAGCGTCATGCCCCATACGCTTCCGGCGGCGATGGCGGCCGCGGCGATCCAGATCAGCAGGGCATTGTGTTCGTAGAGCCAGAGCAGACCCAGGACGAAGGCCACCACAAAGGGCGACAGCAGCAGGAACGCAGCGAAGGTCACGCCCGTGACCTGCAGACGGGTGAGCCAGCGGCGTTTCATCGCGTGTCGTTCCCCGAGGGCTCGGTCTGGCGGTGCCGGGCGAGGTTCAGGGCCTCGCGCAGGGCGTCGCGATAGGCCTGCTCCACCCCGGCCGTGGCCTCGCGCCCGTCATGTCGCCGGGCCAGGTAGTGGCGTGCGGCATAGCCCAGCGCATAGGTGGTGGCAAAGCTGGTGGCGGCCGCCGCTGCAGCACCTGCAGTCTGACCGTAGACGGGGACCAGCTTGCCGACCTGCCGGGCCCCGTGGCTGAGGCCGAGGCCGAGCAGGGTGCTGGAACCGAGCGCCGCGGAGAACTCGCTCATACTGCGAGAATCCCAGGTGACCCCGTAGATGCTGGCCAGACTGTGCAGCAGTTTCCCCTGGACCGCCGGAACGGAGAACAGGCCCAGCAGGGGGACGGCATCGGTGGTCGCGGCGACGCTGGCGTAGCCGAGTATGTGTGATCGGGCGCGCAGCCGACGGGCATCACCGCCTGCGGACTGGCGCAGCCCCTGCAGGATCACCCCCATGCGTTCCGGAGCCAGCTTCTCCAGGGCATCGAGCAGGGCGTCCAGGCCGTAGTGGGTCGGGGTGAAGCCCTCGTCCTCGGGCGTGATATCGACGGGCACGACCTGCACCGGGCCGGTCCCGGGCAGGTTGCGAAAGGCCTCGGCCTGGGTACGCCGCGCGCGGGCCAGTTCCTCCAGCCCGGGGCTGCGGTCCAGTTCGGCGTAGGGCGGATGATCGCGCCCGTCGGGATAGCCGTCGTGCAGGCAGGTCTGGACCAGCAGGACCGGCCAGTTCGGATGCCGGCGGCGAATGTCCCGCAGGGCATTCAGCACGGGTTCCTGCTGCAGATCCATCGCGCGCGCCACGGCGACCACCATGTGCGCGTGGCCCGCGAGCTCGGCGAGATCCTCGCTGGGGTCGTAGGCGACCTCGCCCAGTCCCCGCGTGTCCAGAAAGCGCAGCACCGGCGCTTCGGCCGGGAAGTCATAGGCGCGTGCCGTCCGGGTGCAGCTCCTGAAACCGGTCCCGATCGCCACGTCGGAGTCGCCGGTGATCGCGCGCACCAGCGTGCTCTTGCCGGACTGCACCTTGCCCAGCAGCCACAGCACGGGGGCCTGCTCGCGCGCTCGCTCGGCCACGACGTCGGCATCGGGGGCCTCGGCCTCGGGTCGCAGGACGGCCTGCATGACTTTGCGCCAGCCGAGGCCCTTCGGCAGGCGCAGGGATTGCCAGGGCAGCTTCATGCTGTGATTCCGTTTCGCGGCATGGAAACCTTTCATCAGTGAAGAAGGCGCAACTGTGCAGGGCTTGTGAGCCAGCCCGCCGCTCAGTGTGCCATGTCTCGGCCAATGTTCGCGGCGGGCGCGGTACACTGAAATGATGAGCGATATCTCCGAAGGCGACCTGTTCGGCCCGGATGCGGGTGGACTGCCCCCCGAGCCCGAACCGGCCGCACAGGGCCCGGACCCGAATGCACCGCTGGCCGAGCGCATGCGCCCGGCGCGGCTGGACGAGATGGTGGGCCAGGATCACCTGGTCGGCCCGGATGCCGCCCTGCGCCAGGCGATCGAGCAGGGGCAGACCCCGTCGATGATCCTGTGGGGCCCGCCGGGTTGCGGCAAGACCACGCTGGCCCGCCTGGTGGCGGCGGCCGGGGCACAGCGTCTGGTGACGCTGTCGGCGGTGCTGGCCGGGGTCAAGGACGTGCGCGCGGTGGTGGACGCGGCCAAGGCCCGGCGACGCAACGGGGTCGGCACGCTGCTGTTCATCGACGAGATCCATCGCTTCAACAAGGGGCAGCAGGATGCCCTGCTGCCGCACATCGAGGACGGGACACTGACCTTCGTGGGGGCCACGACCGAGAACCCCTCATTTGCGCTCAACAGTGCGTTGCTGTCGCGGGCGCGTGTCTATCGCATGGAGTCCGTCGGCGCCGAGGCGATCGAGGCGCTGATTGACCGGGCGCTGAGCGATCCCGAGCGCGGACTCGGGGGGCGCGGGCTGCGGCTGGAGCCCACCGAACGCCAGCGGGTGGCCCGTGCGGCGGACGGCGATGCCCGGCGGGCACTGAACTGGCTGGAGACCGCCTCGGATCTGGCACGTGACGGCGAGATCACCGCCGACGCCCTGCGCGCGGTGATGGGGGCGCAGAGCCTGGCCTTCGATCGCCAGGGCGATGCCTTCTATGACCAGATCTCCGCCCTGCACAAGTCGGTGCGCGGATCCGATCCTGGTGCGGCGGTGTACTGGCTGACGCGCATGCTGGATGCCGGCTGTGACCCGGATTATCTCGGCCGGCGCCTGCTGCGCATGGCCTACGAGGACATCGGGCTGGCGGCCGTAGGGCTGGGTGCTCGGGTGCTGGCGGCCTGGCAGACGATGGAGCGGCTTGGGCGGCCGGAAGGCGATCTCGCGCTGATCCAGGCGGCGATCGAGCTGGCCGCCGCCCCCAAGAGCAACAGCGCCTACACCGCGTTGAACGAGGTCCGCGCCAGCATTCGCGAAACGGGCAGCCCCGGCGTGCCCCTGCATCTGCGCAATGCCCCCACGGAGCTGATGCGTGACGAGGGGTTCGGCGCCGGATACCGCTATGATCATGATGAACCGGACGGTTTCGCGCGCGGGCAGGTCTATCTGCCCGAAGGGCTGGAAGATCAGCGCTTCTATCGGGCGAAACGCGAGGGCACGGAGCGCGCGCTGGCCGAACGGCTGGAGCGACTGCGCGGCGACGGCAAAGAATAGAGACATATGCAGATACATCATCCCGAACGCTGGTGGCTGTTGGCCGCGGTCCTGCTGGCAGGGTCGCTGGTCTGGGTAGCACTGACCACCGAGTGGCCTGATCTGCTGCCGCTGCAGGACGTCGAGGCGTGGCTCGCCAGCTGGGGGATGGGCGCCTACATGATGTTTGTGCTGGCCTTTGTCGTCCTTGCGCTGTTTCCGTTGCCCAGCACCTTCTGGATCCTGCTGGGAGGGGCGCTGTTCGGGCCGTTCACCGGCGGGGCCCTGAGCCTGCTGGCGGCGACCATCGCTGCGATTATCGCGTTCATGCTGGCGCGCACCCTGCTGCAACCCTGGCTGGAACCGCGTCTGGGTCCGCGCAGCGCACGGCTGCGCGAGGATGTGGAGGCCGAGGGCTGGCGCGTGGTCGCACTGACACGGCTGGTGCCGGTCTTCCCGTTCGCCCCGACCAACTACGCCCTGGGCCTGGTGCGTATGCCGCTGACCGTGTTCACGATCACGACCCTGGTCGCATTGATCCCCAGCCTGTTCGCCTATGCCTGGCTGGGCCACGCTACGCGCGAGATGGTGGCGGGTGATACGGACAACCGGGTCCAGCTGGGGCTGGCGATTCTCGCCGTGCTGGCCCTGCTGCTGTTGCTGCCTCGGCTGTTGCGCCGGATCTGGCAGGGGCAGAAAGCCGTCCAGTCGCCAGCCTGAGTCCCGTAGCAACCATGTCGCGGGAGTCACCCTTCCTGTCCGTGATCATCCCGGTACTGAACGAAGCCGAATCTCTCCCGCCCTTGCTGGATACCCTGGGCGAGATCCTCGACTGCGAGGTGATCGTGGTCGACGGCGGGAGCACGGACGGGACTGTCCAGCAGGCAGGGCAATGCGGTGTGAGTGTGCTGTCCAGCGCCCCGGGGCGCGCACGGCAGATGAATGCCGGCGCCGAGCGCGCCCGAGGCGAGGCGCTCTGGTTTCTGCATGCCGACACCACGTTTCCGGACGGAGCCGGGGTGGCGGTGCATGCCCTGCGCGACGCGGTGGCCCGGGACGATCGCGCCTGGGGACGTTTCGACGTCCGCCTGTCGGGCGGTCGCGGAATATTCGCGCTGATCGCCGCGATGATGAACCTGCGCTCGCGTCTGAGCGGGATCGCGACCGGGGATCAGGGCATATTCATTACACGCTCGGCGTTCGATGCCGTAGGCGGCTGGCCGGACCAGCCGCTGATGGAGGACATCGAGCTCTCGCGGCGGCTGAAGCGATCGGTGGGGCGCCCAAGGTGCCTGCGCACGTGGCTGGTCACGTCGTCCCGGCGCTGGGAGCGGCAGGGCGCTTGGCGCACGATCTGGCTGATGTGGCGGTTGCGCCTGGCCTACTGGCTGGGTGCAAACCCGGACGGGCTGGCGCGACTTTATCGTGGTGATGCCTGAACGTCGGCCGACGGATGCGCCGCGCGTGCTGGTCTTTGCCCGCGCGCCCGAGCCGGGCCGGACCAAGACGCGGCTGATTCCCGCGCTGGGTGCCAAGGGCGCCGCACGGCTGCACGAACGGCTGCTGGAGCACGCGCTGGACGTGGCCCGTCAGGTGGCACCGGACCATGTGGAGCTGTGGTGCACCCCGGATACCGATCATCCGTTCCTCGAGCGTTGTGCGGAACGCTTTGGCTGTTCCCTGCACAGCCAGGTGGGTGATGACCTCGGGGCCCGCATGCGCCATGCACTGGAGGTGGGGCCGTTTCCGGCACTGGTGATGGGGTCCGATGCCCCGACGCTGGGTGTCGGGGACCTGGTCGCTGCACGTAAGGCGCTGGCTGAAGGGGCGGATGTGGCACTGATCCCGGCGCTGGATGGTGGCTATGTGCTGCTGGCCGCCGCGCGGCCCGTCCCCGGGCTGTTCGAGGCCGTCGAGTGGGGCAGCGATCGGGTGCTGGAACAGACCCGTGAGCGGGCCCAGGCGCAGGGTCTTGTCTGGGCGGAGCTGGAAGCGCGGGCGGACATCGACCGACCGGAGGACCTGGTGCACTGTCCGCCGGTGCTCCTGCGTGGCATTGGGGCACCTCGAGAGTCCCCGATCCCAGAGCAGTCGCAAGTCGGCCCAGGCTTCGGGTAGGATGCGCGCCATGAAAGCCTTTGTTGCCTGGGTCGACCGTTCCCCACTGTGGTTGTTTGCACTGTTCGTGGCCACCCTGGGGCTGTCGCCCTATGTCCCCGAACCGCACATCGTCGAGAAGATCCGCTGGCTCTTCCAGGGCGAGCTGACCCGTCCGATCGATATCCTCGACCTGATCATGCACGCCATTCCCTGGCTGCTGATGGCCTTCAAGCTCTATCGCATGAGCATTACGTCGAAAGGCGCTTCCTGACTCGGCGTCTCCTTGAGGCTTGTGGGAACTCGACGGTCCCGACTTGGGTCGCTACGGTGCCTGCCACTTTGACGTGACCAAGGAGAGTCCCATGCGTTTTATTGTTGCTGTTACCGCCGGTACTGACGACCCGACCCGCGCCACTCTCGGCATGATTGCCGCGAACGTGGCCAAGCAGCAGGGCCATGACGTGACCGTCTGGCTGCAGGGCGAGGCCGTGAACATCGCCAACCGGAATGTCTACGACAAGATCGTCGGCCACAACATGCCGGCGATGAAGGACATCGTGGATTCGCTGGTCGAGGAAGGCGTCCCGTTCTGGGCCTGCGAGGCCTGCGCCAAGGGCCGCGACGTCGGCGAGCACAACTTCCTGCCGAACGCCGAGATGGCCGGCATGGGTCAGTACGTCCAGGCCGTTGCCGATTTCGACCGCTCCATGAGCTTCTGATCGAGCGGGCCGGTCCGCGGGTGGGGTGTGATCCCCCGCCCGTTTTGCCCGTGTCTCCTGTGTCAGCCCCTCGAACTGGCACATCGCATGCTTGTTTGTTCCGGGAGTGATCCACGGACGACGAGCATGACCCAGACCCCATCCCCGAGTTTTTCCTTCGAAGAGGCCATTGGCGACTTCCTGGTCGCCTCGCGCAAGTGCGAGGTGGTGAGCCTGGAGCGCCTGCTGGAGGCGGTACAGCTGGTCGGGCGCATCCGCGCGCTGGTGCATCAGCTCCAGCGCGAACGCGGTGCCTCCAGCCTCTGGATCGGCTCCGGTGGCCAGCGCTATGCGGACGAACTAGCGCAGTACCGAGCTGAATCCGACACCACCGCACAGGCGTTTCGTGAACACCTTGATGGCTGGCTGGAGCCCGGGGCCTGTGCCCACGCGCGCAGCCGTCTGCTGGGGCGCATGGCGCTGGCGCTGCATGGCCTGTCGGGTCTGCCCAGCCTGCGGGCGGAGGTCAGCGAACGCACGCTCTCGCCGATGGAGGCGATGCGCGGCTTCAGCGAGCTGATCCGGTCGCTGCTGGCAGTGGTGTTCGAGGCCGCTGACTCCGCCACGGACCCGGAGGTCTCGCGGGCCCTGGTGGCCCTGCTGAACTTCATGCAGGGCAAGGAGCTGGCGGGCCAGGAACGCGCGATCGGGGCCGCCGGCTTTGGTCAGGGCGTGTTCGATGGCGAACTGCGCCAGTCCCTGTTGCACCGGATCGATGCCCAGGAACGCTCGTTTCGGATCTTCTCCGAGTTTGCCCCGAAGCCCGCCTGCGCGGCCTGGCAGGAACTGCAGGGCGCGGGCTTCGCGGCGGAGGTCGAGCGGCTGCGCCGTCAGGCCTGTACCCACGGCGATCTCCGGGGCGATCCCCTGCCGGACCCGGCCCGCGCCGAGACCTGGTTTGCCTGCACCACCGCGCGCATCGACGCGATGAAGGAGATCGAGGACCTGCTGGAGATGCACCTGAACGAGTGCTGTTCGGCACGCATCACGGCGGATCGCGCGGACCTGGGCGCTGTGCGTGATCGGGTGGAGCAACTCGCCGAGTCGGAGCTGCGCGACAGCGTGCCGTATGCGGTGTTTTTCGGCGCGCCGGAGGGCCTGGAGAGCACGCAGGAGGAGGGCGAGACCGTACTCAACGTCCCGATCGTCGGGCACTCGGTGATGGACCTGGTGCAGCGCCAGGCGACCCGGCTGCAGTCGGTGGAGGACGAACTGCATGCGGCACGCCAGGCCCTGGCCGAACGCAAGACCATCGAGCGCGCCAAGGTGCTGCTGATCCAGCACCGCGGCCTCAGCGAGGATCAGGCCTACAAGCTCCTGCGCCAGACGGCGATGAACCAGAACCGGCGCCTGGCCGAGGTCGCCGAGGCGACCGTCGCGATGTCCGACCTCCTGGGCAAGGGCGACCTGTAGCTAATACGCGGGGAAAGGGATTCCGCCCCTGTGGGAGCGGGCCTGCCCGCGAAGCCCCTGCTAGTGTCCGACAATGGCAGGGGCTTCGCCGCCAAGGCGGCTCCTACGGGGTGTGCACCAGAGCGGTTCATCTGCACCGCCGGCGTGCCCCAGGGTGGTGCCGCTTGTGATCGTCATTCCCCTGCCAGGATTCGATTGTTTACCGGGAACCGTCCGATTTTTCCGCGTCAGGGTGGGCTTTGGTCCACGAGAGTCGATTAGCAACAGCTAATTGGCACACCTCCTGCAGGAGACTGAGCAAGACGAGCCAACGGCGGTTCGTCGCCTGACAACAGGGAGACCCGATGACCGGGCCTCCCGTGGGACTGGACAAAGGCGTCCATCACCCGGCTGCAAACGCGGCCGGGCTGATGCGACGCCTTTTTTCGTTTTTGGGACGTGTTTGCTGACAAGGGGAGTGAACCCGCAATGACCGATCACACGAAAAAGGCCTCCGGCCTGTCGCGCCGGCGTTTCCTGGGCGGCATGGCCGCCGGGATCGGCGCGACCGCGCTGGGCGTTTCCGGGGCCGCGCCCTGGGGGTATGCGAAGGCCGGCAACGGCAAGCCGGAGACCACCGAGGCGAAGCTGGGCTTTATCGCCCTGACCGACGCCGCTCCGCTGTTCATCGCGCTGGAGAAGGGGTTCTTCGCCGCCCACGGCATGCCGGACGTACAGGTGCTGAAGCAGTCCTCCTGGGGCACGGTGCGCGACAACCTGGAACTGGGCTCGCGCCGCGGCGGCATCGACGGCTCGCACATTCTGACGCCGATGCCCTACCTGATCCATCGTCGCGGTACGCCGATGAGCATCCTCGCGCGGCTGAACCTGGCCGGACAGTGTATCTCGGTGGGCGATGAATACGCCGATCTGAAGGTCGGCCTGGAGACCGGGGAGTTCAAGGAGGCGCTGGCGGAGAAGCGCGCCGGCGGCGACGAGGTACGCGCGGCGATGACCTTCCCCGGCGGCACCCATGACCTGTGGATTCGCTACTGGATGGCGGCCGGCGGGATCGACCCGAACCGCGACATCTCCACCATCGTCGTGCCGCCGGCGCAGATGGTCGCCAACATGCGCGTCGGGTCCATGGACACCTTCTGTGTCTGCGAGCCCTGGAACATGCAGCTGATCAACCAGGGCATCGGCTATACCGCGAACACCACCGGCGAGCTCTGGCACAACCATCCCGAGAAGGCGCTGGGCATGCGCGCGGACTGGGTGGAGGCGAACCCGAACGCGGCCCGCGCCCTGACCATGGCGGTGATGGAGGCGCAGATGTACTGCGAGGACCCGGCGAATATCGAGGAGGTCGCCGAGATCTGCTCGCGCCGGCGCTACATCCATGCCCCGTACGGCGACATCATCGACCGCATGCAGGGGCACTTCGACTACGGCACCGGCCGCGTGGTCGAGGATCACCCCGACCGCATGCGCTACTGGAACGACCAGGCCTCCTATCCCTTCAAGAGCCACGACCTGTGGTTCCTCACCGAGGACATCCGCTGGGGCTACCTGCCGCCGGATCTCGACATGCAGGCCCTGGTGGACGAGGTCAACCGCGAGGACATCTGGCGCGAGGCGGCCGACACGCTCGGCATCGATTCGGCCGACATCCCCGAGTCCACCTCGCGCGGCAAGGAAGAGTTCTTCGACGGCAAGGTCTTCGACCCGGAAGACCCACAGGCCTATCTCGACAGCCTGGAGATCAAGGCGCTCGCGTCCTGACGCGACGGCCCGACGCCCCCTGCACAGACGATTCAAGAGGATTCGACGATGAGTGCCATTCTCGATCGCAACATGACCTTCGGCGCCGGGCGCGAACGCCCGGCGGCCGCGGAGACCTCCACGGCCGCGGTGGCCCGGCCGGCGGCGCCGTCGGCCCGGTCCGGCGGTGCCCCGCCGCCCGACCCCGGGGCCTGGGCCCGGCGTATGCGCAACGCGGCTACCGTGGTCCTGCCCCCGGTGATCGTGACCGCGATTTTTTTGCTCCTTTGGGAAATGATGACGTCCTCCCAGGGAGCCGTACTGCCCGGCCCGAGTCAGGTGATCACCGACACCTGGGAACTGATCGTCAACCCGTTCTATGACTACGGCGGCAACGACGTGGGCATGGCCTGGCAGCTGCTCGCCAGCCTGGAACGCGTGGCCTACGGCTACGCCCTGGCGGTGGTCGCCGGGATCGGTCTCGGCGTGCTGGTCGGCCAGTCCACCTGGGCGATGCGCGGGCTGGACCCGCTGTTCCAGGTGCTGCGCACCGTGCCGCCGCTGGCCTGGCTGCCGATCTCCCTGGCCGCGTTCCAGGCGAGCAACCCGTCGGCCATCTTCGTGATCTTCATCACCGCGATCTGGCCGATCATCATCAACACCTCGGTCGGCATCCGGAATATCTCGCAGGACTACGTGAACGTGGCCCGCGTGCTGCGCCTGAACGGCTTCGAGTACTTCACCAAGATCATGCTCCCGGCCGCCGCGCCGTATGTCTTCTCCGGTCTGCGCATCGGCATCGGCCTCGCCTGGCTGGCGATCGTCGCCGCCGAGATGCTGATCGGCGGGGTCGGCATCGGCTTCTTTATCTGGGATGCCTGGAACGCCTCCATGCTCAGCGACATCGTGCTGGCCCTGGTCTACGTCGGCCTGGTCGGGTTCTTCCTCGACCGTCTGGTCGCGACCGTCGGCAAATGGGTCACCCGCGGCACGCAGGCCGGCTGATCCGGCCCCTCACAGGAGAATCATCATGACCAGCTATCTCTCCATCGAACACGTCCACAAGACCTTTGGCGAAGGACCGACGGCCAGCGAGGTGCTGCGCGACGTCGACCTGCACGTGGACCGCGGCGAGTTCCTCTCCATTATCGGCCACTCCGGCTGCGGCAAGTCGACGGTGCTCAACATCGTCGCCGGGCTGCTGGAGACCAGCACCGGCGCGGTGATCCTGGACGGCAAGGAGGTCAGCAAGCCGGGTCCGGATCGCAGCGTCGTGTTCCAGAACCACTCCCTGCTGCCCTGGCTGACCGTGCGCGACAACGTGGCACTGGCGGTGGACAAGACCTTCAAGGGCAAGAAATCCGCCGCCGAGCGCCGCGAGTGGATCCTGCAGACGCTGGATATGGTCGGCATGAGCCACGCGCTGGACAAGCGCCCGGACGAGATCTCCGGCGGCATGAAGCAGCGCGTGGGCATCGCCCGGGCGCTGGCGATGGAGCCGAAGGTCCTGCTGATGGACGAGCCCTTCGGCGCGCTGGATGCGTTGACCCGGGCGCACCTGCAGGACGAGGTGATGCGCATCCAGTCGGAGCTGGGCAACACCGTGCTGATGGTCACCCACGACGTGGACGAGGCGGTGCTGCTGTCCGACCGCATCGTGATGATGACCAACGGCCCGGCGGCGACCATCGGCGAGATCCTGGAGATCGACCTGCCGAAGCCGCGCGAGCGCCTGGTGATGGCCGACAACCCCCAGTACAACCACTACCGGGCCGAGGTGCTGCGCTTTCTCCACGAGCGCCACAAGAACCCCGAGTCGGAGGCCGCGTGATGGATACCGCGAACGACAAGCCGCGGCTGGTCCTGATCGGCAACGGCATGGCCGGCATGCGCACGGTCGAGGAGCTCTTGAAGCTCACGCCGGACATGTACGACATCACCGTGTTCGGCGCCGAGCCCTGGGGCAACTACAACCGCATCATGCTCTCGCCGGTGCTGGCCTCGGAGAAGACCGTCGACGAGATCATGCTGAACGACGATGCCTGGTATGCCGAACGCGGCATCACCCTGCACAAGGGCCGACGCATCGAGCGGATCGACCGCGTGAACCGGCGGGTGATCGCCGAGGACGGCACCGAGGCGCCCTATGACCGCCTGCTGCTGGCGACCGGCTCCGACCCGGTGATGATCCCGGTGCCGGGGCACGAACTGGAGGGCGTGGTTGCCTTCCGCGACATCCACGACGTGGACGCGATGCTCGCGGCCAGCCGCGCACACCAGCATGCGGTGGTGATCGGCGGCGGCCTGCTGGGCCTGGAGGCTGCCAACGGCCTGATGCGCCAGGGCATGGAGGTCACCGTGGTGCACCTGATGGATCACCTGATGGAGCGCCAGCTGGATGCCGAGGCCGCCGGGATGCTGCGCGGCTCGCTGGAGGAGCGCGGCATGCGTTTTCGCATGGCGCACCAGACCGAGGCGATCCTGGGCGAGGACCGCGTCACCGGCGTGCGCTTCACCGACGGCAGCGAGGTCGAGGCGGATCTGGTGGTGATGGCGGTCGGCATCCGTCCGAACACCGCGCTGGCCGAGTCCGCCGGGCTGCACTGCGAGCGCGGCGTGGTGGTGAACGACACGATGCAGACCTATGACCCGTCGATCTACGCGGTCGGCGAGTGTGTGCAGCACCGCGGCGCCACCTACGGCCTGGTCGCGCCCCTGTGGGAGCAGGCGAAGGTCTGCGCCAACCACCTGGCCGAGTACGGCATTGGGCGCTACGAGGGCTCGATGACCTCCACCAAGCTGAAGGTGACCGGGATCGACCTGTTCTCCGCCGGCGACTTCACCGGCGACGAGACCACCGAGGACCTGGTGTTCAAGGATGCCGCGCGCGGCGTCTACAAGCGCCTGGTGCTGAAGGACAACCGCATCCAGGGGGCCGTGCTGTACGGCGATACCCTGGACGGCTCCTGGTACTTCCAGCTGATGCGGGACGGAACGCCAGTGGCCGACATCCGCGAGAACCTGCTGTTCGGCCAGGCGCATATCGGCGACTCCGGTCATGGCGACCAGGCTTCGCGGGTCGCGGCCATGCCCGACGAGGCCGAGATCTGCGGCTGCAATGGCGTGTGCAAGGGCGAGATCGTCCAGGCGATCAGCGAGCACAAGCTGTTCACGCTGGAGGACGTGCGTGCCCACACCAAGGCGTCGAACTCCTGTGGTTCCTGCACCGGGCTGGTGGAGTCCGTGCTCGCCACCACGCTGGGTGGAGACTACTCCGACGCCCCGGCGAAAAAGCCGGTCTGCGCCTGCACCGACCACAGCCACGACGAGGTGCGCGCGGCCATTGCCCGCGACGGCCTGAAGACCATGGACGCGGTGTTCGAGGCCCTCGACTGGAAGACCCCGAACGGCTGCCATGTCTGCCGTCCGGCGCTCAACTACTACCTGCTGGCGGCCTGGCCGAAGGACTACCAGGACGACGCCCAGTCGCGCTTCATCAACGAGCGCGCCCACGGCAACATCCAGAAGGACGGTACCTATTCCGTCGTGCCGCGCATCTGGGGCGGGGTGACCACCCCGGCCGAGCTGCGCGCGATCGCCGAGGTGGCCGAGCGCTACCAGGTGCCCACGGTCAAGTTCACCGGCGGCCAGCGCATCGACCTGCTGGGGGTGAAGAAGGCCGACCTGCCGGCGATGTGGCGCGATCTCGGCGACGCCGGGTTTGTCTCCGGCCATGCCTACGGCAAGGCCCTGCGTACGGTGAAGACCTGTGTCGGCTCCGAGTGGTGCCGCTTTGGCACCCAGGACTCGACCGGACTCGGCATCCAGCTGGAACGGATGAGCTGGGGCTCCTGGACCCCGCACAAGTTCAAGATGGCGGTCTCTGGCTGTCCGCGTAACTGCGCCGAGGCCACGATCAAGGACCTGGGCGTGGTCTGCGTGGACTCGGGCTACGAGCTGCACGTGGGCGGCAACGGCGGGGTGAAGGTGCGCGCCACCGACTTCCTCTGCAAGGTGGAGACCGAGGCCGAGGTGCTGGAATATGCCGGGGCCTTCATGCAGTTCTACCGCGAAGACGCGCGCTACCTGGAACGCACCGCCCCGTGGATCGAGCGCGTCGGGCTGACCCGGGTGAAGGAACGCCTGGTGGACGACGCCGAGAACCGCGCGGCACTGTACGCCCGCTTCCTGGAGTCGCAGGAGGTGGCGCAGGTGGACCCCTGGGCCGAGCGGGCCGCCGGGCATGCGGCGCACGAGTTCATTCCGATCACGCCGGTGGACGCGCCCCCGCGCCAGGGGGTGTCGGCATGAGCTGGCTTGCGATCTGTCCGCTCGAGGACATCCCGCCGCTGGGTGCGCGCGTAGTGGCGAGTCCGAACGGCGACATCGCCGTGTTCCGCGCCGCGGATGACCGCGTGTTTGCCCTGCGCGACCAGTGCCCGCACAAGGGCGGGCCGCTGTCGCAGGGCATCGTCCACGGCGAGCGCGTGACCTGCCCGCTGCACAACTGGGTGATCGACCTGCAGTCCGGCGAGGCCACCGGGGCGGACAGTGGCTGTACCCATGCCTTCCCGATACGGGTGACCGACGGTCAGGTGTGGCTGGATTTCTCCGGCGCCACGGGCGACGCCGCGGACCATGCCGCTGCGGCACCGGTCGCCTGCCGCGAGGCGGGCTGAGATGGCCACGGCCGAGCCGGTGACCCGTACCACCTGCCCCTATTGCGGGGTGGGCTGCGGGGTGGAGGTGACCGCGACGCCGGAAGGCGAGTTTCCGGTCGCGGTGCGCGGCGACCCCGCCCATCCGGCGAATGCCGGGCGCCTGTGCTCCAAGGGCGCGGCACTGGCCGAGACCCTCGGCGACGAGGCCCGGCTGCTGCACCCGGAGATCGGCGGGCGGCGTGTCGACTGGGAGACCGCGCTGGATCATGTGGCGAACGGCTTTCGCGAGACCATCGCGGCACACGGGCCGGATGCGGTCGCCCTGTACGTCTCCGGGCAGATCCTGACCGAGGATTACTACGTCGCCAACAAGCTGATGAAGGGCTTCATCGGTTCGGCGAATATCGATACCAACTCCCGGCTCTGCATGTCCACGGCCGTGGCCGCCCATACCCGCGCCTTCGGGGTGGATGGCGTGCCGGGGAGCTATACCGACCTCGAGCAGGCCGATCTGGTCGTGGTGACGGGCTCCAACATGGCCTGGGCCCACCCGGTCCTGTTCCAGCGCCTGCAGGCCGCCCGCGCGGCGCGCCCGGAGATGAAGCTGGTGGTGATCGACCCGCGGCGCACGGCCACCGCCCAGGCGGCCGACCTGCACCTGCCGCTGGCGCCGGGCACGGATGCCTGGCTGTTCAACGGCCTGCTGGACCACCTGCGCCGGGAGGATGCGCTGGACCCCGGCTTCCTGGAGCGCCATGTCGACGGTTTCGCCGACGCCCTGGCGGCCGCGCGGGCCTCCAGCCCATCGATCGCCGCGACGGCAGAGGCCTGCGAGCTGGAGCCGGAGGCCGTGGCAACGTTCTTCCAGTGGTTTGCCCGTACCGAGCGCACCGTGACCGCCTTCTGCCAGGGCATCAACCAGTCCGACAGCGGCGTGGACAAGGCCGGGACGATCCTCAACGTGCACCTGGCCACCGGCCGTATCGGGCGCGCGGGCATGGGCCCGTTCTCGCTGACGGGCCAGCCGAACGCGATGGGCGGGCGCGAGGTCGGCGGACTGGCCAGCCAGCTGGCCGCCCACATGGGCTTCGACGACGCGGCCCTGGACCGGGTCGGACGTTTCTGGGGCGCACCGAACCTCGCGCGCCAGCCGGGGCTGAAGGCGCTGGACCTGTTCCGCGCGGTCGAGTCGGGGCAGGTGAAGGCGGTCTGGATCATCGGCACCAATCCGCTGTTCAGCCTGCCCGAGGCCGCGCGCTTCGAGCAGGCCCTGGCCGCATGCCCGCTGGTCGTGGTCTCCGACTGCGTGCGCGAGACCGAGACCACGCGGGTAGCCGACGTCCTGCTGCCGGCGACCACCTGGGGCGAGAAGGACGGCACGGTAACCAACTCCGAGCGCCGCATCTCGCGCCAGCGCCCGTTCCGGGCGCCCCCGGGCGAGGCCCGCCACGACTGGTGGGCGCTGGCCCGAGTCGCGCAGCAGCTGGGTTTCGCCGACGCCTTTCCCTATACCCATCCGGGCGAGATCTTCCGCGAGCATGCGGCGCTGTCCGCCTTCGAGAACCACGGCACGCGCGACTTCGATATCGGCGCCCTGGCCGGGCTGTCCGACGCCGAGTACGAGGCCCTGGAGCCGGTGCAGTGGCCGCTGCCGGCGGGGAGTCGGACGGGCGCCGAACACCTCTATGCCGATGGCCGTTTCTTCACCGCCAATGGCCGGGCGCGGCTCGCGGCCGTGACTCCGCAGGCCCCGACCGACCCGGTCGCTGCCGACTATCCGCTGCGCCTGAACACCGGCCGCATCCGCGACCAGTGGCACAGCATGACCCGCACCGCACGCACCCCGCGCCTGAGCGCGCATCAGCCGGAACCGTTCGTCGAGATCCATCCGGTGGATGCCGGGCTGTTCCGTCTCCAGGGCGGCGATCTCGCCGAGGTGACCAGTCGCCACGGACGCCTGCTGGCGCGGGTGCAGGTGAGCCGCGAGCAGCGCCCGGGCAGCGTGTTCGTGCCCATGCACTGGAGCCGTCCGATCGCGCGGCTCGCCCGGGTCGATGCGCTGGTGCCCGCGCATGTCGACCCGGTCTCCGGTCAGCCGGCGTTCAAGCACACGGCCGTGGCCGTGCGCCCGGCGGCACTGGACTGGCACGGCTTCGTGCTGAGCCGCGAGCCGATCGCCGCACCGGACGCGGACTATGCGGTGACCGCCCGCGGTCCCCGACACCTGCGCACCGAACTGGCTGGGCGCGGCGCACCGCCCACGATGGATGCGTGGCGCGAACGTCTGGACGGGCCGGGGGAATGGCTGGAGTTCGCCGACCCCGCCGGGGGGCGCTACCGCGCCGCGCGGATCCATGAAGGGCGGCTCGCCTGCGTGCTGTTCGCGGGGCCCGACCGGGGCCTGCCCGAGCGCGAGTGGCTGGCGGGCCTGTTCGCGGTCGAGACGATCAGCGATACCGAGCGCATGGCGCTGCTCACCGGTAGAGCGCCGAACGGCCAGGCCGCGCGTGGGCGCATGGTCTGCGCCTGCTTCGGCGTGGACGAGACACGCATCCGCACCGCGATCCGCGAGCAGGGGCTGGCCACCTGC
The DNA here is from genome assembly GCF_000378325.1 of Thioalkalivibrio sp. ALJ2. Classification (NCBI taxonomy): domain Bacteria; kingdom Pseudomonadati; phylum Pseudomonadota; class Gammaproteobacteria; order Chromatiales; family Ectothiorhodospiraceae; genus Thioalkalivibrio; species Thioalkalivibrio sp. ALJ2. Next base: position 916,501 of record NZ_KB899554.1, read on the forward strand.
GAGGCCGTGGGTGCGGTCCTCGAGGCGGGGACCAATTGCGGCTCCTGCCGACCCGAGATCCAGACCCTGTTGAACGAGGAAGCCGAGGCGCCCACGGACCCCGTGGCGCGGGAGGGATAAGCATGGAACACCTGCCGATCTATATGCAGTTGCACGGCCGCGAGGCTCTGGTCGTAGGGGCTGGTCCGGTGGCCACGCGCAAGGCGGCGCTGCTGCTGGAGGCCGGGGCGCGGGTGCGCCTGCGGGCCCCGGCGTACAGCGAGGCCGCCGAGCGCCTGCTGCGCGAACAAGCGGGGTCGATCAGCCGCGATCCGGGGGTCTATGACACCGAATGCCTGGCTGGGGTGGCGATCGTGATTGCCGCGACCGATGACGCGGCTGTAAACCGCCAGGTCTCGGAGGACTGCCTCGCGCGCTCGATCCCGGTGAACGTGGCCGACCAGCCCGAGCTGTGCAGCTTCATCCTGCCGGCGATCGTGGAGCGCGGGCCGCTGACCGTCGCGATTGGCTCGGGTGGCCGCGCCCCGGTGCTGGTACGCCTGTTGCGCGCGAAGATCGAGAGCCTGATCCCGGCCGGCTATGGCCGGCTGGCCGATCTCGCCGGGCGGCTGCGCGACCGGGTGCGCGCCCGTTTCGACCACGTGAACGCCCGCCGCGCGTTCTGGGAACGGGCCTTTGCCGGGCCGGCCACCGAGCTGGCCCTGGCCGGGCGCATGGACGCGGCCGAGGCGCGCCTGGAACAGGAACTGGCGGACGCCGCGGCCCGCACGCCGGGCGAGGTCTACCTGATCGGCGCCGGACCGGGCGATCCCGACCTGCTGACCTTTCGCGCGCTGCGCCTGCTGCAGCAGGCAGATGTGGTCGTCTACGACCGGCTGGTGTCCTCCGAGGTGGTGAACCTCGCGCGGCGCGAGGCCGAGCGCTTCTATGTCGGCAAGGAGCGCGATCACCACTGCGTGCCGCAGGAGGAGATCAGCGCGCTGCTCTCCCGACTGGCGCGCGAGGGCAAGCGCGTGGCACGGCTGAAGGGCGGCGACCCGTTCGTGTTCGGCCGGGGCGGCGAGGAGCTGGACGTGCTGGCGCGCGACGGCGTGGCCTACCAGGTCGTCCCCGGCATCACCGCGGCCAGCGGCTGTTCCGCCTATGCGGGCATACCGCTGACCCACCGCGACCATGCCCAGTCGGTGCGATTCATCACCGGCCATACCCGCGAAGGGCGGCTGGATGTGGACTGGTCGCAGCTGACCAGTACCCGCGAGACCCTGGTGTTCTACATGGGCCGCAAGGGGGTGGGCGAGATCTGCCGGGGGCTGAAGGGTGCCGGCCGCGCCGGGCAGACCCCGGCGGCGATCATCGAGAACGGCACCACTGCCCGCCAGCGCGTCGTGACCGGCACGCTGGATACCCTGGCCGCGCGCGCCGAGCGCGAGCAGGTGGGCTCGCCCAGCCTGATCGTGATCGGCGAGGTGGCGGCCTGCCACGCGCGTCTGGCCTGGTTCCAGCCGGATGCCGGGGCCGCCACGGTGTTTCCACAGCCGATGCCGATGTCGGGGCCGCGTGCCGCGGCGGCGAGTGCGGCGTGACGGCCGCATCCGTCCTGCCGGAGGCGGCGGCCAGTGGCCTCGCGGGTCGCCGCGTGGCCCTGCCGGAGAGCCGGGCGCTGGAGGTCTTCGCCGGTCTGCTGGAGCGGCGCGGGGCCGAGGTCTGGCGCTGCCCCCTGATCGCGATCCACGACAGCCCCGACCGCACGGCGATCGAGGCCTGGCTGCACAGGGCGATCGAGGCGCCGTTCGACCGCCTGATCTTCCTGACCGGCGAGGGCTTTACCCGCCTGACCGGCTTTGCGCAGCGTGCCGGACGCGAGGACGCCTGGCTGGCCGCCGTGGTGCGGACGCCGACCCTGGTGCGCGGCCCCAAGCCGGGGCGGGCGATGAAGCCCTTCGGCGTGCGGCCGGATGCGATCGCGGCCGCACCGACGACCGAGGGCATCATCGAAACCCTTTCCGGACAGGATCGGGCCGGGCAGCATCTGGCCGGGCAGCGTATCGGGGTGCAGCTCTACGGCGCGGAACCCAACCGCCGCCTGCTCGAGTTCCTGGAGCAGGCGGGCGCCGAGGTCTTTCCCGTCTGGCCCTACCGCTATGCGGACGCCGCCGAGACCGGGCGCGTGACCGGGCTGATCGAGGCCCTGATCGCGGGGGACGTGGATGCGATTGCCTTCACCAGTCAGGCCCAGGTGCGGCGCCTGCTGCGCGTCGCCCGCGACGCGGGGCGCGAGGACGCGCTGCTGGCAGCGCTCGGCCGCACCGTCGTCGCCGCGATCGGCCCGGTGGTGGCCGACGAGTTGCGCGCCCACGGGGTGCACCCGACAGTAGTCCCTGACGGGCAGTACTTCATGAAACCCCTGGTCTCGACGCTCGCGCGACACCTGGGTGCACATGGCGGCTGAATGGCGGGCCCAGCGCGGGTCTCAGTGACCGTCGTGGCCGGCGTACATCGCCTCGATGGCCTCGCTGTAGTGTTCGACGATCACCGGGCGCTTGAGCTTCATGGTCGGGGTCAGCATGCCGTTGTCCACGGACCAGGCCTCGTGCGTCACATGCACATGGCGGATCTTGGCGTAGCCGGGGAAGTCGCGTAGCTGATACTGGATGCGCTGCAGCAGGGCGCGTTCGGCCTTGCGCGGCAGGCGACCCTCGGCCTCGGCGTCGAGGTCGTGGTCGCTGGCAAACGAGGCCCAGGCCTCCGGCTCTGGAACGACCAGGGCGGTCAGGAAAGAGCGGTTGTCGCCGACGATCATCACCTGGTCGAACAGCGCATCCAGCGCGATCGCCATCTCCATGTCGGCCGGCGGGACCTTCTCGCCGTTGGTCAGCACCAGGATGTCCTTGATGCGACCGGTGATGAAGACATGCCCGCTGTCGTCGATGCGGGCCTGGTCACCACTGTGCAGCCAGCCGTCCTCGCCGATGGTCTCGCGGGTGGCCTCCGCATTTTTCCAGTAGCCGAGCATCACGCAGGGGCTGCGGGTGAGCAGTTCGTCCATCTCGCCAATCTTCACCTCCACCCCGGGCAGCGGCTTGCCGATCGAGGCGGGCAGGTTGTTGTCCGGGGTGTTCACGGTGACCACCGGGCTGGCCTCGGTCATCCCGTAGCCGTGCAGGACCGGCAGGCCCAGGCCGATAAAGAACTGGGCGATCGGCGGTGGGAGGGGGGCGCCGCCGCAGACCGCGAAGCGCAGCTCGCCGCCCAGGCGGTCCAGTACCTTGCGCGCGACGATGCGCTCCAGCAGGGGCCAGAGCAGGAAGCCGGGAGACCATCCGCCCCGGCCCTGCTGGTGCTCGAAACGCTTCCAGCCGATATTGACGGTCGCCTTGAACAGGGCGCGGCCGAGGCCCGATTTCTGTTTCAGGCCGGCCTGGATGCGGCCGTGTACGCGTTCGTAGATGCGTGGTACCGAGATCAGCACGGTGGGGCGCACGTTGACCAGGTCCTCTCCCAGGGCCTGAATGGAGCGCGCGAAGGCGACCTCGGCACCGATCAGCATGGGCATGTACAGCCCGGCGGTGCGTTCCAGCATGTGCGACAGCGGCAGGAACGAGAGGAAACGGTCGGCGGGCGACAGCGGGCCGGTCTGCGAGGAGGCCCAGGCGTTCTCCAGGATGTTGCGGTGCGAGAGGATCACGCCCTTGGGGCGTCCGGTGGTGCCGGAGGTATAGACGATCGTGGCCATGGTCTCCGGATCGAGGTCCGGGTGGTGGAACTCGGTGCCCTCGTGCCGCGCGAGCCAGTCTTCCAGCTCGATCACGCGCTCGTCGTCGGGCTCCGTATCCTCGCCGCCGATGTTCACGATGCGCCGTAGCGATGGCATGTTCTCGAAGTGCTCGGACAGCCGTCGGCTGTGGGCGCTTTCGCCCAGCAGAAGGATGCGCGCCTGCGTCTGGCCGATGATGTAGGCGACGTTGTCGGGACGATCGTCGGTGTACAGCGGGACCGGGACCAGCCCCAGCCCCATCGCCGCTTGGTCAAACGCGACCCACTCGCGTGAGTTGCCGAGCATCAGTGCCACGCGTTCGCCAGGCTTGAGGCCCTCCGCAGCCAGCGCGGCCTGCCAGCGATCCACCATCGTTCCCATCTCGCGCCAGGAGGTCTGCTGCCACCCTCCGCTTTCGCTGTTGTACTGGCGATAGGCCGGGGCATCCGGCGTCTGCTCGACGCGGACACGGAACAGCGAGGGGAGGGTCGGGGCCTGGTCGGGACGGATCGCGGAATCGGACATCGGCGCGTCTCGCAGCTTGGAGTATGTTCGGGACGTTAGAGGACCCGGACCTGTGCGGCAACCTTGGCGTCTGTGGCGTTCTACAGTCCCAGCGGGTGGGCGGCGGGCCGGTAGGCGACCGCACCAATCACCAGGCTGATACCGATCAGCGCGATGATGCCGCCACCGGCAAGCCCGAAGGCCGGGCCTACGTAGGTCAGGCGGCCGACGCGCGTCGGGCCCAGCCAGCGGCGGGTCCAGTCGCGTGCGGAGACGGCCAGTGTGGCCAGAACGGATACCGTGGCCGCGGTTCCCAGCGACATCGCCAACACGGCCAGCACGCCAGCCCAGGCCAGACCCAGGGCCGCCGAGACCGCCATGATCAGCACCGCGCCGGAGCAGGGGCGGATACCCACAGCCGCGACCGTACCCCACCAGGTCCCGCTGTGGTTCGGGTCGACATGATGCGGGGTGCCGCAGCCGCAGTGATCGTCGTGGGTGTGGTGGTCATGGTGGTGATGGTCTGCGTGCTCATGCCGGGCCTCCGCACGTGCCTGGGCATGGGCCTTGTGCAGGCGCCAGGCGTGGCGCAGGGCACGCAGCATCAGCCAGACCCCCAGCAGGGCGACCAGCGCGAAACTGGCGATCTCCAGGGTGCGCACCTGGCCCAGCGTATCGCGCGCCAGCCAGCCGAGCAGGCCGATCAGCACCCCGACCAGCACAATGGCCGTGACCCCCTGGGCCAGTGCCGAGACGGTGGAGAGCAGGATGCCGCGTTTCAGGTTCTGGGGCTGGGTCAGCAGATAGGCGCTGATGACCGCCTTGCCATGGCCGGGGCCGGCCGCGTGGAAGACGCCGTACAGCAGGCTGACCAGGATCAGGGCGCCGGCCGTCTGGGCGGTGGGGGCGTCGCGCAGGGCGTGCAGTCCCTGAGTGAGGTCGCGATGCAACTGGCGCTGGGTCTGCAGCATCCAGGCGGTGACGCGCTCCAGTGCCCCGGGTGGATCGGCAAGTGTCTCCGGTACCGGTGCGGTGGCGGTATCCGGCATGGCCGAGCGTTCCTCGGCCTCGGTTTCGCCCGCAGGGGTGCCGCCGCCCAGCGGATGGGCCGATTCGCCGGCGTGGGCGCTGAAAGCGCCCAGCAACAAGAAGAGCCCCAGGGCCAGGAGGACCAGGGGGCCAGTGAGGCCGTGAAGTCGATGGGCGGGGGCGACGATCATATCGTTACACTATAACGCTGTCCTGCGGATTCATCGAACGGTTTTCGTTCTAATCCTGTGTGGTCGCGCTCAGTCCGAACGGTTCCGGCATTGCAGGGTGGCGGTCTCGGCAAAGTGGCGTCCGAGATTGTCGACAGGACTGCGGTCCTGACGTTCCAGGGTGGCGGCATAGCGCATTAGTTGCGGGTCCGGGCGCGCCTCTTCGATCTGTACCTCGCAGCCCTGGCGATTCTCGATATGCACCACGTCGTCCGCGTCGTGCAGGACCTCGATCCAGTAGGTCGGGTCGAATACGCGATAGGTGAAGCCGCTGGCATCCTCGAGGTCATGCCCGGCCAGCGGCAGGTCGAAGCGCAGATAGAGCCGCCGGTCCTCCAGCGAGAGCCGGGCGTTTTCCGCCCGAGGTACCGCGATCTCCGCGTCGTCGTGGCGCAGCTCGGTGAAGTAGTCGTAGGCGGCCAGGTTTTCCAGCATGCGCTCGGCGACCCGATCCAGCGCCTCGTCGATGCCGATATCGCCTTCCAGGTCCCGGGTCATCTCTTCCAGCAGCATGTGGCTGTAGGTCGGATCGATCAGCCAGGCCTGCTGCATGCGCTCCAGCTGGCCGTTGTCGTCGAACACCAGCCCCACGCGCAGGTCGATCCAGGCGTGGGGGTGTGCCAGCGCAAGGCCCGGGATCAGTAGCGCCAGGCCCAGCAGGAGTCGCCGGATGAGGCGTCGAGCCATGTTCAGGCGACGCTCCCGCTGCGCTGCCAGCGTGTCCCCTCCGGGGTGTCCTCGAGTTCGATCCCGCGGGCGGTGAGCTCGTCGCGGATGGCGTCGGCGGTGGCGAAGTCGCGGTTCTGGCGCGCGGCCTGCCGGGCGGCGATGCGCTCCTCCACCCAGGCGGCGAGTTCGTGGTCCTCGCCATTCCCCTGGAACCAGGTCGTCGGGTCCTGCTGCAGCAGCCCGAGCAGCCCGGCGCCGGCCATCAGCTCGCCTTTCAGGCGGGCGCGTTCGGCCGGGTCGCCAGCCGCGGCCAGGGCATCGGCCAGGCGGTGCAGGGCGGTGATGCCGCCGGGGGTGTTCAGGTCATCCAGCAGCGCGGTGAACACCGGGGTCTCGGCGGCGTTCACGGGGGCCGGTGCGATGTCGGCGTGGTCGCGCAGCACGCGGTAGAGCCCGTTCAGGGCATTGCGCGACTGGTTCAGCGTGTCCTCGGAGAAGTTCAGCGGCGCGCGGTAGTGGCGCGACAGCAGCGCCATGCGCAGGACCTCGCCCGGATAGGCCTGCAGCAGGTCGTGCAACAGCTGGAAGTTGCCCAGCGACTTGGACATCTTCTCGCCGTCGATGGTCACGTGCCCGTTGTGCACCCAGTAGCGGGCGTAATGCGTGCCGTGCTCCGCGCAGCCCTCCGCCGCGCAGCCCTGGGCGATCTCGTTCTCGTGGTGGGGGAAGACCAGGTCGTGCCCACCACCGTGGATGTCGATCATCGCGCCCAGGTGGCTGCGGATCATCGCGGTGCATTCGAGATGCCAGCCGGGGCGGCCATAGCCCCAGGGGCTGTCCCAGCCCGGTTCGCCTTCGGCGGCCGGCTTCCACAGCACGAAGTCGCCGGGGTGGCGTTTGTAGCTGGCGACCTCGACCCGGGCGCCGGCCTGCATGTCCTCCAGCGTGCGCCCGGACAGCGCGCCATAGTCTGGATAGGAGGTGACGTCGAATAGCACGTGCCCCTCGGCCGGGTAGGCATGGCCGCGCTCGATCAGCCGTTCGATCAGCTCGACCATCGGCTGGATGTGATCCGTGGCGCGCGGCTCGAGGGTCGGCGGTAGCGTGCCCAGCTCGGCGATGTCCTCGTGGAAGGCTCGGGTGAAGCGCTCGGTCAGCGCGGCGATCGGTTCGCCGTTCTCCGCCGCGGCCTTGTTGATCTTGTCGTCGACGTCGGTGATGTTGCGCGCGTAGATCACGTGCTCCGGGCCGTACAGCTCGCGCAATACGCGAAACAGCACGTCGAACACCACCACCGGGCGGCCGTTGCCCACGTGTACCCGGTTGTAGACGGTGGGGCCGCAGACATAGAGCGTGACGCGTTCGGGGTCCTGCGGACGAAAGGGCTCGTCGCGCCCGCCGAGCGTGTTGTGCAGGATCAGCTCGCGGCCGGGGTTGGCGCTCATTTCGTGTCGTCCTTGTGGCCGTACAGGGTCTCGGGGGCGATCTCCGGGTCGCTGGTGATCACGGCCTCGTCGTTGTCGATCTGCACGTAGAAGCAGCTGCGCCGGCCGGTATGGCAGGCGGGGCCGGTCTGGTCGACCTTCAGCAGGATAGTGTCGCCGTCGCAGTCCAGGTGCAGCGATTGCAGCTGCTGCACCTGACCCGACTGCTCGCCCTTGCGCCACAGCGCCTGGCGCGAGCGCGAGTAGTAGCACACGCGCCCGGTGCGCAGGGTCTCGTCCAGCGCCTCGCGGTTCATCCAGGCCATCATCAGGACCTCGCCGCTGTCGAACTGCTGGGCGATCGCGGGGATCAGGCCGTCCGAGTTCAGCTTGAGTTTTTCCAGCACCTCGGCGGCTGGCTGGCGGGTGCTGCGCGAGGCTTTTTCCAGTGTCTTGAACATGTACGCCGGCATAGCGGAAACCAGCGCCAAGGGTACCATTCTGCGCCCGTGATGAGCAGAACGGGACGCGCATCCCGATGCGACTTCCGGGAAAACCGTTGTGGCCCGATATCGAATGCAAGCAGCGAGCACGGGCCGTTGGCAGCCTGCGCCTTGGAAGCCCTTGCATCCCCGGGCCGGCTGGTCGATCCTCAAACGAAATTAGCAACACGCAGGCGGATTTCTGCGCGGGCTGGGGAACGGGATTGAGGCGCGACACGAGGGACAAGGCCGGTATTCCCGACAGAGGAGTGAGTGCCTGGCGTACCGCCAGCTGGGTGGCACTGGTCTATCTGGCGCTCGGGCTGCTGTGGATTGGGCTGTCCGACAAGGCGTTGCTGTGGCTGGTGGACGATATCCAGTTGCTGGGCTGGTTGCAGACGGTCAAGGGCTTTTTCTATGTCACTGTGACCGCACTGGTCCTCTTTCTGCTGTTGTACTGGGTGCTCGCGGCCCGTGACCAGGCCTCGGCCGAAGCCCGTTATCTGACCGAAGTGGTCAATCGCTCGCCGGTAGTCGCCATCGAGTGGGCCGCGCGTCCCGGCTGGCCGGTGGTGTATGTGTCCCCGAATGTGCGGCGCTGGGGCCTCGAGCCGGAGGATTTGCTGTCCGGTGCGGCGGACTATGCGCAACGGATTCACCCGGACGACCGGGAGGCCATCATCAAGGACGTGCACCGGCATATGGAACGCGGGCCGGACGAGTATGTGCAGTACTACCGCCTGGATGTCGGGGAGACGCGCTGGATCTGGGTCGAGGATCGGACCTGGCTGGAGCGGGACTCCGGTGGCGAGATCCTCGGCTTTCACGGCCTGCTGACGGATGTAACCGAACGGGTCGAGGCCGAGCGTGGCCTGCGCGACAGCGAGAAGCGCTTTCGGGCCATCTTCGACAACGTGCAGGAGGGTATTCTGCTGCAGGACTTCGAGACGGGTGCCTTTGTCGGAGCGAATGCCGCGTCGCTGGCCATGTATGGCTACGAGCACGAGGCGATTCTGCGTTGCACGGTCAGCGATCTTAGCGCCCAGGAGCCCGGCTACGAGGTCGAACGCCAGCAGGCCTTGATCAACCGCGCGCGACATGGCGAACAACTGTCGTTCGAGTGGCGCGCTCGCCACCGTGACGGCCATGTCTTCTGGGTGGAAGCGAATCTGCAGGCAACCGAGATCGCCAACGAACGTCTGCTGCTGGTGACCCTGCGCAATATCGAATCACGCAAGAAGGCCGAGCAGGCGTTGAATCGCCAGGTGGATCGCCTGGCACGCGCCGAGCGTCATGCGGGCCTCGGTTCATGGGAGTACGTGGTCGAGACTGGTCGCCTGTGGTGGTCCGATCACCTGTATGACCTGATGGGGCTGGATTCTCGCCACCATACGCCCAGTCTGAGCGAAGTCTGGAATGTGCAGTTCGACCCGGATGCCGGAGATGCGGAAGAACTGCGAGAGGTCTTGCGTAAGCTGGCCCCCGGTCAGGAGGGTGTTGGGCGGCGGTTCCGGCTGCGGCGGCATCCCTCGCGCGGCGAAGAGCGCTGGTTCAGCCTGGTGGTGGACTCGGTGGTCCAGGGCGACGACGGTCTGCACGCGGTCCAGGGGACGATGCTGGATATCACGGATCTGTAGCGGGAAGAGTCGTTATGTCGGGGGGTGTCAGCGGAAGGGCCCAAATACGGTCCCGCTGTGACCGAAACAGCGGTTTGACCTCTTCCGCTTGAAGTAGTCGCCCGTTCGCGCTCACGGGGTGCGAGCGTACAATGGCGAGCTGATTCCCCGTTCGCCGGAGCTCTCGATATGTCGTCCCAGCCGCACCCCACCGCCATGCGTTCCCTGACCTTCCACGGCCTGACCCCGGGGCCGCGGCTGATCGTGCTGGGTGCGGTGCATGGCAACGAAACCTGCGGCACGCAGGCGGCCGAGCGGTTGCATGACGAGCTGGAGAGCGGCGAGCGTCGCCTGCAGTGCGGGACGCTGACGCTGGTCCCGCGCACGAATCCGCTGGCCTACGAGCTGGGGCAGCGCATGGGCGAGCGCAACCTGAACCGCAACTTGCGCGTGACCGAGGACCCGCAGGACTTCGAGGACCGCATCGCCAACGTACTGTGCCCGCTGCTGGCGGCGCACGACGTCCTGCTGGATCTGCACTCGTTTCATACCGGCGGTCAGCCGTTCATCATGCTGGGCCCGCGGAACAACGAGGGCGGACTGGAGGACTTTGCCCGTGCCCGCGAGGAGGAGGCCCTGGCCGCCTGCCTCGGCCCGCGGCGCATGGTCGAGGGCTGGCTGGATACCTACGCGCGCGGGGTCGCCCGGCGCATGAAGAACCCGAACGCCAGTCACCGCGCGCAGATGCTGTCCACCGACCCCAGCTACGGCATCGGCACCACCGAGTACATGCGCTCGCAGGGCGGCTACGGGGTGACGCTGGAATGCGGCCAGCACGACGACCCGCAGGCCCCGGTGGTCGCCTATAACGCGATCCTCAATACCCTGGCCCACCTCGGCATGATCGAGGCCCCGGCCACGCCCGGGCAGGACGACCCGGAGGTCCTGCGCCTGGTCGAGGTGATCGACCGCGACCACCCCGATGACCGGTTCGTGCGCGAGTGGAAGAGCTTCGATCCCCTGCGCGAGGGTGACGTGATCGGTGTTCGCGCGGACGGGACCGAAGTGAAGGCCCCGGCCGACGGTTTCATTGTGTTCCCCAACCCCAACTCGCTGCCGGGCAACGAATGGTTCTATCGCGCCGAGTTCAGTGATCGCCGCGTGATCTGACCTCCCGTGGAGTTCGTCTTCTCCGGCGTTGCCGCGCTACTTTTTGCGGCCGGGTTTTTCGCCGGTGCCTTGAATGCCCTGGCCGGGGGCGGCAGTTTTCTGACCCTGCCGGCCCTGATGGCCGTGGGTGTCCCGCCGGTGGCGGCCAATGCCACCGGGACCGCCGCATTGCTGCCCGGGTATGCGGCCAGCCTGCTCGTCGATCACCGTCGTCTGCGCATCCTGGGGCGGGATCTGGGCATGCGCCTGCTGGCGCTGTTCCTGGTCGTGGGGGCGCTGGGCGGGGCGCTGGGCGCGGCCCTGCTCCTGCTGACGGGGGACGCGCGTTTTCGGGCCTTCATCCCCTGGCTGCTGTTGCTGGCGACACTGCTGTTTGCGCTGGGCCCGTGGCTGCAGCGCCGCGCGGCCCATGCGGCCCGTCCGGCACTGGCCCGGGTGGCGGGCGCGGGGCTTGGCTGTGTCTACGGTGGCTATTTCAACGGCGGGGTCGGCATCCTGCTGCTGGCGATCCTGCGGGGGCAGGGGATGGTCGACCTGGCACAGGCCAATGCCCTGAAGAACCTGCTCTCCACGGTGCTGACGCTGATTGCCGTCGTGGTCTTTGTCGTGGGTGGACAGGTGGTTGCGACCGGGCTGCTGGCCGTCGGGGCCGGGGCCATTCTCGGCGCCCGGGTCGGGATTGGGCTACTGGGGGTTCTGCCCGAACCGTGGTACCGGCATCTGGTTACGCTGGTGGGTGCCGGTACCACGGTGCTTTTCTTCGTTGATCCGGCCTGGCTGGGGTAGTTGTTCGACGCGGGTTTGATGCAATTCGCGGGGCTCATTGCATCCTACGGTTATCTTGGAGGCGCGCGTAGGATGCGATGAGCGTAGCGAATCGCATCGGTTGCCCGGGCCGTCCCCCTGACTTATTGCGCGATACGCTGAGGGCCGGTGCGAGCCTGCTGCAGGGCCTGGTCGAAGTTGTCCAGCGCCTGGGCGTCGGTCTCCGGAAGGATGGCCTCGATGCGCGGGCGGGTGCCGGCGGCGGGCGCTTCCATGGCCTCGAGTCCGCCGTCGCCCGTCACGCGGTTGATGCGCTGCCAGCCCTGATCGGTCAGCACCAGACCCTTGAGGCGTTCTCCGGTGAAGCCGCTCACCAGCGTCTCCAGGACCGTGTGGTCGAACGCCTGCCCCTCGGGCAGCAGCCAGCTGCGGCCCAGGTAGCCATCGCCCCGGGTGTCGATGGTCACGGGTTCGTACCCGTGCTCGTTGGGTGCATGACCATGACCATGACCATGACCATGGTCGTGGTCGTGGTCGTGGTCGTGGTCGTGGTCGTGGTCGGGCGTGTCACCCGCGGATAGAAACGCCCGAGCCTCCGGGAACAGGGCCCCGCCGCGTTCCAGCCGGGGGTGCTCCAGCCACGCCGGTTCCACACATCCCTGGGTCGTCTCGACCACCAGCGGACGTGGTGGCGGCATGGCAGCGACAAACGCCTGCAGGGCCTCGCGATCCGCCTCGCTGTAGAGGTCCGCCTTGTTGGCCAGCAGGACATCGGCCAGTGCGATCTGGTCGTTCCAGTTCGGGTGTTCGCGGTGGCGGGGCGAGGACAGGTGGCGGGCGTCCATGACCGTGATCGTGGCGCGCAGGTCCAGCACGCCATCGTAGGGGGGCTGGGTGAGGGTGCGGATGATCTCGGCCGGGTGCCCGAGCCCGGTGGGCTCGATCAGGATGCGGTCGGGGTGCTGCGAGCGGATCAGCCGGTTCAGGCCGACGGTGAACATCTGCGCGGAGACGCAGCAAAGGCAGCCGCCGGGGATCTCCTCCAGCGCCACGCCGGTATCCGCGAGCAGGCCGCCGTCTACGCCGATCTCGCCGAATTCGTTGACCAGCACGGCCCAGTGCTCGCCCTCGGGGCGCAGTGCGAGCAACTGGCGGATGGTGGTCGTCTTGCCCACCCCCAGAAAGCCGGTAACCAGGTGGGTGGGGATGTCGTGGTGGGTGGTCATGTGGTGTTGGCCAGGTTGGCGGGCGGACCCGGGCAGCGGGCACGCCACGCGATTGGTTTCGGTTCAGTCGTCGGCGCGCAGTTCGCCCTGATAGAACGCCTCGGCGTCGTTGAACAGGGCTTCGTTGGTGTCCGCCCGCATGTACAGCATGTGCCCGCCCGGGTAGGCGCGCGGGATGATGCGCGAGTCGGCCTCGTCGCCGGCGGCGAACGCGATCTGGCCCAGCAGCCACTCGGTGGTGAAGTAGGGCGTGATCAGATCTGCCTCGCCATGCACGCTGAAGATCCGGAAGTCGCGGTTGAGCGAGAGGGCGGTGGCCAGCTCGTCCATTGCGGTGAAGTGTCCCTCGCGGCCGCTGGCCTCCCAGTCCCAGGCCCGGAACACGTCGCGACTGAGCAGGCGGTACTGGTGCCCGTGTTCCCAGTCCAGGGTGTTGCGCAGGTGGTCCAGCATCGCGGTGGACAGCGGGGCGGTCAGGCCGTCCAGGATCGCATCGGCTTGCGGCATGATGTTGGTGGGCACCGGGTCGAGGTTGTCGATGCCGCCGTCGTACAGGCTGACCAGTCGGCCTTCGTCCATCAGCAGGCCGCGCTGGGTCATGTCCAGCGTGATGCGTCCCCGTGTGGCCTTCAGGCGATCGCGCGACAGTCCGGTAAAGCGGGCGACCTCGCCGATCCAGTCGTCGTCGATCTGCCCGGGGTGGATCAGGCCCTGCAGGTAGTCGCCCAGGGCGAAGGCCTCGGCCTCTTCCAGGCTGGGCGGGTCATCGCCCAGGCGACCCTGTGCCTTCGCGGCGGCGGTGATCGCCGGCAGGCTCAGGGCCCAGCCGATCGGGCGGGCGGTGCCGTGTTCCAGCATGCCGTAATCCAGCGCGGGCGAGATCAGCACCGTGCCGCTCAGGCTGATGCCGGAGCCCTTGGCAATGCGCGCCGGCAACGCGGCGGCGCGGTAGCCCCCGTAGCTTTCGCCTGCCAGGTACACCGCGTCGCCACGCCGGCCATGTTCATCCAGCCAGCGTTCCAGCGTCTCCTCCATCGCGGCCAGGTCGCCGTCGCGGGAGAAGTACTGATCGGCTTCGCCGCCCATCACGCGCGAGAAGCCGGTCCCGACCGGGTCGATAAAGACCAGATCGGTAAACGCCAGCCAGGTCTTGGGATTGTCGACCAGCCGGGGCGGCGTGGAGGCGGCCAGACCCTGGTCGTCGGTCTCCAGTACCCGCGGCCCCAGGCCGCCCACGTTCAGGTAGGCCGAGGCCGCGCCGGGCCCGCCGTTGACCATGAAGGTGACCGGACGATCTTCGTCGCTGTCCACCGTGTAACTGACGGTAAAGACCCGGGCTTCGGGGTCGTCCATCGACTCGCCCAGCGGGACATAGCCGACCGTGGCCTGGTAGTCCAGCGTGCTGCCGTCGAGCAGTTCCAGCGAGTGCTCGGTGGTCACGGCCTCGGGCAGGGGGGGCGTCGGTTCAGTCTCGTTCGCCAGCAGGGGAGCGGACATCCCGGGACCGATCAGCAGGCCGAGCGCCAGCCCGTAGAACGGGCTGGCGACGGTACGCGATGCAGGTGTGGGTTTGAGCGGGCGTCGTTGCGGCGCCGTTATCAGCATTGAGCGGTCTCCTCGTGATCCGGGCAGTCATGGCGTACGACACGGTCATCGTCCAACCATTCCATGATCCCGTCGGTCACGTTGTAGATCTTGTCGTAGCCGAGCCCCTCCGACAGGGCCTGGGCGAGTGCGCTGGTGCGGTTGCCGACGCGGCAGATCAGGATCACCTCGTCGTCGGAGTCGACCAGCGCGGTGAACTTGCTGCCGAACTCCGGGTTGAGGCTGCCGTCTTCCTCGAACGCGGTGATGCGATGGCTGCCTTCCACCACGCCCGTCTCGGCCCACTCGTCCGGGCGACGGATGTCGACGATGGTGACCCCCTCATCCAGCTTCTCGGCCAGTCCCTCGTTGTCCAGGCTGCTGAACGGGGCGCGCTGGACCTCGACGACCTCGAGTTCGAAGCGAAGGGTGGCGTTCGGCGGGATGATGTTGCCGGCGCCGCGCTCGCCGTAGGCCAGCTCCGGCGGGATGATCGCCTCGCGCTTGCCGCCCTCGCGCATGCCCTTCACCGCCTGCTCGAAGCCGGGGATCGTCTGGCCGGACCCGATGGTCACGGACAGGGGCTGGCCGCCGCGGCTGGAGTCGAACTCGGAGCCGTCTTCCTCGAGGCGTCCGACATAGTGGACCAGGGCCGTGTCGTGCCGTACGAGTTCGGGGCCCTCGCCCTCCTCGATGTCGCGAATCTCGATGCTGTCGGCCAGCGCGAAGGCCGGGGTCAGGAACAGGGCGAACAGAAACCAGGCTTTCATCATTTTATCCTTATAAATTGCAAGTTTTTGTTTTACATGCCGGCTTTTACCAGACCAGAAAACTCCTTCCAAAATTCCTTGGAAAAACTTTGAAATTCATTTGAACCTGATCTAAATGATTCAGGGATCCCTGAATCGACAAGGCCTTGTTGAGGGGGATCTTGACCGCAAGGATCCGTGTGACGGAGGAGCATATGACCAGGAAACAAGAAAACCAATTCTGGGATCGCCTGCGAGGCGTAACGGAAGACGCCGGGGCGGACCCGCAGACCCTCGAGATCTTTGACGAAGCCGTCTCCCGGCGTCGTTTCATGGGCCGCATGGGCGTGGGCGGCGCTGCCCTGACGCTGTTCGGCTTTGGTGCCGGCACCGACGCCGCGATGCGCGGCCTGTTCGGGCGTGGCCTGATCCCGGCTGCCTGGGCGGACGAAGCGAATGGCCTCGAGGACGAGCAGGCGAAGTCCGCGATGTCCGACGCCGGCAAGGAGGATGGCCTGATCGTCCATAACGATCGCCCGTTGAACGTCGAAACCCCGCCGCACCTGCTGGAAGACGAGGTTACCCCGGCCAGCCGTCATTTCATCCGCAACAACGACCTGATCCCGCAGCAGGCGCTGGATCGCGACCCGAATGGCTGGTCGCTGAAGATCGACGGCGAGGTGCATGAAGAGCTGGAGATCGGTCTCGACGACCTGAAGAGCATGGACAGCAAGGACCTGGTCCTGCACATCGAGTGTGGCGGCAACGGCCGTGCGAACTTCGACCCGCAGCCGCGCGGCAACCCCTGGGACCGCGGTGCGGTGGGTAACGCCAAGTGGACCGGCGTGCCGCTGAAGGACATCCTCGAGCGGGCCGGCGTGAAGGACAGCGCCGTCTACACCGCGCACGAGGGCTACGAGCCGATCCTCGGTGACCGCGGTCCGTTCTCCCGTGGCGTGCCGATCGACAAGGCGATGGAAGAGCACACCATCGTGGCCTATGCGATGAACGGAGAGGACATCCCTGCGACCCACGGCTTCCCCGTGCGTCTGGTGGTGCCGGGCTGGTACGGCTCCTGCTCGCACAAGTGGCTGAACAAGATCACGCTGCGCGATCAGGAACACGACGGCCGCGGCATGACTGGCTACTCCTACCGCATGCCCAAGTATCCGGTGGCCCCGGGCGAGCGCCCGCCGGAAGAGGACATGAAGGTCGGCGGCCCGTGGCTGATCAAGTCCGTGATCACCGGTCCGAAGAAGGACACCGGTCTGGAGCGTGGCGAGACCGTCAAGGTCACCGGCCATGCCTGGGCGGGCGAGGACGAGGTCGCGGAAGTCTGGATCTCCACCGACTTTGGTCTCAACTGGGAGAAGGCCGATCTCAAGGGCGACCCGGTCAACAAGTACGCCTGGGTGCACTTTGAGAAGGAGCTGTCCTTCGAGAATCGCGGCTACTACGAGATCTGGGCCCGCGCGGTGGACGACAAGGGCAATACTCAGCCCATCGTTCAGCCGTGGAACCCGCGTGGCTACGACGGCAACATCGTCCACAAGATCCCGGTCACGGTCGCTGCGTGACAAACCTCCATACCCGGGGCATCATTTCCCCGGGTTTCTCTTGAGCAGAACGGAGTACGCATGAAGCGTTTTGTAATGCTGTCGCTACTGGGGTTGGCGTGTGCGGCCCTGGCTTCGCCCGTTGTTGCCGAGGAGGCCATTCCCGAGGAAGAACAACAAGCCCAGGAAGAGAAGGCCGAAGAGGTCTCGGCGACCAAGGAATTGTTTGAACAGACCTGTGCGGCCTGCCACGGCATCCGTCAGGCGACCAACCAGAACCTGAATCGTGCTGACTGGAACTGGGTCATGGACGACATGGAAGACTACGGCATGACCTGGCTCACCGATGAGCAGCGTGACGACATCGTGGATTTCCTGGTGGAGAACTACGGTTACGGTGATTAAGGCTGTGCAGGAGAGCTCCGTTGTCAGGAGCCGTACTTCCAGGCGCCCCACGGGGCGCCTTTTTTGTGGTGGTCTCTGTGCAGCGCGGCAAGCCGTGTGCGCTTCGCGAGCCTGTCCGTCGCCCTTGCATGGCCGGTGGCGATGCCGGGTCTCGTGGTGGGTCAGTCCGCGGCGTGCGAGATGGCCCAGCAGCGATGGGGTGGGGGTGGGCGGCGGAAATCCTCGTCCAGCGTCTCGCGAGTGATCTCGCGGACTTCCAGGCCCGCGAGGGACTCAGTGTCGAGTTCGAAGCGGCGGCGGTTGGTCGAGAAGTACAGGATGCCGCCCTCGGTCAGCAGGCGCGCGGCGTCCCGGATCAGTTCGACATGGTCGCGTTGCACCTCGAAGTCCGCCTCGGTGCGTTTCGAGTTCGAGAAGGTCGGGGGATCGAGGAAGATCCGCTCGAAGCGCAGCGCCGGGTCGTCTGCGGCCTCCCGTACCCAGGTGATGCAGTCGGCACGCAGCAGCGCATGGGTGTCGGGGCGCCGCCGACTGCGCCCATCGCGCACGCTGGCCTCGAAGCCGTTGGCCGCGAGGTTGTCGGCGGCCCAGTCGAGGTAGGTATTGGACAGGTCCACCGAGACGGTCTGGCGGGCGCCCCCCACGGCGGCATGGGCACTGACCGCGGCGGTGTAGCAGAACAGGTTCAGCAACCGCAGTCCGCGGCATTCTTCCTGCAGGCGGCGACGCATCGGGCGGTGGTCCAGGAACAGGCCGCTGTCCAGATAGGCATCCAGCTCCACCTTCAGCCGGCAGCCGTGTTCCTCGACCCAGAAGGGGGCGGGTTGTGCGGTCTCGGCGCGCTGGTACTGCGAGCGACCCTTCTGGGCGCGCCGCTGCTTGTAGTGCAGGTGGGCGGGCGCGACGCCGGTGACCTCCAGGGTCGCGGCCAGCGCCCCGCGCAGGCGTGCCTCGGCGCGCGCGGGTTCGACCGAGGCCGGGGCGGCGAACTCCTGCAGATGCAGGTGCACGGAGCCGTCGGTCGCCTGGTAGCGGTCGATCAGAAGCGGGTATTCGTCGAGGTCCGCGCTGTAGATGCGGTAGCAGGTCACGCCCTGGCGCCGCGCCCACCGATCCAGGTGCTTCAGGTTCTTGCGCAGGCGGTTGGCGAACTCGGGTGCAGGGGCTGCCGCCTCGGCCTGTCCCTCGCGGGCATGGATGTCGAACTCCAGCAGCTGGCAGTCGATCGGGCCGTTGTGTACGCGGTACTTGCGCGTGGCCCGCAGCCCGAGGCGGCGGGAGTCGGTGGTGTCCGCGACCAGCAGGGCCACCTGCCAGCCGCCAAAGGCCTGTTTGAGGTGCTCGCCCAGCAGGCTGTAGAGCTTGATCAGTTCGGGCTGGTCGCCGATGCGTTCGCCGTAGGGCGGGTTGCTGATCAGCAGCCCGTTCGGTGCGGGGGGCGTGAGGGTCAGCACGTCGGCGACCTCGAAGCGGGTGCAGGCGGCGACTCCGGCTGTGCGGGCCGCCTGGCGCGCGGCCTGCACCGCGCGCGGGTCGCGATCCGACCCCAGCAGCGTCGGGCCCTGCCAGGGGCGGACCGCCGCCTGGGCCGTATCCACACAGCGCTGCCACAGGGCGGCGTCGTGCCCGGCCCAGCCCTGCGGACGGAAGTCCTGGCGCAGCAGCCCGGGAGCGGTGTGCGTGGCGATCAGGGCGGCCTCGATCACCAGGGTGCCGCTGCCGCAGAACGGGTCCAGCAGCTGCGCCTGTTCCGGGTCGTCCTCGACGTGTGCGGGCCAGCCGGCACGGGCGAGCAGGGCCGCGGCGAGGTTCTCGCGCAGCGGGGCCGCCCCTCCGGCGCCGCGATAGCCGCGCCGGTGCAGGCCGCCATTGCCGATATCCACGGACAGCCGGGCGTGATCCCCCTGCAGCTGCAGCAGGATGCGGACGTCCGGGTGTTTCGGGTCCACGTCCGGGCGGGCGCCGGTTGCCTCGCGGAAGGCGTCGGCCACCGCGTCCTTGATGCGTACCCCGGCGAAGTGGGTATGGCGGATGTGGCGGCTCTTGCCGCCGACCTCGACCGCGAAGGTCGCACCGGGGTCCAGCAGCGCGGGCCAGTCGATCGCGCGGGCGGCGGTGTAGCAGCCATCCCCGTCCGGCTGCTCGAAGCGCGCCAGTGGCAGCAGGATACGGCTGGCGATGCGGCTGCCCAGCAGTACGCGGTACAGCGTCTCGAGATCGGCCGAGAAGTGCACCGCGCCGCCCTCCTCGCGCACGTCGGCGGCGCCGAGGGTAACCAGTTCCTCGGCCAGCAGGGGGCCGAGCCCGCGGGCGACGGTGGCGCGGTATTCCTGCGGGGTACTGGGATCGTTCTCGGGCGTGGTCATGCGGTGTCTTCCTGGGACGGGGGCCTATCTTGCCATAGCCGCCGTTGGGGTCAGCGCAGCAGGCGGCGTCGGATCAGCGCGGTCGCCAGGATGATAGCCGCCGCGCCGTAGCCCGTGATCACCGCCAGGTGCGGCCAGACGCTGGCGGGCCAGCTGCCGGTCATCAGCGGACGCACGATCTCGACCACGTGCGCCAGCGGCAGGGCCAGCGCCAGGGTCTGCACCCAGTTGGGCAGCTCCTGTAGCGGGAAGAACACCCCGGAGAGCAGGAGCATCGGGGTCACCGCCAGGGTGAAGTAGTACAGGAAGAAGTCGTAGCTGCGCGCCAGCGCGGTGATGACCAGGGCGAGCGCGCCGAAGGTGAACGCGGCGAGGAAGATCACCGGCAGGGCGAGCAGGGCGCGAGCGTCGCTCACCAGCCCCAGGACTGCGGCGACGACGAGGATGGTGGTGGCACTGATCAGGCCCTTGCTCGCGGCCCATATCGCCTCGGCGAAAACGATGTCGTCCAGCGTCAGCGGTGTGGCCAGCATCCCGAGCCAGGTGTTCTGCTCCGCCATGCGCGTGTAGGCGGAATACATGCCCTCAAAGCTGGCGGTGAACATCGCCGAGGAGCAGATGATCCCGGAGGCGATGAACACCATGTAGCTCATGCCGTCGAGGTCACCCACCAGGCGGCCGAAGCCGTAGCCAAATGCGAGCAGGTAGAGGATGGGTTCGCCGAAGTTGCCGAGCATCGACGGCACCAGGAGCTTGCGCCAGACCAGAAGGTTGCGGCGCCAGACCGCGACGAAGCGCAGGCTGGGCCGGGGGAGCCAGGTCGAGGTTGGGTCGGACATCAGTCGCGCAGCTCGTGGCCGGTGAGTTTCAGGAACACGTCTTCCAGGTCCGCCTCGCGCAGGGTCGGTTCGAGGCCCCGGGCGCGCAGGCGTTCGCGCAGCCGGTCCGGTTCGGCCGTGTAGACCAGCCAGGTATCCGCGACCTGATGGGCGCGATCCCGGGGGCCGATCTCCTGCTCGATCGCGGTGCCGGCATCGGGCCCGCCGACCGTGACCACCCAGGGTTCGATGTGCTCGGCGATCAGGCGGCTGGGTCGGTCACAGGCAATGATGCGGCCGTGGTCGATGATCGCGATGCGATCGCACAGCTCCTGGGCCTCCTCCATGTAATGCGTGGTCAGCACCAGCGTGACGCCGGAGGCGCGCAGCTGCCGGAGCTGGCGCCAGAGGTGGTGGCGCGCCTGTGGGTCCAGCCCGGTGGTCGGCTCGTCCAGCACCACGACCTCGGGTTCGTTGATCAGGGCGCGTGCGAGGGTCAGCCGGCGCTTCATGCCGCCGGACAGGGCATTGATGCGCGCGCCGCGCTTGTCGTTCAGGTTGACCTGCTCCAGCAGGTGATCGATGCGCGCCTGGACCGTTGCGCCGGAGAGACCGAAATACGCGGCATAGGTTCGCATGTTCTCGATCACGGTGAAGTCCGGGTCCAGCGTGTCGAACTGCGGCACGATGCCCAGGCGCTTGCGCACCTCGCGCTCGCCTTCCGGCATCGGAAGGCCCAGTACTTCGACCTGACCGCCGTCGATCGGGGTCATCCCCAGCAGCATGCGCAGGGTCGTCGTCTTGCCCGCGCCGTTGGGCCCAAGCAGCCCGAAGAACTCGCCGCGCGGGATCTCCAGGTTCACGCCATCGACAACGGCTACGCCGTCGTATCGTTTGTACAGGGACTGGATGCGGATTGCGGGCAAGCAGGCGGTTCGCGGAAGAAAGGAGTGCATACCTTACCGGTTTGCCGCGGATAGCCCAATATGATTCGCGCGTGTTCCAGGGCTCTGGCGCGGGCACAAAAAAGGCCCGGCAGCTGCCGGGCCTTCAGACGACAAACGTGCGTGTGATGGCAGGTGTCGCTTTACGGGCGCAGGTAGACGAAGCCCTGCTGCTGCAGATGGGCGATCTCGGCCACACCGCTGGGGACGATGTCGTCCTCGGAGGCATCGTAGAGCTCGTCGGCGATGCTGATATTGCCGCGGGTGACGGTGACGTTGCAGATGTTGAAATCAACACCCTGCAGCTTCAGTTCGTCGATGCGGCCGGCCAGGTCCTCGCTCTCCTTGGCATTGCGCAGAAGGCCCAGGCCCGGACCATGCATGACCACGCGGATGTCCATCTTGTCGGCGCCCACGGCATTGATGTGGTTCTGGATGTTGCCCATGGCGGCCATGTGGCGGTCCATGTCGTTGTAGTTCACGTGGTAGACCACCTTCTGTTCGCCGTATTCCGCCAGCGCGGTCGCCGGGGCGATCAGCAGGAAGGAGACCAGAGCCAGGGCGATAATATGCAGGTGCTTCATGACGCGTTTTCCTCGTTCAAGGTCCCGGTTGGGATTTTCCTTTTATTTTGCAGCCGGTGCTTCCCTTTGGGGCTGCTTTGTCCGGCTTTGATATGACGCGTTAACGGGGTGCTTATTCCGGCTGGTCCGGCTGATTTTTGCGGGTATTTATATATTCAAATAAAGACTGGAATTTTGGTTGTGTATTTCCTTCGGGAAACCTGGTTCCGCTCAAGAAAAAGGCCCGGCCAAGGCCGAGCCCAAAGGGCCACCGGGAGAACACTCGGTGGCTTGGAGGAAATGTGGTACTTACGGGCGCAGGTAAACGAAGCCCTGCGTCTGAAGGTGGCCGATCTCGCCGACTCCGCTAGGTACCAGGTCGTCTTCGGTGGCATCGAAAAGCTCTTCCGAGATGTCCACGTTGCCCCGGGTGACGGTGACATTGCAGATATTGAAATCAACGTCTTGCATCTTCAGTTCTTCGATGCGGGCGGCCAGGTCTTCGCTCTCCTTGGCGTTGCGCAGCAGGTGCAGGCCCGGGCCATGCATGACCACTCGGATCTCCATGTTTTCCGCGCCCACGGCATTGATGTGGTTCTGGATGTTGCCCATGGCGGCCATGTGGCGGTCCATGTCGTTGTAGTTCACGTGATAGACGACTTTTTGTTCGCCGTAGTCGGCCATGGCGGCGCCGGGAAGGGTGAGCATGGCGGCGGCGGTCAGGGCCAGAGGCAGGATAAAAGCTTTCTTCATTGGTGGGCTCCTTGCGGTATTCTCGTTCTTTTACATATTCGGTGTGGCGTATGCCGAGCTTCCAAGAAGCACACTGGACCGTTTTGCTTCCGTGGCTTTTTGAATCCAGTTGTGGGTAGGACGGGAACGCGGGGTAATTATTCCGATCTAATTAAAGATAATCGCATCATGAAATACGGTAAATAATTAAATAATAAAAAACCGTTCGGAGGTCTCAGTGAAGCCATGGGCGGGGGATTGGGTTCAGGGCTGTCGCGGTGACTGGGTGGGCAGGGCGGGTAGGACGAGGCGGCCTGCGGTCAGGGCGAGCCGGGCGGGGCTTCGGCGAGAGTTCGCCAGACCCATGACGTTTACTTCGGAGAAATCCGTCAGCCGGACCAGCGGGCCGCCAAAACTGACGGTCATGACGTGAACAAACGCCAGAAGTCAGTCGACCAGGGGGTGTTCGCCGATGCCTCGCGGTCTCCACCCTCCGGTTGTGTAGGTTGCTAGAGTGTGGGGCTTTCGAATCCACTGGACGTCCATTCGATGGCCGTCCCTCGCCAGGAGTCCTCGCCATGACCACTGCATCCAGCCTCCCCGAAGCACTGCAGCCGATCGGCTGCGTGGGCCTGGGCATCATGGGGGCCCCCATGACCCGCAATCTGCTGCGTGCCGGGGCGGATATCCGGGTCTGGGCGCGTCGGGCGGAGGCGGCGGAGTCCCTGGTAGCCGAGGGTGCCGGGGCCGCCTCCAGTCTGGCGGAACTGGTCTCCAGCGTGCGCGTGCTGGTACTGAACGTCTCTGACACCCCGGATGTGGAGCAGCTGATGCTGGGCCCGGATGGGGTGCTCGAGCACGCCCGCCCGGGGCTGCTGGTGGTCGACCACAGCACGATCGACCCGATCCGCACCCGCGCGATTGCGCAGGCCGCGGCAGAACGGGAGGTGGTGTTTGTGGATGCGCCCGTGTCCGGCGGCGAGCCGGGGGCCCGCAGCGGCACGCTCAGCCTGATGGTTGGTGGCCCGGAGGAGGCGGTCGATCGGCTGCGGCCGATCTTCGACATCGTGGGTTCGACGCTGACGCATGTCGGGGCCAGCGGGGCCGGTCAGATCACCAAGGCCTGCAACCAGCTGGTGGTGGGCGAGACCCTGGTCGCCATTGGCGAGGCCTTCGCGCTGGCGGAGCAGACCGGGGTCGATCCGGCGCGGCTGCGCGAGGCGCTGATGGGTGGGTTTGCCGCTTCGCGTATCCTCGAGGTGCACGGCCAGCGCCTACTGGACGGTGACTTCGAGCCCGGCTTTCAGGCTGGGCTCTACCACAAGGATCTGGGCATCGTGGCCGGTCTGGGCGAGCAGGTGGGCCTCAGCCTGGACGGCCTGGAGCCGGTGCGCCACGCGGTAGACAAGGCGCTGGCGGCCGGGCAGGCCGATCACGATGTCGCGATCCTGGCGCGTTTCTGCCTGCATGCCCGTGGCGAGGGCACCAGGGATTGAGGCGCGAGGTCAGCCGAACAGACGCCAGAGGATATACAGCAGCGAAAAGATCAGGCTGAACGCGATGCCGGCCCAGGCCAGACCGCGCAGGCCACGCCCCGGGCGGGCCGCCTCCGGCATGTCCGGCGACTTGACCACCTTGAAGGTGATCCACGCGAGTATCGGTGCGGAGAGGAAGGACAGCAGCGTCGCGATATCCACCAGCCGCGTGAAGTGCTCCCCGGCCTGCGAGATCAGCAGCAACGCACCGCTGGCCACGGCCAGCAGCGCAATGCGATAGCCCCACCAGTCGAGTCCGCGCTCGCCCTTGCGCGACGGGTCCATGGTCTGCGGCGCGTGGCCGTCCTCGCGCAGGGTGCGGATGATCGCCACGATCACGCGGGGGTAGGCATCGGTGACGGCCAGTGTCGTCGAGAACATCGTGGTCAGGGCCGCCACTGCGATCAGGGTGCGGCTCCATTCGCCCAGGCTCTGGGCGTACAGGTCCACCAGCTGGGCCGAGAACGCGGCGGCCCCGGCGGCAAAGCCAATGCCGCTGCCGTACATCAGGACCGCGCCCAGCAGCATGAATGCGACGGCAATGACTACGGCCCCGAGATACCCCAGGCGGAAGTCGAAGATGGCCTCGCGCACGGTCGGCGCGTGGCCGGTCTGGCGGGCGCGTTCCTGGGTCCAGATCGAGTGCCAGGCGGCCACGTCCAGCGGGATGGGCATCCAGCCCAGAAGCGCGAGGATGAAGGCGAAGCCGGCCAGGGTCCAGAGGTTCGACCACTCCTGGGCACCGGACAGGGTGGCGAGGTCCGGGGCCTCGCGAAAGGCCAGCGCGACTGCGGCCACGGTGGATACGCTCAGCGCGGCCATGATGATCTTCATGCCCAGGTCCAGGCCGCGGTAGGCGCCGATCATCAGGAAGGTGATGCAGGCAGCGAGGACCAGCGCCGAGACCAGCGTGACCGAGAGGTCGAGGTCGAATACCAGTGTGACCAGCCCGGCAGTGGTCAGCGTGACTACCGCCTGGATGGCGAACAGCGTGCCCACGGTCACCGCGATGTAGAGACTCAGGGCCCAATTGCCCAGCCGGTGGTAGCCGGTCAGCAGGTGATGGCCGGTGGCGGCTGCATAGCGCGGGCCGAACTCCAGAAACGGGTACTTGAACAGGCAGGCCAGTAGCACGATCGGGATCAGCAGAAGCCCGTACTCCGCGCCGCCCCGGGTGGCCTGGACCAGATGCGAGACCCCCACGGCCGCACCGGCCATCAGCAGCCCCGGGCCAATGGCGGCCCGAAGCGAGGCGCGAGTGGACGGACTCATCCAGGTTCCTTTCGGTCGGGAATTCGGCCCGCGATTATAGGGGAATTGCCCGCGACCGCCATCCGGCGACGGCTATAGCCGTGAGCCCGCTGTTACGTCGTTAAAGTGCCAGCGGGGTTCGGCGGTAGAGCTCGGGGGCGGGCGGCTTGAGTTCTTCGGATTCCGGGAAGCGCTGCACCAGCTTGTCGTAGTAGCTGCGGATGTTCCGCACGTAGTGGACCGGCTCCCAGCCGCGGGCGTAGCCGTAGCGGGTCTGCTCGTACCATTCGGACTGCGCCAGACGCGGCAGCCATTGCATCACATCCAGCCAGCGATCCGGGTCGTCGCCGTTGGCGGCCGCCAGGCGCCGGGCATCGTGCAGATGACCCAGTCCCACGTTGTAGGCAGCCAGCGTCATCCAGGTGCGGTCGGGCTCGGAGATCGATTCCGGCAGCCGTTCCCGCAGGTCGATCAGGTACCGCGTGCCACCGTCGACGCTCGCGGCCGGATCGGTGCGGTCCTCGACGCCCAGCCCCTCGGCGGTAACCTGGGTCAGCATCATCAGTCCGCGCACGCCGGTGGGGGAAACTGCATCGGGATTCCAGTGGGATTCCTGGTAGGCCACCGCGGCGATGAAACGCCAATCGAGATCGTGGGTCTCTCCGGCCTCCTCGAACAGCGGACGAAACTGGTCCAGGCGATGCTCGACGCGGCGCGCGAAGGTCAGGGCATCCACCAGGTCGTGGGTGTCCAGATGGCCGAGATAGCGATCGAGTAGCAACTCCAGTTCACGGTTGTCGCGCAGCCTGGCGATGTACTCCTCGGTGGCGTCGATAAGGCTACGATCAAAGCCTGCCGGGAATAGCCAGCGGACCTCGGCGCTGCGTTCCAGTTCGTGTGCCTGACGCAGGTTCGGGTGCATGCGCCGCAGTCGACGGTACTCCAGGGAATTCATCACTGCGTAGTCGATCTCGCCACGCTCCAGGGCCTCGCGCAGGGCCTCGGCGTTGGTGTAGGGGATGAGTTCGCCATTGGGCTGGTCCGTTTCTTCGTCGCCTTCCGGGGGGGAGGCGCTCGGGTCGAATGCCCCCCCCTCGGGCGCTGGCTCGGCCTCGGTTGCTGGATCCGGCGACAACCCCGGCGGGGTTTCCGGTTCCATGCCGACCTCGGCCAGCAAGGGCTGGCTCAGGCTCTCGGGTACGGGGGCCTGTGCGGTCATGCCGACGCGCGCCCCGGCTGGTATGTCGGTCAGCGCCAGCAGCGGTGTAGCCCGTTCGTTCTCGTTCCAGAAGACCACGACATGCTTCACGCTCAGGATTTCCGGGCCGGCTTCGATCAACGGATCGTGTGGCGGCACGAGCAGGCCGGCGGCGATGTCGATGCGGCGTTGGCGCAAAAGGCGATGGGCGGTGGCGGCGTCGTCCACGCGGGTCACGCGCAGGCGCGTGTCGAGCTCCTCGGCCAGACCGTGCAGCAGCTCCAGCTCGAGTTGGTCCCGCCCGGCGGTGGCGGCGAGCTCGGAGCGGCCCAGGGGGCGCTCGACCAGGGCCACTCGCAACTCGTCACGGAAGGTGAGCTGTTCCAGCGCCGCTGGCGGGTTGTAGTACACCCGCAGCACGATGGCCGTCAGCAGCACGATGAAGAGCCCCAGTTCGATCTGGCGCCAGGTGCTGCTTGGGGGGCGGAGTTTCAGATGCGTGCCCATGGCACTGGATCATACCCAATTGCCCCGGTGGTCACCGGGGATGGTAGGGAAACACGTTCGTGTTTCCCTAGCGCCAGTTCAGCACCAGACCCTGGTCGCGCAGGATCTTGAGCGCGGGGTCAACGCAGGTGTCGATGAAGGAGGCGCGGCGTGGGTTCTCGCGGGCGATGCGGCGATAGTCCGGCCCCTCGGGCAGGCCGGCCAGTTCGTAGATGTCGCGGGTGGGGTAGTAGAACGCATGCACGAACTGGCGGAACACGCGGCGCATCAGCGGGCGGTAGGCCCATTTCTGCCAGGACGGGAGCGTATCCAGATAGGATTCCAGCGTGTCGCGGGCATGCGCCATGTGACGCGCCTCGTCGATCATGTGCCGGGTCACGATGTCGTCCACCGTCGGGCTGATCGAGTCCTTGTGCTGGCGGATCAGTCGGTTCATGCGATCCGGGACCTCTTCGCCGATCATCACCGCGATCCAGAAGATCGAGGACTCGAACGGAGAGAAACGACCGACCAGGGTGGCCAGCTTCGGCTTCGGGAACCGGCGTTCCGGCAGGGGCAGCCCGCTGCGGCGCATGAACTCGATGAACATCAGGCTGTGGCCGGCTTCCTCGCGCAGCTCGTGCAGGCGATAATTCAGCCGGTCCAGACGACCGGCCGAGTGCATGGATATGCGCGAGATGCGCTCCATGAAAAGGCCTTCCAGCCACAGCGCGCCACTGATGAAGTACAGGAACTCGTATTGCGACAGGCGCCGTTTGCAGGCATCGTCCAGCGCCGAGTATTCGGGGGTGCCGAAGAGCGAGACAGCCTCCTCCGGGATCCAGAAATCGTCCAGCGACAGCGCGTCCCAGCGCACGTGAGTGAGCGGGTCCTCGTACGGCTGGCTGTTGCGGCTCAATAGATCGAGCAGCTCCTGCGAGGGATTCATCGAAGGCGTACCGAAGGCGCTGGGCGGTTAAACGCCCGAATCATACCGGCATTGTCAGTCCGGACCAACGCCAACCCGTTGCAATCTGCGGTTGCTACCCCAATATGAGTCAAATGAATATGTCCGCCACCCGTTACCGCGTCAGCTTCCTCAACCAGGGCAAGGTCTACGAGATCTATGCCCGCGAGGTCTATCAGGACGAACTCTATGGCTTTGTCACTGTCGAGGATCTGCTGTTTGGCGAGCGCTCGCAGGTGGTAGTCGATCCCTCCGAGGAGCGCCTGCGCACCGAGTTCGAGGGGGTCGAACGCTTCCATGTGCCGATGCATGCGCTGATCCGGATTGACGAGGTCGCGGCCGTCGGCACGCCCCGTATCCGGGACGCCAGCCAGGACAGTGGCAATGTCCACGCCTTCCCGTCGCTCCCCAGCCGCGGCCCGGGCAAGCCCTCGGACGGCTGATGGTGCCCGTGCCGGGTGTCCGCATTGCTAACCGACCGCCGCTGGTTTACCCTTTCGCGCTTCGCGTAGGCCAGTGCCTTCGCGGGACAAACCGGAGAGGTGGCCGAGCGGTCGAAGGCGCACGCCTGGAAAGTGTGTATACGGTAACCCCGTATCGAGGGTTCGAATCCCTCCCTCTCCGCCAGATTCAAGCAAGGGGGCCCGAGTGGCCCCTTTCGCATGTCTGGCCCCGGAGCTATCGGGATTCGAACCCTCGATACATGAGAAAGCCGGGTTCGACGGGTGACGCACAGCGGCACCCGAACGTCGCCGCAGGCGACGACCCGAAGGGCGAGGCACGCAGTGCCGCGTAATCCCTCCCTCTCCGCCAGATTCAAGCAAGGGGGCCCGAGTGGCCCCTTTCGCATGTCTGGCCCCGGAGCTATCGGGATTCGAACCCTCGATACATGAGAAAGCCGGGTTCGACGGGTGACGCGCCGCGGCACCCGAACGTCGCCGCAGGCGACGACCCGGAGGGCGAGGCACGCGGTGCCGAGTAGTCCCTCCCTCTCCGCCAGATTCAGCAAGGGGGGCCGGGTGGCCCCTTTCGCATGTCTGGCCCCGAGGTGCTGTGATGTGATCCTCCCGGACAGGGCCGTATTTGAAGGCGTTCCACGAGGGCGCAGCGGCCATTCTCGTTGGACGTCGTGCGCGGCGCTCGCGTACACTTGCAGGCGTAACCGCACCCGTCACTCAGCCGCCGAACCGTTGTCCGAATGCGGGGTCCAGCCCCGGTAGACGGTGCGGGCGAGGTCGGGTCAAAGATCCCGAATGAATCGCAGTATCGCCGCCGGCAAATGGCCTGGCGGCCTCGACCCAGACCATCCGGAGGTCCCCGTGTCCGCGCCCGCTCTGCTCGTCCTGGAAGATGGCACTGTGTTTCATGGTCAGGCGATTGGCGCCCTGGGCCAGACGGTCGGCGAGGTGGTGTTCAACACCGCGATGACCGGTTATCAGGAGATCCTGACCGATCCCTCCTACCACCGGCAGATGGTCACGCTGACCTATCCGCATATCGGCAACACCGGTACCAACCCGGAGGATGACGAGTCGGCCCGCGCCCATGCCGCCGGTCTGATCATCCGCGACCTGCCGCCGCTGGTGTCGAACTGGCGTTCGCGCGAGTCGCTGCCGGATTACCTGCTGCGTCACGGCATCGTGGCGATCAGCGGGATCGATACCCGCAAGCTGACCCGCATCCTGCGCGAGAAGGGCGCGCTGAACGGCTGCATCCAGGCCGGC
The DNA here is from genome assembly GCF_000378325.1 of Thioalkalivibrio sp. ALJ2. Lineage (NCBI taxonomy): Bacteria > Pseudomonadati > Pseudomonadota > Gammaproteobacteria > Chromatiales > Ectothiorhodospiraceae > Thioalkalivibrio > Thioalkalivibrio sp. ALJ2. The sequence goes on from NZ_KB899554.1 coordinate 946,248, forward strand.
GATGTGGACGAGGCTGCGGCCCTGGCGGCCGCGCGCGAGTTCCCCGGCATCAAGGGTATGGACCTGGCGCGCGAGGTCACCACGCGCAGCCGTTATGAATGGCTGGAGGGTACCTGGCAGCTCGGCGAGGAACCGGCGCGGGTTAACCCGGAGCAGGCCGAGTTTCATGTGGTGGCCTACGACTTCGGCATGAAGCAGAACATCCTGCGCAAACTGGCGGACCGTGGCTGTCGCGTGACCGTGGTGCCGGCCGAGACGCCGGTGGACGAGGTCATGGAGCTGAAGCCCGACGGCGTGTTCCTGTCCAACGGCCCGGGTGACCCCGAGCCCTGCACCTACGCGATCGAGGCGATCCGCGACATCTGCGAGCGCAAGCTGCCGCTGTTCGGCATCTGCCTCGGGCATCAGCTGCTGGGCATCGCCAGCGGCGGCAAGAGCGTGAAAATGAAGTTCGGCCATCACGGGGCGAACCACCCGATCCGACACGAGGAAAGTGGGCGGGTGATGATCTCGTCGCAAAACCACGGTTTTGCGATCGACGAGGACAACCTGCCCGATACGCTGACGCCGACCTACCGGTCGCTGTTCGACGGCACGCTGCAGGGGATCGCCCGCACCGACTGCCCGGCCTTCAGCCTGCAGGGGCACCCCGAGGCCAGCCCGGGCCCGCACGACGTGTCCCCGGCGTTCGACGACTTCGTCGAGATGATGCGCGCCGCGCGCAGCTAAAGCACCTCCCGAATTTCCGATTTCGACAGCCTGCGAGAGCCGTCACATGCCCAAGCGTACCGACATCCAGAGCATCCTGATCCTCGGGGCCGGCCCGATCGTGATCGGTCAGGCCTGCGAGTTCGACTACTCCGGCGCCCAGGCCTGCAAGGCCCTGCGCGAAGAGGGTTACCGGGTGATCCTGGTGAACTCCAACCCGGCGACCATCATGACCGATCCGGAGATGGCGGATGCCACCTACATCGAGCCGGTGGAATGGGAGACGGTCGCCAAGATCATCGAGAAGGAGCGCCCGGATGCGGTCCTGCCGACCATGGGCGGTCAGACCGCGCTGAACTGCGCGCTGGACCTGTCGAAGGAAGGCGTGCTCGAGAAGTACGGCGTGGAGATGATCGGCGCCAACGAGGCGGCGATCGACATGGCCGAGGATCGCGACCACTTCAAGGCGGCGATGGCCGATATTGGCCTGGATACCCCGACCGCGATGCTCGCGCATTCATGGGAGGAGGCGCAGGAGGTCCAGCCGAAGATCGGCTTCCCGGTGATCATTCGGCCGTCGTTCACCCTGGGCGGTTCGGGCGGCGGTATCGCCTACAACCGCGAGGAGTTCGAGTACATCGTCAAGAACGGGCTCGATCTCTCGCCGGTGAACCAGGTGTTGCTGGAGGAGTCCGCGCTGGGCTGGAAGGAGTTCGAGATGGAGGTGGTCCGCGACAAGGCGGACAACTGCATCATCATCTGCTCCATCGAGAACCTGGACCCGATGGGTATCCACACCGGGGACTCGATCACCGTGGCCCCGGCGCAGACCCTGACCGACAAGGAATACCAGATCATGCGCGACGCCTCGCTGGCGGTGCTGCGCAAGATCGGTGTGGAGACCGGCGGCTCCAACGTGCAGTTCGCGATCAACCCGGAGAACGGGCGCATGATCGTGATCGAGATGAACCCGCGGGTGTCGCGTTCCTCCGCGCTGGCCTCCAAGGCGACCGGCTTCCCGATCGCCAAGGTCGCGGCCAAGCTGGCGGTGGGCTATACCCTGGACGAGCTGAAGAACGATATCACCGGCGGACTGACCCCGGCCTCGTTCGAGCCGTCCATCGACTACGTGGTCACCAAGATCCCGCGCTTCACCTTCGAGAAGTTCCCGCAGGCCGAGGCGCGTCTGACCACGCAGATGAAGGCGGTGGGCGAGGCGATGGCCATCGGCCGCACCTTCCAGGAGTCGTTCCAGAAGGCGCTGCGCTCGATGGAGACCGACATGGACGGCCTTGACGAGCGGATTGATCTGACGGCCGAAGATGTCGTCGATCAGCTGCGCACGAAGCTCGCCAACCCCAGCCCCGACCAGGTGCTGTACGTGGCCGATGCCTTCCGCGCCGGCTTCTCGATCCAGGACATCTTCGAGCTGACCGCGATCGATCCCTGGTTCCTGGCCCAGATCCAGGAGCTGGTGGATGTCGAGAAGAGTCTCAAGGATCGCATCCTGAGCGACATCAAGGCCGAGGAGATGTACCGCCTGAAGCAGCGCGGCTTCTCCGACCTGCGCCTGGCCAAGCTCCTCAACGAGACCGAAAAGGCCGTGCGCAAGCACCGTCACGGCCTGGGCGTGCGCCCGGTGTACAAGCGGGTGGATACCTGTGCGGCCGAGTTCGCCACCACGACCGCGTACATGTACTCCTCCTATGAAGAGGAGAACGAGGCGGACCCGACCGACAAGCAGAAGATCATGGTCCTGGGCGGCGGGCCGAACCGCATCGGCCAGGGTATCGAGTTCGACTACTGCTGCGTGCATGCCGCACTCGCGATGCGCGAGGACGGGTACGAGACCATCATGGTCAACTGCAACCCGGAGACTGTCTCCACCGACTATGACACCTCGGATCGGCTGTACTTCGAGCCGCTGACCCTGGAGGACGTGCTGGAGGTCGTGGCGACCGAACAGCCGGCCGGCGTGATCGTGCAGTACGGTGGACAGACCCCGCTGAAGCTCGCGCGGGATCTGGAGGCGGCCGGCGTGCCGATCATCGGCACCAGCCCGGACTCGATCGACCTGGCCGAGGACCGCGAGCGCTTCCAGGCCCTGCTGAACAAGCTGGGGCTCAAGCAGCCGCCGAACCGCACCGCGCGCAGCGAGGAAGAGGCGGAGAAGCTGGCCGACGAGATCGGCTATCCGCTGGTGGTACGCCCGTCCTACGTGCTGGGTGGCCGCGCGATGGAGATCGTGCGCGACCGCGAGGACCTGCGCAGCTACATGCAGAACGCGGTGTCCGTCTCCAACGATGCCCCGGTGCTGCTGGACCGCTTCCTGGATGACGCGATCGAGGTGGATGTCGATGCCATCTCGGATGGCGAGAACGTGATCATCGGCGGGATCATGGAACACATCGAGCAGGCCGGCGTGCATTCGGGTGACTCGGCCTGTTCGCTGCCGCCCTTCTCGCTGTCCCTGGAGCTGCAGGACGAGATGGTCGAGCAGGTGCGCAAGATGGCACTGGGGCTCAAGGTCGTCGGCCTGATGAATACCCAGTTCGCGATCAAGGGCGACGATATCTACGTGCTGGAGGTCAACCCGCGCGCCTCGCGCACCGTGCCATATGTCTCCAAGAGCGTCGGCCGGCCGCTGGCCAAGATCGCCGCCCGCTGCATGGCCGGGCAGACCCTGCCCGAGCAGGGCATGGGTGATGCCGTCTACCCCGACTACTATTCGGTGAAAGAATCGGTGTTCCCGTTCGCCAAGTTCCAGGGCGTGGACCCGATCCTGGGGCCGGAGATGAAGTCCACCGGCGAGGTGATGGGGGTCGGTCGCAGCTTCGCCGAGGCCTTCGCCAAGAGCCAGTTGGGGGCGGGCGTGCTGTTGCCGTCCACCGGCAAGGCCTTCGTGTCGGTGCGCGAGATCGACAAGCCGCATGTGGCCGAGGTCGCCCGGCGCCTGGTCGAGCTGGGATTTGAGGTCCTGGCGACCCGCGGTACGGCGAAGGTTCTGGAGGAGGCCGACATCACGGTCACGCGCGTGAACAAGGTGACCGAAGGCCGCCCGCATATTGTCGACATGATCAAGAACGACGAGATCAGCTTCATTATCAATACCGTGGAGGGCAAGCAGTCGACCTCCGATTCCTACACCATTCGGCGCGAGGCGCTGATGCACAAGGTGGGCTATACCACGACCATCGCCGGTGCGCGTGCCACGGTGCAGGCCCTGGATCATCTGGGGGCGAACGATGTGTTCCGGCTGCAGGACCTCCATCAGGAGAATCTCGGAGGGAAGAGCGCATGAACAAGACCCCGTTGACCGTCACCGGCGCTGAGAAGATGAAGGCGGAGCTGAAGAAGCTGAAAGGCGAGGATCGCCCGCGGGTGGTGAATGCGATCGCCGATGCGCGCGAACACGGTGACCTGAAGGAAAACGCCGAATACCACGCTGCACGCGAGCAGCAGAGCTTCATCGAGGGTCGCATCCGCGAGCTGGAGGGCAAGCTCTCCAATGCCCAGATCATCGACGTCACGGCCCTGCCGCAGACGGGCAAGGTCGTGTTCGGTGTGACTGTGGTGCTCGAGGCGACCGAGGACGGGCGCAAGGTGACCTACAAGATCGTTGGCGAGGACGAGGCCGACATCAAACAGAACATGATTTCGGTGTCCTCGCCGATCGCGCGCGCGCTGATCGGCAAGGAAGAGGGCGATGTCGTGACCGTCCAGGCGCCGGGCGGCGAGACGGAGTACGAGATCCTCGAGGTGCGCTACGTCAACTGACGTAGCGGCCTGCGGCTGGGATCAGGCCGGGTCGAGGGTCACCTTGGGCTCGTCCGGATTGCGCCGGAACAGGGTTGCCACGTAGCCGATTCGCTGGACCAGGGCCGCACCCGTGCGTTCGCACAGGTCCTCGACCGTGCCATTGCGGGCCTCGCGGTCGCCGATATTGACCTTGATCTTGACCAGTTCGTGATGTGCCAGTGCCTGTTCCAGCTCCTTGACCACGGCGTCCGTCAGGCCATTGCGGCCGATGGTTACGATGGGCTTGCGCGGGTGGGCGAGGCTGCGCAGGTGGCGGCGTTGCGCGTCGGTCAGATTCACGTGGGATTCGATTCGGTATTGGAACACGGAAATTGTAGCACGCGGATCGCGTGCCTGAGCCAGGAGAACCTCGGTGCCCAAGCGTAGCCGTTCCAGTCAACGCTGGCTGAAGGAGCACTTTGACGACCCGTACGTGCAGCGGGCGCAGCAGGAGGGCTACCGCGGTCGCGCCGTGTACAAGCTGCAGGAGATCGACGAACGTGACCGGCTGCTCAAACCGGGCATGCGCGTGGTCGACCTGGGGGCGGCACCGGGCGGCTGGACGCAGTACGCCGCCCAGAAGATCGGTCGCAAGGGGGTGCTCGTGGCCTCCGACATCCTGCCGATGGACCCCGTGCCCGGTGCCACGATCATTACCGGTGACTTTCGCGAGGATGCGGTCCTGGGGGCGATCCTGGAGGCGCTGGACGGGCAGCGCGCGGACCTTGTGCTTTCCGATATGGCCCCCAACCTAACCGGTACGGATGCCATCGACCAGCCGCGGTCGATCCACTTGTGCGAGCTGGCGCTGGAGTTGGCCTGCGATGTGCTGAACCCTCGGGGTGCGATGCTGGTCAAGTTGTTTCAGGGTGAGGGATCGGACGCCTACCTGGCCGAGGTACGGCGCCGGTTCGAGAAGGTGCAGGTGCGCAAACCGCAAGCCTCGCGCCCACGGTCACGCGAAGTGTACGTATTGGCGCGCGGCCCTCGGGATGTGTAAAGCTCGCGAGAATCCACGTAGGTAAAAGTTTTTCGAGGTGGCGTTTTGAACGGTCTGGCCAAGAATTTGATCATCTGGGCGGTTATCGCAATCGTCCTGATGTCGGTATTCAACAACTTCAGCCCGCAACAGCAGCAGGATGTGCGGAGTATTACCTATTCCGAGTTCATCCGGGATGTGCAGGGCGGTCGGATCGACAGCGTCACCATCGAGGGCGACAAGATCCGTGGCCAGACCATCGAGGGTCAGCGCTTCACCACGGTCAATCCCAATGACACCGGCCTGATCGGTGATCTGCTGCAGAACAATGTGGAGATCAATGCACAGGAGGATGCCGAGCGTTCGCTGCTGATGAGCATCCTGATTTCCTGGTTCCCGATGCTGCTGCTGATTGCCGTGTGGATCTATTTCATGCGCCAGATGCAGGGTGGCGGTGGCGCCGGCCGTGGGGCGATGTCCTTCGGCAAGTCCAAGGCCAAGCTGATGTCCGAGGACCAGGTAAAGGTTACCTTCGGCGACGTGGCCGGCTGTGACGAGGCGAAGGAAGAGGTCTCCGAGCTGGTCGACTTCCTGCGTGACCCGTCCAAGTTCCAGAAGCTCGGTGGCCAGATCCCGCGTGGCGTCCTGATGGTCGGCTCGCCGGGTACCGGGAAGACCCTGCTGGCCAAGGCCATTGCCGGCGAGGCCAAGGTCCCGTTCTTCAGTATCTCCGGTTCAGACTTCGTGGAGATGTTCGTGGGTGTGGGCGCCTCGCGTGTGCGTGACATGTTCTCCGAGGCCAAGAAGCACGCCCCCTGCATCATCTTTATCGACGAGATCGACGCAGTCGGACGCCAGCGTGGCGCCGGCATGGGTGGCGGTCACGACGAGCGCGAGCAGACCCTGAACCAGCTCCTGGTCGAGATGGACGGCTTCGAGGGCACCGAGGGCATCATCGTGATCGCCGCGACCAACCGCCCGGACGTGCTCGACCCGGCGCTGCTGCGCCCGGGCCGCTTTGACCGCCAGGTGGTGGTGCCGCCGCCGGACGTGCGTGGCCGCGAGCAGATCCTCAAGGTCCACATGAAGAAGACGCCGATCGCCGAAGACGTGCGTCCGGACCTCATCGCGCGTGGCACGCCGGGCTTCTCCGGCGCGGACCTGGCGAACCTGGTCAACGAGGCAGCCCTGTTTGCGGCCCGGGCCGGCAAGCGCCTGGTCGACATGAGCGACTTCGAGCGCGCCAAGGACAAGATCATGATGGGCGCCGAGCGCAAGTCCATGGTGATGTCCGAGGACGAAAAGAAACTGACGGCCTACCACGAGGCGGGGCACGCGATCGTCGGGCTCACGGTCCCCGAGCACGACCCGGTCTACAAGGTCAGCATCATTCCGCGTGGACGGGCCCTGGGTGTGACCATGTTCCTGCCCGAGGAGGATCGCTACAGCCACTCCAAGACCCGACTGGAGAGCCAGCTGGCGAGCCTTTTTGGGGGGCGTCTGGCGGAAGAAATCATCTTTGGCGACGACAAGGTGACCACCGGTGCCTCCAACGACATCGAGCGCGCCACACAGATTGCGCGCAACATGGTGACCAAGTGGGGTCTTTCCGAGAAGCTGGGTCCGCTGGACTACGGCGAAGAGGAAGGGCACCCGTTCCTCGGCGGGCAGATGGGGGCGAAGTCCAAGCCGATGTCCGACGAGACCGCGCGCCAGATCGACGCCGAGGTGCGCCGGATCATCGACACGAACTACCAGAATGCGAAGCAGATCCTGCTGGACAACCTCGACAGACTGCACGCGATGGCCAAGGCGCTGATGAAGTACGAGACCATCGATGACAAGCAGATCGAGGACATTATGGCCGGACGCGAGCCCCGAGAACCGGCGGACTGGGACAGCGACAGCGGATCCGGTGGGTCGGCGCAGGCGAGTGACGAGCCCGCTGGCGATTCCGACGACGGCCGCGAGGACGACGACAGCAAGGGTGTCGTCGGCGGGCCTGCCCCGCAGTCCTGATCGAGCGAGGTATCACTCCGGTGGCGAAAGGCCACCATGGGCCGCCAGGGACTCCTTGGCGGCCTTTTCATTTGGCGGGGAGGCAAAGACATGGGCATGGATACGGAAGGCGCGCCTGCGGTCCTGCGCTGCGGAAGGCACCGGCTGGCGCTGGATCGCCCGCGGATCATGGGCATCCTGAATGTCACGCCCGATTCGTTCTCCGATGGCGGCGCACATCAGCGTGTGGAACAGGCCCTGGAGCATGCCCGCACGATGGTGGAGCAGGGCGCTGACCTGATCGATATCGGGGGCGAGTCGACGCGTCCGGGGGCGCAGCCGGTCGCACTGGACGAGGAACGGCGGCGGGTGTTGCCCGTGGTCGAGGCCCTTGCCGCGGAACTGGATGTCCCGCTGTCGGTGGACACGATGAAGCCGGCCCTGATGCCCGAGGCCGTGGCGGCGGGGGCTACGCTGCTGAACGACGTTAACGGGTTTCGCGCCGAGGGGGCCTGGGAGGCTGCCGTGGCCGCCGCCCGCGAGCAGGGCGTCGCCCTGTGCGCGATGCACATGCAGGGGGAGCCGCAGTCCATGCAGCAGGCCCCGCACTACAATGACGTCGCGCGGGAGGTGGGCGCGTTTCTGCGCGATCGGCGCGAGGCGTTCGCGCGCGACGGCGTGCCAGCCGAGCAGTTGCTGCTGGACCCGGGCTTCGGATTCGGCAAGACGCTGGAGCACAACCTGGCACTCTTCCATGCGCTGCCCGCGCTGGCCGAGCTCGGGTCCCCGCTGCTGGTGGGGGTCTCGCGCAAGTCGATGATTGGTGCCCTGCTGGGGGATTGCCCGGTGCAGGAACGTGACGCCGGTTCCGCGATTGCCGCGTTACTGGCGGCGCAGGCCGGCGCGCGTGTCCTGCGTGTGCACGATGTCGCAGGGACACACGATGCGCTGGCGCTATACTCCGCACTGACACCACAGGCGTGGCGGGGCTCCCGTCAGTCGTGATTCGTATTCAGTATTAAGGGAGAAGCAAGCGGCATGGGGCGTTATTTCGGCACCGACGGGATTCGTGGGCGTACAGGCGACTGGCCGATGACGCCCGAATTCGCGCTGCGTCTGGGCTATGCGGTAGGCGAGGTGCTGGGCGCGCGGGCCCAGCGTCAGGGTCCGGTGCTCGTGGGGAAGGACACCCGGGTCTCGGGCTACATGTTCGAGTCTGCCCTGCAGGCCGGGTTGTCGGCTGCGGGCCTGGATGTCGCCCTGCTGGGGCCGATGCCGACCCCCGCAGTGGCCTATCTCACGCGGACCTTCCGTGCGACCGCCGGTGTGGTGATCAGCGCCTCGCACAACCCGTTTCACGATAACGGCTTCAAGTTCTTCACCCCGGAGGGCGACAAGCTCGCGGATGCGGTGGAGGAGGCTATCGAGGCACGGCTAGAAGAGCCGCAGCGCTCGGTGGACGGGGCCCACCTCGGCAAGGCCGTCCGTATCGCCGATGCCGCCGGGCGTTACATCGAGTTCTGCAAGAGCGCGATCCCGGCGCGCTCCGAGCTGCGCGGCCTGCGTGTCGTGGTCGATTGTGCCCACGGCGCGACCTACAACGTCGCCCCGCCGGTATTCGAGGAACTCGGGGCCGAGGTGGAAATCCTGGGTGCCCGCCCGGATGGCTATAACATCAACGCCGGCGTGGGCGCGCTGTACCCGGAGGTCGTGGCCGAGCAGGTGAAGGCCTCCGGGGCTGACCTCGGGATCGCCCTCGATGGTGACGGTGACCGCGTGATCCTGGCCGATGCGAACGGCAACGTGGTCGATGGTGACCAGATCCTGGGGATTCTCGCCATCGATCGTCAGCAGTCGGGCCTGCTCCAGGGCGGCGTGGTCGGTACGCTGATGACCAACCTTGGGCTCGAGAATGCCCTGGGCGAGCACGGGATCCCGTTTATTCGCGCCAAGGTGGGTGATCGCTACGTGCTCGAGGAACTGCGTCAGCGCGCCTGGATGCTGGGCGGAGAGGGATCCGGGCACATCGTCTGCCTGGAGCACACGACCACCGGTGACGGGACCGTTGCGGCCTTGCAGGTCGCCCACCTGATGCATCGCACCGGCTGCTCGCTCGCGGAGCTCGCGGCGAAGATCCCGAAGCTCCCGCAGTGCCTCGTGAACGTCCCGGTCTCGGGCAAGGCCAATGGCTGTCTGGAGGCGCCCGCCGTGCGCTCCGAGGTCGCCGCGGTTGAGGCCGAGTTGGGTGCGCACGGGCGTGTCCTGCTGCGCCCGTCCGGTACCGAGCCCCTGGTGCGCGTGATGGTCGAGGCCGAGGACGAAGTCATTACCCGTCAGGCCGCCGAGCGCATCGCCGACAGCATCCGCGCGGCTGTTTGATCCCGGTCTGCGGGCGTCGTCGGCCGATGGGTGATTCTTCACGGGACAGGCCGCCCGTTTGCCCGGACCTGGGCTCGGTTGATTTGCACCGGGTGCGCCGGTAACATCCCGCCGCTCTAATCATCATGATCGGACTCCGTGTATCCGCGCGGATCCGACCGTTCTCGCAGGAGGAAGATCCGCATGCGCAAGCCGCTGGTCGCCGGTAACTGGAAGATGAACGGTTCGCGCGAAGCGAACCGCGCCCTCCTGTCGGCCCTGAAGGGCAGTCTGGGTGACCTGCAGGGTGTCGACGTCGCGGTGTGTCCGCCCGCCGTCTACCTCGCCGAGATTGCCGAGACCCTGTCGGGTAGCGTGATCGAGGTCGGTGCGCAGGATTGCTCGGACCAGGAAAAGGGCGCGTATACCGGTGAGCTGGCCGGCTCCATGCTGGCTGAGGCGGGCTGCCGTTACGTGATCGTTGGCCACTCCGAGCGGCGCGAGCGCCAGAACGAGACCAGCGAATGGGTGGCGGCCAAGTTCATCGCCGCCCAGGCCGCCGGCCTGACGCCGATCCTGTGTGTTGGCGAGCAGAAGAGTGACCGCGAAGGCGGGCGCACCGAATCCGTGGTGGCCGAGCAGCTGGATGCGGTGCTGGATGCCGCCGGCGTCGAGACCTTCGATCGCGCCGTGATCGCCTACGAGCCCGTCTGGGCAATCGGAACCGGCCTGACCGCCACGCCCGATCAGGCGCAGGAAGTGCACGCCTTTATCCGCAACCGAGTGGCGGGCCGCGACCCGCGTGTCGCTGCGGATCTGCGTATCCTCTACGGCGGCAGCATGAAGGCGGACAACGCCGCGGGCCTGCTGGCGCTGGAAGACATCGACGGCGGGCTGATTGGTGGCGCCTCGCTGGACGCCGATGCCTTTACCGCGATCGCCCGTGCGGCGGCCGAGCGGGTCGCGGCATGATCTACGGGTTGCTCCTGGTCGTTCAGGTCTCGGTCTCGATCGCCCTGATCGCCCTCGTGTTGATGCAGCATGGCAAGGGTGCCGACGCGGGGGCGGCCTTTGGCAGTGGTGCGTCCGCGACCGTGTTCGGTGCGCGCGGGTCGGCCAATTTTCTGAGCCGCTCGACCGCGTTTCTGGCTGTTGTGTTCTTCGTGAACAGCTTGACGCTGGCCTATCTCGCCTCCTCGACGCCTCAGGCCGAAAGCCTGATGGATCAGCTCGAAGCGGAAGAGATGCGCGAGGAGGGTGATATTCCGGAAGGCATTCCCGGTACAGTACCCCGGGATGACGAATCGGATGCCCCGGCCTCCGACCGCCCGGCCGACGTACCTGAATAGGCCGGCGACCGCGGCCTCTTAGACAGGCAGATGTGGTGGAATTGGTAGACACGCTATCTTGAGGGGGTAGTGGCGAAAGCCGTGTGGGTTCGAGTCCCACCATCTGCACCATTTCGAAGGCCCCTGGCGACGTTCGAGAATCGGCGTCAGGAGTCAAAACAAAATAAAAACAGTAACTTATAAAATTACAAATACTTGACACCGTTTTCACGGTTCACCTAGACTCCGTGCCCGGTATGCGCCCTTGCCTCGTCCATCGAGGTGGCCACCAACCGGTGCATTCAACCAGCAACGCTAGAACGGCTCGCGGACGCGCCGGATCCACGCGGCACCCTGCGAACCGACCCGCCCGAGGGCGGTGTACGGGAGAGAGACATGCTGGAAGGTTATCTACCCATCCTGCTGTTCATCGCAGTGGGGATCGTGATCGGCATCGTGCCGCTGGTGGTCGGGATGGCCGTCGGGCCGCGCAAGCCCGACGCCGCGAAGAATTCGCCATACGAGTGCGGCTTTGAGGCCTTCGAGGACTCGCGGCTGAAGTTCGATGTGCGCTTCTACCTGGTCGCGATCCTCTTCATCATCTTCGATCTCGAGATCGCATTTCTCTTCCCGTGGGCGGTATCGCTGGATGCCATTGGCCTGTTCGGGCTTCTTGCGATGGCCGTGTTTTTGCTCATTCTGGTCGTCGGATTCATTTATGAGTGGAAGAAGGGGGCGCTGGAATGGGAATAGAAGGCGTTCTTGAAAAGGGCTTCGTCACCACCTCGGCTGACAAGCTCATCAACTGGGCCCGTACCGGCTCCCTGTGGCCGATGACCTTCGGGCTCGCCTGCTGTGCGGTCGAGATGATGCACGCCGGTGCCGCGCGCTATGACCTCGACCGCTTCGGGATCATCTTCCGGCCCAGCCCGCGCCAGTCCGACGTGATGATCGTCGCCGGCACGCTGGTCAACAAGATGGCGCCGGCGCTGCGCAAGGTGTACGACCAGATGCCCGAGCCGCGCTGGGTGATCTCCATGGGCTCCTGCGCCAATGGCGGCGGCTACTACCACTACTCCTATGCCGTGGTGCGCGGGTGCGACCGCATCGTGCCGGTGGATGTCTACGTGCCGGGCTGTCCGCCCACGGCCGAGGCACTGCTCTACGGCATCATCCAGCTGCAGAACAAGATCCGGCGCACGAACACCATCGCGCGCTGACGCACCCGGGGTTTCAGATGGCTGAACAAGACAACTGGATCGACGCCCTGCGGGCGGAACTGGGCGACGCCCTGGAGACGGTCACCGAGGCCTATGACGAGGTCACGGTCGATATCCGGCCGGAGTCCTGGCGCGAGGCCGCCGAGAAGCTGCGCGACGCGTTCGGCTTCGAGATGCTGATCGACCTGTGTGGAGTGGACTATCTCGAATACGGCCAGGACGAGTGGGGCACGGAGTCCGCGACCAACACGGGTTTCTCCCGCGGGGTCGAGGCGGCCACCTCCGGGCGCTTCACGTTCGACGACGCGCCGGAAGACAGCCTCTGGGACGGGCCACGCTTCACCGTGGCCGTGCAACTGCTGTCGATCCAGCACAATCGTCGCCTGCGTATGCGCGCCTGGCTGGCCGATGACGAATTCCCCGAGATCGAGTCGCTGGTGGAGGTCTGGGCCTCGGCCAACTGGTTCGAGCGCGAGGCCTTCGACCTGTTCGGGATCCTGTTCTCCGGGCACCCGGACCTGCGCCGCATCCTCACGGACTACGGCTTCGTCGGTCATCCGTTCCGCAAGGACTTCCCGCTGGTCGGTCATGTGGAGATGCGCTACGACGCCGAACAGGCGCGCGTGGTGTACCAGCCGGTGACCATCGAGCCGCGTGTGCTGGTGCCCAAGGTGATCCGCGACGACCATCGCTACAGCGAGGGCGAGAAGCCAGGCGAAGGAGCCGAGAATGCCTGAGATTCGCAACTTCACCCTGAACTTCGGGCCGCAGCATCCGTCCGCCCACGGCGTGCTGCGCCTGGTGCTGGAGATGGATGGCGAGGTCGTGCAGCGCGCCGACCCGCATATCGGCCTTCTTCACCGCGGGACCGAGAAGCTCGCCGAGAGCAAGCCGTACAACCAGTCTATCGGCTACATGGACCGCCTCGACTACGTGTCGATGATGGCCAACGAGCACGGCTACGTGCTGGCGATGGAAAAGCTGCTCCAGATCGAGGCCCCGCTGCGGGCACAGTACATCCGGGTAATGTTCGACGAGATTACCCGCATCCTGAATCACCTGATGTGGCTGGGCGCCCACGCGCTGGATATCGGCGCGATGGCGGTGTTCCTGTATGCCTTCCGCGAGCGCGAGGACCTGATGGACTGCTACGAGGCGGTCTCGGGTGCGCGCATGCACGCGACCTATTACCGTCCGGGTGGGGTCGCGCGCGACCTGCCGGGGACCATGCCGCAGTACCAGCCGTCCTCCTGGAAATCCCAGGAAGTGGTGGATGACCTGAACAGGATTCGCCAGGGCTCGCTGCTGGACTTCATCGAGGCGTTTACCGAACGCTTCCCGGGTTGCGTCGACGAGTACGAGACCCTGCTGACCGACAACCGTATCTGGAAACAGCGCACCGTGGGCATCGGCGTGGTCGATCCCGAACGTGCCATGCAGCTGGGCTTTACCGGCCCGATGCTGCGCGGCTCCGGCATCGAGTGGGACCTGCGCAAGAAGCAGCCCTACGAGGTCTATGACCGCCTCGACTTCGATATCCCGGTGGGCGTCAACGGCGACTGCTACGACCGCTACCTGGTGCGGATCGAGGAGATGCGCCAGTCCAACCGCATCATCCGCCAGTGTGTGGACTGGCTGCGCCAGAATCCGGGTCCGGTGCTGCTCGAGGATCACAAGATCACCCCGCCGAAGCGCGAGGAGATGAAGGCCGACATGGAGGCCCTGATCCACCACTTCAAGCTGTTCACCGAGGGGATGTGCCTGCCGGAAGGCGAGGCCTATGCCGCGGTCGAGCATCCGAAGGGCGAGTTCGGCGTGTATCTGGTCTCGGATGGTTCCAACAAGCCCTATCGCCTGAAGGTCCGTCCGCCGGGCTTTGTGCACCTGTCCGCGCTGGACGAGATGGCGCGTGGCCACATGCTGGCCGACGTGGTCGCGATCATCGGGACCCAGGACATCGTATTCGGGGAGATCGACCGCTGATGGCTGCCGAACAGAAAACCGTCGCCTTCCACAAGCCCGCCGGCAAGAAGGTGGAGCTCAGCCACCACGAGCGCGAAGAGATCGACGCATGGGTGGCGCGCTATCCGGACGACCAGAAGCGCTCCGCGGTTCTCGGCGCCCTGCGCGCAGTGCAGCACGAGGACGGCTATCTCTCTACCGCGAAGATGGACGCCGTGGCCGAGTACCTCGGCCTGCCGGCGATCGCGGTGTACGAGGTCGGCTCGTTCTACTCGATGTACGAGCTGGAGCCGGTTGGGAAGCACACCATCATGGTGTGCAACAACATCTCCTGCATGCTGCGCGGCTCGGAACAGATCATCGAGCACCTGGAGAACCGTCTCGGCATCAAGCTCGGCGAGAGCACGCCGGACGGCAAGTTCTACCTGAAGATGGAAGAGGAGTGCCTGGCGGCCTGCTGTGGTGCCCCGATGATGCAGGTGGACCACGTCTACTACGAGAATCTCACCCCCGAGAAGGTGGACGAGATTCTTGACGGTCTGGAGAAGTAGCATGGCCAACCAGATCTGCTTTGCGACCCGCTACCTGGACGATCCTGCCTCGCTCGAGACCTACAAGAGCGTCGGCGGCTACCAGGCGCTGGAGAAGGTCTACAAGGGCAAGATGGCCCCCGAGGACGTGATCGAGGAGGTCAAGGCCTCCAACCTGCGCGGCCGCGGCGGGGCGGGCTTCCCGACCGGGCTCAAGTGGTCGTTCATGCCGCGCAACACCCCGGGGCAGAAGTACATCGTCTGCAACTCGGACGAATCCGAGCCGGGCACCTGCAAGGACCGCGAGATCCTGATGTACAACCCGCATGCCCTGATCGAGGGCATGGCGATCGCCGGCTACGCGATCGGCGCGACCGTGGGCTACAACTACATGCGCGGCGAGTTCATGGACGAGGTGAACACGCGCTTTACGGCGGCCCTGAAAGAGGCCTACGACGCCGGTTATCTCGGTAAGGACATCTTCGGTTCCGGGGTCGATTTCGATCTCCACCCGTCACTGGGCGCCGGCGCCTACATCTGCGGCGAGGAGACGGCTCTGCTTGAGTCGCTGGAAGGCAAGAAGGGCCAGCCGCGCTTCAAGCCGCCGTTCCCGGCCAACTACGGCCTGTACGGCAAGCCGACCACGATCAACAACACCGAGTCACTGGCCTCGATCCCGGCGATCATCCGCAACGGCGGGCAGTGGTTCGCCGATCTGGGGGTGCCCAAGTCCGGTGGCGAGAAGCTGTTCTCCGTCTCCGGACACGTGAACAAGCCCGGGAACTACGAGATCCCTCTGGGCACGCCTTTCAAGGACCTCCTGGAGATGGCCGGTGGCGTGCTCAACGGGCGCAAGCTGAAGGCCGTGATCCCCGGCGGATCGTCGGTTCCGGTGGTCCCGGGCGATGTGATGCTGAAGGCCAACATGGACTTCGACTCGATCGCCCAGGCCGGGTCCATGCTGGGCTCCGGCGCGGTGATCGTGATGGATGAGACCGCCGACATGGTCAAGGCCCTGCAGCGCATCTCGCGCTTCTACTTCTCCGAGTCCTGCGGCCAGTGCACGCCCTGCCGCGAGGGGACCGGCTGGCTCTATCGCATGCTGACCCGCATCGTGGAAGGGCAGGGCCGTCCCGAGGATCTGGAGCGCCTGGACGACGTGGCCAGCAAGATCGAGGGGCATACCATCTGCGCCCTGGGCGATGCCGCGGCGATGCCGGTGCGCAGCTTCATCAAGCACTTCCGCCACGAATTCGAATACTACATCCAGCACGGTCGGAGCCCGGTGGCAGACGCCGCCTGACGCCCCCCGCGCATCCGCAGCAGGAATCGAGCATGAGTCAGGATCAGAAGCAGGATCTGGTCAGCATCGAGATTGACGGCCGCACGATCGAGGCGCCCAAGGGCTCCATGCTGATCGACGTGGCGGACGATGCCGATATCCGCATTCCGCGGTTTTGCTACCACAAGAAGCTGTCGGTGGCGGCGAACTGCCGTATGTGCCTGGTCGAGGTGGAGAAGGCACCCAAGCCGCTGCCCGCCTGCGCGACCCCGGTCATGGACGGGATGAAGGTCTACACCCAGTCTCCACTGGCGCTGCGCGCGCAGAAGGGGACCATGGAGTTCCTGCTGATCAACCATCCACTGGACTGCCCGATCTGCGATCAGGGTGGTGAGTGCGAGCTGCAGGACGTGGCCATGGGCTACGGCGACAGTGTGTCCAAGTACACCGAAGCCAAGCGCGTGGTGAAGGACAAGGATATCGGTCCGCTGATCGAGACCGAGATGACCCGCTGCATCCATTGCACCCGCTGCGTGCGCTTTGGCGAGGAGATCGCCGGCGTGCGCGAACTGGGCGCGACCGGGCGTGGCGAGCATATGCGCATCGGCACCTACGTAGAGAAGACCGTGGCCCACGAGCTGTCGGGCAATGTGATCGACCTGTGCCCGGTTGGCGCGCTGACCGCCAAGCCGTCGCGCTACACCGCGCGTGCCTGGGAGCTGTCGCAGGCCGCGACCATCGCCCCGCACGACGCGGTCGGTTCCAACCTCCACCTGCATACCCACGACGGGCGCGCAATGCGCGTGGTCCCGCGCGACAACGAGGCGGTCAACGAGACCTGGATCTCCGACCGCGACCGTTTCAGCTACACCGGCCTGTACGCCGAGGATCGCCTGACCCGCCCGCGCATGAAGGTGGACGGCCAGTGGCAGGACGTCTCCTGGGAGACCGCGCTGAGTTATGTCGTCGAGGGCCTGAAGGAGACTGCCCCCGACCGCATCGGTGCGCTGCTGTCGCCGTCGCTGTCGGTGGAAGAACACTACCTGGCGCAGAAGGTCCTGCGCGGCATGGGCGTCACCGATATCGATCATCGGCTGGACCAGGTGGATTTCTCCGACGAGGCGGCCGCGCCGCTGTTCCCGTACCTGGGCGCGGCCATTAGCGATCTGGATACGGCCGATGCCGTGCTGCTGGTGGGCTGCAATCCGCGCCGCGAACAGCCGCTGCTCGCCCATCGCCTGCGCAAGGCGGCCTCGCGCGGGGCGCGGGTCAGCCTGATCAATGACATGCTGCTGGATCTGACCTATCCGGTTCAGGCCCAGCTGGTCGGCCACGAGCGCGATCAGGTCATGGCCCTGGCGGGTGTGGCCGGGCAACTGGCCGCCGCCGGCAAGTCGCTGCCCAAGAAGCTGGAAAAGGTCGTCAAGGCCGCCGAGGCCGATGACGCCGATACGCGGGCCGCGTTCGAACACATTGCCAAGTCGCTGCTGGATGCCGAGCAGGGCCATGTCCTGCTGGGCCAGGTCGCGATCCACGGGCCGGCCTTTGCGACCCTGCGCGCCCTGGCCGGCTGGATCGCCAAGCACACCGACGCCCGTCTGGGATACCTGCCGGCCGGCGCCAGTGCCGCGGGTGCCTGGCTGGCCGGCGTGCTGCCGCACCGCGGCCCGGCCGGGGCCGAAGTCGAGGTCGCCGGCCGGAACGCGGCCGAGATGCTGGCCGAGGGTCGGGATGCCTTCGTGGTCGCCGGTATCGAACCCGGGCGTGACGGGGCCGATCCGGTTGCGCTGCGCGCCGCGCTCGAGAAAGCCGGCTTCGTGGTCGCACTGAGCGCCTATGCCAATACGGATCTGGAAGCCGTGGCCGATGTACTGCTCCCGGTTGCCACCAGCTTCGAGAACTCCGGGACCTTCGTGAACGCCGAGGGCCGTTGGCAGAGCTACCGTGCCGCGGCCCGCGCGCAGGAAGACACTCGCCCCGGCTGGAAGGTCTGGCGCGTGCTCGGGAATCTGCTGGAACAGCGCGGCATGGACTATCTCGACTCGCGCGCGGTGCGTGACGAGCTGAAGGGCCTGCTGGCGGATGCCAATTTCGATACTGCGGTCAACATGAACAAGGCGCAGATTTCCATTCCGGAGCCGGCGCAGGGCGACCTGTATCGCGTACAGGCGGCCGGGCTCTACAGCACGGATGCTCTCGTGCGCCGTGCCGAGCCACTGCAGACCAGCCCCGAGGGCCAGCTGGCCGAGTGCGTAATCGTGCATCCCGAATCCGCCGGTGGGCTTGATACCGGCTCGCGCGTGAAACTGCGCCAGGCCGGCGCCGAGACCGAGCTGACACTGATCCTGGACGACGCCGTGCCGGTGGGCCTGGCGGTGACCTTTGCGGGCTCGACGGCCATGGGCCGGTTGGGCGCCCCGAACGCCACGGTCACGCTCGCGCGTGCCTGAGGGAACGTAAGACATGTTCGACTGGATGATGAACCTCTACAGCAGCCTGCCGACGGTGATGCAGATCCTGATCGGCATTCAGCTGATCGTGATCCCGCTGATGCTGGCCGTGGCCTACACGACCTTCGCCGAACGCAAGGTGATCGGCTATGCGCATGTGCGCGTCGGGCCGAACCGGGTCGGGCCGCGCGGCTGGCTGCAGCCGATCGCGGATGCGCTGAAGCTGCTGACCAAGGAGGTCATCCTCCCGACTAATGCCAACCGCTTCCTGTTTCTGAGTGCCCCGGTGTTGACCATCGCCCCGGCGCTGGCCGCCTGGGCGGTAATCCCGTTCTTCGATGGCGGGGCGCTGGCCAACGTCAATGCCGGGCTGCTGTACCTGCTGGCGCTGACCTCGCTCGGCGTATACGGGATCATCATCGCCGGCTGGGCCTCGAACTCGAAGTATGCGCTGCTGGGGTCGCTGCGTTCGGCCGCGCAGCTGGTTTCCTACGAAATCGCGATGGGTTTTGCCCTGGTCGGCGTGCTGATGGCTGCCGGCACGCTGAACGTGGGCGGTATCATCGAGGCGCAGTCGGGCAGCATGTACCACTGGTTCCTGCTGCCGCTGCTGCCGCTGTTCTTTGTGTATTTCATCTCCGGGATTGCCGAGACCAACCGCGCGCCGTTCGACGTGGCCGAGGGCGAATCCGAGATCGTCGCGGGTTTCCACGTCGAGTACTCGGGCATGGCGTTCGCCGTGTTCTTCCTGGCCGAATACGCGAACATGATCCTGATCTCGGCCCTGACCGCGATCCTGTTCCTCGGCGGCTGGCTGTCGCCCTTCCAGGGCATCCTGCCGCAAGCGGCCTTTGACCTGCCGGTCATCGGTGCGCTGCTGGATCATGGCATCCACTGGTTCTTGTTCAAGACGGCGGTGTTCCTGTTCGCCTTCTTGTGGTTCCGTGCCACTTTCCCGCGCTATCGCTATGACCAGATCATGCGTCTTGGTTGGAAGGTGCTGATCCCGGTGACCATCCTCTGGCTGTTTGTCGAGGGCGTGCTGGTCGCGTTCAACGTCGGCCCGTGGTTCGCCTGAGGAGTTCGTGATGAAAGCGTTCCGCCGATACCTGAAGAGTTTTCTGTTCTTTGAACTGCTGCTGGGGTTGCGCCTGACCGGGCGTTACCTGCTGAGCCGCAAGTTCACCGTGCAGTACCCGGACGAGAAGACCCCAATGTCGCCGCGTTTCCGCGGGCTGCATGCGCTGCGCCGCTACCCGAACGGCGAGGAGCGCTGCATTGCCTGCAAACTGTGCGAGGCGGTCTGCCCGGCGCTGGCGATTACGATCGACTCCGAGGAGCGCGCGGACGGCACGCGCCGCACGACGCGCTACGACATCGACCTGTTCAAGTGCATCTTCTGCGGCTTCTGCGAAGAGGCCTGTCCGGTGGATTCCATCGTCGAGACGCACATCTTCGAGTACCACTTCGAGAACCGGGGCGAGCAGATCATGACCAAGGACAAGCTCCTGGCCATTGGTGACCGCTTCGAGAAAGAGATCGCCGAGGCCCGTGCGATCGACGCCCCGTACCGGTAACGCAGGGACCGCCCCATGACCTTCGAGTTGATCCTTTTCTATCTCTTCGGCGCGATCCTGCTGGGCGGCGCACTGGCGATGATCAGTGTGCGCAACCCGGTGCACGCGGCCCTGTTCCTGGTGCTGTGCTTTGTCGCCGCGGCCGCGATCTGGCTGCTGGCGGAGGCGGAGTTCCTCGGCATCGTGCTGGTGCTCGTCTACGTTGGCGCGGTGATGGTGCTGTTCCTGTTCGTGGTGATGATGCTCGACATCAACCTCGCCAAGCTGCGCGAGGGCTTCACCGAATACCTGCCGGTGGGCATCGTGGTCGCGGTCGCGATGGCCACCGTGCTGGTGGCCGTGATTACCCGCTACATCACGATGGATGTGCCGGAGCGCGCAGGGCCGGAATACGCCAACACCGAGGCCCTGGGCGCGATCCTCTACACCGAATACGTCTATCCGTTCGAGATTGCGGCGGTGATCCTGCTGGTGGCGATCATCGCGGCGATCTCGCTGACCATGCGCAAGCGTCCGGACAACAAGTCGATCGATCCAGGCCAGCAGATGGCGGTCTCCCGCGAGGGTCGGGTCCGCATGGTCTCCATGGCCTCCGAGAAGAAGAAGTCCCCGCGTCGTGCTGCCCAGAGCAGCGATGCGGATGGACAGCAGGACGACTCGTCGAAATAGGCAATCCGAGTAACAAGGCATTCCGGCCAGAGGTCGGGACCCGGACACCGGGGGCGGATGCCGCCCCCGAAAGAACTCAGGGCTAGAACATGATTACGCTAGAGCACTACCTGGTGCTGGCCGCGCTGTTGTTTTCGATCAGTGTGGCCGGGATCTTCCTGAACCGGAAAAACGTGATCGTTCTGTTGATGTGCATCGAGCTGATGCTGCTCGCGGTGAACATCAATTTCATTGCCTTCTCGTTCTTCCTGCAGGACCTCGCGGGCCAGGTGTTCGTGTTCTTCATCCTGACCGTCGCCGCGGCCGAGGCGGCCATCGGCCTCGCCATCCTGGTGTTGCTGTTCCGGAATCGCGGAACCATCAACGTCCAGGACCTGGACGCAATGAAGGGATAACGGGCCATGGATACGATCTATCTACTTATCGTCCTGGCGCCGCTGTTCGGCGCGATCATCGCCGGCCTGTTCGGGCGTCAGATCGGCCGCACCGGGGCGCACAGCGTCACCATCCTCGGGGTGTCGATCTCGTTCATCCTGTCGGTGGTGGTCTTCTGGGCCCATGTGTTCGGTGACGCCGGGGTCTACAACGAAACCGTCTACACCTGGATGGTCTCCGACGGCATCCAGTTCGAGGTCGGGTTCCTGGTCGACAACCTGACCGCGATGATGATGCTGGTCGTCACCTTCGTCTCGCTGATGGTGCACATCTACACCATCGGCTACATGAAGGACGATCCGGGCTACCAGCGCTTCTTCGCCTACATCTCGCTGTTCACCTTCTCGATGCTGATGCTGGTGATGGCGAACAACTTCATGCAGCTGTTCTTTGGCTGGGAGGCCGTGGGCCTGGTCTCCTACCTGCTGATCGGCTTCTGGTACAAGCGGCCGACCGCGATCTACGCGAACATGAAGGCGTTCATCGTCAACCGGGTGGGGGACTTCGGGTTCCTGATCGGGATCGCCGCGCTGGTGTTCTACACCGGCAGCCTGAACTACGCCGATGTGTTCGCCGAAGGTCAGTCGATGAGCGAGGCGACCATCACCATCTGGCCGGGCTGGACCTTCGGCCTGCTGGATCTGGCGCTGATCTTCCTGTTCATCGGTGCGATGGGTAAATCCGCCCAGGTGCCGCTGCATGTCTGGCTGCCGGACTCGATGGAAGGCCCGACCCCGATCTCCGCGCTGATCCACGCGGCGACCATGGTGACCGCGGGTATTTTCATGGTGGCGCGCATGTCGCCGCTGTACGAGTTCTCCGTCCCGGCGCTGTCGTTCATCCTGATCATCGGGGCGATCACCGCGTTCTTCATGGGCCTGATCGGGCTCGTCCAGAACGACATCAAGCGGGTGGTGGCGTATTCGACGCTGTCGCAGCTGGGCTACATGACCGTGGCGCTGGGCGCCTCCGCCTACGCCGCCGGCCTGTTCCACCTGATGACGCATGCCTTCTTCAAGGCGCTGCTGTTCCTGGCCGCGGGCTCGGTGATCATCGCGATGCACCACCTGCAGGACATGCGCGCGATGGGTGGGCTGCGCCGGCACATGCCGATCACCTACGTGACCGCGCTGATCGGCTCGCTGGCGCTGATCGGGTTCCCGTTCTTCTCCGGGTTCTTCTCCAAGGACGCGATCATCGAGGCGGTCGGCTACTCGCAGATCCCGGGGGCGACGTTTGCCTACTGGCTGGTGCTGGCCGGGGTGTTCGTGACCGCGTTGTACACCTTCCGCATGTTCTTCATGGTGTTCCATGGCGAGGAGCGCTATGACCAGGCGCACAAGTACATGCCCGACCATGGCGATGACCACGACGACGAACACGGCGATGATCATCACCACGGCCCGCTGCAGCCGAAGGAATCGCCGTGGGTAGTCACTCTGCCGCTGGTCCTGCTGGCGATCCCGTCGGTGGTGGCCGGCTACTTCATCGGCCCGATGCTGTTCGGCGACTTCTTTGCCGACAGCCTGTTCGTGCTGCCGGAGCAGGACGTGCTGGCGACCAAGGGCGAGACCTACACCGGCGTGATCGGCTTTGTGCTGCATGGGCTGATGCTGCCCGCGTTCTGGCTCGCGATGGCGGGTCTGGGCACGGCCTGGTACCTGTACATGAAGCGGCCCGAGCTGCCGGGCGTGATCGCCGAACGGCTGAAGCTGGGCGTGCGCATCCTCGAGGACAAGTACGGCTTCGACCGCTTCAATGACTGGTTCTTCGCCGGCGGCAGCGTCCGCCTGGGGCGTGCGCTGTGGCGCTACGGTGATGCGCTGATCATCGACGGGCTGCTGGTCAATGGTACCGCGCGCTCGGTCGGCTGGATTTCGGCGCGCATCCGCCACATGCAGTCCGGCTTCCTCTACCACTACGCGTTCGTGATGATCATCGGCCTGCTGGTCCTGATGTTCGCCTTCGTGATCTGAGCGGCTTCGACACCCATGCGCTCGAAGCCCATCGCTGTTTCAAGGAACGACCATGTTTGCTGACTGGCCTATCTTGAGTCTGTTGATCTGGCTGCCGATTCTCGGCGGCTTCCTGGTGCTTGCCGCCGGGCGCGACGCGCCCCATGTGGCGCGGCGGCTCGGGCTCGCGGTGGCCGTGGCGACCTTTGTGGCCAGTTTGCCGCTGTGGTTCACGTTCGAGCGTGGCACCGCGGACATGCAGTTCCAGGAACTGGCCTCGTGGATCCCGGCGTTCAACGTGAACTACCACCTCGGGGTGGACGGCATCTCCATGCCGTTGATTCTGCTGACCACGCTGATCACCGTGATCGTGATCGTTGCGGCCTGGGAGTCGGTGAAGGACCGGATCGCCTACTACATGTCGGCCATGCTGGTGATGGAAGGCCTGATGATCGGCATGTTCGCGGCGATGGATGCGGTGTTGTTCTACGTGTTCTTCGAGGCGATGCTGATCCCGATGTTCCTGGTGATCGGGATCTGGGGCGGGCCGCGGCGCGTCTATGCGACCATCAAGTTCTTCCTCTATACCTTCCTGGGCTCGGTGTTCATGCTGGTTGCGCTGATCTGGATGTACATCCAGTCCGGCAGCTTTCTGATCCAGGACTTCCATGCCCTGCAGATCGGCATGACCGCGCAGATACTGATCTTCCTCGCGTTCTTTATGGCGTTCGCGGTGAAGATCCCGATGTTCCCGGTGCATACCTGGCTGCCGGATGCGCACGTGGAGGCGCCCACCGGCGGCTCGGTGATCCTGGCGGCGATCATGTTGAAGATCGGGGGCTACGGCTTCCTGCGCTTCTCGTTGCCGATCACGCCGGATGCCTCGGCGGTGCTGGATACGCTGATGATCGTGCTGTCGCTGATCGCGATCGTCTACATTGGCCTGGTGGCGCTGATTCAGAGCGACATGAAGAAGCTGATCGCCTATTCGTCGATCGCGCACATGGGCTTTGTGACCCTGGGCTTCTTCCTCGCCTTCTACATCTACCGCAACACCGGTGACTGGGAAGGGGCCTCGCTGGGTATTGCCGGCGGCATGGTGCAGATGATCTCGCACGGCTTTATCTCCGCGGCGATGTTCCTCGCGGTGGGCGTTCTGTACGACCGTCTGCACAGCCGACAGATCTCGGACTACGGCGGTGTGGTGAACACCATGCCCTGGTTCGCCGCGTTCTTCGTGCTGTTCGCGATGGCCAATACCGGCCTGCCGGGTACGTCCGGGTTCGTGGGCGAGTTCATGGTCATCCTGGCCGCGTTCAAGGCGGACTTCTGGATTGCCTTCCTCGCTGCGACCACGCTGATCCTGGCCGCCGGCTATACCCTGTGGCTGGTCAAGCGCGTGATCTTTGGCGCGGTGGCCAACGACAACGTGGCCGGTCTCTCCGACATGAACCGCCGCGAGTTCTTCCTGATGGGCGTGCTGGCCTTCTTCACCCTGCTGCTGGGTGTGTGGCCGGCGCCGCTGCTGGATGTGATGAACGCGACCATCGACCACCTCGTGGCGCATATCGCGCACTCGAAGCTCTGAACGGACGCCTGACATGACTTTCGAGATCCCCAACTTCCTCCCCGCCGTGCCCGAGATGTTCGTGCTCGGGATGGCGTGCCTGATCCTGGTGATCGACGCGTTCCTGCCGGATTCGCGGCGCGACATCACCTACGGCCTGGTGCAGGCGACCCTGGTCGCGGCTGCCGGCCTGACCCTGTGGATGATGGGTCCGGAGACGGTGCTGACCTTCTCGGATACCTTCGTGAAGGACCCGATGGCGGACGTCCTGAAAGTCGCGGTCTACGTGACCAGCTTCCTGGTGTTCCTGTATGCGCGTCCGTACCTGATGGAGCGCGGGATCCACAAGGGCGAGTTCTACATCCTGGGCCTGTTCGCGGTGCTCGGGATGATGATCATGATCTCCGGGCACAACCTGCTGACGCTGTACCTGGGGCTGGAGCTGCTGTCGCTGTCGTCCTATGCACTGGTCGCGTTCTGGCGCGACAACACCCGCGCGACCGAGGCGGCGATGAAGTACTTCGTGCTGGGCGCGCTGGCCTCCGGTCTGCTGCTTTACGGCATGTCGATGATCTACGGCATGACCGGCTCGCTGGATATCGCGGTCATTGCCGCTGAGCTGACGGCGGCGGACGAGAGCCTAAACATCCCGCTGGTCTTCGGTCTGGTGTTCCTGGTGGTCGCGATCGCGTTCAAGCTGGGGGCGGTGCCGTTCCACATGTGGGTGCCGGATGTCTACGACGGCGCCCCGACCGCGGTGACGCTGTTCATCGCCACGGCGCCGAAGATCGCCGCGTTCGCCTTCCTGATGCGCCTGCTGGTGGAGGGCATGGGCCCGATGCATGCCGACTGGCAGGGCATGTTCGTGATCCTGGCCGTGCTGTCGCTGGCGGTGGGCAACGTGATCGCGATCGCCCAGACCAGCATCAAGCGCATGCTGGCCTACTCGACCATCGCCCATGTCGGCTTCGTGTTCATGGGCATCCTGGCCGGGACTGACAGCGGCTACGCCTCGGCGATGTTCTATGTGATCGTCTATGCGATCACCGCGGCCGGTGGCTTCGGCATGATCGTGTTCCTGTCGCGCAAGGGCTATGAGGCGGACCAGATCGATGACTTCAAGGGCCTGGCCAAGCGCAACCCGTGGTTCGCGTTCATCATGCTGCTGCTGCTGTTTTCGATGGCCGGGGTGCCGCCGACAGTCGGCTTCTACGCCAAGCTGGCGGTGATCCAGGCCGCGGTGGGCGCGGATCTGGTCTGGCTGGCGATTGTCGCCGTGATCTTCTCGATCATTGGGGCCTTCTACTACCTGCGCGTGGTCAAGATGATGTTCTTCGACGACCCCCGCGAGGACGCGCAAGAGCCGGTGCAGCCCTCGGGGGCGCTGGCCACCGCGCTCAGCATTAACGGATTGGCGGTACTGCTTCTTGGAATTTTTCCGGGGCTGCTGTTGTCTGTCACCCACTACGCAATCATGGGCTAAGTCGTGACACAGTGGATTCCATTTGAAGTTCTGGTCTGGGGTTTTGTCGTCGTTGCCTTTATTTCGGCAAACCTGCCCTGGCTGACCGAACGCATCGGCCTGATGGTCCTGCCGGCCAGTGGTGTGAAGGGCCCCTGGACCCGTATCTTCGAATGGGTCGGGCTTTATCTGCTGGTGGGACTGATCGGCAAGGGCCTGGAGTTTCAGGCGACTGGAGGCATCCACACGCAGGGTTGGGAGTTCTACGTGATCACCCTGTCGTTGTTCGCGGTGTTCGCGCTGCCCGGGTACATCTGGCGCTACGATCTCCGGCAGCATCTGCGGACTCGCGCGCACCGTTCGCGGTAAGGGGTACGGCCGGGTGCGAGGGGGCTTGGAATCAGGAAAAATCTCGCTCTTTTCCTTGCAGCCCCCAACCCGCTTTGTTATAGTTTCGCGTCTCGGATGCGGGGTGGAGCAGTCTGGCAGCTCGTCGGGCTCATAACCCGAAGGTCGCAGGTTCAAATCCTGCCCCCGCTACCATTTTTCAGAGAGGCCCCATATGGGGCCTTTTTGTTAGGCAGGTCCGTTGTGGCGGTCTTGCCGGGCTGCGCTCCCGCGCGCCAAGCAGTCAGTCTGACTGGCTGCGCTCATCGCTGAGGTGTTCGAGGGGCGTTTATCGCCCTTTTTTTGTTTCCGGGCCCAGGAAAGGGCCGGTTCGTGAATCGTTCCGAGTGGAGTCAGGTGGCGGAAAAGCCCGAACAACTGAAGGCGCTGCTGGCCCCGGTGGTCGAGGGGCAGGGGTTTGTGTTCTGGGGATTGGAGTACCACCCCGGTTCCAAGCCCGTGATGCTGCGCATCTACATCGACAGCCCCGAAGGGGTCACGGTGGATGACTGCGCGCTGGTGAGCGACCAGGCCGGTGCCGTGCTCGAGGTCGAGCAGGCGCTGCGCGGCAACTACACCCTGGAGGTCTCCAGTCCGGGTATCGAGCGGCCGCTGTTCACGCCCGACCAGTACCGGGGATATATCGGACACCCGGTGAAGGTGCGGTTGAGTTGGCCGGAGCACGGGCGGCGGAATTACCGCGGCACGCTGATCGGCGTGGACGAGGAAATGATCGAAGTCGAGGTCGACGGCACGGGCTACGAACTGCCGTTGAACGCTATCCACAATGCGCGGGTCCTGGAACAGCTGTAGACCGGCGCGCGGTTTTTGTTGAATCGGCGGGTAACCGCCGAGGTGCGGAGAGACAAGAGATGAACAAGGAGATCCTGCTGGTCGCGGATGCCGTGGCGAACGAGAAGGGTGTCGACAAAGACATTATTTTCGATGCCCTGGAATCGGCATTGGCCATGGCGACCCGCAAGTATCACGGTGGCAAAATGGACGTGCGCGTGAGCATCGACCGTGAGGAAGGTGACTACGACGCGTTCCGTCGGTGGACCGTGGTCGATGACGAGGACCCCGAGTTCGAATCACCGGAGTACCAGATCCTCCTTTCGTATGCGCAGCAGAAGAACCCCGATGCGCAGGTCGGTGACGTGATCGAGGAGCCGGTGGAGGCCGTGGATTTCGGCCGTATCGCCGCGCAGACCGCGAAGCAGGTGATCGTGCAAAAGGTGCGCGAGGCCGAGCGCGCCAAGGTGGTCGAGGAGTACCAGGACCGCGTGGGTACGCTGGTAATGGGTATCGTCAAGCGCACCGACCGCAACGGCACTTACGTCGATCTCGGCAACAACGCCGAGGCCCTGATCCCGCGCGAACACATGATTCCGCGCGAGACCGTGCGCACCAATGACCGCCTGCGCGGCTATCTCAAGGAGATCCGTCCCGACGCGCGCGGGCCGCAGTTGATCCTGAGCCGGAGCGCGCCGGAGTTCCTGATCGAGCTGTTCAAGCTTGAGGTGCCGGAGGTTGGGCAGGAGATCATCGACATCATGGGCGCGGCGCGTGACCCGGGCCAGCGTGCGAAGATCGCCGTGCGCTCCAACGACCCGCGTCTGGATCCGGTTGGCGCCTGCGTCGGCATGCGCGGTTCGCGTGTGCAGTCGGTGTCCAACGAGTTGGCCGGCGAGCGCATCGACATCATCGTCTGGGACGAGAATCCGGCTCAGTTCGTGATCAACGCGATGTCCCCGGCCGAGGTCCTGTCGATCGTGGTGGACGAGGACAAGCAGTCGATGGACATTGCGGTCGAAGAAGACAAACTCTCCCTGGCCATCGGCCGTGGCGGACAGAATATCCGCCTGGCCTCCCAGCTGACTGGCTGGGAGCTGAACGTAATGACCGAGGAGCAGGCGGCCGAGAAGAGCGAGGCCGAGGCCCAGCAGCTAGTGACCTTCTTTATGGAGGCGCTGGATGTGGATGAGGAAGTGGCCGGCATCCTGGTGCAGGAGGGCTTCAGCACGCTGGACGAGGTGGCGTATGTCGACGAGGCCGAACTGCTGGCGATCGAGGAGTTCGACGAGGACATCGTGGGCGAGCTGCGCAGCCGCGCCAGCGACGCCCTGCTGACCCGAGCGATCGCGGGCGGCGAGAACTACCAGCCCGCGGAGGACCTGCTGAACATGGACGGCATGACCCAGGGCGTGGCCAACAAGCTGGCCTCGCATGGTGTCTGCACCATGGAGGACCTCGCGGAGCAGGCAGCCGACGACGTGGTCGAAATGACCGGATTGAGCACGGAAGAGGCGTCCGAGCTGATTATGACGGCGCGCGCCCCGTGGTTTGAAACCGGGGAATAACCCCGGACGAAGAATCGCGAAGCCCGTGTGACAGGCCGTCGGCTGGCCTGAAAAGAATATGGAATGGAGGTAAGGCGCCATGGCGCAAATGACAGTGCAGCAATTCGCGGAATCGGTTGGGAAGCCGGTAGACCGCCTCATGGAGCAGCTCAAGGAGGCGGGCGTCGAGGTGGATGGCCCGGAAGCGGCCATCACCGATGCCGAGAAGCGCAAGCTGCTCGATCACCTCCGGCAGTCGCACGGGGAGAGTGAGGGTGGCCGCGTGACGCTCAAACGGCGCGCCCAGGCCCAGACCCTGAAGGTGAGCTCCGGGCCCGGACGCTCCAAGACGGTCAATGTTGAGGTGCGAAAGAAGCGCACGATCAAGCGCAAGCCAGCCGAGGAGCCCGTCGAGGCCCCGACCGAAGCCCCGGTCGAGGTCGAAGCTGTGCCGACCCCGGAGCCGACCGCCGAACCGACCCCGACTCCGAAGGAAGTCCCGGCTGAGCCGGTGGCCGAGGAGCCCAAGCCGGAGGAAGTCGAGGTCGAGGAGCCCGCCGCCCCTGAAGTCGAGGCTGCTGCGGAAGAACCGGTTGAGGCTGAGGCCAGCGAAGAGGCCGAAGCACCGGAACCCGAGGCTGAGCCCGAACCCGAACCCGAACCCGAGCCGACCCCGGCTAAGCCGAAGCGCCCGCTGAGCCGGACCGAACAGCTTGCCTTGCAGGTCGAGGCCGAACGCGATGCCCAGCGCAAGGCGCTGGAGGCGCGCAAGCAGGAAGAGGTCGAGCGTGGCGAACGCCAGAAGCGCCGCCAGAAGGAACTGGAGGCTCAGGAGGCCAAGCGCGAGAAAGAAGAACAGGCACGCCTCGAGCGCGAGGCGGCCCAGCGTCAGGCCACCGCCGAGGCCGAAGCCGGCAAGACCGCGGCCGGCGCCGGCAAGGGTCGCAAGACGCGCAAGGACGACCGCAAAGAGCTGCATGTCGCTGGGGATCGTCGTGGTCGGCGCAAGAAGGGCGAGGGCCGCAAGGCGCAGTCCGCCGCCGCGCAGGCCGTTGCGAGCAAGCATGGTTTTGCCAAGCCGACCGCGCCGGTTGTCCGCGAGGTCGAGGTGCCGGAGACGATCACGGTCTCCGAACTGGCCCAGGCGATGGCGATCAAGGCGCCACAGCTGATCAAGGCCCTGATGGGTATGGGCGTGATGGCGACCATCAACCAGTCCATTGACCAGGACACTGCGATGCTGGTGGTCGAGGAGATGGGCCACACGCCGGTCGCGGCGAAGGAGACCTCGGTCGAGGACGAGATCGACACCGGTCTGGAGCAGACGGCGGAGGCCAAGGCGCGCCCGCCGGTCGTCACCGTGATGGGTCACGTCGACCACGGCAAGACGTCTTTGCTGGACTACATCCGGAAGGAGAAGGTCGCCTCGGGCGAGGCTGGGGGTATTACCCAGCACATCGGTGCCTACCACGTGGACAATGGCCACGACGGCGTGACCTTCCTGGATACCCCGGGGCATGCCGCGTTTACCGCGATGCGTGCCCGTGGCGCGCAATCCACCGACATCGTGATCCTGGTAGTGGCAGCGGATGACGGCGTAATGCCGCAGACGCTCGAGGCGATCCAGCACGCGAAGGCGGCGGGCGTCCCGATCGTGGTCGCGGTCAACAAGATCGACAAGCCGGAGGCCGAACCCGAGCGCGTGATGAACGATCTCGCCCAGCACGAAGTGATCCCCGAGGCCTGGGGTGGCGATACGCAGTTCATCAACGTCTCGGCGCATACCGGCGAGGGCATCGACCAGCTGCTGGAGGCCCTGGGCCTGCAGGCCGAGGTGATGGAACTGAAGGCCCCGGCCGAGGGCCCTGCGCGGGGCGTGGTGATCGAGTCGCGCCTGGACAAGGGGCGTGGCCCGGTGGCGACCATCCTGGTCCAGTCCGGCAAGCTGAAGCATGGCGATATCCTGCTCTCGGGCAAGGAATACGGTCGCGTGCGGGCAATGTTCGACGACACCGGAAAGTCGGTGAAGGAGATCGGTCCGTCCATGCCGGTCGAGGTCCTGGGTCTGTCCGGTGTGCCGGAGGCCGGGGACGAGGTTCTGGTGGTTGCGGACGACAAGACCGCCCGCGAGGTCGCCGAGCACCGCGACGCCAAACAGCGCGAACGCAAGCTGGCCGCGCAGCAGGCAGCCAAGCTGGAGAACATCTTCAACCAGATGCAGGAAGGCGAGATCGCGACCGTGAACATCCTGATCAAGGCGGATGTTCAGGGCTCGGCCGAGGCCCTGCGAGAGTCGCTGATCAAGCTGTCCACCGACGAGGTGCGCGTGAAGGTGGTCTCCGCCGGTGTCGGCGGGATCTCCGAGTCCGACCTCAACCTGGCGATGGCCTCCGAAGCGATCGTGATCGCGTTCAACGTGCGTGCCGATGCGGGCGCCAAGCGCCTGGCCGCCGAGAACGAGATCGACGTGCGTTATTACTCGGTGATCTACGAGGCGATCGACGACGTGAAGCAGGCGCTGTCGGGTCTGCTGTCGGCCGAGATCCGCGAAGAGGTCGTGGGCCTCGCCGAGGTGCGCGATGTGTTCAAGGCCTCCGGCTTTGGCCAGGTCGCCGGCTGTCTCGTGGTCGAGGGTGCGGTCAAGCGGGGCAACCCGATCCGCGTGCTGCGCGACAACGTGGTGATCTACGAAGGCGAACTCGAGAGCCTGCGTCGCTTCAAGGATGACGTGAACGAGGTCAAGGCCGGTACCGAGTGCGGTATCGCGGTGAAGAACTACAACGACGTGAAGGCCGGTGACCAGATCGAGGTCTTCCAGCGCGTCGAGGTGGCTCGGAGCCTCTGATGCCCGGGAATCGCGACTTCCATCGTTCCGATCGGGTCGGTGACCAGATCCAGCGCGAGCTGGCGGAACTGATCCGTCTGGAGGTCAAGGACCCGCGCGTGGGGATGATTACGCTGGCGGATGTCGAGGTCTCGCGGGATCTCGCCCATGCCAAAGTGTTCTTTACCCAGCTGGGTGGCGAGGAGAAAGGCCGCGAGGCACAGCAGGGACTGAATCACGCGGCAGGATTCCTGCGCCGTGCGCTCGGTCAGCGGATGCGGCTGCGTAGCGTGCCCCAGTTGCGGTTTGTCTACGACGACACGCCGGAGCGCGGGGCTCGTATGTCCTCTCTGATCGATCAGGCCCTGGCCGAGGATCGCGCGCATCATGCCGATTTGGATGGGGGCGACAGCGGTGACAATGGTGGGTCCGAGGACCCGAAGGACCCGGGCCGCGAGGCCTGATCCCGGCCGGTTTCCTTGATGCCGCGCGCACGTCGCGAGGTCGACGGTATTCTGCTGCTGGACAAGCCCCGCGGGCCGAGTTCTACCCAGATCCTGGGGCGCGTGAAGTACCTGTTGCAGGCCAAGAAGGCCGGTCATACCGGGGCGTTGGACCCGCGTGCGACCGGCCTTTTGCCGTTGTGTTTCGGTCAGGCGACCAAGGTCTCGGGCTGGCTGCTGGACGCCGACAAGCACTACATCGCGGAGGCGCAGCTGGGGGTCGAGACCGATAGTGCGGATCTCGATGGCGCGGTCATCCGCGAGGCGCCGGTGCCGGCCGTCGAGCCGGAGCAGCTGCGGGTGCTGGAGCGGCGGTTCAGCGGGGCGCAGGAGCAGGTGCCTCCGATGGTCTCGGCCCTCAAGCACGATGGCAAGCGGCTCTATGAGCTGGCGCGCAGGGGCGTGGAGGTGGAGCGTCCCCCGCGGCCCGTGCAGATCCATGCCCTGTCGATCGAAGTCATCTCGCCTGAGCGGCTGCGCATCGATGTGCGCTGCAGCAAGGGCACCTATGTGCGCTCTCTCGTGGCCGACATCGGGCATGCGCTGGGTTGCGGGGCGGCGGTCGACAGCCTGCGGCGCATCGGGCACGGCCCATTCGAGGCCGCCGCGATGGTAACGATGGAGCAGGTGGAGGCCGCATTCGAAGCGGGTGGTGCGGCCGCGATCGAGGCCATGCTGCAGGCCCCGGAAACGGCGCTAGGGCACTGGCCCTCGGTTTCCCTCAATGCACAGGCCAGCGCGGCCATGCGCCATGGCCACGCAGCGGGTGCCGAGGCGATCGAGTCCCAGACCCCGGGTGCAGAAGGCGCGCCGGCCGAGGCCGAAACTGGCTGGCCGCTGGTGCGGGTGTATGACGCCGAGGGCGGCTTTCTGGCGGTGGGGTCGCGCGAACCGGACGGCCGGGTGCGGCCCCGCCGCCTGTTTGTCGCGGCGTCCTGACGACGCCGCGGTTCTTTCTATTCAAGGCCGGTACGTCGTGCTAACATTGCGCGCCTATCGCCAGCGCCACTGGTCGATTAACGGTCAAGTAATCTCAGGAGTCAGGTTTTCATGTCGCTCACTACCGAAGAAAAATCGGCCATCGTCGAGAAGCACAAGCGCGATGCCAACGACACCGGTTCGCCGGAAGTCCAGGTCGCGCTGCTCACGGCCCGCATCCAGCATCTGATGGGGCATTTTGAAAAGCACAAGCAGGACCACCACTCGCGTCGCGGGCTGCTGAAGATGGTCAGCCAGCGGCGCAAGCTGCTGACCTATCTCAAGCGCAATGACCAGGACCGCTATCAGGCCCTGGTTCAGGAGCTTGGCCTGCGCCGCTAAGGCAGGCACAACGGGCCCGCGCCACTGGTGCGGGCCCGTTCAGTTTCAGGGGCGGCCGCGCAGGGGTGCTGGTCGGCCCATCGCAAGCAAGACCGATGCACGCATTACGGGAAACGGGATATAACGTGGCACACAAGAAGTCGTTCCAGTACGGAAACCATACCGTCACCTTCGAGACCGGTGACATCGCCCGCCAGGCCAGTGGCGCCGTCCTCGTCAACATGGCCGAGACCGTGGTCCTGGTGACCGCCGTCGCGCGCAAGGAGGCCGAGCCAGGTCGCGACTTCTTCCCGCTGACCGTGAATTATCAGGAACGGACCTACGCCGCCGGCAAGATCCCGGGTGGTTTCTTCAAGCGCGAAGGGCGTCCGAACGAAAAGGAAACGCTGACCTCGCGCCTGATTGATCGTCCGATCCGCCCGCTGTTCCCCGAGGGTTTCAAGAACGAGACCCAGATCGTGGCCACGGTCATGTCGATCAACCCCGAAGTCGATCCCGATATCCCCGCCCTGCTGGGCGCCTCCGCCGCGCTGGCGCTGTCCGGTGTCCCGTTCGCGGGCCCGATCGGGGCCGCGCGCGTCGGCTATCGTGCCGGTGAGTACCTGCTGAACCCGACCTACAGCGCCCTGGAAGACTCCGATCTCGACCTGGTCGTGGCGGGCACGGAGCATGCCGTGTTGATGGTCGAATCGGAGGCCAGCGAGCTCTCCGAGGAGGCGATGCTGGGCGCGGTGATGTTCGGCCACGAGCAGATGCAGGCCGCGATCCAGGCGATCAAGGAACTGGCGGCTGAGGCCGGGAAGCCGGCTTGGGACTGGCAGGCACCGCCGTCCGAGGCGTCGCTGGAAGACCGCGTCAAGGAGGCCGTGGGCAACGACCTCGTCGAGGCCTATCAGATCGCCGAGAAGCAGGCGCGTACCCAGCGCATTAGCGAGCTGCGCAGCCAGGCCGTCGACGCGATCGCCAGTGAAGACGAGTCCGGGCCGAGCGCGGAAGAGGTGAAGACGGCATTCCACGATCTCGAGTACCGCCTGGTGCGCGACCGCATTCTGGATGGCAATCCGCGTATCGACGGACGCGACAACAAGACCGTACGCCCGATCGGCGTCCAGACCAGCGTGCTTCCGCGTACGCACGGCTCGGCGGTGTTTACCCGCGGCGAGACTCAGGCGCTGGTCGTGGCCACGCTGGGCACGGATCGCGACGCCCAGGTGATCGATGCGATCGAGGGCGAGCGCCGTGACCGCTTCATGCTGCACTACAACTTCCCGCCCTATTGCACCGGCGAGACCGGTTTCGTTGGCTCGCCCAAGCGCCGCGAGATCGGGCACGGGCGCCTGGCCAAGCGTGGCGTGGCGGCCGTGATGCCGAAGGCCGAAGAGTTCCCCTATGTGGTGCGCGTGGTCTCCGAGATCACCGAGTCCAATGGGTCCAGCTCCATGGCATCCGTCTGCGGGACCTCGCTCGCGCTGATGGATGCGGGCGTGCCGCTGAAGGCTCCGGTCGCGGGGATCGCAATGGGCCTGATCAAGGAAGGCGAGCGTTTCGCCGTGCTGTCGGACATCCTGGGCGACGAGGATCACCTCGGCGACATGGACTTCAAGGTGGCCGGTACCACCAATGGTGTGACCGCGCTGCAGATGGACATCAAGATCGACGGGATTACCCGCGAGATCATGGAGCAGGCGCTGGCGCAGGCGCGCGAGGGCCGGATGCACATCCTTGGCTGCATGAACGAGGTGCTGCCGAGCCACCGCGAGGAGATGTCGTCCCACGCGCCGCGCTTCATCACCATGAAGATCAACCCGGACAAGATCCGCGACGTGATCGGCAAGGGCGGGGCCACGATCCGTGCCCTGACCGAGGAGACCGGTGCGACGATCGACATCCAGGACGATGGCACGGTCAAGGTTGCCTCCACTGACCAGGCCGCCGGCCTCGAGGCCAAGCGCCGTATCGAGGAGCTGACCGCCGACATCGAGGTCGGCCGTCAATACACCGGCAAGGTCGCGAAGATCATGGACTTTGGGGCGTTCGTCTCCATCCTGCCGGGCCGTGATGGCCTGGTGCACATCTCGCAGATCTCCGACGAGCGGGTGGAAAACGTGGCGGACTTCCTGTCCGAGGGCGACTCGGTCACTGTGAAGGTGCTGGAAGTAGACAAGCAGGGGCGCATCCGCCTGAGCATGAAAGCGGTCGAGTCCGAGGCCTGATCTGGGCTCCGTCACGCAACGGGCACCCTTGGGTGCCCGGCCATCGGTATTCGGGACGTAACGGCATGGATCTGGTCAGTATCCGCAAGAGCTACAAGCGCTACGCCCGCCACTACGACGCCACCTTCGGGCGGGTGTTCGCAACCGGTCGCGAACGCGCCCAGGAGACCCTGGCGCCGCTGTCCGGCAAGCGCATACTCGAGGTGGGTGTGGGCACCGGACTCTCGCTGCCGGACTATCCGGACGACTGCGAGATCGTCGGGATCGACGTCTCGCGCGAGATGCTGGATGTCGCACGGGGCCGCCTGAATGGTGGGCTCCCCGCGGTCTCCGGCCTGTGCGAGATGGACGCCGAGCAGCTTGCGTTCGCCGACAGCAGCTTTGATGCGGTGGTCGCGATGTATGTCGCCACCGTGGTGCCCAACCCGGATCGGCTGTTTGCCGAGATGTGGCGCGTTTGCCGTCCGGGCGGGCAGATCCTGGTGATCAACCACTTCGCGTCTAGGCAGTGGCTGCTGCGCGGGTTCGAGCGCTGTCTGCGCCCGTTGTCGCGCGCGGTCGGCTTCCGACCGGACATGGAGTTCGAGGACTTCGTGAGCGTGACCGGTCAGGAACCGGCGATGGTGGCCCCCGCCAGCCTGTTCGGATATTGGAAGCAGGTGGAGTTCCGCAAGCCCGCGCACGCCTGATGCTGGCGGCTCGGCCCGCGTGCATGCGGGCGCGAGTTTGCCTACACTACGCGCCGCACGCTGTTCCTGCCTGGAGCCCGCCGTCTGGCGGGTTCTCGCGTTTGCGACGCAGGATAGCCCCCGTTTATTCAACCTTACTCAGGAGAGCCAACATGGCCGCAGAACGTACCCTGTCCATTATCAAGCCGGATGCCGTTTCCAAGAATGTGATCGGCGAAATCTACAGCCGTTTCGAAAAAGCCGGCCTGCAAGTCGTAGCCGCGCGCATGATGCAGCTGAGCCGCGAGCAGGCCGAGGGCTTCTACGATGTGCACAAGGAGCGCCCGTTTTTCAACGATCTGGTGGAGTTCATGATCTCCGGTCCGGTGATGGTGCAGGTCCTCGAGGGCGAGGGCGCGATCGCCAAAAACCGTGAAATCATGGGTGCGACCAACCCGAAGGACGCGGCCCCGGGCACGATCCGTGCGGACTTCGCGACCTCGATCGACGAGAACGCCGTCCACGGCTCGGACGCCGCGGAAACCGCCGCGCGCGAGATCGAGTTCTTCTTCGGCAACGACGGCGTCTGTCCGCGCACCCGCTAAGCGCCGGTCGGGAAAGGGCGCGGTCCCCGTCGCGGCGGCGCCTTTTCTCCCTGCTACGGGGGCCCTCGCGGGTCCCGCCGGGCCCCGTAGGCAGGCATCCCCCTTGCGCAGTACACTAGGGGGTGTTTTTAACTGGTCGCGAGCATGGCAGCGGAAACCTCTACACCTCTGAATCTGCTGGGTTACAGCCGCAGTCAGCTCACCGAGCTGCTGGCGCAGTGGGGTGAGCCGCGTTTTCGTGCCACTCAGCTCGTCAAGTGGATGCATCAGCGCGGGGTCACCGACTTTGACGCGATGACGGATGTTTCGCGCAATCTGCGCGAGCGCTTGGCGCGCGAAACCGAGATCGCCCTGCCCGAGATCGCGCTGGAGAAGGCCTCCGGTGACGGCACCGTGAAATGGGTGCTGCGTCTGGCGGATGGCAACGCGATCGAGACCGTCTTCATTCCCGAATCCGGACGCGGCACCCTGTGCATCTCTTCGCAGGTCGGCTGCGCGCTGGACTGTACCTTCTGTTCGACCGCTCAGCAGGGCTTCAACCGCAACCTGACGGCCGCCGAGATCATCGGCCAGGTCTGGCTGGCGATGCAGCGCCTGCCGGCACCGGAGGGCCGCCAACGCGCGGTGAGCAATGTGGTGTTGATGGGCATGGGTGAGCCCCTGGCCAACTACGATGCCGTTGTGGCGGCCTGTCAGTTGATGACCGACGACAACGCCTATGGCCTCAGCCGTCGGCGGGTGACGCTGTCGACCTCCGGGCTGGTGCCGGCGCTGGACCGCCTCAGCGAGGACACCGATGTCGCCCTGGCGGTCAGCCTGCATGCCCCGAACGACGAGCTGCGCGACCGCCTGGTCCCGATCAATCGCAAGTACCCGATCGCGCGCCTGATGGAGAGCTGCCGGCGCTATGTCGAGGCGACGGGCGCGCACAGTGGCGTGACCTTCGAATACGTGCTGCTGGCCGGCGTGAATGACCGCCCCGAACATGCCAATCAGCTGGCCGGCGTGCTGCGGGGCATCCCCGGCAAGATCAATCTGATCCCGTTCAATCCGTTTCCCGGTGCGCCTTTCGACCGTCCTGCGGAAGCGGATATCGAGCGTTTCGAGCGTCAGCTGCAGAAGGCGGGTTATGTCACCACGGTGCGACGCACGCGTGGCGATGACATCGATGCTGCCTGCGGACAGCTGGTGGGGCAGGTGGAAGACCGTACCAACCGGGGGATGCGCATGATTCGTCTGCACGCCGAACTGCCTGAGCGCCCGCGGAGGGCCTCTTGATGGGGCTTCGCTGGGGGCGCCCGGCCGTCGTGGTACTGCTGGGGCTGGCCCTCGGAGGATGCGCGGCGATGGCCGAGCGCGAGGTAACCGGAGAACGCGCAGAGGCCGCGGAGGTCAACGCCGAGCTGGGTATCGGTTATCTGCGCGAGGGGGAGGTCGACCAGGCCGAGCGCAATCTGAAGCGGGCGCTGGAGTTCGATCCGAACCATCCGCTCGCCAATCTGGGCATGGCCAATGTCTACGAACGCCGGGGTGCGCATGAGCGCGCGGAAGAGCACTACCGCCGGGCACTGCGCCGAGACGATGGCAACCCCTACGTGCAGACCAGCCTTGGGGCCCTGTTGTGCCGGCGCGAGGCCTTTGACGAGGCGCAGGAGCTGTTTGCCAAGGCGATCGACAATCCCGATTACGACCAGCGCGAGATTGCGTTGATGAACTCCGGGGTGTGCTTCGCCGATGCCGGGCAGACGGAACGCGCCGAGGAGAAGCTGCGCGAGGCGCTGCGGATCAACCCGCAGTACCCGCGTGCCCTCCTGGAAATGGCAAGCCTGACCTACGAAGACGACCGCCCGATGCAGACAAGGGCATTCCTGCAACGCCTGGAAGGGCTGGGTGTGGAAAGTTCCGAGACGCTGTTCCTCTGCTATCGGGCGGAACTGGCGCTCGGGAACCGGCGTGCGGCGAACGACTGCGCGGAACGCCTGCGGCGTCAGTACCCGGACAGCATGGAGCTGGTCCGCCTGGAAGACATGGAGCGCAATGGTGGCTGAGCCGCGTGATGACAAGGAGCCGGGTCTGGGCCGGGTCGAGGAAGTCGACGATTCCGTTTCCGAGATGGAACCGTTACGAACCACGGACGATGACCCCCATGCGGCCCCGGAGTTTCCCGCTGCAAGTGGGCTGACGACTCGGGATCAGCCCCCGCCTCCCGATCCCGAGGGTGGGGAGGGCGAGCCCGGCAATAGCCTGCGCCGCGCGCGCGAGGCCGCCGGTCTGGATACCGCCACGCTGGCACACCGGATCCACCTCGGTCGCGGGACGCTGGAAGACCTGGAGGCGAACCGGTTTGACCACATGGCCCCGGCCTATGTACGGGGCTATCTGCGGGCCTGTGCGCGCGAGTTGGGGGTGAACGCCGATCCCTGGCTGCGCGCCTTCGAGGGCCATGGCCTGACCGAGCCGGAGCTGCGGGCGGTGGCTACGGCCTCGGCCCGGAGCAAGAGGCGGCGGCGTTCCAGTGCGCCGTACTGGCTGACCTTTCTGCTCCTGCTGGCGCTACTGGGTCTGGGGGTTTACGCGTGGTCAGAGCGCGGCGGCGGTACGCCGTCATTCCCGTCTCTGGGATGGCTGGAAGACGATCGCAGTGTCCCGTCCGAGGATGCCGCCGCCCGCGCGCCGGATGATGAATTGAGTGCGCCGCCGTCGTTGATCGAGGAAGCGGAACCCGAGCCCGAGGCGCCGAGGGCTGCGGAGACGGATCCCGAGGTCAGTGAGGCTGGTGCAGAACAGGACCCGGAACCCGCGATGGACACGCTGGCCGAGCCGGTGCCCGCAGAGGACACGGCGACCGACGAGACCTCCACTGAAGAGGCGGCCGAATCCTCGACGTCCGGCCCGGTGTCGGAAATGACGTTACTGACCGGTGGTGCCGCCGTGGCCCAGGACCAGGACGAGGATGCGGCCGCACCGAATGGTGGAGAGGCCGATCGCGACGGCCTGTACCGACTGGTGCTGGAGGTCAGCGAGACTTCCTGGCTTGAGATTCGCAATGCGGACGACGAGGTCGTGTTTACCGGTGTGCTGAGCAGCGGCGACCGTGAGGAACTGGAACTCACGCTTCCCGGGCGTGTGGTCCTGGGGAATGCCCGGGGCGTCGAACTGACCCTGGATGGCGAGCCCTTTGACTTCGAGCCCCATGTCCGGGGAGACCGCACCGCACGCTTCGACCTCGAACCCTGATCTTTCGACGCCGGCTACGCGCCCTGGGCAGGCCGGTCCCGAGTCCACAAAGGCAACATGAAAGCGATCAAATCCATTCGCGGGATGCACGACATCCTGCCCGAGTCGATCCACGTCTGGCAGCACCTGGAAGACGGCCTGCGCGGCCTTCTGGATGGCTATGGCTATCAGGAGATCCGGATGCCGGTGGTCGAGGCGACGGAGCTCTTCAAGCGCTCGATCGGTGATGTCACGGACATCGTCGAAAAGGAGATGTATACCTTCGAGGACCGCAATGGCGACAGCCTGAGCCTGCGGCCCGAGGGCACCGCTTCCTGCGTGCGCGCCGGGATCCAGCACGGCCTGCTGCACAACCAGGTTCAGCGCCTTTGGTATTTGGGCCCGATGTTCCGGCACGAGCGCCCGCAAAAGGGTCGCTACCGGCAGTTTCACCAGGTGGGTGTCGAGGTGTTCGGGCTGCAGGGCCCGGATGTGGACGCCGAGATGATTGCCATGACCGCCCGGCTCTGGAAGCTGCTGGGCCTGGAAAATGTGCGCCTCGAGCTGAACACGCTGGGGACGCCGGCAAGCCGCGCCCAGTACCGGGACCAGCTGATCGCCTACTTTGAGCAGCATCGGGATTCGCTGGACGAGGAGGCGCTGCGGCGGCTGCACGACAACCCCATGCGCATCCTCGACAGCAAGCACCCGGAGACGCGCGCCGTGGTGGCGAACGCGCCGAGCCTGATGGATCACCTGGATGCCGAGTCGCGCACGCATTTCGACAGCCTGTGCGCGCACCTGGATGCATTGGGTATCGAGTACGTCCATAACCCGCGGCTGGTGCGCGGTCTGGACTACTATACGCACACCGTGTTCGAGTGGATTACCGACGACCTCGGGGCGCAAGGCACGGTCTGCGCCGGCGGGCGCTATGACGGCCTGGTGGAACAGCTGGGGGGGCGTGGCACCCCGGCCATTGGCATGGCCATGGGGCTGGAGCGCCTGGTCGCGCTGCTGGAGGCCCGGGAAGATGCACCGCAGCCGCCGGGGCCGGATGCCTACCTGGTCGTGGGCGGTGACGAGCTGGTGGGGCCCGCGCTGGAGCTGGCCGAGCGGCTGCGCAGCGAACTGCCCGGGCTGCGGTTGGTCCAGCACTGCGGGGGCGGCAGCTTCAAGTCGCAGATGAAACGGGCGGATCGGCTGGGCGCCCATTTTGCCCTGGTGCTCGGAACTGACGAACACGCCGCGGGCACCGTGACGGTGAAGCCGTTAAGATCGCCCGGAGCCGAACAAACTGCCGTACCGCGCGAGGAACTCGCGCGCCATCTGGAACAGGCCCTGCACGCGTCCGCCGCCTGACGAACGTCAAGGCGCGTACCGCAACCGAAGGATCAAGAGGACGATGAGCTACCTCACCGACGAAGAAAAAGCCGAACGCATCAAACAATGGTGGTCGGATAATGCCATCGCCATCATTGCCGGTCTGGTGCTGGGCATTGGCGGCCTGATCGGCTGGAACTGGTGGAGTGGCCACCAGGACGAGCGCGCGGCCGGCGCCTCCGACATGTATATCGCTATGCAGGGCGCGGCGCAGACCGGCAACAACGCCCGTGCGATGGAGCTGGCCGACCAGCTGATCGAGCAGGGCCGGGGTACGCCGTATCGCTCGCTGGCCTGGATCTTCCGCGCAGACCTGGCGGTCTCCGAGGGCGACCACGAGGCGGCCATAGAGGCCTTGCGCTCGGCGCGTGATGCTGCGCCGGATCGGGGTTACCGCGAACTGCTCACCCTGCGCATGGCGCGGCAGATGATTCTGGCGGAGCAGTATGACGATGCCGAATCGGCCCTTGGCGACGTGCGCCGCGATGCGTTTCGCGGCCTGCGCCTGGAACTGGAAGGCGACCTCGCGCGGGCGCGCGGGGATCGCGACCTGGCCCGCGAGCGCTATCGCGAAGCGCTTGACCATGGCCATACACCCGAATACCTGAGCCTGAAGTACGAAGAGCTCTCGGCCTAAAGGAACTGACCTCCCATGTCCGTGTCTGCCCCGACGAAGACCGCCGTGCGCCTGCTGATTGCCGGTGCGCTCATGCTGTCGCTGAGTGCCTGTGGCCTGTGGCAACGCGATACCACGGAGCCCCCGGCCGATCTGCCCGAATTCGAGGCGGAGGCGCAGCCGGAGCAGCTGTGGTCGCGCTCGGTCGGGAGCGGCGGTGAGCGCTTCCTCTGGCAGGTCTATCCGGGGGTGGTCGACGACATGCTGGTGATGGTCGATGCCGATGGCCGCGTCTCCGGGCTGAATCCGGAAACCGGGAGCCAGCGCTGGCGCGTACGCCTGGACGACGCCCGGGTGTCGGCGGGTGTTGGTGTGGGCGACGAGATCGCGGTGGTCGGCACTCTGGATGGCGAGGCTATCGCGGTGGATCTGCAGGGTGATGGCGAGCGTTGGCGCTCGCGTCTGTCCAGCGAGGTCGTGGCGATTTCGGACGTCGCCTCGGGTGTTGTGATTGCGCGCACCAACGATGGTCGCGTGCATGCCCTGGATGCGGCCTCCGGCGCCACGCAGTGGACCGCGCTGCGGACCACGCCCTCGCTGAGCCTGCGCGGTGCGCATCGGCCCCAGATGACGGCCGGGCGCGTACTTACCGGCTTCGATAACGGGCGTGTGGTAATGCTCGGGCGGGAGCGCGGCAACGTACTGTGGGAGACGACGCTCGGCATCCCGACCGGCCGCTCGGAGGTGGAGCGCATGGTCGATGTCGACGGTTACATGCCGATCTATCAGGGTGCGGCGATCGCATCCGGCTATCAGGGGCGTCTGGCCGCCATCGACCTGAATTCCGGCGAAATCTTCTGGGCCCGCGACTTCTCGTCCTATCAGGGTGGGGATGTGACGAACGAGGCGAACGTCCTCGCGGTCACCGATGCCGAGAGCCACCTGTGGGGGCTGGATCCGCGCAATGGCGCCGATCTCTGGCAGAGCGAGCAGCTGCGCCTGCGCGGCGTCACGGCCCCGGTT
Organism: Thioalkalivibrio sp. ALJ2; assembly: GCF_000378325.1. Classification (NCBI taxonomy): domain Bacteria; kingdom Pseudomonadati; phylum Pseudomonadota; class Gammaproteobacteria; order Chromatiales; family Ectothiorhodospiraceae; genus Thioalkalivibrio; species Thioalkalivibrio sp. ALJ2. Next base: position 989,623 of record NZ_KB899554.1, read on the forward strand.
GTGGTCGGTGATTACGCCATCGTCGGCGACTACGAAGGCTACCTGCACTGGTTCCACCTCGAGGACGGCCGCATCGTGGCCCGTCTGCGGGCGAGCTCCGGCGCGGTCGTGAGCCGCCCTGTGCTGGTGGACGACATCCTCTACGTGGTGACCGACAACGGTCGGCTCACCGCGGTCAATCCGCGTCTGGACTCCGGGGAATGAGCGTCGCTGGCACGTACCCCCGGATCCAGCTGTTGCGGTAGCGTTGCCTGATGATCCCTGTCATTGCCCTGGTCGGCCGACCCAATGTCGGCAAGTCGACCCTGTTCAATCAGCTCACGCGCTCGCGTGATGCGCTGGTGGCCGATGTCGCCGGCCTGACCCGCGATCGCCAGTACGGCATCGGCAAGGTGGGCGACTTCCCCTACCTGGTGGTGGATACCGGTGGTCTGTCGGGCGAGGGTGCCGAGATGGACCGGGCGATGGCCGAGCAGACCCAGCGGGCCGTCGCGGAGGCGGACCATGTCCTGTTCCTGGTGGATGCGCGCGATGGCCTGACGCCGCAGGACCAGGCGATCGCCGACCAGTTGCGTTCGGCCGGGGTCAAGGCCCGGGTCGTGGTGAACAAGACCGACGGCCTGGATGCCGACGCCGTGAGCGCCGAGTTCTATACCCTGGGCATGGGCGAGATCACGTCGATTGCCGCAGCCCATGGTCGTGGCATCAAGGGCCTGATGCAGAAGGTCCGGCGGGCCGTGGCCGCCGAGCGGCGCGAGGCCGAAGCAGCCGAGGGTGCAGCGGAGGAGGCCGCGGAGGACGGACTGGACGAGGCCTCGCAGCAGGCCGCGCTGGACGACTGGCCGGGCATGCGCGTGGCCATTGTCGGGCGCCCGAATGTCGGCAAATCCACGCTGGTCAATCGCATCCTCGGCGACGAGCGCGTGGTGGCCACGGATGTCGCCGGTACCACTCGTGATTCCATCTTTGTCCCGTTCTCGCGCGATGGGCAGGATTACACCCTGATCGATACGGCGGGGGTGCGGCGCCGGGCGCGTGTACACGAGGTCATCGAGAAGTTCAGCGTGATCAAGACGCTGCAGGCGATCGAGGCCGCGCATGTCGTGATCCTGGTGATGGATGCCCAGGCCGGGCTTTCGGAGCAGGATGCTCACCTGCTGGGCCTGGTGATCGACTCCGGTCGCGCGCTGGTGCTCGCGGTGAACAAGTGGGACGGCATGGCGCCGGAGGAACGCGAGCGCGTGCGCGACGACCTGGATCGGCGCCTCGGCTTCGTCAATTTTGCCCGGCTGCGGCTGATCTCCGCCCTGCATGGCACCAATGTGGGGCACCTGCTCGAAGATGTGCAGGAGGCCCATGCCAGTGCGTTCGCCAAGGTCTCGACCCCCGAGCTGACCCGCTTGCTGGAGAGTGCCGTCGCCGAGCATGCTCCACCGCTGGTCAGCGGTCGCCGCATCAAGCTGCGCTACGCCCATCAGGGCGGGCAGAATCCCCCGGTCATCGTGATCCATGGCAACCAGACCGATGCCCTGCCGGGCAGCTACAAGCGCTTCCTGGAGAACTTCTTCCGCAAGCATCTGGGGCTGGTGGGTACACCGCTGCGCATGGAGTTTCGCTCGGGCCGCAACCCGTATGCCGGTCGCCGCAATACCCTCACGCCGCGCCAGCAGCGCAAACGAAAGCGCATGATGCGCCATGTCCGCCGCTGATCCGAGCCGGGCATCACTGGAGGGGCCGAGTGCCCCTGCGCTGTCCGCGTTCGGCCGAGCGGTCGAGCCCTTCCGGGTGATGGATATCCTGGCGCGCGCCCAGGCGGCCGAGCGTGCCGGGCGCGATATCATCCACCTGGAGGTGGGTGAACCGGACTTTCCCACGCCCCCCGCGGTGCTGCGCGCCGGGGAGCTTGCGCTGGCGGCCGGGGATACACGCTATACCCCCGCGCATGGCACCCGCGAACTGCGCGAGGCGATCGCGGCCGATTACCGGCGGCGCCATCAGGCCGACGTCGACCCCGAACGCATCGTGATCACGGCGGGGGCCTCAGCCGCGATCCTGCTGGCGCTGGCCGCTGGAGTGAATCCCGGCGAGGAAGTGCTGCTCCCGGACCCCGGCTATGCCTGCAACCGTCAGTTTGTCGCCGCGCGCGGCGCGGTGCCGGTCGGGCTGCCGGTGGCGGCCGAGCACGCCTTCCAGCCGACGGCCGAGGCGGTGGCGCAGGCCTGGGGCGAGCGAACCCGGGCCATCCTGCTCGGCTCGCCGGCGAATCCCACCGGTACCCGGCTGTCCGCCGATCGTCTCGCGGCCATCGTGGATGTTGTGCGGGCGCGGGGCGGCCTGGTGATCGTGGACGAGATCTACGGCCAGATCCTGTTCGATGAGCCGCAGCGCAGTGCCGCGGCCTTCCATCCCGATGTCATCGTAATCAACAGCTTTTCCAAGTACTTCGCGATGACCGGCTGGCGCCTGGGGTGGATGGTGGTCCCGCAGCCGTGGATCGACCCGGTTCGCAGGATTGCCCAGAACCTGTTCGTGGCCCCGGCCAGCATGGCGCAGACGGCCGCGGTCGAGGCCTTCGCGCCCGAGACCGAGGAGATCCTGCAACGCCAGGTGCGCGAACTGCAGACGCGGCGTGACGTGCTGCTCGAGGCCCTGCCGGCGCTGGGCCTCGAGGTCCAGGCCCGTCCCGATGGGGCGTTCTACATCTATGCCGACTGCACGGCACACGGGGGTGACTCCGAGGCACTTTGTGCACGCATCCTCGACGAGGCAGGCGTGGCGCTGACGCCCGGCACGGACTTCAGCCCTAGCGCAGGCCAGCGCTACCTGCGCATCGCCTACACCCAGCGCGAGTCACGCCTGCGCGAAGCACTGGACCGCCTCGCGTCGGTCCTCGCCTGACACTCACCTGTTTGAGGCTGGCCCTGGTTCGGCACCCGGTTTTACGGTGGCTTCGTCTTGCCGCCTGCCAAGCGCTGTTTCGCCAGCGCACCCCGAGTTACTTCTTTGCTCGTGCAAAGAAGTAACCAAGAAACACGCCCGACTGCCGCGACCCCGGCCCGCTATGCGGGCCGGGGTTTCCCTCGCTCCGAGGGTTTTCGCGGGCGGCGCTGAAACTCGCTACGCCTTCGGCTTCGCTCAGACAGTCAGCGCCTTTCTTCCCGCGAAAACCCTCTCCACTCGGCGTGACTACAACGGGGGTGAAGGTCAAGACAACGGCTGCCCTGGCGCTCGAGCTTATGGATGGAGGCTAGGTCTTCGGACATCTTCGGCACGCGCGGCCTTCGGCCTTGGCGTGCCGCGCCCGCCAGCGGGCGCCAGGGGTAGGATGCTGATGAGCGCAGCGAATCGCATCAGGGTTGCCCCGACGTTGGCATGGTGCGTTTCGCTGCGCTCAACGCACCCTACAGCTCAGGGCTCACCTCTGATGCTGGAACACCGCCTGTTTTGACCTGCCCTCCCGATATGAGCCCCTTGTGGAGGGCGTGACAGGCCGGGAGAAGGCGCTGACTGTCTGAGCGAAGCCGAAGGCGTAGCGAGTTTCAGCGCCGCCGGCCTGGCGCGGCCGGAGCAAGGTTCCCGGGCGAATCCCGGGCGTGTTTCTTGGGTACTTCTTTGCACGAGCAAAGAAGTACCTCGGGGCGCGCTGCCGAAACAGCGCCTGGCAGGCGGCAAGACGAAGCCACCGTAAACACCGGATGCCGAACCAGGCCCAGCCACACCGTGGCAACGAGCTTCGCCGTGTGATCAGGAATATAGCGTTAAGACTTGGTGGGGGCGGTGGCGGGGTCAGCCTCGTAGGAGGCCCCCTCCGGCGGCGTTAGCAGCAGCGCATAGCGCCGCAGTATCCAGATGCCCCGCTCGAACAGGCTAGTCGCGCCGAACACCGCTTCGCGTACGCTGCCGTCGAGATCACTGGAGGCGAGTAGGCGGCGACGGATGGAATCCATCAGCTCTGAGCGATCATGGGTCAGGGACTGCAGCAGGGCGATGTCGTCGGCATCCCCGCTGCGCGCCGCGTCGGTCAGCGTCAGCAGCATCATGTGCAGGGTCTCGACCAGGTTGTGGGTCAGGGCGCGGGCTTCGGCGGAGGCGTCGGCATTGAGCGAGCGCTCGATCTCCGTGGCGAGGTCGTTCAGCGTATCTTCCAGCTGCAGCAGCAGCTGATTGCGGTTCTTCAGCACGATCGCATGATCGAGGGTGGCCCCGCTCAGGGCACCGGAAAGGATCTCGTCGAGAAATTGCTCGATTGCCTCGGTGACCTGCAGGTTGCCGCGGTGCAGGGCCAGGCGCTCGTGGTGGGCACCGTCGCTGTCATCGCGCACGCTTTCGAGGTAGTCGGGCAGTCGCTTGAGCAGGCGCAACTGTTCCTTTTCCACCAGCACCAGCGCGGACCCGGCGTCGTTCTGTGCCCCGGCGTAGATGAAATTCGGCTTGCCCAGGGCCTCTTCCTCGGTTGGCGGTGCGGTGCGCTCCAGGAAGCGCGCGACGGGGCCGTGCACCGGGTGCATCGCCAGGTCGCAGACGACCTGGTAGAGGATGTAGGCCAGCGCGATCTGCAGGCTGATGCCGATCGCGAGCGCTTCCAGGCCCGAGGCGATCAGCGGGACGCCGCCGTAGAACTCGATCCAGAACAGCGGCAGCAGGAGGATCAGACCCAGTCCCTTCAGGATGAACTGATAAAGCGCCAGCTGGCGGCCCAGTCCCTTGTGCGAGGCGGCGAGGATCAGGGTCGACACACCGGTGCCGAAGCTCGCCCCGTAGACGACCATCAGGCCGTATTCGAGATCGATCACGCCGCTGGCGGCCAGGGCCATCGTCACGATGGTGATACTGGAGGCCGAATGCGCGATCACCGCAAACACCAGGCCGGTGGCGAATGCGATCAGCAAGGACTGCGCCGACAGCGACATCAGGCCGGTCATCCAGGTCAGCTCGCTGAGCGGTTTGGCGCCTTCCTTGATGAACATCAGCCCGAGGAACAGCAGGCCAATGCCGAGCATGGCTCGGATCAGGTGGCGCAGGCGTGCGGACTGGTCGCGGTCGAAGTAGAACAGCAGCCCCGTAACGCCGACCAGGATGAAGACCATCAGGGTCAGGTCTAGCGCGGCGATCAGGACCAGCAGCGAGGTGCCCAGGTTGGCGTAGTTGATCACCGGCTGGGCACGGCGGGCGTCGAGTACGCCGGCGGTGACCAGCGAGATCAGCACAAAGATGACCGCGTGGATGCTTTGTGTAATCGCCCCGCCGACCAGGCCGAGGAACGCGGCCGCCCGGTTGGAGCCCGTGGCGCGCCCGACCAGTGCCCGCAGGCGCTGGTCCGCGAGCTGGCGCAGGTGCTCGCTGATCAGGCGTATGCCGACGAAGAACAGGCCGAGCCCGGCAAACAGCGTCGCCGCGATCTCGAAGGTGATCATCCACTCGCCATTCATCCGCGCATTCTAACGGGGCCTTTTGTGGTCTGCGTCCGCGTCCGTGAGGTGGTCGTGACAAGGAACGCCGGTAACGGCAAAGGGGAACACCCTCAGCCAGGCCGAGCAGTCCGATGGCGGTCCCCCATCCGGTGGCCCCGGTGCTCGGGGTGGCGGTGGTTCCAAGGGCGGCTCCGTAATCAGGGTTCCGCGCGGGGTGCCGGGACGTGGTCGTTTAGGTCAATGGCAGGTGGTTGACGATCACCGAGTTCTGCCAGAACAGGGTCAGCAGGACGATCGGCGCGATATAGCGCAGGATCAGACGCCAGATATGAAAGGCTAGTGGTGGCCGCCCCAGCTCGTCGCGTGTGATCCTCACCGGCAGGATCCAGCCGGCAAACAGTGCGATCAGCAGGCCGCTGACCGGCAGCAGGATGTTGATGGCCGTGTGTTCCAGCAGGTGGTAGAGCGTCGGCAACTCGCGCCCCAGCACGACCAGGTCGATCTGGGCCCAGCCGGCCCCGGTAAACGAGAACATGGTGATCAGGCTGAAAGCCCAGATGCCCAGCGCGCTGCCCAGGGCAGCCTTCAGGCAGGAGATGCCAAAGTGTTCGTGCAGCAGGTGCACGAATACCTGGACGTTCGCGATCATGGTGCTGAAGGCCGCGAGGCTTAGCGCCGCGAAGAACAGCGTCGTGAGCAGGACCCCCGCCGGGATCGCGGACAGGGCCAGCGGCAGGGCCTCGAACATCAGGCCGGGCCCGGCGGCGGGATCGAGGCCATAGCCAAAGACCACCGGGAAGATCGCGACCCCTGCGATCAGTGCGATCACGGTGTCGGCGATCGCAACCCCGATGGCCGTGCCGGCGATGGAGGTTTTCCTGGGAAGATAGGCGCCAAACATCATCAGCACGCCGGCTGCCAGGGTCATGGTAAAGAACGCGTGCCCGACCGCGATCAGCAGGCTGTGTCGGTCGAGGGCGGAGAAGTCCGGGCGGAACATGAAGTCCAGAGCGGTTTCGGCGTCGCCGACCCAGAGACCGCCAACCATGGCGGCCAGCAGCAGCCCGAACAGCAGCGGCATCACCAGTGCTACACCGCGTTCCAGCCCGTTGCGTAGCCCCAGGGCCACAATCGCGAAGGTCGCCGCAAGGACCAGTGTAGTCCACAGCAGCATCCCCGGAAGCGATGTCTGAACGCCTTCGAAGATCGCGATGACCTCGGGCGCGTCTACCCCGGCGAAGGCCCCGCTGGCGGCCCGTGGCACATAGGAGAAGACCCAGCCGGTGACCACGGCGTAGAAGGTCATGATCACGAACAGGGCGATGATCCCGACCCAGCCAACCATCTGCCAGGCGTCGCGGACGCGCGCCTCGCGGGCGACGGCCAGTGCCGCGTACCCCGGAGAACGGCGCCCGCGCCGTCCGATCATGACCTCGGCCATCATGATCGGGATGCCGATCAGGGCAATGGTCAGCAGGTACACGGCCAGAAAGGCGCCGCCGCCGTTCTGGCCGAGGATGTAGGGAAACTTCCAGATGTTGCCGAGCCCGACCGCCGAGGCGGTGGCGGCCAGCACGAACGCATAGCCATGCGTCCAGCGCTGCCGGGTGGCGACGATGTCCATCAGCGGTGGACTGAAGGTCGGGTCAGGTAATCACATCGGGTTGGTCGCGCCCGGTCAGGCCCGGCAGGTCACCCAGCCGCACGGCAGCCTCGATCAGCGGACGCAGCAGCTCCTGCGGCTCGCGGTCCAGGTGCTCCGGGTGGGTCTCGTACTGCTCGATGTAGATGCGCAGGGTCGCTCCTTCAGTGCCAGTCCCGGAGAGGCGGAACACGATGCGCGCGCCGCCCTCGAACAGGACCCGCAGGCCCTGGTGCTCGGTCACGCTGCCATCCACCGGGTCGCGGTAGGCGAAGTCGTCCGCCTCCGTGACACGCATGCCGGCGAGCGACTGCCCCGGGAGGCTCGAGAGCTGTTCGCCGATGCGCGCCATCACCTGTTCGGCGCGGGCGGTGTCCAGCCCTTCGTAGTCATGCCGCGTGTAGTAGTGGCGACCGTAGTCGCGCCAGTGATCGCGCACGATCTCTTCCACCGACTGGCGGCGGGCGGCCAGCAGGTTCAGCCAGAACAGCACGGCCCACAGGCCATCCTTCTCGCGCACATGATCGGAGCTGGTGCCAAAGCTCTCCTCGCCGCACAGGCGGATGCGGCCGTCGTCCAGCAGGTTGCCGAAGAATTTCCAGCCGGTGGGTGTCTCGAAGCAGGGGATGCCGAGCGCCTCGGCGACCACGTCCACCGCCTGGCTAGTCGGCATGCTGCGCGCCACACCCTTCAGCCCGTCGGAGAACGCGGGGATCAGGTGGGCGTTGGCCGCCATGATGGCCAGGCTGTCGGACGGCGTGACGAAGAAATTCGGGCCCAGGATCAGATTGCGGTCGCCGTCGCCGTCGGAGGCCGCGCCAAAGTCCGGCGGGTTGCGCCCGTACAGGGCCTCGCACAGCTCGCGGGTATGGGCCAGGTTCGGGTCCGGGTGGCGTCCGCCGAAATCGGCCAGTGGTTCCGCACGCAGCAGGGTTTCGGCGGGGGCGCCCAGGCGGTTGATCAGGATTTCCTCGGCGTAGGGTCCCGTGACCGCATGCATCGCGTCGAAGCGCATGCGGAAAAAGTCCGAGCGCAGCAGTTCGCCGATGCGTTCGAGGTCGAACAGTGTCTCCATGTGGTCGGCGTAGGCACCCACGGGGTCGACGACCTCGATCGACATCTCGCCGAGATGGGTGGTGTGCAGATGATCGATATCGACGTGCGGCGTGCCGCTGGCGATGCGGTAATGGGTGAGCGACTTGCTGTGCTCGAAGATGGCATCGGTGACGCCGGGCGGTGCGGGCCCGCCGTTGGCCGTGTTCAGCTTGACACCGAAGTCTCCCTCCGGCCCTCCGGCGTTATGGGAGGCCGAGAGGATGATGGCGCCGGTGGCACCGCGCGAGCGGATCAGGTGGCTGGCGGCCGGGGTCGACAGGAGTCCGGCATAGCCGATCGCGACCTTCTTGACGTCGTTGGCCGCGGCCATGCGCAGGATGGTCTGGATCGCCTCGCGGTTGTGGAAGCGGCCATCCCCGCCGAGGATTAGCTCCCCTTCGCACAGGCTCGGGTGTGCCTCGAAGATGCTCTGGATGAAGTTTTCCAGATAGTGAGGCTGCCGGAACTGCCGTACCCGCTTGCGCAGGCCCGAGGTGCCGGGCTTCTGGTCGTTGAATGGCCGGGTCGTGACGACACTGATATCCATGAAGTCGTGAGTCCTTTTGGGTTGCACGCCGGGGATTCTCTTCTGGTTTGACGGTACCAAAAAGGGCTCGGGGTGTCCCGTGCCGGGCGAAGGGTTTGCGCATGGTTTTCGACACCCGCTGCGTGCCGCGCGCCTCGGAAGCGATGGATTCGGCTTGTATCGAGGCGGAAAGTCGATCGTGCAGAACCGGACATTATTCCTTGCGGGTACATTGGCCTGTGGTTGCCCGGGGGCTGTTAGACTGCGCGGCATGTTGCTGGATACCCGCACCCCCGCCCACCTCGAGCCGCGCCCGGTGACCTTCGCGGCGCTGATGGAGATGTACGAGGAGAACTACCTGTCCATACGGCGTCTGTGCCCCGAGTTGCACTGTCAGCCGGTGCACTCGGTCTCGCGGGTCGAGGGGGCGCTGGATCTGCATCTGGAGGTGCTGGAGCGCACGCGGTACACGACCACGCTGCGACTGACCTATGCCTTTGCCGGGCGCGATGAACCGCGCCTGCAGCCGGATGCCCGGGTGCGCCTGTTCCACGATGCGCGGCAGGCCGAGGTGCTGGGGCGTCACTGCCGGCGCAGCGGCGAGGACCTGGTGATCGACACGATCGCGGGGCACCCGGGGCTGGGCTGCCGCTGGCGGCATAACCGCTTTCTGTTCAAGTGGCTGCGCTACTGCTTGCGCCAGGGCCACCGCTTCTACCCGGACGCCACGCCCGCGCCGCTGGCGACGGACTAGTGCCCTGCCGGAGCAGGCTTGCCGGTCAGGTCAGAAGTTTTCGGTGGAGGTAAACAGGCCCACACGCAGGTCATGGGCCTCGTAGATCGGCCGGCCATCGACCTCGACGATGCCGTCGCCAATGCCGAGCACCAGCTTGCGCGAGATCACCCGCTTCATGTCGATGCGGTAGGTGACCTTCTTCGCGGTGGGCAGGACCTGACCGGTGAACTTCACTTCGCCCACACCCAGGGCGCGGCCGCGGCCGGGGTTGCCCAGCCAGGCCAGATAAAAGCCGACCAGCTGCCACATCGCGTCCAGCCCCAGGCAGCCGGGCATTACGGGATCACCAGGGAAGTGACAGGCGAAGAACCACAGGTCTGGATTGATATCCAGCTCGGCGATCATCTGGCCCTTGCCATGTTCGCCGCCATCGCTGTTGATCTCCAGGACGCGATCCATCATCAGCATGTTGGGGACCGGCAACTGGGCGTTGCCCGGGCCAAACATGTCGCCGTAGCCGCAGGCCAGGAGTTCGTCGCGATCGTACTGATTTTTCTGCATGGGGGCGCCGCTCGGGGAAAAGCCCGGTATTGGACCGAAACCCGCGCCTAAAAGCAATTGTGCCGGCCGAGGGCGCTGGCCGCCGGGCGGCGCCAGAGACGCAAGAATCAGGCGTCGGACGGGTAGCGCAGCAGCTCGGCCAGGGTGTAGAAGCGCGACCCGCGCAGGTAGCCGGCCTGGATGTCGGCCACCAGGGCACCGGGGCGGCCCTCGGCGTCGCGCTCGGCGATCCAGGACGCGGGCAGGGTGTCTAGGATGTGCGTGCAGGCCAGTCGACCATCTTCCAGGTGGCTGGCATGCACCTCGCCCGTACCTCGATGACGGAACGCGGGCAGCCAGCCGGCGGTGAAGCCGGCATCCAGCCAGCCGGGTTGTTCCATGCGTTCTGGGCCGGCGATGGGAAGCAGGTCGGTCTGCAGCATTGGGATTCTCCGGAGATTTACCCTCCCTATCGGCGCGCTTGTCGCAAACTTGAGCCAGGGGGGCGCGCACCGGATGGTTGGATCGGCCATAATCGCGGCGGGGAGAACCGGCGACAGGTGAGTGCCGGTTGCAAGCAGGGTAGGTGTGGGGCCCGGCGTGTCCGGGCGACAGGCAGGACCGACGAGGGGGTGGCGTGGCGATCACAATCCTGATGGTGACTCTGGCGATCGTGGTCGCCATCGTGCTGCTGGACTGGGCGCGGAATCCGGTGCGCACGGTGCTGCTTGCGATCACGGGCGGGCTGGTCCACCTGGTATGTGCGCTGCGCCGGCATCTCGTACATGTGCGGGATGCCGTGACCGGTTGGCATCGCCGGTATCTGGCACGGCTGGAGGCCGATCGTATCCACGGGGCGGTGGAGGCCCTGGAACGTCGGTATGCCCACCTGGTGGGGCATGACCTGGCGCAGATGCCGCAGCTTCGCCAGGAGTCCACTGAAACCTTGCGCGCCCTGCGCGAGGCCTACGAACGGGACGAGACCCGCCTGCTCGAGGAACCCGCCTGGGTAAGCCGTCTCGAGGCACTGGCCAGCACCCCCGTCAGTGATACCCCGCAGAGTCAGCGTCTCGCGCAGGATCTCCAGGAGACGATCCTGCGTATCGCGCGGCTGGGCATGGAGGAACACCGGCAGCTGGCGCAGGGCATGCTGGCCGCCCGGCGGCGGCTGGAGAGCCCGGTGGATCAGCTGGTCGGCCGTCTGGAGGGTCTGCAAAGGCGTCTGGGCGACCTGCAGCGTCAGGGGGGCCGCCTGGACCACGCCCTGACGCGCTGCGAGCAGACCGAGCCTTCGATCCGCCATCAGATGCCTTCGTATATCCAGGCCGTCAGCCAGGGTTTGCTGGGCCTGCTGGGGCTTGCGCTGACGGTGCTGGCGGTCACGGTGTACCACCAGCTCTTCGGGCCGCCGTTTGACGGGCAGTTCCCGGGTGCCGAGGACGCGGGGCCCGGGACGCTCTCGGATCGGATCATTGCGCTGCTGCTGGGGATTGCGCTGGTAAGCGGGTGGCTGCTGGCCGAGAGCCGCGGGGCGGTCCGGCTGCTGCCGCAGGCGGTGATGGAGCGCGACAACTGGGCCCGAATGGGCCTGGTGGTCACGGCATTGCTGGTGCTGGCCGCCGTGGTGGTGCTGTCGGGCCTGGCCGGTTATCACCTGGAGTGGGTCCGCTATCGCAACGATTTGCTGGAGACCCTGATGGCCGGGGAGGTCGCGCCACCGCCCACGCTGTACTGGACCGAGCAGATGGTTGGTGCGGCGGTCGGGCTGGTGGTGCCGCTGGTGGTGGCGCTTGCGCCGCTGTGGCTGGTCTCCCTCCTGCAGGCGATACGGGTGCTGGTCGGAGGGCTGCTCGGCATCCTGCTGGCGCTGCTGACGGGTGTGCTGCACCTGCTTGCCGTGATTGCATTGCAGCTGCGCAGGCTGCTGCCGGCCCTGTTCGAGCTGGTCACATTCCCGGCGCGCGCGGTGCGCGAACGGCTCGCGGACCGTTCGACGTCGGCCCGGGATGCGGATGCCGGAATGTGACGCGGATCACCCCGCAGGCGGTGCGTTGCCGCGAGCCACGAATGCCACTGTAGAATGCGCCCCCGGCCATGCAGGCGACGTTGACTCCATGGTCGGATCAGGCAACCAGGCGAGAGGCAGGACATGGGCATGCAGATGCAGCGGGTGATGCGCGGACTTACGGTATCCGGGATTCTGATCCTGGGCGGCTTGACCGCGACGGCAGTGATGGCCGAGACCACGCGTTTCGTCAGCGACGAGCTGGAGGTCGGGGTGCGGAATGGCACCGGGCCGAACAGCCGCATTATCAGTTCAGTGCGCTCGGGTCAGGAGGTCACGGTGCTCGAGGAGAGCGGCGATGGCCATACCCGTATTCGCCTGCCCAGCGGCACCGAGGCCTGGATCCTGACCCGTTACCTGCAGGACGAGCCGCATTCCCGTGAGCGCCTGGAAGAGGTCGAGGCCGAGCTGGCCGAGATTCGCTCGGGTGCGGACGACCAGGAAGGCCGGATTGCCGAACTGCTGGATACCCGCCGCGAACTCGAAGCCGAGCGCGATGGCCTGGAGACGCAGGTGGCGGACATGGAGTCCGAGCTCGAGGAGCTGCGCGACGTCGCGGAACGGCCGCAGGAGATCCAGCGCGAAAACCGGCGCCTGGAAAGCGAGCTGGTAGAGGCCCGTGATTCCGCGGACGAGTATCGCCGCCAGGTGGAGGTGATGCAGGCCGACAGCCAGCGGCGGTGGTTCATGACGGGTGCGGCGGTGACGGTTGGCAGCCTGATTCTTGGCATTATCCTGACGCGCATCCCATTGCGCCGCCGCCGCAGCGACTGGTACTGATCCCCCCTTCCGTCTCCGGGGTTGCCCGGGGACGCGCGCCGAAACGTGCCCCCATACGCGTTTCTTGCGTGCCGGCGATCGAGCCATTAGGCTTTCGCAGCTGTTTTGAAGCCGTCGCCGGTGGTCCTTGGTGGCGGACGCAACTCCAGGAGCGTGATTCCGGGCAGGTCGTACGGGGTCACGCGGATAACGCCCGACGCAAAAGGACTCAGCTGGCCGGATGCTCTACGCAATTCTGTCAACATTCCTGGTGGCCGCGATCGCACCCGCGGTCCATCGTGTCACCGGTCGCGCCAGCGGCTGGGTGCTGGGGCTCCTCCCGGCCGCGCTGTTCCTCTATTTCCTGAGTTTCCTCCCTGCGGTCTCCGCCGGCGAGTCCATCGTGCTCAGCTGGCCCTGGCTGCCGGGGCTGGATATCCACCTGTCGTTCCTGGTGGACGGCCTGTCGCTGCTGTTCGCGCTGCTGATCTCGGGTATCGGGTTCTTTATCGTCACCTATGCCGGGCGCTATCTCGAGGGGCACCGCGACCTCGGGCGCTTCTACGTGATTATCCTGGCCTTCATGGGCTCCATGCTGGGGCTGGTGCTGGCGGACAACCTCATTGCGATGTTCGTGTTCTGGGAGCTGACCAGCATCACGTCCTATCTGCTGATCGGCTATAACCACGAGAACGCGGACGCCCGGAAGTACGCACTGCAGGGCCTGATTGTCACGGTCGGTGGCGGCCTGGCGCTGCTCGCCGGGATCATCATGCTGGCGATGGCCGGCGGCTCCTACGAGCTCTCCGAGATCCTGGCCAACGGCGATGTCGTCCGCGAACACGCGCTGTACCTGCCTTTACTGATTCTGATACTGATCGGGGCCTTTACCAAGTCGGCCCAGGTCCCGTTCCACTTCTGGCTGCCGCGCGCGATGGCCGCGCCGACGCCGGTCTCCGCCTATCTGCACTCCGCCACCATGGTGAAGGCCGGGGTGTACCTGATGGCGCGCCTGAATCCTTCGCTGGGTGGCACCGATATCTGGTTCACCACGCTCGCGCTGTTCGGCGCGATCACCATGTTCACGGGCGTCTTCCTGGCCTTCCGCAGCACGGGCGTGAAGCAGGTCCTGGCCTATTCCACCGTGATGGCGCTGGGCACGCTGACCATGCTGATTGGTATCGGCACCGAGACCGCGCTGATGGCCGCGATGGCCTTCCTGCTGGCGCATTCTCTGTACAAGGGCGCGCTGTTCATGGTCGCCGGCATCCTCGACCACGAGGCCGGGGCCAAGGACTTCCTGCAAACCGGGGGGCTGCGCACCGCGCTGCCGATCACGGCCGCCTCCGCGATTCTTGCAGCGTTGTCGCTGGGTGGGGTTATTCCGCTGTTCGGCTTTGTTGCCAAGGAGCTGATGCTGGAGTCGGTGCTCGAGGCACCGGGTCTGGTGGGTATCCTGACGCTGCTGGCGGTACTGACCGCGATCCTCGGGGTGGCGGTCGCCGCGATCGTCGGCATCCGGCCGTGGTTCGGGGCTCGGGTGGAAACACCCAAGACCCCGCACCACGAGGCACCGCCGGCGATGCTGGCCGGCCCGGTCGTGCTGGCGAGCCTGGGACTGATCTTTGGCCTTGGGCCGGGGCTGGCGGACGACGGGCTGGTCAACGCCGCGGCGGCGAGCGTGCAGGGCGCGCCGGTGGATGGTTACCTGGCGCTGTGGCACGGCATTAACTGGCCGCTGGCGATCTCCGCGTTCAGCCTGGTCGCGGGTGGTCTGCTCTACTGGCGCTGGGAGCAGGCGCGTCGGGCCCTGGACTGGGTCGATCGGGCCGCTGAATACGGCCCGGAGAAGGGCTACTTCAAGATGATGGATGGCCTGGTCTGGATCTCCGAATGGCAGACCCGGGTCCTGCAGAACGGCTATCTGCGCTATTACGTGATCGTGATCGTGGCGATGACCGCGGGCCTGGTCGGAGTGACCGCGCAGCTGTTCAACGTGAGTGTCGGCACGGCGCACTTCGAGCGCCTGCAGATCCACGAGATGGCCATTATCGCCATCCTGGTGGCGTCGATGCTGTTCGCGGTGCTGACGCGCTCGCGTCTGGGCGCCGTGGCAGCGCTGGGCTCTCTGGGCTTTACGGTCGCCCTGGTGTACGTGCTGTACAGCGCGGCCGATGTGGGGATCACCCAGGTGCTGGTTGAGACCCTGACGGTAATCCTGCTGGTGCTGGTGCTGTTCCGCCTGCCGGGTTTCCTGAATCTGTCGTCTACCGCGCTGCGGCTGCGCGATGCCGGTATCGCGCTGGTCACCGGCGGCATGATCACGCTGCTGATGCTGAGCACAATGGATGCGCGCCTGTTCGACTCGATCTCGCAGTACTTCATCGAGGAGTCGGAGCCCTCGGGCTATGGCCGTAACATCGTGAACGTGGTGCTGGTGGACTTCCGGGCACTGGATACGCTGGGCGAGATCTTCGTGCTGGCCCTGGCCGCGATCGGGGTGTACGCGATGATTCGCTTCCGTGCGGAGGACCACCGCCGATGAACATGCACTCGCTGATCCTGCGCACGGCCGGGCACTTTCTGCTGCCGCTGCTGCTGCTGTTCTCCGTGTTCCTGCTGCTGCGCGGCCACGACGAGCCGGGTGGCGGGTTTATCGGTGGCCTGGTCGCGGCGGCGGCGATCGTGTTGTACCTGTTTTCCATGGACATCCGCTCCGCGCGCAAGGTGCTGCGCGTGGACCCGCGCGACCTGCTGGGTGCCGGCATGGTGCTGGCGGTCGTGAGCGCACTGCCCGCGGCCTTCCTGGGGCAGGCGTTCTTCACGGCCCAGTGGTGGGAATTCACGGCCCCGGTCTTTGGCGAGATCAAGCTCTCTACCGTGCTGATCTTCGATATCGGCGTCTATCTCGTCGTGATCGGGTCGGTGCTGACGATCATGCTCAACCTGGCGGAGGCAGAAGACTGATGGAAGTCGTCATGGCCTTCGTGGTCGGCGGTATGTACGCCGCGGCCATCTACATGATGCTCCGGCGCTCGATCGTCAAGCTGGTGATCGGCCTGGTGCTGCTGTCGAACGCGGCCAACCTGCTGATCTTTACGCTGGCCGGCATGCTGCCGGGCGCGCCGCCGCTGATCCCGCCGGGTGCCACGGTTCCTGAAGGGCTGTCGGCCGATCCGTTGGCGCAAGCCGTGGTGCTGACCGCGATCGTGATCGGCTTCGGCGTACTGGCATTCGCCGTAGTGTTGATACATCGCGCCTACGAGGTGGTGAAGGTCGATGATCTGGACCAGATGAAGGACACGGATCGATGAATATGTCCGTTGCCCTTCCGGTCATCATCCCGCTGCTCGCCGGCGCGCTGTCGGTGATGTTCTGGCGCTCGCATTTCGCGCAGCGTGCGCTGGGCGTGCTCGGCACCGGCGCCATGCTGGCGGCCACCGTCTGGCTGCTGTTGGAGACCTGGGAGAACGGCCATGTCGTGATGGAGATGGGCTCCTGGCCGGCGCCGTTCGGGATCGTGCTGGTCTCCGACATGCTGGCGGCGATCATGGTGGTGCTGACTGGCATCATCGGCTTTGCGACCGCGATCTATTCGCTCTCGGGCATCGGCAAGATGTCGGAGAAGTTCGGCTACTACCCGTTGCTGCATCTGCTGCTGGCGGGCGTGAACGGCGCGTTCCTGACCGGCGACATCTTCAACCTCTATGTCTGGTTCGAGGTGATGCTGGTCGCGTCGTTTGCGCTGCTGATCCTGGGTGGCGAGCGCTCGCAGATGGAAGGGGCGATCAAGTACGTCACCCTGAACCTGCTGTCGTCGATGATCTTCCTGACTGCGATCGGCCTGACCTACGGCCTGACCGGCACGCTGAACATGGCGGATATCGGCGACAAGCTCTCCACGGTGGAGGACACCGGGCTGATCACCGTGATCGCGATGCTGTATCTGGTCGCGTTCGGGGTGAAGGCGGCGGCGTTCCCGTTCTTCTTCTGGCTGCCGGCCTCTTATCACACGCCGAAGGTCGCGGTCTCCGCGCTGTTCGCGGGCCTGCTGACCAAGGTTGGGGTGTACGCGCTGTACCGCGTGTTCACACTGATCTTCAACCAGGATGTGGACTACACCCACGAGATCCTCCTGTGGGTGGCCGCGGCCACGATGCTGACCGGCGTGCTTGGGGCGGCCGCCCACTACGAGTTCCGGCGCATTCTGTCGTTCCACATCATCAGCCAGATCGGTTACATGATCATGGGTCTGGCACTGTTCACACCGCTGGCACTGGTCGGTGGGGTGTTCTACATCATGCACCACATCATCGTGAAGGCGAATCTGTTCCTGATCAGCGGGATCACCTTCGTGATGAAGGGGACCCATGAGCTCAAACTGATGGGCGGGGTCTACCGGACGAACCCGATGCTGGGCGTGCTGTTCTTGATCCCGGCGCTGTCACTGGCGGGTCTGCCGCCACTGTCCGGGTTCTTCGCCAAGTTCATCATCATCCGCGCTGGCATCGAGGCCGAGGCCTACTGGGCGGTAGGCGTGGCTCTGCTGGTGGGTCTGCTGACGTTGTATTCGATGATCAAGATCTGGGCCGAGGTGTTCTGGAAGGCGCAGCCGGAGGGCGTCGAGGGCGAGCTCCGTGATGTCAGTTCGGGCCCGATGATCTGGATGTGGGTGCCGGTGATCATGCTGGCGCTGATGACCGTGGCCATTGGCCTGTACGGCGAGCCGATCTACCAGATGGCGGCGATGTCCGCCGAGCAGCTCCTGGATCCGTCGCAGTATATTGAGGCCGTGCTGGGAGAATCACGGCAATGATCGCGCTGACCTGGAATATCGCGCTGGCCCTGATCTGGGTGTTCCTGACCGGGAACTTCACAGGGGGCAATCTGCTGATCGGGTTCTTCCTCGGCTATGTCCTGCTGGCGTTCGCGCTGCGTGACAAGCCGGCCTTCGCGAGCTACGCGCGACGGGTGCCCAAGTTCATCGCCTTCATTGGGTTCTTCCTGTGGGAGCTGTTCCTGTCGAACCTGAAGGTCGCCTACGATGTGATGACGCCGACGCACCACATGGTGCCGGGCGTGATTGCCTTTCCGCTGGATGCGCAGACCGATGGCGAGATCACGATCGTCGCGAACCTGATCTCGCTGACCCCGGGCACCCTGAGCCTGGACGTCTCGACCGACCGGAAGGTGCTCTACATCCATGTAATGTACCTGGAAGACCGCGATGCGGTGATTCGGTCGATCAAGTATCTGGAACACCGGGCCCTGGAGGTCCTGCGCTAGGCGCGGGGGACACAGATGTTCGAAATCGCCATCATCGTGGCCAATGTACTGCTCAGCATCTCCCTGGTGCTGGGGTTCTGGCGTCTCTATCTCGGGCCGACGCTGCCCGATCGCGTGGTGGCGCTGGAACTGATCGCGTCCCTGACCATTGGCTTTATCGCGGTGTACGTGATCTCCAGTGGCCGGACCCCGTTTATCGACGTGGCGATGGTGCTGGCTCTGACCGCCTTCCTCGCCGCGGTCGGATTTGCCCGCTATCTCGAGAAAGGGGGGCACCGCGAAGATGATTGAGCTACTGACGGCGTTGTTCCTGGTGTCCGGGGCCGCGTTCATGGTGGTGGCCGCGCTGGGGCTTGTCCGCATGCCGGATTTGCCGATGCGCCTGCACGCCACCACCAAGGCGGGTGTGCTTGGGGCCGGCCTGATGATGGTGGGGGTCGCCGTCTATTTCGGCGACGGGGGCGTGACCACCCGCGCCGTGGCAGTGATTGGTTTTCTGCTGCTGACGGCCCCGGTGGCCGCGCATGCGATCGGCCGTGCAGGGTATTTTGTCGGGGTGCCGTTGTGGGAACACACACGCTCCGACGAACTCAAGGGTCGCTACGACAACAAGACCCACACCCTTGCCTCGCCCCCGGAGATGAACGAGTCCTCCTCGGACGACGAACCCCGACGCTAAGTCCGACCTGGCTGGCATCGTGGTCGGTCAGCCATAAAAAAGCCGGGACGCAAGGTCCCGGCAATGGGCACAGTCGCAGGAGAGAAATACGACTGGAGGTCACTCAGCCATCAGTGCAGGTTCAGGCCGCCTGATGGGTTTCCTTCGCCTCGCGAGCGGCCTTGGCCTCTTCCGGCGAATAGGCCGCGCCAGACCAGAGCATTTCGTAGGCAATCTCTTCGTTACCGTTTTCGCACAGCTCCAGGACCTCCTGGAACAGCGGCTGGAAGGTCTCGCTGCGATGCGAGGCTTCGTGTTCTTCGAAGCTGCGCCAGAAGGTGATGATCAGCGCCTCCTTGTCCTTCATCGGGCTCTCCACGGCCTGGCCGATGGTCGAGCCCTCGTTGGAGACGGCGCCGGAATTCAGCGCGACAAAGCCGCCGACGAAGCCGGTGTCCGAGTGATAGGTCTTTACGTTCTCGCACAGCATGGCGACGCGCTCCTGCAGGTCGTCGATGCTGTACTCCGGCTTCAGGATCACGCGGTTGATGGTGACGACGCCGTCGGCCGGGAAGTTGTGGATCAGCTGGCTCATGGTTGTCCTCCTTTCGGGAACGGGTACCCCTCGGTTGGGGCACGGCTTGTTGGTTAGTTTGTTACCAACTGCTGATGAATAGTTCCTGAGTAATCTAGTCAAGAAAAAATTCGGTGCAACAAACCCGCGTTCCTGTTCAGGCCTTGCGCGTCAGGGCAGGGCGGTCTACCTTGCCGACTTCCCCATCAGGAATGCGTTCATGTCTGATCGCGAACTGAAAGATTTGCTCTATGACCAGGTCGCCCGGATCGGCAAGGCGGCGTCCAGCCCGAAGCGGCTGGAACTGATCGAGATCCTGGTGCAGGGGGAGAAGAGCGTCGATCAGCTCGCGGCGGATGCCCAGATCAGCGTCAAGCTGGCCAGTGCCCACCTGAAGGACCTCCGCCAGGCCTGCCTGGTGGAGTCCCGGCGCGATGGACGGCGTATCTTCTACCGGCTGGCAGACCCACGTGTGGCCGATTTCTGGGTCGTGCTGCGCGAGCTGGCCGAGAGCCGCTTGCTGGAGTTGCAGGGCGCTGTGCGCGACATGGCGGCCAGTGCCGGCGACATGGTGCCGCTAGGTGGCCAGGAGTTGCTGGAGCAGGCACGCATGGGTGAGTTGATCGTGCTGGACGTTCGCCCGGACACCGAGTACGCCACCGCGCATCTGCCGCACGCCCGCTCCATCCCGCTGCGCGAGTTGAAGCAGCGTCTGGACGAATTGGCGCCGGATGTCCCGGTCGTTGCCTATTGCCGGGGACCGTACTGCCTGATGGCGCGCGATGCGGTCGCGATCCTGGGCGAGCACGGCTTCCGCGCCGTCCGGTTGGACCACGGTGTCGCCGAATGGCGCCATCAGGGTCTGCCCCTGGAACAAGGGAAACACTGATCAGTCTTTCCCCGGGTCTCTCAGACCGCTGAGCCCACCTCGGCTGGCGGACCGCCCGCCAGTTCGTTTACTCCCACAACAGCGCCTCCAGCGGAGGCCTGTGGGCTATGTGCAATCGGACGTTCGTCCGTGTGCTGCGGTGGAGCCCCATCCGCATACGCCAGCACGTATTTGACATCCCTTCGGCCGCGGACTAGGTTACGTTCTAACGAACGTTAGAATGAATGCTGTGTCAGGTGGATTCCGTTCGATTGTGGGGCGAGGTTCCCGGAACGGAACCACTCGATTCCCCATTCTCGGCGATCTCTGGCCGTCATCATGGATGATCCAGGAGGTGTCTCATGTTTTTCCGTCAGTTACCGACTACAGAATCTTCATTGTCGTATCTGTTTGGATGCGGGTCGCTCGGCAAGGCGATTGCTGTGGACGTCGTCGAGGGTGACCAGGAGTGGTTCCTGGAGCAGGCACGCCAGATTGGCGTCGAGATCACGCACGTGATCGATACCCATGTCCATGCCGATCACTATTCCGGTGGTCGTGATCTTGCAGAGCGCACCAGCGCGAAGTACTGCCTTCATGAATCGGATCGCGAGGTGGTCGAGTTTGATTTTCATCCCCTGCGCGATGGCGACCGGATCGAGGCCGGTAATGTCGAAGTAGAGGTCCTCCACACGCCGGGCCATACGGAGGACAGCGTGTGTCTGCTGGTGACCGACAAACGTCGCGGCGGGCAGCCCTGGTTCGTGCTGACGGGGGACACGCTGTTTATCGGGAGCGTCGGGCGACCCGATCTGGCCGGGCAGGAGCGCGAGATGGCCGGGCGGCTCTACGACAGCCTGCATCAGCGGCTGCTGGGGCTGCCGGATGAGCTCGAGATCTATCCGGGCCATTACGCTGGAAGCGCCTGCGGCGCGGGCCTGTCGGGCAAGCCGTCCTCCACCCTGGGTTTCGAGAAACGCTTTAATCCGGGGCTCGCATTCAGCGATCGCGATGCGTTCGTCGACTTCCTGACGAGTGATATCCCCCCGCGACCGGCGGGCATGGACGCCTATGTAGCCGCCAATATCGCGGCCTGAGTGGCGCAAGACAAGGAACTCTGATGAGCGATCCATCCAGGGCCGCCCAGGCCTATGAACACCTGACCCACGGGATTCGCGAGAACCTCGGGCAGTTTGGGCAGCAACTGATCCAGGTCTTCTTCGTGGGCCTGACGATCGGGATGATGCGCACCGTCATCCCGGCGCTGGCCGAGGACGAGTTCGGCGTGGCCGAGGGCTCGTTCATGCTGCTGACCGCGTTCGTCGTCGCGTTCGGCGTGGTCAAGGGCGTGCTCAATTTCGTTGCCGGGCGGCTGTCCGAACGCATGGGGCGCAAGACCGTTCTGATGCTCGGCTGGATGGCGGCCATCCCGATCCCGTTCATGATCCTCTACGCGCCATCCTGGAGCTGGATTGTGGCCGCGACCGTCCTGTTAGGCGTGAATCAGGGGCTCGCCTGGTCGATGACCCAGACCGCGAAGATGGACATCACCCGGGGCGACGAACGCGGCTTCACGATGGGCATGAACGAGTTCTCCGGCTATGTCGGGGTGGCCGTGGCCGGGATCGTGACCGGCTATATGGCCGCTGCCCTCGGGCCGCGCATGGGGGTGTTCGTGTTCGGCATAGTCGTGATCGCGATCGCGGTCCTGATGACTGCACTGTGGGTGCGCGAGACCCTGGACTGGGCCAAGGCCGAGGGGGCCCGGCATGCGGCCGGGCAATCCACCGGGCCACAACCGCGCTATCCCAAATCGATCGCCGATACGCCGACCACCTGGGAGGTGTTCACGCTGATGTCCTGGCGTGACCGGCGCATGGCCGCGTTCAGCCAGGCGGGCCTGGTGGAGAAGTTCGTCGATGCCCTGGTCTGGGTGTTCTATCCGGTGTTCCTGTATCAGCAGGGGCTGAGCCTGGCCGCGATCGGCTGGGTCGTGGGGATCTACGGCTTTGTCTGGGGTGGCTCGCAGTTCGCCACTGGCAAGCTCTCCGACCATGTGGGGCGGTTGCAGCCCATCGTTTGGGGTATGTGGATTTGCGGTGCTGGCGTGGCCCTGACGCTGCTCGGCGAGGGGGTCGTCTGGTGGTCGTTCGCGGCGGCCGTAACCGGCCTTGGGATGGCGCTTCTGTATCCCAACCTGAGCGCGGCGGTCGCCGATATTGCCCATCCGAACTGGCGCGGCTCGGCGATCGGTACTTACCGCTTCTGGCGGGACCTGGGCTATGGCATCGGTGCACTGGCCCTTGGGATCGTTGCCCACATCGGCGGTTCAGTCACCTGGGGCTTCTGGTTCGTGGCCATCGCCATGTTCCTGTCCGGTGCGCTGGTACTGCTGTGGGGGGAAGAGACCCACCCGCGGCTGAATCCCGAGAAGGATTAGGCACCCGCCGCGCGCCTACCAGCGCGCCTTGTCCCACATGCCCGGGTTGGCCCAGAAGCGGGCATTCAGCCAGTCGGGCGTCAGCTTGTAGTCATACAGGCTGGTGCGGTAGACCGCATGATCCGGCGCGGCGGATTCGGCGTCCGGGTCCCGGCGAAAGCCCAGCGCAAGAAACTCGTTCAGCCCCCAGCGTTCATCGTCCAGCCGATGCAGGATCAGCACCTCGTCCGCCCAGCGATCCCGCAGCCCGCCGAGCAGGTTCTGGCCGGTCGGCCTATCCAGCGCGCTGAGGGTGTCCAGCAGCAGGACCAGTGGCACGCGGGATTCGGGCGGGTGTTCGAGAAAGTCCTCCACGGTGATCTGTTCCAGCCCCGGTGGGCTGTCCGGTGGCTTGGCCCCGGCCGCGAGCAGAACAGCCCGGCCCTCGCGCAGGCGGCGCGGCAGATGTCGGCGCAGGGCATCAATGTCGATCAACGCAGGCCTCCTTGGTAATTCCCGTCGCCTGTGCCGACGGCGTGTTCGTTATACTCTAAATGACTCCCACTGCTACTGCGGACCCGTTAGAAGGAAGCCCCTCATGTCCAAGGAACTGCTGACCGAATTCCTCTCCAAGCACCCGATCTCCGCGTCCCTGACGCCTGCGGAGGTGGAAGTCTTGCTCGAATACCTGGAGGTGGTGGAGACCCACCACAAGCAGGTGATCGCGGATATCGGCGAGGTGGGCGAGTCGCTGTTTTTCGTGGTGAGCGGGACGGCCGCGTTGTATCACGACGACGGCAGCCAGGAGATCGAGGTGGGCCGCATGCAAACCGGCGAGCTGGCCGGGTCGATGTCGTTCTTTGACCGGGTGCCGCGCGGCGTGCGCATGCGTGCGCTGAGCGACAAGACGCGGCTGCTGCGCCTGTCGCGCTCGATGTACGACCGCCTGCGTGTGGAGAACCCGTATATCGCGGTGAACCTGCTGGAGTTCGCGATCATCAGCCTGGATCACCTGATCCGCCGTGTCTCGGAGGACGTGGCGACCTACGCCCACTACCTCTACTCCCCGGGCAAGAAGTAAGCCCCCCGGGACCGCCCATGCTCGCGTCCCTGCAAACCATTGCGGAACACCTGTTGTTGCCGCCGGGGCTGGGTATCGCCCTGACGGTGCTGGGCGTGCTGTTGTGGCGGGCCGACTGGCGTGGTGGCCGGCCGCTCCTGGCGCTGGGGCTGCTGGCGCTGGTGCTGCCCAGCCTGCAGGTCGTGGCACAGCCCCTGGCGGATACCCTCGAGCGCGAGGTGCGCGACAGCGTACTGGCGACCGGGCGGGCGGATGCGATCGTCATCCTGGGCGGTGGCCGCTGGGTGGGGCGCGCGGAGGACGCCGGACACGACGCCCTGAACCCCCGCACCCACGAGCGTGTGCGCGAGGGCGCGCGGCTGCATCGTGCCACCGATCTCCCCATTGTGGTCTCGGGCGGGGTACCGAGGGCCCTGCCCGGGCGGCGTTCGGAGGCCGAACTGATGGCCGCGACCCTGCAACAGGATCTCGGTGTCTCGGCACGCTGGCTCGAGAACACCTCGCGCAACACCTGCGAGAATGCCACGCATACACGCCAGCGCTTGCAGGGGCAGGGCGTGGATACCGTGCTGGTGGTGACCCAGGCGATGCATCTGCCGCGGGCCCTGGAGTGTTTCGAGCGCGCCGGGTTCGACGCCTACCCGGCGCCCGCCGGTTTCCGCGGTGCCACCGGTGACCCGCGTAGCCTGCGGGACTTCCTGCCCACGACCGAGTCTATCGAGACCTCGCGCTTTGCCCTGCGCGAGTGGCTGGCGCGGGCGGCGTTGCCCCTGCGCGAGCGTCAGCGCGGCAGTTCGGGAGACTGAGGCCCGTGCCCCGTCCGGTGCGCTGGATACTGGCGGGGCTTTGCGCGGGCGGCATCGTGGCGATGCCGTTTCCAGTGCTGGCCGAGTCCGATGTGTCTTTTGGGGCCGATCTGAACATCGAATCGCTGATGCACGAGGCCCTAAGCGCCGAGGGGCTGAGCCCCCGCATTGGCTGGCGTGACGGGCGCCTGAGCCTCGAGCTGCGTGCCGAGCGCATCGAGCTGCCGGAGCCGGTGGGCACCCTGACGGCCGCGCGGGTGGAATGTACCGAGCTGCGCCTGACCCGGCGCGAGGTGGTCTGTGACGACGCGCGTCTGTGGGGACGCTCGGGCGACCTGCGACTGGACGGGCACCCCCTGTCGCTGGCCTGGGGCCGCGACAGCGGCGATCTCCGACTGGCTGGGGACTGGCCCGGTTGGTTCGGCGGGCGCGGGAGCCTGCGCGCGGATTTCGCCCCCGAACGCGGCTGGGATGTCGATGCCCGGTTGCGAGGATTGGATCTCCAGGCGCTGGCCGCATTCGACCGCTTGCCTCTGGAACTCCCCGTCGCCGTCGACGGGGGACGGGCGGACCTCGATCTGCGGTTGCGTCCGGATGGCCGGCTCACCGCACGTCTGGGGTTGGAAGATGTTGCGTTCAGCGATCCGCTGGGCCTGCAGGCCGGCGAGGAACTGCGCGGCCAGGCGCAGTTGTCCGGGGACGGCACGCGCTGGGACCTGGATCTCGCCCTGGAGGGTGGCGTGATCTACATCGACCCGTGGTTTGTGGACCTGGACGACGAGGGGCCGGTGGAGATTTCCCTCAATGGGTTGGAGGGAGACCCCGGGCCCCTGACGTTCCGGATGGATGTCCTGGGTCTGCGCTACGGCGCTGCGCTGGAGGCTCGCGGCGAGGCGGTGGCCTACGATCCGGAGGCGGGGCTGGATGGCGTATTTCACGGGCGGGTCCATGCGCTCGCCCCAGTCTACGATTCCTTGTTGGCGCCCTGGCTGGCCGGGACGGTACTCGGCGATCTGGCCACCGGGGGGCAGATCGCAGGGCATGTGGAGCTGGCGGGCTCGCAGCCCCGGCGCGCGGATCTCGAGTGGGCGGAACTGGATGCCAGCGACCGGCGGGGGCGTTTCGGCCTGGCCGGTGCGCGCGGGGCACTTGACTGGTCGGCGGACGAGGCGGGCAGCCCCGGGACCTTCGCGTTGGATGCCGCGCATCTGTATGGGCTGCCGTTCGATGCGTTCGAGGCGCAGGTCCGGGCCCTGCCAGCCGGCATGGAGCTGCTGGCCGAAACCGAGATCCCGATCTTCGATGGCGGGTTGCGGGTCGGGGCCTTCGAGTTGCGCCAGACCGACGCAGGACCGGATGTGCGTTTCGAGGGTGGTATCCGCGCGATCAGTCTGGAGCCACTGACCGAGGTGCTGGGCTGGCCGCGATTCTCCGGGCGGTTGGCCGGCATGATCCCCCGGGTGCGCTACGAGCGGGGGGATCTGAACGTCGATGGCCGTTTGCTGGTCCAGGTGTTCAACGGCGAGGTGGTGTTGCGCGATGTGTATATCCACGACCTGCTGGGCTATGCCCCGGAGCTGGGCCTGTCGGCCGAGATCCAGCGGCTGGATCTGGATCCGTTGACGCAGGCGTTCGACTTCGGTCGCGTCCAGGGCCGTATCTCCGGGCATGTGCGCGATCTGGTGATGGTGGACTGGTCGCCGGTGCGCATGGATCTGGAGTTGATGACGCCGGAGCGTGATCGCGGGCGCCGACGGATCAGCCAGCGGGCGGTGGAGAACATCACCGAGCTGGGCGGAGGGCTGCAGGCCGCGGCTTCGTCGGTCTTCCTGCGGGTGTTCGAGAACTTCAGCTACCGCCGTCTCGGGTTTCGCTGCGAGTTGCGTGGCGAGGTCTGCACCGCCTCCGGCGTGGCCGACCGTCCGGATAGCGGCTTCGTGCTGGTGCAGGGCGGGGGCATCCCGCAGATTCAGGTGATTGGCTACAACCGCCGGGTCGACTGGCCCGAACTAATCAACCGCCTGGCGACCATCCAGGCCGGAGATGGCCCGGTGGTGCAATAAGCGGCTTGGCGTTTGGTTACCGTTCAGGGTGTTGGTGTAGATTGGGCATCATGCGGGTTGAACCGCCTCGACAAGGGAAGTACGGCATGAAGGCTTTATGGAGTGTTCCGGGATTGGCGCTGGTGTTCGCTCTGATGGCGGGCTGCGTGACCATCAATATCTATTTCCCGACGGCCGCGGCCGAGGAGGCGGCGCGCGCGATCGTGCGCGACGCGCTGCAGGTCGAGGAGGGTACCCGGGAGCCGGAAGCGTCGTCTGAAGCCGAGCCCGGTGCGATGCTGATGCCGCGCAACAACCCGGCAAACGCCAACCTGCCGGTGCTGGCCTGGGTGCTGGATCGACTGGTGAGCCCGGCCTCCGCGCAGAGCCCCGACCTGCAGATCCAGACCCCCGGGATCAACCGTATCCGCGCCTCCATGCGCGAGCGGGCGCCGCAGCTCGCGCCGCATTTTCGCAGCGGGGCAATCGGCTTTGGGCGCAACGCCGATGTGGTGATCCGTGATTTGTCCGAGGTTCCGCTGCGCGATCGCAGTACCGTGCAGCGGCTGGTGAGCGAGGAAAACTCGGACCGCGACTCGCTTTACCGCGAGATCGCGCGCGCGAACGACCGCCCGGACTGGGAAGACCGGATTCGCGAGACCTTCGCCCGGGTCTGGGTGGAAGAGGCGCCCTCCGGTTACTGGTACCAGGACCGCAACGGCCAGTGGCAGCAAAAATAGCCCGCTCATGAGCCTGCCAGGCACAGGGAGTGGTTCGTGCCGGCGCTGACGCTGGCCGAACGCATCGAGGCCCAGCGCCAGCGTCTGGTATCGCTGGTGCAGGATACCGACCTGACGCGGCTCCCGCGCTGGAAGGCCCTGCTGCTCGGGATCGTGCGGGGTGCGGGCGCGATCGTGCACGAGGCCAAGGAAGGCCAGCTCACGCTGCGCGCGATGAGTCTGGTCTATACCACGCTGCTGTCCATCGTCCCGCTGATCGCGTTGTCGTTCTCCGTACTCAAGGCCTTCGGCGCGCACAACGCAGTCGAGCCGGTGGTGCTCGGGTTTCTCGAGCCGCTGGGGGAGCAGGGGGTCGAGATCGCGAACAACGTGATCGAATTCGTCGACAACATGCGGGTCGGCGTCCTCGGTTTTGTCGGTCTGCTGTTCCTCGTCTACACCGTGATCGCGCTGGTGCAGAAGATTGAACTGGCGTTCAACACCATCTGGCGGGTCGAGAACAGTCGCAACTTCGCCCAGCGCTTCTCCAACTACCTGTCGGTGATCCTGATTGGTCCGCTCCTGGTGGTCTCCGCCCTGGGTATCACCGCGACGGTGATGTCCACCACGGCCATGCAGACTCTGGCCGGGATCGAGCCGTTCGGCACGCTGATCACTGGCGCCTCGCGCATGGTTCCGTATCTATTGATCATGGCCGCGTTCACTTTCATCTACGTGTTTGTGCCAAACACTCGAGTACGGTTGTTCCCGGCCCTGGTTGGGGCTGTTGTGGCCGGCTTGCTGTGGCAGAGCGTGGGCTGGGGGTTCGCGACCATGGTGGCCGGTTCCACTCGCTATGACGCGATCTATTCGGGCTTCGCGATCATGATCCTGTTGCTGATCTGGATCTATCTGGCCTGGCTGATCCTGCTGATCGGGGCCAATGTGGCCTTCTACGTACAGCACCCCGAGTACATGACGGTGCGCGGCCTGCGCCTGCGCCTGTCCGGCGCGGCGCGTGAACGCATGGGCCTGCATCTGATGCAGCAGGTGGGTCAGCGTTTCCTCGACGGCCGCTCGCCGCCAACACTGGACCATGTGGCGCATGACCTGTCAGTGCCGGGCAATGCCCTGGGCGAGGTCGCGCAGGCGCTCGAGTCGGCGGGCCTGCTGGTGCGGGCCGGCACCGATGCCACCTGTTATGTGCCGGGCCGTGATCTCGAGCGGATCCGGGTGGACGAGATCCTGGAGGCCCTGCGCCAGGATGCAGATGCCCGCGCCCTGCGCCGTTTGCAGGGCGACCCGGCAGTCGAGGCCACGCTGGAGGAACTGGAGACCGCACGCCGTGACCGCCTGGACGGGCGTACGCTGCGCGACCTGTTGAAAAGCGAGGGGGCCGCAGCGGCGGCCACCTGATTCCCGGCGCCGGGCTTACTGGCGCTGGGCCTCGAATTCGATGATCAGTTCGATCTCGTCACCCACGATGTCGCGCGTCAGGCCATAGGTCATGCCGAAGTCCGAGCGGTCGAAGCTGCCGCGCATCGAGGCGCCCAGCACGTAGGGCCGTCCGAACACCCCACCGAGCGGAAACGGATAGCGACCGACCTTGTTGATCGTGACGTCCAGGGTCACCGGGTGGGTCTCGCCCAGCAGCTCCAGGTCGCCGGTCAGGCGTCCGGTGTCGTCGCCGGTGGGCTCGTACTGGGTCGCGGTGAAGCGCATCTCCGGGTATTCCGCGACGTTCAGGAAGTCGTCGCTGCGCAGGTGGTCGTCGCGTTCCTCGTGGTTGGTGAACACGCTGTCGGTCTGCACGACGAAATACCCTTCGCGCAGCTCCCGCGTCTGCGGATCGAAGGTGAATTCGCCCTCGGCCTCCAGAAACATGCCCAGAACCTTGGCGTAGCCGGCGTGATCCACCAGAAAGCCGACCGCGAAGTGTTCCGGGTCGATCTCCCAGCGATCGGCCTGGGCCAGCGCGGAAACGGGGAGGGCCAGGGCCAGCAGACCGGCCAGGAGCAGGGAGCGTGGGGTGCGGGCGTGGATCATGTCGAACCTCCGGGACGATGACGGTGTAGCCAGTGGATGTCGGTGGCGAACGAGCTGGTCAGGGCCGCAAGCCCCGCCAGGGCGACGGCGATCGCCGCCATCGGGGGCAGGCTCGGGAGCAGGGCGACCAGGAGTACGCCGGTCTGTAGTACGCAGACCGTCTGGCGCCGCCGGCTCGGGGGCAGGTCCGCGCCCAGCCAGGGCCAGATGCGCTGCGCACCCAGGAACAGATAGCGCATGGCACCGATCAGCACGACCCAGGCCCCGACCGCGGTCATCCACCAGACCAGAATCGAGAGGACGAGGATGATGGCCGCGTCCAGTTCCATGTCAAAGCGGGCGCCGAAGGCCGTGCGACTGTTTGTGCGGCGGGCAACGGCACCATCCACGCCGTCCAGGATCAGGGCCGCTCCGGCCAGGCCCAGGATCCACAGCATGACAGTGGTGCCGGGGACCGCGCCCGAGGTCAGGACGAGCGCCCCCAGGGGCGTGGCGATGGCAGCACGGGCCAGCGTTACACGGTTGGCCGGGCCGGGTCCGCGGTGCGCATCGGTCAGACCGCCCTGCGGAGTGTTCAGGACCAGCATCAGCCCCAGCAGGATCCAGATCCCTGCGTGTGCGACCAGCAGGGCGGCCACGGCACCGATCTGCCAGCCCAGCAGTGCGGAGAGTACGAGCCCGCCCGCGCCGGCCAGCGCCCAGTCCCGCGCCCAGGTGCGCAGGCCCGTGCGCGCGCGTTCCGGCCAGCGGTTGGAGCTCAGCGTGGAATCCATGGCTCGAGTGTAGTCGCCTCGGGGAAACACGGTGGAAACGCCCGCGAGTTGCCGGGAATCACGACCATCGACCACACTGGCCCTATGTTTGACGATGATCGAACCGCTCCATGAGCGCTCCCTCTGCCACCGCCTTCTGGGTCACCGGGCCGGGCCAGGGCGAGCTGCGTGATGAGCCCCTGGAGGCACCCGGTGTCGACGAGGTGCGGGTGCGCAGCCACTATTCCGCGATCAGCCGCGGGACCGAGTCTCTGGTGTTTCATGGCCGCGTCCCCCCCAGCCAGTACGCCGCGATGCGCGCGCCTTTTCAGGCGGGCGAATTCCCGGCGCCGGTCAAGTACGGCTATATCAGTGTCGGCGACGTCGTCGAGGGCCCCGGGGCGGGGCAGATGGTGTTCTGCCTGCACCCGCACCAGTCCGACTATGTTGTTCCGACCCAGGCTGTAGTGCCGGTGCCGGCGGGCGTCCCGGCCGAGCGTGCCGTGCTGGCGGCCAACATGGAGACGGCGATCAACGCGGTCTGGGACAGCGCCGCCGGCCCCGGGGATCGCATCGCCGTGATCGGCGCGGGTGTGGTGGGCCTGCTCGCCGCCTGGTTGTTGCGAAGGATTCCCGGAACCGAGGTCTCCGTGATCGACCCCAACCCTGCGCGCGAAGACATCTGTGCCGCACTGGGCCTGGCCCTTCTGACCCCGGAGCAGGCCGCCTCCTTGCAGGACCTGGACCTCGTGGTGCATGCCAGTGGAAACCCGGCTGGCCTGCGCCAGGCGCTGAGCTTGGCGGGTGTCGAGGCGCGGGTGGTGGAGATGAGCTGGTACGGTGACGCAGGCGTGGATCTGCCGCTGGGGGAGGGCTTTCACGCGCGTCGCTTGACCTTGCGCAGCTCGCAGGTCGGGCGCATCCCGCCCGAGCGGTCGTCGCGCTGGGATTACCGTCGCCGGCTGGCGCTCGCACTCGCACTGCTTGATGACCCGGCACTGGACGGCCTGATTACCGGTGAGGATGCGTTTGCCAATCTCCCGGCCGTGATGCAGCGGGTGACAGGGCCAGAGGCGGACCGTACGCTGTGCCACCGAATTCGCTACTGATCCTGCTCACCCAAACGCGCAAGGAAACCGCATGTACAGCCTGAATGTCCGTGACCACTTCATGATCGCCCATAGTTTCTCCGGCGACACGTTTGGTCCGGCGCAGAACCTGCACGGCGCCACCTATGTGGTGGACGTGACCTTCCGCCGCGTGGCACTGGATGCCGATGGGCTGGTGGTGGATATCGGCCGGGCAAGCGAGGTCCTGCGGGCCATCCTGGCCGAGCTCAATTACCAGAACCTCGACGATCGTGAAGACTTCCGTGGTCAGAACACGACCACCGAATTTCTCGCTCATGCGATCCACCAGCGCGTGGCGCAGGCCATCGCCCAGGGGGAACTCGGTGAGTCGGCCCGGGGACTGGACGCCGTCGCGGTGACGCTACACGAGTCCCATGTGGCCTGGGCGAGCTACGAGGGCGCTCCCTGAGATATGCCCGAGCTTGGTTTCGTGGTCCCGGGGGCACTGGACCAGCCCACGGGCGGGTACCGCTACGACGCGCGCATGATCGCCGGGCTGCGCGAGCAGGGCTGGCGGGTCGAGCTGCGCGAGCTGGAGGGCGAGTTCCCCGGGCCTGATGCGCGCGCGGAACGGGCCCTCGAAGAGGCCCTGGCGAGCTTTCCGGATGGCATGCGGGTGCTGGTCGACGGACTGGCCGCGGGTGCGCATCCCGCCACCTTGCGGCGTCACGCAGGGCGCCTGCGGCTCGTCTACCTGATGCATCACCCGCTGGGCCTGGAGGTGGGGCTTGCGTCTGCGCGCTCCCAGGAACTCCTCGAGTCGGAACGTGCGGCCGTGGCCCTCGCCTCGCGGGTGGTCGTGACCAGTGACTACACGCGGGCGCAGGTGGCCGACTGGGGTGTGCCGTCCGAACGCCTTTGCAGTATCCCGCCTGGCGTGGAACCGGCGCCGCTGGCCCGTGGCCCGGAGGATGAGGTGCCGGTGCTGTTGTGCGTGGCCGCCTGGGTGCCCCGCAAGGGACAGCTCGAGCTGGTGCGCGCGCTGTCCGGCCTGCGCGATCGGTCCTGGCGGGCCGAGCTGGCTGGTGCCATGGATCGCGATCCGGACTACACGGCCGCTGTGCGTGCTGCCATTGCCGAGAGTGGTCTGGATGCGCGAATCTCGGCCCCGGGAGTGCTGACACACGAGGGCTTGGCGGAGCTCTATGACCAGGCCTCGATCTTCGTGCTGCCGAGCGCCTACGAGGGTTTCGGCATGGCCTTTACCGAGGCAATGATGCGCGGCCTGCCGGTCGTTGGGACCACGGGGGGCGCCATCCCCCAGACCGTGCCGGAGACTGCGGGCCTGCTGGTGCCGCCCGGGGACGTGGAGGCCTTGCGCCGGGCACTGGGGAGTCTGCTGTGCGACGCCGAACAGCGTCGGGGCATGGGCCGCGCGGGTCGCGCGCATGCCGAGTCTCTACCGGGCTGGACGGAGGGTGCCCGTCGTCTGGCTCTGTGGCTGGAGGTGGCCTGAGATGGCCGAGCGCTTTGCCGGAGACTGGCTGGCTCTGCGCGAACCGGCGGATCATGCGGCCCGGCCGGAATCCCTGCTCGGGCCCTTAAACGACGCGCTTGCGGGGTGCAAGACACCCCTGCAGGTCTTGGATCTAGGTAGCGGGGCCGGTTCCAACCTGCGCTATCTGGCACCGCGCCTGACCGGGCCGCAGAACTGGACCCTGGTGGATCACGACGCCGACTTGCTGGCGACGATCTCAGCGCCGGACGGGGCCGTTACCGTCACCCCGCAGGTGCTCGATTTCTCGGGTGCCCCACCCCCGGTCCCGCCGGATGCAGGTTTGGTGACGGCGTCCGCCCTGCTGGATCTGGTCTCGGCGAGCTGGCTCGACCGCCTGGTGATCACGCTGACCGAATGGCCGGTCCCGGCGCTGTTCGCGCTCAGCTACGATGGGCGTATCGAGTGGAGTCACCCGCATGCGGCCGACGAGCGCGTGCGTAATGCGGTGAATCGCCATCAGCGCACGGACAAGGGCTTTGGCCCGGCCCTGGGGCCCGAGGCTGCGGCTTATTGTGCTCGAGCCTTGACCGCCAACGGCCTTCGCGTGATCACCGAGACCAGTGACTGGCAGCTGGGGCAGGGCCAGGCGGCGCTTGCGGCTGCCCTGATCGGAGGCTGGGCGGAGGCGGCGGCCGAGATGGAGCCGCAGGGTCGTCCATTGTTCCAGGACTGGGCGCGTTCCCGAGTCAGGGATATCGCGGACGGGCGGGTGCATCTGAGCGTTGGGCACTGCGATATGCTGGTGTTAGGGAAACACTGATCTGCCCTCGTGTAATTGGCGGGAGTAACTGCGGCGATTGTGTTGTCACACGCCTTGAGGAGAACGTGCAGTTCGCCGGAATCCCGCATGGCGGTTGAATCTGGCGGCGCCTGGAGAAGGAGCCCAAAACATGAAACGACCACAACACTTTTTTTGGGGTTTTGCATGCGTTGCCGGCCTGCTACTGGCGGGGCCGGCGCTGGCCCAGGATGCAGATTCCGCGTCTGACAGGCCGGGTGCCATGCACGCGCCCACTATCCCCGGTCCCTATGGCTACCCGGGAATGCACGGTCAGGGTGGACATCCTGGCGGGCCGGGCATGATGCATCGAGAGGCGGTCCCGGGGCCGTATGGTCAAGGCCCCCGGGGGGCTGGCCATAGAGGCATGATGTACGGGCCCATGGGTTCGGGCCCCCATGGTTCCGGGCATGGCTACGGGCCTGGTTACGGCTATGGCTACGGGTACGGCTATGGTCCCGGTTACGGCCAGCGGCCACATCACGGTCCCTATCACGGCGGGCCGATGCAGTACGGCATGCCGTATGGCCCCGGCGGGAAGGAGCGCATGCGCGACTTTGACCCGGACTTCGATCCCGAGGACCGCGAGGCGATGCGCGAGCACATGCGCGAACGCCAGGCCGAGCACGAAAAAATGCGCGAAGCACACCGCCAGGCTGCGGAGCGCGCGCGCGAGGTCTATCGCGAGGAAATGCGCCGTCACCGCGAGGCCATGCAAGAGCAGCAAGACGACGCCAACGGATCCTGAACCCTGGCGCGACCTACGGGGGCCGGGCGTTCGTCCAGCCCCGAATTCACATAGTCAGCTCCGACGGAGGTTTCGTCATGAGCCAGTCACGCAGTCTTCTCAAGGCCGGGGTCTTTGGCGCCCTGATGGCCGTCCCCTTCGCCGTTTCCGCGCAGTACGCACCTGGCGACAACTCTGGCCTTGCGCCTTACTCCGGGCCTACCGGTCTGGGTGAGCGCCCCGCCTTTGAGAGCGAGCGGGGCCACGGTCTGGATCAAGCCCAGGCACCTGGTGGTGGTTCGGGTGGCGACCCGGGTGGCCCGGCTGGCGGTGCCCCTCCGGGTGGCGAGCCAGGGGGTCCCCCGGGTGGAGCGCCTCCGGGCGGTACCCCGGGCGGTGCACCGCCGCCTGGGCAGGACCGAGGCGGAATGCCGGGGCAGGGCGAGCCGCCGCAGCAACGAGACCCGCAGCAGCGCGATGTCGAGCCGGGCGAGCCCCCGGGCGCGCGTGATCCCCAAGGTCGTGACCCGCAGGGCGCGCCGCCAGGACAAGGGCCGCAGGGCCAGCCGCCCCAAGGGCAACCGCCTCAGGGCCAGCCTCCGCAGGGTCAGCCACCTCAGGGCCAGCCTCCGCAAGGGCAACCGCCCCAGGGCCAGCCGCCGGGTGGTCAGGGCATGCCCCCTCGTGATGCCGAGCCCCCGGGTGGGGCCAGCGGGGATGGCCCCGGCGATCCTCCCCCTACCGAGGGTGGTATGGGTGATGAACCGTCCTTTGACGACGACACTGACCTGACCCCGGAGATGAACGATTGACCGTTCCGGGCGAATAACGCGCGGTGCGGACCGGCCGCTACAGAGGATGTAGGATTGAACTGGAAGGTAAATCGAAAGGTGACGCATGGATAACGCAGACAAGCCGCGCAGCTTTATCAACCGCTACTTCATCGTGATCGTGATCGTGCTCTGGTTCATCGCCTGGTCGGCACGTGACGTGCTGGCCCCGAGCGCCGAGGCGGTCCCCGAGGACGAGACCGCCGAGCAGGCCGACGCAGTGCCCGCCGACGATGCCGATGCGCAGGACGAGGCAGCCGCGAAGGATGAAGCCACGGAGGACGATGTTCGCCCTGGCCCGGCCCGTGAACTCGATGACGAGGGGGACCCCGATCCCATGACCGGGGCTGCGCATGATCAGCCGTACGTTCAGGAGGACGCGGAGGATGAGGCGGCTGCCGACCTGGCTACCGAGCGCGAGCCCGCGTTCGAAGGTGATGCAGCGGTCGAGGTGGACGCCGAGCGTGCCGCGCAGTCTGCCCAGGCGGCTCTGCAGGCTGGGCGTGATGCCTACTGGCGTGCGGGACCGCGCGCGGCGGTAGCGGTACTGCGCGAGGGGCTGGAGGCGCTGCCTAAGGATTCGGTGCAACGTGCGGATCTGTATGGCGAGCTCGGCAACGCGTTGTTTGCCATGCGCGATTTCGGGGCCGCGATGGATGCCTGGGAAGGTGCCCTCAAGGTGCTGCCCGAGAGCGAGCGGCAGCGTATGATCGAGCGCCTCGCCCCGGTTTACGACCGTCATCATGAGGAGGGTGCGGCGCACCTGGATGAGTATCGATAGAAGAACGTGAGCCAGTAAGCGTTTCTTCGGCGTTTTCGAACCTTTGTGAGGGAAACGCTGGATCGCCAGCGTTTCCCGGGGTCGTAACCCATACCGCGGACCACACAGGCGTGGGCGCAATGGGTATGATGAATGGAGCCAATTCACATCGCGGAGGCGTCCGGGCACGGAGTAGCTGTGTCTGCCGGGTGGCCGCCGCCGCAACGGAGTCCCCATGTTTAATCGTCCTGGTCGCCGCGTGCGCAAGCAGCTCAAGCTGCTGAGCGATCGCCTCGCCGAAGAAAATCCAGTCCTCAAAGGGGTTGTCGACCCCTTCCGTGATCTGGATCGAGTCGGCTACGCCTCGGGACTGTTGAATCCTCAGGAGGATTCTTACGCCTTTACGATCTCCTGGTGGCCGATGATCGCGGTGCTGGGCACGTTCTCGTCGGGCAAGTCGACGTTCATCAACGAGTACGTCGGCACCACCGTGCAGCGCAGTGGTTCGCAGGCGGTGGACGACAAATTCACGGTCATCAGCTACGGCGGCAGCGAGCGGGTGCAGGAGCTTCCGGGGCTGGCGCTGGACGGCGATCCGCGCTTCCCGTTCTACCGCGTGTCCGACGAGATCGAGCGCATCACCGATGGTGGTGGCCGTACGGTGGACCATTTCCTGGCGATGAAGACGGCCAACTCCGAGCGCCTGCGCGGGCGTATCCTGATCGACTCGCCCGGGTTCGACGCCGACGAGCAGCGTGCGACGATCCTGCAACTGACCGACCACATCATCGATCTGTCGGACCTGGTGGTTGTCTTCTTCGATGCGCGGCACCCGGAGCCGGGCGCGATGCGCGATACGCTGGAGCACCTGGTTAATCGGGTTGCCGAGCGCAACGACTTCAACAAGCTGGTGTTCGTGCTCAACCAGATCGATACCACCTGGCGCGAGGACAACCTGGAGGAGGTCGTCTCCGCCTGGCAACGTGCGGTCGTTCGCCAGGGGAATGCCACTGGCCGTTTCTACTGCATGTTCAACGAGAGCGCCGGGGTCGAGATCGGCGACGAGCAGGTGCGCGAACGCTACGAGGAAAAGTCGCAGCGTGATCGCGCGGAGATCCACGAGAAGATCCAGGAAATCAGCTCGTCACGCTCGTATCGTATCCTCGGCTCGCTGCAGGCGATCGCCGAATCCATCGAAATGGATGCGTTGCCTGCACTGCGAAGGGCACTGGAGCGGTGGCGGCGGCGGGTGTTTCAGTTCGATGCCGCCATGTTTGCGGTGATTGCCGTGATCCTGGGTGTGATCGGGTACAACACGGCGGGCGGATTCGGGCCCTGGATGGACGGTTCGGCCTGGGCGTCGATGGGCGAGCACCCGATCTGGACGTCGACCGGCATTGTTGTATTGGTCCTTGTGCTGGCCGGGCTCCACTTCTTTAACCGCCGCTGGATCGCCCGGCGCATCGCGCGCACGCTGCCGACCGAGTCGGCCGCCGGTAACTGGCGGGCGGCTTTCGAAAAGAACACGCGCCCGTGGCGCTGGATGCTGCGTCGCGCACCGCTGGGCCTGGGACGGCGCAAGATCGGCCGCCTGCATGCGTTGCGCGATCGCGCCGAGGCCTATATCCAGCGCCTGAACAACCAGTTCGTCGATGCCCGGCCCGTATCGCGTACGGGGGGCCGAGCCTCGGCTGCCGATGTGCATCGCTCGGCAGAACAGGCACAATCGGATACTGTATCGGAGTCGACCGGTGATGCTGTACATCAGTCAGCGGCCGCCGAGACGCCAGGGGACCTGACCGCGGAGCGCCCCGAAGCGCGTTAGTCAGGAGGACGCCGAGCGGCGTTTCCTTGTTTAGTCCGCGATGCATGGTTTCCTCGTCGGGGGGCGAGGGCCATGACGGAGTATCACCATGACGGTTGTCGCCTGGATGCTCTTCGCGCTGGCCATGATTCTGGTCCCGATCTCGGTCTGGGGCAGTTTGGCAGCGCTCGGGGTATGTGCGGGGTGTGCATTGATCCGGGACTGGCGCAAGGCGCGCCTGGCCTCGAAATAGCCAGCCCGCACTAGATCGAAATATTGGGGTCGCACGGGGCGGCCCCGATCCACAGGGGGGTGGGGTTACGCGCAGGGGGCTGTGGCGGACCATCCTCCACCACCAAGGAGGAGTGAATGAGCGATACCAAGAAATTGGCCATCATTGCGACCAAGGGCAGTCTGGACTGGGGCTATCCCCCGTTCATTCTGGCCTCGACCGCTGCCGCGCTCGGCTATGAAGTCGAAGTGTTCTTCACCTTTTACGGGCTGCAGCTGCTGCGCAAGAAGATGGATTTGCAGGTCACGTCGCTGGGTAACCCGGGGATGCCCATGCCTATGCCCATGCCGGTCATGCTCCAGGGGCTGCCGGGCATGCAGCGCATGATGACGACGATGATGAAAAAGAAGATGAAGGCGAAAGGCGTCTCCGATCTCGAGGATTTGCGGGAACTGTGTCAGGAGGCCGAGGTGCGCATGATCGCCTGCCAGATGACGGTGGATCTGTTCGATATGGACACCAGCGAGTTCATTGACGGCATCGAGTATGCCGGCGCCGCCGCGTTCTTCGAGTTCGCCGGCGAGTCGGACATCTGTCTGTTTATCTAGGCGGATGTGAAGCCCCGGGCGGCCCGTCCGCCTGTCCCGGCCCCGCGGCATCTGCCCGGGGCCGTTTTCGTTCTGGCAGGCCAAAATACTCCCGTGCCGGAACTTCTGGCGCGTTCGGCGGGACCACGTGGGTAAGGTTCCGAAGGATAGCCGTCGCATGGCGAGAGTCCCGAATCAGCGTTCGCGCCGGTCGTTTCTGCAGTGGATGGCCGGTTCGGCCATTGCCGCCGGTACCGGCTGGCCGCTCGCAGGCGCGGCCGGCGAGGGACGCGAACCGAACAGGAAGGCGATTCCCTCCTCGGGCGAGGAGATCCCCGTGATCGGCATGGGCACCTGGATCACCTTCAACGTCGCGGATGACCCGGATGCCCTCGCGCTGCGCACCGAGATTGTCGATACCTTCTTCCGGCGCGGCGGCGGCATGATCGACTCCTCGCCGATGTACGGGCGCGCGGAGGCGGTAGTGGGGCACTGCCTGCAGGAGCTGGGCCACCCCGAAGGGCTGATTTCGGCGACCAAGATCTGGACAGGTAGCACCGGCACCGGGCGCAACCAGCATGCGAAGTCGCTGGACCTGTGGGGCGTGGATACCCTGGATGTGCAGCAGGTGCACAACCTGCAGAACTGGGAGGCGCATCTGGAGACGATGCGCGAGAAGCGCGAGGCGGGCGAGATCCGCTATATCGGGGTGACCACCTCCCACGGGCGCCGCCACAACCAGCTGGAGCGCATCCTGGAACGCGAGGACCTGGACTTCGTACAGCTGACCTACAACATCCTCGACCGCGAGGCGGAGGAACGCCTGCTGCCGCTGGCCCGAGAACGCGAGGTGGCGGTCATCGCCAATCGCCCGTTCCGCCGCAAGGAGCTGATCAAGCGCTTCGAGAGCGAACCACTGCCCGATTGGACGGGGGAGATCGACTGCGAGAACTGGCCGCAACTTCTGCTCAAGTTCATCGTCTCGCACCCCGATGTCACCTGTGCGATCCCGGCGACCTCGGTCGTGGAGCACATGCGGGAGAATATGGGAGCCCTCTACGGCCCGATGCCGAATGACGACATGCGCCAGCGCATGATCGAATACGTCGAAGCACTTTAAGTCTCTAAAGTTTACCGGGAGTGCGGATGCTGCCGTTTGCTGCCGAAACCCTGCTGTCGATCTTCGGGCAATACAATCGCGCCATCTGGCCGCTGCACGGGGTCGCGGCCCTGATGGTGCTCGTCACACTGGCGCTGGCCCTTGTAGGCGGGCGCGGGGCCGGACGCGTCGTGGGCCTGCTGCTCGCTGTGATGTGGGTCTGGATCGGGGTCGTGTTCATCGGGGGTGTGCTTGCCGAATTCCATTTCTGGGCGGGCCGGCTGGCGGGCGTGTTCGTCGCGCAAGGCTTGATGCTCCTGTTCGCCCTCACGCTGCTGGGGCGCCACGGCTTTGGCTGGCCGGGTGGTGCGGCCGGCCTTGTCGCGATCGTGGTGATGGCCTATGCCATGGTCGGCCATGCCCTGCTGGAGGTCCTGCTCCTGGGGGTGTCCTGGGCCCAGGCCCAGTACGTGGGTGTCGCGCCGGGACCCACCATGCTGTTCACCCTCGGCATCCTGCTGGTGGCCCAGCCGCGCCCGTCGCTGATCCTGGCAATCATTCCCTTCCTCTGGACCCTGGTGACCGCCTACATCGCCTGGGAGCTGGGCATTTGGCTGGAGTATCTACCGGCCGCGCTGGGCCTGATCGCTTTCGTATTGTTGCTCGTTCGCCGGCTTTACCCGGGCGAGAGGGGCCTGTTTCGCTCCGATACTTTTGGCGCCCGGTCGCGGTCCCGTTAGGCTTGCCATTTCCCCCAGACAGAGGAGACCGTCATGTCCATCGAAGTGATCCATCGGCCGGAGCAGGACCATCTGGAACGCCTCGGCGTATTCGACTGGCCGGTCTGGGAAAAGGAGGTCTCGACCTTCCCCTGGCACTACGACGAGCGCGAGGTCTGCTACATCCTGGAGGGGCAGGTGACGGTCACCCCGGACGGTGGTGGCGAGCCGGTGACGGTCGGTGAGGGCGACCTGGTGACCTTCCCCGAGGGCATGGACTGCACCTGGGAGATCCACCGCGACATCCGCAAGCACTACCGCTTCGGCTGAGTGTATCGTCGCAGGTCCGACACGGACGCTACGACGTGGTGTGTCCGGTGGAGCGTGCTTGCGCACGAATGCAGGGCCTTTTCCAAACGGCGTAGGGTGCCGTTGAGCGTAGCGAAACGCGCCATTCCCCACGCCTTGTCCGACCCCTGATGCGTTTCGCTGCGCTCAACGCATCCTACGAGTAGGCGGTTGGTCGAACAGCGTTGCGAATCAGGTCGGTCAGTGCGTCTTGCCGGCCTTTGTGGGGTTCGCCGGTGCCTGCAGATGCGCCGGTGGTGAAATCAGGTTTCGTGTTCGCGGCCGAGGCCGCTCCCACAGGGCCTTCAGCGGGCGAGCCACTGGCTGTCGAGGCGGGTGCTGAAGGTTTCTTCGACGCGGCGCAGGTAGTAGAGCATGTCGACGGGCAGGTTGATGCCGTCGTGCATTTGCAGGGGGTAGAGGTCGGCGGCGATTACGCAGTCGGCGATGGAAGGGTGGCCGAGATAGAAGCGACTGGCCGCCAGGTGCTTCGCCAGTTCCGGCAGGCGGCTCAGTTTCGCGAGCTGGTTGTAGCCGTCGTAGCGGTCGTTGGCGAGTTCTTCCAGCGACAGGCCGAAGCGGTGCTGCACCTGGGCCTTGTAGTCGGCCAGGGTCTCGGCGCTCTCGCCGATGCCGTGGAAGCCCGGCGCCAGCGGGGCGTACAACCGATCGAGCACCACATCGACCTTGCCGCGCCAGTCGACCAGGGCCTGCCAGGCATCCTCGGGGATTACGCCTTCCGCCAGGGGCTCGCCGGTCGGGAACAGGTGGTCGATGTCGCGCAGCGCCGTGAGCGTGTCGGTTACCAGGGTACCGTCATCCATCTGCAGGACCGGCGACTGGCGGGCCACGCCCAGCTCGAAGAAGGTCTCGTCGTCGAACCAGTCCAGCGCGACGGTTTCGAGCTCCACACCCTTGTAGCCACAGGCCAGGCGCAGGCGGTCGGCCTTTGCGTCGTGCGGGAAGTGGTAGAGCGTGGCCACGCGGCTACTTTCCGCGCTGGGCGTGGCTCAGGATGAAGTCCCACTGCTCCTGGGTGATGGGCATGACCGACAGG
This sequence comes from Thioalkalivibrio sp. ALJ2, assembly GCF_000378325.1. Lineage (NCBI taxonomy): Bacteria > Pseudomonadati > Pseudomonadota > Gammaproteobacteria > Chromatiales > Ectothiorhodospiraceae > Thioalkalivibrio > Thioalkalivibrio sp. ALJ2. The sequence continues at coordinate 1,031,217 of NZ_KB899554.1, forward strand.
CGGTTGCCGCGGCGGACCAGCGGGCAGTCCTCGAGCTGCGGCTGCTGCTTTAGCCAGTCGAGGGTGATGATGTCGCCGAACTTTTCCTCGAAGGCGACGTCGACGCGCAGCCAGCGCGGGTTGTCCGGGTCGCTCTTCGGATCGTAGTGCGGGTCCTCGGGGTCGAAGGCGCAGGAGTCCGGATAGGCCTCTTTCTCGATGCGCAGGATGCCGACAATGCCCGGCGGCTTGGCGTTGGAGTGGTAGAAGAAGGCCAGATCACCCTTCTTCATTTCGTCGCGCATCATGTTGCGCACCTGGTAGTTGCGGATGCCGTCCCAGGGCTCCACGCCCACGCGTTCCAGGTCATCGATGCTGAACTCGTCGGGCTCGGATTTCATCAGCCAGTAGGCCATGCGGGCTCCTCGTGCCGGATCGGGCGTGTGGGTCAGGTGTGCGTATTGTGCCGCGCGCGGCGGGGCAGCGCATGCCAGCCGTCCTCGGTGACCACGCCGTCCAGCGGGACGTCCCATGGCTGGCTGGGCAGGGCCTCGACCCCCTGCAGGGCATGGGCCACGCCGATCAGCTTCGGGCGGTGGATGCCGAAGCGGCGACGGGCGAAGTAGCGGTCGTAATAGCCCGCGCCCATGCCCATGCGGTTGCCGGCATGGTCGAAGGCGACCAGCGGCAGCAGGACCACCTGCATCTCGCGGCGCCAGATGCGCGGGGCATCGGGGCAGGGCTCGGCAATGCCGAAGCCGTTCTGGCAAAGCGGCACGTCTGGCCCCCAGGCGTGAAAGTGCATGCGCCCGGGGCGTTTGGCATCCATCACCGGCAGGGCGATGCGGGTGCCGCGCCGGGCCAGGGACACGGTCAGGGGGGTCAGATCCACCTCGCCGCGCAGGCCCCGATAGGCACCGATGCAATGCGGTTGCCAGCGCTGGAACCAGCGCAGCAGGTGATCGCAGATCAGGGCGGAATGAATCTCGAGCCGCTCGTCGGACAGCGCGGCGCGCTCGCGGCGCAGGCGCAGTCGTAGCTGGCGCAGTTCGTCAGGCGTGAAGGAGGTCTCGTCCCTGGACATACGATCCGCAAAATAATGAGGTGGACGCGCCCCGCGGGCGCCGAAGTGACCATCGACCTTGAACCAGAGGTTCAGGTGGGAGAAGCCTCCGAATCTTAAGGCTTTCCGCTCGATGACGGACATGCGCAACGAAACGGAAGTGCTCGGTCCCGTGGTGAAGAATTAAGGCTCAAGGGTACCACCAGGCCACTTTCGCACGCCGCAGCGACGCGTCCGCCACCATTATGAACCAATCCCCCGGGGGTGTGCGCAACCATGATCACATCAGGGTTGCACGATCCACCCAGGACGGAATCCGGCCGCTTGGGAGACTCGCCGGTTTGGATGGGTTTTAGCAATCACGCTCGGGTGACGTAGGATTCGCGTTTTCCGGATGGATGCGAGCGGGCGGTGCGCGATCGAGTACCGGCCTTCTCCGGACTGTGCAGAGGAGCTCTATGGAATCGCCGCAGAAACTGATCCCGGGATACGCCAACGCCAAGGCGACGCGCCGGTATGCGGAGCACTACATCGCCGAGGGCAAGGCCGCCGAGGGCCACTACAGCGAGTTCTCGCGCGCCAAGATGCGCCTGTCCAGCCTGGGCATTGGCACCTTTGGCGGCGCCGCCACAGCCGAGGTGGATGCCGCGATCTCCGCCATCGTCGCCCGCGGGCTGACCGAAGGCATCAATGTCGTCGACACCGGTGCCCACTACCGCTATGGTCGTTCGCTGGCGGCCGTTGGGGCAGGCGTGCGTACGGCCCTGGAGGCTGGGGTCCCGCGCGAGGCGATGTTCCTGATCTCCAAGGGCGGATTCATGACGCTGCGCGGCGGGCCGCCGGACGACATGGATGCCTGGTTCCAGCGGGAGATCGAGTCCCAGGGCATGGGTACCCGGGACGATCTCGCCAAGGGCGCGCACCTGCTGACGCCAGAGTACATCCACTATCAGATGGAGCTGTCGCGCTCGCTGATGGGGGTCGAGACGCTGGATGCCTTCGTCATTGATCAGCCCGAGGTCCATATCCACGAGATTGGCAAGGAGGCGACCAACCGCAAGCTGGAGCCAGTGTTCCAGATGCTGGAGCGGGCGGCGCGGGAAAAGAAGATCCGCGCCTACGGGATCTCCACGTTCGAGGGCTTCCGCGAGGAGACCGATGCCGCCGTGTTTCAGTCGCTGACCTCCATGCAGGGGCTGGCCGAACGTGCGGCCCAGACCGTGACCGGCGACGACCACGCCCGGCACCACTTCAAGATCGGGATGCTCCCGTTCAACCAGGTGATGCTGGAAGGCTTTACCCGCTTCAACACCGCGACCGGGCAGGGCAATGTGGCCAGCCCGTTGCAGGCCGCGCACCAGCTGGAGGTGTACATGTTCGCCTCCCACTCCATGCTGAAGGGACACCTCGCCCAGCAGTCGGTGGAGGTGGTCGAACAGCAGCTGGCGAACCTGCCCAATCCGGCGCAGCGCGCGATGCAGTTCAACCGCTCCACGCCGGGCTTGGGCACCTCCCTGGTTGGTATGAGCACGCCGGAACACCTGGACGACATGCTGGCGGTGATGCGCGAACCGCTGCTGGAGAAGAAGGCCTACCTCGGGATGTTCAAGAAGGCCGAGGAGTGAGCCGAAGCCTGGTCTCCCCCCTTGTGGGAGCCGGCTTGCCGGCGAAGCCCCTGCCTGCATCCGGCTTTGGCAGGAGCTTCGCGTGCAAGCACGCTCCCACAGGGTCCCGAGCTCCGGCCATGGTAGAGAATTCATGCACAAGGGTATGTCATGCAGGTTGATCTGAAGGCCCTCGAATTCCCCGCGATCCAGCGTCTGCTGGAGCGCCTGACCGCGACGCCCTACGGCGCGGATGCCGCGCGCGGGCTGGAGCCGGCACCGAATCTGGATGCGGCGCGCGCACTGCAGACCGCGGTGACCGTTGCGCGCCAGCGTCTGGATGCCGGGACCCTGCCGCGTCTGGGGCAACTGCCGGACGTGCGCGCGGCGCTGCGCCAGGCGTCCAACCCCGGGGCTGCGCTGCCGGTGCAGGCCCTGCACAACCTCCAGACAATCATGCGTCAGGCCCGCGAGCTGGCGGATCAACTGGCGGACACCCCCGAGATCTATCCGGCGGACCTGAACAAGCTGTATCCGCCCGAGGGGCTGGAAGAGCGCCTGTCGGCGTGCCTGAACCCCGGCGGGTCGCTGCGCGAGGACGCGAGCCCCGCGTTGATCGAGGCCTTCGAGCAGCGTGGGCGCCTGCGCGACGAGGTCGAGGCGGTGGTGAAAAAGCGCCTGGCGGCCTCCGATGTCGCGCAAAAGGGCGAGGACGCGCTGAAGGTGCAGTGGCACCAGGAACGCGCGGTGATGGTGCTGCGTGGCGAGGCGGCCAATGCGGTCAAGGGTGTGCGTCGCGGCACCGCGATGGGCGGGCGCGACCAGATCGTCGAGCCGATCGAGGCGGTGCCGCTGAACAACCAGTTGGATACGGTCAACAGCCAGATCAATACCGAGCAGCAGCGCCTGCTGCGCGAGCTGACCGACGTGGTGCGCCAGTATGGCGAGCCGCTGGAACTGATGCTGACCGCACTGACCTGGATCGACCTGGCATCCGCCGCCGCGCAGCTATCCGCACAGATGAATGCCCATGCCCCGCGGTTGGAGGCGGAGGCCGGGGTGGAACTGATCGAGGCCTACCACCCGCTGCTGTTGTTGCAGTTCGCCGAGGGCAACGGGCCGCAGCCGGTGCCGCTGTCGATCCGGCTGGATGGCGAGCAGCCCCTGTTGCTGATCACCGGGCCGAATACCGGCGGCAAGACGGTCGCGCTGAAGACGCTCGGGCTGCTGGTCACCATGGCCTGGTGCGGGCTGCATATCCCGGCCGAGCAGGACTGCCGCATCGGGCGCTTCGATCAGGTGATGGTCGATGTCGGCGACCATCAAAGCCTGTTCCACCACCTGTCCACGTTTGCCGGCCATGTGGAGGTTCTGAAGCGGATTCTTGATCACGCGGGGTCGGAGACCCTGATCCTGCTGGACGAGCTGGGTACGGGCACCGACCCCGACGAGGGCGCGGCACTGGCGATGGCGATGCTGGACGAGTTGCGTGCGCGTGGCACGCGCGGGATTGTGAATACCCACCTGGCGCCCCTGAAGGACTATGCCGCCCAGCACGCGGGCATCGTGAACGCCTCGATGCAGTTCGATGCCGAGACGCTGTCCCCGACCTACCGGCTGCTGATTGGCGAGCCGGGTGTGTCCTTTGGTCTTACGATTGCCGAGAAGAACGGGCTGCCGGCCCAGCTGGTTGCCCGTGCGCGCGAGCATTTCGCCGAACTCCCCACCGCCCAGGCCGGGGGCGATGCCGGCAAGGCGTGAGCCCCGAGCGAGGCGTTACCACATGAGGTCGTCGGGGACGACGTAGTCCTTGTACGGGTCGTCGGGATCGGGCTCGGAACCGCCGCTTTCCTCGGCCGGGATAACCAGCGGCCATTCGGCATCCCGCTCGCGGATCTTGTCCGCTATATCGCGCGGGATTACGCGGAACCCCTTGCTCGGGTGCAGCTCCAGGCCGGCCAGCGCCGCGCGGCCGTCGACCAGGCGCTTGCGGGTGTCCTCGGTCACCGGCAGGTGGCGGACCTGCCCGTCGAACTGGAAGTGATAGTCGATCGCGGCGTCGCCAGTGGGGATCGGGGCCAGGTGCTGGTTCACCAGCTCGCGAATCTGCGCCCGGCGCGCGCGGCGTTCGGCCTTTTCCTGCCGTTCCTGGTTCTTCTCCCGCGAGCGTTGGGCCTGCTCGGCTTGACGAGCCGCAGCGGCGCTAGCCTCGGCGTCGGCGGGCTTGCCCTTTTTCTTTTTCGGTTGTGTCTTCTGGGCCTTGTGCTTCTGGCTCTTGGCCTTGCGCACCTGTTTTTCGTCCACCAGCCCGGCCTTCAGGAGCTGATTGCGCAGATCGTCCGACATGCCGCTTGCCTGTAGAAAATGTGTCGGGAGGATAGCCCGAACCTCTGCTATGTGCAGCCGACGTGTGTAAGTTCGGGTAATCCGTCCAGGATCTCGGTCATGGGAAGGGTGGGAAACAGCAGGTGTAAACGCCGCGCAAGATCGGGGGTCGCAGCGGGATTGCCCAGCGCCTGCGTGCGCTGACACAGTCGCATCGCAGCCGTGCGCTCGCAAGCCAGCTCCAGCCCTTTCACGGCGTCGTACAGGGCTTGGCGTTGTCGCTCATCGGGGCTGTTGGGCTTGAGACGGCGGCGCAGGGCGCGCACGCGCGAGGTGGTTTGCTCGCGCCAGCGCGCGGCGGCCTGCATCAGCGCCTGCCAGTCGTGTGTGTGTACTCGCCGTGGGTACCACAGGGCGAACAGGGCGAGGATGGCATCGACCTCATGGGCGTCCTGCCAGTTCAGCAGGCGTTTCCGTGCGGGGGCGCAGGCCCATATCCGCAGGGCGAAATCCCAGAAGCAGTCGAAGTCGTGTGGCCGGGCGGCCTCAGGCACTACTGGCGGCGGGCGTAAAGGTCACGCCGGCGGTGCTGCGCAGGGTCGTCGGCTCGAGGATCTCGAGATCCCGGGTGTGCAGGTTGATTACCCCCTGGTTGCGCAGCTGTGTGAACAGGCGGCTGATGGTCTCCTGAGTCAGCCCCAGGTGGTTCGCGATGTCGGCGCGCGACATCGGGAGGTAGAAGCGCTCGGTGGACAGGCCCCGTGCACGATGCCGCTCCGACAGGGTGACGAGGAATGTGGCCAGGCGCTGCTCCGCCGTGCGCTGCCCGAGCAGGGCATGCAGGCTTTCGTCCTGAGCCAGCCCCTGGCTCATCACGTTCATCATGTGCTGGCGGAATGTCGGAAGCCTGCCGGCGAGGTCGTCCACATGGGTGTACGGGACTGCGCAGACACTGGTGGATTCGAGGGCGACCGCGCTGACCGGATGTTTTCTGGAGTGGATCGCATCCAGCCCCAGCAGATCGCCTGCGAGGGCGAAGCCGGTGATTTGCTCGGTACCGTCGTCGCCGATCAGAACGGTCTTCAACGCCCCGGTGCGTACGGCAAACAGGGTGTCGAAGCGCTCGCCCATGCCGAACAGCAAGGCCCCCTTTTCGATCGGACGGCGTTGCTGCACGATCTCGTCGAGTTGCCAGAGTTCGTTTTGTGGCAGCCCCATCGGCAGACAGAGCTGGCGCAGGGTGCAGTGTTCGCAGGCTTGGGTCGGGCGCAGTGTCATGTGCTCAGGTTAGCGGTTTTGCCATCGGTGAGGGAAGGTGTGTGAGGCCCCCGTGAGGGAAGGTGTGTGAGGCCCCCGTATAGAGGTTGCCCGTATGAGGAATTCCGGTATTGTGAGTGTGGAACCTTTTGGAGTGGCAGGGATCAGCCAATTCAGAGGCTTGCGGCGGAGCGAGTGCGATATCTAGACTCTGTTTAATATAGCAGGCGATTCGCATGGGAAGGGACGCAATGATCGAACGGATGCTGAACGAATACATGCACCACGGCACGCTGATCCTGCGCGAGCCGGACGGGAGCGAGCGCCGTTTCGGGCAGGGGGCACCCGAGATCACGCTGCAGGTCCATGATCGGGCGGCCCTCAAGCGCATCGCGCGAGATCCCGGGTTTCAGCTGGGCGAAACCTATATGGACGGGCTCTGGTCGCCGGGTCCCGAGGGCATCCGGGTGTTTCTGGATGTGGCCATGCGCAACTTCGCGCCCAGATTCCAGCGTCGTGTGCACCCGCTGGTGTGCATGTTTCGCGCGGTCCTCGAGCAGGGCAACCGTATCGCGCGCAGCTACCAGAACATCTCCCATCATTACGACGTGGACGAGTGGCTGTTCCGCCGTTTTCTCGACGAAGGCATGTTCTACAGCTGTGCCTATTTCGAGCGCCCGGACATGACCCTGGAGGAGGCCCAGCAGGCCAAGTGCGCGATGCTGCGCAAGAAGCTGGTGCTGGAGCCCGGTCAGCGGGTGCTGGATATCGGCTGCGGCTGGGGTGGGCTGGCCTTTCACCTGGCCGAGAACGCCGATGTCCAGGTGGACGGAATCACCCTGTCCCGGGAGCAGCTGCGAGTGGCCCAGGCCGAGGCGAAGCGCCGCGGGCTGGACGATCGCGTGCGCTTTTTCTATCAGGACTACCGCGAACACGACGACCAGTACGACCGGATCGTCAGTGTCGGCATGTTTGAGCATGTCGGCGTGCCCAATTACGGCACGTTCTTCCAGCGGGTGAACGACCTGCTCAAGGACGATGGCGTGGCCGTCCTGCACACGATTGGCCGCCAGGGGCCTCCGGGGACCACCAACCCCTGGCTGAGCAAGTACATCTTCCCTGGCGGTTATACCCCGGCACTGTCCGAGGTGATGGAGGCGTTGGAGCCGACCCCGCTGCATACCACCGATATCGAGTTCTGGCGGCTGCACTATGCGGAGACGCTCGCCGAGTGGTATCGGCGGTTCCAGAACATCCGTGCCGAGGCAGTGGGCCACTTCGACGAGCGCTTCTGCCGCATGTGGGAGTTCTATCTGGCCAGTTGCGAGGCGACCTTCCGCTGGTGGCGCCAGGTGGTGTTCCACATCCAGGTGGCCAAACAGCAGGATGCCGTGCCGCTCACCCGCGACTATCTGTATGCCGACGAGGCGCCCAAGGTGGTTTCGACGCCGCCGGGGGAGGCGGCAGTCCGGGGTCGCAGTGCTGCGTAGGGATTGCGGACTACTTCCTGGCTCCCTGAACATTTTTTCCTGACCGGGCACCCGCAACCGGTCTGTTTTCCCTACACTTCACGGAAACGCTGAGGGGGCAGGGACGACGCGTGTTTGGCAGGTTTCGCAAGCGGCAACAGCGGCAGGAGGCCCCCCAGGCCGCCAGTCCGAGCCAGGACCATGTGCTGATCGAGGCGGCCGGACGCAGCCGGATCACCGAGGTCGCGGCGACCGCGCGCAAGGTGCCCTGGTCGCTCAACATGCTGCAGCTGCTGTGGGCGGCCGGCCCGGTGACCTTCCTCGCGATGCAGGGGGGCTATTTCCTGGGCTTTGGCCACGCCGCCCCGGCCCAGAATTTCATCTTTTTTGCCGTCTACACGCTGCTGTTCGGGGTGATTGGCCTGCTGGCGCGGTTTATTGCCGATGCCACGCGGGGCAAGCGGCAGGAGCGCTCACGCGATCAGCTGCGCAATACGATCGACTTTTTGCCGGACCTGCTGTTCGTGACCCGCGACCTGGCGATGGCCGAGATGGCGCCGGACATGCGGCGACGCAAGGCCGCCGAGGTTCTGCTTCATGAGGTGGATATCTCGCCGGAAGGCGTCGCGGTCGCGGTGCGCGAGATGACCGGCGATACCAGCCTCGCAGCAGCGGCCGAGCAGATCGAGATCTACCGTCGGCTGGGGCTGCGCTCGCGCGTCGCGGATCTGGTGGATGCCACTGCGGATGCTCGTCTGGCCGCGCTGGAAAAACTGCACCACGATGCCTCCGAACTGGCGGATCCGCTGCGCGACCGGCTTCAGGGCGTCGCGCCAACCCGTGAGGATGGCGTCCGGCGGATCGATCAATTTCTGGACCGCCTGTTTTCAGCGGCGGACTCGGATGACCTGTCGCGCTGCACACTGGATGATACGCAGGCCATGTTTGTACTGGCCTTCGAGATGGTCAACGGGCGGCAGATCCGGCGGCTGAGTTTCGAATGGTCGGGTGGTTGGCGGTTGGGGCATGCGCTGGATCGGCTGGAGTATCAGGGCAACCGTTTCCGCGTCGCTCAGGCGGGTGTGATCAGTCGCCTGCGCTCGCTCGCGATGTTGCTGGCGCAAAGCCCGGCCAGTGGCCTGGATCCGCAGGTCCTGCGTTCGCCGACTCTGGGTATCGGGCGCGAGGTGCTGGATGCACTTTCGCAACTGGAACAGTCCCGCCCCGCTGTGAATTCGCCGGAAGGCCGCCTGCTGGGGCGGGCGCTGCGTCATGTCGAAGACCTGCGCGCGGCGCGGGACCAGCTCATGCAGGCGCAGAGTCGCTATACCGCCGCGGTCGAGCGCTGGGAGGCGCTGCGACGACAGCAGGTCGAGAGAAAGGGGCAGCAGAGCTGGTTCAAGCGCAGTGCGCGCGGTATCCGCGTGAGCGAGGAGGTGATCGAGCTGGCGGACGACCAGAAGCTGCGCCTGGCCGACCGGTTCTGTGAGTACCTGTCCGAGCTCGGCATCCGGCGCGAGGGCGACCTGTTCTACTTTGGTGGGCACCCACTGGATGCGGACACCGCCAAGCGCATCGGCATCCAGCTCGCACTGATTCTGGAGCCTCTGGTCGACCTGACCAACCCGAGTATCCAGCGCGCGATCTATGCGAATCCCGCCGCCTATCTCGGAGGCCTGTACGTCGGCATGAGTGCGGATGCCAAGGCGGGGTTGGGTTCGGCGATGGTGCGTATGGTGCGTCAGGATCTCAGCCGTATGGCGGAATGGCTGGCCCTGCGTCTGACGCGCATCTACCATCTGCCGCTGTCCGACTCCATGCGTGATTTCCTGGTACGGCAATATGGCGCCAATCCCGACCGCCTGGAGATGCTGGCCGCCCATCCGGTGGAGGAGGGCGCGCAGGCGGCGCCGGTGGCTTTGCGTGCCGAACGGTCGCCGGAATTTGACGCCATGCTGCAGGACAAGTCCTGGGGGCGGTTGCTCAAGAGCGGCGCACGTTATGTGCAGGCCGAGGCCCAGCGATCCTGACGCCGCGCATTTCCCGGGTCTGGTAATTTCTTGACCAACTGTGTAGGCTTTCGTGCGTTTTCTGGTGCCCCTCGGCGTGTCTCGCCGAGGGGTTAAACGGGAAGTTCGGTGAGCCCGCTACAGGTATCTGGATGCCTGCGGACGAATCCGACGCTGCCCCCGCAACGGTAATCGAGCGAGAGGCCATGACGGCCTCTGATGGTCGCGGCACACGCCACTGAACGGAATCGTTCGGGAAGGCGCCGCACCGGAACGCTCGTCAGCCCGGAGACCGGCCAGGGAATGATCGCGCGGCATGCGGCGGGCATGCGAGGCGGATGATCGGGCCTGGTCGCATAGCGGCTGTGCCCGGTCCCCCTCGTGTCTCTCTCCCCCCTGCCTGCGTGGTCCCGACGAATTTACGGCGTGCGGGCGGCTCGCCGGGAGACACGGACGACATGAAACGCACAGCACTTTCCACGGCCATCCTGCTGGCCACCACCCCGGTCCTCGCCGAGACGCCGGACGCCGATTCCGAAGCGCACACCCTCGACGTGGTCCAGGTCACGGCCGCGCGCGTCGCGCAGACGGTCGACGAGACCCTGTCCTCGGTCACCGTCATCGATCGCGAAGAGATCGAGCGCCTGCAGCCGCAGCAGTTCACCGACCTGCTGGAGGGCCGCGCCGGGATCGAGACCTCCCAGAACAGTGCGTTTGGCAAGACTACTTCGGTCTATACGCGTGGCACGAGTTCCGACCACACCCTGCTCCTGATCGACGGCGTGCGCATGGGGTCGGCCACCAGTGGCGGGGCAAGCTGGCAGTTCCTGCCACCGGAGGAGATCGAGCGCGTCGAAGTGGTGCGCGGACCGCGTACCAGCATCTACGGCTCCGACGCCATTGGCGGCGTGGTGCAGGTCTTTACCCGCGAGGGCCAGAAGGGGCCGCCCAGGGTCAACGCGTTTGTCGGGGGCGGCAGCTTCAACACCTGGGAAACGGGTGTGGGCGTCGCCGGCGGAACCGAGAACACGAACTACAGCTTCTCGCTCAGCCATTTCGAGACCGACGGCATCAATGTGCAGGATGACGTTGGAGACGATGACCGTGACGGCTACGACAACACCTCGCTTGCGACCAAGGTGACCCATCGACTAGACAATGGGATTGAGGTTTTCGGCAACGTACTGTACTCGGAAGGGGAGTCAGAGTTTGACAGTACGGAGGGAGATGACTACACCGACTTTGTCCATGCAGCCCTCCGTGCGGGGTTCCGCATCCCGGTGAATAACCGTTGGGATACTGAGCTGAGTGTTGCACATGCACGTGATGAAAATGATCGCTATGTGGATGGGGAATTCACATCGCGTTATGACACGAAGCGTGATTCGATCGACTGGTTGAACGAAATCGTCCTGTCGGACCAGCTGTTCCTCACGGCAGGCGTTGACGCCCGTGAGGACCGTATTCAGGTCGATGATCCTGGGCTAAGAGAGGGATTCGGTACGGACGAATATGAGGAGACCAGCCGCTACAACATTGGTGGGTTTGGGGTTCTCCAAGCCGATCTAGGCCGGCATACTTTGGAGGGTTCGTTACGATACGACGACAATGAACAGTTCGGTAGTAAAACTACCGGTCAAGTCGCCTGGGGATTCCAGGTCGCGGAAGCATGGCGACTGCGGGCTTCTTACGGGACAGCATTCAAGGCCCCAACGTTTAACGAACTTTACCATCCTGACATCGGGTTTTTCCGCGGCAACCCTGACCTTGATCCAGAGGAATCTGAAACTTTCGAAATAGGGGCCCGTTATTCGGCGGGATCCGGATATCTTGATTTGAGCGCTTTCGAGACACGAGTTGAAAACTTGATTGCAGGGTTCGCTCCACCGGAAAACGTTGAGGAAGCACGAATTCGGGGAGTCGAAGTGGATGGCCGATACGAATTTGGCCAATGGCTTTCAGGCGCTTCACTGACCCTACTGGATGCCCGAGACCGGGAAACGGGAAACGAGTTGCAGAGACGCTCTCCCATTACGGCCCGTATGGATCTCGATCGGAAGTTTCAGCGTTTCTCAATGGGCGGGTCGGTGATTGCGAAGAGCCGTTCGTATAACGACGCCAATAACGACGAGCGCCTTTCCGGCTACGGCCTGCTCAATCTGCGTGCGAGCTATCAGATTGCGCCGGAATGGCAGATTCAGGCGACGGTCAATAACGTGTTCGACAAGGACTACGAGACCGCCGGAGGGTACAACCAGCCGGGTCGGGCCGCTTTCGTCAAGCTGCGCTACCAGCAGAGGTGATGCATGGGTAATCGACTGTCAAAGATTGCGACCCGCACGGGTGACGAAGGCCGGACTGGCCTGGGGGATGGCTCGCGGGTAGATAAGGACAGCCACCGCGTCGAGGCGTTTGGTGACGTGGACGAGCTGAACAGTGTCGTGGGCCGGGTACTGGTCCACGATCTCCCGGAAGAGGTTCGGCGCGTGCTGGCCCTGGTTCAGCACGAGCTGTTCGACCTGGGGGCGGAGCTGGCGGTGCCGGGGCATCAGGCGCTACCGGATGCCTCTGTCGAGCGGCTCGATGTCGAGCTAGAAAGCTTCAACGCCGATCTGCCGCCGCTCGAGGAGTTCATCCTGCCGGGCGGTGGCCCGGCCACGGCCGACTGCCATATCGCCCGTACGGTATGCCGCCGTGCGGAACGTCGTCTGGTGGCGGTGAATCACCATGAGGCGCTGCGGCCGAGTTCACTGGCCTACATCAACCGCCTGTCGGATCTTCTGTTCGTGCTCTGCCGTGTGCTTGCACGTCACGAGAACGGCGCGGAAGTCCTCTGGCAGCCGGCCAACAAACGCGGCTGATTGCATCTGCCGTTGCTGGTTTTCGGGTGCCGTTTCCACGGCACCTTCCTGCGTATAACGGATTGGCGACGCCACCATTGCACCGGTGGCGTCGCCCCATCGAATTTTCTTCGAGGTTGATCGCATGTCCTTCTGGAAAAGCAGCCTGGTCCTGCTGATCGTCGGCCTGTGGAGCACGCCCGTATGGGCAGGGCCCCAGATCGTCGGCATCGTCTCCGAGCGCTCGGCCCCCGAGGTGGCCGCCGGTGCGCATCGATTCCTGGAGGCCGTGCCGGATGCCGAGGTGGTGCTGCGCACGCCTGAGCAGCTGGCGGACAAGTCGGACTCGTCAATCCGGGCGTTGTGGCGCGATGCCGACGCGGTGCTCGTGGCAGCGGTGTTCGGGGACCAGGCCGGTCGTCTCGAACGTCTGCTGCGCGAAGAGGCACCGGCCGAGTCAGCGCCGATCCTTGCAATCAACAGCGAACGGCGCCTGACCGCGCTGTCCCGCATCGACGGCCAGGCGGTGCTGGAGGAGCTGGACGAGGAGGCCCGGACCGAACTGACCGAGAACCCTGAAGCGGGCGAGGATCCGCGCGAGCACCTGGCCCGGCAGCAGGAGCGCTTCTCAAACCAGGCCGACTGGCTAACCGGACGTGCGTTCTATCAGGGCCGCACACCGGAGAACATGGAGGGTCTGATGCGCTGGCTGGCCGCTCGGGGCGGGCACTCGATTGACGTGCCGGAACCGGATCCGCGCGAGACCATCCGCTATTACCGGGATGGCCAGTCGGTGGCCGACCCGGGGGATCTTGGCCTGGATGCCAGGCCGGCCGTGGCCGTGCTGGACCTGGATACCGGTGACCGTCCCGGTGACCGCGAGCTTCTGGATGCGACCTGCGAGGCGCTGGAGGCCCGGGATACCCAGTGCTTCGCGGTCCTCGCGCGCTGGGGTGGGGCCAGCCGCGAGGCAGTCGAGAACCTCGCCACATCGGCGGCACCCGCCGAGCTGAGCGGGATCGTCAGCCTGCAGGACTTCGTAGTGGGCGGCGGTGGCAACCGCGAGGTGGTGGCCGAGGCCTTCGCCGAGCTGGATGTCCCTGTGGTCAAGGGGATTCGTCTGGCGGACGTGAGCGAGACCGAGTGGCGGCTCTCGCACGAGGGCATCCCCTGGGACAAGGTCCACTATCACGTGGCCATGCCGGAATTGCAGGGCGCCAGTCAGCCGATGGTGCTGGCGACCGCGGGCGAGCCCACGCAGGACGAACGCACTGGCGTGCGATTGGCGCTGCCCGAACCGGTGGGCGAGCGGGTGGAGGCCCTGGCCGACCGGATGCAGCGCTGGAACCGGCTGCGCCAGCTGGACAACACAGACAAGCGGGTCGCGGTCGTGTACTACAACCATCCGCCCGGTCGCCAGAACATTGGCGCCGACAAGCTGGATGTCCCGGAATCACTGCTGGAGATCCTGCAACGGCTGGAGGCCGCCGGGTATGACCTCGGGGACGAGGTGCCGGAGGATGCCGAGGCCCTGCTGGACATGATCCAGGACCGTGCGGTGAATCTGCCGGAACAGGCGGATGCGCTGGACGCGATCGCCGGCCGGGTCGCCTCGCTGGACCGCGATCAGTACCAGGCATATTTCGACGGCTTGCCCGCCGCGGTGCAGGCAGAGCTGGTCGACGGACCGATCGGCTACCTGCAGGCACGCCTGGAGGCGGCCCGGGACGCGGACAAGCACGAACTGGCGGAAGCCGCGTTGGAAAGCGGCGTCGGCGACTTGCGGCATATGCTCGAGAGCTACCCGCACGACGCCCAGGAGCGGGCTCTGGACCTGCTCGCCCAGTACGAGGCCGCCTGGGAGGCCACGCTGGCCGGTGAAGACGAACACGAAACCACCGAACAGCTGCGCAAGGCCCTGGTGCGTACCGGCATCCCGGGTCTGACCGGATGGGGCGAGCCACCGGGCGAGGCCATGACGCGCAACGGCGAGATGCTCTTCCCGGGCATCGAGTTCGGCAACGTGTTCATCGGCCCGCAGCCGCCGCGCGGGTGGGAGGTCAGCGAGCGTTTGCTGCATGCGAACACGACCTTCCCGCCGACTCACCAGTACGCCGGTTTCTATCACTGGATTCGCGAGCACTTCGAGGCGGATGCGCTGGTCTACGTCGGCCGTCATTCCACCCGCGAGTTTCTGCCGCGCCGCCGCGCGGGGCTGGCCCCAGACGACTACCCCGAGATCCTCGGCGGCGACCTGCCGATCATCTATCCCTACATCGTCGATGGCGTCGGCGAAGGCATCCAAGCCAAGCGCCGCTCGATGGGCGTGATGATCAGCCACCTGACCCCGCCACTGGCGGCCACCGAGCTCTACGACAGCCTGCTGGAACTGCGCCAGCTGGTAGAGACCTACGAGGCCGCCGCCCAGCCCGATGCGGCCACCCGCTCGCGCGCCGCCCAGACCCTGCGCGAGCGCATCGACGAGCTGGGCCTGACCGAGACCATCGAACGCGAACTGGCGCGGGGCCATCACCATCACGGCCACGACGACGGGGATGGGCACCACGATGACCACTCCGACGGGCATGAGCACGATGACGGCCATGACCACGACCATGGCCAAGACGATGATCGTTGGCACGACCACGACCACGACCACGACCACGACCACGGGCACGACCACGGGCACGACCACGGGCACGACCACGGGCACGACCACGATCACGGTGACACGCCCCTGGCGGAGATGGACGAAGAACTGCTCGTGCACGAGATCGGTCACTACCTGACCGACATGCAGGAGGAGCAGATGCCGCTGGGGCTGCATGTGTTCGGTCGCGACTGGTCGGACGAGGCCGTCGACACCATGCTCGAGTCGATGGTCGGTGACGGCGAGGCCGGTGACGACTGGGACGCCAGGCTGCGGGGTTCGCCCGCCAGCGAACGCGCCCATCTGCTAGCCGCCCTGGAGGGTCGGTTCGTACCGCCGGGGCAGGGCAACGATCCGATCCGCACGCCGGATGTACTGCCCACCGGGACAAACTTCCATGCCCTGTCGGCGGACCTGGTGCCAACACGAATCGCCTGGGGCATCGGTCAGGAACTCGCCGCGGATGCCCGCGAGCACGGTGATCCGGAGGCGGATGGCAGCGAGGCCATCATCCTCTGGGCCTCCGACACCGTGCGTGACGAGGGGGTGATGATCGCCTTCGGCATGGACATGCTTGGAATCCGGCCGGCCTGGAACAGTCGCGGGATCGTCGAGGGCCTGGAGCGCATGGATCTCGACGAGGCCGGGCGCGACCGTCGTCGGGATGCCCTGTTTACCACCTCCGGGCTGTTCCGCGACCTCTACGAGGACCAGCTCGTGTGGCTGGACCGGGCCGCGCGGCTGGCGCTGGATGGCGCCTCGGAGACCATCCTCGAGGAGCACCCGGAACTGGAAGAGGCACTGGAAGCAGCCCTGGCTCCGCTGGCGGAGGATCTGCGCGATCCCGGCGGCGAGTCGTTGGCGCGTAATGATGTCGCCGCGCAGTGGGTGGAGGACACCGAGGCCTTGCGTGCGGCCGGACTGGACGGTGCCGCCGCCGGGGAGCAGGCCGCGTTGCGCGTGTTCGGCACCGCACCGGGGGCGTACGGCGCCGGGGTCAACCGCCTGGCGGACCGTTCCGGCGCCTGGGAGGATCGCGCCGAACTGGGCGCGGCCTACCTGCGCCGCATGGGGCATGCCTACGGCACGACGGCATCCGGCGATGCGGCACATGATGCGTTCGAGTCGCGCGTGGCCGGGGTCGGGCGCACCTATCTGGGCCGCGCCTCGCACCTGTACGGGCTGCTGGACAACGACGACGGCTTCGATTTCCAGGGTGGGCTGTCCACTGCCGTGGAAAGCCTGCGCGGCGAGGTGCCGGACAACCGCGTGCTGCAGCATGCCGACCCGGACAACCCGCAGGTGGAGACGCTGGGGCGCGCGCTGATGCGCGAGCTGCAGGGGCAGAACCTGAACCCGCAGTGGATCGAGCCGCTGATGGATCACGGTTATGCCGGGGCCCGCACCATGGCCCGCGACTTCGTCGACAACCTTTGGGGCTGGCAGGCCACCAACCCCGAGATCGTGCGCTCCTGGGTCTGGGACGAGGTGCACGACATCTACCTGCAGGACCGGCACGGACTGGGCGTGGACGAATTTCTCGCCGACGGCCACAACGTGCATGTGAAGACCCACCTGCAGGCCGTGCATCTGGTGGCTGCCAGTCGCGGGTTCTGGGAGGCCGAGCCCGAGGTACTGGACGCCCTGTCCGAACGCTTTGCCGAACTGGTGGCGGAACATGGCCTGCCGGGCAGCGGGCACACGCGCCCCGACCACCCGATGCTGGACGAGGTGGCCGAACGCCTGGAGGACCCCGAACTGCGCGAGGCCTTCGCGGCCGTGCGCGCGTCCGCGCAGATCGATCGCGCACAGGCGGAGGCCGACCCCAGTCGTGTCACCGAGATCCAGCCGCTGGAGGACCCGGACGCCCGGGAGATGCAGGAGCTGCCGGAAGCGGCCGAGGCCGAGAGTGGCCAGGAGACCGGCGACGAGGCGGCCGGCATGCCCTGGCTTCCCTGGCTGGTCGCCGCCGCGCTGTTCCTGTTGCTGATCGGCGGTATTGCCGCAGGCCGCCGCCGATAGCCGCCGCTTGGGTATCTCCTGTAGGAGGCCAGCCCCCTGGCCGATGCGCCGCCGGATAGACCCCATCGGCCAGGGGGCTGGCCTCCTACGCACGAACGTGGGAAGCGCCGAACAAAGGTTAGTGAGGTAAACGCGAATGCCGTTCTCGATCACGATGGAACTGATGGACACCGTAGTGCGCTGGCTGCTGGAGCCGGTGATTGTCGGCCTGCTGGTGCTGGTGGCGGTCGCCGTCTGGGAGCTTGGGCTCGCACTGGGCGAACGCTCCGGCGGGGTGCGCCGGCTGGAGGCCACCGGCGATGCCGAGCGCCTGGCCTACCGCGCACGGCGCCGCATTGACCGCGCGGATCTGCTGGCACGCATCGGTCCGATGCTCGGGCTGATGGGTACGCTGATCCCGCTGGGGCCGGGGCTGGCCGCGATGGGCCGGGGCGAACTGGAAATCCTCGCTCAGGCCGTTACGGTGGCGTTCAACACCACGGTGCTGGGGCTGCTGGTTGGCATCCTCGGTTTCCTGCTCGGACGCCTCCGGCGGCGCTGGTATGACGCCGCGATGGAGCGCCTGGAGGCAGCGGCATGAGGGTCCCGCACTACCGCGCCAGCCGCTTCGATGCCCCTGACGAAGAGCCGATGGGGCCACTGGCCAACCTGGCCGACATCATGCTGGTGTTCGCCGTCGGCCTGATGGTGGTGATGGCCGCCTCGGGGAGCGGCCTGGAACCGGCCAGCGGCGGCGCCGAGATCGAGCCCGGGCGTGAGATCCCGGACCCGCCCGAGGGTGCCGGCGAGGCCGGCTCGGGCTTCGAATCCATGGGGCAGGTCTACCGCGATCCGGAGACCGGCCGGATGATCCTGATCGGCGAATAGCTATATCTCGGGGCCGTCCGTACGTGCCTATACAAACAAATCAAGGAGTCACCAGAACATGAGCGACGACACCGAAGCCGCACGCGCCGAACGCCACGCCCAGCGCATGGCGCGCAAGAAGGAGATTGTGGATCGCAAGATTGCCGAGGCCCAGGAAGAAAAGGGCGTGTTCCTGATCCTGACCGGAAACGGCAAGGGCAAGAGCTCCTCCGGCTTCGGCATGGTCGCGCGCGCCCTGGGGCACGGCATGCAGGTCGGCATCGTGCAGTTCATCAAGGGTCAGTTCGCCACCGGCGAGGAAGCCTTTTTCCGGGGGCAGGACAACGTGCAGTACCACGTGATGGGCGAGGGCTACACCTGGGAGACCCAGGACCGCGAGAAGGACGTGGCGGCGGCCCGCGAGGCCTGGGCGCATGCCCGCGACATGCTGCGCGACCCGAACGTCGACCTGGTGCTGCTCGACGAGCTGCACATCGCGCTGAAATATCAGTACCTGGATGTGGACGAGGTGCTCGCGGATCTCGCCAATCGGCCGCCGATGCAACACGTGATCACCACTGGTCGCGCCGCGCCCAAGGCGCTGATCGAGGCCGCCGACACGGTCAGCGAGATCGGTGTGGTCAAGCACGCCTTCCAGGCCGGCATCAAGGCGCAGAAGGGGATCGAGCTGTGAGTGTGAGCTGCCCCGCCGCGTTCGTGGCGGCCCCGGCCTCGGGCCAGGGCAAGACCACGATCACCGCCGCCATCGCCCGTTACCACCGCAACCAGGGTTTGCGCGTGCGCGTGTTCAAGACCGGCCCCGACTTCCTCGACCCGATGATCCTGGAACAGGCCTCCGGGCATCCGGTCGACGCCTTGCATCTGTGGATGGTCGGGGAAGAAGCCTGTCGAGCGATGCTGTACGAGGCGGCCCAGGAGTCCGATCTGATCCTGGTGGAGGGCTCGATGGGGCTGTTTGACGGGGATCCGTCCGGTGCGGATCTGGCCCAGGCCTTCGGCTTGCCGATCCTGGCCATGGTGGATGCCAGCGGCATGGGCCAGACCTTCGGGGCGCTGGTGCATGGCTTGTCGACCTACCGTCCGGGCCTGTCGTTTGCCGGCGTGATTGCCAACCGGGTGGGCAGTCCCGGCCATGCGCGGATGCTGGAGGATTGCACCCCGGAGGCAATCCGCTTCTTTGGTGCCGTGCAGCGTAACGAGACGCTGAGTGTCCCGGACCGTCATCTGGGGCTGGTGCAGGCCGGCGAGATCGCCGATCTGGATGCGCGGCTGGAGGCGGCAGCGGCCGCGATTGAAGAGGCTGGGGTGACAGGGCTCCCGGAGCCGGTGCGCTTTGATCCGGAAACAATTGCGCCGACCGAGGCGGCGCTGTCCGGCGTGCGCATTGCGATCGCGCGGGATGCGGCTTTTGCTTTCATGTATCCGGCCAACCTGCGCCTGCTGGAGAAGATGGGCGCCGAACTGCGGTTCTTTTCCCCGCTTGCGGGGGACGGTTTGCCAGAGGCCGATGCCGTCTGGCTGCCGGGTGGCTACCCCGAGTTGTATCTGGATCAGCTGTCCGCCAATGCTGCCCTGAAGTCGGACCTGGAGGTCCATCATGCGGCGGGCCGCCCCATCCTGGCGGAGTGCGGGGGCTTTCTCTACCTGCTGGACGAACTGGCCGACCGCGAGGGCCATGCTGCGGCTATGGCCGGGCTGGTGCCGGGCAAGGCCCAGCTGGCGGACCGCCTGCAGGGTCTGGGTCTTCAGGCGGCCCCGCTGCCGGAGGGCGAGCTGCGCGGGCACACCTTCCATCACACCCACTCCGAGGTCGGGCTCGAGCCCTATGGCCATTGCTGGCGCGCGCGCGGGACGGGGTCGCAGGGCGAGGCGATCTATCGCGACGGCCGCCTGACCGCGACCTATCTGCATGCCTGGTTCCCCTCCAACCCGGAGGCCACGGCCCAGCTGTTTCGAGCATGAGTGATCGACCGCGGGACAATGTGACGCGGATCGACCCCGGGGCGCGCGCCGGGGCCCGCCTCCCGTTGTGCGGCGAGCGAAAGCCCGGTTGCGTGGATCTGGTCGGGGCAGGGCCGGGCGATCCGGGCCTGCTGACACTGGACGCCGCCGCAGCGATGCAGCACGCCGATGTCCTGCTGCACGACCGCCTGATCCCGGAGGCGATCCTCGATCTGGCCAACCCGGAGGCGAAACGCCTGTATGTGGGCAAGGCCCGCTCACGGCACAGCTGCGATCAGGGGGATCTGAACGATCGCATGGTTGCACTGGCCCGGGAGGGGCACTACGTGGTGCGCCTGAAGGGCGGCGATCCGTTTGTCTACGGGCGGGGTGGCGAGGAGGCTGCCGCGATTGCCGCTGCCGGGGTGCCCGTGCGCATCGTGCCGGGGATTACCGCGGCGGGTGGTTGTGCGGCCTATGCAGGAATCCCGCTGACCCATCGCGATCATGCCTATCGCTGCCAGTTTGTTACCGCCCACCGGCGTGCCGGCGAGACCGATCTGGACTGGGCCTCGCTAGTGCATCCGCAGCAGACCCTGGTTGTCTACATGGGGCTGCATACCCTGGCCGAGGTCTGCGG
The DNA here is from genome assembly GCF_000378325.1 of Thioalkalivibrio sp. ALJ2. Lineage (NCBI taxonomy): Bacteria > Pseudomonadati > Pseudomonadota > Gammaproteobacteria > Chromatiales > Ectothiorhodospiraceae > Thioalkalivibrio > Thioalkalivibrio sp. ALJ2. The sequence goes on from NZ_KB899554.1 coordinate 1,051,883, forward strand.
CGAGATGATGGCGGCGGGTGCGGATGGCGCGATGCCGGCCGCGCTGGTTGAACAGGGGACGCGACCGGGCCAGCGTGTCATCGAAGGCGTTCTGGCCGATCTCCCCGCGCGGGTGGCGGATCTGGATATCCAGTCGCCGGCGCTGCTGATCGTGGGCGAGGTCGTGCGTCTGCGCGAGACGATCGCCATGCAGGGTGCCGAGTCCGTCCCGGGAGCGCATGAAACCGGCTGAGCAGAACAGCTCGGCGGGCGCCATGCGCTCGGAGACGCCCGAGACCAGCGGGCGTCTGCGCACGGGGCTGACCACTGGTGTGTGTGCGACCGCCGCCGCCGTTGCCGGCGCACGGTGGCTGCTGGAGGGGTGGCGGCTCGAGACGGTGGAGGTCGTCCTGCCGAAGGGGCAGGTGGTCAGCCTGGCACTGAACGACCTCGAACCCACTCCGGGTGGCGCGGTTGCCGGGGTCATCAAGGATGCCGGCGACGACCCGGATGCCACCCACGGGGCCCGAGTTTGGGTGGAGATAAACCTGTGCGGTGCGCCCGGTGTCGAGTTCGTGGCGGGTGCCGGGGTCGGGACGGTTACACGCCCGGGCCTGGTGCTGGAGCCGGGCGAGGCCGCCATTAATCCGGTCCCACGACGCATGATCCAGGGGCATCTGGAGACATTCGCTGCAGCCGCCGGGTACAGCGGGGGCTTCAGGGTTACGGTTGGCGTGGACGGTGGCGAGCGCATTGCCGGGCGGACCATGAACGCTCGCCTGGGGATCCTCGGGGGGCTCTCGATCCTGGGCACGACCGGCATCGTCCGGCCATTCTCCTGCGCCGCCTATATCGCATCCATCCATCAGGCCATAGACGTGGCCCGCGCCAACGGTTGTCCGCGCGTGGCCTGCTGCACCGGGGGTACCAGCGAGGCCGCGATGCGTGAACAGTACGGTCTGGACGACATGGCGCTGATCGAGATGGGGGATCTGTTCGGGGCGGCACTGAAGTATCTGAGGCGTCACCCCCTGCCCGCGGTGGTGCTGGCCGCGGGGTTCGGCAAGCTCAGCAAATTCGCGGCCGGGCACCTGGATGCCCACAGCCGCAAGTCACGCATCGATCTCGACGCGCTGGCGGAGGAGGCGGCGGATCTGGGAGGCAGCCAGGCACTGGTCGCGCGCATCCGCGCGGCCAATACCAGCGCCCAGGCGCTTGCGGATTGCCTGGAGCAGGGTGTGGAGCTGGCCGACCGTATCAGTGCGCGCGCCTGGCGGCGGGCGCGCGGGATGCTGCCGGAGACCACGGCGCTGGAGGTCTGCGCGGTGGATCGGGCCGGACGCATCGTCGGGTTTGCCGATGGTGCCGGGGGGCTCGCGCCATGACGGCCGCCGCGATTGCCCTGCAGTCGGTGGCCAAGCGCTACGCCGGTGGCCGGGTTGGGCTGGCGAACGTGGATCTGGAGGTGCCGGCGGGCAGCTTTTTCGGCCTGCTGGGGCCGAACGGGGCTGGCAAGACCACTCTGGTGGGGTTGTTGACCACGCTGGTGCGGGCGGATCGGGGCTCGATCCGCGTCTGCGGGTACGACGTGGCCACGCAGGCGGTTGCGGCGAAGGCGTGCATGGGCGTGGTACCGCAGGAGGTCAACTTCAACAGCTTCGAACCGGTGGGCGAGATCGTCGAGGCCCAGGCGGCTTACTACGGGCTGTCCCCAAGGCGGGCGCGCGAGCGAACCGGCGAGGTGCTGGAACAGGCGGGGTTGCTGGACCGGCGCGAACAGTCGGCCTGGGGCCTGTCGGGTGGCATGAAGCGGCGGCTGATGATTGCCAGGGCCCTGGTGCACCGCCCCCGCGTCCTGCTCCTGGACGAGCCGACGGCGGGGGTGGACCTGGAGGGGCGCCATGCCACCTGGGAGCTGTTGCGTGGCTTGAACGCGGACGGCGTGACGATCCTGCTGACCACCCACTACCTGGAGGAGGCAGAGACCCTGTGCGACACCCTGGCGATCCTCGATCAAGGCGAGATCGTCGCGCGCGGTGATACGGGCGAACTGCTGCACGGGCTGAACGTGCAGACCCTGGTGCTGGAACTGAGCATGCCGCTGGACGCGGCCCCGGCGCTGGACGGTTTGGCGATTCGTTTGAATGATCGCTGGACCCTGGAGGTCGACCTGCCGCAGGGCATGGAGGTGAATGACCTGTTCGACCGCCTGGGCGCAAGCGGGGTGCGTGTCGCGGGAGTCCGCAACAAGCGCAACCGGCTCGAGTCGCTGTTCCTGCAGCGCATCGCGGAACGCGCTGCCGCCCCGCCGGGGAGGGAGACATGAGGCTCGCGGCGTACGGATTTGCCTATCGCGGGATGGTGGTCAAACAGGTGCGGCGTTTCCTGCGCGCCTGGGTGCAGAACCTCCTGCCATCAGTGGTGACGACGGTCCTGTTCCTGGTGATCTTCGGTCACCTGATCGGGCGCGAGCTCGGCACCATGCGGGGGGTCGATTACGCTGATTTTATCCTGCCCGGCCTGATCATCCTGGCGGTGGCCACCAATGCCTACAGCAATGTGACACTGGCGTTCTACGGGGCGCGGCTGCAGCGACATATCGAGGAGCTGCTGGTCGCGCCGCTGCCCGCCTGGCTGATTGTGGCCGGCTTCGCCACCGGTGGTGTCATCCGGGGCCTGCTGGCCGGGGCGCTGGTCGCGCTGGTCGCGATTCCGTTTACCAATCTCCAGTTGCACCACCTGGCGGCCACGCTGGGGATCGCGCTGGTCAGCGCCTTGCTGTTCGCCCTGGCCGGGCTCCTGAACGGCCTGTATGCGCGCAGCTTCGACCATACCTCCGTGGTGGCCACGTTCGTGCTGACCCCGCTGATCTACCTGGGCGGCCTGTTCTACCCGGTAGAACGGATGCCCGAGCCCTGGCAGTCCCTGGCCGTACTCAACCCGCTTTATTACATGATCGAGGGCTTTCGCTACGGCCTGCTGGGGACCGGCTCCTTTGCCTGGGCCGCGACCTTCTGGGTCCTCGCAGGGGCAACCCTCGTCGTTGGCGTGCTGGCCTGGGCCCTGGTCGCCCGCGGCGTGCGGATCCGGACATGAGTGGGGGCGGGGTGCAGCGATGAGTGCCGATCATTCGCGGGTGCGCCGGGCCTGTCCGGGGGTGGCCGCGCCGATGGCCACCGGGGACGGTCTGTTGATGCGGGTGCGTCACCCGATCGGGGGGCTGGATGCGGGGCAGGCGGAGACCATTGCGGAGGTGGCGCGGCGTTTTGGGTCCGGTGTCCTCGAGCTGACCAGCCGCGGCAATCTGCAGCTGCGTGGTTTGGACGCGGCGGGCCTGGAGCCGGCGCGCGCCGAGCTGGAGGGGGCGGGGTTGGCAGATCGCGATCCTGCGGCGGAAGCGGTGCGCAATGTCCTGGCGGCCCCGGTGACGGATATCGACCCGGAGGCGGCCATGGATGTGCAGCCGGTCGCGCGGGATCTCGTGCGAGCACTGGGGGAGCACCCGCGCCTGAGGGCATTGCCCCCGAAGGTGGGGGTGGTGGTGGAGGCGGGTGGCGGTTTGCCGCTGGATGGGGTGCCGGCGGATTTGCGACTGGAGGCCTGTACGGCGCTGGGAGGGGTGTGGTTCCGAGTGGCCTTGGGGGCGTCCAGTCGCACGGCCACGGTGCTGGGCTGGACACGCGCGGAGAATGTGGTGGACGTCGCCCTCGCGGTGTTCGAACGCTTCGTTGCGTTGCGCGAGGGCGATGTGGATCCGCCGGGACGGCTCGCGGGTGCCGTAGCCCGATGGGGCCCGGAGGCGTTGACGCCGCCCGGGCTGGAGCGGGTGCTCCCGGGCGGGGACTGGGTCGCGGCGCGGATCCCCGAATACGCGGATGCCGGGATGGGGACGTGCCTGAACGGGCGCGCCTTCGGGATCGCGTTTCCGTTCGGTGCCCTGCGCGCCGAGGCGCTGCAGGGGCTGGCCGAGCATATTCGGGCGCACGACGGACGCCTGCGCCTGACACCGTGGCGCAGCCTGCTTCTGACCGGGGTACCTCCTGTGGGGCCGGACCGTGTCGCCGAGTGGGGTGGCGTGACCGATCCGGACGACCCACGCCTGGCGGTGAGTGCCTGTATCGGGCAGACGGGTTGCTCCGCGGGCAGTACCGCCACGCGGGCGGATGCCGAGAGGGCCGGGGTCGCTGCCTGCGGGTTGCTTGCGGGGGGCGGGCAAGTGCATGTGAGTGGCTGCGACAAGCACTGTGGGCGTCCCGCGAATGCGCAGGTCCTGCTCACGGCGTGGGAAGGCCGCTATGAGCTCTCGCTGCAACGCGCCCCCGCGCGATGGGAGACCGTGCTGACGAGGCTGGCGCCGGGGCAGGTCGAGCCGGCCCTGGCAGCCCTCGATGCCATCGCCCGCGAAGAGGGTGGCCGGCATGAGTCGGGGCTCGAGGCCCTGCAACGGTTGGAGGGAACAGCGCTGACGAGACGTATGAACGCGATGATGAACAACGGAGATCCAGCATGACGCAGAGCGATACGGCCGGGGCCGTACCCGACTATATCCGCGACGGGGCGGCCATCTATCGGGAGTCGTTTGCGATTATCCGATCCGAGGCGGAACTGGACCGCTTTCCGCAGGAGCTGTTGCCCGCGGTGGTGCGCATGATCCACGCCTGCGGCATGACCGACCTGCCACGGGACGTCGGGTTTTCGGCCGGCGTGGCCCGGGCGGCCACTGATGCGCTGGCCGCCGGCGCGCCGATCCTGTGCGACAGCAACATGGTGGCGCACGGGATCACTCGGACCCGGCTACCGGCGGACAACCCGGTGATCTGCAGCCTGCGGGAGGAGGGTGTGGCGGCGGCCGCCGAACGCCTGGGTACCACGCGATCGGCGGCTGCCCTGGAATGGTGGCGACCGCATCTGGAGGGTGCGGTCGTGGCGATCGGGAATGCACCCACGGCCCTTTTTCACCTGCTGGAGATGCTGCACCAGGGCGCGCCACGTCCGGCCGCGGTACTCGGTATCCCGGTGGGCTTTGTCGGTGCGGTGGAGAGCAAGGAGGCGCTGGCCGCCAGCCCGCTGTACCTCGAGTACCTGACCATCTTCGGACGCCGCGGTGGCAGCGCCATGGCCGCGGCGGCCATCAATGCCTTTGCGAGTGACCGGATATGACGACTTCTCCCCCTGTGAATGGATCCCCGGAGGCGGGCTGCCTGTATGGAGTCGGCACCGGGCCTGGCGATCCCGAGCTGCTGACGTTGAAGGCCGCGCGTCTGATCGCACAGAGTCCGGTAGTGGCCTACTTCTGCCGCCGTGGCGGGCGCGGTCAGGCGCGTGCGATCGTGGATGCCCACCTGGGTACCGGCCAGTGCGAGATGCCGCTGGAGTACCCGGTGACCAACGAGATTCCGCACGGCTCCGAGGAATACCGCCGCCGGATCGAACAGTTCTTCGACGCCTGTGCCGAGCAGCTGGCGGCCGAACTGGAAGCCGGGCGCTCGGTCGTGGTGCTGAACGAGGGCGACCCGTTCTTCTACGGCTCCTTCATGCACGTATACCTGCGGCTGAAGGACCGGTTTCCCACCCACGTGGTCCCTGGCGTGACCTCGATGATGGCCTCGGCTGCGCAGTTGTCGACGCCGCTGACCATGCGCGATGACCTGCTGACGGTGATCCCGGGCACGATGCCGATCGACGATCTGCGCCAGGCCCTGCAGGGGACCGATGCGGCGGTCATCATGAAGGTCGGAACCCATCGCGATGCGGTGGTCGGTGTCCTTCAGGAGCTGGGGCTGAGTGAGCGCGCCTGGTACGTGGAACGCGCCAGCACCGCCGAGGAGCGGGTCCTGCCAGTGTCCGAGATCCCGGAGCGGGTGCCCTATTTCTCGATGATCGTGATCCCCGGGCGCGGGGTTCGGCGATGAGCGGGGGTGGCGGTCCGGTGGTCGGTCGGTTGAGTGTGGTCGGGGTGGGTCCGGCGGGGCCGGAATGGATCACACCGGAGGTCGCTGCCCGTCTCGAAGCGGCCACCGATCTGGTGGGGTACGGGCCGTACCTGGAGCGGATTGCGGGCCCTCATCACCGTGTTCACGCCTCGGATAACCGCGAGGAACTGGCGCGTGCGATGCACGCCTTGGACATGGCCGCGGAGGGGCGGGACGTGGTCGTGGTCTCGGGGGGCGACCCGGGTGTATTCGCCATGGCGGCGGCGATCTTCGAGGCGCTGGAAGGGGCGCAGGCACAACGCTGGGCGGGAGTCGAGGTGGACGTGACTCCCGGGGTCTCGGCTATGCAGGCCGCCGCCGCGCGGCTGGGTGCGCCGCTGGGCAACGATTTCTGCGTGATTTCGCTGTCGGACAACCTCAAGCCCTGGTCGCTGATCCAGCGCCGGGTGCGGCTGGCGGCCGAGGCCGACTTCGCCATGGCGTTCTATAACCCGATCTCGCGCGCGCGACCATGGCAGCTTGGGGAGGCCCTGGGCATCGTGCGCGAGGCCCAGGGTCCGGACACCCTGGTCATGCTGGCCACCGCGGTGGGACGCGGCGAACGCGAAGACGTGCAGATCTCCACTCTCGGCGAGGTGGACCCGACGATGGCGAACATGAGCACGCTGGTGATCGTTGGCGCCGCCTCCACCCGGGTGCTGGAGCGCCCCTCCGGCCGGCGCCACGTGTACACCCCGCGTTATGTCGAGTCCGCGGAGTCGCGGTGAAAGCGCGCGAGGTCTTCCAGCCACTCCAGGGCCGCCTGCGGGGCGTGGAAGCGGGGCACCCCGGGGGCGTCCGGCGGCCGGTCCACCATTACCACCGGGATGCCGCGTTCGCGCGCGGCCTGCAGCTTGGCGGCTGTGGCATCGCCACCGCTGTCCTTGGTCACCAGCACGTCGATAGCGTGGGTCTCCAGCAGCCGGTGCTCGTCGGCCAGGCTGAACGGGCCGCGGGCCCGCAGCCAGGTGACCCGCGGCAGCGCCGGCGGCGGTTCGGGCGGGTCGATGGTGCGGATCACGTAGTCCAGTTCGGGCGCGGCCTCGAAGGCCTCCAGGTGCTGGCGGCCGGTGGTCAGCAGCACGCGTCGGCCGAGTTCCGGAAGGGCGCGGGCGGCGGCTGCGAGGTCGGGCACGCGGATCCAGCGGTCCTCCGGTCCGGCCTCCCACGACGGTCGGGTCAGGCGGGCCAGCGGGATGCCGGTCTGGCGCGTGGCGGCGACGGCATTGGCCGAGATCTGCCGCGCGAACGGGTGGGTCGCGTCCACCAGGGCGTCGACCGCGTGTTCGTGCAGCCAGGCGGCAAGGCCCTCGGCGCCGCCGAACCCGCCGGTGCGCCGCGGCAGTCGCGAGGGCGCGGGCCTGCGCGTGCGTCCGGCCAGCGACACGGTGGCGTGCAGCCGCGGGTGGCCGTCCAGCAGCGGTTCCAGCGCCGCGGCCTCGGTGGTGCCGCCCAGCAGCAGGATCTGCCGCGGGCGCGCCGCCCGGGGGCTGGAGTCAGGAGATGAACGGGAGCTCATGAGGATGACCAGTCTAGCCACGAACGAGGAGCGAGCGCCATGGCTGAATATCGTCGGCGTGGGCGCGGAGGGGCTCGCCGGGCTGGCCCCGGATGCCCGCATGGCGCTGGACACGGCGGCGACGGTGATCGGCGGCGCACGGCATCTGGAGATGCTGCCGGAGCGGCCGGGGCAGGAGCGCCTGGTGTGGCCGTCGCCGCTGGAGACCGCGCTGGACTGGATCGAGGCGCGCGCCGGGCAGCCGCTGTGCGTGCTCGCCAGCGGCGACCCCTTCTGGTTCGGGGTGGGCGCGACCCTGATGCGGCGTTTTCCGGCCGCGCAGACCTGCGTCTGGCCGGCGCCCTCGGCGTTCAGTCTGGCCGCCGCGCGCATGGGCTGGCCGCTGCAGCAGACCCGCTGCCTGTCGGTGCACGGCCGGCCGATGGAGGCGCTGCGGCCCTGGCTGCATGACGGCGCGCGGCTGCTGATCCTGAGCCGCGACGGGGATACCCCGGCGGAACTGGCGCACTGGCTGACCGGGCTCGGCTTCGGCGATTCCACCCTGACCGTACTGCAGTCCCTGGGTGCGGACCGCGAGGCGGCGGTCCGCGAGCGCGCCGGGGCCTGGCCGGAGGTCGCGATCGAGGCGCTGAACACCGTGGCGCTGGAGTGCCGGGCCGATCCGGCGGCGCAGGTGCTGGCGGCCAGTGCCGGCCGGCCGGAGGCGCAGTTCGAGCAGGACGGACAGATCACCAAGCGCGAGGTGCGGGCGGTGGCGCTGGCCCTGCTGGCGCCCGGACGCGGCGAGCGGCTGTGGGACGTGGGCGCGGGCTCCGGTGCCATCGGCATCGAGTGGATGCTGGCGGATCCGGCCAACACCGCCGTGGCCATCGAGCCGCGCGCGGAGCGCCTGGAACGCATCGCGCGCAACGCGAGCACGCTGGGGGTGCCGACGCTGCGGTGCATCCACGGGCGGGCGCCGGGGGCACTGGGAGACCTGCCGCCACCCGATGCGATCTTCATCGGTGGCGGGCTGACCACGCCGGGGCTGGTGGAGCACTGCATCGGCCAACTGCGCCCGGGCGGGCGGCTGGTCGCCAGCAGCGTGACCGTGGAAGGGGACGCGGTGCTGGCGGCGGCGCACGAGCGCCACGGCGGCGAGCTCACGCGGATCAACGTCAGCCGCGCGGAGCCGCTGGGCGGCATGGCCGGCTGGAAGCCGCTGCGGCCGGTGACCCTGTGGTCGCTGCGCCGGAGCTGAGGGAAACGCCGAGCGGGGCGCGTGTCCGGGTGACCCCCGGGGTCGGCTTCGCCTCGGCCTGCACGGCCGGCGAGCTGGAGGCATTGGTCCGCGAGGTGCTGGCCGAGGCGCACGCCGTGTTGCGGGCGGGGGGCGGCGAGGCGATCGAGATCCGGCAGCTGGCGGCCCCGGGGCACAAGGGCGACAGCCCGGTGCTGTGGACGGCCGCGCGCGACCTGGAGCTGGAGCCGGTGTTCGCGTCGGCGGCCGCGCTGGCCGCGCGCGACGCTGCCTTGTCCACGGACTCGGCGCGCTCGCGTGCCGTCGCCGGGGTCGGTTCGGTGGCGGAGGCGGCGGCGCTGGCGGTGGCCGGCGACGGGGCGCGCCTGCTGCTGCCGCGGCGGCTCTCGGCACGGGCGAGCTGCGCGGTGGCCGTGCGGACGGTGAACGGGACAGACGGGAATTTCGAGGAGTTTTGATGACGGTTCATTTTGTCGGAGCGGGGCCGGGTGCGGCCGATCTGCTGACTTTGCGCGGGCGCGATCGTATCGCGGCCTGCCCGGTATGCCTGTATGCCGGTTCGCTGGTGCCGGAGGCGGTGCTGGAGCATGCCCCGGAGGGGGCGCGCGTGGTCAACACCGCGCCGCTGACGCTGGACGCAATCATGGAGGAGATCGAACGCGCCCACGCGGCGGGCCAGGACGTGGCGCGCCTGCACTCCGGCGATCTTTCGGTCTACAGCGCGCTGGGCGAGCAGATCCGTCGGCTGGAGGCGGCCGGGATCGATTACAGCATCACGCCCGGCGTGCCGGCATTCTCCGCCGCCGCCGCGACCCTGGGGCGGGAACTGACGGTGCCGGAGGTGGCGCAGTCGGTGGTGCTGACGCGCACGCCGGGACGGGCGTCCTCCATGCCGGAGCGCGAACGGCTGGCGAGCTTTGCCGCCACCGGGGCGACCCTCGCGATCCACCTGTCGCTGCACAATATCGAGACCGTGGTCGAGGACCTGCGGCCGCACTATGGCTGCGACTGCCCGGTGGCGATCGTGTTTCGCGCCAGCTGGCCGGACGAGAGCGTGGTGCGCGGTACGCTGGGGAATATCGCGGAACGGGCGCAGGCCCTGACCACACGGCGCTCGGCGCTGATCCTGGTGGGCCCGGCGCTGGACCCGGGCGATTTCCGCGACAGCGCGCTGTACGACCCGGCGCATGTGCGCCGTTACCGCGGCATGGACGGGGACTAAGCGGTGGCGCCCCTGATCTTCCGCAGGCAGGGATAACGCCGGTGGGTGTTGTGGGACACGGGGCTTTTCGCCTGCAAGCAGGCTCCCACATCGCCAGGAACCTGTAGGAGTCTGCTTGCAGGCGAAGGCGGTTTCTTCCCGATCAGGGTCACGGCAAGGGGCCGCCATGCGGCGGCCCCTTGGTTCCCGGCCGGTTTAGCGGCGGCGGTAGTTGTCGTGGCAGGCCAGACAATGGTGGCGCACGCCGTTCAGGGCCTCGGTGGCGCGAAGCTGGAAGTCTTCGTTCTCCAGGTCGTCGGCCGACTCCACCTTGCGCTGCAGTCGTTCGGCGGCCTCGCGGTAGGCTGCCTTGTACTCGGAGAACTCCGGGTCCTCCCAGGCCGCGGGCAGGGCCCCGGGTTCGCCGTCCCGCGCCGGTGTCTCGCGTGCGAACCAGGTTTCGATGTCGTCGGCGCGGCGCGCCAGTTCCTCGGCCAGACCGGGCAGACGTTCGGCGAATGGTGCGTCATAACGCAGGATCTGCTCGATGCTGCGGTAGGTGGCCGAGGTGCCCTGCATGCTCTGCTGACGGAAGCGCTGGAAGGCCTCGGTCGCATCCACTTTGGCCGGATCGTCCAGGGTCTCGTCATAGTCGCCCCAGGGGCCCGGCATTGTGACAGTGACCTCCGCGGTGGCCGGGCTGCCGGTGGCAGCCAGCAACAGGATCGCAAAGAGGGTGGTTCTCAACGGGTGGTGGATCGGTTGCATCCAGTTCATGTCGATTCTCCCGGTCATTTCTCAGAAGCGGAACTGGTGCTGCAGGTGCAGCTCCCAGTCCGAGGTGTCGGTGTCGCGGTCCAGCCACATCAGTTGGGTCTTGTGCCGCTGGCCACGGTGATACCAGTTGAGGCCGGCACCCCATTCACGCTGCCAGCGCTCGTCAGTGCCAAGATCGTCGCCTGCGTCGTGGCGCAATACGGCGTGGCGCGCGGCGAACTCCAGTCCCTCCACCGGCAGCGACTGCGCCAGTTCCAGTTCGGCCCCCAGGTCGTGGTAGCTCGCGGTGCGGTCGGGGGAGACATCGCGGCGGAAGGCCGCCAGCGACAGCGAGGTATGGGCGAACTTGACCACCGCGTCGGCGGTGGCGGTGATCCAGTCGGCGCGTTGGTTGGCCACCGTGTCTTCGATGCCGCGGCTCCAGTCGCGCAGGTGGTTGCGGCTGGCGGCCTGTACGCCGGCGCCCAGGGCGACGGTGCGCTCCACGGCCTGGCCTAACGTGGTGTTGTCACGTGGGACTGCGCCGACCGGGGCCCACGCGCCGCGCGCGCTGAACAGGTGGCCGGATGTGGAGGGGCGATCGTCGCGCTGATCCAGACGTCCGCGACCGTCAAACACGCCGATGGCCCATGCCCGGTTGTCGCCGGCGCCGCCCAGCAGGGCGATACCGGTGTCGCGGCCGGCCGGAACCTCGAACTGGTTGCCGGCGATGCTCAGTTCGGTGAACAGGCGGTTGGGTCCGCCGATATCCCGCGACAGGCCGAAGGGGACCGTAAACTGGCCAGCCCGCAGGCCCAGGTGTTCACCCAGTGCGTACTGCAACCAGATGTCGCGCATGGACAGCTCGCCGCTGCTGAAATCCGGCTGCAGGCGGAAGCTCAGATCGGGGTGGAACAGGGTGCCCGAGGTGTCCAGCCAGGCACGACGGAAGTCGAATTCGCTGCTGGAGCCATCCGGGTCTCGTTCGTAGCTGTAGCGGCCCTGGATCAGCGGATCCAGGGTGACCTGCAGGCCGTCTTCCGCGTCGCCGAATTCGAAGCCGGCTTGTGCCGGCGCGATGCCCGCGGCCGTCATCAGGCACAGGGTGGCCAGGGCCGGGACGGCATGCTGTCCCGGTCGGAGATGGGTATGGTTCATTGTTGGGTTGCTCCCTTGGACGCGCGACCCCGCACGCCGTGGATGAAACGACGCCGGAAGCTGGACAGGGAGCAGGGGAGGCCGGGCGATGCGAGCACGCCGGACTGGCCCGCTCGGCCGCCCACCGCGGCGTCGGGTGTCGTCCAGGCCGGTCTCCGGACTCGCGAAGTGGATGCGCGATGCATCCAGGGCGGATCGCCTTCCCGCGGGCATCCCGGGGATGCGCCGCAGTGGCATTGGATCCGCCCGTCTCCGCCTACCGTTGCGGGGGCAGTGCCGGCCTTGCGAATGTCGATTCGCGCACCGGCTTCCCGATTATCCCCGGCGGCTGAGCGCCGGGGCACCTAGAGTGGGGCGAACCGTAATGGAGGGAAAAGGGGGGGTCAAGTTTGTCCGGGTATCCCGGGAAACGGTGTAGTGGGGGCGAACCCGGCTCCCCTGGAGGCTGATAATTGATGCAGATCATCTCCGGGGCGGATTTTGATCGCGACCAGGTTTCCGCGTCTGTAGGGTGGGTTTTAAGTGGTTTGGACCGAGTCTATTTCGGTTCGCGCCGATATCCGCTTCTCAGATGTCTGTTACTCATCTGTTACTCAAGGGAGACCTGTATGAAAACGCTTTCCGGATTCCGCATGACGGCGCTGGCGGCTTGTGCAGCCGTCGCGTTCGGGGCCGCAGCCCCGGCCGTGGCCGATACCGACTATTCCGAGTACCGCGACGTGTTCGAGCCGCTGCCGGCGCTGCCGCCGATCCCGGCGGACAACTCGATGACCAAGGAGAAGATCGAGCTGGGCAAGATGCTGTTCTTCGAGCCGCGCATCTCCAGCTCCGGCGTGATCTCCTGCGCCACCTGCCACAACCCGGCGCTGGGCTGGGCGGACCGCATCCCGCGCGCGGTGGGCCATGACGGCCAGGTTGGCGAGCGCAATACCCCGACCGTGCTGAATTCCGGCTTCTTCACGGCCCAGTTCTGGGATGGCCGCGAGGACGATCTGGAAGGCCAGGCCCTGGGCCCGATCCAGGACGCGATCGAGATGGCGATGCCGCTGGAGGAGGCGATCGCGCGCCTGGAGGAGTTCAACGAGTACCAGGAGAAGTTCGAGGCCGCCTATCCCGATTATGACGGCGACAACGTGATCAATACCGACCACGTGGCCAAGGCCCTGGCGACGTTCCAGCGCACGCTGAACACCCCGAATTCGCCGCTGGATCGCTGGCTGGTCGGGGACGAGGGTGCGATGAGCGAGCAGCAGATGCGCGGGATGAAGCTGTTCGCCGATAACGGCTGCGTGGCCTGCCACAGCGGACCGGCGTTGACCGACAGCAACTTCCATCGCATCCAGGTGCCGGGCTCGGAAGACAAGGGCCGCTATCTGGTCACGGGCGATGAGGCCGACAAGTTCGCGTTCAAGACCCCGACGCTGCGCAATGTGGCGCTGACCTACCCCTACATGAACAACGGCGAGACCGCGACGCTGGACGAGGCGATCCGCATCATGGGGCAGGAGATGCTGGGCATGGAGTTCAGCGATGACGAGGTCGCGGACATCGAGGCCTTCATGCACGCACTGACCGGCGAGATGCCGCGCTTCGATATCCCCGCGCTGCCGTAACTGGCCGCACCGGGATCGGGTGTTACAAGCCCCCTCCGGAGACGGAGGGGGCTTTTTCGTGGGTGCGTTTATTCGACCGTGATAGTGATCTTTTCGGACACAACCGGTGGGTCGAAGCTAATGTGGCGGTAGTCCATGAACAGCAACTGCAGGGTGTACTCGCCGGGTTCCAGTTCCAGCTCGCCCTCGGTCTGTCCACCACCGAAATGACGCTTGTGGTCGGAGAAGGGCAGCGAGGCATCCAGGTCCACCTCGTCGAGTGGCTTGTTCACCAGCAGGTGGTGGTGGCCGGTGTTGTCCATCTCCACGCCGGCCGGCGCGACACCCATGCCGCGCAGGCCCATCTGGACACGCACTGGACTTTCGAGCGTTTCGCCATCCTGTGGACTGATGAAATAAACCTCGGCCCCGTCCGGTGGCGCAATGCGGTCGGTCGCCATGGCATTCCCGGCCAGCGCCAGGCCGCCGGTCAGTGCCAGTAACGTGGAAAGTCGGGTGAGCGTGGGATTCATGAAGGCTCCTTTGGCCCGCGTTCGGGCATCCGTGTGGTCCCAACTCCAGTATAGACCGCGGTCCCTGCGGCAGCCCCGCGGCGTTCTGCTACCCTAGGCGCCTTCAAATTCCACCTTCCTCAGGAACGAGTGCTTCGCATGACTTTTCGTACCCGTTTTGCCCCCAGTCCGACCGGCTATCTCCATATTGGCGGTGCCCGCACCGCGCTGTTCTCCTGGCTGTATGCGCGTCACCACGGTGGCGAGTTCGTGCTGCGCATCGAAGACACCGATCTGGAGCGCAGCAATGCGGAATCGGTCAACGCGATCCTTGAGGGGATGAACTGGCTGGGGCTGACTTACGATCACGGGCCGTTCTATCAGACGGAGCGTTTTGATCGGTACAAGGAGGTAATCGACCAGCTGATGGCCGCAGGTCACGCCTATCGCTGCTACTGCACGAAGGAAGAGTTGGATGCGATGCGCGAGGAGCAGAAGGCGCGCAAGGAAAAGCCGCGCTACGACGGTCGCTGCCGCGCGCGCACCGAGCCGCGCGAGGGCGTGGAGCCGGTAATCCGTTTTCGCACGCCGGACGAGGGGGTAACCATCGTCGACGACATGGTGCGCGGCAAGGTCGCGTTCCAGAACAGCGAGCTGGACGACTTGATCATCGCCCGCTCCGACGGCTCGCCAACCTACAACCTGACGGTGGTGGTCGACGACATGGATATGGGGATCACCCATGTGGTCCGTGGCGATGACCACTTGAACAACACCCCGCGCCAGATCAACATCCTGAAGGCGCTGGACGTGGAACCGCCGCGCTACGGCCACCTGCCGATGATCATGGGCCCGGACGGTGCCAAGCTGTCCAAGCGCCACGGGGCGGTCTCGGTGATGCAGTACCGCGACGAGGGCTATCTGCCGGAGGCCCTGCTGAATTATCTGGTGCGCCTGGGCTGGGCCCACGGCGACCAGGAGATCTTCTCGGTGGACGAACTGGTGCGCCTGTTCGATATCGAGGACGTCAACCAGTCCGCCTCGGCGATCAACCCGGACAAGCTCCTCTGGCTCAACCAGCACTACATCAAGACCCTGGACCCGGACCATGTGGCGTTGGAGTTCGGCTGGCACCTGGGTCAGTTGGGTATCGATCCGTCCAGCGGCCCGGCGATGCGCGACGTGGTGATCGCTCAGCGCGAGCGGGCGCGTACCCTTCGCGAGATGGCCGAGAACAGCGTGTACTTCTACCGCGAGTTCGAGGACTACGACGAGAAGGCCGCGCGCAAGCAGCTCACCGCCGAAGCACTCCCGGTGCTGCAGACGCTGCATGACGGTTTCAGTGCGCTGGGAGCCTGGGAGAAGGAGCCTCTGCACGAGGTCGTGGTGCACACCGGCGAGCGGCTGGATCTCAAGCTGGGCAAGGTCGCGCAGCCGCTGCGTGTGGCCCTGACCGGCGGCACAGTATCGCCGCCGATCGACGACACCCTGGTGCTGATTGGGCGTGAGCGATCACTGGCTCGGATCGAGCGGGCGCTGAAGAAAATTTCGGCGGAAGCGGGTTGACACTCCAGGGGGTGCTGGCTACAGTACGCGCTCGCCTGACACGGGGCCATAGCTCAGCTGGGAGAGCGCCTGCATGGCATGCAGGAGGTCGGCGGTTCGATCCCGCCTGGCTCCACCAAATTCGGGTGTAAGCGAGTTCACCGATGCATCGTTTTGGGGTTATATCCATCTGGGTGGGTCTGGTGATTGCAGTGGTTGGGCTGTTCGGCGGTTTCGGGCTGATGTTCACCGGGGAGCAAACCTGGTCCAAGCCCCTGATTGCGGCGGTTCCGATCGGATTTCTTCTGGTGTTTACCGGTGTTGTAACCACGATCATTTATCGTGAGACCGCCGGAGGTCACAGAAGCGGCCGGCCCCAGGGCCCGCCAAACTAGCAACAAGACGTTGCCTCTGCGTCCCCATCGTCTAGAGGCCTAGGACACCGCCCTTTCACGGCGGCGACCGGGGTTCGAATCCCCGTGGGGACGCCATTATTCCGAGAAGGCCCGAATCGAAAGGTTCGGGCCTTTTCTTTTGTGCGCGCCGGTACCCGTGCTGGCGCGGGACCGGTTCAGGCGAGCTGCGGGTTTTGCTGCAGCGCCTGCTCGGATGGGTGTCGTCGGGGGATGATGCAGTGGTTGATGCGCAGGAGTTCGCGTTCGCTCCACTGGCGCCAGACGTCATCGCGAGCAAAGCGGGCATAGTCGAGCAGGGTTAATCGTTCGATATTCGGGTTGCCGTGGTCGTGGGCCAGACGTCGTGCCCGCTCCAGCTCCTGCCAGCCCTCGTTGTCGGTGCCGTCGCTGCGTTCCAGTAGCGCATGCGCCCGCAGTCGCCGGATGGCGGGTTCGAAGCCGTGATCCCCTCGTTTCAGGCAGTTGGTCAGTGTATCGGTGGCGATCTGCAGGCGTTCCGAGGGCTTGGCGCCGGTTGCATGCAGGGCGTCGAGCAGGAAGAGCTGAAAGATGGTGCTGACGCCATCCATGATGTGGCGCAATGCATCTGCCTGTTCCCGGAGTGGAGCCACAGCCGAGGGGTCGCCCTGGCGCGCGAGAGCCCAGTGCTGTAGTGCCAGGCCTGAGGCCCGCCAGAGGGGATAGTCATAGTCCTCGGCAATCGCGAGCGCGCGGCGGGCGGAGGTCAGGGCTTCGTCAGGGTCGTCGGCGAAGAAGCCAAGCGCTGCCCGGAAGGCGTAGACAAAGGCCTCGGTGGGGCGGTGTTCCAGCGCTGTGGCCTCGGCGCAGGCCGCATCCATTTCATCCCACGCGCGAGCGTGGTTGCCGAAGAAGAGGAGCGTCCAGGCCATGAAGCCGCGTGAGCTGATCGCAGGGTTTTCGGTGTGGCGCGCGACCAGGTGTGGGTGGTCGTCTTCGCGGTACAGGGCGAGCGCCTGGGTCTGGTGTTCCAGCGCCAGCGGCAGCTGGCCACTCCAGAAGTGCGTGTTGCCTTGTACATAGTGAGCGGCGATCCGTAGCAGGCGGTCGTTCGACTGCTCTGCGACCTGTTCCATGTCGTTGGCCAGGCGGTGGGCTTCATCAAAGCCATGCCAGGATCCGGCACCGTGCCAAAGTCCCCAGAGCACACGGAAGTACTGCACCGCGTCTCGCTGGGGCGCGGTGATGCCCAGCGTACGCTCAAAGATCGCGTGCACTGTGCGCGAGCCGTATCCCAGCAAGGCGAGGTTTGAGGCACCCAGTCCGCCCAGGGCTCGCTGGGTCTGCGCATCGCGTTCTTCCGACGGTTCCCGCTCACCCAGCTCGCGATCGAGGCAGCTGAGCGCGTCTTCGAAGTAGTGCGAGGCCTCCAGCAGCATGCCCCGGGCGAACGCCGCCTCTCCCGCCTCGAGCCAGGCGGGCACCGCCTCCTCCACACGCCCGGCGTGATAGAGATGGCTGGCCACCTGGCCCCAGTCGATACTGCTTGTGCCTCCATCGTCACGCAGGAGATCGGCCAGGCGGCCGTGAAGACGCGTTCGTTCGGCCACCAGCATGGATTCGTAGGTGGCCTGCTGAAACAGCGCGTGACGGAACCGGTAGCGCACACCGTCCAGGACGCCGACCGGCTCGATGAATCCGCGGCCGGTGAGGCGGCTGAGCTGGCGGCGGATCACGTCGGCCGGCTGCTCCAGGAGGTGACTCAGGATGCGCGTATCAAAATCGCGTCCGATTACGGCCGCGGCGTGGGCCAGGTCACGCGCGGTCCCGGTTTGTTCCAGACGTGCCACCAGCAGATTAGCCAGTCCGGGCGGCAAGGTGTCGGGCAGGGTCCCGGTGCGCGCCGCTTCGAGGGTGTAGCGCGTCAGCTCCTCGAGAAAAAGCGGGACGCCCTCGCCGCGCTCGATGAGTTGTTCGCGCAGGTGTGTCGTCAGGCGATGCTGGGTGTCGCAGCGCTCGATGAGTTCATGTGCAGCCTGGTCGGGCAGGGCGTGCAGTCGCAGGTGCTCGAGCGGGATATCGCGCCAGTTGGAGCGAAAACTCATGCGGGCCGTGAGCAGGGTCAGCAACGGGCGGTCATGCAGGCGCTGATACAGGCGTCGGAGGAATTCGGCCGTGCCGGAATCCATCCAGTGCAGGTCGTCGCAGATCAGCAGGATGGGGCCTCGTTGGGCTCGGCGCCGGGCGAGTTCGACGAGGACGTCAATGATGTGATCCCGGTCGAGACCCTGCGCGGCCAGTGCTTCGAGGCCGTTGCTGTCCGGGTGTGTGAGCCAGTGCGCCAGGGCGTCGGCGATGTCCGCATCGAGTGACCGAGCGGTGCCGAGGGCACGTGCCAGTCGGCGCTGGCGGCTGGCATTCATGCTGCCGAGCCCAAGCCAGGTGGCGAACGCTTGACGCACGGGCGTCAACAAGTGCCGCGCGCGGTCCTCGCGGCACTTCAGCAGGAAGCGCGAGCGCGCCTGGCCGCGGATGCGCTCGTCGAGGTGTCGTGCGAGACGGCTCTTGCCCAGGCCGGCTTCACCCTGAATCAGTACATAGTGTGGTTTGTGATGTTCGAGTGTCTGGCGCCAGATCATGTGCAGGCGCTCAAGCTCCTCTGTGCGTCCTGCCAGAGGAGTGAGGCCACCTCGGGCGTGCTGGGCATCGACGCGATCCAGGGGGCCGGGGTCGCCGGTGACGCGCTGGCTTCCTTCGAGTACTCCCGTGCCTGCGTGAGGGCTGAACAGAAAATACCCCGAGACGCGCTGGTGCACGGATGGCGAGACCACGAGCGTCCCCGTGTCGGTCGAACGTGCCAGAGCCTGTGCGCGCTGGCTGAGCAGGCCAGCGGGGTCGGGGGTGTCCGGGTCGACCCCGGTTACGATGAGGTCGGTATCGACGCTTATGCGCAGCTCGCAGTCGCTCGGGGCTGTTTGCAGGACTTGCCAGGCGGCGTGGACGGCATCGACGGTCGCCTGCTCGCGACCTGCAGGATAGCCAAAATAGGCGAGGAGGCCGCTGCCAGGGGCCCGAACCACATGCCCCCGATGGTTCAACAGGACCAGGTCCAGTTGCTCCAGGGTGTGTTGCATGCGTTCATTCTGCAGCTCGACGTCAAGCTCGGCGTCCGCCTGGACCAGGCAGGCCACAACGGTGACCCGGCGGCGCTCGGCACGCAGAGAGGCTGTTTCGGGTGTGGCAGTAGAAGACACCGTTGCCGGTGTCTTTGGTGTTGGGGCCAGGATTTCGTCGCGGGTTCGCACCAGCAGGTGGCCAGGGCCATCGACCGCCTGGCGCTCCAGGCGGCCAAAGTGTTCCAGCGCCCGCTCGCGGTTACCCATGCCGGCCAAGGTCAGCATGACCAGGCGGTGCAGGGCCTCTTCATGGGGCTCCATCGCCAGCAGTCGCTGGAGTTCGGTGAGCAGGGCTTCGGCGTCTGCGGAGTGGCAGAGATCGTCGAGATTTTCCTCGATCAGGAGGAGCAGCTGGGACCAGTAGTGGTCGCGCTGTGTCTGTGCCCAGGCGGCGAGCTCGGGGAGATCCTGGAGTGCGCGCACGGGATCAAGAAAGGGGCCATGGTAGTGGCGGATACTCGCGAGAGTTTGTGCGGCCAGTTCGTTGCAGCTCAGGTGGCTGCGGTCGGCCCGCAGGCGGTGCAGGGCGAGGAAATCGATCTCGGTGCCGGGCTGAAGCTGGAAGTGGACGTAGCGCGGTGTGGCCTCGAGCAGGGCGGCGGGCGGATCCGGCAGTTGCCGCCGCAGTTGAAATAGCCCCTGGCGCAGGTTGACACGTGCGCTGTCGCTGTCCAGCTCGGGCCAGAACAGGTGCGCCAGTTCCTGGCGTGGCACGCGCCGTGGGCATTCGGCCGCCAGGTAGGTCAGCAACAGCCCCAGCTTGGTGCCGGACAGGGCGGGCACATCACGGCCCTCGACCCGCACGCCGACTGTGCCGAAGGTCGTGATCTCCAGATGAGCCAACCATCCCCCCTGTCGCAAACGCCGGGCGCATGCCAACGGGCGTCGTCGCCGCTGTTGCCGGTGCCCGGGTGGTTATTGCGTGTCTTGCCCGCGCTGTCTGGCCGCGAGACGAAATCACCCGGATTGTACCGGGATTTGAGGTGCTGGGTCAGTCGATCCGGATAGTGGTGTATCCCTGCTGCTCGTAGCCCATGATGGACAGGAAGGTGTTGCCCACCAGATTGACGCCCGGGATCAGGTCGTCCTGGCCGAGATCGAAGCGACGGGTGGCGATGTAGCAGGCCTCCATGTGGACACCATCCAGCTCCTGGATGTCGGCCAGGCGGTCATGGATGTGGCGTACCGCCGATACGTCCTCGATCTCCAGGTGGTCGGTGTCGCGTGCAATCAGCGCGGCGGCACCACCGCGAAACGCGAACACCATGTTCGGTTCCAGACCCTGGCGCACCATGTCCTCGTGGGTCTCCTCGATAACGCTCAGCCGGGCAATCAGGCGTTCGGGATCGCCAATGGTGATGTCCCAGAGGATCTGGCCGTGTTCGATGCCTGCGAGTGCACGCTCGTCGGAGGGCTTTTCCGCCGCCACCGGACCCGTGAGCAGGAAGGCCAGCAGGACAGTTCCGATCATGCCGATCAGCCGGTATTTCATGGCGAGCTCCTTGCCGACCCAGAGCCGGTTTCTGCGGTGACTATGCCTCGAGTTTAGGGCATGGGGACCCGTGTGCACACGAGTTCCCATGCCCAGCCTGCTTCGGGGGGGCGGTTGGATGGCCCCCGCGCGGGCGATTTAGTGCCCGTGGTAGCCCTTGTGCAGGTACTCGACACCCTCGAGGTTTTGCACCTGGATCTCGCGCACCGGGATGAAGCGTGCAGTGCCGGGCCCGACGATCTCCTCGGTCACTCGGATGCGGTACGGGGCTTTCGAATTCAGGACCTGCCCGACGTATTGCTTGCCCTCGTGGGTCACGCGTACCGGGGTCGTCTTGTCGTGGCGGCTGAAGTTGTAGCTAACGCCTTTGGGGTAGTTCAGGTTGCGTTCGGAAAAGGTCATGTCTGGGCCTTGCTGGATGACTTGGTTTGACTGGTTGATGTGTTCTTGATGGCCTCGAAGGCCTCCAATGCGGCCTGGCGGCTGGCTTTCAGGTCGACGATCGGGTCGGGATAGCCCAGGGTGCCGCCGGCGCCCGGGGCGTGAATATACCGTGTTTCGGTCTTCTTGAGCACCGGCAAAAAGCGTCGCACGAATCGGCCGTCCGGGTCGTATTGTTCCCCCTGGCGTTGTGGGTTGAAGATCCGGAAATACGGTGCGGCATCGGCGCCGCAGCCACCGGCCCACTGCCAGCCCAGAGTGTTGGAGGCAAGATCGGCGTCGACCAGGGTGTCCCAGAACCAGCGGGCGCCGTGCACCCAGTGCAGGCGCAGGTTCTTGGTCAGGAAGGATCCTACGACCATGCGCAGGCGGTTGTGCATCCAGCCGGTTTCCCACAGCTGGCGCATCGCCGCGTCCACGATCGGGATTCCGGTGCGGCCCTGTTGCCAGGCGGCGAGGTCGGCCTCCGATTCGCGCCACGGGAAATCCTCGAAGCGCGGGTTCAGGGGCTGTTCCGGCGTGTGCGGGAAGTGATAGAGCACATGGTGCGCAAAGTCGCGCCAGCCGAGTTCGCGCACGAAAGACTCGGGCCCCTTGTGCTCCAGGCTGATGTCGGCATCGCGCAGGGCGCGCAACACTTGCCGCGGCGAAACCTCGCCAAAATGCAGATGCGGTGACAGCCCGGAGGTGCCGTCCTGGTCGGGGCGGTCGCGGCTGTCGGCATAGCCTGTGATCGACTGCCCGAGGAACCGCTCCAGGCGTGCCTGGGCGCCGCGTTCGCCGGGTGCCCAGGTGGCGCGCAGGCCGGCGGCCCAGTCGATTCGGGGCAGCAGTGCCAAGTCGTCGAGCGTCAGGGAGGCCGGTGGTTTTTCGGGCCCCGGCAGGCGAGAAGGGGCGGGGAGCGGGTCCTGTTCAATCCCGCGCTGCAGGCAGGCGCGCCAGAACGGGGTGAAGACCCTGTACGGGCCGCCCTGGCCGGTCTCGACGTCCCAGGGCTCGATCAGCAAGGCCGCGTTGAAGCTGCGAACCTCCAGGCCGTCGGCACGCAGCCCGGCCTTGATCCCCTGATCGCGCAGGACGCGGGCCGGTTCGTATACGCGGTTCCAGTACACGGCCTCGGCGCCCGTCTCGACGACCAGCTCGCGCAGGGTGTCGAGGCTCGGGCCGGCGCGAACGACCAGAGGGCTGCCGGCCTTGTTCAGCGCCTCGTTGAGCGACTGCAGGCTGTGGTGCAGCCACCAGTTGGAGGCGGCCCCGGGGGCCCACTGCAGGTCCTCGTCCGGGGCATGAATGAAGACCGGGATCACGGGCCCGCCACGTTCGGCGGCGGCTTGCAGTGCGGGCTGGTCGGCCAGGCGCAGGTCCTGGCGCAGCCAGACGAGGGTGGGTCCGGGCATCAGAGTCGCTCCCCCTGCTGCAGCCGTTCGCGGATCGCGGCGGCCTGTGTGCGAATGGCCTGAAGGCGTTCGGTGTCCATCTTCTCGATGTGCTTCCACTGCAGCGCGGTGCGCGGATGATTCGCGAAGCGTTCGCGGTGGCGATCGAGGAAGTCCCAGTAGAGGGTTGTGAACGGGCAGGCGTCGTCGCCGAGCGCCTCGGTCGGGCGGTAGCGACACTGTGTGCAGTAGTTGCTCATGCGCTGGATGTAGCGCCCGGTGGCGACATAGGGCTTGGAGGCCATGCGGCCGTCATCGGCGTATTGCGACATGCCGATTACGTTCGGCATCTCCACCCATTCCACCGCATCGACGTAGATGCCCAGATACCACCCGTGAATGGCGGTCGGTTGTACCCCCAGCAGCTGCGCGAACAGGCCGGTGACCATCAGGCGCTGGATATGGTGGGCATAGCCAAGACGCAGGGTCTGTCCGACGGCTTCGCGCAGGCAGCGCATCTCGGTGTCGGCATCCCAGTACAGCGCCGGCAGGGGTTCCCCGGCTTCGAGCGCGTTCCAATCGTGCCAGCGCTCGCCGAAATGGAAATACAGGCCGCGCACGTATTCGCGCCAGCCCAGGATCTGGCGGACAAAGCCTTCCACTGCGGCCAGCGGGGCATGGCCACGGCGCCAGGCGTCCTCCGCTGCAGCGATCACCTCGCGCGGGCTGAGCAGGTGCAGATTCAGGGCGGCGGACAGGCGGGCGTGGTACAGCCAGGGCTCGCTGCTCCACATCGCGTCCTGGTACTGACCGAAGTGTGGCAGCCGGTGGGCGATGAAATCGTCCAGCGCCTCGCGCGCATGCGCGGGTGTGACTGGCCAGTCGAAGTCCTCGCAGCGGCCGGGGAGGTCGGGCAACTGCTCGGCGACGATCTGGATGACCTCGCGCGTGACGGCGTCGGGCGGGAAGCGTCTCGGTGCGGGCAGTAGGCCGGGACCTTCGCGGCCGAAATGCCCCCGGTTCTCGGCGTCGAAGTTCCACTGGCCGCCGGCGGGCTCGCCGTCATCCATCAGCACATCAAGACGGCGGCGCTGGTCGCGGTAGAAATACTCCATGCGCAGTTGCTTGCGGGTCCCGGCCCACTCGGAAAATGCCTCGAGCGATACCAGGAACAGCGGGTCGGGCAGGATGGTGAGCGTGACCCCGGCTCTGCGGCAGGCCGTCTCCAGCTCGCGCTGTACGCGAACTTCGCCGGGTTGCAGGACCTGAACTTCGCGCGGACGCAGGCGGCGCAGATCGGCCTCCAGGGCGGACTCGAGCGTGTGATGCCCGTGGTCGCCCAGGGCATGGTAGTGCAGCGCCCATCCGTCCTCGCGCTGGCGCCGGGCGAAGTGGCGCATCGCCGAGAGAAACATTACGGTACGGGCGGCGTGCGACGGGACATGCAGCGATTCGCCCGGCACCTCGGCCATCCAAAGGGCGTCGCGGGAGGGGTGCAGGGTTTCCTGCACGGGGTGCGGCTGGGCGAGCTGGTCGCCGAGTACCACCAGCAATTTCGTCGGGTGGTCGTTCGCGCTCGGAGGTTGGCCGGAGTCCACGAGCCGTGGTGGACCGGCTCAGTGAGGCAGTTGTCGGCTGAGGAGTTCGGCCGCTTCGAGCGGCGCGCCGGGCAACACTTCGATTTCGCGCTGGTGATTCACCTGGGAGAGTTCGAGCGCCGCGGAACCCGCCAGATAGCAGCGAGGCCCGGGGCGATTCAGGATAGCCTCGATGCGCGGCAGTTCGGGGGAGCGCATCAGCTGCGAGGAGCCGTGGATTATCACGGCAGGCGCGGACTGGCGTTTCACCAGCGCCTCAAGGGCCTCGGGGCTGGTCGCGTCAAACAGGGGCAGTGTTTTGAGGCCTCGCCGGGCGCAGGCCAGTTGCAGGAGCATGCCGCCAACCTGCTGGTGCCCGCCGCCCAGGACCAGGCAAGGAATGGCGGGACCTTCGCAGGCCCGGATCGCTGCGCGCAGCTGATCGGCAAAGGCCGCGGTGGCCCAGGCCGCGAAAACCGCCAGGCGAACCTCGCCTTCGGGCGAGTGCCGCGATTCTTCCCGCAGGCGCCGATAGACCTCGAGAAAGGCGCTTTCATGCACGCCGTTCCAGCCGTGGCGCATAACCAGGCGCGCGTAGGTCCTCTCCAGCTGAGCCGTGTCCAGTTCCGCGGCAGAGGAATAGAGCGCCTCGGCCAGTGGGTCGAGCGTGTGAGGGGCGATACCGGGTTTGCTGGTGCCCGTGCGATTGCGGCTGGCGGATGCTTCGGATTGGGTATGCGACGAGGGGGGCGGTTCCACCGTTGCGCTTTCGCTGGCCAGGACACGATGGACCTGGGAGACCGGAATCCCCTGATCGAGCAGCTCCAGGATGCGCTTGATGCGGGCAATGTCGTCTGCGCTGTATAGCCGATGACCCTTGGGGGTGCGCATCGGGCGAATCAGCCCGTAGCGACGCTCCCAGGCGCGCAGAGTGACGTCATTGATCCCGGTCTCCGCGCACACGTGGCGGATGGGATAAAGACCTTCCTGTTCGGATGTGCCCAATTGTGTCGCGCTGGCCATAGGTTAATTGTACAGCATCTGTACGGATCATGTACTGCGTATTCGGGCCGAGCATCGGCCGTACTGATGGTTGCCGTCAACCCCGGCCTCGACCGCTCCCCCCGCGATTGGCCACCAGGCCTTCATGGGGGGTTCTGTTGGAATGAACCCGAACGGGGTTTAGTCCCCTAATAGGGCAAAGGATCCCATACGGAGGCGAACAATGCCGCAGGACGGACACAGAGCGCGACATCCGGTCATTCGGGGAGGTTCTATGCTGGCCGTGATTACAGCCCTGTCCTGGGCTGTGGCCATGCCGGTGCAGGCCAATCCCGAAATGGCAGAAAGTATTTCCCCGTACCTCAGATTGCATGTCGACGACCCGGTAAAGTGGCGTGCCTGGGATCCTGCGCTGCTGGAGAAAGCCCGCGAGGAACAGCGCCCGTTATTGATCTCGAGTGGGTATTACTCCTGCTATTACTGCCACGTCATGCAGGAGGAGAGCTTCCAGGACGAAGGCATCGCCGAGCGCCTGAACGAGCATTTCATCCCGGTCAAGGTCGATCGCGAGGTGAACGGTGCGCTCGATACCTATCTGCTCGAGTTTCAGCGCGCCACCGCCGGGGCGACTGGCTGGCCCCTGAACGTGGTGGTCACGCCCGAGGGGTACGCGCTGACCGGTGTGGTGTATGCCCCGCGTGATCAGTTCGCGGAGTTCCTGGATGGCATTGCCGACCGCCTCGAGGCCGACTATGACCGGCTTCTGGATCTCGCCCGACGCGGCAGTGACGAGCTCTCCGAGCAGCTGCGCAAGGGCGAAGAGCCCATGTCCGACAGCCGGGCGGCGCGTCTGCCGCAGGTCCTCTGGAACGCGATGGAACGCGAGGCCGATGACCTCCAGGGTGGGTTCGGGAGTTCAACCAAGTTTCCGCACTCGCCGTGGCTGCGCGCGATGCTCGAAGCCGAGCAGGCCGGCAAGGCGCCGAACTGGGTCCCGGAGTTTCTCGAGATCACCCTGGACGAGATGGGCGGGTCCGGATTGCGTGACGTACTGGGTGGCGGGTTCTTTCGTTATTCCGAGTCGCCGGACTGGGACGAGCCACATTTCGAGGTGATGCTGGAGGACCAGGCCCAGCTGGCCTGGCTTTACCTCAAGGCGGGTACGCATTTCGATCGTGACGACTGGATCGATATCGGCCTGGAGAATCTCGATTTCGTGAAGCGCGACATGGCCCTGCGCGAGGATGACCTGGGCGAACAGGCCGACGTCGGTCCCGATGGCTTTCGTGGGTTCGCCGCCAGTCTTTCGGCTATCGACGAGCAGGGGCGCGAGGGCGGCGCATACCTGTGGCCGGAGGAGGATCTCGACGCGGCGCTGGCGGATCACGAGAACCCGGAACTGGTGCGGGCCTATTTCGGGATGGAAGGCGCCTCGGTGTTCGACCTCGGATACCTGCCGCGTGGAGGCGATTCCATCACGCAACTGGCCGAGCGCTTCGAGCTCGACGAGGAGGTGGTGCAGGAGCAGGTGGACAGAGGCCGCGAGGCCCTGATCCAGGCTCGCGAGGAGCGCGGTCTGCCGCGCGACGAAAAGGTCCTGACCGGGGCGCACGGGCTCCTGCTGTCTGCGCTGGCGCTGGCGGCGGATCACGACGAGCGCTTCGAGGAGGCCGGAGAGGCCGTGCGCTCGTGGTTGCTGGAGGTGGCCGAGTCGCCTGATGAGTTGCCGACGCTGATGGGCCTCCCGAGCGAGGATGCCGGTGAGGCGACGCTGAACGATTACGCCTATGTTGCCCAGGGGCTGCGTGACTGGGATTCGACGCGCGACAGTGGTGATCGCGACAACGCAATCGCCTTGCTGGAGACGGCCTGGGAGCGTTTCCGCGACGACGACGGCTTTCGGTCCGAGCCGGAACCCCCGTTGCCCGGGATGATCTCGCAACGCTTCCATCCAGCGGTTCACCGGCCGTCGCCGACCACTCTGATCCTGCGGATGACCGAAGAGTGGCTGGAGGAGAGCGAGACGCTCAAGACGGCCTTCGAGGAGTACGACCTGCGCCCGGGGCGCGGAGTCGAGGGGCAGCCGAAGCATCATGCGCGGCTGATCCTCTGGTTCGAGGAACGCGACTGATCGCCAGCGCCCGGCGTGTGGCGCACCTGTCCGGGGCCGTTGAGGCTGGGCCTGGTTCGTCTTTCAGTGTTTACGGTGGCTTCGGTCCGCATACTGCCGAGCGCTCACTCGCGAGCGCGCCGCGAGGTACTTCTTTGCTCGTGCAAAGAAGTACCCAAGAAACACGCCCGACTGCCGCGACCCCGGCCCGCTGTGCGGGCCGGGGTTTCCCTCGCTCCGAGGGTTTTCGCGGGCGGCGCTGAAACTCGCTGCGCCTTCGGCTCCGCTCAGACAGTCAGCGCCTCTCTTCCCGCGAAAACCCTCTCCACTCGGCGCGACGACAACGGGGGTGAAGGTCAAGGCAACAGCTGTCCCGGCGATTGTGCTTATGGATGGAGGCTAGGTCTTCGGACATCTTGGGCACGCGCGGCCTTC
>NZ_KB899555.1:0-425729 GCF_000378325.1 Thioalkalivibrio sp. ALJ2
AACGTGGGCATTCTGCTGCGTGGTACCAAGCGCGACGAAGTGCAGCGTGGTCAGGTGCTGTGCAAGCCGGGTTCGATCAACCCGCACACGCATTTCGAGGCCGAGGTGTACATCCTGGGCAAGGACGAGGGTGGTCGTCATACCCCGTTCTTCAATGGTTATCGCCCGCAGTTCTACTTCCGCACGACCGACGTGACGGGTTCGGTGGAGCTGCCGGAAGGCACCGAGATGGTGATGCCGGGTGACAACGTGAAGATGACCGTGTCGCTGATCAGCCCGATCGCGATGGAAGATGGTCTGCGCTTTGCGATTCGCGAAGGCGGCCGCACCGTCGGCGCCGGCGTCGTATCCAAGATTATTGAGTGAGTGAGATGGCAAACCAGCGTATCCGAATTCGCCTGAAGGCCTTTGACCATCGACTGATCGACCGCTCGGCGGCCGAGATCGTCGAAACCGCGAAGCGCACGGGCGCCCGCGTGAAGGGGCCCATCCCGCTCCCGACCAAGCGTGAGTCGTACACGGTCCTGATCTCGCCGCACGTCAACAAGGACGCGCGAGACCAGTACGAGCTGCGTACGCACAAGCGTTTGATGGACATCCTCGATCCGACCGACAAGACCGTGGATGCCCTGATGAAGCTGGACCTCGCCGCGGGCGTGAATGTTCAGATTCGACTTAACTAACTCGTAACTTTCTGCCATACTATTGGGCTTTCCGTGGCCCGGCGGGATTGTTCGCCGGGCCACGGCTTTAGGGCGCTTGCCAGCGCCGTTCGATACGGAAGGGGTTTTGCAATGGCCATTGGACTCATCGGTCGCAAACTAGGCATGAGCCGCGTCTTCACTGACGACGGCGTCTCCGTGCCGGTGACTGTGCTGCAGGTGGACAACAATCGCGTGGTCCAGATCAAGCGCAGTGAAGGCGACGGCTACAACGCGGTCCAGGTGACGGCCGGCGCACGCAAGGCGTCCCGGGTCAGCAAGCCCGAAGCGGGGCACTATGCTGCGGCCTCGGTCGAGCCTGGGCGCGGTCTCTGGGAATTCCGTGTTGAGGCGGATGAGCTCGAGGGCCTGGCCCCGGGTGACGCCATCACGGTTGATCGCTTCGAGGAAGGTCAGGTCGTTGACGTGACCTCTCAGAGCAAGGGCAAGGGTTTCCAGGGTGCGGTCAAGCGTCATAACTTCCGCACGCAAGACGCGACCCACGGTAACTCGCTGGCGCACCGCGCCCCGGGTTCGATCGGGCAGAACCAGAGCCCGGGTCGTGTGTTCAAGGGCAAGAAGATGGCGGGCCATATGGGCGCCGAGCGCAAGACGATCCAGAACCTGAAGGTTGTTCGGGTGGATGCGGATCGCAGCCTCGTGCTGATCCAGGGCGCGGTGCCGGGTGCGCCCAGCACTGACGTGATGATTCGTCCGGCCGTCAAGGCGAAGGGTTGAAGACAATGCAAGTAACGACAGCCGATACCGGTGCCAGCGTAGAGTTGTCGCCCGTGTGCTTCGAGCGCGACTTTAACGAGTCGCTGGTGCACCAGAGCGTGGTCGCGTTCCTCGCCGGGCAGCGCCAGGGCACTCGTGCGCAGAAGACGCGCTCCGACGTGAGCGGAGGTGGTGCGAAGCCGTTTCGCCAGAAAGGCACGGGCCGCGCCCGTGCCGGTACGATCCGCAGCCCGCTGTGGACCGGTGGTGGCAAAGTCTTTGCGGCGCGCACCCGGGACTTCTCGCAGAAGCTGAACAAGAAGATGTATCGCGCCGCGATGGCGTCGATCCTCTCCGAGCTGGTCCGTCAAGAACGGCTGAAGGTAGTGGCCGACTTCGCCGTGGCAACGGGCAAGACCCGCGACGGCGTTGCCAAGCTCAAGGAGTTGGGTCTCGCGAAGGGGCTGGTCGTGCTGGCCGAGGCGGATGACATGACCGCTCGTGCGGTGGGTAACGTGCCGCATATCGACATCGTCGACGTTGCCGGCATCAATCCGGCCAATCTGGTCGGCGCGGAGACGGTCGTGATGACCGAAGCGGCGATCCGCAAGGTTGAGGAGTGGCTGGCATGAATGCGCGTCTGATGCAGGTAATTCAGGGCCCGGTGGTTTCCGAGAAATCCACCATGGCCGGCGAGGTCGGTCAGTACGTGTTCCGCGTGCTGCCCGACGCGAGCAAAGAAGAAATCAAGGCGGCGGTCGAGCATCTGTTCCAGGTGCGGGTCGAGAATGTCCGCACCCTGAACCAGCAGGGCAAGAAGAAGCGCTTTGGGCGCCTTTTTGGGCGCCGCAATCACTGGAAGAAGGCTTATGTCGCGCTGGCCGAAGGCGAGAGCATCGACATGGGTGAAGGAGACCAGGTCTAGTCATGGCGATTATCAAGACGAATCCGACTTCGGCCGGTCGTCGTCACGCGGTGCAGATCCGTGGCGACAACCTGTACAAGGGTGCGCCGCATGCCGCGCTGGTCGAGAAGAAGACCCGTAGCGGCGGTCGCAACAACACGGGCCGTATTACTACGCGGCACGTGGGTGGCGGTCACAAGCAGCGCTACCGTGTGGTCGACTTCAAGCGCAACAAGGACAACGTGCCGGCGCGGGTCGAGCGGCTGGAGTATGATCCGAACCGCAGCGCCCACCTGGCCCTGCTGCTGTACGCCGATGGCGAGCGTCGCTACATCATCGCGCCGAAGGGTCTGAACCAGGGTGATCAGGTCGCGAGTGGTAACCAGGCCCCGATTCGTCCGGGCAACGCCATGCCGCTACGCTCGATCCCGGTCGGTACCACCGTGCATTGTGTCGAGCTCAAGCCCGGCAAGGGTGCCCAGATGGTTCGCTCCGCCGGTACGTCCGCGCAGGTCGTGGCCCGCGAAGGACAGCACGCCACCCTGCGTCTAGGTTCGGGCGAGATGCGCCGCGTCCTGTCCGAGTGCCGCGCCGTGGTGGGCGAAGTTGGCCACTCCGAGCACAGCCTGAAGAAATACGGCAAGGCCGGCGCCAAGCGCTGGAAGGGTGTCCGCCCGACCGTGCGTGGTACCGCCATGAACCCGGTCGATCACCCGCATGGTGGTGGCGAAGGCCGCAACTTTGGCCGTCATCCGGTGACCCCGTGGGGTCGTCCGACCAAGGGTTACAAGACCCGCAATAACAAGCGTACCGACGGCATGATTGTGCGTCGGCGTAAGAAGTAACGGAGTCCCAGCATGCCGCGTTCACTGAAGAAAGGCCCGTTCGTCGACCACCACCTGCGCAAGAAGGTGGAAGATGCGGTCGAGAAGAACGATCGTCGACCGATCAAGACCTGGTCCCGGCGTTCGATGATCATCCCGCAGATGGTCGGGTTGACCATCGCCGTCCACAACGGCCGGCAGCACGTGCCTGTCCTCGTCAACGAGAACATGGTGGGCCACAAGCTGGGCGAATTTGCCTTGACGCGGACCTTCAAGGGTCATATCGCGAACAAGAAGTCGCGCTGAGGACGAACGATGGAAACGATTGCAAAACTGCGTTTCGCGCGGATCTCCCCGCAAAAGGCTCGCCTGGTCGCCGACCAGGTGCGTGGCCTGCGGGTGGAAGAGGCGCTCAACGAACTCACGTTCAGCGCGAAGAAGCCGGCCGCCATTGTGAAAAAGGTGCTGGAGTCCGCCATCGCGAACGCGGAGAACAACGACGGTGCCGACATCGACGAGCTGCGCATCTCGCGCATCCAGGTCGACGAAGGGCCGGTGCTCAAGCGGATGCACGCGCGTGCCAAAGGCCGCGGTAACCGCATCCTGAAGCGCACCAGCCATATCGTCATCGGCGTTAGCGAGAAGGGAGCCTAAGCATGGGTCAGAAAGTACATCCGACCGGCATCCGCCTGGGCATCTCTCGCCCGTGGTCGGCCACCTGGTACGCCGACGGCCGCGAGTTTGGCGAGACGCTGAACAACGACATCAAGTTGCGCGAGTTTCTGCAGAAGAAACTGGCCCACGCGTCGGTGAGCCGCATCAGCATCTCCCGCCCGGCGAAGGCCGCGCATATCACGATCCAGACCGCGCGTCCGGGCATCGTGATCGGCAAGAAGGGCGAAGACATTGAGAAGCTGCGCCAGGACGTGGCCCGCGAGACGGGTCTCGAGAAAGGCACGGTCAAGATCAATATTGAAGAGGTGCGCAAGCCCGAGATCGAGGCCCAGCTGGTGGCCGAAGGGATCGCGCAGCAGCTGGAGCGCCGCATCATGTTCCGCCGCGCGATGAAGCGCGCCGTCGGCAACGCGATGCGCCTCGGCGCCCAGGGCATCAAGGTGCACGTGTCCGGTCGCCTGAACGGCGCCGAGATCGCGCGCTCCGAGTGGTACCGCGAAGGCCGCGTGCCGCTGCATACCCTGCGTGCTGATATTGACTACGGGTTTGCCGAAGCGCGGACCACCTACGGGATCATTGGCGTGAAGGTGTGGATCTTCAAGGGCGAGGTCTTTGGCCTGGAGCCGACCGAAGGGACCCGTGCCGCCGCCAACGCGAGCTAGGACTGAAAGATCATGCTGCAGCCAAAAAGAACCAAGTTCCGCAAGCAGTTCAAGGGCCGTAACCGGGGCATGGCCTCGACCGGCGCCAAGGTCAGCTTCGGCGAGTACGGCCTGCAGGCCGTCGAGCGGGGCCGGATTACGGCTCGCCAGATCGAGGCCGCGCGTCGCGCGATGGTCCGCCACATCAAGCGTGGCGGGAAGATCTGGATTCGGGTGTTCCCGGATGTGCCGGTGACCAAGAAGCCGCTTGAAGTCCGTATGGGTAAGGGTAAGGGCGGCGTCGAGTACTGGGTCTGCAAGGTGCAGCCTGGTCGCATGCTCTACGAAATGGAAGGTGTGCACGAGGACGTCGCGCGTGAGGCGATGCGTCTGGCGGCAGCCAAATTGCCGGTGAAGACGGTGTTTACCCGTCGGCAGGTGATGTGATGAAAGCGAGCGAACTGAGAAAGAAATCCGACGACGAGCTCAGCACTGAGCTCGAGGCGCTCTACAAGGAGCAATTCGGGCTGCGTATGCAGAAGGCCGTCGGCCAGCTGGCGCGCCCCGACCGGGTGGGCAAGGTCCGGCGCGAGATCGCGCAGATCAAGACGCTGATGAACGAACGAAAGGCAGGCTAAGAAGATGACCGAGCAAGTCTCCAAAACCCAGCGATCCGTCGTTGGGCGCGTGATCAGCGACAAGATGGACAAGACCCGCACCGTCCTGGTCGAGCGCCGCGTGCGTCATCCGCTGTATGGCAAGTTCATTCGGCGCAGCACCAAGCTGCACGTCCATGACGAAGACAATGTCTCGCGCATGGGTGACCGTGTGCGTATCCGTGAGTGCCGGCCGATGTCCAAGCAGAAGCGCTTTGCCCTGATCGAAGTGGTCGGGCAAGACGCGCTTTAATCGGCCGCTGGGAGAGAAGTCATGATTCAAATGCAGACCGTTCTCGAGGCCGCCGATAACAGCGGCGCCCGTCGCATCCAGTGCATCAAGGTGCTGGGCGGCTCGCACCGTCGCTATGCGCGCGTGGGCGATGTGATCAAGGTGAGCGTCAAGGACGCCATCCCGCGCGGCAAGGTCAAAAAAGGCGACGTCTATAATGCGGTCGTCGTGCGCACCGCCGCGGGTGTTCGGCGCCCCGACGGTTCGATCATTCGTTTCGACCGCAATGCGGCGGTGCTGCTGAACAATCAGCATCAGCCGATCGGCACTCGTATCTTCGGGCCGGTGACGCGTGAACTGCGAGGGGAGAAGTACATGAAGATCATCTCCCTCGCCCCGGAAGTGCTGTGAGGTCGTCATGAATAAGATTCGCAAAGGCGACGACGTCGTCGTGATCGCAGGAAAGGACAAGGGCCGTCGAGGCACCATCATCAAGGTGCTGGATGGCAAGGTCCTGGTCCAGAACATCAACATGGTGAAGAAGCATCAGAAGCCCAATCCCCAGCGTGGGATCGGGGGCGGGATCATCGAGAAGGAAATGCCGATCGATGTCTCCAATGTGATGCTCTTTAACCCGGCAACCGACAAGGGTGATCGCGTGTCGTTCAAGACCCTGGAAGATGGCCGCAAGGTCCGTGTCTTCCGATCGAACGGCGAGGTCGTGGACGCATAACGCGGACGGACGGTTTATGGAACGCTTGAGAGAAGAATACGAATCCAACGTGAAGCAGGCGCTGCAGAAGCAGTTCAGCTATGCCAACGTGATGGAGATCCCGCGTGTCACCAAGGTAACCCTGAACATGGGTCTGGGTGATGCAGTTGCGGACAAGAAGATCATTGAACATGCGGTCAGCGACATGACGGCCATCGCCGGGCAGAAGCCCGTGGTGACGAAGGCCCGCAAGTCGATCGCCGGGTTCAAGATCCGTGACGACTATCCGATCGGTTGCAAGGTGACCCTTCGTAGTCGGCAGATGTACGAGTTTCTGGATCGCCTGATCAACGTGGCGTTGCCGCGTGTGCGGGATTTCCGTGGCTTCAGCGCAAAGGCGTTTGATGGCCGTGGGAACTACTCCATGGGCATCAAGGAACAGATCATCTTTCCCGAGATTGATTATGACCGTGTCGACAAGATTCGCGGCATGGACATCACGATCACAACCAGCGCGAAGACGGACGAGGAAGCCAAGGCCCTGCTAGAAGCCTTCCGTTTCCCGTTCCGGAACTAAGAGGTAGGCGCACATGGCGAAGACATCGATGATCGAGCGCGAGAAGAAGCGCGCCCATCTGGTCCAGAAATATGCCGCAAAGCGTGCGGAACTGAAGGCCATCCTGGTGGACGAAACCAAGTCCTCCGAGGAACGCCTGGCCGCGATGCATGCATTGCAGAAGCTGCCGCGTGATTCCGCGGCGGTGCGACAGACAAACCGCTGTGGCGTCACCGGTCGCCCGAAAGGTTATTACCGTCGGTTCGGCCTTGGGCGGAACAAGCTGCGGGAGCACGCCATGAAGGGCGAAATCCCGGGCCTGCGCAAGTCGAGCTGGTAAGGAGACAGAAGCAATGATGACCGATCCGATTTCCGACATGCTCACCCGCGTGCGCAATGCGCAGCGCGCGAACAAGGAGCAGGTCGCGATCCCGTTCAGCAAAGCCAAGGAGCGAATCCTCAAGGTGTTTGCCGACGAGGGCTATGTGGGCGACGTCCAGGTCGAGGGCGAGGTCGCGCAGAAGAAGCTGGTGGTGAAGCTGAAATATTTCGAGGGGCGTCCGGTCATCGAAAGCGTTGAACGGATCTCCCGCCCGGGCTTGCGGATCTACCGCGGCAAGGACGAGCTCCCGCGTATTAACCAGGGGCTCGGTGTCGCGGTGATTTCCACGCCGCAGGGTGTCATGAGTGATCGCGCAGCCCGGGCCGCCGGCCAGGGCGGCGAGGTCCTCTGCAAGATTTACTGAGGAATCAGCCATGTCGCGCATTGCAAACCTGCCGATCAAGCTGCCCAACGGCGTGGCCGTGGAGCAGGCGGACGGCGAGATCAAGGTCAAGGGCCCGAAGGGCGAGTTGCAGCTGAGCTGCCCCGAAGCCGTCACGGTCACCGTCGAAGATGGTGTCGTTCAGGTGAAGCCGAACGAACACGCCAAGAACAGCGCTCTTGCGGGTACCATCCGTGCCATCCTGGGCAACCATGTGCACGGCGTGAGCGAGGGTTTCGAGCGCAAACTCGAGCTGGTGGGCGTCGGTTACCGTGCGCAGATGCAGGGTGCCAAGCTGAATTTGACGCTAGGCTACTCGCACCCGATCGAGTTTGAAGTGCCCGAAGGGGTCACGATCGAGACGCCCAGCGCGACCGAGGTCGTAGTGAAGGGGACGGATCGCCAGAAGGTGGGCCAGGTGGCCGCGAACATTCGCGCCTTCCGCCCGCCGGAGCCCTACAAGGGCAAGGGCGTGAAGTACAAAGACGAGCGCATTGTGCGTAAAGAAGCCAAGAAGAAGTAGGTAGGCACCAGTGGACAAGAAAGAGGCCAGACTTAAGAGAGCGCGTCGCGCGCGGTTCAAGATCCGCGAGCTGGGGGTGCATCGTCTCTGTATTCACCGGACGCCGCGCCACATGTATGCCCAGATCATTGCGCCTTCGGGCGACGCGGTGGTGGCTGCTGCCTCTACCGTCGAGAAGGATCTGAAAAGCGCCGGCAACACCGGGAACGCCGACGCGGCGGCCCGTGTGGGGCAGGCGATTGCCGAGCGCGCAAAGAAAGCCGGAATCGAACAGGTCGCGTTCGACCGTGCGGGCTTTCGTTATCACGGACGGGTGAAGGCCCTGGCCGACGCCGCCCGTGAAAACGGCCTGCAGTTCTAGTCCAACGCGACCCACCGGAGAAGATAAATGGCACGTAATGATGTAAGCGAAGCCACCGACGGCCTGCAAGAAAAGCTGATCGGCGTGAACCGCGTGGCCAAAGTGGTCAAGGGCGGTCGTCAGTTCCGCTTTGCCGCGCTGACCGTGGTTGGCGATGGCGAAGGCCGCGTTGGCTTTGGCTACGGCAAAGCCCGTGAGGTCCCGCAGGCGATCCAGAAGGCGATGCAGCAGGCGCGTCAGGAGATGCGTGATGTCTCACTGAAGGACGGCACGCTGCACTATGCGGTCAACGGCCGTCATGGCGCCGCGAAGGTCTACATGCAGCCGGCCTCCGAGGGTACGGGTGTCATCGCCGGTGGTGCGATGCGCGCGGTGCTCGAGGTGGCGGGTGTGCACAACGTGCTGGCCAAGTGTGTTGGTTCGCGCAATCCGATCAACGTCGTGCAGGCGACCATCGACGGGCTCACCAAGGTGAACTCGCCCGAACGTGTCGCTGCCAAGCGCGGCAAGACTGTCGACGAAGTGACGAGCTAGTCATGAGCAAGCTGAAACTGACCCTGGTGCGCAGCACCGCCGGACGGCTGAAGAATCACAAGGCCTGTGTTCGCGGCCTCGGCCTGCGCAAGACCCACAGCACCTCTGTGATCGAGGCCACCCCCGAGAATCTCGGTATGGTCCACAAGGTGTCGTACCTGCTGAAGGTAGAGGAAGTCTGACCTATGCGACTCAACGACATTTCGAGCCCCGCCGGTGCCCGCAAGCCGGGCAAGCGCGTGGGGCGTGGCATCGGCTCCGGCCTGGGCAAGACCGGCGGTCGTGGCCACAAGGGCCAGAAGTCGCGCTCCGGCGGCTTCACCAAGACCGGCTTCGAAGGCGGTCAGATGCCGTTGCAGCGCCGTTTGCCCAAGGTGGGCTTTCGGTCGCGCAAGCAGCGCTATTCCGCCGAGGTTCGCCTGAGCGAGCTGGCCAAGGTTGGCGGTGAGGTCACGCTGGAGAGCCTGAAGAAGGCTGGCGTTATTCCCGAGATTACCCAGACCGCGAAGATCTTCGCGTCCGGTGAAGTCACCCAGGCCTGCGTCGTCAAGGGCGTGGGCGTGACCAAGGGGGCCAAGGCAGCCATTGAGGCGGCCGGCGGGAGCGTCGAGGCCGAATAATGGCGCGTGGAGCGACAGCACGATCCGGTGGCGGGCTCACCGGCTTTACCGAGTTGCGTCAACGCCTGCTGTTCGTGCTGGGCGCTCTGGTCGTCTACCGCATCGGGACGTTTATCCCGGTGCCGGGGATTAACCCAGTCGCCGTATCGCAGTTCTTCGAACAGCAAAGCGGCACGATCCTGGACATGTTCAACATGTTTTCCGGGGGTGCGCTTGAGCGGCTGTCGATCTTCGCCCTCGGGGTGATGCCGTATATTTCGGCGGCGATCATCATGCAGCTGCTGGCCGCGACCGTGCCGGCGCTGCAGCAGCTGAAGAAGGAAGGCGAGCAGGGCCGCCGCAAGATTACGCAGTACACGCGCTACGGGACTGTGGCGCTGGCGCTGTTTCAGAGTATCGGCATCGGGATCGCGCTCAACGGGCAGACCATTCAGGGCATGCCGATGGCGTTGAACCCGGGACCTATCTTCATCTTTACGGTGGTCGTCTCGCTGGTGACGGGTACCCTGTTCCTGATGTGGCTGGGTGAGCAGATCACCGAGCGCGGGATTGGTAACGGTATCTCGATCATCATCTTCGCCGGGATCGTGGCGGGTCTGCCGGGTGCGATTGGCGGCACCCTGGAGCTTGCGCGTACCGGTGAGCTGGCGGCCGCGTTTGTGGTGATCCTGATCGTGCTGGCGCTCGCGGTGACGGCCTTCGTGGTGTTCGTCGAACGCGGACAGAGGCGCGTCACGATCAACTACGCGAAACGCCAGGTCGGGAGAAAGGTTGTCGGTGGACAGTCCTCCCACCTGCCGCTGAAGTTGAACATGGCGGGCGTGATCCCGCCGATCTTCGCGTCGAGTATCATCCTGTTCCCTTCGACCCTGGGGCAATGGTTTGGACAGGCCGAAGGCATGGACTGGCTGCGCGAGCTGTCGACGACGCTTGCGCCCGGTCAGCCGCTGTACGTGGGCTTTTACGCGGCGGCGATTATTTTCTTCTGTTTCTTCTATACCGCGCTGGTGTTCAACTCGCGCGATACGGCGGAAAACCTGAAGAAGCAGGGCGCCTTTATTCCGGGGATCCGGCCGGGCGTCCAGACGGAACGGTTTATCGACGGGGTCATGACCCGGTTGACCGCGGTGGGTGCGGTGTACATTACCGCCGTGTGTCTGCTGCCGGAGTTCCTGATCCTGTACTGGAACGTGCCCTTCTACTTTGGTGGGACCTCGCTGCTGATCATCGTGATCGTAGTGATGGACTTCATGGCCCAGTTGCAATCGCACCTGGTGTCGCACCAGTACGAAGGACTGATGAAAAAGGCGAATCTGAAGGGATTCGGCGGGACCGGGATCCGCTAGACCATCCCGTTGGGAATCCGTTGAAGGAGAAAGACCATGAAGGTACGGGCATCCGTAAAGCCGATCTGCCGGAACTGCAAGGTGATCCGGCGTAATGGCGTAGTCCGCGTGATCTGCTCGGACAAGCGCCACAAACAACGTCAGGGCTAAGGCTTGGCGTCACTGGTATTCATTGCTACTATAGCCGGCTTTGCCGGTTTCTGATGGAGATGTTGGATGGCTCGCGTCGCTGGAATCAATATTCCTGACCAGAAGCACACCGTGGTTGCGCTGACCGCGATCTATGGCATTGGCCCGACTCGGGCCCGCCAGATCTGCGAGGCCGCCGGTGTGCGTCCGGAAATCAAGGTGCGGGATCTGACCGATGCCGAAGTCGACGCTCTGCGTGCGCAGATCGATCGCATTCCGGTGGAAGGGGATCTGCGCCGCGAGATCAGCATGAACATCAAGCGGTTGATGGATCTGGGCTGCTATCGCGGGGTGCGTCATCGTCGCGGCCTGCCGCTGCGCGGCCAGCAGACGCAGACGAACGCCCGGACCCGCAAGGGCCCGCGTCGCCCGATTCGTAAGTAATCAGACTGGGATCACAGGTACATGGCACAAGCGCAGACCCGGACCAAGAAAAAGGTCCGCAAAAATATCGCCGAGGGCGTGGCACACGTGTACGCCACGTTCAACAACACGATCATCACCATCACCGATCGTCAGGGCAACACGATCAGCTGGGCCACCTCGGGTGGCTCAGGCTTCCGTGGCTCGCGCAAGTCGACTCCGTTCGCAGCCCAGGTGGCCGCGGAACGTGCCGGTTCGGCCGCAGCCGAGCACGGCGTGAAGAACCTCGACGTGATGGTTCGCGGTCCGGGCCCGGGTCGCGAGTCGGCGGTACGTGCGCTGAACAATGCGGGGTTCAAGATCACGAACATCAGTGATGTCACCCCGATCCCTCACAACGGCTGCCGGCCGCCCAAGAAACGCCGCGTTTAAGGCTGGAGTTCAAGAATGGCTCGTTACATTGGACCGAAATGCAAGTTGAGTCGCCGCGAAGGCGTGGACCTGGGGCTGAAGAGCCGGGCGCGCGCGCTGGAGACCAAGTGCAAGCTGGACAAAGCCCCGGGGCAGCACGGCGAACGCCGTACCCGCCTGTCCGATTACGCCGTGCAGCTGCGCGAAAAGCAGAAGCTGCGCCGTATCTACGGGGTGCTGGAAAAGCAGTTCCGCAACTATTACAAGAAGGCCGCTCAGCGCAAGGGCTCCACGGGTGAAAACCTGCTGAAGCTGCTGGAAGGCCGTCTGGACAACGTCGTTTATCGCATGGGCTTCGGCAGCACCCGGTCCGAGGCGCGTCAGCT
The DNA here is from genome assembly GCF_000378325.1 of Thioalkalivibrio sp. ALJ2. Lineage (NCBI taxonomy): Bacteria > Pseudomonadati > Pseudomonadota > Gammaproteobacteria > Chromatiales > Ectothiorhodospiraceae > Thioalkalivibrio > Thioalkalivibrio sp. ALJ2. Next base: position 12,116 of record NZ_KB899555.1, read on the forward strand.
GGTCTCGCACCGCGCGGTGCTGGTCAATGGTCAGGTGGTGAATATCGCCGCCTACCAGGTGCAGCCGTCCGACGTCGTCAGCATTCGCGAGAAGGCACGCAAGCAGGTGCGTATCCAGGATTCCATGACCCTGGCCGAGCAGAGCGGTTTTCCGTCCTGGGTGGAAGTGGACACGAGCAAGTTCGAGGGCACCTTCAAGGCGATCCCGGACCGCTCCGACCTGCCCGCCGACATCAACGAGTCGCTCGTCGTCGAGCTGTACTCGAAGTAACCGTATAGCGGCCTTCCGCCAGGAGACACCATGCAGTCCAACGAACTGGTCAAGAAACAACAGATCGAGGTCGAGGCCGAGAATCGGAACCAGGCCAAGGTCGCGCTGGAGCCGCTCGAGCGGGGCTTCGGTCATACGCTGGGCAACGCCCTGCGCCGCGTGCTGCTGTCGTCGATCCCGGGTGCCGCGATCGTCGAGGCCCGTATCGAGGGCGTGCTGCACGAGTACACCGCGATCGAAGGTGTGCAGGAAGACGTGGTCGACATCCTGCTGAACCTGAAGGGTGTGGCGCTGCGCATGCACAGCCGCGAAGAGTCGACGCTGAGCCTGAAGAAAAAGGGCCCGTGCGTGGTGACCGCCGGTGACATCACCGTGGATCACGATGTCGAAGTCGTGAACCCGGAACATGTGATCGCGACGATCACCAAGAATGTAGAAATCGACATGACCCTGACCGCCCGTGCCGGGCGCGGCTACGAGCCGGTGAGTACTCGACGTCAGGCCGAAGGTGACGAGACCGGCATTGGCCGGCTGCTGCTGGATGCCAGCTTTAGCCCGATCCGCCGTGTCGCCTACCGTGTCGAGAGCGCCCGTCTGGCGCAGCGCACCGACATGGATCGCCTGGTGCTGGAGCTGGAAACGAATGGTGCGATCGCACCGGATGACGCGGTGCGTCAGGCGGCGACGATCCTGCAGGGTCAGCTGGCCCCGTTCGTCGATCTCCAGGAAGAGACGGGCGAGGTGCCGGGCACGACCGCTGGCGCGATCGATCCGATCCTGCTGCGTCCGGTGGACGAGCTGGAACTGACCGTGCGTTCGGCGAACTGCCTGAAGGCGGAGAACCTGTACTACATTGGTGATCTGGTCCAGCGTACCGAGGTTGAGCTGCTGCGTGCGCCCAACCTGGGCAAGAAGTCGCTGACCGAGATCAAGGACACGCTGGCCACTCACGGTCTGTCGCTCGGGATGCGTCTCGAGAACTGGCCGCCGCCGGGTCTGCGCGACGACAACGAGTAATCACGGCGCTTCGCGCCAACCGTATTTCAGAGGAAATCTCTCATGCGTCATCGTCATTCCGGCCGTCAGCTGGGCCGTAACAGCTCGCACCGCAAGGCCACTTTTCAGGCCCTGTCCGTGGCCCTGTTCCGGCACGAACTGATCAAGACCACGCTGCCGAAGGCCAAAGAGCTTCGCCGTGTGGCCGAGCCGCTGATCACCCTCGCGAAGGAAGACAGCGTGCACGGTCGTCGTACGGCGTTCGCCCGCCTTCGTGACAAGGAGATCGTGGGCAAGCTGTTCACCGAGCTGGGTCCGCGCTACGAGGGTCGGCCGGGTGGCTACCTGCGCATCCTGAAGTGCGGGAACCGCGCAGGCGACAACGCGCCGATGGCGTATGTCGAGCTGGTCGATCGGCCGGAGCCGAGTGCAGATCAGGAGAACGGCGAAGCCGCCTGATAGGCGACTGCTCGCGCATTAAAAAGCCGGCCTCTTGGGCCGGCTTTTTTGCGTCTGGGGGAAGGCAAACTCCCCCGGCGAAGTATCAGGCGGATGCGACTCGATTCTGGCGTGTATCGAGCAAGGGCGCCAGAAAGCGGCCTGTGTGGCTGCGCGGGGTACTGGCGACCGCCTCGGGGGTGCCGGCCACCAACAGCTCGCCACCGCCGCTACCGCCCTCTGGTCCAATGTCGATCAGCCAGTCGGCAGTCTTGATCACATCGAGGTTGTGTTCGATCACGACGATCGTATTGCCGTGGTCGCGCAGGCGGTGGAGTACTCGCAAGAGCTGGGCGATGTCCTCGAAATGCAGGCCGGTGGTGGGCTCGTCGAGGATGTACAGGGTGCGGCCGGTATCGCGTTTGGACAGCTCGCGCGCCAGCTTGATGCGCTGGGCCTCGCCACCGGACAGGGTGGTGGCGTTCTGGCCGAGCTGGATGTAGGACAGTCCGACCTCCATCAGCATCTCGAGCTTGCGATGGATCACTGGGACGGGCTGGAAGAACTCCAGGGCCTCCTCGACCGTCATCTCCAGTACCTCGTGGATGCTCTTGCCCTTGTAGCGGACCTCCAGGGTCTCGCGGTTGTAGCGCTTGCCCTTGCAGACGTCGCAGGGGACGAAGACATCCGGCAGGAAGTGCATCTCCACCTTGATCACGCCGTCGCCCTGGCAAGCCTCGCAGCGGCCGCCGCGCACGTTGAACGAGAAGCGACCGGGCTTGTAGCCGCGCGAGCGGGCCTCGGCGGTGGCGGCAAACAGCTCACGGATCGGCGTGAACAGGCCGGTGTAGGTCGCGGGGTTCGAGCGCGGGGTGCGGCCGATCGGGCTCTGGTCGATGTCGACGACCTTGTCGATTAGCTCGAGGCCGTCGATGCGCTCGTGCGGCGCGATCGTGTGGCGCCCGCCATGCAGGGCCACGGCGACGGCCGGGTAGAGCGTATTGTTGACCAGGGTCGATTTGCCGGATCCGGAGACGCCGGTGACACAGGTGAGCAGGCCCGTCGGGAACGCGAAGTCGCCGCCCTTCAGGTTGTTGCCGCGCGCGCCGATCACGCGGATCTCGCGCTCGGGGTCCGGTTCGACGCGCTTCTCCGGGACGGCGATCGCGCGTGTCCCGGTGAGATAGGCCCCAGTCAGTGAATCCGGTGTGCGGGCCACCTCGTCGGGGGTGCCGGCGGCGACGATCTGCCCACCATGACGGCCCGCACCGGGGCCGATATCGACCACATGATCGGCGGCACGGATCGCATCCTCGTCGTGCTCGACGACCACCACCGTGTTGCCGAGATCCCGCAGGTGACAAAGCGTCTTCAGTAGGCGCTCGTTGTCGCGCTGGTGCAGGCCGATCGACGGCTCATCGAGGATGTACATCACCCCCACCAGGGCCGACCCGATCTGTGACGCCAGCCGGATACGCTGGGCCTCGCCGCCCGACAGCGTGTCGGCGGAGCGATCCAGGGTCAGATAGTCGAGCCCGACATCGTTCAGGAATCCCAGGCGCGCGCCGATCTCGCGCACGATCTTCTCTGCGATCTGGGCGAAGCGTCCCGGCAGGCGCAGCTCGCCGAAGAAGGCCCGGGCATCGGCCACGCTCATGTGCGTGACCTCGGGCAGCGTGAGGTCGCTGACGAACACGTGGCGCGCCGCGGAGTTCAGGCGCGTGCCGTGGCACTCGGGGCAGGCCTGTTCGGCCAGGTAGCGCCCCAGTTCCTCGCGTACGGCTGCGGAGTCGGTCTCGCGGTAGCGCCGTTCCAGGTTCGGGATCACCCCTTCGAACACGCGCTCGTCCGTGCGCAGGCGGCCATTCGCGGCCGGGGTCGACAGCTTGACCTTGTCCTTGCCGGAGCCGTGCAGCACCACGGCGCGGACCTCGGCCGGCAGCTCCTGCCAGGGGCTCTCGACGTCAAAGCCGTAATGCCGGGCCAGGCTGTTCAGCAGACTGAAGTACCAGGCATTGCGCCGGTCCCAGCCACGCACCGCCCCGCCAGCCAGACTCAGTTCGGGTTGCGAGACCACCCGCTCCGGGTCGAAGTACTGGCGCACGCCGAGGCCATCACAGGTGGGGCAGGCGCCGGCCGGGTTGTTGAACGAGAACAGCCGGGGCTCCAGCTCGCGCAGCGCATAGCCGCAGACGGGGCAGGCATAGCGCGCGGAAAAAATCATGGGCTCGCGTTCGGGCTCGTCCATCCAGGCGATCAGCGCCAGCCCGTCGGCCAGCTCGGTCGCCGTCTCGAAGGACTCGGCCAGGCGCTGGCGCAGGTCCTCGCGGACCTTGAAACGGTCGATCACGATCTCGATGTTGTGCTTGCGCTTGGCATCCAGCGCGGGCAGGGCATCGAGGTCGTGGATCTCGCCATTGATGCGGGCGCGCAGGTAGCCCTGGGCGCGCATGGACTCCAGCAGCTTGTGGTGCTCGCCCTTGCGTCCGCGCACGATCGGGGCCAGCAGCATCACCTTCTCGCCCTCGGGCAGATCCAGCACCTGATCCACCATCTGCGAGATGGTCTGGGCGGCCAGGGTCTCGCCGTGTTCCGGGCAGCGCGGCTCGCCGGCGCGCGCGAACAGGAGGCGCAGGTAGTCGTAGATCTCGGTGATGGTGCCGACCGTGGAGCGCGGGTTGTGCGAGGTGCTCTTCTGTTCGATGGAGATCGCCGGCGACAGGCCCTCGATCTGGTCCACGTCCGGCTTTTCCATCATCGACAGGAACTGGCGGGCGTAGGTGGACAGGCTCTCTACGTAGCGGCGTTGCCCCTCGGCAAACAGGGTGTCGAAGGCCAGCGACGACTTGCCGGAGCCGGACACGCCCGTGATCACGATCAGCCGGTCGCGCGGCAGGTCGAGATCGATGTTCTTCAGGTTGTGGGTGCGGGCCCCGCGGATGCTGATGCTGTCCATGGATCGGTATCGACTCCACCTGGTTGTGCAAGATGCGCCCGGCAGACTGCCCTGAGGCGCAAACCGCTCATGGTAACACTGCGGCGATCGCCGCCATGGTTTCCGTGGCGTTGTTGCCGGTAAACTCGGCACGCATGACAGCCCGTCCTTCCCTGCGGATTCCACCGGCATGACGCCCCGCGAGCTGCGCGCGACCTCCGGGCTCGCGGCCATCTATGGCGTGCGCATGGCCGGTCTGTTCATGGTGCTGCCGGTGTTCATGCTGCACCTGGACGCGCTCGCGGGTGCGACCCCGCTCCTGATGGGGCTGGCGCTGGGGATCTACGGCCTGACCCAGGCCCTGCTGCAGATTCCGTTTGGTCTGTTGTCCGACCGGCTGGGCCGCAAGCCACTGATCCTCGGCGGGCTCGTGCTCTTCGTGCTCGGGAGTCTGGTCGCGGCCCTGGCGGAGACCGTGCACGGGGTGATCCTGGGGCGGGCGCTGCAGGGCGCCGGGGCGGTGGCCGCGGTGATCCTCGCGCTGACCGCCGATCTGGTGGGCGAGGAGCGACGTATGCGCGCACTCGCGGTGATCGGACTGACCATCGGGCTGACCTTTACCGCCTCGATGGCGCTGGGGCCGGTCGTCGATCGCGCGGCCGGGTTGAGCGGGGTCTTCGGCCTGTCCGCATTGCTCGGGGTGCTGGCGATCGTGATCCTGCTGTTCTGGGTGCCCAACCCGGAGCGCTCGCGGCAGCACCCGGACATGGTCCCCATGTGGTCCGCGCTGCCGCAGGTGCTGCGCGAACCGGAGCTGCTGCGCCTGAATCTCGGCATCTTCGTGCTGCACCTGGTGCTGGCGGCCAATTTCCTCGTGATCCCGCTGCTGCTGGTCGAGTACCTGGGGCTGGCCGGCGCCGAGCACTGGCGCTTTTATGTCCCGGTGCTGCTGGCGGGCTTTGCCCTGATGCTGCCGGGGATCATCCTGGGCGAGCGCCGCCGACGGGTGCATACGGTGATGCGCGGGGCGATTGCCCTGCTCGTGCTGGTCCAGCTCCTGCTGGCGCTGGTCCTCTTCAATGGCATGGGTATGTGGCTTTTTGTGGGTCTGATGGTGGCGTTTTTCGCCGCCTTCAATCTGCTGGAGGCCGGGCTGCCGTCCCTGGTCGCGCGGGAGGCGCCGGTCGCGCACAAGGGGACGGCCATGGGCGGCTTTGCCACGGCGCAGTTCCTGGGAATCTTCGCCGGGGGCGTGGTCGGGGGTGGCGTGCTGACCCTTACGGGGCCCGCCGGTGTCTTTCTTGCCTCCGTCCCCCTGCTGCTGATCTGGTTTGTGGTCGCCTGGCGCATGCAGCCACGCTATCGATCCAACCGTGTACTGGGGATTCCCGCCCACTGGGCGGGGCGCGAGGCCGAGCTGCGCTTCGCGCTGGCGGGCTGGCCCGGCATCGTGGAGGTGGCGCTGTCGCCCGATGCGCGGTCGCTGTACCTCAAGGTCGATCCCGGCGGGCCGGATACGGAGGCCCTGGTGGCCTGGCTGGCGCAGCCCCCCGATGGGGTGGCCGCGCGCGGGGGTTGAGCAGTGCCATCGGCGTTTGTGGCAATACCGCAAACGGGCGCTGCCGGCTCGCGGGCGCCCTGCTACAATTAAGGAAACACTGACCAATGTACGCGCTTGCGCTCGAGTCGCTTTTGCGTGCGAACAAGGCGCGGTGACTGCCGTGCAGTCATTCTGCACAAGGGAGCCGCAACGCCGTGCGCATGCCAGTTTTTGATTACAACGGGCGGCCGAGCCCCTTCGGGGTTGGCACCCCAGGTTCCCCGATCCTGCGTTGCGCCGCTTGCGGGTAGAACCACTACCCGCTGCACGACGCGCCTTGTCTCGGAAAACCTGGGGTACCAACGCGAGCGTGTACATTGATCAGTGTTTCCTTAACGGTTCGTTTCCCGCGCCCTGCACAAGGCGTCAGACACTAAGGAGTTCCCATGGCCCGCGGCGTCAACAAAGTCATCCTGCTCGGTAATCTCGGGGCCGACCCGGAAAAGCGCGAGACCCCCAACGGGGTTACCGTGACCAATCTGCGTCTGGCCACCTCGGAGCAGTGGACCGACAAGAACTCCGGCGAGAAGCGCGAGAACACCGAATGGCACCGGGTGGTGATGTTCGGGCGTCTGGCCGACATCGCCGCGCAGTACCTGTCCAAGGGCTCGCAGGTCTATATCGAGGGCAAGATCCAGACCCGCAAGTGGCAGGACCAGTCCGGCAATGACCGCTACAGCACCGAGGTGGTCGCCAACGACATGCAGTTGATCGGCGGTCGTGGTGGTGGCGGTGGCGGCGGGTTCGACCAGGACCCGGGCTATGGCGGCGGCAATGCCTATGGCGGTGGCGGCCAGCAGGGCGGCAACCGCAGCAGCGCCCCGGTCTCCGGTGGCGCCTTCGATGACGACGACGTCCCGTTCTAAAGGGATGTCCCCGACGTCCACCAACACAAGTACGCACGCATGATCCGCAAGGTCTACATCCAGACGCACGGGTGTCAGATGAACGAGTACGACTCCGACCGCATGCTCGACGCGCTGCGCGAGCTGCACGGGGCGGAGCGTACCGATGACCCCGAGCAGGCCGATCTCCTGCTGATGAACACCTGCTCCATCCGCGAGAAGGCACAGGAGAAGGTGTTCTCGCTGCTGGGGCGCTGGCGCCAGATCAAGGAGCGCCGACCGGAGGTGATCATCGGGGTTGGCGGCTGTGTCGCCAGCCAGGAGGGCGACGCCCTGCGCGAGCGCGCGCCCTACGTGGATCTGGTGTTCGGGCCGCAGACCCTGCACCGCCTGCCGGCGATGATCCAGTCGGTGCGCCGCGAGCGGGCGCCGGTGGTGGACATCTCCTTCCCCGAGATCGAAAAGTTCGACCGCCTGCCCGAGCCGAAGGCCGATGGCCCGACCGCGTTCGTCTCGGTGATGGAGGGCTGTTCCAAGTACTGCAGCTTCTGCGTGGTGCCCTATACCCGCGGTGACGAGATCAGCCGGCCGTTCGACGACGTGATCGCCGAGGTCGTGGCGCTGGCCGGGCAGGGGGTCAAGGAGATCAACCTGCTGGGGCAGAACGTGAATGCCTACCGCGGGCCGATGGAAGACGGTGACACCGCCGACCTCGCGCTGCTGATCCACTACGTCGCCGCGGTGGACGGGATCGAGCGCATCCGTTTTACCACCTCGCATCCGGTGGAGTTTTCCGATTCGCTGATCCAGGCCTATGCCGACGAGCCCAAGCTGGTCAGCCACTTGCACCTGCCGGTACAGAGCGGTTCCGACCGCATCCTGGCGCAGATGAAGCGTGGCCACACGATTCTGGAATACAAGTCCAAGATCCGCCGCCTGCGCGAGGCGCGTCCGGACCTGGACCTGTCCTCCGACTTCATCGTCGGCTTCCCCGGCGAGACGGACGCCGACCACGCGGCGACCATGAAGCTGATCGAGGAGCTGCACTTCGACTTCTCCTTCAGCTTCATCTACAGCGCCCGTCCGGGTACGCCAGCGGCCTCGCTGCCGGACGACGTGCCGCTGGCTACCAAGAAGGCTCGCCTGGCCGAGCTGCAGGCCCTGATCGAACAGCACGGGCGCGAGCGCAACCAGGCCATGGTCGGCAACATCGAGTCGGTCCTCATCGAGGGCCCGGCCAAGCGCAATCCGGGCGAACTGGCCGGGCGCACGGCAAACAACCGCATCGTGAACTTCGCGGGCGACCCCAGCCTGATCGGACAGATGATCCCGGTCGAGATCACCGAGGCCCTGGCGCATTCCCTGCGCGGCCGTGCGGTCGAGCGGGCGATGCCCGCCGCCGTCGGCGCCTGATTGATGAGTAATCGTCTGGATTTCACCCTGGAGCCGGGGGACCAGGAGACGCTGGCGCGTCTGTCCGGTCCGCTGGATGCCCATCTGCGCCTGATCGAGTCGCGCCTGGGCGTAGCCGTGCACAATCGCGGGCCGCGCTTCAACCTGACCGGGCCGAAGGCCGCGGTACAGGCCGCCGGCGCGCTGATTCACGACCTCCACCGCATGGCGCAGGAGGAACCGGTCAGCCTGGAGCAGGTGCATACGGCACTGCAGACCGCGCACATGGAAGGGTTGGCGGAGGCCGAGCCGGCCGCCGCCGATCCCGCCTTGCGTCTGAAGCGCGCGGTGATCCGGGGCCGTGGTCCGCGCCAGAGCCGCTACCTGGCCTCGATCCAGCAGCATGACCTGAGCTTCGGGATTGGGCCCGCCGGGACCGGCAAGACCTTTCTCGCGGTGGCCGCCGCTGTCGCGGCGCTGGAGCAGGACCGCGTGCAGCGCCTGGTGCTGGTGCGTCCGGCGGTGGAGGCGGGCGAGCGCCTGGGTTTCCTGCCTGGCGATCTCGCGCAGAAGATCGACCCCTACCTGCGCCCGATGTACGACGCCCTGTATGAACTGATGGGCTTCGACCAGACCGCGCGTCTGATGGAGCGCCAGGTGATCGAGGTGGCCCCGCTGGCCTACATGCGCGGGCGCACGCTGAACGAGGCCTTCATCATCCTCGACGAGGCACAGAACACCACCGTCGAGCAGATGAAGATGTTCCTCACCCGGATCGGCTTTGGTTCCACGGCGGTCGTCAATGGCGATATCACCCAGGTGGATCTGCCGCGCGGCCAGCGTTCGGGCCTGAAGCACGCGATGCAGATTCTGCAGGGCGTGGAGGGGGTGAGCATTACGCGGTTCCAGGCGGGCGATGTGGTGCGCCACCCGCTGGTGCAGCGCATCGTCGAGGCCTACGACGCACACGAGGATGACGCGGCACAGGAGGGCGGACCCCGAGGCGATGGCGACGCTTGAGGTCGTGGTCCAGTATGCCCTGCCGCGTCGGGGGATCCCGTCCGCCGTTACCCTGCACCGGGCCGCGCGCGCCGCATGGCGCGGGGCCGGCCGGGCCCGCGTAACCCTGCGCGTGGTGGATGCCGACGAAGGCCTGGAACTGAACCGGGGCTTTCGCGGGCGTGCCTACGCCACCAACGTATTGTCCTTCCCCGCCCCCGATCTGCCCGCGATGGCGGCGGGCGAGCCGCACTATCTCGGCGATATCGTGCTCTGTGCGCCGGTGCTCGCGCGCGAGGCGGCCGAGCAGGGCAAGTCCCTGCGGGCCCATTACAATCACATGGTGGTGCATGGGCTGCTGCATCTGCAGGGCATGGATCACCAGGAACCCGGCGAGGCCGAGGCGATGGAGGCCGTTGAGCGCTCGATCCTGGCCGGGTTAGGCTATCCCGACCCCTATCAGACCGGCTCTCCGGCCCGTGACCCAAGCGCGCCCGCCACCGGAACCGTCCCCAATGCCTGAACCCGTACCCGACGAGCAACCTACCTGGCGGCGCTGGCTGGAGCGCGCGAAGACGCGCCTGTGGCCGCGCCGCGACCCTGCCACCCGCCCCGAATTGATCGAGACGCTGCGCGATGCGCACGGTCGCGAGCTGGTCGACCCGGAGGCCCTGACCATGCTCGAGGGCGTGCTCAACGTGGCCGACATGCAGGTGCGCGACATCATGATCCCGCGTGCGCAGATGGAGGTCGTCCGCCGCGACGCGCGCCTGTCCGAGTTCCTGCCGGACGTGGTCGCCTCCGCGCACTCGCGCCTGCCGGTGGTCGGGGACCACCGCGACGAGGTCGTCGGTGTCCTGCTGGCCAAGGACCTGCTGCGCTTTTTCGGCGAGCCCGACGATGCCGCCTTCGACATGCAGGAGATCCTGCGCCCGGCGGTGTTCGTGCCGGAGAGCAAGCGCCTGAACGTGCTGCTGAAGGAGTTCCGCCTGAGCCGCAACCACATGGCGATCGTGGTGGACGAGTACGGTGGCGTGGCCGGGCTGGTGACCATCGAGGACGTGCTGGAGCAGATCGTCGGCGAGATCGAGGACGAGCACGATGTCGAGGACTACCTGACCCAGATCATGCAGCACCCCGGCGGGCGCTACACCATCAAGGCGCTGACGCCGATGGAGGAGTTCAACGCCTACTTCCAGACCGCCTACAGCGAGGACGACTTCGACACCATCGGCGGACTGGTGCTGTCGCACTTCGGCCATGTGCCGCGACGTGGTGAGCAGATTGTGATCGACGGGATGCGCTTTCGTGTGCTGCGCGCGGACAACCGCCGCCTGCATCTGCTGGAGATGCGCCTGCCGGAGCCCGACGTGATCCCGGTCTCGGATGACTCTGGCCAGACCTTCGAGGGCCAGCCGACCGACAGCGGCGAGCACAAGGGGGCCTGATGCAGCCACTGGCCGAGCGTCTGCCTGCCTGGGCCATCACAGTGCTGGCCCTGGTCTCAGGGGCGGGGGCGACCCTCGCCTTTGCCCCGGTCGGCTGGTTCCTGGCCGCGCCCCTGGGGCTGGCCGTCTGGTTTGGCCTGCTGATCGACGCACCGCCGCGGCAGGCCGCCTGGACCGGCTATGCCTTCGGGCTCGGGTTCTTCGGGGCCGGCGTGACCTGGATCTTCAACAGCCTGCTGGTATTCGGGCAGGCCCCCCTGGTGGTGGCCTCGTTCATCACCGTGCTCTTCGTACTGATGATGGCCCTTTATCCGGCCCTGCTCGCGGGGCTGGCCGCCCGTTTTCTGCCGCTGACGCGACCAGCCGGGCTGCTGGCCCTGGCCGGGGGTGTGGTGCTGATGGAACTGGCCCGGTCCTGGCTGTTCTCGGGCTTCCCCTGGCTGCTGTTCGGGCACACGGTGCTGGACACCCCACTGCAGGGCTGGCTGCCCCTGGCCGGGGAGCTGGGCGCCGGGCTGATGGTCGCGTTGCTCGCGGTGGCCGTGGTCAGTGTATTTCTGCCGGGAAAGCGCTGGCTGGGAGCAGGGCTGGCCGTCACGGTGGTGATCGCATCGCTGGCACTGGGGCTCGTGCGCTGGGTGGAGCCCACCGGCGAGGAGATCCCGGTCGCGATGGTGCAGGGCAACATCGACCAGGCCCGCAAATGGGCCCCGGACGGGATCGAGTATTCGCTGGATATCTATCAGGAGTTGACCCGCGAGGCCGTCGGGGATGCGTTGATCGTCTGGCCGGAGACCGCGATACCGGCGTTCTATACCGAGGTTCACCGTCCTCTGGAAGGCATTGCGAGCGAGCTCGCCGAGGCCGGTGGCGAGCTGGTGGTCGGTATCTTCGATTACGAGGCCGAGGGGCGGGATGTCTTCAACTCGGTGGTGCATGTCGGCAGTGGCGTGGGCTACAACAAGCGCCAGCTGGTGCCCTTTGGCGAGTACATCCCGCTGCGCGATCGCCTGGCCTGGCTGGACCGGCTGCTGCAGATCCCGATGTCGGACCTCTCCCCGGGCAGGGGCGATGGCCGCATGGAGATGGCCGGGACGACCGCCGGGGTCAGTATTTGCTACGAGTCCGCCTATTCCCGTCACATTCGCGCGGCACTGCCGGAGGCCGGATTCCTGGTCAACGTCTCCAACGACGCCTGGTTCGGCGACAGCCTGGCCCCGGCCCAGCACCTGCAGATTGCCCGGGTGCGCGCGGTGGAGACCGGGCGCCCGATGGTGCGTTCGACCAACACGGGCATCTCGGCGCTGATCGATGCCGATGGCCGTATCCTGGAACGCTCGGGTCTGTTTACCCGCGAGGTGGTCCGCGGGACGCTGGAGCCGCGCACCGGGCTGACCCCCGCCGCCGCGCTGGGCGAGGGCCCGGCGGTGCTGGCTGCGCTGGTACTGGTGGTGCTGGGTGCGGCGGTGGGTCGCCGCACCCGGTCACAGTCGGTCTGACGTTTCCGCTGGACTATGAGCCTGTCGGACCTGGGACTGATCGGCTCCTAGGCCTCTGCGGTCTCGCTGGCGCCCGGGCCACGGCGAAAGGTCGTGTTATGGCAGTTGGAGCAGGGCGGAATGCGCGCGACCTTGGTCATGTGCAGTGCATGGCCGCATTTCTTGCACAACAGCTCGCCGGGGCCAGTGATCTCGCCGGTGTGCCATTCGCCCATCACCTGGGCGCGGGCGGTCAACTCGGTGATCTCGATGCGAGTCCTGTCGGCGATGCGCTCCAGCGCATTGAGAACACTGGCCTCGATCAGCCCGAGGTCGATCCGCAGCCAGCCGCGCCAGTCCTCGCTGCGGCTGTCCAGGTAAGCCCCCAGGTCCTGCAGGTCGCGGCGCAGATAGTCCATGACCTCGTGGGCCTCCTCGCGCGTGAGGTCGCTGGCCTTCTGTACGCGGTCGCGGGCGTTTTCCAGTGTCTCGGTGATCGCCTTGCTGGTCTTGTCCTCCAGTTTTTCGAGATCTTCGGTGACCTCGTGCAGCATCCGGTGGTAGGCGCTGCTCAGTCGGTTCTCGCGTTCCTCGTCCCTGCGTTCTTCGCTCATCGATTCCTCCGTCGATTGTTGGGGAGGGGCGGTTGCCCCCCTCCCAAGGATTAGAGCCTTTTTACGCAGTTTCGACCAGATCCCGGTAGCCGTGCCACATCGCAAAGCCGAGCCACGGGAAGATCACGATCAGTGCCAGCAAGGCCGTGGCCACCGAGATCACGAACAGGGTGGTAATGATCAGCCCCCACAGGATCAGCGTGCCCCGGTTGTGGTTGAAGGCCTTCAGGCTCATCCCGATCGCGTCGACCAGCGTGGTCTGCGGGGCCTCCTCGCGGGCGCGGTGATCGATCATGGCGGGCAAGGTGACGAGGCTCAGTACGAAGACTATGAGCCCGAACACCACGGCGGCCACGACTACCCCGATCAGGGAGATGATCCCGGAGCCGGTGGTCAGCATGGTGCCCACCAGGTGATGCAACTGCCCGGTCACACCCAGTTCGCCGATATTCAGCACGGCGACCCACATCCAGACGAAGCTCGCCCAGATAACGAAGATCAGGGCCAGCAGCAGGGCGAATACCCAGACCGATCCCCCCAGATGGGTAAGCCAGCCGAGGCCTGCGCCAGTGGAATGGCCCTGTTCGCGTTCCATCGCCAGGTAGTTCACGCCGACGGCGAGCACCGGCCCCAGGAACAGGAAGCCGGCCAGGAAGGAAAAGGCCATCCAGGGCTGGTTCCATGACATTCCCAGCAGCACCAGGCCGACGATGGCGATGACCAGGCCGTGTATCAGGGCCACGGGTGTTTTCCAGAGGTCTCGCCAGCCCTTGCCCAGCCAGGTCCCGAGATGGTCGGGCTCCACTGTGCGGATTGCGGGACTCTCGGTCTCGGGTGTGTGTTCTCTTTCGACTTCGCCCAGGTCTTCGGGATAGGCGCGCTTCACAACGGGGATTTCGTCCTTTTCCTCACTCATGTCCTCAACTCCTTGGGACTTTTTCGTGGGCTCACTGATTCCGTCTGTCGTGATGCGCAGTGGTTCCGGTCATTTTTTGAAGCCCGTCTCGAAAACCGGCGGGTTGCCCGGGTGCCCCGGTCAGCGTCGTTTGCTTGGAGGGGGTACGGGCGGCTGGTATTCTGCGCAGTTCTTTGTTTCCCGCGATAAAGGCACAGGTGAGGCGCATGCAGGAGCAGTATTCCCCGGAGGTGATCGAGGCGCAGGTACAGCGCCAGTGGGAGGAGGCCGACTGCTTCCGCGCGCGCGAGGACGCCCCCGGCGAGCCGTTCTACTGCCTGTCCATGTTCCCCTACCCGTCGGGCAAGCTGCACATGGGGCATGTGCGCAACTACACCATCGGGGACGTGATCGCGCGCTTCCAGCGCATGCAGGGCAGGAGCGTGCTGCAGCCGATGGGCTGGGATGCCTTCGGCCTGCCGGCGGAGAACGCGGCGATGCAGAACCACGTCCCGCCGGCCGCCTGGACCCGCCAGAACATCGAGCAGATGCGCACCCAGCTCAAGCGCCTGGGCTTCGCCTATGACTGGTCGCGCGAGTTCGCGACCTGCGATGCCGACTACTACCGCTGGGAACAGTGGCTGTTTGTGCGCCTGCTGAAGAAGGGCCTGGTCTACCGCAAGAAGGCGACCGTGAACTGGGACCCGGTGGACCAGACCGTGCTCGCCAACGAGCAGGTGATCGAGGGCCGCGGCTGGCGCTCCGGCGCGCTGGTCGAGCGCCGCGAGATGCCGCAGTGGTTCCTGCGCATCACCGACTACGCCGACGAGCTGCTGGAGGCCCTGGACGGGCTGGACGGCTGGCCGGACCAGGTGCGCACCATGCAGCGCAACTGGATCGGGCGTTCCGAGGGCGTGGAGCTGGAATTCGCAGTGGATGGCGGCGAGCCGCTTACTGTCTACACCACGCGCCCGGACACCTTGTTCGGCGTCTCCTACATGGCGCTGGCCCCCGAGCACCCGCGGGTGCAGGCGCTGGCGGAGAACGATGCCGAACTGGCCGCGTTCGTCGCCGACTGCGCGCAGGGCGGGGTGGCCGAGGCCGATCTGGCGACCATGGAGAAGAAGGGCCGGTCGCTGGGCTTTACCGCCCGCCACCCGCTGACCGGAGCGGAGGTCCCGGTCTGGGTCGCCAACTTCGTGCTGATGGAATACGGCACCGGCGCAGTGATGGCGGTGCCGGCACACGACGAACGCGACCACGAGTTCGCCACGCAATACGGTCTGCCGATCCGGCAGGTGATTGCCCCCGCCGACGGTGCCGAGTGCGACGTACAGACCGCGGCCTTCACCGGCCCCGGCGTGCTGGTGAACTCGGGCGACTTCGACGGGCAGGCCTCCGAGGCGGCCAAGGCCGCGATCGCCGAACACCTGGAACAGGCCGGGCTGGGCCGGCGCCGGCGCAACTATCGCCTGCGCGACTGGGGCATCTCGCGCCAGCGCTACTGGGGCTGCCCGATCCCGGTGATCCACTGCGACGACTGCGGGGCGGTGCCGGTGCCGGAAGCCGACCTGCCGGTGCGCCTGCCGGAGGACGTGATCCCGGACGGCGCCGGCTCGCCGCTGGCGCGCATGCCCGAGTTCTTCGAGGCAACCTGCCCGGAATGCGGCAAGGCGGCGCGGCGCGAGACCGACACCTTCGACACCTTCTTCGAATCCAGCTGGTACTTCGCCCGCTACGCCTGCGCGGACAATGGCAGCGCGATGCTGGACCCGCGCGCCGACCACTGGCTGCCGGTGGATCAGTACGTCGGCGGCATCGAGCACGCGGTGCTGCATCTGCTGTATGCGCGCTTCTTCCACAAGCTGCTGCGTGACGAGGGCCTGGTGGCATCCGACGAGCCATTCACCCGGCTGCTGACCCAGGGGATGGTGATCGCGCCGACCTTCTACCGCGAACGCGGTGACGGCGGGAAGGACTGGATCAATCCGGCCGATGTCGAGCTGGAACGCGCGGAGGACGGCGCCGTGAAGGCCGCGCGCCACCGCGAGGACGGCCAGCCGGTGGTCGTGGGCGGCATGGAGAAGATGTCCAAGTCGAAGAACAACGGCGTGGACCCGCAGGCGCTGATCGAGCGCTTCGGTGCCGACACCGCGCGGCTGTTCACCATGTTCGCCGCGCCGCCGGACCTGTCGCTGGAGTGGTCCGACTCCGGCGTCGAGGGCGCGCAGCGCTTCATCAAGCGCCTGTGGCGGGCGGTGCACGAGCACGTGAACGGCGATGCGCCGGGTGCGCTGGATGTGGACGCGCTGGACGACGCCGGGCGCGAGTTGCGGCGCAAGCTGCACGACACCATCGCCAAGGTGACTGACGACATCGGGCGGCGCCAGACCTTCAACACGGCGGTGGCCGCGAACATGGAGCTGCTGAACGATCTCGGAAAATTCCCGAAGGATGCGGCCCGGGCCGCGGCCGTGCGCCAGGAGGCCCTGGAGGGCATCGTGCGCATGCTGGCGCCGATCATCCCGCATGTGACCGAGATGCTGTGGCGCGCGCTGGGCCATGACGAGCTGGTCGCGACCACCGCCTGGCCGACGGTCGACGAGGCCGCGCGCCAGGCCGCGCAGGAGACCCTGGCGGTGCAGGTGAACGGCAAGCGCCGCGCCGAGATCGCGGTCCCCGCCGGTGCCGACAAGGACGCGATCGAGGCCACCGCGCGCGGTGACGAGAACGTGCAGCGGCACATCGAGGGACAGAACGTGGTGAAGGTGATCGTGGTGCCCGGGCGCCTGGTGAACTTCGTGGTGAAGCCGCAATGAGCGCGCTGCTGCGCGCAGGGCTGGTGGTGTGGCTGGCGGTCTCCGTGGCCGCCTGCGGCTTCCAGCTGCGCGGCAGCATGGACTGGCCGGAGGCCCTGGCCCCGGTGCAGATCACCGGTGTGAACCCACGTGATTCCCTGTACCGCGAGCTGGCGGTGGCCTTCGGCTCGGCCGGGGTCGAGGTGGTCGATCAGCGCCCCGAGGGGCAGGGCGCCACCCTGGATGTGCGCTCCGTGCGCGACCGTCGGCGCACGCTGTCGGTGACCGACGCGGCACGGGTCGCGGAGTACGAACTGATCCGGTCGGTGGAGGTGCGCCTGCGCCCGGTGGACGGCGAGGCTGTGGATCTGGGCACGTTGCACGCAAGCCGGATCTATCTGTTCGACGGCTCGGCGGTGCTCAGCCGTTCCGAGCGCGAGGAGACCCTGCGCGAGGCAATGAACCGGGATATCGTCAGCCAGCTGCAGCGTCGTATTCAGGCGGTGATCGGAGCCGACGGGCAGTTGCGCACGGATGTCGAGTTCGAGGATGACCAGCCGATGACTGGAGAACCTACCGACTGATGGCCCAGGATCTCGCCCGCTTGGAACAGGATCTGGCGCGCGGCGTGGCGCCGATCTACCTGCTGCTGGCCGAGGAGCCATTGCAGGCGATCGAGGCGGCCGATGCGATCCGTGCGGCGGCCCGCGACCAGGGCTATCTGGAACGGACCGTGCTGGACATGACCGCGCAGTCCGACTGGGCGCCGTTCGAGTCCGCGATCCGCGACCGGTCCCTGTTCGCCGAGCGCAGCGTGCTGGACCTGCGCCTGGCCACTGGCAAGCCGGGCAAGGTAGGTGGCGATCACCTGAAGGCCTATGCGGCCGATCCCCAGGACGATCTCGTGCTGCTGTTGCAGCTCCCGCGGCCGGATCGGGACATGCGCCGGGCAGCCTGGTTCAAGGCGCTGGAGAACCGTGCGGTGGTGCTGCACGCGCGTCCGATCCCGCCATCCCAGCTGGGTCCGTGGGTTCGCGCCCGCCTGCAGCGCCATGGCCTGACGATCACGGATCCGGCGCTGGCGCTGCTGGTCTCGCGCATCGAGGGCAATCTGCTGGCCGCGCGCCAGGAGATCGAGAAGCTGGCGCTGGCGGGCGTGACCGACATCGACGAGGCCGTGCTGGCCGAAGCCACCACCGACGCCGCGCGCTTCGAGCTGTTTGCCCTGGCCCCGACCGCACTGCGCGGCGATGCCCGACATGCCCTGCGCATGCTGGAGGGGCTGCTGGACGAGGGACAGCCGGAGCCCCTGATCCTCTGGGCGCTGGCGCGCGAATGCCGGCTGCTGGTGCAGGCGATGGAGCGCAAGGCGGCCGGGGCGCCGGATCGCGAGGCCTTTCAGGGCAGCTTCGGAGACGGCCAGAAGGCCCTGCGCCAGGCGATGTCGCGGCTGAGCCTGCCGGCGGCGCGCGGGCTGCTGGGCGAGGCCGCGCGCGTGGATCGGGTCATCAAGGGTCAGGAAAACGGCAACGCCCGGCAGGGGTTGCTAGACTTGGTGGCCCGTATGGCGGGACGCCGGTTGTCCCGGCCATTGCCCGCACTGAACACCGAACGAGTCTGATTGCATGAACGCTGCCGTACACCCGACCGAACCCGCTGCCGCCGACGTGATCGCCCAGGTCGAAGCCCTGGGGCGTGCTGCCCGCGTGGCCTCGCGGCGCATGGCCGAGGCCGAGCCGGGCGCGAAGAACGCGGCGCTTCACGCGATCGCCGAGGGTATCGCCGCGCGGCGTGCCGAGCTGGTGGAGGCCAACAGCCGCGATCTGGAGGCCGGGCGCGCGCGCGGCCTGGACGCCGCGATGCTGGACCGCCTGGCGCTGACCGACGCGCGCATCGACACCATGATCGAGGGCTGTCGCCAGGTGGCCGGGCTGCCCGATCCGGTGGGCACCATCACCGACATGGCCTATCAGCCGAGCGGCATCCAGGTGGGCCAGATGCGCGTGCCACTGGGCGTGATCGGCATCATCTACGAATCGCGCCCGAACGTGACCATCGACGCCGCCGCCCTGTGCCTGAAGTCCGGCAACGCCGCGATCCTGCGCGGCGGCTCCGAGGCCCTGCACTCGAATCAGGCCCTGGCCGCGATCATCCAGGCCGGGCTGGAGCAGGCCGGGCTGCCGCGCGAGGCGGTGCAGGTGGTGCCGACCACCGACCGCGCGGCGGTGGGCGCGCTACTGCGCATGCCGCAGTACGTGGACGTAATCGTCCCGCGCGGCGGCAAGGGCCTGATCGAGCGTGTCAGCAACGAGTCGCAGATCCCGGTGATCAAGCACCTGGACGGCGTCTGCCACGTGTACGTGGATGGCGGGGCCGATCTCGACAAGGCGCTGGCCGTGGCGGTGAACGCCAAAACCCAGCGCTACGGCACCTGCAACACCATGGAGACGCTGCTGGTGCACGCGGACCAGGCCGAGGTCTTCCTGCCGCGCCTGGCGGCGGCCCTGGGGGAACACCAGGTGAGCCTGCGTGGCTGTGCGCGCACCCGCGCCATCCTCGCCGGCAGCGGGACGGACATCGCCGAGGCCACCGAGGACGACTGGGTGGCCGAATACCTGGGCCCGATCCTCGCGATCCGCGTGGTCGACGACCTGGACGTGGCGATCGACCACATCAATACGTACGGTTCGCACCACACCGACAGCATCGTGACCGAGGACTACACCCGGGCCCGGCGTTTCCTGCGCGCGGTGGACTCCAGCTCGGTGATGGTGAATGCCTCCACCCGCTTCGCCGACGGCTTCGAGTACGGCCTGGGTGCGGAGATCGGCATCTCCACCGACAAGCTGCACGCGCGCGGTCCGGTGGGCCTGCACGGCCTGACTACCCTCAAGTACGTGGTATTCGGCGACGGTCATGTGCGTAGCTAGGAGCCTGCCGGATTTGGGGCTGATCTGCTGCGCGCGATTGAACCAGCGTCTCCCTGGGGCGATTCCCGCGTGATCGGGGTTCTCGGCGGCACCTTCGACCCGATCCATTTCGGCCACCTGCGCCCGGCCCTGGAGATTCAGCAGCACCTGGGGCTGGAACGGGTGCATTTCATCCCCTGTCACGTGCCGCCGCATCGTACGAGTCCGGGTACCGGCAGCGATGACCGCCTGGCAATGGTGGAGCGGGCGATCCGTGATGTGCCGGGCTTCGTGGCCGACCGCCGCGAACTGGACCGCGAAGGGCCCTCCTACACGGTCGATACCCTGCTCAGCTTCCGCGAGGAGCTGGGGCCGGATGCCCCGCTGGTGCTGATCATGGGCATGGACGCCTTCGCCGGCCTGCCGTCGTGGAACCGCTGGGAACAGCTGTTCGAGCTGGCCCATATCGTGGTTTCGCACCGCCCGGGCAGTCCCGCCTCGCAGGAGCTGGGCGGGTGGCTGGGCAACGCGGCCACCCATGATCCGGCCGCTTTGCGCTCCAGCCCGGCGGGCCGGGTGTACTTCCAGCCGGTGACCCAGCTCGATATCTCCGCCACGGCCATCCGCGACGAACTGCTTGCCGGGCGCAGCCCGCGCTTTCTGCTCCCCGGGGCCGTCAACCGCTACATTCAGGACCACGGCCTGTACCGGGCCGGGGCCCAACGACATCACGGAACCTGATCGACAAATGAACAGCGAACAACTGCTTGAACTCGTGACTACCGCGCTGGAAGACATCAAGGCGCAGAACATCCGCACCATCGATGTGCGCGGCAAGACCACACTGGCCGACTTCATGGTGATCGCCTCCGGGACCTCCGGGCGGCATGTGCAGTCGGCCGCCGAATCGGTCGCGCTCGAGGCGAAGAAGGCCGGTATCCAGCCGCTGGGGGTCGAGGGCCAGGAGAGCCAGGAGTGGGTGCTGGTGGACCTGAACGACGTGATCGTCCACGTGATGCTCCCGGAGACCCGCGACTTCTACAATCTGGAAAAGCTCTGGCTGGCCGAGGAGGCCGCGGATACCGAAAAGGCCGCCCCGGAAGACCCCAGCCTGGAGCGCGTCCGCCGCCTGCGCGGCTGACCGCCGCGCGCCGCCATGCGCCTGGACCTGATCGCGATCGGCAAGCGCATGCCCGACTGGGTGGCGGCCGGGTTCGACGAGTACGCCGGTCGCCTGCCGCGTGAGCTGAACCTGAACCTGCAGGCCCTGGCCGGCCCCTCCGGGGCCAAGTCCATGGATACGGCCACGCTGCTGCGGCGCGAGGGCGAGATCCTGCTGAAGGCCATCCCCGAGGGCGCCCGCGTGATCCTGCTGGACGAGCGCGGCAAGGGCGTGGACACCAAGGGCGTCGCGCGGCGCCTGGCCGACTGGCAGCAGGACGGACGCGATGTCGCGCTGGTGATCGGCGGGGCCGCGGGGCTGGATGAGGCCGTGCGCGCCCGTGCGGAATGGGCCTGGTCGCTGTCGCCGCTGACCTTCCCGCACATGCTGGTGCGGGTGCTGGTCGCCGAGCAGCTCTACCGCGCCTGGTCGCTGCTGAACAACCACCCCTACCACCGCGCGTGATGCCCGTGGCGCATCCGCTGCTGCTGGCCTCTGCCTCCCCGCGCCGGCGCGAACTGCTGGAGCAGGTCCAGCTCGTCTTCGAGGTGGCCCCGATGGACGTGGACGAGACCCCGCTACCGGGCGAGTCCCCGGAGGCGCTGGTCGAGCGCCTCGCCATCGCCAAGGCGGAGGCGGCCCTCGAGCGCGGCATCCCGGGGCAGTGGGTGCTGGCCGCGGATACCGTGGTCGCGCTGGGCGACGAGGCCCTGGGAAAGCCCGTGGATTTCGCCGATGCCGAGTCCATGCTGCAACGCCTCTCCGGCGGTGAGCACCGGGTGGTCTCCGGCATGGCCCTTTGCCGGCCCGGTGAATCCATGCGGGCATGCACCGTGACGACCCGCGTGCGCATGCGGCCGCTGACGCCATCCGACATCGAGCGTTACTGGGCGACGGGCGAGCCGCTCGGCAAGGCCGGGGCCTACGCGATCCAGGGGCGCGGTGCCGCCTTTGTCGAGTGGATTGCCGGGTCCTACACCAACGTGGTGGGGCTTCCTCTGTTCGAACTGGAGCAGTGGCTGGCGGCGATCCCAGACCCGCCGCCGCGCCGCGCCTGATCTGTCCCTTTTACTCGATCCCGAGCTTCTTGAGCCGGTAGCGCAGCTGGCGAAAGCTGAGCCCGAGCAGGCGCGCCGCCGCCGTGCGGTTGCCGCCGGTCTGCTGCAGCGCCGTGGCGATGGCCTGGCGTTCCTGCTCGGCCAGGCGCTGGTCCAGGGCGACGTCGTCCGCCGTTGCCGTCGGTATCTCGCGCCGGGGCGGGGGGGGTACAAAGCCCGGGGCCTCGGCCGATGGCAAGGGTTCGCCATGTGCGGAACGGGGTAGGTCAATGCTGTCGGCGTGAATCGTGGGGCCCTCGCTGAGGGTGGCCGCGCGTTCGAGGATGTTCTCCAGTTCGCGCACGTTCCCCGGGAAGGGATGCCGGGCCAGGGCCTCGAGCGCGTCCGGCGCCAGTTCCAGTGGCTCGGTACCCCACTGCTCGCTGATCCGGGCCAGCACGCACTGGGCGAGCAGAGGGATGTCCTCGCGTCGTTCCCGCAGGGCGGGGACCTTCAGTTCGATCACGTTCAGGCGGTAGTAGAGATCCTGACGGAAGCGCCCCTCGGCCACCGCGCGCTCCAGGTCGTGGTGGGTGGCCGACAGCAGGCGCACGTCCACCGGGATCTCGCGCGTGCCCCCCACGGGCTTGATCGCGCGCTCCTGGATTGCACGCAGCAGCTTGACCTGCATGGGCAGCGGCAGGTCGGCGACCTCGTCGAGAAACAGCGTGCCGCCGCTGGCGGCCTGGAACAGCCCGGTGTGATCCTGCGTGGCCCCGGTGAAGGCCCCCTTGCGGTGGCCGAAGAACTCGCTCTCCATCAACTCGCCGGGGATCGCCCCGCAATTGACCGGCACGAACGGGCGATCGCTGCGCGGCCCCAGACGATGGATCTCGCGTGCCACCAGCTCCTTGCCGGAGCCGGACTCGCCACGGATGAACACCGGCGCCTGGCTGCGCGCCAGTTTCTGGATCGTCGTGCGCAGGGTCTGCATCGGTGGTGCCTGTCCGAGCAAGGGGCCGTCGGTGCGGGTGGTATCGGCGTCCAGGACCGTGCCGGCATTCAGTGTCCCGGGCAGGTCAGGAGCGGGTTCCATTCGCAGTGCGGTGTCGATCAGCTCGCGCAGCTGCTGCAGGTCCACCGGCTTGCTGACAAAGTCGAATGCGCCCAGCTTCAGGGCCTGGACGGCGGTGTCCACGCTCCCGTGGGCGGTGATCACGGCCACAGGCAGGTCCGGGCGCTGGCCCTGGATGTGGCGCACCAGATCCAGCCCGTCGCCATCCGGCAGGCGCATGTCGGTCAGGCAGAGGTCGAAATCCTGCTGGGCGAGCAGTTCGCGCGCCCCGTTCAGGCGTTCGGTTGTGGTGGCCTCGATCCCCATGCGGGAGAGGGTGATCTCGAGGAGTTCGCAGATGTCCGGTTCGTCGTCCACGACCAGGACGTGGCGAATGCTCATGCGCGTTCCCTCGCGGTCTCCGTTGACGATGCTTCCGTGCTGCTTTTGCCCGCGACTGTTTCGGTCGGGGCGAACAGGATGCGGAAGCATCCGCCGGTGGGTGTGCTGACGTACTCCAAGGTTGCTCCGTTGTTCTCGCACAACATGCGCGAGATGTACAGGCCCAGCCCGGAGCCCCCGCCGCTGCTCGAGACGAACGGTTCGAACAGGTCGGAGCGCTGGTCCGGCGCAATGCCGGGTCCTGCGTCGAGGACATCGAGACTGACAACGCGTGCCACCTGGCCGGCGCCGCCACGCAGCACAATCGGCGGTGAGCCCGGCTGGTCGTGGCCCCCGTGTATGCGGGCGTTGGTGCAAAGGTTCCAGAGGACCTGATTCAGCTGCGAGGGGTCGAACAGCACTTCGGAGTCATACGGTTCGATCCTGGCGTGCAGCGCGACGCGCGGGATCTGCAGGGCGCCACAGAACTCGTCGACGAAACGGTCGAGAAATTCCTGCAGGTTCAGTCGCTCGCGTTGTCCGGTATCGCGTCGCGACAGGCTCAGCACGTTGGAGATCAGCTCGTTCACGCGCTTGCTCTGCTTGTTGATGATGGTCAGCAGGCGCTGGTCGGGTCGGGTCAGCTGTGGAGACTCGGCGAGCAGCTGGGCACTGTGGCTGATCGCGCCCAGCGGGTTGCGGATCTCGTGGGCTATACTCGCGGTCAGGCGGCCGAGCGCCTGCAGCTTGCTGGCCTGTGCCTGGCGCTGGATCTCCGCGAGATCCTCGAGGATCAGCAGCGTCCCGCGATCGCCCAGAGGGGTCAGGCGGACCTGCAGGGCGGGCTGGTCACGATCCCCCGGCAGCTGCTGCGTGTCCGTGCGCATCCCTGTGCTTTGCCATTGTTCGACCCGCTGCGCCAGCGCCGGCGAGATCTCGGCCAGCTGGCGGCCGGGGCGGGGCGGGAGCAGCCGGCGCGCGGCCTCGTTGATCGAACGGATCTCGCCATCCGGGTCGACCGCGATGACGCCGGCGCTCATGCGCGCGATGATCTGGGCGTTGAGCTCGGCGAGGTTGGCCAGGTCTTCTTCCTGACGCTCGACCTGGGCGCGGGTCGCCCCTGCGCGGCGCGCGACATGCCGGGCGAGTAGCCCGGCGGCGAAGAGCGTGGCGCCGAGCAGTCCGGCCTGGGTCAGGCCCGAGCCGTCCTGGTCCAGCAGGAAGATCGCCGCCGCCTCGGCCGTGAGCAGACCCAGGGTAGCGACGGCGGCCAGCGACAGGCTCAGCCGTCCGCCGGAGAGCAGGGTGGCGGCCACCACCGCGGGGATCAGCAACAGGCCGATGCCGGTGCCCACGCCGCCTGCGACCAGGACCAGCGCGACCAGGCTGATGGTGTCGCCAATCCCGCCCAGTAGCGCGAGAGCGGCCAGACTGGTCGTGTTGGGGTCGCGGGCCGGGCGCCAGGTCATCGCCGCGACGAACAGCGCAAAAACCAGATAGCCGCCGGCGAGCGCCGGATACATCTCCGGTGCCGCGGCGTGCAGCCCCGCGGGACCCTCCGGTACCAGCCCCAGGATCAGCAGGACGCTGGCGACAAAGACGCGGTAGAGCGCGAACAGCCAGGCCGAGCGGCGCGTGTCGGCATCAAGCGCGATGGGTCCCCCCATGGATGCCGACCTCCCGCTGGATCAGTCGGCGCCCGAGTCGGAACCGGGCCCGGCATTCTGCCGGTTGCGGTCGATCTCGGCGTGTTGCGGGGAGCAGTAGAGGCGATCGCCATCGCGGTAGGCCTCGGCCTCCGGGACGTGTACGCCACAGTAGGCGCAGCGGATCACCGCGCCGCCTTCCTTCAGGCGTTCGGGGCGGGCGTCACGCGAGACGGACTCCTTGCGCGCGCTGGTGGAGCGCACCAGGGTGCGGACCGCCAGAAAGACAGCGACGATGGCAACGATGAGCAGCAGCAGGCGCATGCCGCGATTCTAACGCAAGGAGGTGCCCACCGCCCCCCGGGTCCGGAAGCCTGGGGGGCGTACGGCTAGCCGGTGTTGCGCATCCCTGCGGCGATCGCGTTGATCGAGCGCAGCAGCGGCGAAAGCCAGGGGTTGTCCGCGTCGTCGTCGGCTTCGGCGTCGAACTGGCGCGACTCGCGCAGCAGGTGGATCTGGATGCTGTTGAGCGGGTCCAGATACGGGTTGCGCCGCTGCAGCGAGCGCGCCAACAGCGGTGTCTCGTCCATCAGTCGGTCCAGCCGGGCCACGCGCAGGACCTCGTTGACCGTGCGTGTGTGCTCCTCGCGCACGCGCGAGTACAGCCGTTCGGCCAGCTCCGGGTCGCTGCAAAGACGTGCGTACTCGGCCGCGGTGCGCATGTCCGCCTTGGTCAGGGCCATCTGGCAGTTCGACAGCAGAGAACGGAAGAATGGCCACTCCTGGTACATCCGCTGCAGCTGTTCCAGGCGTGCCGGGTCCTCGCCTCGCCACTGTTCCAGGGCCGATCCGATCCCGTACCAGGCGGGCAGGGTATGGCGCGACTGTGCCCAGCCGAACACCCAGGGGATCGCCCGGATCGAGCTCTTGGAACGATCCGTCTTGCGCCGGTGCGAGGGGCGCGAACCGATGTTCAGGAAACCGATCTCCTGCACCGGGGTAATCTCGTAGAAGTAGTCGAGAATCCCCGGCGTGCGGTCGATCAGGTCGCGGTAGGCATCCTCGCCAGCACGGGCCAGCTCGCCCATCGTGTCGCGGTATTCGTCACGGTCCTGGCGTGCCGTGCGGATCAGGCTGCGCGAGGCGAGCATCAGACCGGTCGCCCCCATGCCCAGTTCGTAGACCGCCGTCTCTGCGTTGGAATACTTGTACGACAGCACCTCGCCCTGCTCGGTGAACTTGATCCGCCCCTGCACGGTGGCCGGGGGCTGGGCGAGGATAGATTCATGGGTCGGGCCGCCGCCGCGGCCCACGGTACCACCGCGCCCGTGGAACAGCTGGCAGCGCACGCCAAAGCGGTCGGTGATCCCGACGATCTTCTTCTGCGCCTCGTAGAGGTTCCAGCTGGAGGCGAGGATGCCGCCATCCTTGCAGGAGTCGGAGTAGCCGAGCATTACGTCCTGGACGTTGCCGGAGGCGGACAACAGGCGGGCATAGACCGGGTTGGACAGCAGGCCTTCCAGCACGTCCTCGACATGCAGCAAGTCCTCGATGGTCTCGAACAACGGCGAGATGCGCAGGTGGCAGAACGGCTCGCCGTTCTCGTCCTCGCCGGCCAGCCCCGTCAGGCGGCCCAGCAGCAGGACCTCCAGCACGTGCGAGGCGGCGTGGGTCATCGAGATCACGTAGGTGCCGATGCCATCCGGACCGATCTCGCGGCGCATCGACTGGATGACCTCGAATACGCGCAGGGTCTCCAGTGCGCCCTCGTCGAGGGCCTCGCGATTCAGATCGGCCAGCGATGGTGCCGCGATCAGGTCGCTCAGGACCTTCTGGCGGCCGGACTCGTCCAGCGTGTTGTAGTCGACCTCCGGTGCCAGTTGCTGCAGCAGCTGGGCGATGGCCTCGCTGTGGACCGTGGACTCCTGGCGCACGTCCAGGTGATGCAGGTGGAAGCCGCAGGTCTCGACCAGACGGATCAGGTCGGTCAGCGCGCCGGAGGCGATGTTGCGGTCGCCATGGCTGATCAGCGAGTCGCGGATCAGGTTCAGGTCCTGCAGAAAGGCATTGGCGTCGGCGTAGGCGCTGTTGGTCGGCAGCACGGCCGCCTCGCCCTGGATGCGCCGGCAGACCGTCTCCAGCGTCTCGCGCAGGCGGTAGCGCATGATGTACAGCTTGCGCCGGTACGGTTCGCTCTCGAAACGGTCGGAGGCGCCGTGGAACACGGCGTTGGCGATGTTGCTGTCGGCGTCCAGGCTGTCGAGGAATTCCTGCGACGGCTGGCACATATAGGCTGAATGGGTGAGGACATTGCGCAGGTGATTGACCCGCTTGATGTACTCGCGCAGGACCTGCTCCATCGCCAGGCGGCAGGCCAGTTCGGTGACTTCCGGGGTGACGTTCGGGTTGCCGTCACGGTCACCGCCGATCCAGGAGCCGAAGTGCAGAAAGGCCGGGATGCGCACGGGCAGGCTGCCGTCGGGGTGTACCCCGTAGATGCGCCGGATCGCCTTCTCCAGGAAGCGGTAGGACAGCGGTATTGCCTCGAACAGGCTCTCCTCGAAATAGAACAGCCCGTACTTGATCTCGTCCTGGACCTGCGGCTTTTTCACCCGCACCTCGTTGGTGCGCCACAGCAGCTGGATCTGGGTCTCCAGCTCCTCGATGATCAGGCGGCGTTCTTCCTCGCCCAGCTCGGGCTGGTTGAGCCGGTCGGCTGTCTCGAACACGCGGCGCTGGTTCTCCATCGTGGTCCGGCGACGGGCCTCGGTGGGGTGCGCGGTGAATACCGGCTGGTAGTGCAGTTCCGCGAGCAGGCGTTCCAGTTCGGCGGCGGTCACACCCTCGTTGTGCAATTCGCGCAGCGTCTGGTCGAACGAGCCGGTCCACAGCGGCTCGCCGCTGGAGACCTGCGCGCGGCGCCAGCGGTAGAACAGGTCTTCCTCGGCGATGTTGACCAGGCTGAAGTAGATGCTGAACGCGCGGATCACGCGTTCGGTCAGGGTCGCGTCGAAGTGGGTGATGTCCGCCATCAGACGCTGGCGCAGCTGGGGATCTTCGTCCTTGCGCAGGCTCACGAAACCGCGGCGGAGCTTTTCCACTGCGTCGAATACGGTCTGGCCTTCCAGCTTGCGGATTACGTTACCCAGCAGTTCGCCGAACAGGCGCACGCGGGCGCGCAGTTCCTTGTCCTTGGGCAGGAATCGGTCGTCTAGGTCGGTTTGAGTCATAAGCCCTTCTGCACGCACAAGGCCGGCCCATGGGCCGGCCTTGTGGGGAACGTTGCTAGCGCGAAAAGAGGGTGATTATAGCGCAGATCAGCCGGTCGTAGCCTGTCGCCTGCGGGGAACCAGTTGGCGATAAAGCGAGAGGTAGTGCTCGGCGCTCGCGGTCCAGTCGAATTCCTGGTTCATGCCGGTGCGCAGGAGCTGTTCCCAGCGCCCGTCGGCGCGCTGCTGGTGGAGCTCGAGCGCGCGTTCCAGGGCCTGCGTCAGGGCACTGACCGTGTCGGGCGTGAAGCTGAAGCCAGTGGCCGTGCCGTCGGCCAGGTGTTCGGGGCTCGCGTCCACAACGGTGTCCGCCAGCCCACCCGTGGCATGCACCACCGGCGGGGTGCCGTAGCGCAGGCTGTACATCTGGTTCAGGCCGCAGGGCTCGAAGCGCGAGGGCATCAGGAACAGGTCGGACCCGGCCTCGATCTGGTGCGCCAGCGGCTCGTCGTAGCCGATATGCACCCCGACGCGGCCGGTGTAGGTCCGGGCCAGGGCGCCGGTCGCATGTTCCAGGTCCTTCTGTCCGGAGCCGACCAGGGCGAGCTGCACACGTCCGGCCTCCAGCAACGGGGTGCAGGCCGCATGGATCAGGTCCACGCCCTTTTGCTCGACCATGCGCCCGACATGGCCAAGCAGCGGTACGTCCGGGTCCTCGTCCAGCCCCATGCGTTTTTGCAGCGCGGCCTTGCTATGGGCCTTGCCGGCCAGGTCCTCCGCCGAGTAAGGCTGAGCGATGTGGCGATCACGGGACGGATCCCAGGCGCGGTAGTCGACCCCGTTCAGGATGCCGTAGAGGTCGGCGGCGCGGGCGCGCAGCACGCCGTCCAGGCCCATGCCTGATTCCGGCTCCTGGATCTCGCGGGCGTAGGTGGGCGAGACGGTGGTGATGGCGTCGGAGAAGACCAGTCCGGCCTTCATGAACGACAACTGGTCGTGGAACTCCAGGGCGTCCGGGGTCCACAGATCGGACGGCAGCCCAAGATCGTCCATCGCCTGCGCCGGGAACAGGCCCTGATAGGCGAGGTTGTGGATCGTGAAGATCGTGCGCGGGCGCGGGGCGCCACTGCGCTCGGGGTCCAGGAACACGGGCACCAGGCCGGTCTGCCAGTCGTTCAGGTGCACCAGTTCCGGTGCCCAGTCGAGCCCGGCCTCGTCGCGGGCGATGGCGGTGATCGCCCGGGCGAATCCGGCGAAACGCTGGGCGTTGTCCGGCCAGTCCGTGCCATTGCTGGCGCTGTAGGGGTTGCCGGCCCGCTGGAAATACTCCGGCCAGTCGACCAGGTAGACCGGCAGTTTGGTACCGGGCAGATGGCCTTCAATCAGCTGCCAGGGCGCATCCGGGGGGCCGGGCAAGGGTTGCGCGTGGGCCAGCTGGCTGCAGGCCTCCGGATAGCCGGGTACGACCAGCCGTACGTCCTGCCGCCGCCGGCGCAGGGCAACGGGCAGACTGGCGCTGACGTCGGCGAGGCCCCCGGTCTTGGTGAGGCCGTACGCCTCGCTGCTGGCGAAAAGGATGCGCATAACAATTTCCTGGGGAAACACGGGTGGAACCGGGAGCCCCGGTTGCGTTTCCAAGAGTGTAACGCAGGCGCCCGGAGCGATATGGGGCGCCGGGGCATTGAACGGCTGGGCGGCGCGCGGCAATCTGGAGTCACCATCGCAAGGGGCACACGGATGATCTCAGGGAACGAAGGGGCACGGAGTGATGATCTGGCTGCACATGCAGAGCGGCTGAACGAGTGCCCCCTGCGAAACCTGCTGGAAGAGGACTCGGGCCGGGTGCAGCGGGATGTGCAGGAGATCGTGGGGCTGCGCCTGGACTGGACGCGCCAGCGGCTGGACGGTCCGGCGTGGCAGGCCCTGGCGGCGCACGCGAACCGCTGCGGTGTGTCCGGGGCCTTGGAGCGCCTGTTCTCGGGCGAGCGCGTGAACATCACCGAGGGGCGGGCGGCTCTGCATTCAGCGCTGCGCCTGCCGCCCGGGGCGTGCTGCGAGGTCGAAGGCGAGGACCTGGCGCGTGTGGTGCATGCGGAACTCGAGCGCATGGAGGCCTTCGTGCGGCGGGTCCACACGGGTGAGCATATGGGCCATACCGGGCGTCCGATCCGGCGCGTGGTCAATATCGGCATTGGCGGCTCCGACCTGGGCCCGCGCATGGTTTGTCGTGCACTGGCCGCACACGCGCGGCCGACCGCCGAGGGCGATCCGCTAACCGTGCGCTTTGTCTCCAATGTGGATGGCGCCGCGCTGTCCGCCGAGCTGCGCGAGGCCGACCCCGAGACGACTCTGTTCATCGTCGCCTCCAAGACCTTCGGCACGCAGGAGACCCTGACCAACGCCCGCGCCGCGCGTGACTGGCTGCTTGGCCACTTTCCCGAGGAGGCGGTCGCGCGCCACTTCGTCGCGGTGTCCACCGCGCGCGAGCGGGTGGTGGCGTTCGGGATCGACCCGGCCAACATGTTCGGCTTCTGGGACTGGGTGGGCGGGCGCTATTCGGTGTGGTCGGTGATCGGTCTGCCGGTGGCGCTGCTTCTGGGCATGGATGGCTTCCGCGCCTTCCTCGGCGGGGCGCACATGATGGACGAGCACGTGCGCGCCACGCCCCTCGCCGACAACGCCGCCGTACGCATGGCCCTGGTCGACTACTGGAACCAGAACCTGCTGGGGGCCTGCGCTCGCGCGGTCCTGCCCTATGACGAGCGCCTGGCCCTGCTGCCCGCCTATCTGCAGCAGGCAGAGATGGAGAGTCTCGGCAAGCGGGTGCGTCTGGATGGCCGCCCGGTGGAGGAGGATACCGGAAGCATCGTCTGGGGGGCGGTCGGCACCGATGGCCAGCACGCGTTCTTTCAGCTGCTCCATCAGGGTACGCGGGTGATCCCGGCGGAATTTATCGGCGTGGCCCGGCCGGAACACGACCTGCCGGCCCAGCACCCGCTGCTGCTGGCGAACCTGGTAGCGCAGGCGCAGGCTCTGGCGCTCGGCAAGGACGAGGACACGGTGCGCGCGGAGATGGCCGCGGCCGGGACCGCCCCCAAGCAGATCGATGCCCTGGCCCCGCACCGGACTTTCCCGGGCAACCGGCCCAGCACCGTGATCCTGCTCGAGCAACTCGACCCGGCCACGCTCGGGGCGCTGATCGCGCTGTACGAGCACAAGATCTATGTGCTCGCGACGCTCTGGGGTATCAATGCCTTCGACCAGTGGGGCGTGGAGCTTGGCAAGCAGCTGGCGGGCGAGGCCCTCCAGGCCCTGCGCGGCGAGGGCGGGCAGCCGGACGCGGCCACGGCCGCGACGCTGGACTGGCTGCGCCCGCGGCTGCCGACTGCCGACTGACTTCTTTCCTGGCCAGTTCCGCTACACGGCCAGCGCGTCGTCCGACTCTTCGATCTGCGGGACGTCGGTGGGCAGAGTGATGGTGCGTTCCTCGCCGTCCAGCCAGAAGCGGATCTCCGCCTCTTCGCCATCCGGGGTCTCGGAGACCGCATCCAGGAATTCGATCGGGGTCTCGGGAGTTTGCCCGTTTACCTCCAGGATAAGCGCGCCCTGCGCCAGGCCGGCGGCTGCGGCAGCGCCCTGGGCGCGGCTGACCAGCACGCCGGGTTCATCCGGCAGTTCCAGTGCCTCGCGCAGGTCGTCGCGCACCGCGATCACGGTGATGCCGAGTGCGGTCACCACCTCGTCGTCGCCGGGCGGGCTGTATTCGAACGGCACGTCGGCCTCGAGGACGTCGGGCGAGACCGCAATCGTGGCACCGGTGCGCACGGCCAGGGCCAGGCCGTCACTGGGGCGGGTGTCGATGTAGCGCGGTTCTTCCTCGCCCTCCACGCGCAGTTCCAGCCAGCCGAGGTAGGTGCCGTCGACCAGGCCGTCGACGATCACGCGCTCCAGGGTCGCATTCAGTTCGTCCAGCAGGTTGATCATCAGGTCGTGCGTCTGCGGACGCGACAGCTGGACCTCGTGCATCGCCAGCAGGATGGCCTGCGCCTGGTCGGGGCCGATCACGATCGGTACCACCTCGCCGGAGTCGGGGTCGCGCAGCAGGGCGATCGGGGCGCCGGTCTGAGCGTCCATGCCGACGGTGGCCAGCTCCACCGGCAGCACGCGTTCCAGCGCTTCCGGATCGACTTCGCGGGCGAGGGAGTCACTGGCGGCGAGCGTGAGGGTGAACACCAGGGAGACGATCAGGACTCGGGGCCAGGCAAACCAGCGGGGATGCGACATGGGGCGGGCCTGTGTTCGGGGTGTCCCTCGATCATGGCAGTCCGCCCCGGGCGCGTCCAGAATGACCCGAAATCCGATGCAGGAGAGATGATGCCCCGACACAAGCCGTACGCCCCGGCCGCGGAGGAGAACCGCGACCCCATCCTGTCCGTATTGCGCGACCGCTTTGCCGCCCCGGGACGCGTACTGGAGGTTGGGGCGGGAACGGGGCAGCACGCGGCGTATTTCGCCGGCGCCCTGCCACACCTCGACTGGCTCCCAAGCGATGTCGCGGAGAATCTTCCGGGGGTGGAGGCCTGGCGGGCGGACGCGGCGCTGCCGAACCTGCGGGCGCCGGTGGCGCTGGACGTGCTGGCCGACCCCTGGCCCGAGGGGCCGTTCGACTACGTCTACAGCGCGAATACCGTGCACATCATGCACTGGCCGGCGGTCGAGGCCTTTTTTGCCGGCGTGGGGCGGGTGCTGGCACCGGCCGGGGTGTTCGCGCTCTACGGCCCGTTCGCCCACGACGGCGCACATATGGCGGCCTCCAACGCGCGTTTCGATGCGATGCTGCGTCAGCAGGATGCCGGCATGGGCGTGCGTGACCGGGCCGACCTGGACGCGCTGGCCGCGCAGCACGGTCTCGGCCGGGCCGAGGTGGTGGAGATGCCGGTCAACAACCAGGTGCTGATCTGGCACAAGGCTTGAAGAGTCCGTGTTTCCCTGGCGCGGTGCGCGTCAGATGTTGTGGTGCTTCAGCGGGTAGCCGCGTTCCTTGAAGTAGCGGTAGCGGGCGCGGCCCGCCTCGCGCTCCGACTCCTCGCCGCCGACGATATCCGCGACGCGCTCGAAGCGCCCGCAGTACTCCGGCACCTCCGGCGCCAGGTTGATCAGCACGTCGCAGCGATCCGACGGGGCATGGGCTTCGTGCAGGGAGACCGGGACGTCCGCATCGCGCACATCGGTGCTGTGCGGCAGGAACGCGGTGTCCTCGAAGGTCCACAGCCACTCGTCCAGCGTGCGCGTCAGCTCCGGCGAGCCGGTGTGGATGTGCACGCGATGGCCCTGGCCGCTGGCCTTTTTCGCCAGGCGGCAGGTGAAGCGCAGGCGCGCCTCCGGGGCCGGGTCCTGCAGCAGGTAGAAGCTGACGTGGGTCATCCGCGCCCGACCCGGATCAGGCCTGGTCGAGCAGGTAGCGCATCAGCATCGGGACTGGGCGGCCGGTCGCGCCCTTCTCCTTGCCGCTCTTCCAGGCCACGCCGGCGATATCGACATGCGCCCAGGTGTAGTCCTCGGTATAGCGCGACAGGAAGCAGGCGGCGGTGATGGTGCCGGCCGGGCGCCCGCCGATGTTGGCCATGTCGGCGAAATTGCTCTTCAGCTGTTCCTGGTACTCCGGCCACAGCGGGAGCTGCCAGCCGCGATCACCGGTCTCCTCGCCGGCGGCCAGCAGGCTCTTCGCCAGGCGCTCGTTGTTGCCCAGGATCGCCGCGCCCTGATGGCCCAGGGCGATGATGCAGGCCCCGGTCAGCGTGGCGATGTCGATCACCGCCTTCGGCTTGTAGCGCTCCACCCAGGTCAGGGCATCGGCCAGCACCAGGCGGCCCTCGGCGTCGGTATTCAGGATCTCGACGGTCTGTCCGGACAGGGTGGTGACGATGTCGCCCGGGCGCGTCGCGCGGCCGTCGGGCATGTTCTCGGCACTGGTGACCACGCCGACCACGTTGACCGGCAGCCCCAGCTCGCAGCAGGCCTCGATCACCCCGAACACGCTGGCGGCGCCGCACATGTCGTACTTCATCTCGTCCATCTCGGCACCGGGCTTGAGCGAGATGCCGCCGGTGTCGAAGGTGATGCCCTTGCCGACCAGCACCACCGGGGCGTCGCCCTTCTTGCCGCCGGAGTACTCCATCGCGATCAGGCGCGGCGGGCGCTCGGAACCCTTGCCTACCGCCAGGATGGCCCCGGCGCCGAGCTTCTCCAGGTCCTTCTCGTCCAGCACCGTGGCCTTCAGCTGCTTGTACTGCTTCGCCATCTCGCGGGCGGTGTCGGCCAGGCTCTCCGGGTAGCAGACATTCGGCGGGGTGTTGCCCAGGTCCTTCGCGCGGTTCACGCCGGTGGCGATCGCCGCGGCCTCGGTGCAGGCCTGCTTCGCGGCCTCGGCGTCCTTGCGCTCCACGCACAGCTGGATCTTGTCCAGCTTCACCGGGGTGGTCTTCTCCTTGCCCTTGAACGGGGTGAAGCGGTAGGCGGCATCCGAGATCGCCGCGACCAGGGTGTGCACCACCCAGGCGATGTCCTTGCCGCGCGGCTGGAAGTCCGCGACCGCGATCGCCGCGCTGGTGGCCGGGCGCTCGACCAGCGCGGCGGCCAGGGCCTGCGCCGCCTTGCGCGCGGCGCGGGCGTCGAAGTCCTTCTTCGCCCCCAGGCCGATCAGGAGTGCGCTACCCTTGGTTCCACCGCCGGGCAGCAGCAGCCGGCTGCCGGCCTCGCCATCCATCTCGCCGGCCTTCAGCAGGGCGGCGATCTCGCCGTCGCGCGCGGCATCCAAAGCGCTGGCGCCCGCGGCCGGCTTGCGCTTCTGGGCGATCCCGGCGGCGCGGATGCCGACGCGGGGTTTGTCGAGGGTCGAGGTGGTGACGGAGAATTGCATCAAATGCCTCCCGAAAATGAGTCCGAGCATGTTACCAGCGCCGAGCGGCGCCCGACCACGCGTCGCGTCCGGCGCGGGGTGACGGGCGCATGATCCTGCGTCGCGCCGAGCGCTTCATCGCCCGCGAGCTGTGGCTGACCCAGGCCGCGGTGAGCGTGGTGTTGCTGCTGGTCATTATCGGCGGCGTACTGGCGCGGGTGCTGCGCGACGTCGCCGAGGGCAGCCTGCCGGTCGATTTCCTCCCCGGCATGGTCGCGTTCGGGGCGTTCAAGGGCATTGTGTTCCTCTGGCCGGTCGCCCTGTTTCTGGCGTTCATGCTGGTGTTCGGGCGCATGCAGCGCGACAGCGAGATGACCGCGCTGCAGGCCAGCGGGATGTCGTTCGCGGCCCTGTACCGCGCGCTGTTCTGGGTGGCGGCCCCGGCCGCGATCCTGCTGCTGGTGCTGATGACCATGGTCGTACCCCGTACCGAGGCGCAGATCGACCAGTTGCGTGACCTGGCCGAGCAGCGCTCCGACCTGGTGGGGATTGCCCCGGGGCGTTTCCTGCGTTCGCGGGTGGGCGATCAGGTCTTCTTCGCCGAGCGCATGAGCGAGGATCGCGAGGCCTTGCTGGAAGTCTTCATCTATCGCGAGGTGGATGGAGAGTCGCAGATCACCGTGGCCGAGCGCGCGGTGCCCGATCCCGAGGCCGAGGGCAGCGGCTTCCTGCTGCTGGAGAACGGCTATCGCTACGTCGGCGAGCCCGGCACTGCGAGCTTCCGCATGCTGGAGTTTGAGCGCCTGCGCACCCAGATTACCGAGCCCGACCCAACCACGCGCCGCGCTAGCCTGGATGCGCTGCCGACCTCCGCGCTGTGGGCGCAGCGCGACGATCCCGAGGCGCGCGCCGAGCTGGAATGGCGTCTGGCAATGCCGCTGTCGATCCTGGTGCTGGCATTGCTTGCGCTGCCGCTGGCGCAGGTGCCGCCCCGCACCGGGCGCTATGCGCGCATCCCGGCCGCGATCGGTGTGTACGTGCTGTACGCAAACTTCCTCATCCTCGGGCAGGGACAGCTGGCCGACGGCCGCACACCACTGGCCCTGGGGCTGTGGTGGACCCATGGTCTGATGCTGGTGTTGTGGGTGGTGCTGGCCTGGCACAAGGGCCTGTTGCGGCTGCGATCGGCCACTCCTCGCTTGCGTGATGCCGGAGGGGCGCCATGACCACGGTGTTGGGGCGCTATGTGATCCGCCAGGTGCTGATCGGCACGACGTTGGCCGTAGTGTTGCTGGTCGCGCTGGACGCGGTGTTCGCGATGATCGACGAGCTGCGCGATACCGGCACCGGCACCTACGGGGTCACCGAGGCGATGCTCTACGTGGCGCTGACCCTGCCGCGGCGGATGTACGAAATGCTGCCCTCGGCGGCCCTGCTGGGCGGGCTCCTGTGGTTGGGCAACCTCGCCGCGAACAGCGAGCTGACGGCGATGCGGGCCGCCGGCATGACCCTGGGCCGGTTCATCGTCTGGGTGCTGCAGGCGGGGCTGGTCGTGGTAATGGTGATGCTGATTATCGGCGAGTTCTTTGCCCCGGCCTCGGAGACGCGTGCCCAGGCGTTGAAGGCCTCGGCCTTCGACGAGGAGATCAGCGTGGGGTCGATGGGGCTTTGGGCACGCGACGGTCAGCGGATGATCCACGCCGAGTCGGTGCTGGCCGGGAATCAGCTGATCGGGGTGCGCATCATCGAGTTCACCGGGGATCGCGAGCCCAGCCGCATCACCCGCGCGGCGCGGGCCCGGTTTGTCGATGGAGATTGGCGGCTGGAGGACGTGGAGCGTTCGCAGCTGTCGCATGACCGCGTGGTCGCCGAACACCGTGAGCAGGAGACAATCGACCGGCTGATCGCCCCCGAGTATTTCGACGTGCTGGTGGTCGAGCCCAGCCAGATGGCCGCGCTCGATCTCTCTCGCTACATCGACTATCTGCAGCAGAATCAGTTGGATGCGGCTCCCTACGAGGTCGCGTTCTGGCAGCGCTTCACCCTGCCGGCCAGTACCTTCGTGATGCTGCTGCTGGCGATCCCGTTCCTGTTCGGCTCGCAGCGCGAGGGCGGCGCCGGCCAGCGCCTGTTTATCGGGATCGCGATCGGGGTCTCGTTCGTGATCGTGATGCGCGCGATCACCCACCTGGGGCTGGTGTACAACCTGCCGCCGCTGCTGGCGGCCAGCCTGCCGGTGTTGCTGTTCCTGGCCATCGCGCTGTTCGCGCTGCGACGCATGGCGGTGCGGGCATGATCGCTCCCTTGCGGCGGATATTTCTCGCGGGCGGTTTGGTGGGGCTGCTGGCCCTGCTCGCCGGCTGTGGTGGTAGCGGACCCGGTGACCTGGAGCCGCTGCCGCGCGCGGCCACGGTGCTGGCGTTCGGGGACAGCGTGACCCACGGGACGGGCGCCTCGCGCGGGGAAGATTTCCCGGCGCGTCTGGCCGAGATCACTGGCTGGCAGGTGGTGAACGACGGCGTGCCCGGCGACCGGGCGGACAGCGCGCGTGGCCGGCTGGGCCCCAGCCTGCGCGAGCACGAGCCCGATCTGGTGATCATCGGTCTCGGCGGCAATGACTTCCTGCGCCAGCGCGCCGCGCCGGCGGTCAAGGAGGACCTGCGGGCCCTGATCCACGAGGTGCGCGAGCATGGCGCCCAGCCCTTGCTGCTTGGCGTGCCCTCGGCCTCGGCCTTCGCGGCCGCCACGGGGCGCCTGCGTGACGACGGCATCTATGGCGAGTTGGCGCGCGAGGAGGAGGTCCCGCTAATCGACGGGGTGCTGTCAGGGGTGCTCTCGAACGGCGACCTGCGCGCGGATCGCATCCACCCCAACGCGGCCGGCTATCAGCAAATGGCGGAGCAAATCGCCGACGGGCTGGAGGAATCAGGCCTGTGGCTTGCCCCGTGATGTAAAGGACCCTGCGGGCTCCGGGGCCGCAGGCGGCGTCGGTTCAGGCCGCCTTGTCTTTTTTCCAGCGTGGTTTGGCCAAGCCCGGGATGCGTACCAGCTCGGTCCCGGACAGCCAGTCGTGCAGCATCCAGCGCCGTGGATGGAACTGCGACAGCCCCAGCGCGAAGATCGCTGCGGCGGTAACCGCCACGGTCGCCACGGCGCCGTGTTCGCGCACCGCCCAGATCGCCATCAGCACCACCAGCCACTGGGCGGCCGCCACCAGATAGCGCAGCGTGGCCTGCCAGGCGTTGACCGGCTGGCCATGCTCGGTGCGCAGCTGGATGTTCCAGGTCTGCAGGCCCAGGGTCTGCCCGGTGCGCGTCCAGAACCAGAAAAAGAATGCCCAGCCCACGAACAGGTTGGCGATGAAATGCGCGCGGGTGGAGTACCAGCCGGTCAGGTTGCCCAGTGCCACCACGATCATGCCCAGCACCATCCAGATCGCGATCAACAGCAGGGCGTCGTAGATGATCGCGCCGAAGCGGCGCAGCAGGCCGGCGGGCAGGCCTTCGATATTCTTGGGGTCTTGGCTCATGGGCAGGGTCGGGATCGGTATGCAGGTTGGTGGAACGGGCAAGGAGCGCGTAGTCTTCCTGTATGGAGCGACGGTTTCAACGTATCCCCCTGGAGTTTCCGGCCACCCTGGTCCATGCGAACGGGGAATGTCCCGTGCGCGTCGAGGACATATCGCTGCGCGGTGTCCTGGTCGAGGGGGCGCAGATCCCAGTTTTTGAGCCAGATGCCGTGGTCACGCTGGACATCCCTTTGTCCGACGAGGCGCGGATCGCGTTCGAGGGTCGCGTACGCTGGCAGGAGGGCCTGTGGCTGGGACTCGAGATCGAGGCGATGCCGCTGGAATCGGCGACGCACCTGCGCCGCCTGGTCGAGCTCAATCTGGGTGACGAGGCCCTGCTGGAGCGGGAATTTGCCGCCATGGCCGAGTCCGCCCCGACTCGCGAATAAGTCAGCCTTCAAAGCAAAGGCCCCAGCCTGCAATCCCGAAGGCTGCGGCGATCAGAAGACTTCCCGGAACGGGAGCACCTCCACCCATTCGCCCACGCGCGCCCCGTCGGACTCGCGCGGCAGCACGATGTAGGCATTGGCCTCGCTCATCGCGCGCAGTTGGTGCGAGCTCTGGCCACCGGCCGACCGCACGATCCAACCACGATCATCGGTCGCAAGCACGGCCCGCTGGAAGTCCTTGCGGCCGGGAGTCTTGTGCAGGTCCTCCACCAGGCGAGCGCTGATGGTCTGCGGTGGCGTGGTGTCGCGTCCGGCCAAGGCCTGCAGGGCAGGTCGCACCAGCAGGGCGAAGGTCGTCATGACCGCGACCGGGTTGCCGGGCAGGCCGAAGAAATGCGCGTGGCCGATGCGACCGAAGGCTAGTGGTCGGCCCGGCTTGATCGCCATCTTCCAGAAGCAGACCTGGCCCGAGGCCTGCAGCACGCGGGTCACGTGGTCGGCGTCGCCGACCGAGACCCCACCGGTGGTGATGATCAGGTCCGCCTCCTGTCCGGCGCGCTCCAGCGCCTCGCGCACCGCAGCCTCGGTATCGCGGATCACGCCGTAGTCCAGCGCCTCGACCGGGTAGGACGCCAGCAGCGCGCGCAGCGTGTGGCGGTTGGAGTCATGGATCTGGCCCGGTCCCAGCGGCTGTCCCAGCGGCACCAGTTCGTCGCCGGTGGAGAAGAATGCGACCCGCGGCTTGCGCAGTACTTGCAGTTCGCCGATCCCCTGGCTGGCCAGCACGCCGATCTCGGCCGCCCCGATGACATGCCCCCTGGCGAATAGCGCGGTCCCGCTGGCAGTGTCGCTGCCCGGGCCGCGAATGTTGTGCCCGGGCGCCAGGCCGCCGTTGTGCAGGCGAATCCCGGTTTCGCCGACGCGCTCGACCTGTTCCTGCATGATCACGACGTCGGCCCCGTCCGGGACCACGGCGCCGGTCAGGATGCGCACGCACTGGCCCGGTGTCACCGTGCCGTCCCAGGGGTGCCCGGCGGCCGAAGTCCCGGCCAGCATCAGCTCGCGGCCCTCGACGGCGTCGTCGGCGCGCAGGGCATAGCCATCCATCGCCGAGACGGCGGCCGGCGGGACGTCGATACGGGCGGCGACCGGCTCGGCCAGGGTGCGGCCCAGCGCCGATTCCAGTGCCAACGTCTCGGATTCGGTCAGTGCATCGCAGGCCTGCAGGATGGCCGCGCGCGCCTGTTCCAGGGTCAGTGCGTTGGGGTCGAATTCGTCGCAGCTGGGCACGGACATAGCGCTCGGCGTCTCCGGGGCAGGTGTTCAGGGGTTCAGGTTGAAGTGGTCAATGATAAAACGCGCGATCGTATCGGGGTCGTTGATCGG
Organism: Thioalkalivibrio sp. ALJ2; assembly: GCF_000378325.1. Lineage (NCBI taxonomy): Bacteria > Pseudomonadati > Pseudomonadota > Gammaproteobacteria > Chromatiales > Ectothiorhodospiraceae > Thioalkalivibrio > Thioalkalivibrio sp. ALJ2. The sequence continues at coordinate 52,464 of NZ_KB899555.1, forward strand.
CAGCAGGGGGCCGTCGAAGTCCAGCTCGGCGGCATCGGTCGCGACCGCGATCACGCCGGGGATCTCCGGGTAGAGCGGGGGCTTGCCGACGGCCGGCCGGTGGACCTCGATTTTCGGCAGGTCGGCCTGCTTGAAGCCCTCGACCAGGATCAGGTCTGCGCGCTCCGGGTCCAGACGCGAGCAGAGCATGTCCAGGTCCGGCACGCGGCCATCGTCGGTCTCCGGGGTCTCCACCATCAGCGCATAGCGCCGGGAGGAGGCGACCAGCATCTGGTCCGCGCCGGCATGGCGCAGCTCGTAGCTGTCCTTGCCGGGGGTATCCACGTCGAAGGCATGGTGGGCATGCTTGATCACGGCCGGGCGCTGGCCACGGGCGCGCAGGGCGGGGATCACCGCCTTGAGCAGGGTCGTTTTGCCGCTGCCGCTCCAGGCGGCAAAACCAATGCGCGGGAGTTTGGTCGGGTTTGGGTTCATGGCCACCTGCTTGCGTTATGCACGCCCAAGTATAGCGATAACCGGTGGCAGCGGGAGGGGGCGCTCAGCCGACCAGATCCTCGGGCGTGTTCAGGTTGACGAAGGCGCCGGGCTGGTCGGAGAAGTCGACCACCGTGGCGCCGATGTCGCGGAACCAGCGGCCGACCGCGAGTGGGCCATGTGCGAGATCCGTTTCCAGGCGCGCGGCCAGGTCGGGTCTGAGCAGGGCGAACAGCGGTTGCAGGCGTTCGCCGTCGTGGGCGATCGCGGCCGGGGCGGCGCAGGAGCCCAGCGCCTGGCCCAGTCTTGCGGCCAGATTCGGAGCTAGGTGCGGGGCATCCACCGGGACACAGAGCAGGGTGTGGCCGGGGGCGTGCGCCCATGTCGCGGCGATCCCGGCCAGCGGCCCCGGGTAATCGGGGCGCGTATCCGGCAGACAGGGAAACCCCAGCGCCTGATAGCGGTCGATATCGGTGTTGGCGCTGATCACGATGGAGTCCACTTGCGGCCGCAGACGTTCGATCACCTGTTCCACCAGTGGGCGGCCCTGGTACTCCACCCAGCCCTTGTTGCGCCCGCCCATGCGTCGACCCTGTCCGCCGGCCAGGACCAGGCCGAGTGGCGGAAGCATTGCCTTGTTCGTGGGGGATGCGGACATCGGGATTGGGGAATCAGCGGCGCAATAGCCTATGGTTTAGGGTGGGGGCACGTACCGGGTGAAGCGTTGCCGAGTGTACGACGAAACAGGACCGACGGGAGAGGAAGCCCATGAAGCGAGGCGGCATGCGCCTCTGGCGAACCGTAATCTGGCTGGCGTTCCTGCTGCTGGGGGCCGGCTGGCTGGCGATGTCTACGCTGGCGGACACCGGGCAGCGGCAGGCACTGGTGCTGACCGTGGAAGATGCCATTGGTCCGGCCACCGGCGATTACATCCGCCGCGGTATCGAGCGCGCGGAGGCCGAGGACGCCGAGATCATGGTCCTGATGCTGGATACCCCGGGCGGGCTGGATTCCAGCATGCGCAGCATTATCCGCAACATCCTGCAATCGGATGTCCCGGTGGTCACCTATGTCCACCCTTCGGGTGCCCGCGCGGCCAGTGCCGGGACCTACATCCTCTACGGTTCGCATGTCGCCGCGATGACCCCGGCCACCAACCTCGGTTCTGCCACGCCGGTGCAGATGGGCGGAGGCGGCCTGCCGGGCATGGATCCGCCGGAAGAGGAGGAAGAAGAGGCCACCGACGAGACCAATGGCAATGGCGACAACGGCAACGGTAACGGCAACGGCAACGGCAACGGCAACGGCGACAACGGCGAGGTCGAACCGGCCACCGAGGAGGAACTGCTGGAAGACGATCCCCCCTCACCCCGCCGGGGCGGCGACGCGATGGAGCGCAAGGTGCTGGAAGATGCGGTGTCCTACATCCGCGGCCTGGCCGAGCGCTACGACCGCAACGCCGAGTGGGCCGAGGAGACAGTGCGCGAGGGCTCCAACCTGACCGCGACTGCCGCGCTGGAACAGAACGTGATCGATTTCGTCGCGGACAACCTCGACGACCTGCTGGCGCAGATCGACGGCCATACCGTGCGTATGCACGACGGCGAGCGGACGCTGTCGACCGAGGGGCTGGAGATTGTGCGCATGGATCCGGACTGGCGCACCCAGTTGCTGTCGCTGATCACCAACCCGAATATCGCCTACATCCTGATGCTGATCGGGATATACGGCATCATCTTCGAGCTGGCCAATCCGGGCGCGATCTATCCCGGGGTGATCGGCTCGATCGCGCTGATACTGGCGTTCTTCGCGCTGCAGGTGATGCCGGTGAACTACGCGGGCCTGGCGCTGATGCTGCTGGGCATGATTTTCATGATTGCAGAGGCCTTCGTACCCAGTTTCGGGGCGCTGGGCATAGGAGGAATCGTGGCCTTTACTGTTGGCTCCATCATCCTGTGGGACGACCCGCAGCTGAATGTGGCGATCCCGCTGGTGATTGGCACTGCCATCGCTATCGGCATCCTGTCGGTCTGGGTGCTGGGCCGGCTGTTCAGCCTGCGTGGCAAGAAGCCCGCCACCGGCTACGAAGAGATGATCGGCATGATCGGCGAGGCGCGCGAGGACTTCGACCAAAGCGGTCGAGTCTGGGTCCACAGCGAACAGTGGAACGCGGAGACTTCGGCACCGGTCCGCGAAGGACAGAAGGTGCGGGTGACCGCAATCGAAGGACTCAGGCTTCGGGTCGAACCCGTGACTGAAGAAGACACCCCGGGCACTGCCTCGGCCGGTTAACCGGCGCGGCACCCTCAACACAGAAGGAGCAGGACATGAACGATCTCGGTTTCTTTGTCGTCCCGCTAGTCATCCTGGTCGCCATCATCGTGATGTCGATCAAGGTGCTGCGCGAGTACGAGCGCGGCGTCATCTTCTTCCTCGGCCGTTTCCAGTCGGTGAAGGGCCCGGGCCTGATCATCGTGATTCCGGGCATCCAGCAGATGGTGCGGATCGACCTGCGCATCATCACACTCGACGTGCCCAGTCAGGACGTGATCTCGCAGGACAACGTGACGGTGCGGGTGAACGCGGTGCTGTACTTCCGCGTGGTGGATTCCGCCAAGTCGGTCATCCAGGTCGAGGATTACTACGCTGCGACCAGTCAGCTCGCGCAGACCACGCTGCGCTCCGTGCTCGGCAAGCATGACCTGGACGAGATGCTCTCCGAGCGCGACAAGCTGAACAACGACATCCAGGAGATCCTCGATTCACAGACCGATGCTTGGGGCATCAAGGTCACCAATGTCGAGATCAAGCATGTCGACCTGGACGACTCGATGATCCGCGCGATCGCGCGCCAGGCCGAGGCCGAGCGCGAACGTCGGGCGAAGGTCATCCACGCCGAGGGCGAACTGCAGGCGGCCGAGAAGCTGGTCCAGGCCGCGCAGCAGATGGAGGCGAGCCCGGCCGCGCTGCAGCTGCGTTACCTGCAGACGATGTCCGACATGTCGACGAACGGCAACGCCAACTCGATCTTCTTCCCGCTGCCGCTGGAGCTGACCAAGGTGTTCGAGAACCTCGCCGGCAAGTTCCGCGCGGAGAACCCCGAGGCGCCGGGCAATCCGATGGGTGGTCTCGGCAATCCCGGCAATCCGGGCAACCCGGGAGGTAACCCGTAGGCCGCGCGCGGGCCGTGACCGCAGCGGCAGTCCAGTCCGACACCCTCGACCGCTTCCTCGACGAGCTCTGGGCGGTCGAGGGCCTGTCGGATCACACCCTGGCGGCCTATCGCCGCGACCTTGAGGCCCTGGCGCGCTGGCTGCACGGGCGCGGGGTCGCGCTGGAGACGGCCAGTGGTGCCGATCTGCTGGGATTCGTCAGCGCCCGCATGCATGCGGGCGCGCGGCCAAAGTCGATTACCCGTGCCCTGTCCAGCCAGCGGCGCTTCTACCGCTACCTGGTGCACCAGGGCGAGCGCGAGGATGACCCCAGTGCCGGGATCGAGTCCCCGCGCGCCGGGCGCCCGCTGCCGGACAGCCTGTCCGAAAGCCAGGTCGACGCGCTGCTGGCGGCCCCGGAACTGGATACCGCAGTCGGCCTGCGCGACCGCGCGATGCTGGAGCTGATGTACGCGACCGGCCTGCGCGTGTCCGAGCTGGTCGGCCTGGAGCAGTCCGAGGTGAACACCCGCCAGGGCGTGGTGCGCGTGACCGGCAAGGGCGACAAGGAACGCCTGGTGCCGCTGGGGGAGGAGGCCGTGCACTGGCTGACACGCTATCTGCGCGAGGCCCGGGCCGACCTGATGGCCGGTCATCCGCCGGTGGATACCGTGTTTGTAACGCGGCGTGGCCGGGGACTGACGCGTCAGGCCTTCTGGTATCGCATCAAGCACTATGCACGGGTGGCCGGCATCGAGGCGCCGCTGTCGCCGCATACCCTGCGCCACGCGTTCGCGACCCATCTGCTGGACCACGGGGCGGATCTGCGCGTGGTGCAGATGCTGCTGGGCCACTCCAGCCTGTCGACGACGCAAATCTATACCCACGTCGCACGCGCCCGCCTGCAGAGCCTGCATGCGGAACATCATCCCCGCGGCTGACGTCTATTACCCCAGTTTCGTGCCAGAGCCGGGCGGGCCGTATTGTTGGGCCTGCTAGACTGGCCTCCTTTTTTGTACAGCCACGAGAGAGTCCATGTTTGTAAAACGCGCACTGCCCCTGGCCGTCCTGCTGGCCGCCTTCACTACCACCGCCGCCGCGACCGATGCCATCGAGGAGCGCATGGCCGAGGTCATCCCCAATGCCGAGATCGACAGCATCCAGGAAACCGGCATGGACGGGATCTACGAGGTGCGCTACGGCACCGAGATCTTCTATGTGTCCGGGGATGGCAAGTACCTGCTGCAGGGCAACCTGATTGACCTGGATACCCGTGACAACCTGACCCAGGGTTCGCTGCGGGGCGTGCGTGCCGACATGTTCGCCGAGATCGACGACAGCGAACTGGTCGTCTATTCACCGAACGGCGACACCCGCGGCGTGCTGAACGTGTTTACCGATCCGAATTGCCCCTACTGCCGCGAGATCCACCAGGACATCCCGCAGTACCTGGAGGCCGGTATCAAGGTGCGCTACCTGATGTTCCCGGTGCTGGGGCAGAACTCCCCGGAGATCATGGACCGGATCTGGTGTGCGGATGACCGCGAGGACGCGATGGATCGCGCCAAGGCCGGTGACACTCTGGACGACATCGACGGCAGCTGCGGCACCCCGCAGGACGCGCACATGGCGCTGGGCCAGCAGCTGAATCTGCGCGGCACCCCGGCCCTGATCACCGAGGACGGCCAGCAGATGTCCGGCTACCAGGAGCCGGAGGCCGTGATCGAACGGATCGTCGGCAGCAACTGATCCAGCACCTCCCGGGTGGTGCTGCCTCGATCCATCCCGGGGCACCGCCCTGTAGGAGGCCAGCCTTCTGGCCGATGCAGCGCATGCCGGAGCGGGCTTGCCTGCGGGGTCCCCACCTGCGCGGATGAGGGCGTCGGTGTTTGCCTGATCAATACAGCAACGAGGCCATCTGCCGCCGGTACTGTCCGACCAGCGGATGGTCATCCCCCAGCACCTTGAATGCGGCCAGCAGGCCCTTCTGGCCGGCGCCGTCGTTGTAGGCGCGGTGCTGCTTCATCAGTTGCAGGTACAGCCCCAGCGCCTCCTCGGCACGGCCCGAGAGGATCGCGTAGGCGGCCATCTTCTCCAGTGCCTCGGGGCTGGGGTTGCCGGACTGGATCTCCGTCGCCACGGCCTGCGGGTCGATGCCGGCTGCGGTCTTGGCGAAGACTAGTCGCGCACGCAGTTCCTTCACCGCGTCCTGTTCGTGCTGGTCCAGCGGCAGCTTGTTCAGCTCCGCTTCGGCGGCGTCCGCATCGCCAGACTGGGCCAGCGCTCGGGCCAGCTCGATGCGCAGGTCGCCATTGTCGGGGTCTTCCTCGAGCGCGGCCCTGAGCGTGGCCAGGGCACCGTCCACATCGCCGGTTTTCGCCTGTTCGCGCGCCTGTTCGATGATCCTGTCCGAGGGCTTTTCCAGGTAGCGGTCGATCATCGCGCGGATGTTCGGCTCCGGCTGTACGCCCATGAACTGGTCCACCGGCTTGCCGTGGCGAAACACCATCACGGTGGGCAGGCTGCGCACGCCGTACTGCTGGGCCAGGGCCTGCTGCTCGTCGCTGTTGACCTTGGCCAGGCGGAACTTGCCGGCGTACTGCGCGGCCAGTTGCTGCAGGAGCGGCATCAGCTGCTGGCAGGGCCCGCACCAGGCGGCCCAGAAGTCGACCATGACCGGGCGGCGGGCGGATTCTTCCAGCACGGCCTGCTGGAAGCTTTCCTGGGTGACGTCGAGGATATCGTCGCCGGTTATGCTCGCGGCTTCTTCCATCGGAAACCTCCTGTGAAGACGGGGATACGGAATCTGTCCTGCATTGTTGGGATCGGAACCGGGATTGCAAGCAGCCTTTCCCCCGCGGGCTTTGGTACGCTGCGCACAGGCCACCGCGCTGGCCACGAATACGGTTGCCCCGTCATTGCGAGAAGGCGTAGCCGACGAAGCAATCTCCCCGGGCGGCTCCGACGCTGGCCCGGACCAATGTCGGTGGTTTCGTTGGGAGGTTGCTTCGTCGCTTCACTCCTCGCAATGACGGTGCCTGTTCAGAAGGCCGGGTTCGGCAAAGGGCATGATCAATAAAGGGGTTCCTGTGTGAGCTATTCCGCATCCGATATCGAGGTCCTCGAGGGGCTGGACCCGGTGCGCAAGCGCCCGGGCATGTATACCGACACGACCCGCCCGAACCACCTCGCGCAGGAGGTGATCGACAACTCGGTGGACGAGGCGATCAGTGGCCACGCCAAGCGCATCGACGTGATCCTGCACAAGGACGACTCGGTATCCGTTTCCGATGACGGCCGTGGCATGCCGGTGGACCTGCACCCGCGCGAGAACCGCCCGGGGGTAGAGGTGATCCTGTCCACGCTGCATGCAGGCGGGAAGTTCTCCGACAAGAACTACCAGTTCTCGGGCGGCCTGCACGGGGTGGGCGTGTCGGTGGTCAATGCCCTGTCGCAGAAGCTCGAGGTGCAGATCAAGCGTGACGGGCGCGAGTACCGCATGGCCTTCGCCGGCGGCCACAAGACGCAGGACCTGGAACCGGTGGGGGAGGTCGGCAAGCGCAATACCGGCACCACGCTGCACTTCTGGCCGGACCCGCAGTATTTCGATTCGGCGAAGTTCTCGGTACCTCGGCTGAAGCACATCCTGCGCGCCAAGGCGGTGCTGTGCCCGGGTCTGACCGTCACCTTCCGCGACGAGACCACCGGCGAGGCCTGCGAGTGGTGCTATCAGGCGGGCCTCCGCGACTATCTGGTGGAGGCGCTGGACGGCCTGGAGCGCCTGCCGGAGGAGCCCTTCATGGGCGCGATGGCCGGCGCCACCGAGGCGGTGGACTGGGCGGTGACCTGGTTGCCGGAGGGCGGCGAGGTCGTCAGTGAGAGCTACGTGAACCTGATCCCGACCACCCAGGGCGGCACGCACGTGAACGGCCTGCGCACCGGTCTGACCGACGCGGTGCGCGAGTTCTGCGAGTTCCGCAGCCTGCTTCCGCGCGGTATCAAGCTGGCGCCGGAGGATGTCTGGGAGCGGGTCGCCAGCGTGCTGTCGTTCAAGATGCAGGACCCGCAGTTTGCCGGGCAGACCAAGGAGCGTCTGTCTTCGCGTCAGGCCGCGCCGTTTGTCTCCGGCGTGGTCAAGGACGCCTTCAGCCTGTGGCTGAATCAGCACCCGCAGCAGGGCGAGCGCATCGCCGAACTGGCGATCCAGAACGCGCAGAAGCGCAGCCGCGCCGGGCGCAAGGTGGTGCGCAAGAAGGTCACCCAGGGCCCGACGTTGCCGGGCAAGCTGGCGGACTGCGCCAGCCAGGACCTGGAGCGCACCGAACTGTTCCTGGTCGAGGGCGACTCGGCCGGTGGCTCTGCCAAGCAGGCGCGCGATCGCGACTTTCAGGCGATCATGCCGCTGCGCGGCAAGATCCTGAATTCCTGGGAGGTCGATCCGGACCAGGTGCTCGGATCGCAGGAGATCCACGACATCTCCGTGGCCCTGGGCGTGGACCCGGGCCAGGCCAGCCTGGACGGGCTGCGCTACGGCAAGGTCTGCATCCTGGCCGATGCGGACTCCGACGGCGCGCACATCGCCACCCTCCTGTGCGCGCTGTTCCTGAAACACTTCCGGCCGCTGGTGGAGCGGGGGCATATCTACATCGCGATGCCGCCGCTATATCGCGTGGACGTCGGCAAGCAGACGTTCTACGCCCTGGACGACGACGAGAAGGCCGGGGTGCTGGAACGCATCGAGGCGGAAAAGCTGAAGGGCAAGGTCTCGGTGACCCGCTTCAAGGGCCTCGGCGAGATGAACCCGCTACAGCTGCGCGAGACCACCATGAACCCGGACACCCGGCGCCTGGTGCAGCTCACGCTGGACGCCGCCGACGACACCCAGCAACTGATGGACATGCTGCTCGGCAAGAAACGCGCCTCCGAACGCCGCGCCTGGCTGGAAGGCAAGGGCCACCTGGCCGACGTCGCCGTTTAAGGAAGTCACGTGCCCATGCATGTGCTCGTGCTCGGTTGGTTGCCCGCGCTTGTAGCGGAACCCGACCATCCCTTAGGGGGTCGATCATGCGTTATGCCCGACGAATCATCCCCAAGGAGTCGCTGATGAAATCTCTGGCCCCAGTGCGCTGGGTTATCGGGTTGGCGCTGGCCGGCTGTATGGCCCCCGCGCTGGCCAACCCGTATACGACGCTGCAGGACCGCGAGATCAAGGCCCTGTCGGCCGAGGAGCAGGAGGGTCTGCTGGATGGGCAGGGGCTGGGGATGGCCCTGCCGGCGGAGCTGCATGGCTATCCCGGTCCGCTCCATGTGCTGGAGGTGGCCGATCAACTGGATCTCAGTGCCGAGCAGCAGGCGGAGACCGAGCGGCTGTTCGATGCCATGCGCGAGCAGGCGCGGGAGCTGGGGCAGCGGATCGTCGATCTGGAGCGTGAGCTTGACGAGCGCTTTGCCTCGCGCGAGATCACCAGCGACCAGATCGAGGCGCTGACGGTCGAGATCGGCGAGTTGCGTGGGCGGCTGCGCCACGTCCATCTTTCCCACCACCTGGAAATGGACGAGCTGCTGTCGGATGAGCAGAAGGAGGCCTACCAGCGTGCCCGTGGCTACGACGAGGATCGGCCCGGCGCGCACGGACATCAGCACGGCCACGATCACCACCATGGCCACGGCCACTGATCGGGGCGCCGTTCAAGGGCGCGAATCGGCGCCCCAGTGCTCTTTTAGCGGCGTTTGCGGCGGCGCCGACGGCCGAGCTTGATGCGCTTCAGGGCGGTTTGCAGCTCGCCCTGCGCCTCGCGGGGGATGGAGCCGGAGGCGCGCAGGCGTGCGCCCTCGCGGGTGCGCATCGCGGTCAGGCGGCCGCGCTGGATGCCGTAGCGCCGGGCGACATCCCGGGCTGTGTGCTCGAAGTGCATGGGCACGTCGCCGCGCCGTGCCCGCGGCTTGCCGTCCACGATCTCGAGGCTGAACAGGATGCTGGCCTGCCAGATGATCAATGCCGCTGCGGCCAGCAGCAGCGCAATCATCAGCAGTAACGCGGTGAGCATGGACATTTCGGTCTAATCCGACTCCGGTTCCGGTAGTGCTTCGACCTGGCGGCGAAAGCGCTGGAAATCATCGCTGTCTCGAGCCAGCCCGTCCAGTGTTTCCTGCGGGAGCGCGTCGATCCGCGCCTGGGTGTTCTCCACACGCTCGCGGGTGGTGGGGTGTGTGGCGAAGAACTGCTCGACCCGGCCGGGATCCCGGTCGCGCTCGTCCAGCAGGGTTTCGAAGAACGAGACGAGGCCAATGGGGTGGATACCGGCATCCACCAGGTAGCCAATGGCCACGTCGTCCGCCTCGCGCTCCGCCTCGCGGCTGTAGCCGGCGAACACGCCCGCGGCGCCGACCTGCACGGCCACCTGCTCCGCCGCGCCAGGGTCGCGTCCGAGAATCACGCCGTAGACGACGGCGAGCCCCATTTCGGCCTGCTGCGCACGGCGCCACTGGTCGATGCCATGGCGCTTCACCACATGCCCGACCTCGTGCGCCAGCACGCCGGCCAGCTCGGACATGTCATCGGCCCGCTCGATCAGGCCGCGGTAGACATAGATATGGCCGCCGGGCACGGCGAAGGCGTTCACGTCCGGCCCGTTGACGACGTAGAAGGTGTAGTCGATCTCTTCGCGATCGTCGGCCACCGCCGCGATCGAGCGGCCCAGCGAATTGATGTAGTCGTTGATGGCCGGCTCTTCGACGATGGGCAACTCCGCGTTCATCTCCTCGGCCAGTTCCTCGCCCAGCTGGCGTTCCTCCTGCACCGAGACTCGCGGTGCGCAGGCGCTCGCCAGCACAAACACACCGACCAGGGCCAGCACTGCGGCCAGCCGTCCATACGCCCTCTGTATTCCTTGTGTTGTCATGCTGTCCCTCTCGTGCTGTCGCGTGCCCTTGTGTCTCCAACATAGAGCGTTTTGGCTCGCGCGGGGAGGGCCGGAATCGTACGTGGGTCTGCGTTTGCCTCAGTGTTTCAGCAAGTCGTCCAGCGGGCGGCGCGGCGTAGGGTGGGATGTGCCGTCCGGGAGGCCCAGCGCGAACAGCAGTTGCGGCTGGCCCCCACCCAGGGTCTCGGCCAGTTGCGGGCGCCAATCGGCCTGCTGGACGGGCTGATTCAGGTAGCGGGCGCAGAGCCCGTGCCGGGCGGCTTCGAGCAGTACGCGCTGCAGGGCCTGTCCGGCGGTCAGCCACTGCATCGGACCCTCGATCCCGGTGCCCAATGCCAGCAGCAACGGGGCCGCCCGCGCCGCCCTTGCCTCGCCGCGCGCCATCGCGCGGGCGGGTACCAGGTGACGGACGCTCCAGCGGGCCAGGCCGCCGGTCACACGACCGACCGGCAGGCCGTCGCCCCGGGAGGCCGGGCGCATCCACTGCGCCAGTTCGCGGCGCCAGGCGGGATTCTTCCATTGTGCAGCGGTCGCCGCGTGGATCAGGTTGGCGACCTCCTCGCGGCGCTCGTCGCCCGTGACCGGGCGCAGCCAGGCCCCTTCCTGGCGGGCGGCATGCACGAGTGTTTCGACGATGTCCGGGGAGATTTCGCCGGTGAGAAACCGGCCACGCCAGGAGCGGCGTTCACCAATCCATTCTCGCAGCGGTGCCAGGTCCTGCTGGCCTGCTCCCCCATGGTGCCCAGTCAACAGCCGCACGAACGGGCCGTCGCCCGCCTGTTCCGGCCGCACGTTCAGGCCCTGGCCGTCCGCGGCGGCGGCCACGCGCAGGTTCAGCACCGCACAGCCGCAGCTGATGATGCGTTCGCGCCCGGTCGGGTCGTTCACCGGAAGCGAACGCGACGGGTCGGTCCAGACCTCCACTCCCGCGCGGTCCACACGGAACCGCCAGGGCTGGGTGTTGTGCGAGGAGGGCGCCTGTCCGGCCAGGCGGAGCCACTCGCGAATGACGGGGTCGATCTCCATACCGCCAACATACCGCTCCGCCTTCTTGCTGGCGACGGGCTTGCCAGGGCACTAGTCGAGCGCGGGGTAGTCCGTGTAGCCGTGTTCGTCGCCACCATAGAAGGTCGCCTCGTCCCATTCGTTCAGCTCGGCATGGCGGCGGAAACGCTCCGGCAGGTCCGGGTTGGCGATGAAGGGGCGGCCGAAGCTCACGAGGTCGCAGCGCCCGGCGTCGATGCGCTGACGGGCCTCCTCGGCGGTGTAGGCGCCGTTGCCGATGTAGGTGCGGCTGAAGTGTTCGCGGATCGCGTCGATCACGGGTTCCGGGCGGCCGGATTCGTGGTTGCCCTGAAACGAGTCCTCGACGACCTCGATATAGCTGATGCCGGTGGCGTCCAGCTCGCGGGCAAAGGCGCTGTAGGTAGCCAGCGGGTCGTCGTCATGCATGTCGTTGAAGCTGCCAGTGGGGCTCACCCGGATGCCGACACGCTCCGGTCCCCATACCTCGATGACCGCGCGCACGACCTCCAGTGGCAGGCGCATGCGGTTTTCGACCGAGCCGCCGTAGGCATCCGTTCGCTGGTTGCAGCCGCTGCGCAGGAACTGGTCCAGCAGATAGCCATTGGCCGCGTGGATCTGCACTCCGTCGAAGCCGGCCTCGCGCGCGTTCTGCGCCGCCTTGCGGTACTGCTCCACGATGTCCGGCAACTCGTCGGTCTCCAGCGCGCGGGGTTCGAGCACCTCCACCATGCCGGAGTCCGCACTGACAAACGTGTAGGCACCTTTGGGCTGGATGGCGGAGGGCGCGACGGGCTGGGCGCCATCGGGCTGAAGCTCCGGGCGCGAGATGCGGCCGACATGCCACAGCTGGGCCTGGATGCGGCCCCCGGCGGCGTGCGCCGCCGCGGTGACCTTGCCCCAGCCGGCGACCTGCTCGGCCGAGTAGATGCCCGGCGTAAAGGCGTAGCCCTTGCCCTGCGGCGATACCTGGGTCGCTTCGCCGATGATCAGGCCCGCTCCGGCACGCTGGGCGTAGTACTCGGCGTTCAGCTCCCAGGGTGCGTCGCCCGGCTGGGCGGCGCGCGAGCGCGTCAGCGGTGACATCAGTATCCGGTTGGGCAGTTCTAGATCGCCAAGGCGATACGGGCGGAAAAGCGGGTCGCTGGAAGCGGTCATCAGGTTCTCCATCTCGGTTGAGTTCGTTCCGTGCGGGGCGTCGGACCGGAACGGGCCGGCGGACGTTCCGCTGCAGGGCGTCACCGGCATCGGGTGGGCGATGCGCAGAACCCTGGCTGTTACCGATGGTCTGAACGTCGAGCTATCGCGGAGATTCGACATGCCCCTGTTCATGCGCCTGTTCGCTGCCATCCTGCTGGTCTTTCCTCTGGCGCTTGCCAGTGCCGCCGAGCCTGACCGGGCGGCGTTGTTCGAGCACGAGCTGGGTCGATTGCACTCCTCCGAGGTGGTCAATCTGCAGGAGCGCTTTCAGGGGCACCCGCTTCTGATCGTCAACACGGCCAGCCACTGTGGCTACACCGATCAGTTCGGCGGGCTGGAACGGCTGCACCAGGATTACCGGGACCAGGGCCTGAAGGTCGTCGGCTTCCCCTCGCACGACTTCAACCAGGAGGCGGATGACGAGGCGGAGACCGCGCGTGTCTGTTTTCAGAACTTCGGCGTGACCTTCGATATGTTCAAGCCGATCGGCGTACGCGGTGACGGTGCGCACCCGATCTTCCGCGAACTGGCGCGCCAGGCCGACGCCCCGCGCTGGAACTTCTACAAGTACGTGGTGGACCGCGACGGCCGGGTGGTCGCGCACTTCCCCAGCCGGGTCGGCCCCAACTCCACCGACCTGCGCGGCGCGATCGAGAGCATCCTGTAGTACGTCTTTCGCGGATGCCGGCCCCGGCGCTCAGGGCAGCGGGACGAACTCGTGCTCGTCGCCCGGGCCTTGCCGGAAACCTCCGCCTTACCAGTTCTGTCTGGTTTGTCCGATACGCTCCTGGCGCAGCAAGCGTCTACTCGGGAGCGTTCCCGGGGCTGTAAGGCGGGTTCTTCCGCCGCACAGGGGGCGGGCTAGGCCTCGCATGCCTGCTCGTCAGTACGTGCGCTGTTCCCGAGCGAGCCGGGACCTCCGGCGTTCGAACATCCCGGTGGCGCCAGTTCTGTGCCTGCGCGGGCGATTACCAGGCGGATTACGGCGCGGCGAGAGTTCGTTACGGTGTCGAGTCCAGAGAAACGGATGCGACAGGAGCGATGGCCATGGGGTCGACCAACACGCGGGGGCTGGATGAGCTGGCGATGCGGCTGGAGGCGTTCGTCGAAGAGCGCGACTGGGCGCAGTTCCATTCGCCGAAGAATCTCTCGATGGCGCTGGCGGGTGAGGTCGGCGAGCTGATCGAGCACTTCCAGTGGCTGACCGAGGAGCAGTCGCGTGGCCTGTCCGGCGAGGCGCTGGAGGAGGTCCGGGCCGAGATCGCAGATGTGCAGATCTATCTGCTGATGCTGGCGCGCAAGCTGAACATCGACCTCGTGCAGGCCGCGAGCGACAAGCTGGAAACCAACGCGAAAAAATACCCGGTGGACAAGGCGCGAGGCCGCGCACGCAAGTACACGAACCTGTAGATCGCTCGTTCGGCCCGCCGGGAGTCGTATGCGGCAAGAGTCGTGACCCGGATCAAGATGCCTGGCCTTTGCCGGGCTGATAATGGTTTTGTCCGCGAGCGCCTTGCCGCGGTTACCCGACTGCACGATGAAGGAGACACAGCATGAGTCCCCTGGAAGGAAAAGTGATCGTAATCACCGGTGGTGCCGGTGGTATTGGCGAGAGCACGGCGCGCATGGCGTACGAGCAGGGCGCCAGTGTGGTGATTACCGACCGCGACGCCGGGCCGGTGGAGGCCATCGCCCAGTCCCTGGGCGAGCGTGCGGTAGGCCTGGCCGTGGACGTCACGCGGCGCGAGGACAACGAGCGCATGGTCGCGACGGCACTGGAACGTTTCGGGCGCCTGGATGGCGTGTTCCTGAACGCCGGGATCGAGGGCGAGGTGGGCCCGTTCGACAGCCGTTCCGACGCGGCTTGGGAAAAGGTCTTTGCCGTCAACGTGCATGGCGTACGTCTGGGCGCGGAGGCGGCCCTTCCTGCGCTGCGTCGCGGCAATGGCGGCAGCATCGTGATCACCTCCAGCGTAGCCGGGCTGCGCGGGGCTGCGGGCCTGTCGCCCTATGTGTCCAGCAAGCACGCGGTGGTGGGCATGATGAAGTGCCTGGCCGCCGAGCTGGGATCGGAGAACATCCGCGTGAATACGCTCAACCCCGGCCCGGTCGCGAACCGCATGATGCAGTCCATCGAGGAGCAGGCGAACCCGGGCCACGCCGACGAGGTGCACAAGTCCTTCGAGGCGCGCATCCCGCTGGGCCGCTACGTCAGTAATGAGGAATGCGCCGGGATGGCGGTATTCCTGCTGTCCGACGCCGCCTCCGGCTGCACGGGCAACACCTTTGTTGTCGACGGCGGCCTCTGCTCGCAGTAGTCAGCCGGGACGCGCCACTCGTCATCGTGCGGCGCGCAAGGCGCTGACGTCATTGCGAGGCCCCGCAGGGGCCGCGGCAATCTGTCGATTGAACCTGCAAGCGGGGCTCCGGGAGCTATGCCGGGGCCCCGCATCAGCGCCCCACGCAGTGGTTGGCAAAGGCGAAGGCGTCGTTCATCGTCCATTGGGCCTGGGGCGTGTTGGCCATGGCGTCGCACCATGCGGGACTGCCAACCGTCTGCGCGCCACCGGCGAACGTGGCCTCCATCTGCCGTTCCAGCCGCTCGTTGGTCCGGGCGAAGTTCAGCCACGCCATCTCCAGGGCCGGCGTTGCATGCGCTGTCTCGACACGCATGATGTTTTCTTCCAGTCGATCCAGCGACTGCTCCATGCGCCCTTCCAGTTCCAGCATGCGCTGGTGGTTTTCCGGGGCATCAAACGACGCCTCCATGACCTCCATCTCGTGTTCCTCGATCGACTCCATGAAGACGATCATCTCGCCTGCCAGCTGTTCCAGGCGCGGCGTCAGTTCTTCGGTCAGCCAGGTGGCGTGCTCATTGGCGGCCTCCCGGCTTTCGACCCCGGCCAGTTCCGCACTCATGGTGTCGAACAACTCGATCCAGGACTCCAAAAAGCCGATCGCGCGCTCCATGG
Source organism: Thioalkalivibrio sp. ALJ2 (assembly GCF_000378325.1). Classification (NCBI taxonomy): domain Bacteria; kingdom Pseudomonadati; phylum Pseudomonadota; class Gammaproteobacteria; order Chromatiales; family Ectothiorhodospiraceae; genus Thioalkalivibrio; species Thioalkalivibrio sp. ALJ2. Next base: position 68,208 of record NZ_KB899555.1, read on the forward strand.
CCGGCGCGTCTGGTTCTTCCTGGATTATGGTGTCCGGTTCCGCGGCCTGGGCCGAGTCGTTCGACTGGCCGCAGCCGGAAAACGTGATCAACACGAAAGCCAGCCCCGCGATGGCTGGCGCGGTAAAGCTCGGTAGGGTGTTCATGGCTGCCTCCCTCGGTTCCCCCTAACCGAACACAAATCAATGCAACAGGATGGGAACCGCGGCCAACAGCGAACGGAATGCGAACAGGCGGCGATTACCTAGTTCATAGCAGCAAACGCACCGGTTTGCCGAGGTGCAAGTTCGTCAGCCCAGCAGGCCGCTTTGCTCGAGGCCGTCGAATATGAACTGCATGGCCAGTGCGCAAAGCAGCACGCCGAGGATACGGGTCAGCACATGGGCGCCGGTGACCCCCAGCAGGTGCTGCAGGCGTGATGCCACCAGCAGACAGATCAGGGCCAGCACCATGATCGCCGCCAGCGCGCCCAGCACCACCGCCTGGGCCATCCAGTCATCGCCGGCCCGGCTCATCAGCAGGATTGCCGCTCCCATCGCGCCCGGCCCGGCCAGCATGGGGGTCGCCAGCGGGAATACCGAGATGTCGCCCCGGCTGCGCGCCTCGCTGGTTTCCGCCGGGGTCGCCGAGACCCCGCCGGAGCTGCGCGCGAAGACCATGTCGATCCCGATCAGCAACAGCAGGATGCCGCCGGCCGTGTACAGAGCCGGCATGGTGATGCCCAGTACCGACAGCACGGCCTCGCCGAACAGCGCGAACAGCATCAGGATGGCGGTCGCCAGCAATGCCGCGCGCCAGGCCACCCGGCGTCGCTGGGCCCGTGTCATGCCCTGGCTCAGCACCGCGAACACGACCGCCACGTCCACGGGGCCTACGGTCACGAAGAAAGTCGCCAGTGCGACCACACCCAGTTCCAGCATTGCTCTCCCCCGATGGCTCGGGTGACCGGATTAGTCGTTGACGTCCCGGCGGGATTCCCGGAATACGAATAGTGTCCGCACTAAGTAGGGGCTGACCAAAGTCAGGATCACCCATCCATTGAACAGCCATCCGGGCGCCCGGTCCACCTGCAGCCAGCTCCCCACTGCAAGGAGCGCAATCGGCGCCAGGATTGCGAGCACCGCATACGACGCGCGCGTACCGAAGCGCGCCCCATTCCCCGAAAAGACGATCGCGATAGCCATCCCCAGGAGAAAAACAGGAAGAAGTAGAGGCCACAACATTCGCGTCTAACCCACCCGGATTCCGCGAATTTCAGCCCCTTCCATCTGCGCAGCTCCTGTTGGATGGCGAATCGCCATATCGTTCGCGGTTACGGCGCCATCGAACCCCGTTGGTTGGCGGTCCCTGTGACATCCTCTGAGCCAATGGCCCGGTCCTGTAATTACCCGTGGACGCATTAGAAGTAGTCGTCCTCGCGCTGGTGCCGAAACGCCAGGAGGGAGACCGTCTCGGCATCGTCGATCTCGAACAGGGCGACATAACCCGAGCGGCCAAACGGAATCAGGAGTTCGCGGATGCGGGGGTGGGAGGCGTCGGGCATGCGGCAGCTCAGCGGAAAGCGCTCGAGTAGCGATACCGCCTCGCCGATGGCGGCCCGAGCATGGGCCGCGGCCGTTGGGTCGCGCTCCGCGAGGAAAGCGACAAGCCGCAGGAGATCTTCGCGCGCCTGCGCTGTAAATCGTACCGAGTAACTCATCCTTGAGACTCCAGCGGTTGGGCTACTACTTGCTTAAGAGACGGTCGAGATCATCGAGTACCGATTGGGCCGGGTAGTACTCGCCCGTTTCCCGGGCGCTGCGTGCGGACTCCAGGCCGCGCGCCAGGAACTCGGCCCGGGCTCGTCGACGGTCAATCTCGTGGCGTACGGCATCCTCGATAAAGGCCGACAGTGTCTCCCCTTCGCCAAGGGCTTGCTCCACCTGATGCCGAAAGCCATCGCTCACCCGCAGGGCTGGCAACGTCGTGTTTTTCATCCTGTGTCTCCGCAACCGCCTTCCCGTATTGTATCGCAAATGCAATACAGAATGCTGGCCTGCATTCGAAGGTGTTATCGCCTGTCAGGGATAACGAGTGGCAAAGGAAGGTCTGGTGCTGAAGTCGTCACTGCGAGACTGCGGCCATCCGCCGAACTGGCCAGCTATCCGGTCGCGCGCATGCCGCCGCCGCCTCCGCCGCCCGGCGGGGGCGTCCAGACGTTGCGAAAGGCCTGGTGGGTCTTTGCTGGCAGGTCGCGGGAGAAGCGCAGTTGCACGCCCGCGTCGGTGCGCACGGCGGCGATGCGGCCCCGCTTGAGCCCGAACTGGCGTGCCACGTCCTCGCAGCCACGCACAAAGCCGGCCGGGGGCTTGCCGCGTCGCACGCGGGCCTTGCCATCGCGCAGCTCCACCGAGAACACCTGCCGCGCATGCCAGAGCATCAGCGCGACAGCCAGGCCCAGCAACAAGAGCATGATCAACAGCGTAAGGAGCATCACCGAATGGGGCGCCAAATGGGACGAGAATCGGCGCCCAGTGTAGCGCACGCCCTACTGCGTCGATCGCATGTCACAGCGGCGAGCTGGGGTCTCCCGATGCGTGCGGGGCGAAGTGCGGACGGTTCCGCATGGCCTGCGAGCCGGGGCCATGCGCGTGTACTACAGTCCAAAGAAAGACACGAACATGCCGTGGCGGAATAAGCTGCGGGGGGAGTGTGGCCAATGGAGCTTCGCGAAGGGCGTCGCAGGGCGATCGGCATGACCGCCGAGGTAGAGGCTCGATCCGGTGCCCCAGGGTATCGCGCCCGTGGCCGGGTCCGGGATGTCAGCCTCAGCGGGTTGTACCTGGAGCTGCCGGTTTCCGGTCTCTCCGAGAATTCCAGAGTGCGGCTGATTGTAAGCCCTGAAGAAGCGCCCGACGGCCGGACCCATGTCTGGCATTGCATCGTCATGCGCCTGGACGAGAACGGCGCGGGCGTGATGTTCGAAACCGAAGACCCGTCCAACGTCGACGGCCTCCTGGATCTGATGCGCGAGCGCCTCGGGCTGCCACCCCCGAGGCGATCATTTCGCGGCTGAAATGCCTCTTCTACGCTTCAAAACCGCCCCTTGAGGGCGCGAAACACACGTTCCTACGGAGAGTTCGCCTAGTCCGACCCCGTCATGTGCGCAGAAGCGGCCCTTTGGCGGACGAAAGTCCCGTTCCTACAGCAAGTTACCTTGGCCCGACCCCGTCACCTTAAGTCTCGTTTCTACAAAGAGTTACCGTGATCGGACCCCCTCACTTCGTCATGGCTTGTTTCGTTCAATAAGCTCCGTGACACCATTTAATATGACAATCGACGCATGGTGAGCATCTAAGGCGTCTCCTCGTGGAACGCTTTCTTCCCCGTAACGGACCCCCGCCGAGCATTGTATGTACGTTATTGCATCTTGAAGGTTATCACTCAGGCCATGACTTCTTGCATCTTTATAGAGCTCTTTCAGGTTGTGGCCATGAGGATGCGAGCCAGTCTGCGAGAGGATCACATGCTTTAACGATTTTTCTGCAGCCTGGAGTGATGCCCATTTCGATAAGCCATATTCCCGCTGATTATCGTTCAAATGGTTGGCGGAGGTGTTGATGTCGGCTAACGCCAATGACATGAGCTGCTCGTTCTTTGCCAACGAGCGTGCTTTGGTTATCGTGGATAGGGTGAATACGAAAAGGCTTTGAATGTGCTGAAGCTCTTCGTCTGTTAGTGCTTCCCGGAGCCCATCCGCCAGGTCTTTGAAAGCATCAAGAACGTTAAATGCAATCCGCTCCTGAGAAAAAGTTTGAGGCTTAGGATTTCGCTCCCTCTTGGCGTAAAACGATACTGTCCCATAGACTGCTGGAAGTTTGACGATATAGACATCATCGCGGATCGGAACAGCAATCGTTCCTGGACTAAAGTCCTTCTTGATCCTGTCACCGTATCGATTCTCATACCATTGATAGATAGATTCTACGATTGGCCAATTAACAGCAGAAGGGTTTTGGTTGTCCTGCTTAGGCTTTGTCATCGGAAGAGGCAAGCCTAGGCTATGGCCGACCTTCATAACCGCATGGATCGGTCTTTGAGGGATTGTATAACCATGCCTTGCTAATTCTGCGTCTATGTGAACGAGCAAGTCGGATATTTCGCTCTTATCCATATAGAGAGCCTGGCACTGGTTGTGGGAGAGTGAATGAACGTTGGGTCAACATGCACGCGTTCAGTCCGCTATGCAACCGGGTGGGGGAGCGCCGGAAATCAGTGGTGTGCGTCAGATGAGTGGTTCCCTGCTCCTGGTTAGCTTGTTGCTGCGGTCTTGATTGCGTTTGGGGCATGGGGCGGAGGGTCAGGGGTTGACGGGTCGGGTTGTTGGGCGTGTCAGGTAGCCGTGGCCTTGACCGCGTGGTTGCTCTCGCAGTGGCGGTTGAGAAAGGCCTTCGCGTGTTGGGGCAGAGCGAACGACGGTGTGCCGGCCATTTCGCGCGGGTCGGGAGTCCGTCCATGTGACGTAGTTCCGTTGCGTTCCGGAATTACCTTAGCGTTTTTAGGTTTCGATGTGTTCCCCTTGGGTGTGGGAACTTGCGGCGTCTGGTAGTGCGCGGTGGTTACATCAGCTTCGGTGTCGCGTGACGGAGGGGATTTTGTGGCTTGTGGTGGGGATCGGGCTCTCCGCTTTGCTGCGGCCAAGATGACGAAATTGGCGCTTGAGGGCTGAACGGGAGGCCAGGGGGTTGGTCGGACTGGGTAGCCGTATCCGCGGATGTTGAAAGTGAGCAGGATAGGGATGTTGGTGGGGGCAAGGAGTGAAGGTCGTCCACCCTGTGCGCAATCCGCAGCACTCGGCGGCGCGATAACCACGGGCTATCGCCGGGATGGTCAATCTCAACTGGTACCCATGACGCCTGGGGCCTACCTTCATAGAGAGACGGGCAGCAAGCCGTTCTTCGGCCGGTTGGAATCCGGAGTGGAATGGCTCGCGGCCCTAAAGAAAGCCATTGCCGTGTAGACGGATGGCGGTTTCCGAAAGACGAACGAACACGCTCAACGCAGCGAACATGGAGAACGACATGGGTGAGCAGCAGAACATGGGCAAGTGCCCGGTCATGCACGGTGGCCAGACCACCGAGGGCCACTCCGTCACGGAGTGGTGGCCGGAGTCGCTAAATCTGGACATCCTGCATCAGCATGACCGCAAGACGAACCCGATGGGCGAGGACTTTGACTATCGGGAAGAGGTGAAGAAGCTCGACTTCGAGGCCCTGAAGAAGGACATGCACGCGCTGCTGACCGAGAGCCAGGCGTGGTGGCCGGCTGACTGGGGTCACTACGGCGGGCTGATGATCCGCATGTCCTGGCATGCGGCGGGTACCTACCGGATCGCCGATGGCCGGGGTGGCGGTGGCACCGGCAACCAGCGCTTCGCGCCGATCAACAGCTGGCCGGACAACGCGAGCCTGGACAAGGCGCGCCGCTTGCTGTGGCCGCTCAAGAAGAAGTACGGCAACAAGATTAGCTGGGCCGACCTGATCATCCTGGCCGGTAATGTGGCCTACGAGAACATGGGTCTGAAGACCTTCGGCTTTTCCTTCGGACGCGAGGACATCTGGCACCCCGAGAAGGACACCTACTGGGGGGCGGAGAAGGAGTGGCTGGCGCCCTCCGACGAGCGCTACGGCGACGTCGAAAAGCCCAACACCATGGAGAACCCGCTGGCGGCCGTGCAGATGGGTCTGATCTACGTGAACCCGGAAGGGGTTAACGGCAAGCCTGATCCGCTGAAGACCGGCGAGCAGGTGCGCGAGACATTCGCCCGCATGGCGATGAACGACGAGGAGACCGCGGCGCTGACCGCCGGCGGCCACACCGTGGGCAAGTGCCACGGCAACGGCGATGCCGGCGCGCTGGGGCCGGAACCGGAAGGGGCCGATGTCGAGGAACAGGGCTTCGGCTGGAAGAACCCCAACATGCAGGGCAAGGCCGCGAACGCCATCACCTCCGGCATCGAGGGAGCCTGGACCAAGAACCCGACCCAGTTCGACATGGGCTACTTCGAAGCCCTGCTCGACCACGAGTGGGAGCTCAAGAAGAGCCCGGCCGGCGCCTGGCAGTGGGAGCCGGTGGACATGAAGGAGGAAGACAAGCCGGTCGACGCCACGGATCCGTCCATCCGCCATAACCCGATCATGACCGATGCGGACATGGCGATGAAGATGGACCCCGTCTACCGCAAGTACATGGACGCGTTCCGCAAGGACGCCGAGTACTTCAAGGATTGCTTCGCCCGCGCCTGGTTCAAGCTGATCCACCGCGATATGGGCCCGAAGACCCGTTACATCGGGCCGGACGCGCCACAGGAAGATCTGATCTGGCAGGACCCGGTGCCGGCCGGCAACACCGACTACTGCGTGGAGGCCGCCAAGCAGAAGATCGCCGCGAGCGGACTGAGCATTGCCGAGATGGTCGCGACCGCCTGGGACAGCGCCCGTACCTTCCGTGGCTCCGATATGCGCGGTGGTGCCAACGGTGCCCGCATCCGCCTGGCGCCGCAGAAGGACTGGGAAGGCAACGAGCCCGAGCGCCTGGCCCGTGTGCTCAAGGTCTACGAGCAGATCTCCGCCGAGACCGGGGCCAGCGTGGCCGACCTGATCGTGCTGGGTGGTAGCGTGGGCATCGAGCAGGCGGCCCGGGCGGCCGGTCACGATGTGCTGGTGCCGTTCATCCCGGGCCGGGGTGACGCCAGCGCCGAGATGACCGACGCCGACTCCTTCGAGCCGCTGGAGCCGCTGGCCGATGGCTTCCGCAACTGGCTGAAGAAGGACTACGTGGTCAAGCCGGAAGAGATGCTGCTCGACCGGGCCCAGTTGATGGGGCTGACCGCGCCGGAGATGACCGTGCTGATCGGCGGTATGCGCGTGCTGGGCACCAACCATGGTGGCAGCCAGCATGGTGTGTTCACCGACCGTGAAGGTCAGCTGACGAACGACTTCTTCGTCAACCTGACCGACATGACCTACGCCTGGCAGCCCGCGGGCAACGGCGTGTACGAGGTGCGCGATCGCCAGGGCGATCAGGTGAAGTGGACGGCCAGCCGCATCGACCTGGTGTTTGGTTCCAACTCCATCCTGCGTAGCTACGCCGAGGTGTACGCCCAGGATGACAACGAGGAGAAGTTCGTGAAGGACTTCATCCAGGCCTGGACCAAGGTCATGAACGCCGACCGCTTCGACCTGGAGCAGTACCAGCAGTAAGGCCCGAGCCGGGCGGTTCGCCCGGTTCAGATCAAAAGGCGCCCGGGGTTATCCCGGGCGCCTTTTTGTTGCGCAGTGCGAAACCTCTCGGCGTGCCCCCGACAATCGGCGGGAGCGACCCGCTATCCGGTCGCGCGCATGCCGCCGCCATCGCACAACTCGACCGAAAACACCTGCCTTGCGTGCCACAGCATCAGCGCGACGCCAAGGCCCAGCAGGGCGAACACGATCCACAACGTGAGCAGCATGATGGTTAGCGGCACCGAACGGGCTGGGATTGGCGGCCGAGTGAAGCGTATGCCATCCGGTGCCCCTTGCCTCCCGCTGTCACCACCTTCGGAGTTGATGCGGCAGGTGGTCTGCCAACAGAACGGTGGGCGCACTTTTTCCCATTCGCTGGGGGGCTGGCCGAGCCTGGTACCCCGAGGGGAATTTCTGGAGCTAAACGCGCCTTACAGGACCACAAAACTGCCACTGCTCCGTATAAAACCTATTGAATTCAATTTATTAGCGTAGCCTTATCCCGTCTTGAGTCTTGGTGCCCGGAGTGTCCGGCACCGTTAACTCCCTATCCGGATGCATTAGAGTCTGGGCCGCGAAACGACAATCCAGTGCCCGATGGGGCCAAGACGGGAGTTAGATCATGGATCTTCGAGAGGGGCGTCGCAGGGCCGTCCGTGTGGAGGCCGAGGTGGAGACTCTGGCCGGCGACTCTGAGTACAGAGCAAGCGGCCGGGTCCGCGATGTCAGCCTTAGCGGGTTGTATCTGGAACTGACGGACTCGGTTGTCTCGAAAAATGCGAGACTGCGGCTGACCGTGAGCCCGGAGGAGTCCGGGGATGACCGGGCCCACGTCTGGCATTGCATCGTGATGCGGCTGGATGAGCACGGCGTGGGAGCGATGTTCGAGCCTGAAGATCCGTTTGCGGTCGATGGCCTGCTGGATCTGATGCGCGAGAGTATTGGCGTCCGCTCGGTCCAGGATGGTCCGCGGCATGACAGTCTCTGTACACCGTAGACACCACGGGATCACACCTGGCCGTTTGTTCTCGGGACCGACCAGGCGCAAGAGACAAGGCCCGACCCTGGAGCCCAAAAGGCGCTTCAAGACAGAGGCTTACCATGTTCCGGCCCGCCATAGTCCCCATTGGAGTGACGGGGTAAGGGTTGCAGGAGACCAGCCCTCTGGCCGATCCGGCGCAGGCAGAATCCTATCGGCCAGAGGGCTGGCCTCCTGCAGGTGATTGGGGGTTACAGCCAGCGGCGGCGGCGGAACAGGTAGAGCATGCCGAGGACGATGGCGAGCATGATGCCGAGCAGTACGGGATAACCGTAATAGGTGTAGAGCTCGGGCATCGACCACGGGCTGTCGGGGTGGTCGAAGTTCATGCCGTAGATGCCGACGATGAACGTGAGCGGGATGAAGATGGTGGCGATGATGGTGAGCACGCGGATCACGTCGTTGGAGCGCTGGTTCACGGCCGAGAGGTAGGCCTCGATCAGGCTGGAGGCCATGTCACGGTAGGACTCCAGCAGGTCCATGATCTGGATAGTGTGATCGTGGACGTCACGCAGCCAGGGCATCATCTCGGGGCCGAACGGGTCCTGGTCGTCGCGCATCAGGCGGGTGATCACGTCGCGCGTGGGCCAGAGCTGGCGGCGCAGCACCAGCAGCTCGCGGCGCACGACATGGATGCGGCTCAGGGTGTCGTGGTTGGGCTGCGAGAGCACGCGTTCTTCCAAATCTTCGATGCGGTCGCCGAGTTGTTCCATCAGCGGGAAGGCCTGATCCACGACCACGTCCATCAGGGCATAGGCCAGGTACGGGGCTCCCAGGCGATTGAAGTTGCGGTTGGTGCCGCGCATGCGCTGGCGGATGGGCTCGAACGGGTCGGTCTCGCCGCTGTGCACGCTGATCACGAACTGCGGGTGCACGAACAGGTTGAACTGCTCCAGGCGCACGCTATCGCCGTCCAGCTGGGGCTGGTTGAGGATGATCACCGCATAATCGCCAAAGTAGTCGAGCTTGGGGCGCTGGCCGCGATGGCGCACGTCCTCCAGCGCGAGCGGGTGCAGCGCGAAGGCCTCGGCCAGCTGTTGCAGCTGGCGTGGGCTGGGCGCGCCCTGGAAGTGCAGCCAGACGAACCCGTCCGCCGGTGCGCCTTCCTGCAGCACGGTGTCCGGGTTCTGGGGATTCAGTTGTTCGTTGTGGTAGTGCCAGGCGGAAACAGCGGCCTCGGAAGGATGGGGGTGTTCGTGAGCATGCGCCCCGTGGCCCGGGGCTGTGCCGGGTTGCGGGTAGGTTTTCTCGAACAGTCGTGTCATGGGCTCTTCCGGGGCTGTGTTGTCCCGAGTATAGGGCGTTCGCGTGCGCAGACGACACTCGGATGCGGTGGCGCGGCGACTCTGGCAGGCTGGGGCACTGGGCCAGCGCGATGGCCTGTAACGAGGAGCGCGGAGCCGATGGAACTGAAGACCATGCTGGTGCCGGTGGACGGCTCGGCCAACGCCTGGCGCGCGGTGGAAGTGGCAGCGGATCTGGCCGCCAAGTATCAGACGCGGGTGGTGCTGGTCAGCGTGCTGCTGCAGGGCGAGGTGCCGCCGCATATCCGCAAGCTGTCGGAGCTGCCCGATCCGGACGACCCGCCCCTGGCGGTCGGCGGTGCAGCCATTGGATCCGCGGTGCCGCCCAAGGTGTTGCGCGACATAGCGAAAAAGCTGGTGGAACAGGCGCACGAGTACTTCGCCGAGCTGGGCGTGACGGATATCGGCCATCATATCGAGGACGGCTCGCCCGCGAAGGTGATCCTGCAGCAGGCCGAGTACCACGATGTGGATATGATTGTGATGGGCTCGCGCGGGCTGGGCGGGTTGCAGGGACTGCTGGCCGGCAGTGTGTCGCACAAGGTCCAGCAGCTGGCGCGCTGCATCGTGGTGACGGTGAACTGAGCGCCGCTCGTTAGCGATGTCACGACTGTCCATCGACCTGCACGAGTGCTTTCGTAACGGGCGCAAGATCGATGCGGCGCTCAACGGCGCAATCGAAGAGGCCTGCGACAAGCGCATCAAGACGGTGGAGATCATCCACGGCAAGGGCAGCGGGCAACTGAAAAAGCGCGTGCTGCGTTTCCTGCAGCAGCCGGAGATCAAGCAGCGCTACCACCGGGTGGAGAAGGATTCGAAGAACCACGGCCGCCTGTTCGTGCATTTCAAGCACTGAGCAGGCCGTTTCGCCTTTCCTGTAGGAGGCCAGCCCTCTGGCCGATGGGGCGCCGACAAAAACCCATCGGCCAGAGGGCTGGCCTCCTACGGGGGGTGGGGCGAACGCTGTTGGTCCCCCAGGCTGCGTTCGGCGAGGTGGTAGCCGAGTTCGATCATCTCGCGGGCACGGTGGAAGTCGAAGATGCCGCAGGCGTTTACGGGCACCTCGATCAGGTGTTCGGGGTTGTAGGCGGCGATGCGAAAGCGCGCGATCGAGCCCTGCATGGCCTCAATGGAGTGGGAGACGACGTCGATCATGCTGAGCGCTCGGGCCTCCTGCGCGCGGCTCATGCCGTCGGTCGTGGAGCCCAGGCCCAGCTTGCCTGGCCAGTCCTGTAGCCAGCCGCCGACCCGGTCCGGCAATACGTCCTGCAGCCGCTGATTCAGGCGGCTGCGTCCCAGTTTTTCGGCCTCGACGTCATCGAAGGCATTGGGGCGGGTGACGCGCGTGAGTTCGTCGCCCATGCGCCCGTTCATGCTGACGGCCACGGTGATGTCGGTGTGGTCGTTCAGGGTCGGCGCGATGGGTACCGGGTTTAGCAGGGCGCCATCTACCAGCAGCCGTCCGCGATGGCGCACCGGGGTGAACACGGTGGGGATGGCGATGGAGGCGCGAATGGCGTTGAACAGCGAGCCGGAGTTCAGCCAGACCTCGCGTTCGCGCTCGATGTCGGTGGCCACCGCGGTAAAGGAGATCGACAGCTCTTCGATGTCGATGTCGCCCAGCATGTCGCGCAGTTTGCCGATCAGGCGGTCGCCCCGGATCAGCCCGGCACCGCGAAACGAGAAGTCCAGCAGCCGCCAGACATCCTGACGGCGAAGGGTCTTTACCCAGTCCTCGTAGATGTCCAGTTTGCCCGCTGCGTAGATGCCGCCGATCAGGGCGCCCATGGAGGCACCCGAGATGGAGCGAATGCGGTAGTCGGAGTGCTCCTCCAGCCAGCGGATGACCCCGATCTGCGCCAGGCCGCGGGCGCCGCCGCTTCCCAGTACGAGCGAAATCGACTGTTCGTGATCGTCCATCGTCGGGTCGCTAGGAAGAGGCGTCGCTCAGCAGGAAGTCGTGCAGGGTTCGGGCGGACTCCGTGGCCGACTCTTCCAGGCGCACCTGCCACACGGCCACTGGGTGTTCCGGCGACCATTCGCTGATCACCACCAGCCCCGAATAGACGTTCGTGCCGCGGACCGTACCGACGGTGACGCGCCCGGTATCGTCGCCGAACAGGCGGACTTCGAACTCCGAACCGGGCGTGGGCAGGGACCAGTACCCGTTCTGGCCTGTCTCGCGGAATTCTTCGTCGGAGGGATGCACCGCCTCGCCAAAGTGGCGGCGCAACAGTGGTACGGCGAGACGGTGGGGCAGGCCCAGTACGGTCTCGATCCCCGACCGGCCGCGGTCGATCGCGCGCGCAGCCCCGGTTAGGGGGTCTTCTCGGCCCAGCCAGCGTTTTACAGCGTTCAGCATGCCCTCGATGATCCGCGTGACGGCGGGCGGCTGCAACCGGTTGGTGCGGGCCCGGGGCGCGCGTTAGGGTGGCGGGTACGCATTGATCAGGAGATTGGCGATGGGTTTTGCACTGTCCGACCTGCAGCTGTCCAGTTCCGCGTTCGGTCCTGGCCAGCCGATCCCGAAGCGCCATACGGGCGAGGGCGAGGACACCTCGCCAGCGCTCAAGTGGAGCAACCTCCCGCGGGAAACGCGTTCGCTGGCCGTCATTTGCCATGATCCGGATGCCCCGCTGATCAAGTCCGGCACCTACGGCTTTGTGCACTGGGTGCTCTACAACCTGCCGCCGGATACCGACGGCCTGCCCGAGGCGGCTACGCTGGGCGATGTCGGCGAGAACGACTTTGGCGGCACCGGCTACGGCGGCCCGATGCCACCCGAGGGCCACGGCAAGCACCATTACTTCTTCTGGCTGTTGGCGCTGGACCGCGACCTTCAGCTCCCTGCCGGCCTTACGCTTTGGCAGTTCCTGGAGCGCGCCGAGCCCCACGTGATCGGCATGAACCGCCTGGTCGGCACCTACCAGCGCGACTAGCCCTGGAGTCACAGTTCTTATTGTAGGAGCCGCCTTGGCGGCGAAGCCCCTGCCAGAGCCGGGCGCAGGCAGGGGCTTCGCGTGCAAGCACGCTCCCACGGGGCAGGGGTCGGAGCGGGCGCCATCCACAAAAAAGGCCCGGACCGAGGAAACTCGGGCCGGGCCTTTTGCGTTCCCGGGCGGAGTGCCCGGGGCGGCGTGAGGTCGCTTAGTAGCGGTAGCCGAAGGCCTTTTCGAACTTGTCGGCAAATTCGGCGGCGGTGAAGTGGTGGTTCTGGGTGCCGGAGTGGGCGATCTTGATCGAGCCGATCAGCGAGGCGATGCGGCCGGTGGTTTCCCAGTCGTAGCCCTGTTCCAGGCCGAACAGGATGCCGGCGCGGTAGGAGTCGCCACAGCCGGTCGGGTCCTTGATCGCGGCCGGTTCGACCGACGGGATGGTGATCTTCTTGCCGCCGGTGTAGATGTCGGAGCCCTCGCCACCGCGGGTGACGATCATTGCGTCGACCATCTCGGCCATCTGCTCCAGGCTCAGGCCGGTGCGGTCGGAGGTCAGCTGCGCTTCGTAGTCATTGAACGCGGCATAGGTCGCCTGTTCCATGAAGCGCTTCAGGTCGTCGCCGTCGAACATCGGCAGGCCCTGGCCCGGGTCGAACATGAACGGGATGCCGGCCTCGGCGAACTGCTGGGCGTGCTCGATCATGCCGTCACGGCCGTCCGGGGAGACGATGCCGACCTTGATGCCGTCGGCCTCGGTGACCTTCTGCTGGTGCGAGAAGCCCATTGCGCCCGGGTGGAACGCGGTGATCTGGTTGTCGTCCTGGTCCGTGGTGATGAACGCCTGACCGGTGTAGGTGTCGTTCAGCTCCTTGATGTGCTTGCGCGAGATGCTGTGCTTGTCCATCCAGTCGGCATAGGGGGCGAAGTCGCCGCCGACGGTGGCCATGATGGTCGGCTCGCCGCCCAGCAGCTTCATGTTGTAGGCGATGTTGCCGGCGCACCCGCCGAACTCGCGACGCATGTCCGGGACCAGGAAGGACACGTTCAGCATGTGCACCTTGTCCGGCAGGATGTGGTTCTTGAAGCGGTCGGGGAACACCATGATGGTGTCGTACGCGATGGACCCACAGATGAGTGCGGACATGTTGACTCCTTGCGTTGTTGAAACGGGTTGGCATGGCACCGCTTGTGGTGCCAAAACGGCTCTGCGGCGCGCGATTTCGGGATGCTCGGCGCGTCTGCGGCAGGCCGGACGGTGCGCATAGGGTAAATATTTGGGCGCAAAACAACAAATCGGGGGCCCCCGCGACGCCGTTCGTGCCACCGTCATCGCGAGTCGCGAATCGCGAAGCGAGGTGGCGATCTCCGTTCGAAGCCACCTGTTCCTGCGTGCAGACAGCTTTGGCCGATTGCCACGTCGCCTTCGGCTCCTCGCAATGACTTTGCTTTTGCCCCCCGTCATTGCGAGGGGCGCAGCGACGAAGCAACCTCCGAAAGCTGGCGGGGCGTCCACGATTCGCCCTGGGTGACAGCCTCAGGAGATTATTCGCTTCGCTCTCCATGCGGGCCGGCCTGCGGCCATTCAACGCGCTGAGCGCGTTTGTGCCACGGCCCCTGAAGGGGCCTCGCAATAACGGGACAGGAAACAACGTCATCGTGAGGAGCCGAAGGCGACGTGGCGATCTCCGGGCGTAACCCCGACGTTGGCCTGGCCCGGCCCGGCCGGGGCGGTGGCGCTGCTTTTGGCGACGCCGTGCCGGAGGCTTTGTGGCAGCATTGGGGGTACTGTCGCGAGCGAGGGCCTGTCCGATGAAACCACGTGTCCTGATCCCGATCCTGATCATTCTGCTGTTGCTGCTGAGCCTGTGGTCCATGAGCCTGGATGGCGAGGGCGGCATCCTGCCGAGCGCGCCCGAGCCGGGGGCCTCGGCACCGCAAACCACGCACCTGGTGGCCGCTCCCGCATGAGCGCGTCCCCGGCCCCCGTGGCCACGCGGGAGACGATCTTTCGCGCGGCGGGGGTGACCAAGGTCTACCGCATGGGCGAGGTGACCATCCACGCCCTGCGCGGGGTGGACCTGGAGCTGTACACCGGTGAGCTGGTGGTGATGCTGGGGGCCTCGGGCTCCGGCAAGTCGACGCTGCTGAACATCATGGGCGGGCTGGACACCGCGACCGAGGGCGAGGTGCGCTACCGCGACCAGGACCTGGCGCAGGCCTCCGAGCGCACGCTGACGGCCTTTCGCCGCGACCATGTCGGTTTCGTGTTCCAGTTCTACAACCTGATCGCCAGCCTGACCGCGCGCGAGAACGTGGCGATCGTCACCGAGATCTCGCGCGACCCGATGCCACCGGAGGAGGCGCTGGCGCTGGTCGGGCTGGAGGACCGCATGGACCACTTCCCCTCGCAGCTCTCCGGTGGCGAACAACAGCGCGTGGCCATCGCCCGCGCGATCGCCAAGCAGCCCGCCGTGCTGTTGTGCGACGAGCCGACCGGCGCGCTGGATTCGAAGACCGGTATCCGTGTGCTGGAGGTGCTGCAGCACATCAACGAGCGCCTGGACACGACGGTGGCGATCATCACTCACAACGCGGTGATCGGCGAGATGGCGGATCGGGTGATCCACCTGAGCGACGGACGCGTGAGCGAGATCCACGAAAACGCCACGCGCCAGTCCCCGGCCGAACTGCACTGGTAGCGACCGCGGCCGACCATGCGCGCGCTGAACCGCAAGATCCTGCGTGATCTCGGCCACCTGAAGGGGCAGGCGGCGGCGATCGCGCTGGTGATCGCCAGCGGCGTGATGACGCTGGTGATCGCCGTGACGAGCCTCGACGCCCTGACCATCACCAAGGACCGTTTCTACTCGGAATACCAGTTCGCCGATGTATTCGCGGAGATCACGCGCGCGCCGGACAGCGCGGTGGAGCGCTTTCGCGATACGCCGGGGATCAACCAGGTCGAGACCCGAGTGCGGGCCCCGGTGCGTCTGGAGGTCGCCGGTTTTGACGATCCCATCCGCGGCACGGTGCTCTCCATACCGGACGGCGGCGAGCCGTTGCTGAACCGGCTCTATCTGCGCGAGGGTCGGCTGCCGGAGGCCGGGCGCGAGCGCGAGGCGGTCGTCAGCGAGGCCTTTGCCGAGGCCCACGAGCTGCGGGCCGGCGATTCCCTGCGCGCGATCATCGACGGGCGCCTGACCGATCTGCAGATCAGCGGCATCGCGTTGTCGCCGGAGTTTGTCTATCAAATCAGCCCCACCGACCTGCTGCCGGACTACGAGCGCTACGGCATCCTGTGGATGAACCGCCGCGCGCTGGCCGCCGCCTACGGCATGGAGGGGGCGTTCAACTCAGTGGCCGTAAGCCTGGAGGCGGGTGCGGACCCGGCCCCCGTGATCGAGGCGATGGACCGGGAGCTGGCCCGCTACGGCGGCATGGGGGCCTATGGCCGCGATGATCAGTTCTCGCATCGCTTTCTGTCCGAGGAGCTGACCCAGCTGCGGGCGCAGGCGGCGATCCTGCCGACCATCTTCCTGGCCGTCGCGGCGTTTCTGCTGAACGTCGTTGTTGGTCGCATCATCCGTTCCCAGCGCGAGCCGATTGCCGTGCTCAAGGCCTTCGGCTACGGCAACGGCTCGATCGCCGGGCACTATGCCCTGCTGACCGGGGGCATCGTGCTGGTGGGCTGCGCCCTGGGGCTCGCGTTCGGGGCCTGGGCCGCACAGGGCCTGGCCGGGATCTACGCCGAATACTTCCGCTTCCCCGAGATGAGCTTTCGCCTGCAGGGCTGGGTGATGGTGCTGGCGGTGGGTGTGGCCATGGGCGCGGCGATGCTCGGCACCTTCCGCGCGGTCTGGCAGGCGGTGCGCATGCAACCGGCCGAGGCCATGCGCCCGCCGGCCCCGGAGCGCTTTCACCGCGGCTGGCTGGAGCGCTCGGCGGCCTGGGGCGCGTTCGACCAGCCGACCCGGATCATCCTGCGCAACCTCGCGCGCCACCGGCTCAAGTCCGTGCTGTCGGTGATCGGCATTGGCCTGTCCGGGGGGCTGCTGCTGATGGGCGCCTACCAGCTGAACGCGGTGACCCAGATGCTGGACACCCAGTACGGGCAGGTGCTGCAGATGGACATCGACCTGCAGTTCACCGATCCCGTGCCGGCGCGCGCGGCCGGCGAGCTGCGTCACGAGCCGGGCGTGCTGGCGGTGGAGACCTTCCGCGCGGTACCGGTGCGGCTGGTCGGCGTGAACCGCGAGGAGCGCGTGCGCCTGCTGGGGCTGGACGCCGAACCGCGCCTGCGGCAACTGCCGATGGGCGGCGGGCGCGGGCGACTGCCGGACGAGGGCATCCTGCTGACGGATTATCTGGCCGAACAGCTCGGGCTGCGCGTGGGCGACCCGGTGGAGGTGGAGATCCTGGAGGGGCGCCGCCGCACCGTCTCGGTGCCGCTGGCCGGTGTGGTGGAGGAGCCCATCGGTGTCGGGGCCTATATGTACCGCCCGGCGTTGAACCGCCTGATCGGCGAGGGCCCGGCGGTCTCCGGTGCCTGGCTGCTGACCGACCGCGCACAGGAGGACGCGCTGTTCCGCAGCCTGTCCGACCGCCCGCGGGTCGCCAGCGTCGGACTGATCGCCGAGGCCGAGCGCAACATCCGCGAATACATCGGCGAGACCGTCATCGTGTTCGCGATGGTGTTCGTCGCGCTGGCCGTGTCCATCGCCTTTGCCGTGACCTACAACAACGCACGCATCACCTATGCCGAGCGCGCCCGCGACCTGGCCACGCTGGAGGTGCTCGGCTATTCGCGCGGCCAGGTCAGCTGGATCCTGCTCGGCGAGATCGCAGTGCTGACCCTCGCGGCGATCCCCGTCGCCTGGCTGACCGGCACGGGCTTCGCCTGGCTGCTGAACCAGGCCTTTGCGATGGACCTGTTCCGCGTGCCGCTGGTGATCACGCCGCAGGCCTACGGCTTCGCCGCACTCGGCATCCTGGTCGCGGCCAGTCTGACCGCCTTTCTTGCCTGGCGGCGCCTGCAGCAGCTCGACCGCGTACAGGCCCTGAAGGCGTCGGAGTAGCGGTCGTTGTTGCCCGCCTTTTTTGGCTGGATCTGGTTCGGCATCTGGTGTTTACGGTGGCCTTGGTCCACCGCCTGCCAAGCGCTGTCTCGGCAGCGCACCCCGAGGTACTTCTTTGCTCGTGCAAAGAAGTACCCAAGAAACACGCCCGACTGCCGCGACCCCGGCCCGCTGTGCGGGCCGGGGTTTCCCTCGCTCCGAGGCTTTTCGCGGGCGGCGCTGAAACTCGCTGCGCCTTCGGCTCCGCTCAGACAGTCAGCGCCTCTCTTCCCGCGAAAACCCTCTCCACTCGGCGCGACGACAACGGGGGTGAAGGTCCAAACAACGGCTGTCCCAGCGGCGTAGCACATGGATGGAGGCTGGGTCTTCCGACATCTTGGGCACGCGCGGCCTACGGCCATGGCGTGCCGCGCCCGCAAGCGGGCGCTAAGGGTAGGATGCCGATGAGCGCAGCGAATCGCATCAGGGTTGCCCCGACGTTGGAACGGTGCGTTTCGCTGTGCTCAACCGCACCCTACGGCGTTGGAGTTAAGTACAAGCGCGGGGAGACCTTCTGTTTTGACCTTATCCCCCCGTATGAAGCCCCTTGCGGAGGGGTCCTCGGGACGGAAAAGAGGCGCTGACTGTCTGAGCGGAGCGTAGCGCAGCGAGTTTCAGCGCCGCCGGCCTGGCGCGGCCGGAGCAAGGTTCCTGGGCGAATCCCGGGCGTGTTTCTTGGTTACTTCTTTGCACGAGCAAAGAAGTAACTCGTGGCGCGCTGCCGAAACAGCGCATGGCAGGCGGCGGACAGAAGCCACCGTAAACACCGGATGCCGGACCATGCCCAGCCTCACAGCGGCTGGTTGCCAACCACCGTTCAGGTGATAACCGAGGGTGGCACTTTGCAGATATACGCTCCGACACGCCGGGCGATGAGGGGGGAAGCGCGGAGTGGCGGGATTTGCGAGACTGATCCTATGGCGATGAAAAAGCGAATCACGGTTGGGCTCATCGTGCTGGCAGGGGTGGCCGCGCTGGTATGGGCGCTGCGCCCGCAGCCGGTGCCGGTATCGCTGACCACGGTCGAGGCCGGCCCGTTCGAAGAGACCGTGCGCGAGGAAGGGCGCACGCGGCTGCGCGACACCTTTACGGTGTCGGCGCCGATCGCCGGCTTCCTGCATCGCGTCCGGCTCGAGGAGGGCGATGCCGTCGAGCTCGGCGACGCGCTCTTCCGCATGGAGCCTTTGCCGACCCCGGCGCTGGATGCACGTTCGCGTGAGCAGGCGCGCGAGAATCTCGCCGCTGCTCGGTCGCGGCTGCGAAGCGCCGAGGCGAATCTGGAGAACCTGCAGTCGGAGGCCCGCTTCGCGGAATCGGAATATCGCCGTTATCAAGAGCTGTTCGACCGGGGTGCGGTTTCCGCCACCGAGGTGGAGCGTATGGAGACCGCACGCGATCGGGCGCGCTCGGCGGTTCGCGCCGGCGAATCCGCGGTGGAGGTCGCGCGCAGCGAGGTCGAGAGCGCGCGGGTGGTGCTGGATATTGCCAGTGGACAGATGCCGGAGTCCGAGGCCGATGCCCTGACGGTTCGTTCGCCCGCCGCAGGCGTGATCCTGGAGCGGTATCGCTGCTGCGAGGGCACGATCGGGGCCGGCGAGCCGGTGCTGGTCGTGGGCGATCTCGACGACCTCGAGGTGCAGGTGGATCTGCTGTCCATGGACGCGGTGCGCGTGGTGCCGGGCATGCGCGTGCGCCTGACCGACTGGGGCCGCGATGCCGAACTGGAGGGCACCGTACGCCGGGTGCAGCCGTTCGGCTTTACCAGGATCTCCGCGCTGGGCGTGGACGAGCAGCGCGTGCCGGTGATCCTCGACCTCGACGCGGTGGAGGCACGCATGGCCGGGCTGGCAGTGGGCTACCGCGTGGAGGCCGAGTTCCTGCTGTGGGAAGGGGATGACGTGCTGCAGGTTCCGACCAGCGCGCTGTTCCGCGACCGCGGCGAGTGGTCGGTGTTCGTGGTCGAGGACGGCCGTGCCGAGCCGCGCCAGGTCGAGGTGGGGCGTCGCTCGGGCTTCGCCACGCAGATCCTCGAGGGCCTGGAGGCGGGCGAGCGTGTGGTCACCCGCCCGGGGGACCGGGTGCGGGCCGGCACGCGGATTACCGAGAACTGACCGCTGTAGATGGCCACAGAGTTGAATGAGGCGCCGCAGGCCCGGGCGCTGGAAGATCTGCTAACCCCCCTCGATGCCGCGCTGCAGACGCGCGGTGCCGCCGTGCTGGTGGCCGAGCCGGGCGCGGGCAAGACCACGCGCGTCCCGCTGCATCTGGCCGCCTCCAGCCCCGAGGACCGGGTGATCGTGCTGCAGCCGCGTCGACTGGCCGCGCGCATGGCGGCGACCTTCATGGCCGCGCAGCTGGGCGAAGCGGCCGGGCAGACGGTCGGCTACCGTGTGCGCGACGAGCAGAAGGTCTCGGAGCGCACCCGGGTGGAGCTGGTCACCGATGGGCTGTTCCTGCGGCGCATCCAGGGTGACCCGCTGCTGGAAGGGGTCGGCACCGTGGTCTTCGACGAATTCCATCTGCGCCGTCCGGAGGCCGAGCTGGCACTGGCCTTTGCGCTGCAGGTGCGCCGGCTGCTGCGCCCGGAGCTGCGCATCGTGGTGATGTCGGCGACCCTCGACGACGAGGCCGTGGCCCGGCTGCTGGCCGGCCCGGAGGCGGATGCCGTGCCGGTGCTGCGAGCGCGTGGGCGGCAGTTCCCGGTCGAGGTCCGTTACGCCCCAACGGCGAAGGATGCCCCGCTGGCTGACGGCGTGGCGCAGGCGGTTCGCGACGCGCTGGCGGCGGAGACGGGCTCGATCCTGGTCTTCCTGCCCGGCGAGCGCGAGATCCGCGAGGTGGACGCGCGTCTGGGTGAGGGGGTGGACACGGCCTCCGGCCCCGCGCAGATCGCGCCGCTGTTCGGGCGGCTGTCGGCGCAGGAGCAGGCCCGGGCCGTGCGCCCGGCGCCCGCGGGCGAGCGCAAGGTGGTGCTGGCGACCGACATCGCCGAGACCAGCCTGACCATCGAGGGCGTGCGCGTGGTAATCGACGCGGGGCTGTCCCGCGAGCCGCGCTTCGATGCGGCGACCGGGCTCTCGCGCCTGGTGACGCTCCCGGCCTCGAAGGCCGCCGCCGAGCAGCGCGCCGGGCGTGCCGGACGCACCGAGCCCGGCGTCGCGATCCGCCTGTGGGCGCGGGCCGACGAGGTCGCGCGCCCGGACTACGCGACGCCGGGGATGCAGCAGGTGGACCTGCTGCCGCTGGCCCTGGAACTGGCCGGCTGGGGCGAGGCGGTGGCCGAGCTCGACTGGCTGGAGCCGCCGCCTGCGCAGGGCCTGACCTCCGCACAGGCGGTACTCGCGGAACTGGGTGCGGTGGATGCCGCTGGTCGGATGACCGGGCACGGCCGAGCCCTGCTGCGCCTGCCGACCCACCCGCGGCTGGCGCACATGCTGTTGCGGGGCCGCGAGCGGGGGCTTGCGCGCCTGGCCTGCGAACTGGCGGTAGCCGTGGAGGAACCGGGTGTGGCCGGGCCGGGGGCTCCGCTGGAGCTGGGTGCGCGCCTGGAGCGCGCGCGGCGCTCGGGTGGCCGGGCCTGGCAATCCGGTCTGCGGCGTCTGGAGCAGGCGCTGGCGCGAGCCGGGGACCGCCCCGCCGTTATGGATGCGGTACTGGACGAAGGCGCGGCGGTGGGCGTGCTGGCGGCGCTGGCCTGGCCGGAGCGCATCGCACGCCGCCGTGGCGAGGCGGCCGGTCGCTTCGTGATGGGGAACGGTCGCGGCGCGTGGCTGCCGGAACGCGAGCGTCTGGCGCATGCCGACTATCTGGTGGCGGTGGACTGCACGGATGCCGACCGCGAGGCCCGCATCCGCTGTGCGGTGGCGCTGGATCTGGCCGCACTGGAGCAGGAGGCGCCGGAACTCTTCCACCGCGAGACGCGCTGCGACTGGGTGGAGGACGGCGCGCGGCTGGAGAACGCGCGGATTCGACGGATCGGCACGCTGGTGGTGGAGCGGCAGATGGTCGCGCTGGACGACCCCGCCGCCACCGTCCCGCGCTGGTGCGAGCGGCTGCGCCGCGAGGGCCTTGCGCTGCTGCCCTGGGATGACGCCGCGACCCAGTTCCGTGCGCGTATCCAGCTGCTGCACGAAACCATGCCGGGGGCCGGTTTTCCGGATCTGCGCGACGCCGCGCTGCTGGTGACCCTGGAGGACTGGCTGGGGCCGTATCTGGCCGGGATCACGCGGCGCCGGGATCTGGAGCGGCTGGATCTGGCGGCGATCCTGCGCGCGCGGCTGGATTGGGACCATCAGCAGCAACTGGAGCGGGAGGCGCCGGCGCGGATCGAGGTCCCCTCCGGCTCCGCCCACCGGATCGACTACACCCAGGACCCGCCGGTGCTGGCGGTGAAGCTGCAGGAGCTGTTCGGTCTGGGCAAAACGCCCCAGGTGGCGGGCGGCCGCGTGGCACTGGTGCTGCACCTGCTATCGCCGGCGCGGCGCCCGGTGCAGGTCACCCAGGATCTCGCCAGCTTCTGGGAGAATGGATATCCGGAGGTGCGCCGCGAGCTGAAGGGGCGTTATCCGAAACACCCCTGGCCGGAGGATCCATGGAATGCGCCGGCCACGCGGCATACGAAGCGGCGCGGCTAGGAAGAGTCGGGTCTGGCGGGGGCTTCGCCTGCAAGCAGGCTCCCACAGGAGCTTGAGCAACACAGGACGCTGTGCGTCACCCTCTGTGTCGTCATCCCGGAAACCGCGGAGCGGTTAGCCGGGATCTCGGGCGTCGGGGTGGTGCATGGCTGCGGAGATCCCGGCTCTTCGCTGCGCTGCGGCCGGGGTGGCGAAGTGGGGTGCGGCGGCGGGATGACGATGCGGCGGGTGACGTTCTCGGGTAGTGTCGCGTTCAGAGCCTACCCGGGCCGAGTGCGAGGAAACGAACCGCGATGCTGAAGTTCCTGACCGTTGTCCTGATCCTGCTGTTTGTCTGGTGGCGGGTATCGCGCTGGCTGGAGGTGAGGCGGCGGCGGGCGCGCGGCGAGGATGTTTCCTACGAAGTGCGGGTGAAGGGCTTTCGCCCGATCACGATCCTTAGCGTCATCTTTCTGATTCTCTACGGGGGATACGTGATCTGGTTTGCCCTGACGGAGTGGGCGGATTTGTTCTAGCTGATTGAATCAGCGTCCCTCGGGAGGGGCCGCGCGTACTCGGGCCTGGGTCGAGCGCCATATTTTTGTGATGCAGTGCCTGAAACGATGGTGCGCACCGTGGCAGATCATGGCCGGGTGGTTACGGTCGAACGACCCCCTCATGCGAGCCCTCCGTGGAAAACCAGCCGCAATCGAATATCGAATTCAGCGCCTTCGAGCGGACCTTGTTCCGCTATGTCGCCGTGCTCGCCGCCTTCATGGTGCTGACCGGGCTGGTGGCCCTGCTGGTCTGGTTGCTGGGGCAGGTGGTGTCGTTTTTCTACGCGCTGCTCTTGCCGCTGTCGGTGGCCGGGGTGCTGAGCCTGATCCTCTACCCGGTGGTGCGCTGGCTGCAGCGGATTGCGGGATTCTCGCGGATGGGGGCGGTGAGTTCGCTGTTCGGTGTGGTGTTGATTGCGCTGGTGGTTGTCGCCGTACTGGTGGTGCCCACGGCGAGCCATCAGGTTCAGGAGTTCATCAAGGGTGCCCCGGAGCTGGCGGAGAATGCCTATGAGTCATTCTCGCGCAATTTCCCTGACGCCACCGAGCGGGTGGCCTCGATGCTGGAGGACCTGGATCTCCAGAGCATCATGCCCAACCTGGAGGGTGTGGGCTCGCAGCTGATGCACTACGTGACGGTAGTCGTCGGGCTGGCCTTTGTGCCCTTGTATCTGTTCTTTGCGCTGCTGTCCGGCGAACGCCTGAAGGAGGGCGGGCGCGAGGTCTTGTCGGTCTTTCGGCCCCAGACCCAGCGCGAGCTGATGTTCCTGGGCCGCCTGTTTGTCGGCTACGTGACGGCGTTCTTCCAGGGGCAGGTGGTGATCGCCCTGATCATGGGGGTTCTGCTGGCCGCCGGG
The DNA here is from genome assembly GCF_000378325.1 of Thioalkalivibrio sp. ALJ2. NCBI lineage: Bacteria > Pseudomonadati > Pseudomonadota > Gammaproteobacteria > Chromatiales > Ectothiorhodospiraceae > Thioalkalivibrio > Thioalkalivibrio sp. ALJ2. The sequence goes on from NZ_KB899555.1 coordinate 91,889, forward strand.
TTCTCGCTGATCGGCCTGCAGGCGGCGATCCTGTTCGGGTTGATGCTGGGGTTTCTCAATATCGTGCCCTATCTGGGGACGATCGTCGGCTTGACGCTGGCTCTTCCGGTGGCCTATCTCCAGCCTGAGGGTGGCGGATTGACCCTGGTTGCGCTGGTGCTCGTGGTGTTTGCCCTGGTGCAGCTGATCGAGAGCTGGCTGCTCACGCCGAAGATCATGGCGGATCGCTCCGGACTGCATCCGGCGATTGTCGTGATCTCGATCTTCTTCTGGGGGACGGCGCTGGGTGGCATCATCGGCATGATCCTGGCTGTGCCGTTGTCGGCGTTTGTGGCCAGCCTCTGGAAACACTTCAGGGTCAAGTGGAGTACGGCCCTGGTGGATACCTCGGAAGTGGCCGAGGAAGACCCGGAAATCCTGACGGGGTTGAGTGGTTTCGATGACCCTGCAACCAATTCCGCGGGGGATGGGTCGGAAGATGATCCAGGCCCGCGATAGGGAGTGCGTGTAATGGCAACGACGAAAAGCAGTAGTGCGAAGAAACAGGACGAAGCGGAACATGACGCCTCCACCACTGAACGTGTGGCGGCCCAGGCCCACGAGGCCGTGGACCGCGTGGCGGAGCATGCCGGTACGGCCGAGGAACGCATCCGCGAGGGCCTTTCGCATGCGGATGAAGAGGTTCGCGAGCGGGCGGAGAAGGCGCGTCAGAGTTCCGAGGACGTCTTGCGCGTGGTCGGCAACTACGTACGCGACAACCCGCTGACCGCGATCGGCCTGGCCTTTGTGGCGGGGACCCTGTTCTCGGCCTTGACCCGCCGCAAGTAGGCCATGGCCGCGCAGGACGACGGGCCGGCGCGCGAGCGACCGGACTCCGATACCGCCGACCCCGGGGACGTGATGCAGGACCTCGGCCGAATCCTGGGTGATTCGCGCGAGTTGCTGGGGACCGAGACCCGACAACTGGTGCGCAATGCGGTGGGGGTTATCGTGTTTGCGGTGGTGCTGGGGCTGCTGCTGGTCACGGTGTGGCTGGCGCTGGTCGCGGCCGTGGTGATGCTGCTGCAGGCCTATGCGGGGGTGTCGCCGGCGTTGTCGCTGGTGATCGTGGCGGCGCTGACCGGCGTGCTGGCGTGGCTGGTTGCGCGCGGCATTGGCCGGCTGCTGCACGGCATGACCTACCCGGAGACGCGTGCCTTGGTACGGAATCTGGTCGCACGGCCCGAAAGCCGGGATACCGAGTAGCTCATGGCTGGCACCTGGCTGGGCCTGCGGGGCCGTTCTCGCGAACTGCGCCTGCGGCTGCAGGGTGAGGTCGACGAACTGCGCGACGATGTGCGTGCCACCGGCTGGTGGCGCGCGCTGCAGCGTCTGGGTTCACCGGAGATGATCCCCAGGGCGTTCCTGCTGGGATTTGCAGTCGATCAGCTGCGCGGACTGCGCCTGCTGCGGCCCGTGAAGGCACTGACAGCGGGTGTGCTGGCGGTGACGAAGCTGAGCTGGCTGACCCGGCGCTGGTGGTGGAAGGGCCGGACTCATCCGACCGAGTAAGGTCGAACCCCGGTTTCTCCTTCAGCCGCTCTTGAGGATGCGCGCTCGCTCGCGTTGCCAGTCCTTGTCCTTCTTGGCTGCGCGCTTGTCGAAATCCTTCTTGCCCTTGGCCAGGCCGATCTCCAGCTTGGCGCGGCCATGTTTCCAGTACAGGGCCATGGGGACCAGGGTATAGCCCTTGCGCTCCACCGCGCCGATCAGGCGGTTGATCTCCGAGCGGTGCAGCAGCAGCTTGCGCGTGCGGCTCGGGTCCGGGTTGATATGGGTGGAGGCGGTGGGCAGCGGGGTGATGTGGGCCCCGAACAGGAACGCCTCGCCCTTGCGTAGCAGCACGTACGCCTCGCTGAGCTGGGCGCGCCCGGCCCGCATGGACTTGACCTCCCAGCCCTGCAACTCCAGCCCCGCCTCCAGGCGGTCCTCGATAAAGAAATCGTGGCGCGCCTTGCGGTTCAGCGCGATGGTGTTGGAACCGGCGTCCTTTTTCTTCTTTGGCTTTCCCATGGCCCGCGCAGTGTACTGCACGCGCGGGGCGAAAGCCGAGGAAACACGCACGAACGTACAGGATCGCGGACGCGTCGCGGGTCGGCGTTGGCCGCGTACAGTTGAGCCCGTGGGAAGCCTGCCCCACAATTCCGGGCGACTCGAAGCCCCGCTTGTGCCGCCTGCGCCGTTGACCGCAACTCGATCTGGCTGCGCTGAACGATGGAACGGGTACCACCAACAAGGAGCCGCTGATGCCTGCCACGACTTCCATCCACGGTCAGTGGACGACCCGCCTGGCCTTTATCCTCGCGGCCACCGGGTCGGCTGTCGGGCTTGGCAACATCTGGCGTTTTCCCTATATCGCCGGCGATAACGGTGGCGGGGCCTTCGTGCTGGTTTACCTCGGCTGCATCCTGCTGATCGGCCTGCCGGTGATGATGGCGGAGATCCTGCTGGGGCGGCGCGGCCGCCAGAGCCCGATCAATACGATGGTGACGCTGGCGCGCGAAGAGGGCCTGAGCCGTGGCTGGGGCATGATCGGGTGGATCGGTGTGCTCGCCGGGTTCCTGATCCTGTCGTTCTACAGCGTAGTGGCCGGTTGGTCGCTGTCCTATGTGTTCAAGTCCGGCACGGGCGGCTTCTTGGGCCTGGATGCGGATGGCTCGGAGGCCATGTTCGACGGCCTGCTCTCCAATCCCGAGGCCCTGCTGGCCTGGCATACGATCTTCATGGTGATGACCGCGATGGTGGTCGCGCGCGGCGTGCAGTCCGGTCTGGAGAAGGCCGTGACCATCCTGATGCCGCTGCTGTTCGTAATGCTGGTGGTGATGGTCGGCTACGCGATGGTGGAAGGGAACTTTATCGCGGGGCTGGAGTTCCTGCTGTACCCGGATTTCTCGGCGCTGACGGCCAACGCGGTGCTGCTGGCGATGGGGCAGGCGTTCTTCACGCTGAGCCTCGGCATGGGCGCGATCATGATCTACGGCAGCTACCTGCAGAGCGACGCCTCGATCGCGAGGACTTCGGCGGCCGTGGTGGGCGCCGACACCCTGGTGGCGATCATGGCCGGGCTGGCGATCTTCCCGATCGTGCTGGGCGCGGGCCTTTCGCCGGAGCAGGGGCCGGGCCTGATCTTCGTCACGCTGCCGCTGTCGTTCGCGGAGATGCCGGGCGGGCTCTACTTCGGGACGATGTTCTTTGTGCTGCTGGTGTTCGCGGCCTGGACGTCGTCCATCTCCATCATCGAGCCGGCCGTCGCCTATCTGGTGGAGAATGTCGGCATGACGCGCGTGGCCGCGAGCGCCAGCATTGCTATCGCCGCCTGGCTGATGGGAATTGGCGCGCTGCTGTCGCTGAACGTCTGGTCGGATTACACCCTGTTCAACATGGGGATCCTGGACCTGCTGGACTATGTGACTGCTAACATCCTGCTCCCGCTGGGCGGGTTTCTGATCGCGGTATTCGTAGGCTGGCGCATGACCGAGCGCTCGGTCCAGTCCGAGCTGCGCATGAAACTCGGGGGTCTGTACCAGATCTGGTATTTCCTGGTGCGCTTCGTGGCCCCGATTGCCATCCTGTTTGTGTTCCTGCGCGCGGTGGAGCTTATTTGATGTCCTCGACAGTCCGGCGCTCGGCGGAGGTCCCGTACTCCCGCGAGCAGATGTTCGACCTCGTTAATGACGTGGATTCCTACTCGGAATTTCTGCCGGGTTGCCGCAGCTCGCGTGCGCGCATGCGCGGAGAGGATGAGGTGGAAGGGACCATCGAGATGGCCAAGGGCGCCCTGCACAAGTCGTTCACCACGCGCAATCGCGTGCAGCGCCCCGAGCGCATCGACATCCGCCTGGCAGACGGGCCGTTTCGTCGCCTGCACGGCACCTGGAGCTTTACCGAGCTGGACAATGGCCAGACGCGTATCGCGCTGGAGCTGGAATTCGAGTTTGCCAGCCGGCTGATGTCGTTCGCGATCGGGCCGATCTTCCACCAGCTCGCCAACTCTTTTGTCGACGCCTTTGTGCGGCGCGCGCGCGAGGTCTACGGTGCCCGATGATCAGGATGCCGTTAGCCCCGAGGCGGGGCACGGCACAATCCGTATCGAGGTCGCCTATGCACGCCCCGACCGCCAGGTGATCCTGCCGTTGGTCGTGCCCGAGGGCACGACCGTGGACGCGGCCCTGCGCCAGTCGGAGATCGACGCCCAGTTCCCGGAGATCGATCTGGAAAACGCCAAAGTGGGGATCTTCGGCAAGCTCACCCGGCGCGACACGGTGTTGCGCCCGAAGGATCGCATCGAGATCTACCGCCCGCTGATCGCCGACCCGAAAGAGGTGCGTCGTCAGCGGGCCGGCAAGAACCGGAAGAAGCCCGGCAAGGGGGACGCGCAGAAGGCCGGCGATCAGGCGTCCGCAAAGCCCGCGGGCGAGAAGCCGGAGGACGGCGCCGGGGGCGGCAAGGATTCGGCCGGCGATTGAGCCGGCCGGTTGCGATCAGTTGTCGTCGAGCTCGACCGGGTACTGGTCCAGCGCGATCGGCTGCGGCACGTCGGAGTCGACGTAACTGACTACGCCATTCTCGAAGAACACCGTTACGCGGCGCTGCTCCGTCGGCCCGATCCCGGGACGGCGATAGTAGACGTAGTCCCAGCGGTCTTCGCGCTTGAACGCGCCGTCGATCTGCGGCGTACCCATCAGAAAGCGGACCTGCTGCGGGGTCATGCCGGGCTGGATCTGGGCGACCTGTGTCGCGTCGATGACGTTGCCCTGCTGTACATCGAGGCGGAACTGATTGAAGCCACTGCAGGCGGTGAGCAGGCTTGCAGCCACGGCAATAGAAATGAGAATCTTGATCATCGAGCCGGCGGGTCCCCAGAAGTCGGATGGGCCGTTGAACGCGCATGGTACACCAAAGCGTCCGGATGCTCTCAAGCAATCGGGTGACGGGAATCGAAGGATGGAAACAAGCGATCTCAAGAAAGCGGGGCTCAAGGTCACGCTGCCACGGATGAAGATCCTCGAGATCCTCGAGAACTCGGAAACGCGCCACCTGACGGCCGAGGCCATTTACCGCGAGCTGCTCGACTCGGGCGAGGAGATCGGGCTGGCCACGGTCTACCGCGTGCTGACGCAGTTCGAGGCCGCGGGGCTGGTCTGCCGGCTCCACCTGGAGGGCAACCAGGCCGTGTTCGAGCTGGAGCGCGGCGGGCACCACGATCACATCGTCTGCAACCAGTGCGGCCGTGTCGAAGAATTCTTCGACGAGACCATCGAGACCCGCCAGCGCGAGGTCGCGCGCCAGCACGGCTTCTCCATCAAGGACCACGCCCTGGTCCTGTACGGCGACTGCAACGACAGCGCCTGCCCCCACCGCCCGGTCTGATCTGCCCCTACGCTGCTTTTTAATCCGGCCGTCTTGTGGCTGGGCCCGGTTCGTCGTCTAGTGTTTACGTGTCTTCGTCCGGCCGCCTGCCAAGCGCTGTCTCGGCAGCGCGCCCCGAGTTACTTCTTTGCTCGTGCAAAGAAGTAACCAAGAAACACGCCCGGGATTCGCCCGGGGACCTTGCTCCGGACGCGCCAGGCCGGCGGCGCTGAAACTCGCTTCGCTCAGACAGTCAGCGCCTCTCTTCCGGCCTGTCACGCCCTCCACAAGGGGCTCATATCGGGAGGGTAGGTCAAAACAGGCGGTATTCGAGCACCCGCGACAAGCCCGAGCTGTAGGGTGCGTTGAGCGCAGCGAAACGCACCGTTCCAACGTCGGGGCAACCCTGATGCGATTCGCTGCGCTCATCACATCCTACGATGGGGTCTGGCGCCCGCTGGCGGGCGCGGCACGCCAGGGCTGCAGGCCGCGCGTGCCCAGGATGTCGGAACACCTTGCCTCCATCCATTGGCACGAACGTCAGAGCGGCCGTTGTCTTGACCTTCATCCCCCGTATGAAGCCCCTTGCGGAGGGGTCCTCGGGCCGGAAGAGAGGCGCTGACTGTCTGAGCGAAGCGTAGCGCAGCGAGTTTCAGCGCCGCCGGCCCGAGGGTCCTGGAGCAAGGTTCCCGGGCGGAATCCGGGTGCCCTTCTTTGGGTACTTTCTTGGGCAAGCAAGAAAGTACCTCGGGGCGCGCTGCCGAAACAGCGCAGGCAGGCGGCGGACCGAAGCCAACGTAAACTCCAGAGGACGAACCAGGCCCAGCCACAAAGACGTGTGCTGCTGCCACGTCCAACCCGGCGGGGCCCCGGGCCCGGCCTCAGGCCGTGTCGGTCAGACGCGAGGCGATGTGCGCCGGGGCGAAGCCTTTCTGTGCGCGCAGGTAGGCGGCCAACCGCGCCGCAAAGTCACCGGGGACCGAGGTAGAGACCGCGTCCATGTCGCGCAGCATTTCCCAGCGCGCGGCCAGGCGCGGAAACGCCTCTGGCTCCCAGGGATTGTCGATGTCGTCGATCAGGCCGTAGCGCAGCAGGATCGGCGCGAGGGTGGCATCGATCAGGGTGAAGGCATGCCCCGTGAGCAGCGGATCGGCTGCCAGCTCCCGTTCCAGTCGCTCCAGCCCGCGCGAGGCCGCATGGCGTTCCATCTCGAAGGCCTCTTCGTCCGCCGCCGTCATCCAGCGGTACTGCGTCATGGTCTGCTCGCCCAGGTATTCGATCCAGGCGCGCGTGCGGGCCTGCTGCAGCGGCGTGTCCGGCATCAGTGAGGGCGGGGTGATCGCATCGATATATTCGTTAATCACCGCCGATTCGAACAGCACGGTGTCGTGATCAACCTTCAGGATCGGCACCTTGCCGAGCGGAGATTGTTCGCGAAACCAGTCGGGCGGGTCCGCGAGATCGATATAGGTCACTTCGAACGGCGCCTGCTTGTATTTCAGCGTGATCACGCTACGCTGAACGAAAGGACAAAGGTCAAAGCTGATCAGGTGCAGATGCGGGAGTTTCATGACGTATCGAAGCCCCATGCGGGGCCCCATCCTCTGATGGTGGAAAGGCGCGCATTGTCCATGCCCGCGATCCGGCGGGAAAGTCCAGTGTCTCCAGTGCGAGGGTTCCTTGGCCAGGGCTGAGGCGCGCGCCGCGCCCGCCGGCGGGCTGCGCATCGACAAGTGGCTGTGGGCCGCGCGCTTCTTCAAGACCCGCGCGCTGGCCACCGAGGCCGTCAGTGGTGGCAAGGTCCATGTGAATGGCGAGCGCTGCAAGCCGGCGCGCCGGGTGCACCCGGGTGATCGCCTGACGATTCATCGTGGCCAGCAGACCTGGGACATCGACGTGCGGGCGTTGAATGATCAGCGTCGGCCCGCGACCGAGGCGCGCGAGCTGTATGCCGAGACGCCCGAGAGCACGGCCCGGCGCGAGGCCGAGTCCGAGCGCCGGCGCTCGGAGCGGGCGGTGGCCGACAGCGCGCCTATTCGCCGCCCGGACAAGCGCCAGCGCCGCCAGATCCGGCGTTTCATCCGCCAGGACGGACAAGACGAATGAGTGGCCCACCACAAACCCCCTTGCTGGCCGCGGATGTGGTGATCCATCACCCCGCTCACCCTGGCCGTGTCCTGGTGATCGAGCGACGCAACCCGCCCCATGGCTGGGCCCTCCCCGGGGGCTTCGTGGATGTCGGCGAGTCGGTTGAGCTGGCCGCCGTGCGCGAGGCCCTGGAGGAAACCGGTCTGGAGGTCACGCTGGAGGCCTTGCTGGGCGTCTATTCCGATCCTGCGCGGGATCCGCGCGGGCACACCGTCAGCGCCGTATTCGTGGCGCGCGGTGCGGGCGAGGCCCATGCGGCCGATGACGCCGCGGACTGTGCCTGGCTGGACCCCGACGATCAGAGCCAGCCCCTGGTCTTTGACCATCGGCGTATCCTCGATGACTATCTGCGCTACCGCCTGACCGGCGAAACCGCGCCGCTGCGCCTGCAGTTGTCGGGGGCGGGACGAGGAGCCGGGACATGATGTTTGTCCGTCCGGTCCTTTCCCGAACCGGCTTGCTGTTACCATATTGCGCTTTCGTTCACGGAACCCGAACCGAGTGACTCAGGCCGATCCTGCAACCCCGTCCGCCGCGATCCCCGAACCGCGCGTGTATTCACGCGAGGAGCACGGCATCTCGCGTGCCGCGATCGACGATAACGCCCTGAAGGTGCTCTATCGCCTGCGTGATGCGGGCTACCGCGCCTGTCTGGTGGGCGGGGGCGTGCGCGACCTGCTGCTGGGGCGCGAGCCGAAGGACTTCGACATCGCGACCGATGCCACGCCGGACCAGGTGCGCGGGCTGTTCCGTAACTGCCGCCTGATCGGGCGCCGTTTCCGCCTGGCTCATGTCTTGTTCGGCCGCGAGGTGATCGAGGTCGCCACCTTCCGAGCGCCGCACGACGAGGACGAGGGCGGCGACGGGCAGGTGGCGCTGAGCGACGAGGGGCGCATCCTGCGCGACAACCGCTACGGCACGATCGAGCAGGACGCGGTGCGGCGGGACTTCAGCGTGAACGCGCTGTACTACGACATCGACGATTTCTCGGTGCTCGACTACACCGGCGGGGTCGAGGACCTGCGCGAGGGCGTGTTGCGCCTGATCGGAGACGATGTCGAGACGCGGCTGCGTGAGGACCCAGTGCGCATGCTGCGCGCGGTGCGTTTCTCCGCGAAGCTGGGGCTGCGCGTCGCGCCCGAGGTCGAGGCCGGGATACACGAACTCGCGGGCCTGATGCAGACGGTCGCCCCGGCGCGGCTGTTCGACGAGGTGATCAAGCTGTTCCACAGTGGTGCGGCGGTCACCTGCCTGGATGAACTGGAGCGCTTCGGTCTGTTCGCGCCGATGTTCCCGGAGGCGGCCGAGTGCTTCGCCGATCCGGATGTGGGCGCCGAGCGGCGGCAGTTCCTGGTCGAGTCGTTGCTCAATACTGACAAGCGCATCAACGAAGAGCTTGGGGTCAACCCGGCGTTTCTTTATGCCGCGATCCTGTGGGCCCCGGTGCAGGTGGCGGCGACCCGGCGCATCGAGGACGGCGAGCAGGAGATCCCGGCCTGGCAGCAGGCGATGGCCGAGGTGCTGGATCGCCAGGTGAAGACGGTGTCGATCCCCAAGCGCTTCAGCCTGATCGTGCGCGAGATCTGGGAGCTGCAGGCGCGGCTGGAACGGGCGCGGGGTGGCCGCGCGCTGCGCCTGTTGACGCATCCGCGTTTCCGAGCGGGATACGATTTTCTCTGCCTGCGCGCCCGCGCGGGCGATGCTGACCCGGAACTGTGCCGCTGGTGGACCGAGTTCCAGGAGAAGGACGAGGGCGAGCAGAAGAAGATGGCCGGGGGCGGCGGCAAGGGTAAGGGCCGTGCCCGCCGTGGCGGGCGTCGCCGAAAACGTCGACGCACGGGCGATGGCGAAGCCGGCAGCTCGAATGACGGCGGGGATGCGGCATGACCGACGCTGGTTTGCAGGTGTTCGTGGGCATCGGCGCCAATCTTGGCGACCCCGAGGATCAGGTGCGCGAGGCCTTTCGGCGCCTGGCCGGTGACGTGCCGCAGACGCTGCTGACGGGGCAGTCGCGGCTGTACCGGAACCCGCCGATGGGCCCGCAGGACCAGCCGGACTACGTGAATGCCGTGGCCCGGCTGCACACCCGGCTCGAACCCCTGGAGCTGCTGCATGCGCTGCAAGCGATCGAGGCCGACTGTGGCCGCGAGCGCGATGGCACCCGCTGGGGGCCGCGCCTGCTCGACCTGGACATCTTGCTGTACGGGGATCAGGTGCTGGACCTGCCCGGGCTGCATGTACCCCATCCGGGCCTGGCCGAGCGCGACTTCGTGGTCCTGCCGCTGGCCGAGCTGGCACCGGGTCTGAAGATTCCGGGTGAGGGCCTGATCGAGCGGCTCGCCCGCCGCTTCGATGGCGCCTCGCTGGTCGCGCTGGAGGACCCGAACGTTGCCCGTGCTGGAGGGCAGCGGTGAGTCTGAGCAACTTCGACTTTGTTGCGGTGGAAGGACCGATCGGGGTGGGCAAGTCCAGCCTCGCGCGTCTGCTGTCGGAACACCTGCGGGCTGAGGGAATTTTTGAAGCACCGGACGAGAACCCGTTCCTCGAGCGCTTCTACCAGGAGCCGGACAAACACGCCCTGGCCACGCAGCTGCATTTTCTGGTGCAGCGTGTGCGGCAGCTGACGCCGGTCAGCCAGAAGGGCCTGTTCGAGCAGCGCCACGTGGCCGACTACGTGATGGACAAGGACCCGCTGTTCGCCGAGCTCAACCTGCACCCTGACGAGCTGGAGATCTACCGCGAGATGTTTCGGCATCTGCGCGCGGGTCTGCCACGACCTGATCTGGTGATCTACCTGCAGGCGCCCGTGGAAGTGCTGCTGGACCGCATTCGCCAGCGTGCGCGACCGTACGAACGTCACATCGAGGCGCATTACCTGGAACGCCTGAACGCCGCCTATGCGGAATTCTTCTATCATTTCGAAGGGGCGGCACTGGTGATCGTGAACGCCACCGAGATCGACTGGGTGAACAATCCGGCCGATTTCGAACAGCTGGTGCAGTTCCTGGAGCCGATCCAGGGTGGCCGACACTATTTCAATCCGCTGCCGATCACGCTCTGACGTGCGGCAGACCGATCCCGCCCGGGAGGCAGACTGATGCGGCCGATCACGGTCAATACGCTGGCCAGGCGCAAGCAGGCCGGCGAACCGATTACCTGTCTGACGGCGTATGATGCGTCCTTTGCCGCGCTACTGGATCGCTGTGGCGTGGACGTCATCCTGGTCGGGGATTCGCTCGGCATGGTGGTGCAGGGGCACCCGACCACGCTGCCGGTGACAATTGACGACATGTGTTATCACGTCGCAAATGTTGCTCGTGTGACCCATAACGCAATGATTATGGCGGACTTGCCGTTTCTTGGCGACGCCGATGCACCGACCGCGTTGCAGCAGTCCGGGGCCTTGCTGCGTGCCGGTGCGCACATGGTCAAGGTCGAGTGCGGTCTGGCCGAGCTGCCGATCGTCGAGCGCCTGGTGGCCGCCGGGATTCCCGTTTGTGCCCATCTGGGCCTGACGCCGCAGGCGGTGCATCGCATGGGTGGCTATCGTGTACAGGGTCGTGACCCGCACGCCGCCGCCGAGATGGAATCGCTGGCCGCACGCCTGGAAGCGGCGGGTGCCCAGGGCCTGCTCCTGGAAAGCGTACCGGAGGAGCTGGCGGACGCGATCGTGCGCGCGACCGATATCCCGGTGATCGGGATCGGCGCCAGCCCGCGCTGCGATGGCCAGGTCCTGGTGATCCAGGACGTGATTGGTCTGACGCCCGAGCCGCCGCGTTTCGCCCGCGACTTTCTGGGCGACGGTGGCTCGCTGGAGGGCGCAGTTCGCGCCTATTGCGAGGCGGTGCGTGCGCGCACGTTCCCTGAATCCGGCGTGCACACGTACCGTTAGTTCTTTCTTTTTTCCGTCCATGAGGACCCCGGCCCAAGAGACCCCTGGCCCATGAGAATCCTGCGTGACCGGCCCCAGTTGGTGGCCATGCATCGAGAATGGGCCCGCAAGGGCCGCGGAACCATTGCCCTGATCCCCACGATGGGGCACCTGCACGAGGGGCATATGACGCTGATCCGGCATGCCCGGGCGCGTTCGCAGCGCGTGGTGGTTTCGATTTTCGTGAATCCGATGCAGTTCGACCGCCCCGAGGACCTGGAGCGCTATCCGCGCACCCTGGAGGAGGACTCGCGCCTGCTGACCGAGGCGGGTGTGGACGCGGTGTTCTGCCCGTCGGAGGAGGATATGTACCCGGACGACGGCATGCCTCCAGTGCGGGTGGTCGTCCCGGGACTGTCGGAGATGCTGGAGGGGGCTTTTCGCCCGGGGCACTTCGATGGCGTGGCCACGGTGGTGACCAAGCTGTTCAATCTCGTGCGGCCGGATATCGCGCTGTTCGGCGAGAAGGACTACCAGCAGTTCAAGCTGGTCGAGCGCATGGTGCAGGGGCTGGATATCCCGGTACGGGTCGAGGCCATCCCGACGGTACGCGAGAAGGATGGCCTGGCCTGCAGCTCGCGCAACGACCAGTTGCCCGAAGAGGCGCGGGTGATCGCGCCGGAGCTCAAGCGCGTGCTGGACGAAGTGGCCACGGTCTGCCGGGGCGCGACCGTATTCGATGCCGAGCGCATCCCCGAGGTCGAGGGGCGTGCCTGCGATCGTCTCCGCGAGGCCGGCTTCGACCCCGAATACCTGTCCATCCGCCGCGCGCAGGACCTGGCCGAGCCGGAGCATGGCGTGGCGCTGGCCGATCAGGACCTGGTCGTGCTGGCCGCCGCGTGGCTGGCGGAAGTCCGTCTGATCGACAACGTCCGCACCCGCCCGACGAACTGATCCGTGCCCGATTCGGGGTGGGGCATTTGCCGCGCCTGGCACAATCGCGGATAATTTTGCGCCCCCAGAGGTTATCGCCGGGAAAATCGCCGATGCACGTCACCATGCTCAAGGGCAAGCTGCACAAGGCCCAGGTCACTCATTGTGAGCTGGAGTACGAGGGCTCGTGCGCCATCGATACGCGGCTGCTGGAAGCCGCCGGCATCCTGCCGTTCGAGCAGATCCAGATCTACAACGTGGACAACGGCGAGCGCTTCACCACCTACGCGATCGAGGGCGAGCCGGGCTCCGGCATCATCTCGGTCAATGGCGCGGCCGCGCACAAGGCGGCGGTGGGGCACCGCGTGATCATCTGCGCCTACGCGCAGATGGAAGCGGCCGAGGCCCGGGAATTCACCCCGAACCTCGTGTATCTCGACGCCCGCAACGCGATCGTGCGCACTGGCCACGGCATCCCGGTGCAGGCCGCCTGAGAAACCACCCCTCGCGTTCGCCCCCGCAGTTGTAGGGCCCGCAGTTGTAGGGAAATGGGCGCACCGCTATCCTCCACACCCATGAATCTCCACGAATTTCAGGCCAAGGCGCGCTTTCGCGACGCCGGCATCCCCGTTCCCGACGGACAGGTGATCACCCACGCTGACGAGCTTCCCGAGGCCTGGCAGGCACTGGGCGGCGAGCGTGTGCTGGTCAAGGCCCAGGTGCATTCCGGTGGGCGTGGCAAGGCCGGTGGCGTGGTGATGGCGGATTCCGCCGAGGCTGCGCGCGAGGCGGCGGAGAAGCTGCTGGGCTCGCGTCTGGTCACCGGGCAGAGCGGCCCCGAGGGCCTGCCGGTGGATCAGCTCCTGCTGGAGCCAGCCGCCGACATCGCCCGCGAGTTCTATTTCGCCCTGCTGGTGGACCGGGCCCGCGAGCGCCTGGCGCTGGTGGTCTCCGCCGAGGGCGGCATGGACATCGAAACCCTGGCCGCCGAACGGCCCGAGGCGGTGATCACCCTGCCGATCCACCCGGCCACGGGCGTGATGCCGTTTCACGGGCGGCGGGTTGCCTTTGCCCTCGGGCTGTCGGGCGAGCCGGCCAAGGCGATGGCCCAACTGGTGACCAATGCCCATGCCCTGTTCCAGCAGGTGGATGCGCAGCTGCTGGAGATCAACCCGCTGGTGCTGACCGCTGACGACCAGCTGCTGGCCATCGACGCCAAGCTGACCGTGGACGACTCCGCCGCCTACCGCCAGAAGGCACTGATGGCCGAACGTGACGCGCGCCAGCGCGACCCGGCCGAGGAACAGGCGCACGAGCACGACCTCAACTACATCCGCCTGGACGGCTCCATCGGTTGCATGGTGAACGGCGCGGGCCTGGCCATGGCCACGATGGACCTGATCAAGCACCACGGCGGCGAGCCGGCCAACTTCCTGGATGTCGGCGGCGGCACGACGGTGGAGCGGGTCACGGCCGCGTTCAAGCTGATCCTGTCGGACCCCTCGGTGAAGGCGGTGCTGGTGAATATCTTTGGCGGCATCGTGCGCTGCGACCTGATCGCCGAGGGCATCATCGCTGCAATCCGCGAGGTGCAGGTCCAGGTGCCGGTGGTGGTGCGGCTGGAAGGCACGAATGCCGAGCAGGGCCGCGAGGCGCTGACCAGCTCCGGCCTGGACGTGATCCCGGCCGCGGACCTCGACCGCGCGGCGCGCACCGTGGTGGAGGCCGTGGCATGAGCATCCTCGTCGACCGCGATACGAAGGTGATCTGCCAGGGCTTTACCGGCAAGCAGGGCAGCTTCCACTCCGAGCAGGCGATCGCCTACGGCACCCGTCTGGTCGGGGGCGTGACGCCCGGCAAGGGCGGACAGACGCATCTGGACCGTCCGGTGTTCAATACCGTCGCCGATGCGGTGGCGCAGACGGGTGCGACCGTCAGCATGATCTATGTCCCGGCCCCGTTCGCGGCCGATGCGATCTGCGAGGCGGCGGATGCCGGCATCGAGCTGGCCGTGTGCATCACCGAGGGCATCCCGGTGCAGGACATGATCCGCGTGAAGCAGGTGCTGGCCGGCAGTCCGACCCGCCTGATCGGCCCGAACTGCCCCGGCATCATCACGCCGGATGCCTGCAAGGTCGGCATCATGCCCGGCTATATCCACCAGCGCGGGCGCATCGGCATCATCTCGCGCTCCGGCACCCTGACCTACGAGGCCGTCAAGCAGACCTCGGATCGGGGGCTGGGCCAGAGCACCTGCATCGGCATCGGTGGCGACCCGATCCAGGGGCTCGACTTCGTCGACTGCCTGCGCCTGTTCCGCGACGACCCGGAGACCGACGGCGTGCTGCTGGTCGGCGAGATCGGCGGCGATGCCGAGGAACGCGCCGCGCGCTATATCGAGAACGAGTTCGACAAGCCGGTGGCGGCCTACATCGCGGGCGCCACCGCGCCGCCCGGACGTCGCATGGGCCATGCCGGGGCGATCATCGCCGGCGGCCAGGGCACGGCCGAACAGAAGATGGCGGCCCTGCGCGCGGCCGGGGCGAGCGTGGCCGAGAGCCCGGCCGAACTCGGCCAGGCCATGCAGTCCGCGCTCGATCGCGCCTGATACGCCGCGATGGCGTCCACCGATGACCTGCCGCTGGCCCTGGCCCAGATCAACCCGATCGTGGGCGGGCTGGATACGAACCGCCACCTGATCGAGGACGCGATCGAACAGGCCCGCGCCGCCGGTGCGCGCGCGGTGGTCTTCCCCGAACTCGCCCTGACCGGCTACCCCCCGGAGGACCTGCTGCTGCGCCCGGCCTTCCTGCGCGCGGTGGAGCAGTCCCTGGCCGCGATTACACGCTCGGTAGCGGGCATCGACGTGATCCTCGGCGCGCCGGTTACCACCGAGAAGGGTCTGGTGAACGCCGCGCTGTGGCTGCGCGACGGTCGCGAGATCGCGCGCTATGCCAAGCAGGTCCTGCCCAACTATTCGGTATTCGACGAACAGCGCTATTTCGTCGCGGGCGATCAGGCCTGCGTGGTTGAGCTGGCGGGCTGGCGGATCGGCCTGACCGTCTGCGAGGACATCTGGCAGGCGGCGCCAGCCGCTGCCGCACAGGCGGCCGGCGCCGAACTGATCCTGAACCTGAATGCCTCGCCCTATCATCGCGGCAAGGCCGAGGAGCGCCTGCAGGTGGTGGGCGCGCGGGTCGCCGAGACCGGCTGCCCGGTGGTCTACGTGAACCAGGTGGGCGGTCAGGACGAGCTGGTGTTCGACGGCCGCTCCTTCGTGCACGACGCCGCGCATGGCGCGCGCGCGGTGCTGCCGGCCTGGGCGACCGGGTATGCCCTGGTGCAGGGCCGGCGCGGACCGTCCGGGATCGAACTGCAGCCCCGTCCCGAGACCATGCACCTGTCCGCCTGCGGCATCCGCCCGACGCTGACCGACCCCGGCCCGGAGCCGGACGAGGCGGATGCCCGCGACCTCTACCAGGCCCTGATGATCGGCATCCGCGACTATGTCGCCAAGAATGGGTTTCCCGGCGTGCTGCTGGGCCTGTCCGGCGGCATCGACTCGGGGCTGACGGCCGCACTGGCGGTGGACGCCCTGGGTCCGGCCGCCGTGACGGCGGTGATGATGCCGTATCGCTACACCGCGTCGATGAGTATCGAGGATGCCGAGGCACAGGCCCGGCTGCTGGGTATCGAGTACCACGAGATCGCGATTGAGCCGATGGTGCAGGACTTCCTCGAGGGCCTGTCACCGGCGTTCGACGCGATGCCCGCCCATGCGGGGGATGTGACCGAGGAGAACCTGCAGTCGCGCGCCCGCGGGGTGCTGCTGATGGCACTGTCGAACCGCAGCGGCAAGCTGCTGCTGGCGACCGGCAACAAGTCGGAGATGGCCGTCGGCTATTCCACGCTGTATGGCGACATGAACGGCGGCTTTGCCCCGCTCAAGGATGTCTCCAAGCAGTGGGTGTACCGCCTGGCGCGCTGGCGCAATACGCGTGGCGCGGCGATCCCCGAGCGGGTGATCGAGCGTCCGCCCAGCGCCGAACTGGCGCCCGACCAGAAGGATGCCGATTCGCTGCCCCCCTACGAGGTGCTGGATGCGGTGCTGGAGGCCTTCGTCGAACAGGAGCGCTCGGTGGAGGAGATCGTGGCCGATGGCTTTGATCGGGCCACCGTGGAGCGCATCGCGCGGCTGGTTTTCCTGGCCGAGTACAAGCGCCGCCAGGCCCCGCCCGGGGTGCGCGTCAGCCGACGGGCCTTCGGCCGTGACCGGCGCTACCCGATCACCTCCGGCTACCGCCCGGGCTGAGGGCCCTCACGCGCCTGTGGCCCACGCAACGGCTGAGCCGGGGCGCGGGCGCCGCGGTGGCGGTTTGGTACACTTTCGGATGCAAGACGAGCGCCCGCGCGGCGGGCACAACCAAAGGGATTCGCATGAAGAAGATCGAGGCGATCATCAAGCCGTTCAAGCTGGAGGATGTCCGCGAGGCCCTGACCGAGATGGGCATTGCCGGCATGACCGCGACCGAGGTCCAGGGCTTTGGCCGGCAGAAGGGCCATACCGAGCTCTACCGGGGTGCGGAATACGTGGTCGACTTCCTGCCCAAGGTAAAGCTGGAGCTGGTGGTGGATGACGACCGCGTGGACGCCTGTATCGATGCGATCGTGAAGGCCTCGCGCACTGGCAAGATCGGGGACGGCAAGATCTTTGTCTCCGACATGGCCCGCGTGGTGCGTATCCGTACCGGCGAAGAGGGTAGCGAGGCGCTGTAACCCTCGGCCTCGGGCTTTGTCCCGTCATTGCGAGGAGCGCAGCGACGAGACAATCGGCCGGCTCCGGTAATCCCCGGATTCAGGCCTGCGGGTTCAGGAAACCGATTGCCGCGTCGCCTTCGGCTCCTCGCAATGACGGTTTGATTGTGAAGCCGGGGGAGTGCGGATGCTCCCCGGTCAGTTCGTGAAGAACGGCAAGCGGTCGAACACGCGCCACAGGCCGCCGCGCTGCTCGCGGGTCTCGATCGGTTCGCCCGCGCGCACGGCTACGGCGGCGTCGGGATAGTTCAGTTCCAGGACCATCATCGTCGCGTCGGCGTAGTCCTCGAGCCCCAGTTCGGTATAGGCACGCCACAGCACGCCCAGGGCCTGTGGCTGGACCTCGGCACCGGGGTAGGTGGCCAGCAGGTGACGCGCGCGCTCGGCGCCCGCGACCCAGGCGGTGCGCTCCATATAGAACTCGGCCACGCGCAGTTCGTAGGCCGCCAGCGCATTGCGGATATAGACCATCCGCAGGTAGGAATCCTGCGCGTAGCGGCTGTCGGGGAACTCGCGGATCAGGCGGTCGAAATCCTGGAAGGCCTGCTCGAAGGGCTCCGGGTCCATCTCCGCCGGATCCCGCGGGAACAGGTTGGCGAGGAAGCCCTGCTGGCGGTTGAAGTTGATCAGCCCGCGCAGGTAGTACGCATAATCCAGGTTCGGGTGGCGCGGATTGAGCTGGATGAAGCGGTCCACCGCGGCGATGGCGGCCTCCGGCTCGCGCGCCTTGTAGTAGGCGTACGGGATCTCGATCTGCGCCTGCTGGGCATAGCGGCCGAACGGGTAGCGCGCCTCGAGGATTTCGTAGTATTCGACGGCCTGATCGTAGTTCCCCTCGTTCAGGGCGTTCTTCGCCTCGCCGTAGAGCTGACTGGCGGACCAGCCCAGCGTCGGGTCCTCGCGTCCGGCGCAGCCGGCAATCACAAGTGCCAGGAGCAGGACGGCGAGCAGGCGCAGCAGGTTTGGAGCAGAAATCACGATGGGGCCTCGCAGATGAAGCGGTGTCCGCGGATTCTACAACATCATGCCGTGCCTGGCCGTTCGCGGGTGCGGGAAAATCGAGACGAGTATCGCCAATGAACGAACCGCGATCTGCGGAACTCCCCGAGGAAGAGGCCGGCCAGCGGCTGGATGCCGCGCTGGCTAGGCTGTTCCCGGAGTATTCGCGCAGCCAGCTGACCCAGTGGCTGAAGGAAGGGGCCTTGACCGTGAACGGTGGCCAGCCGAAACCGCGCACGCCGGTGCAGGGCGGCGAGCATGTCGTGCTGGAGCCCCCGGAGGCCCCGGTCCTGGAGGCCGAGCCAGAGCCCATTGCGCTGGATATCGTCCATGAGGACCCCGCCGTACTGGTAATCAACAAGCCGGCCGGGCTGGTTGTGCACCCGGCGGCGGGGCATCGTGCCGGCACCCTGGTCAATGCCCTGCTGCACCATGACCCGAACCTCTCGCAGCTGCCGCGCGCCGGGGTGGTGCACCGGCTGGACAAGGACACCACCGGGCTGATGGTGGTTGCGCGTACGCCGCAGGCGCAGACCGCGCTGGTGCGCCAGTTGCAGGAGCGTACGGTCCACCGCGAGTACCGGGCACTGGTGCAGGGTCGCGTGATCAGCGGTGCCACCATCGAAGAGCCAATCGGCCGTCATCCGGTGGATCGCAAGCGCCAGGCGGTCACGGGCGGTGGCAAGCCGGCGGTGACCCACTATCGGGTAGCGGAGCGTTTCCCGGCTCATACCCTGCTGAATGTGCGACTTGAGACCGGGCGTACCCACCAGATCCGCGTGCACATGGCGCATATCCGGCACCCGATCGTGGGCGATCCCGCCTATGGAGGGCGCCCGCGCCCGGTGCGTGGCATGGGCGAGGCGGCGAAGGGGGCGCTCGCGGCCTTTCGCCGTCAGGCCCTGCATGCGGCGCGACTGGAATTCGAGCATCCTGACAGTGGCGAAGTGCTCGCCTTCGAGGCACCCGTGCCCGAGGATTTCGAGGCGCTGCTCGTCGCCCTGCGTACCGACCGGGAGGCCGAGAATGACCGCTGAACTGATCCCCACGCTCGCACCGGACTTCGGCGACCTCCCGTCGGGCGTCTGGGCGGTACAGAGCACGCGGGAGGGGGGCGTGAGCACGGGCCCCTGGTACTCGCTGAATCTCGCCCTGCATACCGGCGATGACCCCGAACATGTCGCCGAGAACCGCTACCGCCTGGAACACAGCCTGGGGATCGCGGAGCCCGTCGCCTGGCCGCGGCAGGTCCACGGCACGCGCGTCATCCGGGCCGAGGACCTGCTGGAGGCGTGGGAGCAGGGCGAGGTGATCGAGGCCGATGCGGTATTCACCGACGCGCCCGGTGTGGTCTGTGCGGTGCAGACGGCGGACTGCCTGCCCGTCGTGCTGGCGACCGACGATGGCGAGGCGGTGGCCGTGGCCCATGCCGGCTGGCGCGGGCTGGCCGACGGGGTGCTCGAGGCGGCCGTCGAGGCCCTGCGCATTACTCGCCCCGAGGCGGAGATCCGCGCCTGGATGGGGGCGGCGATCGGCCCGGGGGCCTTCGAGGTCGGGCCGGAGGTGCGTGATACCTTCCTCGATCACGATGTCGAGGCCGCGCCCGCCTTCCGTGCCGGCCCGAACGGGCATTTCCACGCGGACATCTACGCGCTGGCCCGGCACCGGCTGGAGCGGGTCGAAGTCGTACATGTGACGGGCGGCGGGCGCTGCACCTATTCGGAGGCCGGGCGGTTCTATTCCTATCGCCGGGACGGCGAGACCGGGCGCATGGGCACGCTGGCCTGGATTGGACATCTGGACGAGGAATGACGGCGCGCCACGTGTTCTAAATTCGGTGGCTATCCTTGAAGCGACGGGCATTGCCCCCATGGTTCGTGTCAGTTCACCAAGATTTGACCGAGGGGTTTCCCAATGCGAATGGATCGCCTGACCACCAAATTCCAGTCCGCGATCGCCGATGCGCAGTCACTTGCCGTTGGCCGCGACCACCAGTTCATCGAACCGTCCCACCTGCTGCTGGCCTTGCTGGACCAGGATGGCGGTACCGTGCGCCATGTACTCGACCGCGCGGGCGTCAACGTGCGCCAGCTGCGCTCGGCGCTGGGCGAGGCGCTGGACCGCATGCCCCGCGTCGAGGGCGCGGCCGGCGAGGTCCATGTCTCCAATGACCTGGGCCGGTTGCTGAATGTCTGTGACAAGCTGGCCCAGCAGAACAAGGACCAGTACATCTCCAGCGAGCTGTTCCTGCTCGCCGCCGTCGACGAGAAGGGCGGCGTGGGCGAGATGCTGCGCGATGCCGGCGCCAACAAGGACGCACTGGACAAGGCCATTCATGACATTCGCGGTGGCAGCCAGGTGGACAACCCGGATGCCGAGGAGAGCCGTCAGGCGCTGGAGAAATACACCACCGATCTGACCGAGCGTGCCGAGCAGGGCAAGCTGGATCCGGTCATCGGGCGTGACGAGGAAATCCGCCGCTCGATCCAGGTGCTGCAGCGCCGCACCAAGAACAACCCGGTGCTGATCGGCGAGCCGGGGGTTGGCAAGACCGCGATCGTCGAGGGCCTGGCGCAGCGCATTATCAACGGCGAGGTGCCCGAGGGGCTCAAGGACAAGCGCGTACTGGCGCTGGACCTGGGTGCGCTGCTGGCCGGGGCCAAGTACCGAGGTGACTTCGAGGAACGGCTGAAGTCCGTGCTCAAGGAGCTGTCGCAGGAAGAGGGTCGCGTGATCCTGTTCATCGACGAGATCCATACGCTTGTAGGCGCCGGCAAGGCCGAGGGCGCGATGGACGCAGGCAACATGCTCAAGCCGGCGCTGGCGCGTGGTGAGCTGCACTGCATCGGCGCGACCACGCTGGATGAATACCGCCAGAACATCGAAAAGGACGCCGCGCTGGAGCGCCGCTTCCAGAAGGTGCTGGTCGACGAACCCAGCCAGGAAGACACCATCGCCATCCTGCGCGGACTGAAAGAGCGCTACGAGGTCCACCACGGAATCGAGATCACCGACCCGGCGATCGTCGCCGCCGCGCAGCTCTCGCAGCGCTACATCACCGACCGCCAGCTGCCGGACAAGGCGATCGACCTGATCGACGAGGCGGCCAGCCGCATCAAGATGGAGATCGACTCCAAGCCGGAGTCCATGGATCGCCTGGAGCGCCGTCTGATCCAGTTGAAGATCGAGCGCGAGGCGCTGAAGAAGGAATCCGACGACGCCTCGAAGAAGCGCCTCGACACCCTGGAGGGCGAGATCGAGCGCCTGGAGCGCGAGTACTCCGATCTGGAAGAGGTGTGGAAATCCGAGAAGGCCTCGGTCTCCGGTGCCGCGCAACTGAAGGAAGAGCTCGAGCGTGCCCGCATGGAGCTGGAGACGGCCCGCCGCGCCGGGGATCTCTCGCGCATGTCGGAGCTGCAGTACGGGCGGATCCCGGACCTGGAGAAGTCCCTGGCCATGGCCCACGAGATGGAAAGTCAGGAGACCAAACTGCTGCGCACCAAGGTGACCGACGAAGAGGTCGCCGAGGTCGTATCACGCTGGACCGGCATCCCGGTCTCCAAGATGCTGGAGGGGGAAAAGGACAAGCTGCTGCGCATGGAGGAGGCGATCGGCGCCCGCGTGGTCGGTCAGTCCGAGGCGGTCAATGCCGTGGCCAATGCCATCCGTCGCTCGCGGGCGGGCCTGTCCGACCCGAATCGCCCGAACGGCTCGTTCCTGTTCCTCGGCCCGACCGGCGTGGGCAAGACCGAGCTGACCAAGGCGCTGGCCAGCTTCCTGTTCGACACGGAAGAAGCGATGGTGCGCATCGACATGTCCGAGTTCATGGAGAAGCACTCCGTGGCGCGGCTGATCGGGGCGCCCCCGGGCTATGTCGGCTACGAGGAGGGCGGCTACCTGACCGAGGCCGTGCGCCGCAAGCCGTACTCCGTGATCCTGCTCGACGAGGTCGAGAAGGCGCACCCGGATGTCTTCAACGTGCTGCTGCAGGTGCTGGATGACGGCCGCCTGACGGACGGGCACGGGCGCACCGTGGACTTTCGCAACACGGTGATCGTGATGACCTCCAACCTGGGGTCGCAGCAGATCCAGGAGATGGCCGGCGAGGAGAACTACGCGGCGATGAAGGGCGCGGTGATGGAGATCGTCGGGCAGCACTTCCGCCCCGAGTTCATTAACCGTGTGGACGACGTGGTGGTGTTCCATCCGCTGGAGCGCGAGCAGATCCGCGCGATCGCCGACATCCAGTTGCAGTACCTGCGCAAGCGTCTGGAAGAGCGCGACCTGGGGCTGACCATCACCGACGCCGCGCTGGACCACCTGGGGGCCGCGGGCTTCGATCCGGTCTACGGGGCGCGTCCGCTCAAGCGGGCGATCCAGACCCAGCTGGAAAACCCGCTGGCGCAGTCGCTGCTGGCAGGCGAGTTCGGCCCTGGCGACACCATCGAGGTGGACATGGCCGGCGAGCATCTGGCCTTCACCCGCGCCGCAGCGGCCGCCTGATTCGGCCCGCTTTCTTCCGCAACCGACAAGGCCCGCCCCGCGCGGGCCTTTTTTGTTTGGGGCGCGCAGGGGCGGGTACCACAGCGGCGGTTAACAGCAGGCGATTTGGCGTGTGCGCCGCTATCCTGAGAGGGACAGGTGGGCGGCGAGATGCACGAGCCGCTTGTTGGACTAATCCGGGCGGGCAGGAAGGCGGACATGGACGGAGCAAGGATTGCCGCACTGGTGCTGGTGGCGTGGTGGCTGACGGGCTGCGGGCTGTGGGATGCGCGCGGACAGATGCAGATGATGGGCCAGGCCTGCACGATTGCCGGAACCGTGATGGCGGATGACGAGGTCCCGGGACCTTATGTGGTCGCGGTATTCCGCGCGCCGATGGAGGAGGGTGCCGTGCCGGAACCGGTGGACCACATGGTGAGCGCTGGAGGTGGCGAGTGGTTCTTTGGCCTGGCGCCGGGGCGTTACCAGGTCCTGGCCTTTGCCGACCCCGAGCGTGACGGGCGCCACGAGGCGGGTGCCCCGGTGTACCTGGCAAACGAGGGTGGCGTGCTGGAATGCCCTGCGGGTACGCGTTTTGGCGATATGGAGATCCGGATCGGGGGCGAAGGGGTCGCGGCACATGCGATCGCGTTGTCGCCCGCGCGCGAGCGGGGTCCGGAGGGCGGCCCCTTCAGCGTCGGTGGGGTCACGGCGTTCGGGGAAGTGACTACGCTGGATGACCCGCGTTTCGACGACGATGTCGCGCGCGGGAGCCAGTGGCGGCCGCTGGATTTCATGCTGGCCGGCTATGCCGGGGTCTATTTTCTCGAACCCTACGATCCCGACCGCATCCCGGTTTTGTTTGTACACGGTATGAACGGCTCGCCGCGAGGGTTCGCCGAACTCATCCACCAGCTCGATCGCGAGCGTTACCAACCCTGGTTGTACTACTACCCGTCCGGGTTGCCCCTGCAGTCCATCGCGGCCCACCTGGCGCAGACCCTGGAAGAGCTGGAGCTGCGCTATGACGTGGAGTCCCTGCCGGTCGTGGCGCACAGCATGGGGGGGCTGGTGGCGAAGGGCTTTCTGCATGAGCGCGAGCGGCGGGCGGCGCCGGCCCGGATCCCACGCATGATTGCGTTGTCCACGCCCTGGCACGGGCATGCCGCCGCGCAGTCGGGGGTTGATCGTTCGCCGGTGGTGATCCCGGTCTGGCGTGACATGGCACCCGGCAGCGAGTATCAGCGCCGACTGTTCGAATCGGAACTGTCGGGGGAGACGGAGCTGCACCTGCTATTCAGCTTTCGCCGTCCGGATAGCGGAGGACGCGCAGGGACGGATGGCGTGCTCACGCTGTCGACCATGCTGTACCCCCCGATACAGGGAATGGCGAGCAGCATCTACGGCGTGAACACCACGCATGCGGGGATTTTGACAGACCCGCTGGCGCTGAAGCGGGTACAAATGCTGCTCGAACCAGACCCCTGAGTGGGCCTTGAGGGCCAGAACGTGCGCGACGCATGCAGCGGTTTTGGCGTAGGCTGAAAGCCGTGCCGCGAATCGCCGCGGCACGGCTTTTCGGGAGGTCGTAATGCAGCTGTTCGAGTGTGAAGGCTGCGGTAGTGTCATTTATTTCGACAATACCTACTGCAATGGTTGTGGACGGCGGCTGGGCTTTCTACCCGACCGCCTGGAGCTGTCGGCGCTGGAGATGGCCGGGGATGCGCTTTACTCCTCCGGGGAGCCGATCCCGGGCGGGCTGTGGCGTGTCGCGGGCGAACCCGATGGGCCGCTTTATCGCCAGTGCCGCCACTACGCGGTGGACGCGGTCTGTAACTGGATGGTGCGCCACGATGACCCGGAGGGCTATTGCCGCGCGTGCCGGCTGAACCGCACCATCCCGGATCTGAGCGTGCCGGGCAATGCGCGCCTGTGGGAACGGATGGAGACGGAAAAGCGGCGCCTGGTCTACAGCCTGTTGCGCCTGGGGTTACCCGTTGTGTCCAAGCAGACGGACTCCGCCGGCGTGGCGTTCGATTTTCTGGCCGACCCGAACCCTGATTTCCACGAGGGCGGCGGCGTGGTAACCGGGCATGCGAACGGCGTGATTACACTCAACATCGCGGAGGCGGACCCGTCCGTGCGCGAGAGCATGCGCGAGGCCATGGCCGAGCCCTACCGCACCATCCTCGGACACTTTCGTCATGAATCGGCGCATTACTACTGGGACCGTCTGATCCGGGGGACGCGCTGGCACGAGTACTTCCGTGGCCGCTTCGGCGATGAACGCATCGACTACGACGAGGCGTTGCGCCGCCATTACGAGGATGGGCCGCCCAGCGACTGGCAGAACCATTTCGTGTCCGCCTATGCAAGCTCCCATCCCTGGGAGGACTGGGCCGAGACCTGGGCGCATTACCTGCATATCGTCGACGCCCTCGATACGGCGGCGGCCTATGGCATGGATGTCGCGCCCAGTGTTGGAGAGGCGGCGAGGCTTGGGCCGCAGGGCGGGCAATCGCATTTCGATGCCTACGCCACCGACGATCCGGATGCCCTGGTCGCGCACTGGCTGCCGCTGGCCGCAGCCCTGAACAGCCTGAACCGCAGTATGGGGCATGCCCATGTCTATCCATTCGTCTTGACACCGGAGGCGATCTCGAAGCTGGGCTTCGTGCATCGGGTCATCCAGGATTTTCGTACCGGTAACCGTTCCGCAGGCGAGCGGGAACTGCTGCACACGCATCGCGTCTGAGGGCCGGACACTTCAGGGAGGAAGCGGATGTACAACGTCGCGACCCGAGGACCGTTCAAGGGACTGAACCCGCGCGTAGCCCCGATCGCGCTGCTGCTGGTGGTGCTGATCGCGCTGTTTGCGATCTACCGCACGGATGAACTCGAGCGGGTGGTCTCGGACGCCCGCACCTTTCTGACGCCTTTCCTCGAGTGGTACTACGTGGTCGCGATGGCCGTGTTCCTGGCCATCGTGATCTGGCTGGGCGTCGGCCGCTACAAGGATGTTCGTCTTGGACGGGATGACGAGGTGCCGGAGTTCACCACCGTGTCGTGGCTGGCCATGCTGTTTGCCGCCGGCATGGGCGTGGGCCTCCTGTTCTGGGCGGTGGCCGAGCCGCTCAGTCACTACGGGGGCAACCCGTTCCTGCTGGACAATGGCGAGACGGCCGAGGCCGCCGACATGTCCATGGTGCTGACCTATTTCCACTGGGGTCTGAATGCCTGGGCGGTGTTCGCGCTGCTGGCGCTGATCCTGGCCTACTTCGGCTTCCGCCGGGGGCAGCCGCTGGCGCTGCGCTCCGCGCTGCATCCGCTGATCGGAAAATACAGCCACGGCTGGCCCGGCGACATCGTCGACCTGCTGGCGATCCTGGCCACGGTGTTCGGGATCGCGACTACCCTGGGGCTGGGTATTCAGCAGCTGGATACCGGGTTGGTGCATACCCTGGGGATTTCCGGTGGCGAGAACGGGCAGCTGTTCCTGGCAGCCCTGCTCACTGTTATTGCGATCGTTTCGGTCATTACCGGCGTCCAGGTCGGCGTACAGCGGATTTCCCAGGCCAATATGTGGCTGAGCGTGGCGCTGATGGGCCTGCTGCTGATCTGGGGGCCGACCCAGTATCTGCTGGCACTGTTCGTGCAGTCCTCCGGCAGTTACCTGCAGAACCTGCTGGGGCTCTCGCTGTACACCCACGCCCACCAGACGGATCCCTGGCATTCCGACTGGACGGTGTTCTACTGGGGCTGGTGGCTGGCCTGGGCGCCGTTTGTCGGGCTGTTCATCGCGCGCATCTCGCGCGGGCGCACGCTGCGCGAATTTGTCCTGGGCGTGCTGCTGGTGCCTACGGTCATCACCTTTTTCTGGCTGGCGATGCTGGGCGGTACCGCGCTGCATGCCGAGGTCGAGGGGATCGCGGATATTGCCGACAAGGTCTCCGAAGACCTGACCATGGCCACCTTCGCGACCATGGATACGCTGGAGCCCTGGCTGGTGGCCAAGGTCGGGGGCGGGCTGATCACGATCCTGATTGCGACCTACCTGCTGACCTCCGCCAACGCCGGGATCGTCGTGATCAATACCCTGCTGGCCCACGGTTCCACAGAGCACCGCAAGCGGCATCTGACCATCTGGGGTGCGTTGATCGGCCTGATCACTGCGGTGTTGCTGCTGGCGGGCGGGCTGGAGGTCCTGCAAAGCGCAGTGATCCTGGCGGCCCTGCCATTTTCGCTGGTGATCCTGATGATGATCGTGGGGCTGATCCGGGGGCTGGAGCAGGAGCGCTGGGCACCGCGCCCGGGCGAGCGGTCGATCCTGCCCAGCGAGCCCTGGCAGGTGCCGGCGGATCGCGTTAGCGAGGATTATGACACTGAGGATGATGCCCCAGAATCCGGTCCGGACGACGATAATCCGGAAGATCAGGGGCCACCGCCGCGGCCGTGGTGAGGGTCGGGCGATTCGCCGGTCGTGATGGAAAGTCCCGCCGGCTTTGCGTTCACTTTTGGACGCGGCGACCTTGCCTTAGCCTGTTCACACATTCGATAACCGAGAGAGCACCATGAGCGACGATACCCTGCAGCTGTCCGGCGACCTGATCCAGAAGATCCAGGACGTTCTGGTCGAGACCGATCCCAAGGCCCAGCAGCCCATCGTGGCCGTGCAGTATCTGAGCGCGATCACTGGTTTTCTGGTGGCGCAGATGCCGGAGTCGGTGAACGAGCGCAAGGAGTATCTGAAGCAGCTCTCGCAGTTCACCGAGTCGGTGTTCGTGGATATGGAGAGCCGCAAGCAGGCCGCCCCGCCGCCGCAGGAGGCCAGTGGCGTCTGGCGCCCGGGCGATAACTAAAGTCCGTTTGCCCGCCTGATTGCGGGCATGAAGCCGGAGGCTGGGGCTCAGTCGTCCCCGGCCTCGCCCTTCTTGCGTGAGCGCATCTGGCGCAGCATGGCTTCCTGCTCGTTGAAGCTTGGCATGCGGCGCTTGCCGCCCACGTCGCGATCGCGCTCATTCGCCCCGGCGGGGCCCGGGTGCCCGGCGCGCTCGCCTTCCTTGATCGACTGGTATTCAGTCAGTTCGCGCTGGGCGTCCTCGTCGCTGGTGTAGCGGCCGCGATAATCCTGCGGCGGCTTGTGGCCCTTGCGCAGGAACACCTGCTTGCGCAGTTCCTTGTTGTAGTCGGTCACGCGGCGGTCGATCCAGATCAGATCAAACGCCGCCCAGGCCACCATGGCACCCGTCGGGATCAGCCACCACCAGCCAGCCACTAGCCAGGCCACGATCAGAATTGCCGCACTCAGGCCAATGTAGCCCGCGCCCCCCAAAGGTTCGCGCAGATAGAAACGGTGCAGTCCCAGCGGAAACAGGACCCAGGCGGCGTAGGCGGGCGGGCGCGCGCGCATCTCGGCCGCGAGTTTCGCGTTGATCGCCTGCAGGCCGCCGCCCTCGAGATCCAGTTCCTTCCACGCCTTGCGCATGGGTGCCTCCCAGCTGTGGACAATCGTCCGTGCACGGTAACGAACTGTGCCGGCATGCGCGATTGTTCGGGTTCGGCTCGGGGTTACCCGGTCGGGTTCTCGTGGGTCGGATCGCGTTCCAGCAGGCGGCGGGCGGCCTCGCGTACCGGTCGCCCCTGGTAAAGCACGGCGTGGACCTCCGCGGAGATGGGCATGTCCACCGACAGGGCCTCGGCGCGCGTGCTGATCTGGCGCGCGGTCTCGACCCCCTCGACCGACTGGCCGATACGGGCGCGGGCCGTCTCCAGGTCATAGCCCTGACCCAGCAGGCGCCCCAGGCGACGGTTGCGCGACTGGTCATCGGTGCAGGTGAGGATCAGATCGCCGAGACCGGAAAGCCCGGTCAGCGTGCCCGGCTGGGCCCCGACCGCCTCGCCCAGGCGCTGCATCTCGGCCAGACCGCGCGTCATCAGCGCGGCGCGGGCATTGCCGCCGTAGCCCGCGCCGTCGGCGATCCCGGTCGCGACCGCGAGGACGTTCTTCAGGGCTCCGCCCAGCTCCACACCAATCACGTCGTGATTGCGATAGATGCGCAGGGCGTTGCCATGCAGTGCGCCAGTCAGGCGGTCCAGGCTGTGTTCGCTCTGCGAGGCCGCCGTCAGTGCGGTGGGCTGGCCGCGGGCCACCTCTGCGGCGAAGGAGGGTCCGGAGATCAGCGCGGGCGGGAAGCCGGAGCCCAGTTCTTCCTCGGCGATCTCGTGCAGCCAGGCCCCGCTGGATGTCTCCAGTCCCTTGGTGGCCCAGGCGACCGTCTGCCCTTCACGCAGGCGCGGCTGCATCCAGCGCAGGGTCTCGCGAAAGGCCCCGGACGGGACTGCGATCAGCACCAGGTCGACATCGTCGATCACACCGGGGGCGGCGCTGATGGAAAGGGTTTCGGGGAAGGGGATGCCGGGCAGATAGCGGGCGTTCTCGCGCGCGCGGCTCAGCCGCTCGGCGGCCTCGTCCTTGCGGACCCAGAGCACGACGTCCTGGTGCAGACGCGCGGCGTGGATCGCCAGCGCGGTGCCCCAGGAACCGCCACCCAGGAGTGCGATGCGCACGGGTGCGAGCCCCGGATCAGGCCTGGGAGGTCGACTCCGGCGCGGCCGCCTGCGAGTCGCCGGATGCCTTTTTCTGGTCTTCCAGGTGTTGCTGGTACAGCGCCTCGAAGTTGACCGGCTGCAGCAGCAGCTGCGGGAAGCCGCCCTTGAGTACCAGGTCCGCGACCGTTTCGCGGGCGAACGGGAACAGCAGGTTCGGGCAGTAGGAGCCCAGCAGCTGGTTGAGCTGGTCGCGGGGGAAGCCGCGGACGATGAAGACCCCGGCCTGGTTGATCTCGACCAGGTAGGCGGTCTTGCCGTTGGACTCGGTGGTCACGGTCAGTTTCAGCTCGACCTCGAACACGCCTTCTTCTTCGCGAATCGCGCGGGCGTTGGTGTTCAGCTGAATGTTGGTGTCGCCCTTCCACTCGTTCAGAAAGATCTCGGGGGCGTCCGGCGACTCGAACGAGATGTCCTTGATGAACACCTTCTGGATGGAGAAGCCGGGGTTGTCCTGGGAGTTGCCCTGCGCGCCCGCGCCGTTACCGCTGGTGTTGGAGGTTTCTTCAGCCATGATGTTGTTCCGAGTCGTGGAGAATGGGATTCGTGTGCGGGAATCGTAAAGGAATGTGGCGCCGGATAGGAGTCAAGAGGCGGGTGAGTTTTCCCGTCGTCCTGGGGGCTCAGGCGTCGCTGGTGCGCGCGATGCCGGCCGCTTCGGCCATGCGTTGCAGTTCACCGGAGCGATCCAGCGCCTGCAGCTCGTCGTATCCGCCGATATGGGTGTCACCCAGGAAAATCTGCGGCACCGAGCTGCGGCCGGCCCGCTGTTCCATCTCCGCGCGCGCCCCGGGTTCGCGGTCCACCGGGTGGTCGTCGAAGGGGTAACCGTGGTGGATCAGCAGCCGGCGGGCCAGCAGACAGAACGGGCAGCGGACCGTGCCATAGACCTCGAAGCGCATTACTTCTTCTTGATCGGCATGCCCGCGGATTGCCAGGCCTGGATGCCGCCCTGGAGGTTCACGACATCCTGGAACCCCGCAGCGGTCAGCTGTGAGGCGGCCATCGCGGAGCGGTTACCGCTGCGGCAGTACACCACTACGGGCTTGTCCTTGTACTTGGCGATGTCGTCCATGCGCTTTTGCAGGCTGCCCACCGGGATGTGCTTGGCCCCACCAATGCGGCCGGAGGCGATCTCGTTGTCCTCGCGCACATCCAGCACCAGGCTGTCGTCCTGATTGATCACGCGCACGGCCTCGCTCGGCGAGAGGGTGCGGTACTTGCGGGTCAGGCGGCGGAACTCGGTGAACAGGATCATCCCGACAACCGCCAGCAGGGCACCGGTCAGGATCGGATGATTGGACAGGAATTCAGGGAGTCTTTCGAGCATTCAGGCCGCCGCGTCGGTCAGGGAGATGTCAGGAGCTGCAGAAAACGTCCTGCATCATACCGATCAGGCGCAGCGTGCGGGAGTCCCCCACTCGGTAGTAGACACGGTTCGCATCCTTGCGGGTCGCCAGGATGCCCTTGTCGCGCAGGATGCCCAGGTGCTGCGAAATGTTGCTCTGCGAGGTCCCGACCTGATCGACGATTTCCTGTACGCTGATCTCGCGATCGCCGAGAATGCAGAGGATCTTGAGCCGCAGGGGGTGGGACATGGCCTTGAGCGAGCGCGAGGCCCGTTCAATGTCCTCGTCCTGAGACATCAGTTCTTCTTCGACCATCTTTTCTTCTTCGACCGCTTCGTTGCTCACGGCATGCCTCTTTATTGTTTTGCGAAACAGCAAGCCCGTAACCGGGTGAGAATATAAGTACCTAAACGTACCCCGATATGCGAATTTGCGCAATCTTGACTTCCCGATACCCCTTACTGCTTGTTCTGGCGGCATTTTTGCTGGCGCCCGCAGGCAGCCTGTCGGCGTTTGAACCGGAGGCCGAACTGGAGGAGACGCTGGAGGCGATCCGTGACCTGGAGCGCAGTCAGGAGGAGCGCCAGGCCGCGCTCGAACGTCTGGAGGATGAGCTCGAGCGCGCGGCGCGGGGCAGCAGCGAGTCGCGGCGCGAACTGCGCGAACTGGAGGCCCAGCGCGAGCAACAATCCGAGGTGATCGCCGAGCACGAGGCGCGCGTTGAGCAGGAAGAGGAACGGCTGCGCGAGGAACGCGTGCAGGCGGGGCGCCTGCTGCGCGACCAGTGGCAGCGCGACCGGCACCCGGGACGCGTACCCGGCACCGGAGGCGAGGGCGAGCTGAGCCGGTTGCACCCGGAGATCGCCGCGCGCCTGCGCGAGGCGCGGGCCGAGGCGCTGGCGGCCCTGGGTGAACAGCTCGAGGTGCTGCGCGCCGCGCGCGACGACCTGGAACGCGAGCAGGCGGTGCTGGCCGAGCAGGAGGCGGCGCTGCGCGAGGTGGTGGCGGATCTCGAACGCGAGGAGGAGCGGCAGCGTGTGGCGATGGACGAGCTGGAACGCGCGATCGCGGACGAAGCGCTGGAGCTGGCGCGGCTGGAGCGCAATGCCGAGACGCTGGAAGACCTGATTCGCGAGGTGGAGCGCGATGCGGCTGAACGCGAAGAGCGTGCTGCGCGGGGCGATCCCCCACCCGAGCGTGCGCCCGTTCGTTCCGATGTCGCCTTTGCTGACCTCCAGGGCGAGCTTCCGATGCCGGCGGACGGCTCGGTCGTTCGGCGCTTCAACGAGCCGCGCGGCAGTCGTCTGCAGTCACGCTGGCGCGGAACCGTGCTGGAGGTTGACAACGGCGAGTCGGTGCACGCCGTCCATTTTGGTCGTGTGGTCTACGCCGACTGGATGCAGGGCTACGGTTTTCTGGTGATCCTCGACCACGGGAGCGGTTACCTGACGCTGTACAGCAACCTGGAGGAAATCCTGGTCGCCGAGGGCGAGGAGGTCGAGGGCGGCACGCGGATGGCCCTGGCCGGCGCCGGGCGCGAGGCGATCGCACCGGGACTCTACTTCGAGATTCGGCGAAATGGCGATCCGTTGAACCCTGAGGACTGGTGGCTATCTCAATGACGAGCGTCACGAAATAATCGTGACCGTGTTTGAAGGATTTGTCGGGCGAAAACAGCAGACGCAGTCGGGCGTTCAGGCATGGGTCAGATTCCCGGTGCTACCATCGGTCCGGTAAATACCTCCGTTTCTAGAGGATCGGTAATGAAGAAGTCTTGTCGCACTGGGTACGCCCTGGTGGTGGGTTTGGTTGTCGGTGTCATGCTCAGCGTGTCGGTGGCGGTGTATGCCGATCGCGAGAATGGCGCACAGAATGCCTTGCCGGTGGAGGACCTGCAGCGGTTTACCGAGGTGTATATGCGCATCAAGCGCAATTACGTCACCGAGGTGGACGACAAGGAGCTGCTGGATAACGCCATCCAGGGGATGCTCTCCGGGCTGGACCCGCATTCGGCCTATCTCGACGAGCAGGACTTCGAGGACATGCAGGTCGGGACCTCCGGCGAGTTCGGTGGTCTGGGGATCGAGGTCGGCATGGAGGATGGCTTCGTCAAGGTCATTGCCCCGATCGACGACACCCCGGCGAGCAAGGCCGGCATCCAGGCGGGTGACCTGATTATTCGCCTGGACGGTGAATCGGTGCAGGGCATGACGCTGTCCGATGCCGTCTCCAAGATGCGTGGAGAGAAGGGCTCCGACATTACCCTGACCATCGTCCGCGAGGGCGAGGACCAGCCGAAGGAGATCACGCTGACCCGTGACCGTATCCAGGTCCAGAGCGTGCGATCCGAGATCCTCGAAGACGGGTATGGCTACCTGCGTATCAGCAACTTCCAGCAGCGCACCGCGCGTGACGTCGTGCGAGCCGTCGAAGAGCTGAAGGAAGAGGGTGATCTGCGCGGCCTGGTGCTGGACCTGCGCAACAACCCGGGCGGCATTCTGAACGGTGCGGTCGGTGTGTCCGATGCGTTCCTGGAGGAAGGGCTGATTGTCTACACCGAGGGCCGGCTGGAGGACTCGCAGTTCCGCTACCAGGCCTCGCCGGGTGATGTGCTCGGCGGTGCCCCGATGGTGGTACTGGTGAACCGGGGTTCGGCCTCGGCTTCCGAGATCGTGGCCGGCGCCCTGCAGGACCACAAGCGTGCGGTGGTCATGGGCCAGAACACCTTTGGCAAGGGTTCGGTGCAGACGATCCTGCCGCTGACCGAGAACACCGGTATCAAGCTGACCACCGCGCGTTACTTCACGCCGGACGGCCGCAACATCGAGGAAGACGGCGTAGAGCCCGATATCCGGCTGGAGAACCTGACGGTCTCGCGTGCCGATGACGGCAATGGCCGCGACGCCCAGGTGCGCATGCAGCGGGAGCTGCAGGGCGAGGACGTGCCGGAGGATGATGACGACAATGGCGAGAGCCTGGCCGAGCGCGACTACGGCCTGAGCGAGGCCCTGAATCTGCTCAAGGGGCTGAACATCTACAGCCAGCGCTGATCGGAGGTGGCCATGACGCAGGAAACACCGCGTGTCCTGGTGCCGCTGGCGGCCGGGGCCGAGGAGCTGGAGGCCGTCACCATCATCGACTTGTTGCGCCGCGCGCGCTTCGAGGTCACGGTCGCGGGGCTCGAACAGGGCCCCGTGCGCTGTTCCCGCGGGACGGTGATCCAGCCGGACGCCACGCTGGAAGCAGTTCAGGACGATGCCTTCGACCTGATCGTGCTGCCCGGTGGGCTACCGGGCGCCGATCACCTGCGCGACGATCCACGGGTACAGGCAATGCTGCGGGCACAGGCCGAGCGCGACGGCTGGCTGGGCGCGATCTGCGCCGGGCCCAAGGCGCTGGCGCAGGCGGGTGTGCTGGAAGGTCGCCGCGTGACCTCGTTTACCGGGGCACTGGACGAATCGGGTATCCCCTCTACCGGGGGGCTCGTGGAAGTCGACGAGCGCATCATCACCGGACGTGGTCCGGGGGCGGCGATGGACTTTGCCCTGACGCTGATCGAGCAGCTGGCCGGGCGCGAGGCCCGCGAGGCCGTCGAGGGGCCGTTGCTACGTCCTTAGCAAGGCAGACCTTTCCTGCTCCCCGTGCACGCCCTGCGCGGCTCCATCCAGCGTCCCTTTGCATCCTGGCATGAACCCGACGGCCCCAGTCGATTAGACTGTGCGGGTCTCGCGGTCGCCTGGCCGCGCCCAACGAACCCAACCCAAGGAGTCGTGACCGAATGGCAGGCCACAGCAAGTGGGCGAACATCCAGCATCGCAAGAACGCCCAGGACGCCAAGCGCGGCAAACTCTTTACCAAGCTGATCCGCGAGATCACCGTCGCTGCCCGGCAGGGCGGGTCCGACCCCGAGACCAATCCGCGCCTGCGCCTGGCGATCGACAAGGCGCTTGGCGCCAACATGACGCGGGATACCATCGAGCGCGCGGCCAAGCGCGGCGCCGGTGAGTCCGACGGGGCCGCGATGGAGGAGATTCGCTACGAGGGTTATGGCCCGGGCGGTGCGGCGATCCTGGTCGACTGCATGACCGACAATCGCAACCGGACAGTGGCCGAGGTCCGCCACGCCTTCTCCAAGATGGGTGGCAACCTGGGGACCGATGGCTCGGTGGCCTATCTGTTCCAGAACAAGGGCGTGGTCCGCTTTGCGCCCGGTCTGGACGACGAGACGGTCATGGAGGCCGCGCTGGAGGGCGGCGCCGAGGATGTGCAGGTCGAGGACGACGGCGCAATCGAGGTGATTACCGAGCCCGATGCCTATCAGGACGTGCGCCAGGCGCTGCTGGACCGCGGACTGGAGCCGGAGAGCTCCGAGGTCACCTGGCGCCCGGAGACCCTGTCGCCACTGGATGCGGAGACCGCCGAGTCCGTGCTGAAGCTCCTGGAGATGCTGGACGACCTGGACGACGTGCAGAACGTCTTTACCAACGCCGATTTCCCGGAAGGCGTGGGGCAGTGATGCCGCGCTGCTGCGCGCCGTAATCCGCGCCTCTCTGGACAAACAACGATGCGTATCCTTGGTATCGATCCCGGCTCGCGGATTACCGGCTTTGCGGTGATCGAGTATGCCAAAGGCCAGGGCCGTTCCCGCGGCCATGGCGTGATCCGGCCCAGATCCAAGGGGTTTCCCGAGCGCCTGGGCGAGATCTTCGCCGGTGTCGTTGAGGTGATCAGCGAACTCAAGCCCGACGTACTGGCGATCGAAACGGTGTTCGTCGCGCGCAATGCGCAGTCGGCGATCAAGCTGGGGCACGCCCGGGGGGCCGCCATCTGCGCGGCGACCCAGGCCGGGCTCCCGGTACATGAATATGCGCCGCGTGCGATCAAGATGGCGGTGGTCGGCGTGGGCAGCGCGGACAAGGAGCAGGTCCAGCACATGATGCAGCAACTGTTACGTCTGACCGAACCGGCCAGCAGCGATGCCGCCGATGCCCTGGCCGTCGCGCTGTGCCATGCCCATACCGCCCAGCACCAGGCGCGTCTGGCAGGGGCCGCCTCGGCCGTGATCGGGGGGCGCCCATGATTGCCCGGCTGGAGGGGACGCTGATCAGCCGCGAGGTGAATGGCGTGGTGATTGATGCGGGTGGCGTGGGCTACGAGGTCGAGGTTCCGCTCTCCACGCTGGCGGCCCTGCCGGAGCCGGGCGGCAGTGTCGTGCTGACCACGCACCTCGTGGTACGCGAGGATGCGCACCAGCTATTCGGGTTCATGCACAAGCGCGACCGCGATCTGTTCCGGCGTCTGATCCGGGTCAACGGGATCGGGGCCAAGCTCGCGCTGGCGATGCTCTCGACCTACGCGGGCGATGAACTGGCCGGCCTGATCAGCGGCGGTGACGTGACCGGACTGGCCAAGGTCCCGGGGATCGGCAAGCGCACGGCCGAACGGGTGGTGCTGGAGCTCGGCGAGCGACTGGCCGAGATGGGATTCGCGGCCACGCCGGGTGTCGCCGGCACAGGGGTCGATGCCCCGGCCGCCGCGATGGACGGCGAGGCCCTGGCGGCGCTCGAGTCGCTGGGTTATCAGCGCGCCAGCGCGGAGAAGATGGTCGCCGCCGTGCGCGATCAGGCCGATTCGGTAGAGACGCTGGTGCGCCTGGCATTGCGCGCGACCGTCAGGCGCTGAGAATGCCGGCCCGGTATCGCCTGGGCCGGTCAGATACGGTCAGCAGGCGCCCCCCCTAGCAGTCGCCGATGCGCTGGCCTTCAACCGAGATTCGCACGGACATGGGACCCATCGGCGAGTCGATCTCGCTGGTCATCTCGCCCTCCGCTCGATCCCCCATGAACTGCATTGAGCCCTGCATGTCCATGCTGGTGCCGTCGGGATCGGTGCAGGTCATGGTGTAGTCCACACCGTCCGCGCGCATGTCCATGCTGTCCACGCTGCAGCCGTCCGGTGCCTCGATCATCTCCTCGCCGCGCGCGAGGTCGTCCTCGGTCACGCACTCGGTGTAGGTCTCGGTCTGCTCCGGCATCTGGTGCGCGCCGTCCATGGTGGTGGTGTTCGTGTACTCCCACTCGCCCGGCTGGATATTCGGTGTTTCGGCCTGGGCCACCAGTGGCAGGAACGCGAACGGGACGGCGGCCAGCAGGCTGTAAAGGCTGGAACGAGGCATCATGATGGGGCTCTCCCTGCGAAATGTGTGCGGTTCATGGTGCCTTGGCGCTTGCAGGGGAGCAAATTGGCGAATGTCTCTGATCGGTGGCATGTTGCGGTTGGGGGTCTCGGAGGGGATGCATGGCCATACCATTATGGGTGTTGGGCGGTGCGGGTGCCGTGGTGCTGGGCGGCGCCGTGCTGCTGGACGGGGATCCGCGCGATTTCCTGGCGGGCGGCGGGCATCCGGCTGCTCCCGGCTGTGCGATTCCGGTGGAGATGCATCTGGGCGAAATCGACCCGCGCTTCGAGCTGGAGCCCGACGAAGTGCGCCGCGCACTCGATGCCGCGGTGGCGATGTGGGAGACCCATACCGAAGAACGGCTGTTTACCGCCCGCGACGGTGAAGGGATGGTCGTGCGGCTGGTGTTCGACGAACGTCAGGCCGGCGCCATGGCGCGGGAGCGCTCGCGTGCGCAGCTGGATCAGGCACAAGCGGATATCGACGATGCCCGGGAGCGCCTGGACCGCCATCGCTCGGCGCTGAACGCCGACGTCGAGCTGTACGAACGCGGTGTGCGCGGGTTCGACGAGCGCCGCCGTGCGCACGAAGGCCGGGTCGCCGACTGGAATGCGGGGCGCGGGGAGCGCAGTGCGCAGGCCCGCGAGCGTCTGGAACGGGAAGCGCGAGAGCTGCGCGAGGAGCATGAACGACTGGAAGAGCGCCGCCGCGGGCTGGAGGATCGCCGGTCGGATCTGAACGCGGCCGGTCGCGACCTGGAACGCGAGATCGCCGCCCTCAATGAGCAGGTCGATCAGTTCAACCGGACAGCGGCTGCGGGCAGCGGTTTCGACATGGCGATCTACCAGCAGCAGGGCAACCGTCGCAGCATCACGGTCTACAAGGCGAGCGACATTGACGAACTGCGCCTGACGCTGGCACACGAGCTCGGCCATGCGCTGGGGATCGGGCACGTCGATGACCCCGCCGCGGTCATGCACGCGGAGCTGGGCCCCGCGAACGCGGGCCGCGAGGACCTGGCCGCGGCGGATCGTGCCGCGCTGGTGGAGTCGTGCGGGGTGGAGCTGGTGAAGCCGTGAAGGGCCGGGGCGCGATCCCTCGCCCCGGCAGGCATCAGAAGCGGTAGCGCAATCCGGCCGACAGGACGTGTACATCGCCCCGCGTGCGCCCGCGAGTCTCGGTGGTTACCCCGGCATTGGCAAACTCCGATTCGAGCTCGATCGACTCGCTGTCAACGTCGATATAGGCATAGCCGAAGTCGAAACTGAAGCGATCGCTGGCGCGGAAGCTGGCGCCGACCGTGTACCAGGTGCGGTCGCCATCCGGTGTGCGCGTGCTGCGAAATCCGTCGCGGGTCGGTGTGCGGTCGTACTGGATTCCGGCGCGCAGCGTCCACTGCGGGTTGGCCTGATATTCTGCGCCCAGGGCGATCGTATAGCTGTCGCGATAGTTCTGATCCAGGGTCTGGATGGAACCGCCACCGCTGCCGCGAACATCGATCTCGTCGAAGTTCGACCAGCGAAACCAGGTGTACTGCACAAGCCCGGTCCAGCGGGCATCGAACTCGTGCGACAGGGCGACGCTCGCGATATCCGGCAGTTTCAGTTCGGCCTGCGCGGATATGGTGTTGGTATCCGCACCGGTCCCGGCCGGGGGCGTGATCGTTGCGGTGCCACGCAGGTTCTGGCTGACCCCGTGGCGGTAGTGCAGGCCCAGCCGGGTCGCGTCGGTCAGGTCGGCCTGCAGGCCCAGGTTGAAACCGACATCCCAGCTGTCGCCCTCCAGCTTGAATTCGCCATCGGTGTCCGGATCCGGTCCCGCGGGCGAGGGGATGGCGCTGCGCAGCGTGGCGTTCGCGTAGTGCAGGTCCAGGCCGCCGCCGATGGAGACGCGCTCGCTCAACTCGAAGGCCATCGACGGGTGCAGGTTGATCACCTTCAGGTCGGTCTCGGTGGAGTCGTAGCGGCCGAAGAAGTCGTCGTCGTAGTCGTTGGCCAGGCCATAGGGTGCGGTCAGCCCCACGCCCAGCCACAGGCGCTCGCCATAGCGCTCGGCCCAGTAGAGGTTCGGGACGGGGGTCGGCTCGTACGGGTTGCCGCCGTTGCCACCGTCGGTGGCCTGTTCGCCGAAGGCGCCGGTGGCCGAGGAGCCCCGGTCGCTCATGCGTGTGCGCGGCATCAGCAGGTGCACGTTGGCCTGAAACTCGCCGCTTTGCAGACGCGTCATGCCGGCCGGGTTGAAGTAGATGGTGCTGGCGTCATTGGCGGCGGCGGCCTCGCCGGCATAGGCTCGGCCAAGGCCGGTGACACCCTGTTCCTGGATGTAGAACCCCGCTGCGAGCAGGGTGGCCGGCGCGGCGAACACGGCGCCGGCGACGGCCACACTGAGCGCCAGTCGGCGCGTGGAATAGTGCGTCATGCGGTCCCCCGGGGTCTTGTTATGGTCGGGGCAGGGCGTGCCCCCCGTCCCGGGGTGACCGCCTGCTCCCGGTCCGGACCCTACCGGGTCGGACGATATGCGCCAACCTTTTTTCGGGGTGTGAGCATTGGAAAAGTCATACGCTGGGGGATGACTGCGGGGGAGTCAGACCAGTAGGGCAAGCCCCACGACCGCGGCGGTGACGCCCCCGGTCAGCAGGGCAAGCGTGCGCCGGGTGAAGCGGCCGAAGAACAGGCGGGCGGCCCGTTCACGCAGGCCGAAGCTGTCCTGCAGTCCGACGATGGCCGCGATCAGGCCACCGACCAGCAGGACAATGCCGAGGATCTGGATCATTGCGTCTCCCTCCATGCGGTTCGTTTACCACTTGCGTGGTGCGATCAGACGCAGCAGCGCCAGCAGCAGAATCGCCCCGACGGTGGCCGCCACCAGGGTCCCGATCAGGCCGGCCGTCGGTACCCCCAGCTGGGTGAACAGCCAGCCACCCAGCACCGCCCCAATGACCCCGATCACGATGTTCAGCAGGATGCCCTGGCCGGCGCCGTGGACCAGCAAACCCGCGAGCCAGCCGGCGATGCCGCCGACCAGCAGCAGCAATAACAGTGATTCAACGGGCATTGAGTACTCCTTTGCTCTCTTGTCTGATGGATGACGGGGACGGGCGTT
This sequence comes from Thioalkalivibrio sp. ALJ2, assembly GCF_000378325.1. Taxonomy (NCBI): domain Bacteria; kingdom Pseudomonadati; phylum Pseudomonadota; class Gammaproteobacteria; order Chromatiales; family Ectothiorhodospiraceae; genus Thioalkalivibrio; species Thioalkalivibrio sp. ALJ2. The sequence continues at coordinate 131,760 of NZ_KB899555.1, forward strand.
CCGTGCGGCCCGGATTCAGCCGACGGTGGCATAGCGCGTGGCGCTGCCCAGCCAGCGCTCGATCAGGGCCGCAGCACGCGGCCGGTCCTCGCGCACGCGCAGGGCCAGTTCCGTGGCCTCCTCCAGCAGGTCCTGATCGCGTGACCAGTCGGCCACGCGGAAGCTGCGGTCGCCCGTCTGGCGTGTGCCCAGCAGCTCGCCAGGGCCGCGCAACCGGAGGTCCACCTCCGCGATCTCGAAGCCGTCGTCGGTGCGGCGCATCGCCTCGAGGCGCTCGCGGGCGGTCTCGCCCAGCGGCGGGCGGTAGAGCAGCACGCAGGCGGAGGCGGTGTTGCCGCGCCCGACACGTCCACGCAACTGGTGCAGCTGCGACAGCCCCATGCGTTCGGCGTTCTCGATGATCATCAGGCTGGCGTTGGGGACATCCACGCCGACCTCGATCACCGTGGTCGCGACCAGCAGATCGAGCGCGCCGGCGCGGAAGCGTTCCATCACCGTATCGCGCTCGGGCCCCTTCATGCGCCCATGGGCCAGCCCGATGTTCAGCTCCGGCAGCGCTTCGCGCAGGCGTTCGGCGGTCGCCTCCGCGGACTCTGCCTCCAGTTGTTCCGATTCCTCCACCAGCGGGCATACCCAGTAGGCCTGGGTGCCGGAGCCGCAGGCGGCACGGATGCGCTCGATCACCTCGTCGCGGCGCTCGTGGCTGATCAGTGCGGTGCGCACGGGTGTGCGCCCCGGTGGACGCTCGTCGATGACCGAGCTGTCCAGATCGGCGTACAGGGCCATGGCCAGGGTGCGCGGGATCGGGGTCGCGGTCATAATCAGTTGATGCGGCGTCTGGCCGTTGCCCTTGTCGCGCAGGGCCATGCGCTGGTGCACGCCAAAGCGGTGCTGTTCGTCAATGATCGCCAGCCCCAGGCGCTGGAAGCGGACCTCCTCCTGGAACAGGGCGTGGGTGCCGATCGCGACCTGGCGCTGACCACTGGCCAGTTCCGAAAGCAACTGGCTCCGCTCGCTGGCGCCCTGGCGTCCGCCCAGCCACGCCACCGACACGCCCAGCGGTTCCAGCCACATGGCGAGATTGCGCCCATGCTGACGGGCGAGCAGCTCGGTGGGGGCCATGAATGCCACCTGATGGCCCGCCTCCACCGCCGCCAGGGCGGCCGCGACTGCGACCAGGGTCTTGCCGGAGCCGACGTCGCCTTGCACCAGCCGGTTCATCGGAGCCGGGCGGGCCAGGTCCTCGCGCACCTCGTGGATCACGCGGTCCTGTGCGCCGGTGGGCTCGAACGGGAGCTGGTCGCGCAGTTGTCGCCACAGTGCGCCCTCGGGGCGGATGACCGGCGCGCGGCGCGTATCCTGCGGGGCGCGGCTTTGTTCCATGCGGGCGAGCTGGTGGGCGGTCAACTCCTCCAGGGCCAGGCGGGTGCGTGCGGGCCCGCGCTGCTCGGCGGTGTCCAGTGCATCCAGGGCCTCGGCCCGCGCCGGCGGGTGGTGCAGCTGCTGCAGGGCCGTGTGCAGCCCGGGCAGCTGGCGCTGGTTCAGCTCCGGGAGCAGGTCGGGCAGCTGCCCGGTCGTCGGCAGGACCTCGGTTACCAGCTGGCGCAGGAGCTTCTGCGAGATGCCCTCGGTGGTGGGATAGATCGGAGTGAGGTGGGTCTCCAGCACGGGCGGTTTCGTGCCCACCACCTGGAGTTCCGGGTGCACGCACTCCATTGCGCCGGGCATACCGCGGGGCTCGCCGAAGGCGCGAATGCGCGTGCCCGGGCTCAGGCGGCGTTGCTGACCACTGCCGAAATGGAAGAATCGCAGCAGGATGGACGCGCCGTCCTCTTCCAGCGTGACCACCAGCATGCGTCGGCGGCGATGGACGACCTCGGCATGGGTAACCCGGCCCTCGAACAGGGCGGGGAGTCCCGGGCGCAGGGCGCGGATCGGGGTCAGCCGGGTACGGTCCTCGAAGCGCAGCGGCAGGTGCAGGAGGAGGTCGCGGGCCTGTTCCAGGCCCAGGCGGGCCAGACGCTCGGCCACTGCGGGGCCGACGCCCTTGAACCCCGTCAGCGGTGCCTGAAGGTCCACCGCGGTCGCCGCGCGCGGATCAGCCGCGCGGGCACCAGGCGATGGCGTCCATCTCCACCTGCGCACCCTTGGGCAGGGCGGCTACGCCGATTGCGGCGCGGGCCGGGTACGGCTCGGCGAAGACCTCGCTCATGATCTTGTTGACCAGCGGGAAGTGGGTCAGGTCGATCAGGAAGATGTTCAGCTTGGCGATGTCGGAGAAATCCGCACCGGCGGCCTCCAGCACGGCCTTCAGGTTGTCGAACACGCGGCGGATCTGGTCTTCGATGCCGCCGTCGACCAGCTCCATCGTGGCCGGGTCCAGCGGGATCTGGCCGGACAGGTACAGGGTGTCGCCGGCACGCACGGCCTGGGAGTAGGGGCCGATCGCGGCCGGGGCATTTTCGGTCTGGATGATTTCGCGCGACATGCGGGCTCCTTGGCTCGGGTCGGTGATTCGGGATGCGGGCACCTTACCGCATTCGTCGAGCGGTGGGATCGCCGGGGCAATGCATCTACAAGAGAACGAGATTGTCGCGGTGAATGAGCTCGGGTTCCAGGAGGTAGCCAAGCTCCGCCTCGACATGGTCCGCGCGCAGGCCGCGGATGCGTTCCACCTCGCTGGAGGCGTAGTTGGTCAGCCCGCGCGCGACCGGGCGGCCGTCCGGGTCGACGCAGGTCACGACCTCGCCGCGGCGAAAGTCGCCGCGCAGGCCCACCACGCCCACCGGCAGCAGGCTGCGGCCCGACTCGCGCAGTACGCGTGCTGCGCCGGCATCCAGCAGGAGTTCGCCGCGCGAATGCAGCTGGTCGGCCAGCCAGCGCTTGCGCGCGGCCAGCGGCTCGCGGTCGGGCTTTAGCCAGGTGCCCAGGCGCTCGTTCTTCAGCACGCGGCCGATCACCTGGGCCTCGCGCCCGGAGGCGATCACGGTATGCGTGCCGGAGCGCGCGGCGCGCTCCGCGGCCTTGAGCTTGGTGGCCATGCCGCCGCGCCCCAGGCGCCCGAAATCGGCAGCCACGAAGCGGTGCAGTTCGGTATCCGTGGCGCGGCCCTCGTGGATCAGCTCTGCGTCGGCGTGCTGGCGCGGATCACGGTCGAACAGGCCGTCCTGGTCGGTCAGGATCAGCAGCAGGTCTGCGACCACGAGGTTGGCGACCAGGGCCGCCAGGGTGTCGTTGTCCCCCAGCCGAATCTCCTCGTAGGCGACCGTGTCGTTCTCGTTCACCACGGGGATGGTCCCCATCTCCAGCAGGGCCTGCATGGTCGAACGGGCATTCAGGTAGCGCGAGCGATCGGCGAGGTCGTCATGCGTCAGCAGGACCTGTGCCGCGTGCAGGTCGTGGCTTGCGAACTCCCGCTCGTAGGCCTGCACCAGACCCATCTGCCCCACGGCCGCGGCGGCCTGCAGGCGATGCAGCTGGTGCGGGCGCTCGCTCATCCCGAGCCGGCGCATGCCCTCGGCCACGGCGCCACTGGAGACCAGGATGACCTCCAGCCCCTTGCGCCGCAGCGCGGCGATCTGGTGAGCCCAGGATTCCAGCGCCGGGCGATCCAGGCCCGCGCCATCGGCGGTGATCAGCGCGGAGCCGATCTTGACCACCACGCGGCGGATGGCCGGGAGTTCGCGCAGGGCGCGGGTGCTCACGCGTGATCCTCCCCGGCCTCGCCGGTCGCCGTGGGGGCCGTGGCGGGCTCCTGGTTGGCCGCTTCGACGTGGCGCATGACGGCCTGCATCAGCGCGTCCACCCCGTCGCCGGTGGCCGCGGAGATGGTGAACACCGGGCGCTCGCCGCCCGCCACCTCGCGCACCCTCGTGATCAGGGTCTCGAGGGCCTCGGCGTCCAGCAGTTCCTTCTTGTTCAGCACGATCCAGCGCGGACGGCCGGCCAGTTCATCGCTGTGGCGTTCGAGCTCGCCCAGCGCGGTCTGCATGTCTGCGACCGGATCGGCCTCGGGGTCGGGCGGGGCCACGTCGACCACGTGCAGGAGCAAACGGGTGCGCGCCAGGTGCTTGAGAAAGCGGGTGCCTAGCCCGGCGCCCTCTGCCGCGCCCTCGATCAGGCCGGGGATATCGGCCATCACGAAACTCTGGTTCGGTCCGATGCGCACCACGCCCAGCTGCGGGATCAGGGTGGTGAACGGGTAATCCGCGATCTTCGGGCGTGCGGCCGAGGCGCGCGAGAGCAGGGTGGACTTGCCGGCATTCGGCAGGCCCAGGAGCCCCACGTCAGCCAGTACCATCAGCTCAAGCGCCAGCTTTCGCAGCTCGCCCGGCGTGCCGGGCTTGCTCTGGCGCGGGGCCTGATTGGTAGAGGACTTGTAGCGGGTGTTGCCGAGCCCGTGAAAGCCGCCCTGGGCGACCAGCAGGCGCTCGCCGTCGCGGGTGATATCGCCCAGGACCTCGTCGGTATCGGCGTCACGGACCTGGGTGCCGACCGGGACCGGGATCTCCAGGTCCGCGCCGGAGGCACCGGTGCGCTGGCGCCCCATGCCGTTCTCGCCACGCTGGGCGTCGAAGCGGCGCTGGTAGCGGAAGTCGGCCAGGGTGTTGAGCCCCTCGTCGCCGACCAGCCACACAGAGCCGCCATCGCCCCCGTCACCGCCGTCCGGCCCGCCAAACGGGATGAACTTCTCGCGGCGAAAGCTCACGCAGCCGTTCCCGCCGTCGCCGGCCTTCACGGTAATGGTTGCCTCGTCGATGAACTTCATGCCGCTTCTTCCTGGTTCCCGTTCTTGATGCGCACAATAAAAAAGCCCCGCGGAACGGGGCTTTTGGCGCTACCAGTGGCGTGTCCGCTTACTGCTGCGGCTGCACGCTCACAAAGCGCCGGTTGTTCGGCCCACCGACCTTGAACACGACCTGGCCGTCCACCTTCGCGAACAGCGTGTGGTCCTTGCCACAACCCACGTTCTCGCCGGGATGATACTGCGTCCCGCGCTGACGGACGAGGATGTTGCCGGCGCGCACGACCTGGCCGCCAAAGCGCTTTACGCCCAGGCGTTTGCTCTCGGAATCGCGCCCGTTGCGGGTACTCCCGCCTGCCTTTTTATGTGCCATGGATTCGTTCTCCTGAAAAAGTGCGCCGGCGCGTCAGCCGGCGATGCCGGTGATGCGCACGGTGGTGTAGTGCTGGCGGTGCCCCATCTGCTTCTGCGAATGCTTGCGGCGCCGGAATTTCATGATGTGGACCTTCTTGGCACGGCCATGGTCCTCGACCTTCGCGGTCACCTTGCCGCCGTCGACCAGCGGGGCCCCGACGCGAACATCGTCGCCCGAACCGACCATCAGCACCTGGTCGAACTCGACCTCGGAGCCGGCTTCGGCCTCAAGCTTTTCGATGCGGATCACGTCACCTTCGGCGACGCGGTACTGTTTACCACCTGTTGCGATGATCGCGTACATTTCCCTGGGACTCCGTTGCGATACCTGTGTGGACCGGCCCGTAAAGTCTGGAACTGAAGACCGGTCTCGCGAAAGGGCGGAAATGCTAGCAGCGAGTCGCGTTCGGGTCAATGCCATTCGGCGGTGCGCGCTTGACACCCCACCGGGGCCTTCCTAGCATGCCAGCGCCTACCAACTTCCTCATACTGGCGCGCCTACCCGCATGTCCATCAACGCAATCCGAGAGCTGGCTGCAGACGACATGCAGGCGGTCGACCAGTGCATCCGTGACCGGCTCAGTTCGCCGGTGGTGCTGATCAACCAGCTGGGTCACTACATTATCCACTCCGGGGGCAAGCGCCTGCGGCCCCTGCTGGCGACCCTGTCGGCGCGCGCCTGCGCGGTCGAGGGCGAGGAGCCGGTGGTGCTGGCCGCAGTGGTGGAATTTATCCACACCGCGACCCTGCTGCATGACGACGTGGTCGATGCCTCCGAGATGCGCCGGGGCAACGAGACTGCGAACCACATCTTTGGCAACGAGGCCGCGGTGCTGGTCGGCGATTTTCTCTACTCGCGCGCGTTCGAAATGATGGTCGAGGTCGGTTCGATGCGGGTGATGGAGATCCTGGCCCACGCGACCAACGTGATCGCCGAGGGCGAGGTGATGCAGTTGATGAACTGCCACGATGCCGATGTCGACGAGGCGCGCTACATGAACGTGATCCAGTCAAAGACGGCCAAGCTGTTCGAGGCCGCCTGCCAGCTGGGCGCCATCCTGGGCGAGCGTCCGCGGGCCGAGGAAGAGTCGCTCGCCCGCTATGGTATGCATCTGGGTACCGCCTTCCAGCTGATCGACGACGTGCTCGACTACTCCTCCGACGATGCCGTGACCGGCAAGCGCATGGGCGATGACCTGGCCGAGGGCAAGCCGACGCTGCCGCTGATTCAGGCGATCCGGGTCGGTACGCCGGAGCAGCAGACCATTGTGCGCCAGGCGATCGAGGACGGCGGGCGCGAACAGGTGGATGCAGTGCTCGAGGTTGTCCACGCCACCGGGGCCCTGGACTATGCCCGCGAACGCGCGGCCGCGGAGACCGAGGCAGCGATTGCCGCGGTGTCCGTGCTCCCCGAGTCGCCACACCGCCAGGCCCTGATCGACCTCGCGCGCTTCGCGGTGGGCCGCGATCACTGACCGGGCGCGGCCGCGGGTCGGTGCACTCGCGGCCGCGCAAGCGCATCGGGCGTTGTCCGGATCACGTATTCCGTTGGCCGAGGGCATGGACACGCCCGGAGTGGCTCGGCATAATAGCGGGCTCGGTTCGGAGTGTAGCTCAGCTTGGTAGAGCACTGCCTTCGGGAGGCAGGGGTCGAAGGTTCGAATCCTTTCACTCCGACCAACTCTATTTCCCTGGTGTGCCGGGTCGTATCTGGCCGGCAGCCAGCCGATGATTCCATTCCTGTTCTGCTCCTGCGGACGCGTTCATGACCGCCACTTCCCAGGCCGTTCGCGGCACCCTCTACATCGTTTCCGCGCCATCGGGCGCAGGCAAGACCAGCCTGGTCGCCGCTTTGCTGGAGCGGGTGGAGCAGGTCGAGGTCTCGGTCTCGCATACGACGCGCAAGCCGCGCGCTGGCGAGGTTGACGGCGAGCACTATCACTTCGTCTCGGCCGAGGAATTCCTCGGCATGATCGAGGACGGCCAGCTGCTGGAACACGCGAAGGTGTTCGACAACTTCTATGGCACCGCACGCGCCAGCGTCGAAGAGCGCCTGGATGCCGGCATGGACGTGATCCTGGAGATCGACTGGCAGGGTGCGCGTCAGGTGCGTGCGGCGGTGCCGGATGCGCATTCGATCTTCATTCTGCCGCCGTCGCGCGACGAGCTGGAACGCCGCCTGCGCGGACGCGGGCAGGACAGCGAAGAGGTTATCCAGCGGCGCCTGCGCGACGCGGAGTCTGATTGCACGCATTTCCGCGAATATGACTACACGGTCGTCAACTCGGATTTCGAGCGGGCGGTCAGTGATCTGGCCAGCATCTTCCGTTCCAACCGTCTGCGCACGGTAGAGCAGGAGATACGCTCCGCATCGACGATACGGAATCTGTTGGCGAGCACGCCGGGCACGGCGTAACATGCAGTATTAACGACTCATAACCGGAGTACCCATGGCACGCGTCACCGTCGAGGACTGCCTCGAAAAAGTGGACAATCGCTTCGAACTGGTGCTGATGGCGGCCCGCCGGGCCCGTCACATCGCACACGGCAAGGAGCCCCGTGTATCCGAGGACAACGACAAGCCCACGGTCATCGCCCTGCGCGAGATCGCCGAGGGGCTGGTCGGCACCGAGGTGTTCGACGAGCACGATGAACGGCCCCAGAACCAGATGCTGGACTTCAGCACGATCCGCCATCTGGAGCAGCTGGAAGCCGACGAACGCTAGGGGTCGATAACTCATGGCCGCTGGGCAGCCAGCCGCGCCCGGGGCCGCATCGCCGGTTCCCGGTGACTCGACCCGATTCCTGATCAGCGATCTGTGTTCCGAGCTCGAGTCCTATCTCGAGCCGGACGAAGTCGAGGAGGTCTATCGCGCCTATCTGCTGGGCGCGGAGGCCCACGAAGGCCAGACCCGCAAGACCGGCGAGCCGTATATCTACCACCCGCTGGCCGTGGCCCGGACCATGGCCGAGATGCGGATGGACCACAAGGCCATCTGCGCCGCGATCCTCCATGACGTCATGGAGGACACCGCCACCAGCAAGGACCGTATCCACGCCGAATTCGGCGAGGAGGTGGCCGAGCTGGTGGACGGCGTCTCCAAGCTGACCCACCTGCAGTTCCAGTCCAAGGCCGAGGCGCAGGCGGAGAACTTCCGCAAGATGATGCTGGCGATCACCCGCGACATCCGGGTGATCCTGATCAAGCTGGCCGACCGCCTGCACAATATGCGCACCCTGGGCGTGATGCGCCCGGACAAGCGCCGCCGCATCGCCAAGGAAACCCTGGAGATCTACGCGCCGATCGCCCAGCGCCTGGGGATGAACGCGATCCGCCGCGAGCTGGAGCAGCTCGGCTTTTCCGCCAAGCATCCCTGGCGCGCCGCCGTGCTGGAGCGCGCCGTGCAGCGGGCCGGGGGCAACCGGCGCGAGCCGATGAAGAACATCGAGCAGGCCATCTGCTCGCGCATGGAGGCGGCGGGGATCGTCGGGCGCATCTCCGGGCGCGAAAAGAGCCTGTACAGCATCTATCGCAAGATGCGCGACAAGCACCACTCGTTCGAGGAGGTGTTCGACGTCTTCGCCATCCGCATCATCGTCGACGATGTCGACACCTGCTATCGCTCGCTGGGCGTGGTGCACAACCTCTACAAGCCGGTGCCGGGGCGCTTCAAGGACTACATCGCGATCCCCAAGTCGAACGGCTACCAGTCGCTGCATACCATCCTGTTCGGGCCGCAGGCCATCCCGATCGAGGTGCAGATCCGCTCCACCGAGATGGATCGCGTGGCCGAGAGCGGGATCGCCGCGCACTGGCAGTACAAGGCCGGGGGCGAGTCCGCGCGAACCGCGCAGAGCCGGGCCCGCGAGTGGCTTAAGGATGTGCTGGAGATCCAGAACAGCGTCGGCAACTCCATTGAGTTCCTGGAGAACGTGAAGGTCGATCTGTTCCCGGACGAGGTCTACACCTTCACCCCCGGGGGCGACATTCTGGTTCTACCGCGCGATGCGACCCCGATCGACTTCGCATATGCGGTGCATTCCGATGTCGGCAACCGCTGCGTGGCCGCGAAGATCGATCGCCAGCTGGCGCCGCTTTCGGTACGCCTTCAGAGTGGACAGACGGTCGAGATTGTCACCGCGCCTGGCGCGCGCCCCAACCCTGCCTGGCTGTCCTTCGTCGTCACCGGAAAGGCCCGCTCTGGTATCCGGCATTGCCTGAAGTCGATGCAGTCGGACGAGGCCCGTGCCCTCGGTGAGCGCCTGTTGGAGAAGGCCCTGAGCGCGCTGGACGCCTCGCTCAAGCAGATCTCGCCGGCGCGTCTGGATCAGCTGCTGGACGCGATGCAGCTACAGGACCTGGACAGCCTGCTGGTGGATATCGGGCTGGGCAACCGCATGGCCTCGCTGGTGGCCCGCCAGATGGTGGGCAAGGAAAGCGCGGACGCCGACAACACGACTCAGACTACCCTGGCGGTCAAGGGTACCGAGGGTCTGGTGCTGAACTACGCCCGCTGCTGCCACCCGATCCCGGGTGACCCGATTATCGGCCAGTTGAGCGCGGGGCGTGGGCTGGTCGTGCACCGGGAGAGCTGCCGCAACGTGCTGCACGAGAGCCGCGACCGGGCGGACAAGACGATCGCGCTCGAGTGGTCGCACGAGCCGGAACTGCAATTCACCGCGGCGGTGCGCACCCGCACCGCCAACCGGCGCGGTGCGTTGGCCGACATGGCGGCCGTGATCGCCGATCACGGCTCGAATATCGAGCACATCTCGTTCAACGAGCAGGATGGCCACTCCACCGCGATGACCTTCCTGTTGACCGTCAGTGATCGTCAGCACCTGGCCCAGATCATGCGCGGCCTGCGGCGTCTTCCGGATGTGCTGCGGATCGCGCGTCAGCGCGGCTAGTTAGCGTTTCCCGGGCGTGCGCGGCTCGCTACCGTTGGCAGGTCGGGCAGTACGCCGAGGCGCGCTGCCCGATGCGCCGGTTGCGCAGCGGTGTCGCACACTCCAGGCACGGCTCTCCGGCGCGCCCGTAGACCCGCAGTGATTGGCGAAAATACCCGTGTGTCCCGTCCTCGCGCAGGAAGTCGCGCAGGGTTGTGCCGCCCTGTTCGATCGCCGCGCCCAGCACGGTGCGGATGAATCCGGCCAGTCGTTCGTATTCCGCCCGGGTTACGCGCCCGGCGGCCCGCCCCGGACGGATCCCGGCCAGGAAGAGCGCCTCGGTCGCATAGATGTTGCCCACCCCGACCACGATATCCTGATCCATGATGAAGGCCTTGACCGGGCCCCGGCGCCCGCGGCTGCGGTGGAACAGGTAGTCGCCGTTGAATGTGGCATCGAGTGGTTCCGGCCCCAGGGCGGCCAGCAGAGGGTGCACCTCACCGGTCTCCGGCAGCGGCAGACAGCACCCGAAGCGGCGAGGATCGTGAAAGCGCACCTGCGAGCCATTCGTCAGATGCAGGATCAGGTGATCGTGCGTGCGCAGCGGGACGTCGGGCGTGCAGTGGCGCAGTGAGCCGGACATACCGAGATGCAATAGTGCCCCGCCACGGTCGGTGTCCAGCAGCAGGTATTTGGCTCGTCGCGCCAATGTCGTGATGCGGGCCCCGGCCAGACGCCCGGGCAGCTCCTCCGGCACCGGCCAGCGCAGGCGTCCATTGCGTACCTCGAGCCGTTCGATGGTCTGGCCTTCAAGAAGAGGTGACAGGCCCCGCCGGGTGGTCTCGACCTCGGGGAGCTCAGGCATGAACGCCCTCGATTTCCAGCAGGAGTTCTGGCCGGCAGATGTCGCCCCGGGCCCACTGGATGACGGGGCCCGGCTTCATTGCCTTGTAGTGGTCGGCGATCACCCCTGCAACGGCGGTGCGATCTTTGGGACGCCGCAGGTAGACCCGCAACCACGCGGGGCCGGGGAGTTCGCGCCCTGCCGTGTCGTGCAGGGCCTGGAGGTTGGTTACCGTCTCGCGCGCCTGGGCCACCACATCGTCCGGGTGGCGGCTTTCGTGACCGACGATACTGGCCGTGCCGGAGACCATCAGCATGGGCCCGGTCGCGGTCAGCAGCAGCGTGGCGCGCGCGAAGGCCGGGCTTCTCGGGCTGTAGCGTTCGGGGTAGTGGTAGGCGCTGACCTGGCGCGGATTTTCGATCGCACGGGCCGGGGCACGGGTGGCAAGCAGGTAGACGAACAGGCCCGGTTGCCGGGTGCCGATTGCGGTGGCTGCAGGCATGCTGCCCAGCGGGACTTCGAGCGCCCCCAGCGCCTCGGCGCGCCCGATACAGAAGGCCTGGTAGCGTTCCTGGCCCTGTTCGTCACCGTGGATGTCGGAAAAATAGTTCCAGATGCGTGCCGGGTGCTCGAAGCCGCGTTCCCTGCAGGCGTTCAGGAGCTGACGGTAGGCCTGCTCGGTTTGTTCGCGCAAAGGTCGGTCCGGGCCCTGCCAGGCGGCGAACAGAACATCATCGAACTCCAGCAGATGCAGGGGCGTGGCGTTCGTGGAACGTGCTGGGCCGTTTCCACACCAGCTCTCGATATAGAGATCCGGGGCCAGGGCCTCGAGGCCGGGGGCGACCTCGATCCGGCCGGCCCTGGCCTGGATCCCCACGGGGGCATCCAGTCGCACGTGGAGGCCGTCCTGGAGCGTCGTCCCGGGCGAGACGAGTCGGTTGTACAGGTGGGGTGCCATCAGTCAGGTCCTGGACAGCGCGTCGAGTATGTCCTCGGTCCAGCGTACCGCTTCCAGGTAGAGCCGGCTGGCAACCTGTGGCGCCACCGGGGATTCGCCGGCGGGGGGCGGGTTTGCCGGTCCCTCGAACGCCTCGATGGTCTCCAGCCAGGGGGCGAGCGGGCCTTTGTGTTCGATCAGCGCCTGTTCCGTCTCTGGCACCAGATGCAGTTCGTTCAGGATGCGACGCAGCGGGATGCCCAGTACGCGGTCCAATCCCGAGAGCATCCCCAGCGAGAAGTGGCACTCGCACTCCGGGGCTGTCAGGTTGCACGCCCGGGCGAGCAGCATCCCCATGCGGGCGCGGATCATGACCTGTTCGACCGCGGCCGAGGGTCCGGCCGCATTGTTGAGCACCAGCAGCATCCCGATGCGGCGGATTCGCCCCTGTCCCAGACGCTCGATCGCCGAAGCCAGATCGACCGTGGGCTGTTCCGCGCGGTACGCGGGGCTGTTGGCGATGCGCAGGATCTGGGCGGCTAGATCGGGTTCAGCGCCAATGAGACGTTCCAGTTCCGACGGTTCGGGATCGCGGTCCTGCAGTGTCTTCAGCAGCTTCAACAGCGCGACTTCCAGGCTCTCCAGGCGCTGGCCTTCGATCACGTGCGGGTGTGACAGGTGGTAGCCCTGGAAGTAGCGAAAACCCAGTTGCTGGCAGTGGTGGTAGCACTCGGCGGTTTCGACCTTCTCTGCCAGCAGCTCTACGCCGAATGCGCGCAGCGTCTCGACCTCGCGCGCCAGTGCCTCGGTGGACAAAACCAGCACATCGAGCTTGACGATGTCTGCCAGTGCCACCAGCGGCGAGTGGTGGACCTGAAACTGGTAGTCATCCAGCGCGATGCGAAAACCGCGTTGCTTCAGCCTTTGTACCGCGGCGACGACCTCGGAATCGATCTCGATGTCCTCGAGGATCTCCAGGACCACCTGTTCGGGCGGCAGGCTGGTAATGATGTCGTCGTCGAGAAAGGACCGCGTCAGGTTGACGAAGGCCAGATGCGGACCGACCAGATGGGTCAGGCCGATATCCACGAACGCGCTTCGCAGCAGGTCCGAGGTGGCCTCGTCGCCATTGGTCACCGCCGCTTCGCTACGGTGGCCGGCGCGAAACAGGAGTTCGAAGCCGACCAGGTGCTCGTGCGCATCGAAGATGGGTTGCCGGCCGACAAAAATAGGGTGCATGCTTGCGCTTTGCCAGTTGATGAACGAGGCGGCCCGATCTGCGCGCGGCCGGCCCGGGAGAGAGCGAACACATCATGGAGTCGATTGATGCGCCGTTTGGTGAGGTCGTGGAGTTGCGGCAGATCCTGCACGACTCGGGAGTCCCTCTCCTGAGGGTTATTATCCGCGATGGCGGCCGTTACACCAAGATCGAACTGGATCCGGCAACCGCCCATCAGTGGGGGCGCATGATGATGCGCTGGGCAGAGACGGCGGCACAGCAGGGAGCGGCCGGGGAAGGATAGGCTCCGAATGAGTGGTGCCCGTGATGGTGCGCCCACTCGAGGCCACAGGAAATAAAAAAGCCCGGCCAAGCCGGGCTTATAGCTCTGCCATCAGGCGCTCTCGCGCCGGGCAGGGATTACTTGATCTTGGCTTCCTTGTACATCACGTGCTTGCGGATGACGGGATCGAACTTCTTGATCTCCATCTTTTCGGGCATGTTCCGCTTGTTCTTCGACGTGGTGTAGAAGTGACCGGTGCCGGCGGAGGACACCAGGCGGATCTTGTCGCGTGCGCTCTTCGCTGCCATGGGTAGCTCCTTACACCTTTTCGCCGCGTGCGCGGCAGTCCGCGAGCACCGCATCGATGCCCAGCTTGTCGATGATCCGCATGCCCTTGCTGCTCACGCGCAGCCGCACGAAGCGGTTCTCGCTCTCCACCCAGAAGCGGTGGGTGTGCAGATTGGGCAGGAAACGCCGCCGCGTCTTGCGGTGGGCGTGGGATACGTTGTTACCAGTCGCCGGGCGCTTGCCGGTCACCTGACATACTCGGGCCATCTCGGGGACTCCGGAAATTGGGTCTAGCAAAAGACGGCGGATCTTAGCCCAGTCGGCGGCCGGGCGCAAGATCATCACGGATCGTCCTGCTCCAGTGCGCACTCGCGCCGCAACGAGGGCTCGACCGTCTGATGGCGTGCCCATTGCAGTGCCTCGCCGAAGGGCATGGGGCGGGCGACCCCGAAGCCCTGGACGGCGTCGCAGCCCAGTTCGCGCAGCATGGCGAGGGTCTGGCTGTCTTCCGCGCCTTCGGCAATCACCTTCAGGCCAAGGTCGTGTGCGAGGCCCACGGCCGCGCGGGTGATCTGCTCGTCCACCCTCTGAGTGGCCATGTGGGAGACGAAGGTTTGATCGACCTTGAGGGTCGTCACCGGGAGTCGCCTCAGGTAGGCAAGAGAGGAATATCCGGTGCCGAAGTCGTCGATGGAGAGTGCGAGCCCGCGCTCTGTCAGACGCCGCAGGGCCTCGATGACTTGATCAGGATCGGCCATCAGGGCCGTCTCGGTGAACTCGATTTCCAGCGCGCAGGGCGGGAGACCGGCGGCTTCTATGCGCTCGATAATGGTTTGTGCAAAGTCGGGATCGAGGAAGTTGCGCGCCGAGACATTGATACTGACCGGGGCCTGGATGCCTTGCTCGCGCAGCACGAGGAGGTCGGCGATCGCCAGGTCCAGCACCTTGAGCGTCAGGGCGTGGATGAGCCCGGTGCGTTCGGCTTGTGCAATGAACCGGTCCGGCGGTACCTGTCCTCGGTGCGGGTGCTGCCAGCGTAACAGGGCCTCGAAGCCGCACAATTCGTCACGCCGCAGGGTGACCTTGGGCTGGTAGTACAGCTGGAACTGGTCGTCCTCCAGGGCGCTTTGCAGCTCGCCCAGAAGCTCCACGGTCTGGCGGCCGGCGTCGTTGCTGCGTCGGTCGTAGGTGCGGTAGCGCCGGCCCGACTGACTGGCCTCGTGCATCGCCATCCAGGCCTTGGTCAGCAGGCTTTGCGGGGCGTCCTGTTCGTGGAACGGAAAAGAGGACACCCCGGCGTGGGCCCCGACGTAAACCGGCAGCCCGAGCACCTCGAACGGCGCCTGCAACTCTTCCACGGCCTCCTGTGTGGTGGCCAGGCACTCCTGGCGGCTGCGGTGGGGCAGCAGCAGGGCGAAGTGGTCGTCGTGGATATGGTAGACGAGCGTGTCCGGACTCCCGGCGACGGCCTGAAGTCGTTCGGCAATCCCCATCAGCAGGGGTCTCTCCGCGGCGAAGCCCAGGGCGCTGATCGTGTCCGCATAATTGTCCATTTGCAGGCTGATCACGAATACCCGGGTCGCGGGCTGCTCCGAGCCCTCCGCCTGGGCCATCAAATGGCGGATATGCTGTTCCAGTGACTCGCGATTGGGCAGGCCGGTCACGGGGTTGTGGTAGGCCTGATCGAACAGCCGCGCCGCGTGCTGGCGCAGCTGGGAGAACAGCCAGCCGCTGAACCCGCCCAGCACCAGATAGATCCCTGCCCGCGTTGCCCAGTTGAGGGTCGGCTGTGCAATACCTTCGTCCACGTTCAGGGGCATGAGAGGCCCCAGCAGAAGCCCGGCGAGCAGGCCGAAGGCCAGTCCGCCCCACAGGCCCATCAGGGCGGCGCCCAGCAGTACCGGGATCAGGATGAAGTTGAGATAGGCCGTGCTGGTGCCGCCAGTCTGATAGACCAGCAGTGTGATGCCGGCCATCAGGATCAGGACCAGGCCCACGCCGGTCAGGCGCCAGGCGCCGGTTACCCCGAGCCAGGATTCGGGACGCCAGGGTCGGTCAAACTCCGAAAGCTGCTCCATGCGCGTTCCTTGCTGGAATGAGTTTTGTCAGCCTGTCCCTCTTTAAAAATTGATTCCCGTGAGACTGGTGAGTTCATTCCCCGGTCACTGGTGGGTGCCAGTCGCTCATGGGTGTGCGTCTGGCTGTCCCCCTTGCGAGTGGCTTGGTAGCATGCCGAATCGTACGGGTTGCGGAGTGGTGCATGGCCGATAGACGCTTGCAGGTCTTTCTTACGGTGGCGCGCCTGCTGTCCTTTACCAGGGCGGCCGAGGTCCTGCATATGACCCAGCCGGCAGTCACCTTCCAGGTGCGCCAGTTGGAGGAGCAGCTGGAGACGCGGCTGTTCGACCGTAACCACAATCGGGTGACCCTGACCGAGGCCGGGCGTCTGGTGCAGCGCTATGCCGAGCGCATCTTCGATACCTACGGCGAGCTGGAGGCCGCGCTGCGCGAGCTGAAGGGTGCTGACGGCGGGGCGATCGTGATCGGCGCGAGCATGACGGTGGCCGAGTACATGCTGCCGGCCCTGCTCGGCGCCTTCCGTCGGGCACACCCGGATATCGGTATCCGGCTGCGTGTCGGCAACACCGAGAATGTCGTCGCGATGGTTGAAGAGGGCAGTGTTGACCTGGGGATCGTCGAGGCGCCGGTGAGCCATCGCACCCTGCTGGTACAGCCCTGCACGGTGGACCAGTTGCGCCTGATTGTGCCGCCGGAGCACGAACTGGCCAGCCGCAAGAGTGTGCGGGTCGCGGAGTTCGTCGAGCAGCCATTCATATGCCGCGAGGAGGGTTCCGGGACCCGCGAGGTCATCATGGAGTACCTTGGGCGGTCCGGTTACGACCGCAATACCCTGCGCGGGTGTATGGAACTCGGCAGCCCGGAGGCCATCAAGGGCGCCGTGGCGGCGGGCATGGGCGTGTCGGTACTGTCCGAGGCCGTGGTCGCCAAGGAACTGACACTGGGCGAGCTGGCGGCGATCCCGCTGGACCCGCCGCTGGAACGCCCGATCTCGCTGGTGCATGCGCGCCAGCAGTTCCGCGTGCCGACGCTGGAGGTGCTGATGCAGTTCCTGCGCGGCTACTGCACGGGCCTGGGGCCCGGCGCTGCCGAGGGTGACCCCGCGAACACAGAATCCAATCGAATAGAAGACGCGACATGAAGAATTACTGCGTAGTGCAGCATAGCTATTCCGAGTTTCTCGGCCTGATCGAATCGCAGCTCGAAAAGCGCGATATCGGCTTTTCCTATTACCGGCCTTTTGTCGGCCAGGACCTCCCCGGGTCGGCGGCCCAGTTTGACGGCCTGTGGCTGCTCGGTGGTGCCTGGCCGACCGCGGACCATGAAGAAAACCCGCAGGTCCCCGACGAGCTGGCGCTGATTGATATCTTCCGCCGTTCGCAGCGCCCGGTCGTGGGGCTGGGCATGGGCGGGCTGCTGGTAGCCGAACAGGCTGGTGGCACCGCGCATGAGGACCCGATGTACCGGGCCCGTTTCGTGACTGCGCACAAGACCGCGGCCGGCGAGGGCGACGACCTGGCCGAGGCCCTGGACGGGCGTCGCGTGCTGCAGCTGGTCAACGGCCGCGTGGATCTGCCGGAGGGGCTGGAGCCGGTCCTGGTGGACGACGATGGTGACTGGCTGGCGGTCCGGCCGGACAAGCTGACCTACGGCCTGCTGTTCCGGCCGGAAATGAAGCCGGGCATGCTGGAAGACATCATCATGGAGGCCAAGCACAACCCGCCGCCGAACATGGGCGAGTTGCTGGGCGAGGCGCGCATGGAATGGGGTGACATGCAGAAGGTCACCGAGGACGTGATCGTTGCCCTGGTGAAGGAGCTCGGCCTGATGCAGGAGCGGCGCAAGATGCCCGTGTTCAGCCTGAAGATCGAGAACGAGTAGGCATGCTCCCTCCGATGGGCAGTCCCGGCGGGCTGGGCGGGGGCGATGTCGCCTCCGCCCTGGCCCGTGGCAAGAAGAAAAAGGACGACCCGGCGCGCGAGCTGGCCGAGATCGCGTCACGCCTGTCGCCCGAGGATCAGGCCAGCCTGCTGAAATTCGCGCGATTCCTTGAACAGGAGTCGCCGGCCCCGGCACCGGAACCGGTGCCCGAGCCGGAGCCGATTCCGCGCCCGGAGCAGGAGTCGGTGGTCAAGGCGATGCGCCGGCTGTCGGCGACCTATCACATGCTGGATCGCTCCAAGCTGCTCAACGAGACTTCGGCGCTGATGGCCCAGCATGTGATGCAGGGGCGTTCGGCGGTGGAGGTGATCGACGAGCTGGAGGTTGTGTTCCAGACCCACTACGAAAAGGTACTGGCCGAGGACCCGATGCGCCAGGGCGAGGATACTCAGGCGAACGGTGGTTCGGCTGACGGGGACGAGTCGCGATGATCGACGTCCTGCGCGAGTGGTACCGGCGGCACTTCACCGACCCTCAGGTAGTGATCCTGGCGTTCCTGCTGCTGGCGGGGTTCCTGATTATCGTCTTCGCCGGGCGCATTCTCGCGCCGCTGCTCGCTTCGCTGATTATCGCCTACCTGCTGGAGGGGGCGGTGCAAAAGCTGATACGCCTGCATGTTCCACGCCTGCTGGCGGTCACGATCGTGCTGATCGCTTTCCTGGCGCTGACGGTAGCTGCCCTCTTTAGTGTCGTGCCGCTGATGTCGGCCCAGGTGACGCAGCTGGTGCGCGAACTGCCGGGCATGATCCGCGAGGGGCAGGCGCTGCTCCTGCAGCTGCCCGAGCGATATCCGCAACTGATTACGGACGAGCAGGTGCGCGACCTGATGGGCGCCATCCAGGCCGAGGCCACCATGCTGGGACAACGCGTCGTCTCGTTCTCGCTGGCCAGCGCCCGGCATCTGGTGGATGTCGTGATCTACCTGATCGTGGTGCCGCTGATGGTCTTTTTCATGCTGAAGGACCGCGACCTGATCCTCGACTGGGTGCGCAGCTTCATGCCGCGCGACTCGCATCTGGCCAGCGAGGTGTGGCGCGAGGTCAACGTGAAGATCGCCAGCTACGTGCGCGGCAAGTTCATCGAGATCCTGATCGTCTGGGCGGTGAGCTTTTTGACCTTCAACTGGTTCGGGCTGGAGTACGCCGTGCTGTTGTCGTTCATGGTCGGCATCTCGGTGATCATCCCGTATATCGGGGCAGCGGTGGTGACGATCCCGGTGGCCGCGGTGGCCTACTTCCAGTTCGGGTTGTCCAGCGAGTTTGCGTGGCTGCTGATCGCCTACGGGGTGATCCAGTTCCTGGACGGCAATGTCCTCGTTCCGCTGCTGTTTTCCGAGGTCGTCAATCTGCACCCGGTCGCGATCATCGCGGCGGTGTTCGTGTTCGGTGGCATCTGGGGGCTGTGGGGCGTGTTCTTCGCGATCCCGCTGGCGACCCTTGTGCACGCGGTGATCAAGTCCTGGCCGCGCACCGACAAGCTCGAGGCCAGGCGCGAGGCGGAGCAGCAGTCTGCCACGGGCGAACCCGCCGAAGCCGACTCCAAGTAGCCCCGCCGGGCCGGCGTTCCGCGTCTGCGCGGGAGGCCGGCGTGGCTTGCACATTCACAACAACAAGAAGAAAAACCCAGCATGACCGGTACCGAAATCCTGATGAACGTCACCCCCCAGGAAAGCCGCGTGGCCCTGGTCGACAACGGCGTTCTGACCGAACTGCACCTGGAGCGGGCCCGTCGGCGCGGGATCGTCGGCAACATCTACAAGGGTCGTGTCGTGCGCGTGCTCCCGGGCATGGACGCGGCCTTCGTGGACATCGGCCTGGATCGTACGGCCTTTCTGCATGCCTCCGACGTGGCCCCGGTGGAGCGTGAAGAGCTTAATGGCCCAGGAGTGGGCAATGGGGCGGGCAATGGCGCCGGAAACGGCGGCGGCAATGGTTCCGGCCGTGCCGAGACCATCCGCGAGTTGCTGCGCGAAGGCCAGGATGTCCTGGTGCAGGTGATCAAGGACCCGCTGGGCACCAAGGGCGCCCGGCTGACGACCTACATCACCGTGCCGTCCCGCCATCTGGTGCTGATGCCGAATCAGAGCAATGTCGGCGTATCCACGCGTATCGAGGACGAGGGCTCGCGCAGTCGTCTGCGCGAGAAGGTGGAGGCGCTGCGCGACGAGATCGCCCCGCAGCATGGCTTTATCGTGCGCACCGCGGCGGAGCTGGTGGACGACGAGGCCCTGGAAAACGACACGGCCTTCCTGAAGAAGGTCTGGGACAGCATTCAGC
The DNA here is from genome assembly GCF_000378325.1 of Thioalkalivibrio sp. ALJ2. Taxonomy (NCBI): domain Bacteria; kingdom Pseudomonadati; phylum Pseudomonadota; class Gammaproteobacteria; order Chromatiales; family Ectothiorhodospiraceae; genus Thioalkalivibrio; species Thioalkalivibrio sp. ALJ2. Next base: position 151,675 of record NZ_KB899555.1, read on the forward strand.
TCGCCGCCGCCGAGGCCAGTGCGGGGGAGGAGGTCTACGCCGACCTGCCGCTGGTGCTGCGCATCCTGCGCGACATGGTCGGGGTCGAGATCGAGCGCATCCGTATCGATTCACGCGAGACCTACCAGAAGGTGTGCGAGTTCGTCGCACAGTACCTCCCGGAGCTGGTCGGGCGGATCGAGCATTACCCTGGCGAGCGCCCGATCTTCGATCTGTTCAATGTCGAGGAGGAGATTCAGCGGGCGCTGGAGCGCAAGGTCGAGCTGAAGTCCGGGGGCTACCTGATCTTCGACCAGACCGAGGCGATGACCACGGTGGATATCAATACCGGCGGTTTCGTCGGGCATCGCAAGCTGGAAGAGACGATCTTCAAGACCAACCTCGAGGCGGCCCAGGCGATCGGGCGCCAGCTGCGCCTGCGCAATCTCGGCGGGATCATCATCATCGATTTCATCGACATGCAGGACGACGAGCACAAGCGCCAGGTGATCCGCGCGCTGGAGAAGGCGCTCGAACGCGATCACGTGAAGACGCAGATCTGCGATGTCTCGCCACTGGGGCTGGTGGAGATGACGCGCAAGCGAACGCGCGAGAGCCTGGAACACCAGCTCTGCGAACCGTGTCCAACCTGTGCGGGGCGCGGCTATCTGAAGTCGGCCGAGACCGTTTGCTACGAGCTGTTTCGCGAGATCCTGCGCGAGGTACGTCAGTACGACGCGCGCGAACTGCGCGTGCTCGCCTCGCAGAACGTGATCGACCTGCTTCTGGACGAGGAATCGGCGAGCCTGGCGGAGCTGCAGAGCTTTGTCGGTATCCCGATCCGTTTCCAGGTGGAGACGCTATATACCCAGGAGCAGTTCGACGTGGTTTTCATCTAGGTGGTTTTGTTCTAGCCAGGGAAACGCTGGGTAAACGAGCCCCCAGCCAGGAACGGAGGAGGAAACGGACGGCGTGACAGCGATGCACGGGCCCAGACAGCGCAGGGGTCCCGGCACACCGGGCCGGCGGTGTTGCGGCCGGTCGGGGCTGAAATGAGAGCCCTGTCACACTCCGTTCGTGTCGCTGTTGGCGTCCTCCTGCTGCTGATTGCGCTGGCTGCGCTTGCCTTGCTGTCTCTGCGCCTGACGGTGGCCCACTGGGACGGGCTGGGCGAGTGGGTGGAGACCACGGCCAGCGCGCAGCTGGGTTACCCCGTTCGCACGGACGAGATCGAACTGGGCTGGTCCGGCTGGTCGCCGGCGCTGGTTGCCCGGGGGGTGAGCGTCGACCTGTCCGGCGAGGAACCGCTGCATCTCGAACGCCTGCGCCTGTCACTCAGCGCCGGAGCGACGCTGCGAAGCCGTTTTCCGTCGATGCAGATCGAAGTGGCCGGCACCGAGGTCCGGGTGGTCCGCGAGGCCGATGGCGCGATTCACGTACACGGCTACGAGGTGGGGCTGGGCGACGGCGCCTTGCTGGAGATCCCGGTGGAGCGCTGGCCGGATCTCGAAGCGAGCGAGGTGCGCATCACCTGGGAGGACCGCGGGGCGGCGCTGGAGTCGGTCCTGGACGTGCGGCGCCTGGCCGTGCGGACGGACGCCCGGGGCCGGCTGCGAGTCTTCCTCGATGGCGCCATGCAGGGGGCGGCCGACGGTGACTTCATCCTGGGAGTGGAGGTGCCGGATGCGACCGCCCGCGATGCACGTTTCTTCCTCGATACCCAACCGGTGGCACTGGGCGCCTGGTCTCCCTGGCTGGTGCGCCTGGGCTGGGAGCCGCCTCCTGGCACGACCGCTCTGCGCCTGTGGGGCGAGATCGACGATGGCCGTGTGGTCGCGCTGCGCGGCGAGCACGACACCCAGCTGGACGGAGCCGGGGGCGAGCCGGGGGGCGCCTTTGGTCATCGCTTCGACTGGCGGGTGCGCGGCGCCGCCCATGAATCCAACTGGACCGCGACGCGCCCGGGGTCGGGCGATCTGCGCCTGCGCTATACGCTCGGGGGGGAACCCGAGGCCCTGATCGTCGAGGCGCTGGAACTCGCGGCGCGGGACCTGGAGGTGGAGCCCTATGCGCCGCTGCTGTTCCTGGTAGAGCAGCGCGCGCCCGAGCTGGCCGCCCCCCTGCGCGAGGTGCGCCCGCGCGGACGGCTCGGCGATGCCTGGGTGCGGGCGCGGCATGACGGGGAACGCCTGGAGCCGGCAGAGGGGCTGGCGCAACTGCGCGATCTGCAATGGCATGCGGGCGATTACGGGCCGGGCGTGCAGGGGGTCGACGGGGAGGTCTCCTGGCGCGAGGGCGGGTTGGAGCTCGACCTCGACAGCCGCAATGTGCGCTTCGAGATGCCGACCCTGTTTGATGACCCCCTGTGGGTCGAGACGGTGCGCGGGCGGCTGCGGGCCGAGCGCAGCGAGGCGGGTGACTGGCGCATCGCCGGGGAGGGGCTCGATGTCGCGAACGAGCACGCGGCGGCGCGCGGACGCATGCGGCTGTTGTTCGACGGACACGAGTCGGGCCCGCGCGTGGACCTGGCGCTGGATATCCTGCGCGCCGACGGCGACTACACCCAGCGTTATCTGCCCATCCACCTGTTGCCATCCAATACCTACCAGTGGCTGGCGGAGAGCATCCAGACGGGGGTCTCCGACGGGGGCGGTATGGTCTATCGCGGCCGTGGCCGCGACTTCCCGTTTACGGATCAGTCGGGTGTGTTCGACCTGTGGGCGGATATCGAGGAAGGCCGGCTCGATTACGAGCCCGGCTGGCCGGTGGCGGAGGACTTGCGCGGGCGCCTGCTGTTCCACAACGCGAGTTTCCGCGCGACCGATGTCTCGGGACGCATCCTCGATACGGCGGTCCACGGCACCGAGGTGTGGATCGACGACATGATGGACACCCCGGTCCTGGAAATCGAAGGGACGGGCGACGGCACCGCACAGGACCTGCTGCTGTACCTGCGTCAGGCCGGGTTGCTGGAGGACGCCGCCGAGATTCGCGATGCGGCCATGATCGAGGGGCCCACGCGTCTGGCCCTGGGCATTACCCTGCCGCTCGACGAGGACCGCCTGCAGGATGTCCGTGTGCAGGGGCGGCTGGACCTGCTGCACACGCGGGCCGAAGTCGCCGGCTGGCCGACCGGCTTCGAGGCTGTGGAGGGTGCGGTGCATTTTGATACCCACGACCGGGTATGGGCCGATGATGTGCAGGCACGAGTCCATGGAGAGTGGATCAATGTCAGCGCCGACTGGCCGCTGAACGGCGAGGAGGCCACGATTCGCGCCCATGGCCCCCAGCCGCTGGAACCGTGGCTGGAGGAGATACCCGCCCTGCAGCCATATCTGGAGGGGCGCGCGACCTGGGATGCGACCCTGCGGCTGGGGGATGCCATCGATGGCGTGCGTCTCGACCTGAGCTCGGATCTGGTCGGCGTCGGGATCGACTGGCCCAGCCCGATTGGCAAGGAACCCGATGAGCGGCGCCCACTGGAGGTAACGCTCCCGTTCGGTCACAGCCGGGCGGGCATCGGGCATGTGCGGCTGGGCGAGACCTTGCGGGCCCACCTGCGCCTGAGCCCAAGTCAGGCACCGGACGACCCGGCTGCGCGCGGGGTGGATCCACAGACCGCTGCGGCCGGAACGGACGTGCAGGCCATGGCGCTGGAGATAGGCATCCCGGCCGCAACCCTGCTCTCGCTTCCGGGCGAGGGCCTCTCGGTGCGGGCACGGTTGCCGAAGCTGGAGGTCCAGCCCTGGCTGGAGGCGCTGGCCGAGGCGCCCTGGGCGCGGGATGTGGATCTGGGGGATGTGGAAGCCGCAGATGGCAGCGGCGGCCTCAGCCTGCAGCGGATCGAGCTGGACGTGCGCGATCGTATCCGCTGGGGCGAGCTGGAGATCCCGGGTATGCGCCTGCAGGGGCAGCGTCGTGACGAGGGCTGGGACCTGGAGGCCCAGTCTGCCTGGCTGGCGGGAAGCGCCTCCTGGCGTGCGTCCGGCGATGGCCGTGACCGCTGGCAGGCGCGCCTGCGTCATTTGATCCTCGAGGACGTGGAATTTGATGGCGAGCCGGACAGCGATACGACCGTTCGGGCTGTCGAGGGAGGGGGGCTGGAGGACCCGCGGGAGTGGCCGGGGGTGGATCTGATCCTGGACCGGCTGCAAGTCGGCGAGTACCGCCTGGCCGATGTCCACCTGGCACTGGAGCCCGTGGACCAGGGTCTGCGGGTGGAGAGCCTGCGCGCCCGCGGCCCGGACGGCGATTTGCGGGCGCAAGGGACTGGCCATTGGCATGTCCTCGCCGACGGACGGCCCGACAGCCGTCTGGATGTCCGGCTGTCTGGTGATGACTGGGGAGGGGCCCTGTCATCGGCACGGCTCTCCCGCGCACTGGTGGGGGGCGAGGGGGAGGGTCGACTGGACCTGTCCTGGCCTGGTCCGCTGTATGCACCGCGCCTGGCGTTACTGGCCGGGACGATGGAGCTGGAACTCGAAGATGGCCGCCTGGCGGATGTCGAGCCGGGGGCAGGGCGCCTGCTGGGGCTGGTGAGTCTGGATGTGTTGCCGCGACGTCTGCGGCTCGATTTCCGTGACGTGTTCACGGAAGGACTTTCGTTCGATCGGCTGGAGGCGACCGCGACGCTGCAAGATGGCAATCTGCACGTCCCCGATCTGGAGATGCGGGGCCCATCCGCGCGCGTACGACTGAGCGGTCGCACCGGCCTGGTCGCGCGCGATTACGATCACCACATCGTGGTGGTGCCGAGTCTGCGTACCGCACTGCCGATCGTCGGGGCCCTGGTCGGCGGTCCGGTAACCGGGGTGGTGGTACTGTTGGCGGAACGAGTGCTGGGGATTGGGGATCAAATCGAAGAGGCCGCTCGCGTGGAATATCGCGTCACCGGTCCGTGGGACGACCCGGAGGTGCAGACCCTGGTTCAGCCCGCCACTGACAACGACGACTAGCGGATGTACCGATGACACAGGTAGCGGCAATACAGATGGCCTCCGGGCCTCAGCCCCAGGCAAACCTGCTGGAGGCCAAGCGCCTGCTGCAGGAGGCCGCGGACAAGGGGGCCCGTCTGGCGGTGCTGCCCGAGAACTTCGCGTTCATGGGGATGCAGGAGTCGGACATCCTGGGCATCGCCGAGGTCGCCGACGGGGCGGGGCCGCTGCAGGCCTTCCTCGCCGAGCAGGCCCGTCGCCTGGGGTTGTGGATTGTCGGTGGCACCGTGCCGCTACAGACCGAGGACGGGGGGCGCGTGCGCTCCGCCTGCCTGGTGTTCGACGACCAGGGCCAGCAGGTCGCACGTTACGACAAGATCCACCTGTTCGACGTGCAGTTACCAGACAGCAGCGAGGCCTACACGGAATCGAAGGTATTCGAACGGGGCGACGAGGTGGTGGTCGTGGATACCCCTGTGGGGCGCATGGGGCTCGCGATTTGCTATGACCTGCGCTTCCCGGAGCTGTTTCGGGCCCTGCTGGACCAGGGGGCTGACTGGGTCGCGCTGCCGGCGGCGTTTACCGCGCAGACCGGCCAGGCTCACTGGGATGTCCTGCTGCGTGCCCGCGCGATCGAGAACCAGTGCTATATGCTTTCGTCGGCCCAGGGCGGGTTCCACGTGAACGGTCGCGAGACCCATGGGCACAGCGCCCTGGTCGACCCCTGGGGCCGGGTCGTGAATCAGTTGCAGCGCAACCCGGGTGTGCTGCTGGCCGATCTGGATCATGCCCAGGTCGAGCGCATCCGCACCGTGTTCCCCACCATCGAACATCGGCGCCTGGCCTGCCCGGGGACGGTCTAGTCCGAATGTCTGCGGCGGGCATAACCGCGTGGCGCGCGGGCTTGAAAGCCCGGCGCGGGCCCCAAGCTCCATACTGAACGCATTCCTGAACCCCGAGGATTCCATGATCGACAGCCTTGCCCAACAAACCCTGCTCGACCCGGCCGGTCTGGGCGACCACGAGCTGACCACCCTGCTCGGCACGACCTTTGGCCGCGGCGTGGACGGGGGCGACTGCTACTTCCAGTTTGCCTGCCAGGAGGGCTGGTCGCTGGAGGACGGCATCGTCAAATCGGCCAGCTTCAATATCGAGCGCGGCGTGGGTATCCGCGTGGTGCGTGGCGAGCAGACCGGTTTTGCCTATTCGGACGACATCGCGATGCCGGCCCTGCTGGATGCGGCCCGCACCGCGCGCAGCATCGCCGATGCGGGCCAGAGCGGGCGGGTCGCGGTCGCGAGCCGCATGCCGACTCGTCCGGCGCTTTACGCCCCCGAGAACCCCATGGATTCGCTGGACGAGCAGTCCAAGATCGACCTGCTCAAGGAAGTGGACGCCGCAGCACGCGCCGCCGATCCGCGCGTGACCCAGGTGATGTGCTCCCTCGCCGGGGTGCACGAGGTCGTCCTGGTACTGAATGCGCGTGGCGAGTTGACCACCGATGTACGCCCGCTGGTCCGCCTGAGCGTTCAGGTAATCGCCCAGCAGGGGGATCGCCGCGAATCCGGTAGCTCCGGGGGCGGCGGCCGCTTCGGTTATCGCTACTTCCTCGAGAATGACCGCGCGGCTGGCTATGCCCGCGAGGCGGTGCGCCAGGCCCTGGTGAATCTGGAGGCGCGTGACGCGCCGGCCGGCACGATGAAGGTCGTGCTGGGCCCGGGCTGGCCCGGTGTGCTGCTGCACGAGGCGATTGGCCACGGCCTGGAGGGCGACTTCAACCGCAAGGGGACCTCGGCCTTTTCCGGGCGTATCGGCGAGCGGGTGGCCGCAAAGGGCATCACCATCGTCGACGACGGCACGCTGGAGGGGCGCCGCGGTTCGCTGAACGTGGACGACGAGGGCACTGCGACGCAACAGACCGTGCTGATCGAGGACGGTATTCTGCGTGGCTACATGCAGGACGAGATGAATGCCCGACTGACGGGCGTCCAGTCGACCGGCAACGGCCGGCGCGAATCCTACGCCCATCTGCCGATGCCGCGCATGACCAATACCTACATGCTGGCGGGCGAGGCTGACCCGGAGGAGATCCTCGCCTCGGTGGAGGACGGCCTGTATGCGGTCAACTTCGGCGGCGGGCAGGTGGACATCACCTCCGGCAAGTTTGTCTTCTCCGCCTCCGAGGCCTATCGCGTCGAGAAGGGCAGGGTGACCTACCCGGTCAAGGGCGCGACCCTGATCGGCAACGGCCCGGACGTGCTCACCCGCGTCTCGATGGTGGGCAACGACATGCGCCTGGACCCCGGGGTGGGGACCTGTGGCAAGGAAGGACAAGGCGTGCCGGTAGGCGTGGGGCAGCCCACCCTGCGTATCGACGGCATGACCGTGGGGGGCACCCAGGCGGCCTGACGCCGGCCCGGCGTGCCCGCGGACGAGCAGCGACAAGGAGGCTTAGATGAAGCTGGATTTTCTGGATCAGGAACATTCCCTGCCCGAGGGACACGGCCACGACAAGATCGTGCAGTGGCATGTCTTCCGCGACCGCGAACGGGCCGAGCATTTCGCCGATCACGTCGAGCTGGGCGAGGGCCAGGAACTGGTTGGTGGCTGGACCCGTGACAGCGTTGGCAAGCTTTACTGGGTCGGCGTGCACGTCGAGGACCTGGAACGCTGGGGCAACGTTGGCGCCGTACACAAGCACACGGGCCGCCCCTCCTGAAGCCCCGCGGGGCTTCGCACACCACGGCGGGCCGGGATGAACCCGGCCCGCCGATTCTGTTGATCTGAAGGCAAACGGACGTCTGTATGAGCACATCCCCCGAACGCATGGCGCCGGATCTCGAGATCCAGGCCCTGTCCCATTCCGCCGACTCCCTGCAGGATCGCGTCCAGCGGACCCTGGACGTGGCCCGCGCGCAGGGGGCTTCGGATGTGCAGGCGGTGGTCAGCCACAGCGTCGGTCTGGAGCTCTCCGTGCGCAAGGGCGAGATCGAGACGCTGGAGTACGAACGCGACCAGAGCCTGTCGCTGATTGCCTACTTCGGCCAGTCGAAGGGGGCCGCCTCGACCACCGATTTCGGCGAGCAGGCCCTGCTGGATACGGTCGAGGCCGCCTGCCGCATCGCGCGCTACACCGAGCCGGACCCCTATGCCGGGATGCCCGATCCCGCGCTCAAGGCCGGGGAGTGGGATGACCTGGACCTCGACCACCCCTGGGACTGCGATGCCGAGCAGGCGACCGAACTTGCGCGTGCGATCGAGGCCGCGGGCTTTGCCGCCGATTCGCGGATCGAGAACTCCGAAGGCGCGAGCGTCAGCACCCGCCGGGCGATCGCCTTTCTCGGCGACTCGCAGGGCTTCATGGGCGGGTATCGCAGTACGCGTCACTCGATGTCCTGTGCCCTGGTGGCGCGCGACGATGCCGGCATGCAGCGCGACTATGCCTACACCGTGGCCCGCCACGCGGCGGATCTCGACGCCTGCGAGGCTATCGGGCGTCAGGCCGCCGAGCGCACCGTGCGGCGCCTGGGCGGGCGCAAGCTTTCCACGCGCAGCTGCCCGGTGCTGTTTGCCCCGGAGATGGCGCGCACGCTGATCGGCAGCTTTACCCGCGCGATCTCCGGCCCCGCACAGTACCGCCACAGCTCGTTCCTGCTGAATGCGGTCGGGGAGTCCGTGTTTCCCGACTGGATGCAGATCGAGGAACGCCCGCTGACGCCGCGCGCGCTCGGCAGTGCCCCGTTTGATGGCGAGGGCGTGCGTACGCGCAACCGTCCTCTGGTGTCTGATGGCGTACTGCAGAGCTATACCCTGGACAGCTACGCTGCCCGGCGCCTGGGGCTGGAGAGCACTGGCAACGCGGGTGGCGCGCGCAACGTGACCGTCAAACCGGGCGAGCGGGACTTTGCCGCCCTGCTGGCCGAGATGGGCACGGGCTTTCTGGTGACCGAACTGATCGGCCAGGGTGTGAACGCGGTCACCGGCGACTATTCGCGCGGGGCGGCCGGCTTCTGGGTGGAGAATGGCGAGATCCAGTACCCGGTGGAAGAGATCACCATCGCCGGCAATCTCAAGGACATCTACCAGCGCATCGTCGCGGTGGGGACCGACGTCGATCGCCGGGGCAACATCCACACCGGCTCGATCCTGGTCGAATCGATGACCGTCGCCGGCGACTGACGACAGCGGCGCGCCCTGTCGTTTTCTGCTTCGCCTGGCCGCGACCCGGGCTCGGCCCGGGACCGGTGTTACCGGAATTTCTTTCGTGGTTAACTTGGCTCTGTTCACGGCCAGGGCGTTTTGTTGACGTTGATACCCTTCTTTCACCCGCGTACCCATGCTTCCGGACGCTATTCGTTCGCGGTGATCGTACTGGTTTTTGGCGGCGTGCTGACGCTGCTCGCGGCGCTTCAGGTCAAGCAGGTGCTGGATGCCGAGGCGACTGATCGCTTTGCGTTCGCCGCCGATCAGGTGACGATCCGGATCGAGGAGCGACTGGATGCCTACGCCCTGGTGCTGCGCGGGGCCGCAGGATTGTACGATGCCTCCGAGGAGGTCACGCGCGAGGAGTGGCGCGACTACGTGCGCAAGCTCCGGGTATCCGACACCCTCGAGCGCGTGCAGGGGATCGGTTTTTCACGCCTGTTGCGGCCCGACGAGTTGGCCGCACACATCGAGGAGATTCGGGTCGAGGGCTTCCCGGACTACACCGTGTTTCCGCCGGGTCCGCGCGAGACCTACTCCTCGATCGTCTACCTCGAACCTTTCGACGCCCGCAATCAGCGGGCCTTCGGCTATGACATGTTCTCGGAGCCGGTGCGCCGCGAGGCGATGACCCAGGCCCGGGATACCGGGCGTGCGGCGCTGACCGGGCGTGTGCAGCTGGTGCAGGAGACCGAGGAGGACGTGCAGGCCGGTACGCTGATGTACGTGCCCATCTATCGCATGGATATGCCCATCGATACGCCGGGGCAACGGGCCGAGGCCCTGAAGGGCTGGGCCTACAGTCCGTACCGCATGACGGACCTGATGACCGGCATCCTTGGTGACTGGGAACTGATGGAGGGCGAGGGCGTTGGGCTGCGCATCTATGACGGGCCCCAGGTGGATGACGACCGCCTGCTGTTCAGCAACAGCGGCATCGACTCGGAGGTCCCCAGCCGGTTTGCCCAGTCCCGCGAGATCGAGTTCAACGGCCGCATCTGGCGGCTGCAGTTCGATCACCAGGACCCGGATGCGGCGGTGGCCTACACCAGCGCCTGGGGCACGCTGGTGGCCGGGCTGGCGCTGAGCGGCCTGCTGTTCGGGCTGATCCTGTCGATCTCCGGCACCCGGGTGCGCGCCGAGGAGATCGCCCGGCGCCTGACCGACGAGCTCCGCGGGCAGGAGCAGCAGCTGCGCGAGAGCGAATTTCGCTGGCGCTTTGCCCTGGAGGGTTCGCGCAGTGGCCTCTGGGACTGGGATATCGCGCGGGACACGCTCTACTTCTCGCCCCGCTGGCGCGAAATCATGGGGGTGGTCGAGGCCGAACTCGGGGCCTCCCTGGAGGAATGGGAACGGCGCATCCATCCGGATGAAAAGGAGTCGGTGAAGGCCGCGCTACGGGCCTATCTCGAGGGCCGGCGCGAACGCTACGTCCAGGAGTACCGGGTCCGGCACGCGGATGGTCACTGGATCTGGCTCGAGGATCGCGGCCTGATCGTCAGTCGCGATGCGGAGGACCGCCCGTTGCGGATGATCGGTACCTGCACCGGCATCAGCGACCGCAAGAACGACGAGCTCGCCCTGCGCGCGGCCCATGCCGAGTCACAGCGCTTCCGTGATGCGCTGGACTATGTCTCCTCCTACATTTACATGAAGGACCCGCAGGGCCGATACACGTTTGCCAACAAGCCCTGCCTGCGCCTGTTCGGCGCGACGGAGGAGGATCTGCCCGGCAGCACCGACAGCCGTTTCTTCCCTCCAGACACGGTGCGCCGGTTGCGCAAGATCGACCACCGTGTGCTGGACGGCGACCAGACCACCGAGGAGATCGAGGTCATCGAGGAGGATGGCGGCCGCCGAGTGTATCTGGAGATCAAGACCCCGATCCGGGACGACAACGAGCCGGGCCAGATCATTGGCCTGCTGGGGATCTCGACTGATATCACCACCCTCAAGGAGCACGAGCGGCAGCTGGAACGGATCGCCCATTTCGATGCACTGACCGGTCTGCCCAATAGGGTGCTTCTGGCGGATCGCCTGCAGCAGGCCATGGCCCGCTCGCGGCGCCATGGCGAGCACCTGGCGGTCGTCTATCTGGACCTCGACGGGTTCAAACGAATCAACGACACCTTCGGGCATGCGGCCGGGGACCGGATGCTGGTGGAGGTCGCTGCGCGCATGAAGGCGGTCATGCGCTCGGAAGACACCCTCTCCCGCCTGGGTGGGGACGAGTTCGTCGCGGTGCTGATCGACGTCGGCGATCTGCACGGCTGCGAGGCCTTGCTGCAGCGGCTGCTGCAGGCGGCCGCGGAACCCATGCTGCTGGAAGACGACCGGTTGCAGGTCTCCGCCAGCCTCGGGGTGACCTTCTACCCGGAGGCGGACCAGGACCTGGATGCAGACCAGCTTCTGCGTCAGGCCGATCAGGCGATGTATCAGGCGAAGCTGTCGGGCAAAGGGCGCTTCCATGTGTTCGATGCCGAGCGCGACCGCTCGGCGCGCAGCCACCACGAGACCCTCGAAGACATCCGCCGCGCGCTGGGGAACGAGGAATTCGTCCTGTTCTATCAGCCCAAGGTGAATATGCGCAGCGGCACGGTCATCGGGTTCGAGGCCCTGATCCGCTGGCAGCACCCGGAGTATGGCCTGCTGTCGCCCGGGGATTTCCTGCCCGAGATCGAGGACCATCCGCTGGCCGTTGATCTCGGCGAGTGGGTGATCGACCGGACCCTGCAGCAGCTGCGGGCCTGGGAGACCGTCGGGCTGTCCACACAGGTCAGTGTCAACATCGCGGCCTACCAGTTGCGCCAGCCGAACTTCGTCGAGCGCCTGGAGCGGCTGCTGCAGCACCATCCGGATCTCGCGCCCGGGCGCCTGGAGTTGGAGGTCCTGGAGACCAGTGCGCTGGGCGACATGGTGGAGATCTCCCGCCGCCTGGAGGGTTGCCGGGCCCTCGGGGTGGGCGTGTCGCTGGACGACTTCGGCACCGGCTACGCCTCGTTGACCTATCTCAAGCGCCTGCCGGCGGGGATGGTCAAGGTCGATCAGAGCTTCATCGGCGATATTCTGGATGATCCCGAGGATCTGGCGATTCTGGACGGGGTCCTGAGCCTGGCCGGGGCCTTCGGCCGGGAGGTGATCGCAGAGGGGGTGGAGACCATTGCCCATGGCGACATGCTGCTGGGCATCGGTTGCGATCTGGCGCAGGGCTACGGCATTGCGCATCCCATGCCGGCGGACCGGATCCCGGCGTGGGTGAACGAGTGGCAGCCACCGGCCCACTGGGCGGACCTGGCTCGGATCCATCGCGAGGCCATGCCTCTGATGTATGCCGCAGTCGCCCACCGGGCCTGGGTCATGCGTGCGGAGGCCTATCTGCAGGGGCAGACTTCTCAGCCGCCGTTATTGGCCGAGGATCGGGACGGATTCGTTCGCGGCCTCGAGCGTGCGGGCTCGCGGCGGGTGGACGAGGCCGAGGCCCTGCTTCAGAGGCACCAGGAGGTCCATGACCTGGCCGGCGAGCTGTTCGCCCTGCGTGAACGCGGTGAGGATAGCCGGGCTCTGGCGCGCCTGCACGAACTGCATGCGGCCCGCGATCGTCTGTTGGACGAACTCTCGGCGTATCTGCACTCGGTCCACGCGGGCTAGAGAAGCACTGATCCAAGTACAAGTCGCATCGGTGCCCGGGTTTTCCGAGGCAAGGCGTCTCGTGGAGCGCGTTACCCGCCCATTGTTGATCAAAAACGGGTGTGCGCACGGTGCTGCGGCTCCCTTGTGCAGATCGATTGCACGGTAGTCACCGCGCCTTGTTCGCACGCGAAAGCGACTCAAGTGCGAGCATGTGCATTGCTCAGTGTTTCCCTGGCGGACGCTCTTTGCGCCGCCGATGGCCACGCTGCGCCTTATTGGCTGCAGGCGGTCTGCCAGGTGCGTACCCGGAAGGGGTCGCGGGTCTCGTCGAGGCGCGCGATCGTCATTGTCCTGCCCCAGACGCAGCCACTGTCCAGTGACAGCCAGCCGGGTCCTCGGCGGTGACCGAGCGCGGCCCAGTGACCGAACACCAGGGACCAGCCTTCGCTTGGGCGGCCCGGCCAGGCAAACCACGGTGTCAGCGTTTCCGGGGCATCTTCCGGTGGCCCATTGCCTGAGAATTCCAGTCCGCCATCGGGCATCAGGTAGCGCATGCGGGTAAAGGAGTTGATCGTGAAGCGAAGGCGATCATATCCGGCCAGCTCCGGGTCCCAGTGGGCAGGCTCGTCGCCGTACATCACCTCGAACAGGGCATGGCGTCGCGCGGGGTCGCGCAGCTCGGCCTCCACCCGCCGGGCCTCGGTCTGCGCGGTTTCGAGATCCCAGCCCGGCGCAATGCCGGCATGCACCAGGGTCCAGCCAGCGTCGGAATCCGTGTGCAACAGGGGACGCTGCGCCAGCCAATCCAGCAGCTCGGCGGCATCCGGGGCGTCCAGCACGGGGCGCAGGGTGTCCTTGTTGCCGGGGGTGCGGACACCCTCGGCCGTGGCCAGCAGGTGCAGGTCGTGATTGCCCAGCACGGCGGTCGCGGCATCGCCCAGGGCGCGTACGTAGCGCAGGCAGCCAAGCGAGTCTGGTCCCCGGTTGACCAGGTCACCCACCAGCCACAGGTGATCCGTGGCGGGGTCGAAACGGACCTGCTCCAGCAGGCGTTCCAGCGGGTCCAGGCAGCCCTGGAGGTCACCAACCGCGTAAAGGGCCATGCCCTGGCCTAGTGAAGCGTACGGGGTACGGAGAGGGTGAAGGGCGGGATCGGCGCCTCGAAGGTGTTGCCGCGTTCGTCCTGCATGCCGTAGCTGCCCTCCATGGTGCCGACGGGTGTCTCGATTACCGTGCCGCTGGTGTACTCGAAGCTGTCCCCCGGCTCGATGCGTGGCTGCTCGCCCACCACGCCCTCGCCGCGCACCTCCTGCGTCTGGTCGCGGCCATCGCGGATGATCCAGTGGCGATTCAGCAACTGCACGGTCAGCGCGCCGGAGTTGCGGATCGTGATGTGGTAGGCGAACACGTAGCGGTCGTCATCGGGCTCCGACTGGTCCTCGACATAGGCCGTGGCGACCTCGATCTCGATGGCGTGTTCTTCGGTTTCGCGGGGCGAATTCATTCGGTTGCAGCTCCTGTCTGGAACCAGGCGCTGACGGCAGCGCCCAGCAGGCCGGGTTCAGGGTGCATGATAAGGGACACGGGCAGTCGCTCAAGCAAGTGGGTCATCGGTGGGCGATTATGCAGGGCCCGCAGAAACGTCGTGTCCTGGAAGTAATCGGCCCAGCGCGGGGCGATCCCGCCGGCCAGGTATAGCCCACCGGTCGGCAGCGCAGTCAGGGCCATGTCGGCTAGTTGTCCCGCATAGATCGTTACAAAACGCTGGACGACCGCGAGGGCCGCCGCGTGGCCGGCATCGGCCAGGTCACTGATGGCGGCGGCCGGGTCGGCCGCGGTCAGCGCTCGCGCCAGCTCGCCATCGTCCCGGCGTGCCAGTTCAAAGCGTGCGATGCGCGCAATGCCGCGGCCGCTGAGCAGGTGCTCGCGGGTGCACAGTCCTTCCTCGGCGCTGACGAACGCCGCGAGCGCCGCCTCGTTGGCGTCGGCCGGGGAAAAGCGTGCGTGCCCCCCTTCGCCGGGATGGATGGCGGGCTGCTGGCGCGGGCCGACCAGGCAGGTCCCGAGACCCGTTCCGGCCCCGACCACCAGGCGCAAACCCTCTGGATCGGCCGCTGCGTTCTGCAGGGTGATCCGGTCTCCGGGTTCCAGGGCATCCAGGCAGGCGCCGACAGCGGCGAAATCGTTGATCAGGGCGACCGGGATACCCAGTGCCTGTTCGAGGGCATACGCATCCAGTTCGGGCCAGTCGAGGTTGGTCGCGCGGGCCCGACCGCTCTGAACGGGGCCGGCCAGGGCCAGTCCGGCAGCGGCCAGCGGCTCGGCCGGTTCGACCTCGTTGCGCCAGACCTCGAGGATGTGGTCCAAGTCGGGAAAGTCGCGGCTGGGGTAGCGGCGGATGTCGTGCAACGACCAGTGCGCGCCGCTGCGGCGCGCACGTGCGACCCGGGTGCGGGTACCTCCGATGTCGGCCACCATGAAGTCCATGGGTCCATCATAGCGGATCGCGGTCCGCTGGCGGGGCCGGTCAGCTGGGCGCGACCATTCGCGCCAGCGCTGCGAAGCCGTGGACGTCCACGGTCTCCGGGCGGGCGCCCGGGTCCAGATCGGCGGCCTCGATCCGGGAGGCATCCACCAGCCCGGACAGCCCCCTCCGCAGGGTCTTGCGGCGGTTGGAGAAAGCCTGGTTCACGACCTTTGCGAACGCCGGATACAGTGCGCTGTCCACCAGCGGCGCCTCCAGTGGTGTGATGCGCACGACCGCGGAGTGGACCTTGGGCGGCGGGTGGAAGGCGCCGGGGGGAACCCCGAACAGCGACTGGGCCCGGGCGCGCGCCGCGAGCATGACCGTCAGTCGGCCGTAGGTCTTGCTGCCGGGGGCGGCGGTCATGCGCTCGACCACTTCGCGCTGCAGGAGGAAATGCATGTCGCGGATGGCCTCCATCTGATCGAGCAGGTGGAATAGCAGGGGGGTCGAGATGTTGTAGGGCAGGTTGCCCACGACCCGCCAGCCACCCTCCGGTGTCGGGCCAAGGCTTGCCAGGTCCAGATCCAGCGCGTCGCCCACATGGAGCTCCAGGCGCTCCGGGGCAAAGGCGGCGCGCAGACCGGCCGCCAGGTCACGGTCAATCTCCACCGCGACCAGACGATTCAGGCGCTCCAGCAAGGCGCCCGTCAGGGCCCCCCGGCCGGGGCCGATCTCCAGCACCGGGTCGTCGGGGTGCGGGGCGATCGCGCCGACGATGCGCGCGAGCACGGCCTGATCATGCAGGAAGTTCTGGCCGAACCGCTTGCGGATCGGCGGCAGCGCGCTACCCATGTGCGGTATCACCCATGGGCGTGCGCGGCCTGTGCCTGCAGGCGATGGCGGGCCAGTTCCCGCGCCAGGCCCTCGGCCGCGAGGAAGCTGCCGACCTCTGCGCGGCCGCTGCCGGCCAGGTCGAGGGCCGTGCCGTGATCGACCGAGGTGCGCACGAAGGGCAGCCCCAGGGTCACGTTGACTGCATGCCCGAATCCTGCGTGCTTGAGCACCGGGAGCCCCTGGTCGTGATACATCGCCAGTACCGCATCGACCTCGGCGAGGGCGCGCGGGGTGAAGGCGGTATCCGCGGGCAGCGGCCCGCGCAGGTCCAGGCCCTCGGCGCGCAGCCGGTCGAGCGTCGGGGTGATGACCTCGATCTCCTCGCGTCCCAGTACACCGTCCTCGCCGGCGTGCGGGTTCAGTCCGCACACACCAATGCGCGGGCGTTCGATCCCGAAGTCCTCGGCCAGATCGTGGTGCAGTACGCGGGTGACCGCCTCGATGCGCTCCGGCGTGATCGCGTCGGGGACGTCGCGCAGGGACAGGTGGGTAGTCACCAGTGCGACCCGCAGGGATTCGGTGGCCAGCATCATCACGGGCATGGGCGCGCCAGCGCGTTCGGCCAGCCACTCGGTATGACCACTGAACGGGATGCCGGCACGGTTGATCACGCCCTTGTGCACCGGGCCGGTGACCATCGCGTCGAAGGTGCCATCGAGACAGCCATCGGCGGCGGCGGCGAGCATTGCCAGTACGCCTTCGGCGTGCCGGGGGTCGAGGGTGCCCGTCTGCACCGGGCCGCCGGCCGGGACCGCGACGATCTCCAGGGCCCCGCGCGGCGTAGCGGTGCGCGGTCGTTCGGGGTCGAAGGGGATCAGGTGGATCGACCGGCCCAGTTGCTGCGCCCGCTGCTCGAGTACATCCGGTTCCCCGATGGCGACGCGCTGGGCGCCACCGCCAGGCTCGTGGGCCAGGGCAATCAGCAGATCTGGCCCGATCCCGGCTGGCTCGCCGGCGGTCAGTGCCAGACGCGGGATTGCACCCGGCGTCCGGGCGTCAGGAGCCGAAGCCGTCAACGCGGTACTCGACATAGGCCTCGTCGCGCAGGCGCCGCATCCACAGCTCGATCTCTTCCTCGCGCTTGCGGTTTTGCAGGATCTCGCGGGCACGGGCGCGGATCTGCTCGCGCGAGGTGTCGACCTCGCGGTGGTCGAGGACCTCGATGATGTGCCAGCCGAACTGGCTCTCCACCGGCTCGCTGATCTCGCCCGGCTGCAGGGCGTTCATCGCCTCCTCGAACTCGGGCACTAGCTCGCCGGGGCTGATCCAGCCGAGCTGGCCGCCCTGGGCAGCGGAGCCGGGGTCGTCGGAGTTCGCGCGGGCCAGGGCCTCGAAGTCGCTGCCCTCGCGGATGCGGTTGTACAAGGACTCGGCCTGGCGGCGGGCCTCCTCGTCGCTGCGGACCTGGTCCGGGCTGATCAGAATGTGGCGTACCTGCGTCTGCCGGACGCGGGTCTGGTCGCCCCCTTCGCGGTCCACCAGCTTCATGACGTGGAAGCCATTCGGCGAGCGCAGCACGTCGCTGATCTCGCCGGTGCGCATCAGCACGGCCTCGCGGGCGAATACGGAGGGGATCTCGCCGGCGGTGCGCCAGCCGAGGTCGCCGCCCTCCAGGGCATCCGGGGCATCGGATTCGGAGATGGCCACACTGGCGAAGTCCTCACCCTCGCGCACCCGCTGGCGCAGTTCGCGGGCCTTTTCGCGGGCGGTGGCGATCTGGCTGGAGTCCGCGCCGCGCGGCAGCGAGACCTGGATGTGCGCGATGCGATAGCGCACGCCGCGGTCGATGGCGCCGCTTTCGGAGGCGATCAGGTCCGCGATTTCCTGGTCGCTGACGCGAATCTGGTTGTCGACCTGGCGACGCTGCAGCTGGTTGACGGTCAGTTCGTTGCGAATCTGTTCGCGGAAGGCGTTGAAGTCGACGCCGTCCTGCAGCAGGGCCTGACGCAGCTGCGGCAGGTTCATGCGGTTTTCGCGCGCGATGTTCTCCATCGCCCGGTTCAGGGTCATCTCGTCGATGTTGATGCCGACCCGCTCGGCCTCCTGCAGCTGAACGCGTTCGACGATTAGCCGTTCCATGACCTGCCGCGCGAGGGTGTCACGATCCGGCGGGCGGGTGCCGCGCTCCATCATTTGCTGGGCGACCAGGTTCATGCGCTCGACCAGTTCGCGCTGGGTCACCACGTCGTCGCCGACCACGGCGAGGATGCGATCGGTGAACTGATCCCCCTCCGGTGGCGTGATGGGCGCGGCAGGGGCTCCGGCCTCGGAGGCGGCCCCCGGGGTGACCGGGGCCTCGACGGCGTCCTCGGGCTGTTCGCCGCCGGGAACCTGCGCCTGTGCGGACAGGCCGAGGCTCATAAGCACGGCGCCCAGTAGCGGGAGCCAGGAGGCCCGGCGGTGTTGGTCAGGGGAGTGCGTCATATCCGGCTATACCCTCGCTTAAAAGCGAATCCACGCCGGAGTCGAAACGTCCGAGTCCGTCCAGCGTGAGTTGGAAATAAATCGAGTTGTCGTAGGTCTCGTCGAAGTCGTAGGCGCGGCGGGCGACCACTCGGATGCCATAGCAGCAACTACGATACTGAAGGCCGGCCAGAAGTTCGAGATCACGCTCCTCCTGCAGGCTGTAATTCCAGCGCCCGATCGCATCGATGCGTGGGGTCACGGGCCACAGCACGGAGACATCGGTCTGGTCGATGGAGCGGTTGCCGGCCTCGCGCTGACGATACCCCACGTTGATGCGGGCGCGAGCGCTCGGGCTGTAGCTGACCGACAGTGCTGTGAGGGTGGTCTCGCCTTCGTCCTGGTTGTACAGGATGGAGCCCCGGCCGCTCCAGGCATCGCCGATGCGCACGCGGCCCTCAAGGGCGAGATCCGAGCGGGACTCCGTCAGCGGATCGCCGTCAGGAGCGCGGCGGACCTCGCGATCTTCGAAATAGCGAATCTGGCCGGCGGACAGGCTCATCCGTTCCTGGCCGGTCTGCTCGTCGAAGATGCGGGTGGTCAGCGCGGTGGTCAGCTGGTGCGTGTCGCCGACCCGGTCGGCGCCGACGAAGCGGTCGAGGCTGAACAGGTTGTCGAAGCTGAAGTCCGCCTCGCCGGTGTCGAAGACCGGGATATCGGTCTGGTCGACGAACGGGACATAGCCGTAGAAGATCCGCGGTTCCAGCGTCTGCAGGCGACGCCCGTCCTGGATCGGACGTTCGAAGACCAGACCGGTGTCGATCGATGCCCGCGGCACGGTGCGGCTGATCGACTCGGGTCCTGGCTCGCCCCGGCGGTCCAGTTCGTAATGGGTATAGCGCACCCCGGCGCTGGGCTCAAAGAAGAAGCCCCCAGTATCGAAACGCCAGGAGGCCGTGGGGTTGAGGTCGAAGCGCGTGCCCAGGGGTTCCAGCGAGTCGCTCTCGCTGCGCTCGAAGCGCACCAGTTCAGTGTCCAGGTCCCAGGCCAGTCCGCGCCCCAGATACTCGCCCGCCTCCAGGGTGATCTGCGGCAGGCGCTGGTAGGGCTCGCGCTGGGCGCGCAGCTCGGGATCGACGATCTGGTAGTCCTCGATGCGGGTGCGCAGGCGGTAGGCCGGCTGGTTGTAGGTCAGGTCTGCACGGCGGCGCAGATAGGGGGTGCTGCCGGAGTAGCGGTCCGCGCCACCGAAGTCGCGGAAATACTCGCTGTCGGAGGCGTCGGCGGCGTCCAGGCGAAAGCGCAGGTCCGAGGTCAGGCGGCTCTGGTGAAACCACTGCACGTAGTGCCGGTCGTCGCCGAATACGCGGTCGCTCGGCAGGTAGCGGATATCGGCCACGCCCTCGTGGCGAGGCTGCAGGTAGCGGAATTCGGTGCCGAGCTTCACCCCGCGGTCCGACATGACTCGCGGGGTGAACGTCGCGTCGTAATTCGGTGCGATGTTCCAGTACCAGGGCGTGCTGATGTCGAGCCCGTGGCGTGAACTGACCCCGGCGCTGGGCAGCAGGAAGCCGCTCTGGCGGCGGTCGTCCAGCGGGAAGTGGATGTACGGCGTGTAGGCGATGGGCACGCCCTTGAAGTCAATGCGGGCGTTGCGGGCAACCCCGATGCCGCGTTCGCGGTCCAGTTCCAGATCTCGTGTGCGCAGCCACCAGCTGTCGTTGTCGATCGGGCAGGTGGTGTACTCGGCGTCCTCGAACTCGTGCAGGTGGGGCGCGAGCTGGATGCCCACCCCGGCGCTGCCTCGTGCCGGCACGGACTGCACCAGGTAGTCGATGCGCCGGAATTCCCCGGTTTCTTCGTCCAGGCGGTACTCGCCACCGTCGGTGTGCAGCAGCAGGTCGCCGTCGAACAGCCGGGTGTCACCCTCGGTGCGAGCCACGCCCGTCGCCCGGTCGTATTCGAGGAATTCGGTATCCAGGCGACGTCCTTGTTCGAAGAGCTGGACGTTTCCGCGGGCGCTGATCAGTTCACCCTCTCGGCGTACGTAATCGGCGTCGATATCAGTGATTTCGGCCGCGAGCTCGCGCATCTCGGGCCACTCCATGCCGGGAGCGAAGTCGCAGCCCGGGGGGCGCTCCATCCGCTCGAGTCCGGCCTGTGCCGCCGTGGCCGTGACGCCGAGCACGCAGGCAATGATGGTCCGCGCCGTGGCCCGGCGGTGCAGTGGGCGTGCGTAGCCGTCAGGCGATGGCGTCATGCGGGTTTCAGTCTGGGGAAACACGGATCATGCTGGATCAGTGTTTCCCCAGCAGCTGGCGGACTTCGTCGAAGATCAGTGCAATGTCGCGGGTGCCATTCACATGCTTGAGCAGGCCGCGGCGGGCGTAGTATTCGATCAGCGGCTGGGTCTGTTCTTCATAGACCTTCAGTCGATTGACGACCGTCTTCTCGGTGTCATCGGCGCGGTGGACGAGTTCGCCACCGCACAAATCACAAACCCCTTCCTGCTGGGGCGGGAAGGTATGGGAGTTGAATACCGCGCCGCAATCGCCGCAGGAGACGCGTCCGGTCAGGCGCTGTTTCAGTTCATCGAACGGCACATCGATCTGGATCGCCTGGTCCAGCGGTGCGCCGAGCTTCTCGAGCATGGTGTCCAGGGTCTCGGCCTGGGCGACGTTGCGTGGAAAGCCGTCGAGGATGAAGCCCTTTTGTGCGTCCGGTTCCTGCAGCCGGTCGCGGATCAGGCCCAGGACCAGGTCGTCGGGTACGAGCTGGCCGGCGTTCATCGCGCTTTCGACCTGCTTGCCCAGTTCGGTCTGGGCGGCCATTGCGGCGCGCAGCAGGTCGCCGGTGGAGATTTGGGGGATACCGAAGGTGGCGACCATCTTCTTGGCCTGGGTGCCCTTGCCGGACCCCGGTGCGCCCATCAGGACGATACGCATGGCTGACTCCTGCTGCCGGGTGCGACGCCGAACCGCAGCACAAGCCGGGTACGAGGCGGCACGGTGAATGGCTATCGTGAAAGGGCCGCGGTGGTGCGGCGCAAACCGTTTCCCGAGCGCGGTCTTATACCGCCTGAGGGTAATCGGCCGCAACCGCTCAATACAGCCCGTGGCTCCCTGGCCTGACGGCGACGGGTGCCATTGCGGAGGCTCTCCCCTGTATAATGCCCCGCTCTTCAAAATAATCGGAATATACTCAAGCATGGACCTCAACCAGATCGAAGCCGGCAAGGATCTCCCCAACGACATCAACGTGGTGATCGAGATCCCCACCCAGGGCCAGCCCGTCAAGTACGAGATGGACAAGGACAGCGGGGCTCTGGTGGTCGATCGCTTTATGGCGGTCGCAATGTTCTACCCGTGCAACTACGGATTCATCCCGAACACGGAGTCGGAAGACAACGACCCGGTGGACGTGCTGGTGATCACCCCGGTGCCGCTGTTGCCGGGCTCGGTCGTGCGCTCGCGCCCGATTGGCATGCTGAAAATGACCGACGAGGCCGGGGTCGACGCGAAGATCCTGGCGGTTCCGGTGAGCAAGCTGTGCACGCAGTCCGAGCGATTCAAGGGCCCGGAAGACGTGCCGAAGGAACTGCTGGACTCGATCAAGCACTTCTTTGAGCGCTACAAGGAGCTGGAGAAGGGCAAGTGGGTCAAGGTTGAGGGCTGGGTAGGCGCCGAAGAGGCCAAGGCGGAGATTGTTGCCAGCTACAAGCGTTACCAGAAGAGCAAGATCTGAGCCGGTAGCGGCCCGGCGTCAGCGCGTGGCGTGGATCGTCCCCGTATCCCCGGGGTCGGGGGTCGCCGGGTGCGCGGCGTTCGTTGTTGTGGCGGTCCGCTGAGATGGCCGGGCGCGATGACTACGGGCAGGAACAACAGGACCAGCAGCGGTATGCCGTGCGCATCCTGCTGGCACTGGTCCTGCTCGCCGCGGTCCTGCTCCTGATCGGCTGGCGCCTGTCGGGGCTTCAGGTCGGCGCGCATACCCATTTCACCACGCTGTCGGAGAACAACCGGCTGCGGGTGGAGCCGATTGCGCCCAGTCGCGGTGTGATCCGGGATCGCAATGGTCAGTTGCTGGCGGGCAACCGCGCCTCCTACCAGCTGGAGGTGACGGTTGAACAGGCTGGCAATCTCGATGACCTCCTGGAACGACTGCATGACTTTGTCGAGCTCTCCGACGCGGATATCGAACGCTTCCGCCGCGGCGTGCGCCAGCGCCGACCCTTCCAGCCGGTGCTGCTCAAGGCGGGCCTGGACGACACCACGGTGGCCAGGATCGCGGTCTCGCGGCACGAGTTGCCGGGGGTGGAGATCGAGGCCCGTCCGATGCGCTTCTATCCGCTCGGTGACAAGTTCTCGCATGTGGTCGGGTACGTGGGCCGGATCAACGAGCAGGACCTGGCACGGGTGGACCCGCGTGCCTACGCCGGCAGCTCGCATATCGGCAAGATCGGCATCGAGCGCTACTACGAGGACCTGCTGCACGGCCGCCCGGGCTACCGTCAGGTAGAGGTGAATGCCCAGGGACGGGTGATCCGCGAGTTGTCGGTGACACCACCGGAGGCCGGTACCGACATTACGCTCACCATTGACGCGGACCTGCAGCGTGCCGCTTACCGGTCGCTGGCGGGCCGGCGGGGTGCGATTGTCGCCCTGGACCCGAACAACGGCGAGGTGCTGGCGCTGGTTAGTGCCCCGGGATTCGACCCCGAGATGTTCGTGCACGGCATCTCCCAGGCCGCCTTTTCCGATCTTCAATCTGACCCCGCGCGGCCGTTGTTCAATCGCGCCCTGACCGGGCAGTATCCGCCGGGCTCCACGGTCAAACCCCTGGTGGGGCTGGCCGCGCTGGACGAGGGGATTACCACCGCGGATCGACGGATGTTCGCCCGTGGCTATTTTCAGATCCCCGGCCATGAGCGTCGCTATCGTGACTGGCGCCGGGAGGGGCATGGCTGGGTCGACATGTCGCGCGCCATCGCGGTCTCCTCTGACGTGTATTTCTACGACCTTGCGCATACGATGGGGATCGACCGCATGGTGCCGATGCTGGGGGCATTCGGGCTTGGGCAGCGCGTCGGTATCGACGCCACGGGCGAGCGCGCAGGTATCCTGCCCAGCCGTGACTGGAAGCGAGCGACGCACGACCAGGTCTGGTTCCCCGGCGAGACCCTGATCACCGCGATTGGCCAGGGCTACATGCTGTCGACACCGCTGCAGATGGCGGACTTCACGGCGACGCTGGCCGGGCGCGGGCAGCGCATCCAGCCGCGCCTGCTGCAGTCGATGGACAATGGCAACGGCGAACTCGAACGGCTGCTGCCGCAGCCTCGCGAGCCGGTGCAGGCGGCCCCGGAGCACTGGGACACGATTCACGAATCACTGATCGAGGCCGTACATACGCGCCATGGCACCGCCTGGGGTTCGATTGGCAGCCGCCCGCCGACGAACTACCGCATCGCGGGCAAGACCGGCACTTCGCAGGTCTTCGGGCTGGGCCAGGACGAGGAGTACGACGAGGACGAGCTGCCCCGGCATCTGTGGGATCACGCCCTGTTCGTGGGCTATGCGCCCGCGGACGATCCGCAGATCGCGGTGGCCGTGCTGGTCGAGCACGGCGGCTCGGGCGGTCGTGTGGCGGCCCCGGTAGCCCGCGAGGTGATGGACGCCTTCCTGAAAGGCGATGCCGGAATGACGCTCGACGTGGCGGAGGACGAATGATCAGCGTGACGGGGCGCGAGATGCCGCTAGGGCAGTGGGTGCTGGGGCGCCTGCGCCTGGATGGCGTGCTGCTGGTGCTGATCGGCATCTTGCTGCTGGTGGGGCTGGCGGTGCTGTTCAGTGCCTCCGGCGAGAGCATGAATGCCCTGGAGCGTCAGGCCATGCGCATCGGACTCGGCGTGACCGCGATGGTGCTGGTCGCGCAGATCCCCGTGCGTACTCTGCGGTCCCTCGCGCCTTGGCTGTTTGTGGCTGGTGTCGCGCTACTGCTGGCGGTCATGGTCGCCGGCGAGATCGGCAAGGGGGCGCGACGCTGGCTGGATCTCGGCTTCATGCGCTTCCAGCCCTCCGAGATCATGAAGCTGGCGGTGCCGATGATGGTCGCCTGGTACCTGTCCACTCGCAACGATCGGCCGCGTTTTCGCGACCTGCTGGTGACGGTGCCCCTGATCCTGGTGCCCGTTTTTCTGATCATGCGCCAGCCGGATCTGGGGACCGCGATGCTGGTGGGTGCCGCTGGTTTCCTGGTGATTTTCCTGGCGGGGCTGAGCTGGCGCTGGTTCGTCGGGCTGGGACTGGCCGCGGCCGCCGCGATCCCGGCGTTGTGGTTGCAGATGCATGACTATCAGCGCCAGCGGGTGCTGACCCTGTTCAATCCGGAGTCGGATCCGCTGGGGACCGGTTATCACATCATCCAGTCGAAGATCGCGATCGGCTCCGGCGGGCTGTACGGCAAGGGCTGGCTGAATGGCACGCAGTCGCACCTCGACTTTCTGCCCGAGCGTTCCACGGATTTCATTTTTGCGGTATACGCCGAGGAATTCGGGTTTATCGGTGTCGCACTCCTGTTGTTGCTGTATTTTGCGATCGTGGCGCGCGGGCTGTGGATCTCGGCCCTCGCTCAGGATCGCTTCGCCCGTTTGCTGGGCGGCAGCCTGGCGCTGACCTTCGCCGTCTATATGGTGGTCAACATCGCGATGGTGACAGGGCTTCTGCCCGTGGTCGGCGTGCCGCTTCCGCTGGTGAGCTACGGCGGCACATCATTGGTGACGCTTATGGTCGCCTTCGGTATTCTCATGAGCATTGCGTCGCAAAAGCGCCTGGTGAATCGATGACCCTCAACCTCCGCCCGCTGGGCACCCTTCGTTCCGTCCTCTTGCAGGCCGGGTTGATCCTGTCACTGGGGGCCTGCTCCCTGTCGAACGTCTCGGGGTCCGAGTTTCGCGCCGGTGATCCGCCGTACCTGGAGCGCGAGGAGGTCCAGGCCTTTATCGACGAACAGGTCGAGGCGGGCATGGATCGCGACGAGCTGGAGAGTATGTTCGCCGAGGCCGATCCCCAGCAACGCATCCTCGACCTGATCTCGGCCCCTGCCGAGGCGCGCCCCTGGAAGGACTATCGCCCGATCTTCGTGAACGACCTGCGCATCGAGCGCGGCGAGCGCTTCATGGAAGAGCAGGCCGAGACCCTCGCGCGCGCCGAGGAGACCTTCGGCGTCGAGCAGGCGATGATCACGGCGATCATCGGCGTGGAGACCAACTACGGGCGCAACACCGGGGGCTTCCGAGTGTTCGATGCGCTGGTCACGCTGGGATTTGACTACCCGCCGCGCGCGGACTTCTTCCGCCGCGAACTGGGCGAGTTTTTGACCCTGGTGCAGGAGGAGGACCTGGATGTCCGCGAGACACGGGGCTCCTACGCCGGCGCGATGGGGCGCGGACAGTTCATCTCGTCCAGCTACCGTCACTACGCGGTGGACTTCGACGGCGATGGTCGCCGGGACCTGCTGAACTCCTGGCCGGATGCGATCGGCAGTGTCGCCAACTACTTCCGCGAGCATGGCTGGCAGACCGGTGAGCCGGTGGTGGCACGCGCCCGGGTCGAGGGGGATGCCCACGAGGAGCTGATCAGCCGCAATTACCAGGCCCGCTTTGATCTCGACGAACTCGCCGAGCACGGCATCTATCCCGACGAGTCCGTGGCCGAGGACGGGAAGTACTCGTTCATTCGCCTCGAGGGCGAGGACGGGTATGAATACTATCTTGGCTATCCCAATTTCTATGTGATCACCCGCTACAACCGGAGCCCGCTGTATGCGATGGCCGTCCACCAGCTGGCCGAGGCCTTTGCCGAGTAAACGGTGCCGCCCTGGCGCGGCCGCCGCCGCGGCGGCGGTGTTGTTCGCGCTGATGCTGGCCGGCTGCTCGTCGGCCCCCGATCGCAAGGCAGACCCGGATCGCCCGCTGGGCGATGCGGCGTATGACGCCTACCCGGACCCGGATGACATCCCGCAGGATCTGGCGCTGATCCCCGACGCAGTGCCGACCGACGAGCCCCCGAGTCGCTACGGGAACCCGCCCGAGTACGAGGTCTTCGGGCAGCGCTACCGTACCCTGCGCACTAGCACCGGCTTCGAGGAAGAGGGTCTGGCCTCCTGGTACGGGACCAAGTTCCACGGCCGGCGAACCTCCAGTGGCGAGCCCTACGACATGTATGCGATGACGGCAGCCCACAAGACGCTGCCGCTGCCGACTTATGTCGAGGTCGTGAACCTGGAGAATGACCGTCGCGTGATTGTGCGGGTCAATGATCGCGGACCCTTTGTGGATGAACGCATCATTGACCTCTCCTATGCGGCGGCGCATCGGCTGGACATGACCGATGCCGGTGTGGCCCCGGTGCGCATTCGTGCCGTGGGGCCGGAAGACGTCGATTCGCCGCGTGTGGCCGAATCGCGCCCGCCAGTGCCGGAACCCATCGTGCTCGCCGAGGCCAGCCAGGGGGGCGGCAGCAGCCCGGTCGCGACATCGTCTGATGACGCGCGCGCTGCTTCCGAAGCGAACGCCCCAGAGGCCGCCGCGAACAACGGCCGCTGGGTGCAGATCGGGGCGTTTTCCGAACGCCGAACGGCGGAGGAGATCCGGCGCGATCTCGAGGCCCTGGGCTTCGAGTCGATCGAGATCTCGACGCTGGAACGCGACGAGCAGGCGGATCTGCATCGGGTGCGTATCGGCCCGCTGGAAGAGGTCGAGCTGCAGGAGGCGACCGAGCGCCTGCAGGAGGCCGCCCACGTCGACTACCGCATCGTTGACGACTGACATCGCGTATCGCTCAGTTTTTGTGCCGCCGGGCCCGTTTGCGTTCATCTGCTCGGGCCCGGTCTGCTATCGTTAGCCATCTCTACAGGAGGCCTCGAACCACCATGATCCCCCCGCTCCATTCTGTCGCCCGCCGCGCCCTGATGACCCTCTCCCTGGCCGTGTGCGTTGCCGCCATGCCGGCGATGGCGGGTGAGCCCCTGCCGGTTCCGGGCAGTGGTGGGGCCATGCCAAGCGGGATCCCCAGCCCGCCCTCTGACGTGACGGCGAAGAGCTATGCGCTGATGGACTTCGATTCCGGTCTGGTGCTGGCCTCGCGCGAGGCGGATGTTGATCGCGAACCCGCGAGCCTGACCAAGCTGATGACGGCCTACGTCGTGTTCGGCGAGATTCGCGACGGGCGGCTGGGGCTCGAGGACACGGTGACCATCAGCGAGCGGGCCTGGCGCACGGGTATGCGGGGCGCGTCGCGCATGTTTATTGAGGTCGGCGACGAGGTGAAGGTCGAGGACCTGCTGCGCGGGATGATCATCCAGTCCGGAAACGATGCCTCCACCGCGCTCGCCGAGGCTGTGGCCGGTTCCGAGGGGGCGTTCGTCGA
Organism: Thioalkalivibrio sp. ALJ2; assembly: GCF_000378325.1. Classification (NCBI taxonomy): domain Bacteria; kingdom Pseudomonadati; phylum Pseudomonadota; class Gammaproteobacteria; order Chromatiales; family Ectothiorhodospiraceae; genus Thioalkalivibrio; species Thioalkalivibrio sp. ALJ2. Next base: position 179,613 of record NZ_KB899555.1, read on the forward strand.
CATGATGAACAGCCAGGCGCGTGAACTCGGGATGATGAACTCGTATTTCACCAACTCGCACGGGCTGCCTTCCGATGAGCCGCAATCCACCTCTGCTCAGGATATGGCGCTGCTGGCTCGGGCGCTGATTCGCGAGTTCCCCGACCTTTACGGCTATTACAGCGAGCGCTCGTTCGAGTTCAACGATATCTCGCAGAGTAACCGCAACATGCTCCTTTGGCGTGACGCCGGTTTCGATGGCCTGAAGACCGGCTGGACCTCCGCGGCCGGTTACAACCTGGTCTCGTCGGCGAAGCGCAGCGATCGCCGCCTGATCGCCGTGGTGCTGGGCATCGAGGCCTCCAACCACCAGGAGGGTGGTACGCGTCGGGCCAACGAGTCGCAGGCCCTGGTCAACTGGGGCATGCGTTTTACCGAACCCCAGCGTCTGTTCGAGGCGGGGACGCAGCTGGGCAGCCCGCGCATCTATCGTGGTGCGGATAGCGAGGTGTCCGTCGGGCTGGCCGAGGATTTCTGGGTGATCGTGCCCCCGGGCCGCGGTGACAACCTTGAGGCCACAATGGAATTGAACCAGCCGCTGGAAGCGCCGCTGGCCGCAGGGGCCGCCGTGGGCGAGGTGCAGGCCCGTCTCAATGGCGAGTTGATCGGGCAGCAGCCGGTCGTCGCCCTTGAAGAGATCGAGGAGGGCGGGCTGGTGCGTCGCCTATGGGATGGTGCTGCCTTGTCGCTGCGCTCGGTCTGGCCGTTCTGACTCGGGGCGAGTGTGAGCGTTGCGTATTTCAATGGCGACTTCATGCCGCTCGAATCGGTGCGTATCTCCCCGCTGGATCGCGGATTCCTGTTCGGGGACTCGGTCTACGAGGTAATCCCCAGCTACGCCGGGCAGCTGTTTCTGCTGACGGAACACCTTGAGCGGCTGCAGCGCTCGCTGGACGCCATCCGCCTCGAATCGCCGCTGTCGTTCGACCAGTGGCGGGGCATGCTGGAGGAGCTCGTCCGGCGCAACGAGGGGGATGTGCCCATCGATCTCGGGCTGTACCTGCAGGTCACGCGCGGGGTTGCCCCGCGCGACCACGCCTTTCCCGCCGGCGGGCCGCCCACGGTCTTTGCGATGGCGAATCCGATCGCGCCACTGCCGGACACGATCCGCCAGGCCGGGGTCGCGGCGGTGACGGGGCCCGATACGCGCTGGTCCCGCTGTGACATCAAGGCCACTACGCTGCTGGCCAACGTGCTCGCGCGTCAGGAGGCCCGCGAACAGGATGCAGTCGAGGCCATCCTGTTGCGCGACGGTCAGGTGACGGAGGGTGCGGCCAGCAATGTGTTCGCCCTCGTCGACGGCACGCTGGTTACGCCTCCGCTGGCATCATCGCTGCTCCCGGGGGTAACAAGGGCCCTGGTCCTGCGCTTGGCCGCCCAGTGCGGTCTCGATGTTGTGGAGCGTGATCTGTCCGAGTCCCAGTTGCGTGCGGCCGACGAGATCTGGCTGACCAGTTCCACCAAGGAGCTCCTGCCGGTTTGTCGGCTCGACGGCCATCCGGTCGGAGCCGGGGTCCCGGGCCCGGGCTGGCAGGCCGTTCATGCCGCGTATCAGCAGGCAAAGCGCGACGCTCACCCGTCCCGGGCACCAGTCGAGGGGTGCGCATGACAGACGAGCGCGAAAGCCTGATCGAGTTTCCCTGTCGTTTTCCGATCAAGGTCATGGGCGACTCGCACCCGGAGCTCCTGGAGGCCGTGGAGGCCTGTGTGGCCGAGCATGTGCCGGACCCGGACGACGCCGTGATCCAGCAGCGCGCCTCCAGTGGCGGGCGTTTCGTCGGCATCACCATCACCTTCACCGCGACCAGTCAGGCCCAGCTCGATGACCTCTACCGGGCCCTGGGGCGCTGTGACCGGGTCCGCATGATCCTGTGACCGGTCCGCTCGTCCCCGGGCCCGTGGCCCGCCTGCTGGGTATGCAGCCCTACGTACCTGTCTGGCAGGCGATGCAACTCCAGGCCCGGGAGCGCGATGCGACCCGGCCGGACGCGTTCTGGTGCGTTGAACACCCCCCCGTCTTCACCCAGGGCCGTAATGGCCGCCCCGAGCATCTGCTGGACCCCGGCGCGACGCCGGTGATCGCGATCGATCGCGGGGGACAGGTGACCTGGCACGGCCCCGGACAACTGGTCATCTACACGCTGGTGGATCTGCCGCGACTGGGGATCGGGGTCCGGCGTCTGGTCGAAGGCCTGGAGCAGGCGGTGATCGATACGCTCGCGCAATGGGGTATCCACGCGCAGCGCCGGGAGCAGGCGCCAGGGGTATATGTGGACGGGGCCAAGATTGCGGCGCTCGGGCTGCGCATCCGGCACGGGCGCAGCATCCATGGGCTGGCGCTGAACATCGCCCCGGATCTGGCGCCGTTTCAGCGCATGAACCCCTGTGGCTATCCCGGCCTCGCCGCGACCTCCATGCAGCATCTGCTCGGCCCGGTGGACGCCACCCGCGTCCGCGAGCAACTGCTCGCCCATCTAGCCGAACAGCTGTTTCCCGCGGCGGTCGCGAGCATCAGGCATGAACCCTCTTTGCCGCCCGAGCTCGTCCGTATTCTGGCGCTGGGGCGTTGTCCCGCATCCTGAGGCTGGGCCTGGTTCGTCCTCTGGAGTTTACGGTGGCTTCGTCCGGCCGCCTGCCTGCGCTGTCTCGCCAGCGCGCCGCGAGGTACTTTCTTGCTTGCCCAAGAAAGTACCCAAAGAAGGGCACCCGGATTCCGCCCGGGGACCTTGCTCCAGGGTCCTCGGGCCGGCGGCGCTGAAACTCGCTACGCCTTCGGCTTCGCTCAGACAGTCAGCGCCTCTTTTCCGTCCCGAGGACCCCTCCGCAAGGGGCTTCATACGGGGGATGAAGGTCAAGACAACGGCCGCTCTGACGTTCGTGCCAATGGATGGAGGCAAGGTGTTCCGACATCCTGGGCACGCGCGGCCTGCAGCCCTGGCGTGCCGCGCCCGCCAGCGGGCGCCAGACCCCATCGTAGGATGTGATGAGCGCAGCGAATCGCATCAGGGTTGCCCCGGCGTTGGCACGGTGCGTTTCGCTACGCTCAACGCACCCTACGGCGTACGGGATAGGCAGAAGCGCTGGAAGACAACTGGTTTTGATCTTCCCTCCCGATATGAGCCCCTTGTGGAGGGCGTGACAGGACGGAGAAAAGGCGCTGACTGTCTGAGCGAAGCGACAGCGTAGCGAGTTTCAGCGCCGCCGGCCTGGCGCGTCCGGAGCAAGGTTCCTGGGCGAATTCCGGGCGTGTTTCTTGGTTACTTCTTTGCACGAGCAAAGAAGTAACTCGCGGCGCGCTCGCGAGTGAGCGCAGGCAGGCGGTGGCCCGAAGCCACCGTAAACTCCAGAGGTCAAACCAGGTCCCGCCTCAGGGCACGGGACAGCGCCCCAGCGGGAGGGGGCACAGGGCGGGTCAGGCGGTTTCGAGGCCCTGGGCCTGGAGGTCGGCGTGGTAGGAAGAGCGCACCATGGGCCCGCTGGCCACCTGCTTGAAGCCCATTTCGCGTGCGGCCTCGCCGAGGTCGTCGAACTCCTCCGGTGCCAGGAAGCGCGTGACCGGAAGATGATGGCGCGAGGGCTGCAGGTACTGCCCCAGGGTCAGCATGTCGCAGCCGTGTTCGCGCAGGTCCGCCAGGACCTCCAGCAGCTCCTCGCGGGTCTCGCCGAGCCCGAGCATCAGACCGGACTTGGTCGGCACCCCGGGGTGCTGTTCGCGGAAACGCTTCAGCAGCTCCAGCGACCATTGATAGTCGGCGCCGGGACGCGCCTCGCGGTAAAGCCGCGGGATCGTCTCGAGATTGTGGTTGAAGACGTCCGGCGGGGCCTGGTGCATGATCTCCAGCGCCCGGTCCATGCGGCCGCGGAAGTCGGGCACCAGGATCTCGATCTTCGTGTTCGGATTCAGCGTGCGGACCTCGCGGATGCAGTCCACGAAGTGGCCGGCGCCACCGTCACGGAGGTCGTCGCGATCCACCGAGGTGATGACCACGTACTTCAGGCCCAGCGCCTGGATGGTCTCCGCCAGGTGGCGGGGCTCGTCGGGGTCGAGGGCCTCGGGGCGGCCGTGGGCGACATCGCAGAACGGGCAGCGGCGGGTGCAGATGTCACCCATGATCATGAAGGTGGCGGTGCCGTGGGCGAAGCATTCGCCCAGGTTCGGGCAGCTCGCCTCTTCGCAGACGGTGTGCAGCTTCTGGTCGCGCAGGATGCGCTTGATACGCTGCACCTCGGGCCGAGCCTGGCTCTGGGCGCGGATCCACTTCGGTTTGCGCTGCGGCTGCTCGGTCGGGCTGATCTTGACCGGGATGCGCGCGACCTTGTCGGCGGCGCGTTGTTTTTCGCCAGGTTGGGGTCGTGTTCGAGTGGTCATAGGGTCTTCCCTGAATGGGTTGCGGTCGCTCCGCCCGATCAGGGGGCGATAGCGGCGCGATCGGGGTCAGGCGACCTCGCGGATCAGCGCGTCAATCTCGCGGCGGGCCGTGTCGATTGCCGGCAGCTGGCCGTCGTCGTCGAGCACAAAGCCGAATCGTGCCACGGCGTTCAACTTGGCCAGTGGCGTCCGGTCCGCCAGGGCGTCGTCGCCATCGCGCGTGCAGGCGCTGCGAGCGATGCGCACGATATCGGTCAGGGGTGCTGCCGTAGCGGTTTCCGGGCCACCGGAATCGCGAATAGCCGCCATGATATCGGAAGCCAGGCCCCACTGTTGAGCAACCAGTTCGCCGATCAGGCCTTCCAGGCGATAGAGGATGCGCTCGATGTCCTCGGCACTGCGGTCGGGGTGGCTGCGGGCGACCTCGCCGATGATGGGCAATGCACCGACCCGATGCAGCAGCCCGGCCAGCAGGGCCTTTTGCGGATCGACTGCCTCGCTCTGGTCCGCCAGTACGCAGCTGATGGCCGCGACGCGGGACGAACGCCGCCACAGGCGTTCCAGCAGGCCGTGGTAGGGGCTGTCGCGCCGAATGAAGACCTGGTGCGCAGCGAGCGCCATCACCAGTTGCCGGGTCCGTTCGAGGCCGAGACGGGAGACCGCATCGGCCAGTCGCGAGACCTCGCGCTGGCTCCCCATCGCCGGGCTGTTGGCCACCGACAGCAGGCGTGCGGCGACGCTGGGGTCTTCCTCGATGATGCGGGTGACGCGCTCGATATCGACGTCCGGGTCCTTCAGCGCCGCCTGCAGGTGCAGTGCCACTTCCGGCAATTGCGGCAGTTGCAGTTCGCCGGAGAAGGCGCGGGTGTAGATGCTGGTGAACAGCTCGCCCTCAAGGTCGGACAGCTCGATCTCGCTGACCTCCACACCTTCGCGCGCGCCATCGATCAGGTTTTCGTAGACCTTGCGGTCGAACAGGGCGATACGCCCGCTACTCGCCGCGATCGCGTGGCTGTGGTAATCGCGTTCGTTGAACAGTGGGTTCAGGGATTCCGGGCTGCCGCCCTTGAGGATGACCGACTGGCCGTCGTCAGACAGGATTACCCGGCCTTCAAGGAGAAAGATCAGGTGGCGCCATTCGTCACGCGCATGCAGCTTCAGGCCGGGCTTGATGTCCAGGGTGCTGGCGTGCTGGAGGAGCTTGTGGCGCGCACGCTCGCCGAGGTCGGCGAACGGGACCAGTTGTGGAAGACGTTCCTCGATCACCGACACCTCTACATATCAAAGAGTTTTTGCAATTCCGCCAGGTCGGCGGCCCGGGCCTCCAGGAAGGCGATCGGTTCCCCGGGGGCGGGGGCATCGATGCCCAGGAGTTCGAAAGCCTTGACCTCGGACGGGGCCGGCAGTTCCTTGCCCTCGGCCTGCAGCGCGGCGTACTGGGCGACCAGCGCGATGCTGGCATAGTCGGGTTCCGCCGGCCGGTAGCCCCAGTCGCTGCTGTGTTCCGCGACGTTGACCAGGTCTCCGCCCAGGTCCCAGTAGTTGATGACCAGTACGCCAGCCAGATTGCGCAGGCGGCGAACCAGACGGGCCACCCGCTCGGGCTCCGGGTGGTCCTCGCGTACCTCGATGAACTGGATGATCGGGACGGCCCCGATGCCGGCCACCAGGCCGGCGAGCAACGCGCGCTCACGGTCCAGCAGCTTCAGGGAGTCGGCCACCAGATAGGCATAGGCCGATTGCAGTACCCCGTGCTGCCAGACCGCCTCCATCGCCTCACGCGTGGTGGCGTGGCGCGCCTTGAAGGCCTGTCGCATAGCCATGTTCATGGCCAGCATGCGGGTATTGCGAAAGCCCAGGCGCGTGACCGCGTCCCGTACCGACTGGATCTGCTGCGAGCCGCGGAACAGCGGGCTGTTCGTGGCGTGCAACAAGGCTCCGGCGATGGTCCCGTCGCGCTGGATGACATCGGTCAGCTTGTCGATGTCCGCGTCTGGATCCTTGGTCAGCTCCTGGATGCGCAGGGCGACCTCGGGCATGGTCGGCAGCTCCAGACGATTGCTGGTGATCAAGTCGTACAGCTCGCCGAAAAAGGCGCCTTCCGTGTCATCCAGCTCGGTGTCGTGCATTACCAGCGAGGCACTGTGGGCCTGCTCCAGCGCCCCTGTGGGCACCTCCAGCATGCGGCAGGGCTTTTCGGTGATGATGAAATCGTGCTGGCCGGCCCCGCCGTCGAACATCTGCAGGGGCGGCTCGCTGTTGCCATCGCTGACGGTAATGCGCGAAGGGGTGCCGCCGCTGACGCGTACCAGTTGGCCGCTCAGCAGAAACAGGTGCCGGTCCGCTACGTCCTTGGGCCGCAGCCGCTTGCCGGCGGGCAGCTCCGGGCTCGCGCATGCCTGGGCCAGTTCCGCGCGGGCGGACTCCGACAGGTGCGCGGTGAGGTCCATTTCCTGGAGCAGACTGTCGATGGTCGTCGTGTCCATGAGCGATTCCGTTGCCTGTGTTTCGATCATTCCCTGGTCCGGGCGGGGCGCCAGTGGGTTCGTGTTCCCCCGGCCCGCGGTGCCCGGCCGCGCAATCACCGCAATGGAGCTTGCCGGGTATTTTGCGGGGGAGTCGCGCCTTGTGACGTGGGTCTCAGTGTAGCATCCCGCGCAGGCTCAAGGCCCCCGCGACAGGCGAAGGAAGGACGCTCGTGCGAGTCGATCAGGCCCTCGGCGCGCAGAAAGGCCCGTGCATCGTCGGCGTCCCCCTCGAACCAGCGCGCGGTCGATCCCAGGCGGAAGCTGTAGCCCCAGGCGTCCATGTCCTGCATCAGCCGGTTGCGCCCGACCCCGGGCAGGGCATCGGCGAGCAGGATCTGCAGATAGCACACCCCGCATTCCTCCAGGTCGTCGCCTCCGGCATTGGTATGCAGGGCCGCGCGGCGCTCGGGTTCCATGCAGATCAGATGGCCGGCCTCGTGCAGCGCCGAGTGCAGCGGGGTGTCCGGGCGTACATGTACGGCCAACCCGATGATCCCGGCCTCGGGCTCGCCCCACCAGGTCCCGGGCAGTGCGGCACCGGGCGGATGCATTACCAGTTGTAGTCCGTAGCGTTCGAGCAGGTCGCGTAGCGGGGTTTCGATGGTGGCATCGCCGCATTCGAGAACGGTTGAGGTCATGGGCCGGAGTTGCCGGGCAGGGCCTGGGTCTGGGCGCGGCTGCGGCGCGGGCATTCCTCCGGGTGCTCGCGGCACCAGGCATCCACCCGTTCGGCGAGGTCATCCTGAAAGCACAGGAGGTAGAAGCGGGCCTGCTCGCGGTTGGCGATAGCCGGTCGCCCGAGGGCGTCGACCACGCCGGTGCGCAATGCGGCGATGATTGCGTTGGCAGCCTTTTTTTGCGGCCAGGCGGTGATCTGGCCCCAGGCCTCGGGGCTGAAGTACAGACGTAGCAGGTCCGGGCGCGTGGTCAGCAGCATGCGCGTGACATTGCGCAGGGTCGTCTCGGCCTCGCCCCAGTCGTGGACCAGGCCGCCCTCCAGCAGGCGCTCGATCTCCTCGCGGCCCTTGGGTGAAAGCATTACCGCTCGCCGTGCCTAGGCGCTTGCGGCCTCTTCCGGCGTCAGGGCGCGGATGGACAGCGCGTGGACCTCGCCGGAGTCGATCTGGTCGCGCACGGTGGCGTAGACGGTCTGGTGCTTCTTGACCTTGTTCATTCCGGCGAACTGCGGGCTGACGACCAGGGCCTCGAATTTGCCCTCGCCCCCGGTCACCTCGACCTTCTCGGCCTCCGGCAGGCCGGCGCGGATGAGTTCGGCCACTTGATTGGCTTCCATGGTGAGTCCTTGATGTCGATGTGTATGTCGGCAGAGGCCGCATGATAGCCAGTGGCGTGGCGCTACAGAAGGGCGAGGTGGCCCGGCTCCGGGAACTCGTGGTAGTGGTGGGGTTCCGAACGGGAGATAGTCGCGGTACGCACACTGGCTTGGTGCCGGCAGCGACTACCGGTTAGTATTAGGAAATGCTGATATAACGGACGGGCCCATATGGCCCTGGAGGACACCGCATGATTTTCAAGCAGCTGTTCGAGGAAGAATCGTCCACCTACACCTATCTGCTGAGCTGCCCGGACACGGGCAAGACCGCGCTGATCGATCCGGTGATCGAGACCGTGGACCGCGATCTGCGGGTGCTGCAGGAGATGGGGCTGAGCCTCGACTACGCGATCGAGACGCACATCCACGCCGACCACATCACCGGCGGCAAGATGCTGCGCGAGCGGACGGGCTGCCAGCTGGCCGGCCCGGCGCTGGACGAGCTGCCCTGTCGCGACGTCGGCCTGCGCGAGGGCGAGCCCTTCCAGGTGGGGAATCTGGTGATCAATCCCCTCTATACCCCGGGGCATACCGATTCCCATCATGCCTATCTGATGGATCACGTCGGCCTGAAGATGCTGTTCTCCGGGGACGCCCTGCTGATCGAGGCCTGTGGCCGCACCGACTTCCAGTCGGGTGACGCCAAGACCCTGTACCGGTCGATCCATGACAAGTTCTTCACCCTGCCAGACGAGACGCTGGTATATCCGTGCCACGACTACGAAGAGCGCCAGATCACCACCATCGGGCAGGAGAAGATGCGCAACCCGCGTCTGGGCAAGAACAAGCCCGAGGCCGAGTTCGTCAAGATCATGGAGGAGATGGACCTGCCGTATCCGAAGAAGATCGACTGGGCGCTGCCCGGCAACGAGGGCTGCGGGATCTGCCCGGACAACCTGCCGGACGAGAAAAAGCGCCTCTGCGAACCGGATCAGCAGGGCTGATCGAGGTGTCGGGGCCGATCACGCGGCCCCGACACTGGCATCGGAGTGTGGCGGACGGTTTTGCCCGCCCACCGGGACCCCTTACACTCCACCGTCATGACGGACACCAATCCCGTGGATCGCCTGCGCGCGATCATGGCGCGCCTGCGTGATCCCGAGCAGGGTTGTGCCTGGGACCGGGCGCAGACCGCTCAAACTATCGTGCCCCACACACTGGAGGAGGCCTTCGAGCTGGCCGATGCGATCGCTCGCGACGATGGCCGCGAGGCGGCCAGTCGCGAGCTGCGCGACGAACTGGGCGATCTCCTGTTTCAGGTGGTCTTCCAGGCGCGGATCGCGGAGGAGGCGGGGCGTTTCGACCTCGATGACATCGCACGTGCGATCGGCGACAAGCTGGTGCGGCGCCACCCGCATGTATTCGCCGATGCCGAATACTCGGATGATGCCGCCCGCGAGGCCGCCTGGGAATCGGCCAAGGCCGAGGAGCGCGCCGCGCGCGACCACCACAGCGCGATGGACGACATCCCGCTGGCGATGCCGGCCCTGGCCCGTGCCGCCAAGACCCAGCGCCGCGCGGCCCGGCTGGGCTTCGACTGGGGCGACCCGGCCCCGGTGCTGGAGAAGATCCACGAGGAACTGGACGAGGTCCGCGAGGAGCTGGCCAGCGACGCCGATCCCGAGCGCGTGGCCGAGGAGATCGGCGACCTGCTGTTTGCCGTGACCAACTGGGCGCGTCATCTGGGAGTGGAACCGGAGGGTGCGCTGCGTGGCGCCACGCGCAAGTTCGAGGCGCGCTTTCGTACCATGGAGGCCCTGGCCCGCGCGCAGGGGCAGGCCTTGGAACAACTGGATTTCGACGCCCAGGAGGCTCTCTACCAGGAGGCCCGGCGGCGTGAACGCGACACCAACACGGACCCCAAATGACACACGCCGTTGAACTGCCCGAACACTTCATGCCGGCCCGGATCGAGGCGATCGAACAGGTTACGCCGCTGATCAAGGTCTTTACTCTGTCGGCCGACCCGGCGCGCTTTGCCAGCAAGGCCGGGCAGTGGCTGGATCTGGTGATCCCGCAGGCCGCCGGCAAGCCGTTTGTCGGGGGGTATTCGGTGGTCTCCGCGCCGCGCGATGACGGGCGGCTGCAGCTCGCAATCAAGTACGCCGATCACCATCACGCCACGCACTACCTGCACTCCACCGCACGCGAGGGAGATACGGTCTACATCACCCCCGGCCAGGGCAGCTTCTTCTTCGAGCCGGGCATGGCGCGGAACGTCGTGCTGCTGGGCGCGGGGATCGGGGTCACGCCGCTGTTCAGCATCCTGCGTGCGGTCAATGACGGCATGCCGGACGTCTACGCCCATCTCGTCTACAGCGTCGCTCACCAGGACGAGATGCTGTTCCCCGACGAGCTGGCGCACCTGGCCAAGGCCGAGAACATCGACGTAACGCTGACAGTGACGCGCGAGGCCGAGGACTGGCTGGGCCACACCGGGCGCATCAGCCACGAGCTGCTGGAGTCCCTGAACCTGCCGCGCGACGCCCTGTTCTACTTCTGCGGTTCGCGCGAGTTCATCGAGGATATGGCCACGCTTCTGGCCGAGTGGGGAATCCCCGAGGCGCAGCTCAAGTACGAGAAGTGGTGGTAGCGCCGCCGCGCTTGCCCCCCGTTATTGCGAGGAGCCGCAGGCGACGCGGCAACCGCCCGAAGCTGGACGTCGCTTTGGGGTTTGCTGGCTGGCGGATACCGCTTGCTTCGTCGCGAGGTTCCTCGCAATGACGGGGAGGCAGGTTACGGCCGGCGGCGGTCGCCGGGGCGCAGGGCGTTGTCCGGTGCCAGGATCGTCGGCTGGCCGTCCAGGGCCGGGTCGGTCTCGGGGTAGTCGCGAATAAAGTGCAGCCCGCGGCTTTCCTTGCGGGACAGGGCGCTGGTCACGATGATCTCCGCGACCATGGCCAGGTTGCGCAGCTCGAGCAGGTCCGGCGAGATGCGGAAATGGCTGTAATACTCGTGGATCTCTTCCTGCAGGATGCGGATGCGGCGCTCGGCGCGGTGCAGGCGCTCGCGGGTTCGCACAATGCCGACGTAGTCCCACATCAGGCGGCGCAGTTCATCCCAGTCGTGGGCGACCACGACCTCCTCCTCGGATTCCGTGACCCGTGACTCGTCCCAGGCGGGCGGTGCCGCGAGCTGCTCCGGCGCGGGCAGGTCGGTCTGCGAGAGGATGTGCTCGGCGGCCGCGCGGGCATAGACCAGGCATTCCAGCAAGGAGTTGCTGGCCATGCGGTTGGCCCCGTGCAGGCCGGTATAGGAGACCTCGCCGGCCGCGTACAGGCCGGGCAGATCGGTCTGGCCAAAGTGGTTCACCATCACCCCGCCACAGGTGTAGTGCGCGGCCGGCACCACCGGCAGCGGCTCGCGGGTCATGTCGAAGCCGAACTCCAGGCAGCGCTCATAGATCGTGGGGAAGTGCTCGCGGATGAACTCTGCCGGCTTGTGGCTGATGTCCAGGTTCACGTGATCCAGGCCGAGACGCTTCATCTCGTGGTCGACCGCGCGGGCGACGATGTCACGCGGGGCCAGTTCCGCACGCTTGTCGAAGCGCGGCATGAAGCGCTCGCCGTTGGGGAGCAGCAGCAGACCGCCCTCGCCACGCACCGCCTCGGAGATCAGGAACGACTTGGCGCGCGGATGGAACAGGCAGGTCGGGTGGAACTGCATGAACTCCATGTTCGCGATGCGACAGCCGGCACGCCACGCTATCGCGATCCCGTCGCCGGTGGCGCCGTCGGGGTTGGAGCTGTAGAGGTAGACCTTGCTCGCGCCGCCGGTCGCCAGGATCACGGTCGGGGCGAGGATGGTTTCCACCTCGCGGGTCTTGGCGTCCTGCACGTAGGCGCCGACCACGCGCCGGGTTCCGTCCACGGGCTGGGTGATCAGATCCACCGCCACGTGGCGCTCGAAGACCTCGATGCTGGCCTGCCCGGAGGCGCTCTTCACGAGGGCATCCTCGATTGCGCGGCCGGTCGCATCGGCGGCATGGGCGACGCGCCGGGCGCTGTGCCCCCCCTCGCGGGTCAGGTGCAGGCGGCTGCGCCCCTCCAGGGCCTCGCGGGTGAACGGCACGCCGAGGTTCAGCAGCCACTGGATTGCCTCGGGGCCGGCGGCCACGGTGCGCCGGACCGCGTCCGGATCGCACAGGTCGGCCCCCGCATCCAGGGTGTCGGCGATATGGGCATCGAACGAGTCGGCGCGGTCGAGAACGGCGGAGATCCCGCCCTGCGCATAGCGGGTCGAGCCCTCGTCCACTGGACCCTTGCTGATTACGGTGACGCGGCGATGCGGGGCCAGATGCAGGGCAGCGGAGAGCCCCGCTGCGCCGCTCCCGATGACCAGTACGTCGGCCAGGCGAGGTTGTTGTACTGTTCCCATGGCTCAGGTAACGTGCTGCGCTTGTTGCCCGAGCAAATCGTGGCCCTTTCGCAACAGTGTTGTGCGGAAAGCGAACTTAATGCGAGTCAGGCGGTCCATGCTTCATAGATTACCGGAGACCGGTGCCCTGGCGGGAGCCCCCGCATGAGCGAGAAGGCTTCCGACGAGGCTCTGGTCAAACGCGTACAAACCGGCGACAAGGCGGCTTTCGACATCCTGGTGCTGAAGTATCAGCACAAGATTATCAACCTGGTCGGGCGCTACGTGCATGATCAGGCTGCCGCCCAGGATGTGTCCCAGGAGGCCTTTATCAAGGCGTACCGGGGACTGGCGAACTTTCGCGGCGAGAGTGCGTTCTACACCTGGCTCTACCGCATCGCGATCAATACGGCCAAGAACTACCTGGTTTCCCAGGGACGGCGGCGGCCGGAGGCCGAAGTCGACGCACAGGACGCGGAACAGATGAGCGGTGACTCCGCTCTCAAGGACAATGCAACCCCGGAGGGGGAGCTCTTGTCCGAGGAGATAGAAGGCGCGGTGCAGCGCACCATCGAGAAACTGCCCGACGACCTTCGCATGGCGATTACGCTGCGCGAAATCGAGGGACTGAGTTACGAAGAAATCGCGCAGACGATGGGATGTCCGATCGGTACCGTACGGTCGCGCATCTTCAGGGCCCGCGAGGCCATCGACCGGACCTTGCGTCCTTTGTTAGACGAAGAATGACGAGAAGCACCATGAAAGAACAAGTCACCAAGAATGAACGTCTATCCGCCCTCGTAGACGGAGAAACGGATGACTTCGAGACGCGGCGCCTGATCGACGAGCTGGTCAAGTCCGAAGAGGATCGCAATCAGTGGGAACGCTATCACCTGATCGGTGACAGTCTCCGCGGCGGCCTGCGCAACACGGCCCCCGCACATTTCATGGATGACATCCGCACGGCCCTGGCGGACGAACCCGCCCTGCAGGGTGTGCCCCGGCGCGAATCGCCGCGCTGGCTGAAGCCCGTCGCCGGCACCGGAGTGGCCGCGGCCGTGGCGATGGTCACGCTGGTGGGTATGCAGATGCTGGGGGATCAACCCGGTCAGGATGCGACCCCGGTGGCCGTGGAAAGCGGTACCCCGGCGGCTACGGGCGACGTGCAGACGGCCAGCTCCCGCGCCGGTGCCGAAGATCCCGCACAGGCGGAACTTGGCGAGTCCCTGGATCCGCGGTTTGCCCGCTACCTCGAAAATCATGCCGAACTGACCGGCCCGGGCTCTTCGGCCCTGGGACGCGTACGCTACTCGGTCAGCGACGAGTAATACGTCATGTGGCGTGGGCTGCCGCTCGTTCTGGCCGCAACCGCGCTCTGCCTTCCGGCGCAGGTCCTGGCGGACGAGGTCTCGCCGTCGGAATGGCTTGAGCGCATGACGACAAGCCTGCATGCGGAGAGCTATCAAGGCACCTTCGTGCTGCAGCGCGATGACCGCATCGATACCATCCGTGTGGTACATGTCGCCGATGATGGCGGTTACCGAGAACGCCTCGAGACCCTGACTGGCGCCGAACGCGAGATCCTGCGCTCGGTGGATCGCCTGAGTGCAATCAAGGGCGCGCGCGGTGCCTCGGGAGACGGGGCGCAGTCACCGTTGGGCCCTGCCGGCGCGCCGGTCTCCCTGTTGGAAACACATGACCTCTATGCGCTGAAGATCCAGGGCCTGGACCGCGTGGCCGGTTATCCCTGCACCCTGATTATGGCGCGCGCGCGGGATGCCCTGCGCTACAGCCATCGCTACTGTCTCCATATGGACAGCGCCCTGCCGCTCCTGAGCGAGCTGTACGATCCCAAGGGCAAGCTGCTGGAACGGCTTGCCTTCACCGATCTGGAGTTGAGTGACGAGATCGCCGAGAGCGAACTCGAGCCGACGACCGATCAGGCCGAGCACATCGAGGTGCGCGCCGATCGCGGCCACAAGAAGCCCCAGTGGGACGACGACAATGGCCTGGGTGGCTGGAAGTTTGGTGAACTCCCCCCTGGCTTTCAGGCAGTCGCCGCCACGGAGCGCTCGCTGGGTAACGGGGACGAGGTCTCGCGCCACTTCGTGCTGAGTGATGGTCTGGCCTCGGTGTCGGTCTATGTAGAGCCGGCGGATGGCGAGAAGAGTTTCGAGGGTGCAACCCGTGCCGGCGCCACGCATGCCGCTGCACGGGTGATGGCCGGACATCAGGTCACGGCGGTCGGCGATGTCCCCCATATTACGGTCCAGCAGGTGCTGGACGCGGTCTATTACCAAGGCGCCGCGGGCGAGTAAGGCCGGTGGGGCACTGGATCGAGGAACAAGGTGTCGTGCTCGCGGCCGAGGCGCACAGCGCGCGCGTGCGCATCGAGCGCCAGTCCACCTGCGGAAGCTGTTCGGCCCGCACCGGCTGCGGTAGCGGTGTGCTGTCCGAGGTGCTGGGGCGAAAGGCCGTGGAGGTGACCATCGGCCACCCGGGTCAGCTCCGCGCCGGCGATCGCGTGATCATCGGGATTCGCGACCAGGCCCTGGTCTCGGGGGCCCTGGCGATGTATCTGCTGCCACTGCTGGGCCTGGTCGCCGTGCCGGGGCTGCTGATGCTGGCCTGGCCGCTGCTGGGCGAGGGCTGGCTGATGCTGGCCGGTGCGGCGGGTTTCGTGCTGGGGCTCGGCGGGGTTCGGTACTGGATGCGCCACCGCGCACCGGATCTGGCGCCGGTATTCCTGCGCCGCGAGCCCGACGCCGGTGTGGTCCGGGCGCAGGGCCGTCCGCGTCCGATCGAATAATGCAGGCAATCGCCGGGAACTTGTCCCGGTACGAATTTTCTAGAGCATGAACGCACGAGCAAGAGCGGGTTCAATCATGACGCGACCGATGCAATGGGCCCTGCTGGGGCTGATCCTGTTTGCCTTCTCCCTGCCGGCTTCGGCGCGCATGCTGCCGGATTTTGTCCCGCTGGCGGAGGAGCACAGCCCCGCGGTGGTCAATATCTCCACCACGCGTGAGCGTGAGGGTGGCCAGACGGGCGGACACCCCGATTTCGAGGGCTCCCCGTTCGAGGACCTGTTCGAACGCTTCTTCGGCGCCCCCCCAGGTGGCGGACGAGGCGAGGGCGGCGAAGGCCGGATGCCGGAGCGCAGCTCGCTGGGGTCCGGCTTCATCTACACCGAGGATGGCTACATCATCACGGCGAATCACGTTGTGGAGGGGGCCTCCGAGGTCGTCGTGCATCTCTCCGACCGGCGCGTGTTCGACGCCGAGGTGGTCGGCAAGGACCCGCAAAGCGACGTGGCCCTGCTGAAGATCGATGCCGATGACCTGCCGACGCTGGAGCTGGGTTCCTCGGACGACCTCAAGGTCGGCGAGTGGGTGCTGGCGATCGGCTCGCCGTTCGGCTTCGATCACTCCGTGACGGCCGGGATCGTCAGCGCCAAGGGGCGCAACCTCCCGACCGAGAATTACGTCCCGTTCATCCAGACCGATGTCGCGATCAACCCCGGGAACTCGGGTGGCCCGCTGCTGAACCTGGACGGCAAGGTCGTGGGGATTAATGCCCAGATCTACAGCCGTACCGGTGGCTTCATGGGGCTGTCATTCGCGGTCCCGATCGAGATGGTCGAGGACGTGGTCAAGCAGCTGCGCGAGCACGGCGAGGTCACGCGGGGCTGGCTGGGCGTGCTGATCCAGGAGGTTACGCGCGATCTGGCCGAGTCGTTTGGCATGGACAAGCCCAGCGGCGCCCTGGTCGCCCGTGTGCAGTCGGACAGCCCGGCGGAGAAGGCCGGCTTCGAGACGGGAGATGTGATCCTCAAGTTCAATGGGATCGAGGTCCCGAACTCCTCCGCGCTGCCGCCGATCGTGGGACGTACACCGGTCGGTACCGAGGCCGAGGTGGAGATTCGTCGCGGCGAGGAGACCAGGACCCTGACGGTCGAGATCGAACGCCTGCCGGACGATGTGGCGGCGGAACGCGGCGGTCGCCAGCCGGAGCAGGAGGAGCGTGCCGAGCCGCAAAGCCTGCTCGGGATGCACCTGGAGCCGCTGGATGCCGCCGAGGCCGACGAGCTCGGGCTGGACGGCGGGCTGGTGGTTACGGAGGTGACGGGTAATCCGGCCCGTTCCTCCGGCATTCGGCCAGGCGACGTGATTGTGCAGTTCGGTCGCCACTCGGTGGATTCGCTGGAAGAGCTGGAAGAGCAGATCGAGGCGGCCGGCACCGGGCGCACGGTCCCGGTCCTGATTCAGCGCGACGGCAACCCGACCTTTATCGCCCTGCGCATCCCGTCCGAATGATGGTCGTGCCCTGGCCCGGGCGTTGTGCGCCCGGGCGGCGGCAGCGATCATGATGCGGACTCTGACGCTGTATCACCGCGAAGGCTGCGGGCTTTGCGAGCAGATGCTCGCGGAGCTTTCGGCCCTCAAAAGTCGTTATACTTTCGCCCTCGAGATCGTCGACATCGACGAGGACCGGGACCTGCGCGTGCGTTTCAACGCGAAGGTCCCGGTGCTTGCGGTCGACGGCGACATTCTTTGCTGCCATTTCCTCGACCGAAAGGCACTGCTGGACCTACTGGCCCCTGCATGACCGAAACTCGCCTGACCCGCAATTTTTCCATCATCGCGCATATCGACCACGGCAAGTCCACGCTGGCCGACCGCCTGATCCAGGGCTGCCATGGCCTGACCGAGCGCGAGATGTCCGAGCAGGTGCTGGACTCGATGGACCTGGAGCGCGAGCGCGGGATCACCATCAAGGCGCAGAGCGTCTCGCTGTTCTACGACGCCCAGGACGGACAGCGTTACCAGCTGAATTTCATCGATACCCCGGGGCATGTGGACTTCTCCTATGAGGTCTCGCGTTCGCTGTATGCCTGCGAGGGCGCACTGCTGGTGGTCGATGCCTCCCAGGGTGTGGAGGCGCAGAGTGTGGCCAACTGCTACACCGCGATCGATCAGGGGCTCGAGGTCGTCCCGGTGCTTAACAAGATCGACCTGCCGGCGGCCGAGCCGGATCGGGTGGCGGCCGAGATCGAGGATGTGATCGGCATCGAGGCCACCGACGCCGTGCGGGTCTCCGCGAAGACCGGCGAGGGGATTGCCGAGCTGCTGGAGGAGATCGTGCGCCGCATCCCGCCGCCGGAGGGGGACGCCGAGGCCTCGCCCAAGGCGCTGGTGATCGACTCCTGGTACGACAACTACCTGGGCGTGGTCGCGCTGGTGCGGGTGAAGGCCGGGCGCTTCTACGCGGGGCAGAAGATCAAGGCGATGTCGGTCGGGCGCGCCCACGAGGTCAGCCGGGTCGGGGTGTTCACGCCGAAGCCGGTGGACCGCGAGACCCTTGAGGTCGGCGAGGTTGGCTACCTGATCGCGACCATCAAGGACATCTCCGGGGCCAAGGTGGGCGACACCTTCACCGACTTCAACAACCCGGCCTCCGAGCCGGTGCCGGGCTTCCAGGAGGTCCAGCCGCGGGTGTTCGCCGGCCTGTTCCCGGTCAGCGCGGATGACTTCAACGACCTGCGCGAGGCGCTGGACAAGCTGCGCCTGAACGATGCCGCATTGTCCTTCGAGCCGGAGACCTCGCAGGCGCTGGGGTTTGGTTTTCGCTGCGGCTTCCTCGGCATGCTGCACATGGAAATCGTGCAGGAGCGCCTGGAGCGCGAGTACGACCTTGACCTGATTACCACCGCGCCCACGGTGGTCTACGAGGTGGAAAAGAGCGACGGCGAGGTGGTGATGGTGCACAACCCATCCGGGCTGCCGCCGAGCAACGAGATTGCCGAGATCCGCGAGCCGATTATCGAGGCGAACATCCTCGTGCCGCAGGACTACGTCGGCGCGGTGATCACCCTGTGCATCGAGAAGCGCGGGGTGCAGACCAAGATGCAATACCTGGGGCGTCAGGTGCAGTTGTCCTACGAGCTGCCGATGTCCGAGGTGATGCTGGACTTCTTCGACCGGCTGAAGTCCGCAACCCGCGGCTACGCCTCGTTCGACTACCAGCCGCGGCGCTTCCAGGCGGCGCCGCTGGTGCGCGTGGATATCCTGATCAACGGCGAGCGGGTGGATGCCTTGTCCGGGATCGTGCATCGTGACCATGCGGAGTCGCGCGGTCGCGAGCTGACCGAGCGCATGGCAAAGATCATCCCGCGGCAGATGTACGAGGTGGCGATCCAGGCGGCGATCGGCTCGAAGATTATCGCGCGCTCCACGGTCAAGGCGATGCGCAAGAATGTGCTGGCCAAGTGCTACGGCGGCGACGTCTCGCGCAAGCGCAAGCTGCTGGAGAAGCAGAAGGCCGGCAAGAAACGCATGAAGTCGATTGGCAAGGTAGATGTGCCGCAGGAGGCCTTCCTGGCGGTGCTGTCGGTCGGCGACGACAAATAACGCGCCCGGGTCGGAGCGGGCACGCCGCAAGGCGGTGATCGAGGACAATACATGGCGAATCTGGAACTGATCCTGGTACTGGCCACGGCCGCAACGGGCCTGATCTGGCTGGGCTGGGTGCTCCTGCGGCGGCGGCTGAGCCCCGAGCGTCAGGCGCGCATGCCGTGGTTCGTGGACTATTCGCGTTCGTTCTTCCCGGTGCTGCTGATTGTGCTGGTGCTGCGCTCGTTCGTGGCCGAGCCGTTCCGCATCCCGTCGGGCTCCATGATGCCGACCCTGCTGGTGGGCGACTTCATCATGGTGAACAAGTTTTCCTACGGGATTCGCCTGCCGGTTACGCGTACCAAGGTCTTCGATATGGGCGAGCCCGAGCGTGGCGAGGTCGTGGTGTTCAAGTATCCGCGCAACCCGCAAGAGGACTACATCAAGCGAGTGATTGGGCTGCCGGGGGATACCATCGAGTTCCGCGATCGCGTGCTGTACGTCAACGGCGAGGCACAGTCGGCCGAGCGCGTGGGTACCTTCGAGGGCGAGGGGTCCGGGGAGATGATGTCCGGTGCCTCACTGTACGAGGAGACCCTCGACGGGCGCACCTACACGACGCTGATGCGCGAGGAACGCCCGAGCCTGGATGGCTCGGTGACGGTCCCCGACGGCCACTATTTCATGGTCGGCGACAATCGCGACAACTCGAACGACAGCCGGACCTGGGGATTCGTCTCCGAGGATCTGCTGGTGGGGCGTGCCCTCTTTATCTGGCTGCATTGGGATTACAATGAAGGGCACAGGGACTTTTCCCGGATTGGCCAGGCGATTCGCTAGGCCTGTTTCGCGGGCGCAGGCAACCAGGGGGTAGGGCGATGCGGCATTCCAGACATTCCATGCGCGGGGCGGGTGCCCTGACGGTGATGGCATTGATCCTGCTGGCGCTGCTGGTCGGGACCTTCGTGATCAAGATGGGTACGCAGTACACCCAGTACCTGACGGTGCGCTCGATCATGCAGGACGTGGCGACCCAGCCCGGTGCGGCCGAGAAAAGCGAGCGCGAGCTGTGGCGCGAGATGAACCGCCGCTTCCAGATCAACTCGGTGTACGACGGGATCGAGGAGGACGACTTCTCGGTGACCGAGGAGGGCGATCGCCGGCAGATGCATCTGGAATACGAAGTCCGCCGCGAGTTCCTGGGGAACGTCGACGTGGTCGCGCGTTTCTCGCGTAGCGAAACCCTGGCGCCCTAGGGAAACGCTGTGGGATTGTCGGACCGTAACCTTCAACGATCGAGTGCGAGTCGCGATTTTCGCGATCTGCTGCCGGAGGCGGTGCGCGAGGGCGATGGCGTCCGCCAGGCCCTGACCCATCGCAGTGCCGGCGGGCGCAACAACGAGCGCCTGGAGTTTCTGGGCGATGCGGTCCTGGGTCTGGTCATCGCCGATGCCCTGTACGAGCAGCTGCCGGACGCGCCAGAAGGGGATCTCACGCGCCTGCGCGCGGCGCTGGTCAACCGCGAATCGCTGGCGGCCCTGGCGCGAGAGTCGGGACTGGAAGGCACGCTCAATCTCGGCCAGGGCGAACGCAAGAGCGGCGGTCAGCGGCGCGATTCCATCCTCGCCGACGCGGTCGAGGCCCTGATTGGCGTGACCTACCGCGAGGCCGGCATGCAGGCTGCGCGCGACTTCACCCTGGCACTTTATGCCGAGCGCCTGGGGAATCTCCCCTCCGCCGAATCCCTGAAGGACCCGAAGACCCGTTTGCAGGAACAATTGCAGGGCCGCAATGCGGAACTGCCCGTTTACGAAGTGCTGGAGGTGGTTGGCCCCGATCACCAGCGCCGCTTCACCGTCTCCGTACACCTGCCTACTCAGGGCTGGGGGCAGCAGGGCGAGGGCTCCTCTCGGCGCCGCGCGGAGCAGGCCGCGGCCGAGGCCGCGCTGCAGCGGTTGCAGCAGCAGGCACAGGAGCAGTGAACGGCATGGATAGCACTTCCGAGTCCGGAACGCGGTGCGGTATGGTCGCGCTGGTCGGCCGCCCGAATGTTGGCAAGACTACGCTGATGAACCGCCTGGTGGGCGAGAAGCTCGCAGCCACGACGCGGCGTCCCCACACCACGCGCAATCGCATCCTCGGCATCGTGACCGAGGGGAACGACCAGATCGTGCTGATGGACACCCCGGGGATCGATACTGAACGCACGCGTCTGGTGAACCGTGTGCTGAACCGCACGGCCAGTCAGGCCCTGGCCGACGCGGACCTGGTGTGTTTCCTGGTCGAGGCGGGACGCTTTGGCGAGGGCGACGAGCGCATCGAGCAGCTGATTCGCCAGTCCGAGCGGCCGGCGCTGCTGGTGATCAACAAGGTCGATCGGGCGCGGGAAAAAGAAGAACTGCTGCCGTTTATCGCGGCGCGCATGGAGGCGATGCCGTATGCAGGTGTTGTCCCGCTGTCGGCGAAGACGGGCTCCAACGTCGCGGGCCTGATCGACGAGATCCGCGGCCACCTGCCCGCGGGGCCCTTCCTCTACGACCCCGAGCAGCTGTCCGATCGCCCGGAGCGCTTCCGCGCCGAGGAGATGATCCGCGAGTCCCTGCTGGAGAGCCTGGGGCAGGAGGTCCCGTACTCGGTGGCGGTGCGCGTGGAGCAGTGGTCCGACGAGCCGCGGACGACGCATATCGATGCCGTCATCATGGTCGAGCGCGACAGCCAGAAGGGGATCGTGATCGGCAAGGGTGGACAGCGCCTGAAGCGGATCGGGCAGGCGGCGCGTCTGCAGCTGGAAGAGCTGCTGGGGCGGAAGGTCATGCTGCGCCTGACGGTACGTGTCGAGGCGGACTGGACCCGGAATCCCCGCGCCCTGCGCGAGCTGGGCATCGAAGAACCCCGGTGAAGGCGCCGCGGCGCGCATGAGTGGCGCGGCGACGGCCGTCACCCAGGGTGTAGTGCTGCATGCGCGGGCACTGCGCGAGAACAGCCGCGTGCTGGAACTGCTGACGGGCGAGGCCGGGCGTGTGGCGGCGGTGGTGCGTGGCAAGGCGGGGTCGGTACAGCCCTTTGTGCTACTGGATCTGGCCTGGCGCGGCCGTGGCGAGCTTCCCACGCTGCAGGTGGCGGAGCAGCAGCGGGTCTTTCCGTTGACCGGGCGGGCGTTGGTCTGCGGTTTGTATCTGAATGAGCTGGTGTTGCGCCTCTATCCGCGTGACGCGCCGATCCCCGAGGCGTTGCCGGCCCTGCTGACGGCCTACGCGCGGCTGGCGGCCCGGGAGCGCGCGGACGTGGTGTTGCGCCGCGCCGAGTGGGCGCTGCTGCTGCCGATCGATTCCGGGCTCGAGCATGTCGATGCCGCCGAGCTTGATCCGGCGGCCTGGTATCGGTACGAGCCCGAGATGGGCCTGGAGCCCACGGCACCGGGGCGCGCGGGTGCCATCGCCGGGGAGGCCCTGTGGGCGCTCGCTTCGGGGCAGCCGGTCCCCGATAATCATGCCCGTCCGGCGCGTGACTTCATGCGCGCCCTGATTGACCATCACCTGGCCGGCCGCGTGCTGCGCACGCGAGCGCTGCTGTAGCCCCGGCCCTGACACGCATTCAAGCCCATACAAGGCCACACGTACCATGTCGCATCCTGCACCGCTCAAGCTGGGGGTCAACCTCGACCACATCGCCACGATTCGCCAGGCCCGCCACACGCCGTATCCTGACCTGATGCAGGCGGTACGCCTGGCCGAGGCCAGCGGCGCGGATTCGATCACCCTGCACCTGCGCGAGGATCGCCGCCATATCCAGGATGACGATGTCTTCGGGATCAAGCCGCGGCTTACGGTGCCGATGAACCTCGAGATGGCCGCCACCGAGGGCATGCAGGCGATCGCCTTGAAGCTGCTCCCCGAGGCTTGCTGCATCGTGCCGGAAAAGCGCGAGGAACTGACCACCGAGGGCGGGCTGGATGCGGCCGGGCAGCTGGAGCGGCTGCGTGATTTCGTGGCCCCGCTGACCGCGGCCGGGATCGAGGTCTCGCTGTTCGTGGAGCCGGATGTTCGCCAGATGGAGGCGGCGGTCAAGATTGGTGCTCCGGTGGTGGAGCTGCATACGGGCGCCTATGCCAATGCCCGTGATGCAGCCGAGCGCGAACGTTTGCTGGCCGGGATCAACCAGGCCGCCACTGCCGGTCAGGCCATGGGGCTGGTGATCAACGCCGGTCATGGGCTCGACTACGACAATGTACGTCCGATTGCCGCGAATCCGGTCTTTCACGAGCTGAATATCGGCCACTCCATCGTGGCCCGGGCGTTGTTTACGGGGTTGCCGGAGGCAGTCAGCCACATGCGCGGTTTGATGGATGCCGCCCGCGCTGGCCTGCCAGTCGGCCAGTACCCGGTGTGATCGCCGCATGATCCTCGGGATCGGCACCGACCTCGTCCAGGTGGCGCGCATGCAGGGCATGTGGGAGCGCCATGGCCGGCGGCTGGCCGAGCGTATCCTGCATCCGGTCGAGCACGCCGACCTGCCGTCGGAGCATCCGGCGGGATTTCTCGCCCGGCGCTTTGCGGCCAAGGAGGCCCTCGCCAAGGCGCTGGGATGTGGGGTCGGGGCCGACATGGGGCTGGCCGAAGCCGGGGTGACCCATGATGCCCGCGGGCGCCCCGAATTCGTGCTGGAAGGCCGCGCACGGGCGACCGCCGAACGCCTTGGGGTGAGCGCCATTCACCTCAGTATTAGCGACGAGCGCGAGTATGCCCAGGCCTTTGTCGTCCTCGAGGGTGGTGAGTAACCCGCTTTTCCCTCCGGTCGTGGTTGCCCGGGTGGGACCGGCTCCCTAGAATATGGCCCCTTATGCCCATCCGTGTCGGGTGAACGGATGGTGCCAGCCCTGAGCGAGTGACGGAGTCCAGTCCATGCCCTGGAACGAACCGGGAAATAGTAACCGCGACCCCTGGAGTGGGGGCGGCGGTGGCCAGCGCGGTGGTGGTAGCGGTGGCGGCGGGGGCAACCAGCCTCCCGATCTGGAAGAAATGATGCGCAAGCTGTCGCGCCAGCTGAATGGAATCTTCGGCGGTGGTGGCGACAGTGGCTCCGGGGGTTCCTCCGGTGGTGGCATGGGCCGTGGTGCCCAGGCCCTGGTCAGTCTCGGGCTGATCATCGCTCTGGTCGTCTGGCTGGCCTCCGGCTTCCATATCATCTCCGAGGGCGAGCGCGGTGTTGTGCTGCGCTTTGGCGCCTTCCAGGAAGTGAAGAACCCGGGTCCCGGCTGGCATCTGCCCTATCCGATCGAGCGGGTCGAGATCGTCAACGTCGATAACGTGCGAACCATCGAGCACCGCGCGTTGATGCTGACCGGAGACGAGAACATCATCGATATCGATATCGCGGTGCAGTACCGCATCCTCGATCTGGTCGATTTCCTCTTCAACGTGCGCAACCCGGACTCCACTGTGAATCACGTAATGGAATCCGCGATCCGCGAACGTGTCGGGCGTTCCAACCTGGACTTCATCCTCGGCGAAGGGCGTGGGGAGATTGCCTCGTCGGCGCGTGTGGTGATGCAGGAGAATCTGGATTCCTACGGGGCCGGGGTTACGGTTACCGCCGTGTCCATGCAGCAGGCCCAGCCGCCCGAGCCGGTCCAGGAGGCCTTTGCCGACGCGATCCGCGCCCGCGAGGACGAGGTTCGCTTCCGCAACGAGGCCGAGGCCTACGCCAACGGCGTGATCCCGCGGGCCCGTGGTCAGGCGGCGCGTATCATCGAGGAGGCCGAGGCCTATCGTGATCAGGTCATTGCGCAGGCCGACGGTGATGCTGCGCGCTTCGATCAGTTGCTGGTGGAATACCAGCAGTACCCGGAAGTGACCCGCGACCGTCTGTATCTGGAGGCCGTCGAGGCCGTGCTCGAGGATTCGCGCAAGGTCATGCTCGACGTGGGCAGCAGCAACAACCTGATGATGCTGCCGCTGGATCAGCTGTTCCGTGGTACCGGTACCCGATCCAACTCGGGTGATACGCCGACCCCGCAACCCATCGATACCAGCCGCGGTGGCCTCGGTGCCACTCCTGGGTCAGGTGTCAATCGACTGGGTAGCCGTGATCCGGCGGCCCAGCGCTCGCGGGAGGTGCGCTAATGCTACGCATAGCCGGTATCGCCGTTGTTGTCATCGGGATCGTGGTGGCGCTGTCGACCTACACCGTCGATGAGCGCGAGCGCGTGATCAAGTTTGCCCTGGGGGAGATCCGTCAGGTCGACCCCGAGCCTGGTCTGCATTTCAAGTTTCCGCTGATCCAGAACGTCGAGAAGTTCGATGCCCGGATCATGACGCTGAACATCCCGCCGGATCGGTTCCTGACCTCCGAGGCGAAGAACATCATCGTCGACTTCTACGCCAAATGGCGTATCGATGATATTGGTCAGTTCTACCGCGCTACCCGCGGTGACGAGCGGCTGGCCGAGGAGCGTCTGGCCCAGATCCTGCGCGACGGCATGCGTAACGAGTTCGCACGCTTCGAGTTGCAGGAAGTCGTCGCCGGCGAGCGCCTGGCGATCATGGGGGCGGTACGGCAGACCGCGCTGGAGACGGCGCTGGAGCTGGGGATTGACCTGGTCGACGTGCGCGTACGCCGGATGGATCTGCCCGACGAGGTCTCCGAGTCGGTGTACGAACGTATGCGTGCCGAGCGTGAGCGCGTGGCGCAGGACTTCCGTGCCCGTGGCCAGGAGGAGGCCGAGCGCATCCGCTCGCGCGCCGACCGTGACCGCACGGTCATCCTCGCCAACGCCTATCGCGACTCCGAGGAGATCCGGGGTGCCGGTGATGCGCGTGCCACCGAGACGCTGGGCCGCTCGTTCGGCGAGGACGAGGAGTTCTTCCGCTTCTATCGAAGCCTGATCGCCTACCGCAACAGCATGAGCGGCGAGAAGAGCACCTTTATCCTGGAGCCGAACTCCGAGTTCTTCCAGTTCTTCAACGCGCCGGGCGGGGAGCGGCCGGCGCCGCTGCCGACCCAGTAACACCGGGGCCGGGCGCCATCGCAGGTGTCCGGTGCGCGGTGACCGTTTGACTCGGGCCCGGTCTTCCGGGCCCGAGTCATGCCGGGACCCGGCCGGCGCGCATTGGGTGACACAAGGGAAACACTGATCAATGTACACACTCGCCGGACGCAAAAGCGCCTTGAGTGCGAGCGTGGACATTGATCAGTGTTTCCCTAGGACAAGGGCAGGGACGAGATGACCGAGATCAACCGCTGGCTACTGCCGGATGGCCTCGACGAGGCGCTGCCGGACGCCGCGCGGCGCCTGGAAGGACTGCGCCGTCGGGTGCTGGACCAGTTTGATACCTGGGGCTATGACCTGGTAATGCCGCCGCTGGCGGAATACCTGGAGTCCTTGCTGGTGGGCGCGGGCCATGCGCTGGATTTGCAGACCTTCAAGCTGACCGACCAGATGAACGGTCGGCTGATGGGGGTGCGCGCGGACCTGACCCCACAGGTGGCACGCATCGACGCCCATCGCCTGAAGGTCGAAGGCCCCAACCGCCTCTGTTATGTCGGCAGTACGCTGCGTACGCGTGCGGACGAGTGGTCCGGATCGCGCAGTCCCCTGCAGGCCGGGGCCGAGTTGTTCGGCCATGATGGTCTGGATTCCGACCTTGAGATCATCCGCCTGATGCTCGCCACACTGGAGGTTTGCGGGGTCTATCAGCCCAGCATGGATCTGGGTCATGTCGGTATCTATCGCGCGCTGGCGCGCGAGGCCGGTCTGGACAACGCGCGCGAAGAGGCCTTCTTCGACCAGTTGCAGCGCAAAAGCGTCCCCGAGATCGAGGGGACCCTCGAGGCATGGGAGACGGAAGGCATGGATGCGGCTGTCTGCCGGCGGTTGCGCGCTCTGGTGGATCTCAATGGTGACGCCGGTGTCATTGCCGCGGCGCGTGAGGCCCTGGCCGGTGCGCCGGCCGAGGTCGAGGCGGCCCTGGATCACCTGCAGGCGGTGGCGGAACGTCTGGAGGCGACACAGCCGAACGTGGACCTCCACGTTGATCTCGGCGAGTTACGCGGCTATGCCTATCACACGGGCCTGGTGTTCGCGGTGTTCGTGCCAGGCTCCGGGCAGGCAATTGCACGCGGCGGGCGCTACAACGATATTGGTCGCGTCTTTGGCCGGGCGCGCGCCGCGACCGGCTTCAGCACCGATCTGCGCGAGTTGCTGCGCCGCGCCGAGGTGGCGCCGCCGGTGCCGCGTCGTACGGTGCGCGCGCCGGCCTCGGGTGACGTGGCCATGGAGGCCGCAATCGCCGACCTGCGTGCGCGCGGTAATCGCGTGGTGCGCGATCTGGAAGGGCAAACCAATGAACCCCCCGCCGATGCGCGCCTGGAGCTGCGCGACGGGGCCTGGACGGTAGTGGAGTACTGAGCCGATGGGACGTTTCGTAGTCGTACTGGGCAGTCAGTGGGGTGACGAGGGCAAGGGCAAGATCGTCGACCGCCTGACCGAGGACGCAGCCGCTGTTGTCCGTTTTCAGGGTGGGCACAATGCCGGGCATACCCTGGTGATTGATGGCGAGAAGACCGTGCTGCACCTGATCCCGTCGGGGATCCTGCGCGAAGGCGTGGAATGCATGATCGGCAACGGGGTGGTGCTTTCGCCCGAGGCGCTGATTACCGAGATGGAAGAGCTCGAGGCCAAGGGCGTGCCGGTTGCCGACCGCCTGCGGCTGTCGGACGCCTGCCAGTTGATCCTGCCCTACCACGTGGCGCTGGACCATGCGCGCGAGAAGGCGCGCGGCAAGGCTGCGATCGGGACCACCGGGCGCGGGATCGGCCCCGCCTACGAGGACAAGGTCGCGCGTCGTGGCCTGCGCCTGGACGACCTGTTCCACCGCGAGCGTCTGGCCGCCAAGCTGGGCGAGGTGATGGACTACCACAACTTCGCATTGAAGCATTATTTCAAGGCCCCCACGATCGACCAGCAGGAGGTGCTGGAACAGTGCCTGGCGCACGCCGAGCGCCTGCAGCCGATGGTCGCGGATGTCGCCGGGCGACTGCACGAGTTGCGGGCCCAGGGCCGGGACGTGATGTTCGAGGGGGCACAGGGCACCCTGCTGGACATCGACCACGGGACCTACCCGTTCGTCACCTCGTCCAATACCACCGCCGGGGGCGCCTCGACGGGCTCCGGTGTCGGTCCGCGCGATATCGACTACGTGCTGGGGATCACCAAGGCCTACACCACCCGTGTCGGGGCCGGCCCGTTTCCGACCGAGCTGTTCGATAACATGGGCGAGCACCTGGCCACCCGCGGCAACGAATTCGGTTCCACCACTGGGCGCGCACGGCGCTGTGGCTGGTTCGATGCGGTCGCGCTCAAGCGCGCGGTCGCGATTAACAGCATCAGCGGCCTGTGCATGACCAAGCTGGATGTGCTGGACGGGCTGGAGAGCGTGCAGATCTGTGTCGGCTATGACTGTGGCGGCAAACGCCACGAGGTACCGCCGTCCGGAGCCGAGGCCTATGCGGCCTGCAAGCCGATCTACGAGGAGATGCCGGGGTGGCAGGAATCCACCGTGGGGATTCGCGAATACGAAAAGCTGCCGGCCGCGGCGCGAGCCTATCTGGAGCGCCTGTCCGAGGTGGTGGGTGTCCCGATCGACATGATCTCCACCGGGCCGGATCGCGACGAGACGCTTGTGCTGCGCGACCCGTTCGATTGCTGATCCAGGCGCGTTTGGGATATCGCTTGGACGTGCGGTGCGGGCCAGGCCCGTGCCGTACGCGCGGACAGACATAGTTCCACCGCTATACGGAGATCCGTGCGGAGAACGGGGCGGGTATTTTCGTCTCGGGGGATCGGGAAGCAGAGAAATGGTGCCGAGGAGAGGACTTGAACCTCCACGAGCTTTCGCTCACTAGCACCTGAAGCTAGCGCGTCTACCAATTCCGCCACCTCGGCACGAGGTCGGATCGCCGGTTCGAGACCGGGTCCTGCGCTTCAGGAGCGCGCAATATAGTGCGCGGCCAAAAGCCTGTCAACGCCCGCAAGAATGTCCTGTGCCATGGGCGCGGACGTGAGGCTGGGTTCGCGCGTCCCTCGGCGCTTCCGGCAGCAAATCTTTACTTGCCGCATAATAGGGCGCTTGCGTTGCCAGCCTTCCGCTGGCGGCCACCGAATCATCCAACGAGTTGTTTGAATGCCAAGAAAAAGAAGCAAGGCGCCGGCCGATCCCAATTTCGAGCGCGAGGCGCAGAAGTACGACAATCCCATCCCCAGCCGCGAGTTCATCCTCGGGCTCCTGCAGGAAGCCGACAACCCCCTGTCCTACGACGAGATCGCCGAGCGGCTGGAGATCGTCGACGACGACCGTCTCGAGGCCCTGCGCCGTCGCCTGAAGGCGATGGAGCGCGACGGGCAGGCCCTTTGCAACCGGCGCGGCGCCTATCTCCCGGTCAACCAGGAAGACCTGATTCGCGGTCGCGTGATCGGCCACCCGGACGGCTTCGGTTTTCTGGTGCCGGATGAACAGGACGACGATCTGTTTCTCTCGCCGCGCCAGATGCGCGGTGTGTTCCATGGTGACCGCGTGCTGGCGCGGGTCATGGGCGTGGATCGTCGCGGTCGCCGCGAGGGCGGCATCGTCGAGGTCCTCGAACACAACACGACCCAGGTGGTCGGGCGCCTGCGCATCGAGGACGGGGTGGGCATCCTGACCCCGGACAACAAGCGCATCACGCACGACATCCTGGTGCCGCCCGATGGTCTGGGCGAGGCCGAAGACGACCAGATCGTGGTCGTGCGTATCCGCGAGTCCGCGTCGCGCACGGCACGCCTGCGCGGGGACGTCATCGAGGTGCTGGGCGAACACATGGCGCCCGGCATGGAGATCGATATCGCGATCCGTGCGCACAGTCTGCCGCACGAGTGGCCAGAGGAGGTCGCTGCCGCAGCCGATGAGCTGGGGGCCGAGGTCAACGAGAAGGCCAAGAAGGGCCGCCTGGACCTGCGCGAGCAGCCATTTGTGACTATCGATGGCGACGACGCGCGGGACTTTGATGACGCGCTGTACTGCGAGCGCGACGGCAAGGGTTGGCGCCTGTGGGTGGCCATCGCGGACGTGTCGCACTACGTCGAGCGGGATGCGGCGCTGGACCGCGAGGCACGTACGCGCGGGACCTCGGTGTATTTCCCGAACAACGTGATCCCGATGCTGCCGGAGGTCCTGTCCAACGGGCTCTGCTCGCTGAACCCGAAGGTCGATCGCTTGAGCATGGTCTGCGAGATGGAGATCGGTGCTCGCGGTGCCCTGAAGAACTATCGCTTCCACGAGGGGCTGATCCGCTCGCATGCGCGCCTGATCTACGAGGACGTCGCCGCGATGCTCGATGGCGACGAGCAGCTGCGCGAGCAGAATGGGCATGTGATGCCCCACCTGGAGGTCCTGCACGAGGTCTTCAAGGCGCTGCATGCCGCGCGCAACCGCCGCGGGGCGATCGACTTCGATACCACCGAGACCAAGATCCTGTTCGGCGAGGATCGCAAGATCGAGCAGATCGTGCCGACCGAGCGCAACGACGCGCATCGCATGGTCGAGGAATGCATGATCATGGCCAACGTGGCGGCCGCGCGCTTTCTCAAGAAGCACAAGGTGCCGGCGCTCTACCGTATCCATGACCAGCCGCCGACGGACAAGGTCGACGACCTGCGTGACTTCCTCAATGGGGTGGGTCTGGCGCTCGGCGGGGGCAGCGAGCCGAGCCCCCGCGACTACACCGAGGTCCTGAAGGCGGCGAAGAAGCGTCCCGACCAGCAGCTGATCCAGACCGTGCTGCTGCGCTCGCTGAGCCAGGCGGTGTACGCGCCCGAACTGGACGGCCACTTCGGGCTGGCGCTGGATGACTACGCCCACTTCACCTCGCCGATCCGGCGCTACCCGGATCTGCTGGTGCATCGCGGGATTCGCCATGTGCTGCGCAAGGGCAGCAACAAGGCCTTCCCGTATTCGCACAACGACATGGAATCGCTCGGCGAGCACTGCTCCATGGCTGAACGCCGTGCGGATGATGCCACGCGCGACGCGGTCGCCTGGCTCAAGGCCGAATACATGCAGGACAAGGTCGGCGACACCTTTGACGGCGTCGTCTCCGGGGTGACCGGGTTCGGTCTGTTCGTCGAGATCAAGGACGTCTACATCGAGGGCCTGGTGCACGTGACCGCCCTCGATAACGACTTCTATCACTTCGAGCCGTCGCGCCACACGTTGACCGGCGAACGCGGCGGTCGCGTATTCCGTATTGGCGATGAGTTGCGCGTGCAGGTCGTGCGCGTCAGCCTGGACGATCGCAAGATCGATCTGGCTCTGGCCGAAGAGTCCAAAGTCGAGGCCGCGCCAAAGAAGAAGGGCGGCCGTGGTCGCAAGCGCAAGGACGCCGAGGCCGTGCAGCCGGCACCGGAGGCCGCGCCCGAGCAGGCCCAGGACGACGGCCCGCCGAAGAAGAAGCGCCGCCGCCGCGGTGGGCGCGGTCGTGGCAAGTCGCCGGAGTCTGTTGCTGAGGCCCCGACCGAGGCCCCGGCTGTCGACACTTCAGAGACGCCGTCGGGTGCCGATGGCGAGCCCGGCGGCAAGTCCGGCCGGCGTCGTCGTGGTCGGCGGCGCCGTTCGTCCAGCGCCTCCTAAGAATCCAGGCGATGGGCAAGGGCGGCAAGGGGCCTCGCGGCGAGTCCTTCGGCGGGATCCATGCGGTCGCCGCCGTGTTGCAGCATGCCCCGGAGCGCGTGCGTCTGCTGCAGCTGGCGAGCGGCACCCTGGAGCCCGCGCTGGCTCATTTGCTGGAGCAGGCCCAGGCGCGCGGGATCTCGATCGAGCGGGCGGGGCGCGACAAGCTCGACCAGCACCATCCCGGCTTCCAGCATCAGGGCGTGATCGTGCATTGCGCCCCGCGCCCGGTAGTGGACGAAAAGACCCTGGTCCGGCGGGTACAGGATGGGCTGGACCTCGTGCTGGTGCTGGACGGGGTCACCGATCCGCACAACCTGGGCGCCTGCCTGCGCACCGCGGACGCGGCCGGCGCCGGTGCCATCGTGACACCCCGACACCACAGCGCGGCGCTCACGCCGGCGGCGATCAAGGTCGCCTCGGGCGCGGCGGAAACCGTGCCGGTGGTCGCGGTCGGCAACCTCGCGCGGACCCTGGCGGCATTGAAGGATGCTGGCATGTGGACCGTGGGTCTGGACGGTGCCGCGCGCGAGGACCTCTATGCGGTGGATCTGCGGCCGCCGACCGCGATCGTGATGGGGGCCGAGGGCGAGGGCATGCGACGCCTGACCCGCGAGGCCTGTGATCATCTCGCGAAAATCCCGATGCGGGGCACGGTGGAGAGCCTGAACGTCTCCGTGGCGACCGGGATCACACTGTTCGAGGTCCGGCGCCAGCGCCAATCCTGACGGCGCCGGCCCTGATACACTCGGTACATGCGCGTGCATCCTCGACCGTTCCTCTGGCTGTTGCTGCTGTTGCCCCTGCTGGTGATGGCGCAAACCGTGCATGCGGCCGACATGGCGACCATGCACATCGAGCCCGTGGAGATGGACGCCGCCATGCACTGCGATGGTGCGCACTGCGATCATCACGCCGAACATGAGTGTTCCAGCCACGGTGGCTGTTGCATGGCCCCGCTGGCGACGGTTGTCTCGCTCACGCCGCAACTGGCCCGGGTACCCGCCGAATCGCTGTTGCGGCCGGCCCGGTCATCCGCCGCACCCCCGAGCCCGCCACCTAGATCCTGATTCCCCTGTCTTGGATGCGGCCTGGCCGTGTCCGTTTTGATGATTGCGACAGCGAGGAATCCAGATGTCTTTTGCAACCGTTTTTCCGGTCAGCACCCTGCTGGCCATGAGCCTGACCCTGGCTGCGCCACTCGCGGCGAGCGAGGCCCACGACCACCATCATGGCGAGCCGACCCACGATCACCATGACCATTCCGGCCAGGGTGACCACCACGGCCATGACCATCACGCGCACGATGACCACATGCACGACCACGACGCGCACGAGCATCGCTGGGAAGCGCCTTCCGACGCAGCCGCGCGGGACAACCCCCACGCGGCGGACGATTCATCCATACGCATGGGGCGGGAGGCCTACAGGGCCCAGTGCCTGGCCTGCCACGGGGAGGCCGGCGCCGGTGACGGCCCGCAGGCGCGTGCGCTGGAGTCGCGTCCAGCCGATCTACGGGAACACGCCGGGGGACACACCGCAGGCGAATACCACTGGGTGATTCGCGAGGGCTCGGGCGAGATGCCCGCCTTTGCCGGTGTGCTGGACGACGACGAGATCTGGCACGTGGTCAATTACATACGCTACGAGCTGGCCGATGTCGACGACGCCCCCTCGGATGACCACGATGGTCATCACGCGCCTGACGGGCACGACGACCATGATCAGCACAGCGGGGGCCATCATGGGCATGCGCATTAAGTCGGTCGGGGCACCGGTGGTCACGCTGGCCCTTGCCGGTCTGCTGACCGGGTGTGGCGACGAGGCCCCGGAGGCAGCGAAGGAGCGCGCGCCGTATCCGATCCAGGGGCTGGCCAATATCGAGCTGTATGGCGATCCGCAGGTGGGTCGGGAGCGCTTCGCGCAGAGCTGCGCAGAGTGTCATGGTGCCGATGCCCGCGGTACCGAGCAAGGGCCGGCGCTGATCCACCGGATCTACGAGCCGTCGCATCATGCCGATATCACCTTCTTTATCGCGGTCGAGCGCGGGGTGGTCGCGCATCACTGGGAATACGGCGACATGCCGCCGGTTCCCGGGCTGGATCATCAGGATGTGGCGGATATCGTCGCCTGGGTGCGGCACGAACAGCGTGACGACGGGATCATCCCGGACGACGAGTGGCCGGTGGACGAGGACTGACATCGTCACCCGGCTCGGCGCGACGGCGCTGCCGAGGGCCGTCGGGCTTGTTGCCGGGGCCCAGTTCGTTTAAGATATCGCGCCTTTCCGTCTGCCGGTTTTCCGGCGGGCGGAATCCTTGCCTCACCGCTGCGTCGGGAGGCTGATACCCGCAAGGAGTCGAACAATGCGTCATTACGAAGTTGTGTTCCTGGTCCACCCGGACCAGAGCGAGCA
Source organism: Thioalkalivibrio sp. ALJ2 (assembly GCF_000378325.1). Classification (NCBI taxonomy): domain Bacteria; kingdom Pseudomonadati; phylum Pseudomonadota; class Gammaproteobacteria; order Chromatiales; family Ectothiorhodospiraceae; genus Thioalkalivibrio; species Thioalkalivibrio sp. ALJ2. The sequence goes on from NZ_KB899555.1 coordinate 213,747, forward strand.
GGTCCCGGCGATGATCGAGCGCTACAAGGGCCTGGTCGAAGGTCACGAGGGCAAGATCCACCGCCTGGAAGACTGGGGCCGTCGTCAGCTGGCCTACCCGATCCAGAAGCTGGTCAAGGCCCACTACGTGCTGATGAACATCGAGGCCTCGGAAGAGGCGCTGGAAGAACTGGTCAGTGCCTTCCGGTTCAACGATGCCGTGCTGCGCCACCTGGCCATGCGCATGGAAGAGGCCGTCACCGAAACCTCCCCGCTGGCCAAGGGCCAGGAAGAGGAAGGTGCCAAGGGCCGTCGCCGCGAGCGTGACGACGAAGGTGGCCAGGCCGCCTCTGACGACTCGGCCTCCGCCGAGTAAGTCCCGCCCGTCCGTTGACCGAATTTTTGAAGGAGATCTGACATGGCCCGTTTTCCGCGTCGTCGCAAGTACTGCAAGTTCACCGCCGAAGGCATCGAGTACATCGATTACAAGGACCTGAACCTGCTGAAAGGTTTTGTAACCGAGACCGGCAAGATTGTGCCCAGCCGCGTGACCGGCACCAGCGCGAAGTATCAGCGCCAGCTGGCCACGGCCGTGAAGCGCGCGCGCTACCTCGCGCTGCTGCCGTACAGCGACAACCACTGATCCGCGCTCCGGTTCGCCCGGACGCACGGCCATGCGTGTACTGGCCGAATTCGTGATGAAAAGCCGGGGCCGCGCCGTGGGCGCGGTCTCCGGCTTTGGCGTTGCGGGGCTCTTCCTGCCGCCGATCGCGATCGTCAGCAGTGCCCTGATCGCACTGGTCGGCCTGCGTGTCGGTCTGGGGCAGGCCCTGCTCGTCGCCGCGTTGTCGGCGCTGGTGCTCGGAGCTGCGATGTTCGTGCTGATCCCGGAGGCCCCGCCGATGGCGGGTGTGGCCGCGGGGTTTGTGCAGTGGGCACCCGTGGTCCTGCTGGCCGAGGTCCTGCGCCGTACGGTGTCCTGGCGCATGACGCTGAAGGCCGGCGCGATGGTCGCCGGGCTTGGCGTACTGGCAGTACATGCCCTGGTACCGGATCTGCAGACGGCCTGGTCCGAGGCGGGCATGGCCCTGCTGGGACCGCTGGTCGAGGGTACGGATACCGGGGCGCAGGAGCTGGAGGCCGCGCTGCGCCGTGCGGCGCCCTACCTGACGGGGCTTTTTGCCGGGATCGTGCTGCTGAGTCTGACGCTGAGTCTGCTGATCGGCCGCTATTGGCAGGCGCTTCTGTATAACCCGGGGGCGTTTGGCGAGGAGTTCCGCGCGCTGCAGTTCGGTCGCGCCATGAGCGGCGTGACCGTCGCGCTGGGGCTGGTCGGGCATCTCGGCCCGGTGCCGCTGGCCACCGAGCTGGCGTTCATCCTTGGGGTGCTGTTCTTCCTCCAGGGCATTGCACTGGTGCATGCACTGACGCATCACCAGGGCATGAGCAGCTTCTGGCTGGTGGGCATGTACGTGCTGATGGCGCTGGCCCTGCCGCAGATGTTCCTGCTGCTGGCGACGATCGGGGTGATCGATGCCTGGGCGGACATCCGCTCGCGTCTTGGCGCGCTGGGCGGGCGAAAGGGTCCGGGTGACGGACCGGACGGTGACAACAATTCGTGAGACCGGTCGGCGACCGGTGTAGAATGCCTCGTTTTTGGGGCTGACCCAACGTTACAGGAATACCGAAGATGGAAGTCATTCTGCTGGAAAAGATCGATAACCTGGGTGGTCTGGGTGACCGCGTGACCGTGCGCTCCGGCTTCGCCCGCAACTACCTGCTGCCGCAGGGCAAGGCCAAGTTCGCCACCGCGGAGAACATCGCCGAGTTCGAGGCCCGCCGTGCCGAGCTGGAAAAGGCCGCCGCCGAAGCGCTGGCCGCCGCCGAGGCGCGCAAGGCACAGCTGGAAGGCACCGTGCTGGAAATCACCGCCAAGTCCGGTGGCGAAGGCAAGCTGTTCGGCTCCATCGGGCCCGCCGATATCGCCGATGCGCTGACTGCCAAGGGCACCGAGGTGGAGAAGAAGGAAGTGCGCATGCCGGAAGGACCGCTGCGTACTACGGGTGAGTTCGAGGTCGGACTGCATCTGCATACGGACGTGGATGTCGACATTCACGTCGTGGTCATCGGCGAGGAGTGATCCTCCGCATGTCGGGAGAGTGGCCGCAGGTCGCTGACGCCCGGCAGGCTGGCCGGTTCACACGGTGCCCTCGGGCATGAACCGGCCAATGACGCCGAATCCGCGCATCCCCCCGCACTCCGAGGAGGCCGAGCAGTCGGTCCTCGGGGGGCTGATGCTGGATAACGCCGCCTGGGATCGGGTGGCGGACCGCATTACCGATGAAGACTTCTATCGCCACGACCACCGCCTGATCTTCCGGGCGGTGGCCGCGCTGGCCGAACGCAACGCCCCGTTCGACATGGTGACCGTGTCGGAGCAGCTCGAGCGCAGCTCCGAGCTGGAAGACGCGGGCGGCATGGCCTATCTGGGCCGTCTGGCGGCCGAAACCCCCAGTGCCGCGAACATCGTGGCCTACGCGGATATCGTTCGCGAGCGGTCCATCCTGCGTTCCCTGATCTCGGTGGGCACCGAGATCGCCGACTCGGCCTTTGTGCCCGAGGGTCGGGAATCCAAGGAGCTGCTGGACCAGGCCGAGCAGAAGGTGTTCCGCATCGCCGAGCAGGGTGCGCGCGGAGCCCGGGGTTTCCGCGGCATGAAGCCGCTGCTGACCGCCGCGGTCGAGCAGATCGAGTACCTCTACGAGACGCAGAACCCGATCACCGGCGTGGCGACGGGGTATCAGGACCTGGATGCCCTGACGTCGGGGCTGAACCCCGGCGATCTGGTGATCGTCGCCGGTCGACCCTCGATGGGCAAGACCTCGTTTGCCATGAACATCGCCGAGTATGTGGCGATGAAGAACGCCGAACCGGTGGCGATCTTCTCCATGGAGATGCCCGGCGAGCAGCTGGCGATGCGTCTGTTGTCGTCCATGGGCCGGATCAACCAGCAGAAGCTGCGCTCCGGGCGCCTGGAGGACGGCGACTGGCCGCGACTGACCAGTGCCGTGCAGATGCTCTCCGAGGCCCCGCTGTTTATCGACGACACCCCGGCGCTGTCACCCACCGAACTGCGCGCCCGTACCCGCCGGCTGATGCGCGAGCACAAGGGGCTCAAGCTGATTGTGGTCGACTACCTGCAGCTGATGCAGTCGCCCGGCAGCAGCGAGAATCGCGCCAACGAAATCTCGGACATCTCGCGATCACTGAAGGCCCTGGCGAAGGAGCTGAGCGTGCCGATGATCGCGCTGTCGCAGCTCAACCGCTCGCTGGAACAGCGCCCGAACAAGCGCCCGGTCATGTCCGACCTGCGCGAGTCCGGAGCCATCGAGCAGGACGCCGACATTATTGCCTTCGTCTACCGCGACGAGGTCTATAACGAGGAGTCCCCGGACAAGGGCACGGCCGAGATCATTATCGCCAAGCAGCGTAATGGCCCCATCGGTACCGTGCGCCTGACCTTCCGCGGGCAGTTCACTCGCTTCGAGAACTACGCCCCCGACGTCTACGGCGGGATGGAGCAGTAGGGGGACACCCAGCCATGTACACACTTGCGTTGGCGCCCAATGCTTCTCGATCCCTGGCCCGAGGCGGCGCGTGAGGCGCGCGGCCAGCATCCAGCTCCACCCCGAGGCCCTGCGGCACAACCTGGCCGTGGCGCGAGGCCTCGCACCCGGTGTCCCCATGTGGTCGGTGATAAAGGCGGAAGGCTACGGCCACGGACTGCTGTGGGCGGCCGAGGCACTCGCCAGCGAAAGCGACGGGCTGGCCGTCTCCCAGGTCGGTGAGGCGCGGGCACTGCGCGATGCCGGCTTCGACGGCGCGTTGCTGGTGCTGCAGGGTCCGCGCGATCCCTCCGAGGTGCATGCCTGCACCGAATTCCATCTGCAGCCCGTGCTGCACGACGCGGCACAACTCGACCATCTCGAGACCGCCCGAGTCACGCTTCCCATCGTCTGGATCAAACTGAATACCGGGATGAACCGGCTGGGTTTCGTGCCGGCGGAGGCGGCCTCGGTCGCCAGGCGACTGCAGGTTACCGGCCACGGGCAGGGCGGGTTGCACTGGATGACCCACATGGCCTGTGCCGACGAGCCGGAGCATCCACAAAATGCCCGCCAGCTGGACCGTTTCGCGACGACGGTGGCGGAATTTTCGGGACGCCGCAGCGTGGCCAATTCGGCGGCCCTGTTTGCCGGCTGGGGTCGGGGCGGGACGTCCGATGCCCCCGGTGAATACTGGGGCCGGCCCGGTATCATGCTCTACGGCGCGCATCCGGCCTCGGTACCCACCGAGCACCTCCCGGAGGGTCCGGACAGCGACCTGCGCCCGGCGATGACCGTGCAGGCCCCGATCATCGCCACCCAGCCGCTCGAATCCGGCAGTACCGTCGGTTATGGGGCGACCTGGGCTGCCGATGTGCCGGGCCGGGCCGGGATCGTCGCGATGGGGTATGCCGACGGATACCCGCGCCATGCCCCGTCGGGCACACCAGTGCTGGTGAAGGGGGCGCTTTGCCCGCTGATCGGGCGCGTGTCCATGGACATGCTGGCGGTGGATCTCTCCGGGGTGCCCGATGCGCAGGTCGGGGACCCGGTGACCCTGTGGGGCGAAGGCCTTCCCGTGGAACGCGTGGCGCGTGCGGCGGGGACGATCAGCTACGAGCTGCTGACGCGTGTGGCCGACCGGCTGCAGCCGGCGCGCTGATACACTGTGGCATTCCGCATTCAAGGATGCCGCGATGACCGACTTCGACCCCGCTGATTACGACCCGCAGACTGTAGCCATCCGGCACGGCTACCGGCGTACGCCCGAGGGCGAGCACTCCGAGGCGATCTTCCCGACCTCCAGCTTCGTGTTCGGTTCGGCCGCGGAGGCCGCCGCGCGCTTCGGCGGGGAGTCGCCCGGCAATATCTACTCGCGCTTCACCAACCCGACCGTGCGCACCTTCCAGGACCGTCTGGCGGCGCTGGAGGGGGGCGAGGCCTGTGTGGCCACCGCCTCCGGCATGTCCGCGATCCTCGCGACCATGATGGGTCTGTTGAAGGCCGGCGATCATGTGGTCTGCTCGCGTTCGGTGTTCGGCACGACGACCGTGTTGTTCAACAATTACCTCGGGCGTTTCGGCGTCGAGGTGACCTACGTCGAGCTGTCGAACCTCGAGGCCTGGGAGGCCGCCACGCAGCCCAATACCCGGCTGTATTTCTGCGAGACGCCGTCCAACCCGCTGGGCGAGGTGGTGGACATTGCCGCGCTGGCGGAGATCGCGCATCGGCACGACGCGCTGCTCGCGGTGGACAACTGCTTCTGCACGCCGATCCTGCAGCGTCCGCTGGATCTGGGCGCCGACATCATCATCCACTCGGCGACCAAGTTCCTCGACGGCCAGGGGCGCTGCCTGGGCGGCGCGGTAGTCGGCGATGCCGAGCGCGTCGGCAAGGACGTCTACGGCTTCCTGCGCACGGCCGGGCCGACCCTGTCGCCGTTCAACGCCTGGGTGTTCCTGAAGGGGCTGGAGACCCTGGCCCTGCGCATGCGCGCCCACAGCGACAACGCCCTGGCCCTGGCGCAGTGGCTGCAGGCCCACCCGAAGATCACCGCCGTGCATTACCCGGGGCTCGAATCCCACCCGCAGCATGCGATCGCCAAGCGCCAGCAAAGCGGCTTCGGCGGCGTGCTGAGCTTCGAGGTCGCCGACGGGCGCGAGGCCGCCTGGTCGGTGATCGACGCAACGAAATTCCTGTCGATCACCGCGAACCTGGGCGATGCCAAGACCACCATCACCCACCCGGCCACCACTACCCACGGTCGTGTGGACCCGGACAAGCGGGAGGCCCAGGGCATTACCGAGGCTCTGGTGCGGGTCGCCGTGGGGCTGGAGGCGGTCGCCGACATCCAGCGCGACCTGGCCCGCGGGCTCGACGCGCTCTGACGCGGCTCCCGGGTCGACCGCACGGATATGTCCAGACCCGAGTCCGGTGATGCCCATCCGAAGCCGCGCCGGCGTCCGCGCTGGCGCGTGCTGCTGACGGTTGTAATTGGCTTTCACCTGCTGGGGTTCCTGTCGTCGCTGGATGCGCTGATGTCCACCCGCACGCCGCAGGGCGCGGTGGCCTGGATCGTGTCGCTCAACACCGTTCCCTATGTGGCTGTGCCGGCCTACTGGGTATTCGGCGCCAGCGAGTTTCGCGGCTATGTGGTCGCGCGCCGTGACGAGGACTCCGCTCTGGCGCGGGCCTTGCAGCCGAAGACCGAGGAGCTGTGGTCACACCAGTACATCGCGCAAGAGCCGAGCAAGCACCTGGACGGGGTGCAGCAACTCGCCCGCTGGCCGTTCCTCCACGGCAACGAGGTCGAGCTGCTGGTGGATGGCGAGGCGACCTTCGACAGTATCTTCGAGGGGATCGAGCAGGCCGAGCGCTACCTGCTGGTGCAGTTCTATATCGTGCGCGACGACGCGATCGGGCGCGAACTCAAGCGGCGGCTGGTGGAGCGGGCGCAGGACGGGGTCGAGGTCTATTTTCTCTACGACGAGATCGGCAGCTACCGCCTGCCCGGCAGCTATCTGGACACCCTGCGCGAGGCGGGGGTGCATGTGCAGCACTTTCACTCGACCCGCGGGCGCGGCAATCGCTTCCAGCTGAACTTCCGCAATCACCGCAAGATCGTGGTGGCCGATGGCGAACAGGGCTGGGTCGGCGGACTGAACGTGGGGGACGAGTACCTCGGGCGGGACCCGAAGATCGGCCCCTGGCGCGACACCCACCTGCGCATCGAGGGGCCGTCCGCCCTGGCCCTGCAGTCGGTGTTCCTGGAGGACTGGCACTGGGCCACCGAAGAGATCCCGGAGCTGGACTGGCAGCCGGCGACCATGGCGGACGATGGCGTCCCGGTGCTGATCCTGCCCTCAGGACCGGCCGACGAGTTCGAGACCGCCAGCCTGATGATGCAGCAGGCGATCCATTCGGCCGAGCGGCGCATCTGGATCGCCAGCCCGTACTTCGTGCCCGACGAGGGCGTGCAGGGCATGCTCAAGCTGGCGGCACTCAGTGGCGTCGACGTGCGCGTGCTGATCCCCGAGGTCACCGACAACCCGCTGACCACGCATGCGGCCTACGCCTTCCTGGGCCCGCTACTGGATGCCGGCGTGCGCGTCTACCGCTATCAGGAGGGCTTCCTGCACGGCAAGGCCTTCGTGGTGGACGACATGGGTGCGGCGGTGGGGACCGTGAACCTGGACAACCGCTCGTTTCGGCTGAACTTCGAGGTCACCGCGCTGGTGCTGGATCCGGGATTTGCCCGCGAGACGGCGCGCATGTTCGAGGCCGACTTCGCCCGCTCGCGCGAGATGACCCGGCAGGACGTGGACGACCTGCCGCTGTGGCGCCGCGTGGCCGCGCGGGCCGCCTATCTGCTGGCGCCTGTGCTGTAGCGCTCTGGGCGATGAACGGGCGGCTTGATCTGTGTCACGCCGAACGCCGGACCGGCTGCTAGACTTGCAGGCAGAATACCTTTTCGAGACCAGCCCGTGTCACGAGCCTCGCGCCATCTAATGAATCTACTGATCGTCGCCGCCCTGTTGCTGGCGCCGATCGCCGGTGCGGGGATGATGCACGGTGGCGCCGCGGGCGGCATGACCGCGGCGGACCGCTGCCTGGATCATGGAGCGGGATCACCTGCAGACCCCATGTCATCGGACCTTTCGCCGGACCTTGTGATCCAGGCTGCGCCTTCGGCCTGCGAGATGCCCTGTGCGGTCTGTGGCGCCTGCGGGGTCTCGGGTTTGCCTTCACCCGCCGGCACGCCGGTCACGGCGGCCGCGCCCGTTTTCGCCCCCCTTCCCGTCGCCATGGGCCCCGGTATCCCTGCGGCACCGGATCTTCGCCCACCCCTCTGAGTCCTCCCTGGCCGGGGTTCCGCCCGGCCCCGGGTGATCGTGGATCGCCCACTCGGTGCGCGGTGTCGCGCATTGCGGTTGTCACTAGTTCCCTGGGAGGACTACACCATGATGCATGAACAAGGTTTTGGCTGGATGACGGGCCTCGGCTTCGGCCATGGCTGGATTGGTCTACTGATTCTGGCGCTGCTGATCCTCGGGATCGCGGCCCTGATCAAGTATCTGTTCAGTAATCGCTGAGGAGTCGCGCGATGACGACGGAAACGAAGCCAGCGGACGCCCGCGAGGCGGTGGTGATCGTCCCCGGCATGGGGTCGGACCACTGCGCGGGGATTGTCCGCGCGGCGCTGGAGAAGACCCCGGGTGTAGCCTCGGTGGGGACCAATATCGCCCGCCACCGGGTGACCGTGGGATACGACCCCGAGCAGGTGGACCCGCAGGGGTTGCGGGCCGCCGTGGAGGGGGCCGGCTACGACGTTGCCCAGGTCGAGGGCGCGGCGGGCGGTGTCGGTGCGGTGCGCCTGGTGGTGCCCGGCATGGGGTCGGATCACTGTGCGGGGATCGTGCGCGGTGCGATCGAGAAGCTGGACGGCATCCAGGCGGTGCGCACCAACATCGGCGATCACCGTGTGACCGTAGAGCCCGGTCCCGGCGGCCCCGATGCCAAGGCCCTGCGCGCCGCGGTCGAGGGGGCCGGCTATGACGTGGCGGCGGTGGAGACCGAGGAGGCCGGCAGCGAGGCGGACGACGCCGAGATTGACGCCGCCTATCTGAAGCAGGCCTGGCGCCGGCTGTGGATCGCGATGATCCCGACCATCGCGATCATGGTGCTGATGATGCCGCACATGTTCTGGCAGGAGATCCCCGGCTATCTGCTGATCATTGCCGTGTTGGCCTTCCCGGTGGTGTTCATGGCGGGCGGTGCGGCCACCCACCGTTCGTCCTGGCGCGCGCTGAAAAGCGGCAGCCTGAACATGGACGTGCTGATCTCCATGGGCTCGCTGCCACCCTACCTGCTGGGGCTGATCGGCTTCTTCTATCCGATGACCTCGTTCATCGAGATGGCCGCGACCATCATGGCCTTCCACATGCTCGGGCGGTATCTGGAGTACCGCGCCAAGGGCGAGGCCTCCTCCGCGATCCGCAAGCTGCTGGATCTGGGCGCGAAGACCGCCCGGGTCGAACGCGATGGCGAAGAGGTCGAGGTGCCGGTGAAATCGCTGCAGGTGGGCGAGCTGATGATCGTGCGCCCGGGCGAGAAGATCCCCACCGATGGCGAAGTGGTCGCCGGCGAGAGCACGGTGGACGAATCCATCGCCACCGGTGAGTCGGTGCCGGTGGACAAGGGCGAGGGCGATAGCGTGCTCGGCGCGACCCTGAACCAGCAGGGGCGGCTGAAGGTGCGTGCGACCCGCGTGGGGGCCGACACCTTCCTGTCGCAGGTGATCCGTCTGGTGAACGAGGCCCAGGGTTCGCGGGTGCCGGTGCAGGAGCTGGCGGACCGCATCACCGCGCGCTTCGTGCCGGCGGTGCTGGTCATTGCGCTGGCCGCGTTTGCGGCCTGGTTGGCGTTCTCCGGGGCGCTGCAGCCGATCCTGATCTGGGGCGAGGGCTTCCTGCCCTGGGTGGACTCGGAACGGCCGCCGATCGTGCTGGCGCTGCTGGCGGCGATCGCCGTGCTGGTCATTGCCTGCCCCTGTGCGCTGGGACTGGCCACGCCCACCGCGCTGATGGTGGGCTCCGGTATGGGCGCCGAGCGCGGAGTGCTGATCCGCTCGGGCTCCGCGATCCAGACGCTGAAGGACATCCGCGTGATCGTGCTCGACAAGACCGGGACCATCACCCGCGGGCAGCCGGCACTGACCGACGTGATCGCGGCCGAGGGCTTCGATGACGCTCGCGTGCTCGGTGCGGCCGCGGCCGTGGAGGCCGGCTCCGCGCACCCGCTGGCCGAGGCCGTCGTGCAGGGTGCGCGCGACCGGGAGCTGGCGATCGCCGAGGTCGAACAGTTCCAGTCGCACACCGCGCGCGGGGTGGAGGCTCACCTTTACGGGGAACGCGTCCTGGTCGGCAGCCAGCGGCTGCTGGAGGAGCAGGGCCTGGATCCGTCCGGCCTGCTGGAATCGCTGCGGCGGCTCGAGGATGCCGGCAAGACCGCGATGCTGGTGGCCATTGGCGAGCGACCGGCCGGCATTGTCGCGGTCGCCGACACCCTCAAGGAGGAGTCGCAGAGCGCCATTGAGCAGCTGCATAGCCTCGGCATACGCTGCGTGATGGTCACCGGCGACAACGAGCGCACCGCAAACGCGGTGGCCGCACAGGTGGGGATCGACGAGGTCCGAGCCGGCGTGCTGCCGGAGGGCAAGGTCGAAGCGGTCCGCGAACTGCAGGCGCAGTACGGCGACCACGTGGCGATGGTGGGCGACGGCATCAACGATGCCCCGGCGCTGCAGCAGGCGAACGTCGGCATCGCGATCGGGGCCGGCGCGGATGTGGCCATCGAGGCCGCGGACGTCACCCTGGTGCGCGGCGAGTTGACCAAGGTGGTCGAGGCCGTGCAGCTCTCGCGCCTGACCTTCCGCAAGATCGTGCAGAACCTGTTCTGGGCCTGGGGCTACAACTCCGCCGCAATCCCGATCGCCGCGGCCGGCCTGCTGCACCCCATGATCGGCGTGATCGCGATGACCGCCAGCTCGCTCTCGGTCATCGGCAACTCCATCCTGCTGCGCCGCAGCATGCCGACCGACGAGCGCTGAACGGGTATCCTTGGCCGCCATGAGTCAGCCGATCACCCATCCCGCGAGCCCGGATCTCTACCAAGCGGCCGAAATGGCGCTGCGCGAGTGCGATCCCGAGACCAAGTGCGAGCGCGTGCTGGCGCTGATGCAGGCCTGGTGGTCCGATGAGCTGGAGGCGGTCGCCAGCTCCGGGCCGGAACGGTTGGAGGTGCCCGGGCGTCCGGAACGGCCGGTGCTGGTGTACCCGAAGGACCTGCCGCGACGCGGGTTGCACACGACGGCCGGGCGGGTGGCGCTGGTGCATGCGGTTGCGCATATCGAGTTCAACGCGATCAACCTGGCGCTGGATGCCGTCTATCGCTTTCGCGACATGCCGGCACCCTTTGTCAGCGACTGGCTGCAGGTGGCGGCCGAGGAGGCGCGCCATTTCCGGCTGTTGCGTGCGCGGCTCACCGAGCTGAGGGCTGATTACGGTGACCTGCCGGCCCACAACGGGCTGTGGGAGGCCGCACTCGCGACCGACCACGACGTGATGATCCGCATGGCCCTGGTGCCGCGCGTGCTGGAGGCGCGCGGGCTGGACGTGACCCCGGGCATGATCGAGCGCCTGACGGCGGCGGGTGATCTCGTTACCGTGGCGCTTCTGGAGATCATCCAGCGCGAGGAGGTCGCTCACGTGGCGATCGGCACGCGCTGGTTCCGCGAGCTGGCGCACGTACGCGGGCTCGATCCCGAGCCGCTCTTCCTCGAGCTGCTGGCCGAGTACATGCCGGGCCGCGTACGCCCGCCCTTCGCCCACGAGGCGCGCCGCGCCGCCGGCTTCACCGACTCCGAGATGGTGCAACTGGAGGCCCAGGCCATCGGCGAACCATCGCCCTAGACTCCAGTGGATCGGCTCTGTTCCGTTTTGTGGCTGGCCATGGTTCGGCATCTGGTGTTTACGTGCCTTCGTCCAGTCGCCTGCCATGCGCTCACTCGCGAGCGCGCCGCGAGTTACTTCTTTGCTCGTGCAAAGAAGTAACCAAGAAACACGCCCGACTGCCGCGACCCCGGCCCGCTATGCGGGCCGGGGTTTCCCTCGCGCCGAGTGGAGAGGGTTTTCGCGGGCGGCGCTGAAACTCGCTGCGCCTTCGGCTTCGCTCAGACAGTCAGCGCCTCTCTTCCCGCGAAAACCCTCTCCACTCGGCGCGACGACAACGGGGGTGAAGGTCAAGACAACGGCTGTCCCAACGATTGTGCTTACGGATGGAGGCTAGGTCTTCGGACATCTTCGGCACGCGCGGCCTTCGGCCATAGCGTGCCGCGCCCGCCAGCGGGCGCCGGGGGGGGTAGGATGCCGATGAGCGCAGCGAATCGCATCAGGGTTGCCCCGACGTCGGAACGGTGCGTTTCGCTGTGCTCAACCGCACCCTACGGCGTTGGAGTTGGCTGCAGGCGCGGGGATAACTTCTGTTTTGACCTTCATCCCCCCGTATGAAGCCCCTTGCGGAAGGGTTCTCGGGACGGAAGAGAGGCGCTGACTGTCTGAGCGAAGCCGAAGGCGTAGCGAGTTTCAGCGCCGCCGGCCCGAGGACCCTGGAGCAAGGTTCCAGGGCGGAATCCGGGTGCCCTTCTTTGGGTACTTTCTTGGGCAAGCAAGAAAGTACCTCGGGGTGCGCTGCCGAGACAGCGCATGGCAGGCGGCCGGCCGAAGGCACGTAAACACCGGATGCCGAACCAGGCCCAGCCGTACAACGGCGCGAAGCGCGTGGTTCAGGCGTGCAGCAGGTGCGTGGGGTAGGGCGAGCCGTCCAGTTCGCGCAGGACGGGGCCGGTCGCCGCGACCTCCAGGTAGCCCGGGTGCTCGTCCCAGGCCGGGAGGACGCAGCGCTGCCGTGGCTGGCCGTCGACCGTCAGGTCGTGGATCGCGGGCCGGTGGGTATGGCCATGGATCATCAGCGGGACATCGGCGTCGCGGAAGGTATCCGCTACGGCGTCGGCATTCACATCCATGATCGCGTCGGCCTTCATCCGGCTGTTGTCACGACTGGTGGCGCGCATGGACTCCGCCTGCCGGATGCGTTCCTCCAGCGGCTGGGCCAGGAAGGCCCGCTGCCATTCGCCGCCGCGTACCTGCTGGCGAAAGGCCATGTGTTCGGTGTCGTCGGTGCACAGGGAATCGCCATGCAGCAGCACGGCGGGCCCGCAGGGCAGGGCCGCGTGCAGCGGCTCGGGCGCCAGCTGCATCCCGGCGCGGGCGGCATAGTCCGGGCCCACGAGAAAATCCCGGTTGCCATGGATGAAGGCCACCGGGATCTCGAGTGTCTGCAGGGCCTCGGCGAGCTGTTCGGCGGCCGGGAATCCGGCGTCATCGCCGACCCAGTATTCGAACAGGTCGCCGAGGATGTACAGCGCCGAGGCGCTGCGCGCCGGTCCCTTCAGGAAGGCGAGTGTGGCCTCCAGCAGGGGGCCGGGCTCGCGATCCAGGTGCAGGTCGGAAATGACCAGGGCCGGCGCGCTGGAAGCCACGGGGTGGCTCAGTCCTCGACGCGCTTCACGCTTTCCATCACGACCGGCTCCTGCGGCACATCCTGGTGCATGCCGGAACGGCCGGTGGGTACGGACTCGATCTGGCGCACGACGTCCATGCCCTCGGTCACCTTGCCGAAGACCGCATAACCCCAGCCCTGCGCATTCGGGGCCGTGTGGTTGAGGAAGTCGTTGTCGTTCACGTTGATGAAGAACTGCGCGGTGGCCGAGTGCGGATCCTGGGTGCGGGCCATGGAGATCGCACCCACCTCGTTCTTCAGGCCGTTGTCCGCCTCGTTGCGGATGGGCTCGCCAGCGGACTTCTGGCTCATGTTCTTGTCGAAGCCGCCGCCCTGGACCATGAAGCCCGGGATCACGCGGTGAAAGATCGTGCCGTCGTAGAAGCCGTCATCCACGTAGGACATGAAGTTGGCGACCGTCTCCGGGGCGGCCTCGGCATTGAGTTCCAGCACGATGCGGCCATGGTTGGTTTCGATCGCGACCTGCGGATTGGTATCGGCCATGGGGGCTCCTGAAAGCAGTAGGGCAAGAAGGGCGGTGGCCAGCACAATGCCGAGCCGGAAACGGGATCGCTGCACGGGACTGGCCCTCCGGATGAGTGTCGGGCGGCCATGGTACCCGGCAGACGGGGTGCCTGCCAGCAATGCTACTAGGGAGACGCTGATTGAATCGCACGTCCGCGTTGGTGCCCCCTGTTTTCCGAGACAAGGCGCGTCGTGCAGCGGGTAGTGGTTCTACCCGCAAGCGGCGCAACGCAGGATCGGGGAACGGGGGGCACCAACCCCACAAGCCATCGAAATCAGGGGCTCGGCCGCCCGTTGTTGATCAAAAACGGGCGCGCGCGCAGCGTTGCGGTTCCCTTGTGCAGAATGACTGCACGGCAGTCACCGCGCCTTGTTCGCACGCTAAAGCGACTCGAGCGCGGACGCGCGATTCAATCAGCGTCTCCCTAGGGCCACGGCCGGCCCGGCTGGTGGCCCGCGGGGTGCTCCGCTACCATGCGCGCGATGACGACACCGCCGACCAAGACCCGTTTCGCGCCCAGTCCCACCGGGCTTCTCCACCTCGGCAACGTGCGCACCGCGTTGTTCAGCGCGCTGTTCGCCCGCTCGCGCGGCGGGCATTTTCTGCTGCGGATCGAGGACACCGACGCCGAGCGCTCGCGCCCGGAGTTCGTGGTCGCGCTGATGCGCGATCTGCGCTGGCTGAAGCTGGACTGGGACGAGGGCGTTGACGCCGGTGGCGATTCCGGACCGTATGCCCAGTCCGAACGCGGCGGGATCTTCGACGGCTATTACCAGCAGTTGATCGATGCCGGTCAGGCCTACCCCTGCTTCTGTTCGCCCGCCGAGCTGGAACGGGGACGCAAGCGCATGCGCGCCCAAGGCAAGCCGCCGCGCTATCCGGGGACCTGCTCCCACCTGAGCGCGGAGGAGGCCGAGCGGCGCGCGGCCGAAGGGCAGAAGCCGACCCTGCGCTTTCGTGTGCCGCTGGGCCAAACGGTCCGTTTCGAGGACGGGGTACGCGGGCCGGTGAGCTTTCGGACCGACGAGATCGGCGATTTCGTGATCCGCCGCTCCGACGGCACGCCCGCCTTCTTCTTCTCCAATGCGATCGACGACGCCCTGATGGGCGTGACCGATGTGGTGCGCGGCGAGGACCATATCGCCAACACCCCGCGCCAGATGCTGCTGCTGGAGGCGCTGGGGCTGGCGGCGCCGGCCTACCATCACCTGCCGCTGGTGATGGGACACGACGGTGCGCCGCTGTCCAAGCGCAATGGGTCGGCCAGTGTCGAGGAGTTGCGCACTACGGGTTACCTGCCGCTCGCGATCCTCAACCATCTCGCACGCCTCGGGCACCGCTACGAGTCGGACGAACTGCTGAGCGATGAGGAACTGGCCACCGGGTTCAGCCCGGAGCGTATCGGTCACAGCGCTGCGCGCCACGATGCACAGCAGCTGGAACACTGGCAGGCCGAGGCCCTGCGCCAGCTGTCCGATAGCGATTTGCTGGCCTATCTCGAGGACTTCGAGGTGTTCGGGCAGGTGCCAGAGGACCAGCGCCCGGCACTAGCGGGGCTGTTGCGTGACAACATCACCCGCGCCGAGGACGCCCGTATCTGGACGGAGGCCTTCGCCGCCGATCCGGCCCCACTGAGCGAGGCGGCTGCCGCCGAGCTGCAGCAGGCGGGCGCGGATTTCTACCGCGCTGCCCTGGATGCCCTGGACGAGGCCGAGGATTTCCCGGCCCTGGCCAAGGCCGTCGGCGCGGCGACGGGTGCGAAGGGGCGCAAGTTGTTCATGCCGCTGCGCGCGGCCCTGTCCGGTCAGGTCCATGGGCCGGAATTGCCGCGCATCTTCGAGTACCTGGGGCGTGAACGGGTGCGTGCGCGCCTGCAGGCCGCGCTTGAGCAGGCGGGCTGAAGCGCCCTTCAGTCTCCCTCGGGCGATTTCGTCGCCGTCACCTTCAGCTCGAGTGCGCCGCGCGCCAGGCGGGCCTGCAGCGGCGCGCCGATCTCGGTTCTTGCGACGTCACGCAGGACCTGTCCTTCTTTCGTTTGCAGGATCGCATAGCCGCGTTCCAGGACCGCCTGGGGGCCGAGGGCGTTCAACTGGCGCCGGGTGGCCTGCAGCCGCTGCTGGCGGATCGTCAGGGCCTGACGCATCTGGTATTCGAGATCCCGGTGCAGGCGTGCCAGGCGCTCGCGGTGTGTGCGGATGTCGTGTGCCGGGGCGGCGCGCGCGAGACGCTGGTGCAGGTGGTCGAGGCGCATTCGCGCGGAGGCGATGCGGTTGCCGGGGGAGGCCCCGGCCAGGCGCAGGCGTAGATGCTGCAGGCGCTGGCCGGCCTGCTCGTGCCGGCGCTGCCAGGCGCGTTGCAGGCGCTCGTGCTGGTCGTCCAGGCGCTGCGCGTTGCGTTCCATCAGCTGGCGCGGGTGGCGCCGTTCGAGTCGGGTCCACAGGGCGTTCAGCGTCTGCCGGTGCTGGGCAACGCGCTGGCCTGCAAGTGTAATCATCCGGTCGCGCGCCCGTTCGATCCGGTGGCGCAGGGTGGCGCCATCCGGGCTGACTGCCTCGGCCGCCGCGGTCGGGGTGGAGGCGCGCAGGTCGGCGACGAAGTCCGCAATGGTGGTATCGGTCTCGTGCCCGACACCCGTCACGACCGGGATTGGCGACGCGGCGATGGCGCGGGCCACGCTTTCCTCGTTGAACGCCTGCAGATCCTCCAGCGAACCGCCGCCGCGCGCCAGGATCATCACGTCCACGATGCCCTCGCGGGCGGCCTGCTCCAGGGCCGCGACGATCTGGCTGGCGGCCTGCGCGCCCTGTACCGCGGTGGGGTAGAGGGTAAAGGGCAACAGCAGAGGGAAACGCCGCGCCAGGGTGCGTTCGATATCGTGCCGCACATCGCCCTGGGTGGAGGTGATCACGCCGAGGCGATGGGTCCAGGTGGGGAGGGGCTTCTTCCGCTCGAGGTCGAACAGGCCCTCGGCGGCGAGCTTTTCCTTCAGGCGCTGGAAGGCTGCCAGGAGCTGGCCCTCGCCGGCCGGCTGCAGCTGCTCGACGATGATCTGGAACTGGCCGCGTGCCGCGTAGATCCCGGCACGGCCCTGGATCTGCACCGCGTCGCCATCGGCGAAGCGGGCAGCGTTGCGGGCATTGCCGCGAAAGAGCACACAGCTGACCGAGCTGTTCGCGTCTTTGAGCGAGAAGTACTGGTGGCCGGAGGCGTACTGGCGCAGGTTGGAGACCTCTCCCTCCACGCGTACCCGGCCCAGGCCGTCGCGCAGCAGGCCGTCGGCACACTGGTTGAGTTCGGTGACGGTCAGTACGGGGGCGTCGCTCATGGTTCGGGATTCACGGACGTGGTGTTCGGGATGTGCGTGGCGAAGGGCTATTGTCGCCGGAACACGCGGTGCAGGACATCGGTGCCGCGTCCCTGCGGGTTGGCGCGCAGGCGGGCCTCTTCCTCCGCCAGCATGAAGAACAGGCCTTCCATCGCATGCTCAAGGACGTGCTCGACCGGGTCGAAGCGCACGCGCGCGAGGAAGGGGATGTCGCGCATGCGCTCCTTCAGCTCACCGTAGGTGTCCAGGGCCTCCACCTGCTCCAGGCTCTGCTGGATGGCCGGGCGCATCGTCTCGGTGATTTCGGCGCGTGCGTGGTGTTCGAGATGCCGGGTGGCGGCGTCGTCGTCGCCGACCAGGATTTCGCGGGCGTTGTCCAGGTCGAGCGCGAACACGGCCCGTACCAGTGGCTCGCGGGCTTCGCGTATAGCGGCCTCGGCGGCCCGGTTCATCCGCTCCTCAAGCTGGTTCAGCGGCGTGGCCATGCCGATGCGATCCAGCGACCGACGGGCGGTCGCGAGTACCTCCGGCAGCGGGACGCGCACGTCCGGGTTGCCGAAGAAGCCGTTGCGCTGGGACAGGGTCTCGGTGGCCGAATGGGAGGCGATGATCAGGGCCTCGTGTACTGCCTCGATGATCTCGGCCGTCGTGAGGTCGGAGGCGTCCGGGCGGCGGGTCAGCGCGCGCAGCACGTCGGGGTTGAAGGGCCACCAGCTGGCGCTGGCCGTCGGTGCCGCGGCAACCGTCAGCAGCCCGGGTGCGAGCATCAGGGCAAGCAGTCGGCGGCGGCTCAGGCAGGGCATGAAGGGGCTCGGTGGCTTGAAACGAGGACGGTCATCGTAGCAGGGTGCCGATTTCGCGTCTGCCGGGCGACATGTACGGCGTTCGCCCGGTCTGCTTGTCGGGAGGTGGCCGGAAAATTTATACTGAACGGCTATTTATCATTCCGGGAAAGATATCGGTTCTTTCCCCCGCTGGACTGTCCTGGAGCGATGCATGCGGATACTCGGTGAAGCCCTGACCTTCGATGACGTGCTGCTGATCCCGGGGCATTCGAATGTCGTCCCCCGCGATGTTGATCTGACCACGAACATCACCCGCGAAATCCAGCTGAGCGCGCCGGTCGTCTCCGCCGCGATGGATACGGTGACCGAGGCGCGCCTGGCGATCGCCATGGCGCAGGAAGGCGGGCTCGGGATCGTGCACAAGAACATGTCGGCCGAGGCCCAGGCCGCCGAGGTCCAGCAGGTCAAGAAGTACGAGAGCGGGGTGATCAGCGAGCCGATCACCATCGGCCCGACCGCGACGATCGGCGAGGTCGTGGAGCTGACCCAGGCCAATCACATCTCCGGTGTGCCGGTGGTGGATGGCAACGACCTGGTCGGCATCGTGACCTCCCGCGACCTGCGCTTCGAGACCCGCATGGAGGCCCCGGTCACCGAGATCATGACCCCGCGCGAGCGCCTGGTCACCGTGCCCGAGGGCGCGGACCGCGGTCACGTGCTGGAGCTGCTGCACAAGCACCGCATCGAGAAGGTGCTGGTGGTCAACGACGACTTCCAGCTGCGCGGGATGATCACCGTCAAGGATATTCAGAAGTCCACCGAACACCCGCACGCCTGCAAGGACGATCGCGGTCGCCTGCGCGTGGGCGCGGCGGTCGGCGTGGGTGCCGGTACCGACGAGCGCGTGGCCGCGCTGGTCGAGGCCGGGGTGGACGTACTGGTGGTGGATACCGCGCATGGTCACTCGCAGGGCGTGCTGGATCGCGTGGCCTGGGTGAAAAAGCACTATCCGGACGTGCAGGTGATCGGCGGCAACATCGCCACCGCCGCCGCCGCGAAGGATCTGGTCGCGGCCGGGGCCGATGGCGTTAAGGTCGGGATCGGCCCGGGCTCGATCTGCACTACCCGTATCGTGGCCGGCGTGGGCGTGCCGCAGATCACCGCGATCTCGGATGTGGCCGAGGCGCTGAAGGGTACCGGTGTGCCGATGATCGCCGATGGCGGCGTGCGCTTCTCTGGCGACCTGGCCAAGGCCATCGCCGCCGGCGCCAACTGCGTGATGCTGGGTTCGATGTTCGCCGGGACCGAGGAGGCCCCGGGCGAGGTCGAGCTCTATCAGGGCCGCTCCTACAAGATCTACCGCGGTATGGGTTCGCTGGGTGCGATGCAGCAGGGCTCCTCGGACCGCTATTTCCAGGACCCGAACAGCTCGGCCGACAAGTTCGTGCCCGAGGGCATCGAGGGCCGGGTGCCGTACAAGGGCTCGATTGTCGCGATCATCTACCAGTTGATGGGCGGGCTGCGCTCGTCCATGGGCTATGTCGGCGCGCACGACGTCGAGGAGATGCGCAGCAAGCCGCACTTCGTGCGCGTGACCGCCGCCGGCATGCGCGAGAGCCATGTGCACGACGTGGCGATCACCAAGGAAGCCCCGAACTACCGAATGGACTGACCGGCCCGTCACGGCCCGGTCCCGATACCCCACCGGCCGTCCGGCCGGTATAGCGGATGACCTCATGACCCAGGATCTTCACGCCCACCGCATTCTGGTGCTGGACTTCGGCTCCCAGTACACCCAGCTGATCGCCCGCCGCGTGCGCGAGGCCGGGGTCTACTCCGAGGTGCACGCCTGGGATATGCCGGCGGCGGATATCCGCGCGTTCAATCCCACCGGCATCATCCTGTCCGGCGGCCCGGAGTCGGTGAACGTCGACCAGCCGCCGCGCGCCGAGGATGCGGTGTTCGAACTGGGCGTGCCGGTTCTGGGTATCTGCTACGGCATGCAGACCATGGCCGCGCAGCTGGGCGGGCGGGTCGAGCCGTCCGAGCGCCGCGAGTTCGGTTATGCCCAGGTACGCGCGCGCGGCCACACCCCGTTGCTGCGCGACATCGAGGACCACACCACACCGGAGGGCTACGGCCTGCTGGACGTGTGGATGTCGCATGGCGACCACGTGACTGAGCTGCCGGAGGGCTTTCGCCTGATGGCCTCCACCGACTCCGCGCCCATCGCCGGCATGGCCGATCCGGAGCGCGGCTTCTACGGCGTGCAGTTCCACCCCGAAGTCACGCACACGACTCAGGGCCAGCGCATCCTGGAGCGCTTCCTGCACGAGATCTGCGGCTGCGAGTCGCTGTGGACTGCGGACAACATCATCGACGACATGGCCGCGCGGGTGCGCGAGCAGGTCGGGGACGACCACGTGGTGCTGGGCCTGTCCGGCGGGGTGGACTCCTCGGTGGTCGGGGCGCTGCTGCACAAGGCGATCGGCGACCAGCTGACCTGCGTGTTCGTGGATACCGGGCTGCTGCGCCTGGGCGAGGGCGACCAGGTTATGGCGACCTTCGCCCGCCACATGGGCGTGAACGTGATCCGCGTGGACGCCGAAGACCGCTTCATGCGCGCGCTCTCCGGGGTCGAGGACCCGGAGGCCAAGCGCAAGGTCATCGGCGGGCTGTTCATCGACGTTTTTGACGAGGAGGCCGCGAAGCTGAACAACGTGCAGTGGCTGGCCCAGGGCACGATCTACCCGGACGTGATCGAGTCGGCCGACTCCAAGACCGGCAAGGCGCATGTGATCAAGTCGCACCACAACGTGGGCGGGCTGCCGGAGAACATGAAGCTGGGGCTGGTGGAGCCACTGCGCGAGCTGTTCAAGGACGAGGTGCGCAAGATCGGTGTGGAGCTGGGCCTGCCCACCGAGATGGTCTACCGCCACCCGTTCCCGGGGCCGGGTCTGGGCGTGCGCATCTTGGGCGAGGTGAAGAAAGAATACGCTGAGCTACTGCGCCGGGCGGACGCCATCTTCATCGAGGAGCTGCGTGCCGCGGATCTATACGACAAGACCTCGCAGGCGTTTGCGGTGTTTCTGCCGGTGAAGTCCGTTGGGGTGATGGGCGACGGCCGGCGCTACGACTACGTGGTCGCGCTGCGCGCGGTGGAGACCATCGATTTCATGACCGCGCGCTGGGCGCACCTGCCGTATGACTTCCTCGACCACGTCTCGCGCCGGATCATCAACGAGATCCCCGGCATCTCGCGCGTGACCTACGACATCTCCGGCAAGCCCCCGGCCACGATCGAGTGGGAATAGCCGCTGCGGGGGGTGGCTAACTCAGCCCCCGGCCAGGAACAGATAGCCCGCCGTACCGGCGATGCCTGCGGCCACGGCGGCCGCGACCCAGCCCGCCAGGGCTAGCAGGCGACGCCGATCGCCCGGCGGGGCGGGGCTCGTTGAAGGCGTGCTCCCGCTGATCGCGGGTGTCGTCTCCAGTTCGCTGTCGCGTCCGCTGCGCAGGAGATCCAGCATCGCTTCAATCTGCTGGTCGTCGAAGCCGAAGGGATCGAACCGGCGCTGCCCGAATTGCTGCAACAGGGCGCGTACCTCGCCGGCCGCGGGGACATATTTCATCGACCACTCTCCGAAGCCTGCGCGCTCCAGCTCGCGTTCGCGCAGTACGGTGATCTCTTCGTGGCGCGGGTCGCAACGGATGCGCTCCAGAGTCGCGTAGACGGCCTTGGGCTCGCCCTCCAGGCACTGGAAGAAGTGGCCGTCGCCGTAATAGAGGGCACCCACGATGCCGGCCCGGGGGTTGTTCTGGCGCGACTGCAGCAGGATCCGCCCGACCTCGGGCTCGATGCCCTGGGCGGCATGTTCGTGGCGCGCAAAGGCCGCGCGGCTGACATACACCAGCTGGAGCGTCATCAGCGGAACATCTCTGAATGGATATGTAGGGAAGACCACGCCCGGGGTCGGACGTTCCGCAGTGGGGTGAGCGTCGACCCTATTCGATGATCTGGTTGACGTGCTCCAGGCCAATCGCGTCGCTTTCCCAGTCCAGGTCCCGGGTGGACGAACGCGGGGCCAGGCGGCGCAGCGAAGCGACCCCTTCGCGATCGATGTGGGCCAGACGGTGGGGGGTGCCGACATGGCTTTCGATGTTGGCGGCCTGTACGACGTCGCTGTAGCTGATCGGGGACTCGGCATCTGGTTCGCGCTGGAGGTTCTCGTGGTCCGCGACCGCGCGGATGATCTCCGGCTCGAAGTTCCAGTTCTTCAGCATCGCTCGGCCGATCGCGACGTGTGCGGCATCTGCCGCTGCCTGCAGGGCGCGTGGATCCTCGTAGATCGCCGGCGTCTTCTCCGCACGGCGCAGGATCGGGATCATCCCGATGTCGTGCACCAGGCCGGCGAGCAGGGCGGTGTCCGGGTCCAGATGCGGATGCCGGCGCGCCAGCAGATAGCTGATGATCGCGACCTCGAGGCTGTGGTTCCACAATGCCTCCATGCGTTGCCGGATCGCGTCGTTGCCACTTTGAAAGACCTCTTTCATCGACAGGGCGATGATGGTCTGGCGCGCCCGCTCCATGCCCAGTCGGGTCACCGCGGAGCGGATGGTCGCGCAGCGGCTCAGTCCCCGATAGGCGGGGCTGTTGGCATGGCGCACCAGCCGAGTCGCCAGCGCCGTGTCACGCGAAATCAGGTTGACCAGATCGGCGATGGAGCTGGTGTCGTCCTGCACGATAAACAGCGCCTGCACGGAAATATCCGGAAGGGTCGGGATATCGATCTGCTGACGTTCCAGATCCGAGCGCAATCGCTCGAGGAATTTTTCCACTTCCGCGCGGGTGGCCAAGGGTCGTCCCTGTATGGCTGGGAGGTCAGGCGGGATTATGCCACAGGGTGCCCCTGGCGCCGATCCGAACATGGCCTTGGTTGACGGGTTTGCGGTCGCCGCCGATGATGGAGAAAGAACCCGACAGGAGGTCGTGATGCGCCGCTTCGTGCTGGATACCAGTGTGTTCACCAACCCGCATGTGGCGGGCCAGTTTGGCGCGGACGCGGAGGACATCCTGCGCACCTTTCTGCATCTGGCGCGCGATTGCCCGGCCGAGTTCTACATGCCGCTGTCGGTGTACGAGGAATTCCGCGGCATGCGCGACCTGGAGGCCCTGGCCGCGGATTTTGAGACCGTGGTCTGGGTGCGCTCGCCGCGTCGCTTCGCCCTGACACTACCCAGCGACATCCTCTACGAGTTCATCGACGAGGTGCGCACGCGTATCGACCGCGGGCTGCGCATCGCCGAGGAGCACACGCGCCAGGCGGGTGCGGCGGAGTCGCTCAAACCTGAGCTCATCACCCAGCTGCGCGAGCGCTTTCGCGAGGCCATGCGCAAGGGCCTGGTGGACTCGCGTGAGGACGTCGATGCCGTTCTGCTGGCGATGGAGCTGGATGCGGAGCTGGCCAGTGCCGATGAGGGCATGCGCAAACTGGGCAACCGCATGGGCATCAAGCTCGTCACCGCCGATTATCTGCGCCGGGTGATGGAGAACCTCGCAGAGGCGGAGCGCCCCGGCATTTGAGCGCGCCGGCTCAATCGTACTGGCGTTCGCCGGCCAGGGCGGAGGCCAGTGTGCCGGTGATGCGGTCGAACTGGCGGTCGAATTCCAGCAGCCAGTAGCCATCTTCCTGGCGCGGTGCGTCGTCGGCGAAGGCCACGTGGCGTCCGCCGGTGGCACGCATGTGGTTCATGAAATGCAGCGCGTTGGCACGCTCGCGGAAGCGGCAGCGATAGCGATGGCCGACATGGCCCTGCCGGCGGTGCTGCCCGACCGCCCCGTAAAGCCCTGAAAGGAGCGCATCGCCGAGAATCTGTTCCAGATCGGTGTGGTGCCGGGACGGGTGTTCGGACAGAAAAATGGCGAGGCGCGTCAGGCGGTTGGTGAAATACTCTGGCGGCAGGTCGAGCAGTTGTTCCGAACATACGCGAATATCGGAGATGCACGAGCTCCCGGTGACATATTTGGCGCGGTGCTGCCCGTCCACGGTCTTCAGGACCAGCCCCTCGGCCCCTTCCTCGTCCAGCCGCCGTATCAATTGCCCGAGCGCCTGGGTGTCGTGTGGGGTGAACTGTCCGTGCAGGGGCGCCGGGGGCAGTGCGTGGTGCTCGATCAAAGAGAATTTCTCTGGCTGGGGCACGAAGCCGGGCTGGCCGAGGCGCATCAAGTCGAAGACGAACAAGCCCACATCGTGTGCGACCCGGGGGGTGGAACCTTCCAGGTACGGCGTATCCGGACCGGCGATCTCTGCGCACAGGATCAGGTCGGGCTCGGCGTCGAAGATCACCGGGTCCATGAAATCCGTCACCCGGTCTGTGCTGAACGCGCAGACGTAGCCGCCGCGGCTGAAGGCATAGATGCGCCCGTGCCAGCGCAGGATGCGCACGTTGAAGCCGTCGATCTTCTCCTCCGCCCAGAAGGGCTGGTCGAACTGACGGGGCAGCCCGGCTTCCAGCGACTGGATGCGTCCGATTGCCGGGTAGCCGGGGATTATTGAACCGTCCGGCAATACTACTGATCCGCGCGGGTAGTGATTAACCGGTTCCAGCAGCCGTGCGTACTCCAGCCCGTCAAACGTCAGGGCCTCGGCGCGGCGATTTGCGACGGCATCCTGCAGTGTTTCGTGGTCGATCATGCGTTCTCTTCTGTCGGGGTCTTCCTCAGGCCCCGGATCTGATCCTTCAGGGCCTCGGTGTGGCGGCGGGCCTTGCCGGCCTGGGTTACCAGGCGCCGCGCCATGCTGATGATCCGCAGCTGTCGTTCCATCTCGGCCATGCTCAGCGAGCCGAAGGTGCCTTCGCGCAGCAGGGCGGCCTTCAATTCGGCATAGGCGGATTCCACCGTGTCTACAGCCTCTGCGGCGGCCAGTTCATGCCCATTGTCGCCATCGTCCGCCTCCAGGTTGCACAGGTCCAGGGCGCGGATCGCCTGTTCCTGCCAGGCGCGGCGCTGTTCGGTCACGATCGGGCGCTCCTCGCCGCTGGACTGGCGGCGCAGGTCGGCGATGTCGTCGGCCAGTATGGCGACCTCGCGATGGTAGCGGGCAATGCGCACGGCTTCGGCGATTCCGTGCCCGACCTGTTCCGGCATTGGGTGGTTCGCGGTATGGGCCGCGAAGTCGGCGATGGCCTGGGTCAGCTGCTCCGCGGCCAGGCGCCTGCGGTCCAGGGTGCCGGCCGCCGGCGGCGCGGTCTGCAGGGCTTCGCGGGCCATCGAGTGGCCGATGTCGGCCAGGCGCTCGGTCTCCTGAATCAGCGACTGCAGGGCGAGATCCGGGACCCCGGAGCTGCTGCGGTCCAGGTATTGTGGCCGGGCGATGTCCTCCTCGATAGTGCGGAAGCGGCCCTGCAGCCAGCGGATCATCGGCGGGGCGACCGGCACCATCAGCGCCACCCCGAGCAGGTTGAACGCGGTATGAAACAGCGCCAGCAGCACCGCCGGCGCCGGGGCCTCGCCGGTGCTGCCCCAGATCCAGGCGATGGCGGCCAGGAACCAGGGCAGGATCAGTAGCGCAACGATCGCGGTCAGGCCGTTAAAGATCACATGGGCCGCAGCGACGCGCTTGGCGTTCGGGGTCGCGCCGATTACGACCAGCAGCGCTTTCACCGTGGTGCCGAGGTTGGCGCCGATCACGGCCGCGGCGGCCGCTTCCAGCGGTACCGCGCCACTCATCGCGGCGGTCAGGGCCATGGCCATGGAGGCCGAGGAGCTCTGCATCAGCACGGTCAGGAGTGCCCCGATGCCGACCATGATCAGGAGCCCGGCGAAACCGGGACGCGCCAGCGCGCCCAGGTCGAAGGTGGCGCTCAGTCCCTCGAAGGCCTCGCGCAGCACGTCGATCCCGAAGAACAGCAGACCGAAGCCCGCCAGCGCCAGGCCCAGATAGCGCGGCCGTGCGGCCTTCATGAACAGGTAGAGCAGGGCGCCGATGCCGATCGCCGGCAGGGCGAAGGCCTCGATGCGGATGTTGAAGCCGATCAGTGCGACCAGCCAGCCGGTCATGGTCGTGCCGACGTTGGAGCCGAAGATTACCCAGACCGACTGGCCCAGCGTCAGCAGACCGGCATTGGCGAAGCCGATGGTGGCGACCGTGACCGCGCTGGAGGACTGCACCAGCGCGGTCACGCCCATGCCCGAGGCGAGGGCACGCGGCCGGGTGCGGGTCCATTGCCCGAGGATGTGCTGCAACGCCCTGCCGCCGGCGGTCTTCAGGCCGTCGGTCAGCAGGGTCATCCCGAGCAGGAACAGCCCGAGACCGCCGAGGAAGCCGGCGATCAGGGCGTAGGTGCTGACGGCTTCGGCCTCCGGCATCGGTCCTTATTTTTCGCGCAGTTACAGCGTAATGGTCTCGCCGAAGGCGGGTGCATGCGCCTCGGCCCCCAGCTCGTCACGCAGGCCGGTGGCCAGGGCCTCGCGCGCCTCCGGCTCGCCGTGCACGAGGTGGAATACCGGCTGGTCCTGAAAGGCGCGCGCCCAGTCGATCAGCTGGCTGCGCCCGGCATGGGCGGAAAAGCCGCCCAGGGTGTGGACCTTCGCGTTCACCGCGACCTCGTCGCCCAGGAGCTTGACTCGCTCGGCGCCGTCGACCAGGCGCCGGCCCAGCGTGCCTGTCGCCTGGAAGCCGACGATCACCAGATGCGCCTCGCGCCGCCACAGGTTGTACTTCATGTGGTGCCGGATGCGCCCGCCATTGCACATGCCGGAGCCGGCGATGATGATCGCGCCGCCGGTGATCCGGTTGATCGCCATGGATTCCTCGACCGAGCGGCAGACCTGCAGCCCCGGCAGGTAGGCCGCCGGATCCCCATTCGCGGCCTGGTGCAGCCGGTCCATGTCCTCCGGGTCCAGCGTGCGGCGCAGGCGGGCGTACAGCTCGGTGACCTTGATCGCCATCGGACTGTCGAGGAAGACCTTCTGCTGCGGCAGGCGCCCGGCGTGGTGCAACATGCTCAGGTGGTAGAGGATCTCCTGGGTGCGGCCCACGGCGAAGGCTGGGATCAGCACGTTGCCGCCGCTCTTGTCGGCCTCGGCCAGGACCTGCGCGAACTCCTCGACCGTCTCCTCCATCGGGCGGTGGTCGCGGTCGCCGTAGGTGCTCTCCAGCAGCACGTGATCCGCGTGTTCCGGGCGTGCCGGGTCGTGCATCAGCACGGCGTCGGCGTTGCCGAGATCGCCCGAGAACACCAGGTGCCGATCGCGCCCGCCGGAGGGCACGATCAGGTCCACGATCGCGGAACCGAGGATATGCCCGGCATCGCGGAAGGTCAGGCCAATTCCGCCCGCGATCTTGCGCGCCTGGCCGTAGGGCACGGCCTCGCACAGCCCGAGGGTGGTGGCGACGTCGTCGATGTCATAGACCGGCTCCAGCAGCGGCTTGTCCGCGCGCCGGCGCCACTTGTTCTCCCACTCGATGTCCTTGCTCATCACGAACGCGGCGTCCTCGAGCATGATCTCGAGCAGCTCCTCGGTGCCTGGCGTGCAGTAGATCGGGCCGCGGTAGCCATCGCGCACCAGCTTGGGCAGGAGCCCCGAGTGGTCGAGGTGGCCGTGCGACAGCACCACTGCGTCGAGTGTTTCCGCCAGTTCGACGAGCGAGGCGCGGTTGGCCTCGTCCGCTTCGCTGTTACCCTGGTGCATGCCGCATTCCAGCAGGATGCGGGCGTCGTCGGTCTCGAGGAGATAACGCGAACCGGTGACCTCGCCGGTTGCCCCCTGAAAGGTCAGTTGTGCCATGAGGGGAAGTGTACGCGGGACGTGGGTGTAATGGGCAAGCAAAGCGTTCGCACTTGATCCGGATCAACCCCGGGCGTGGCAGTTGACCGCATGGGTTGACCCACCCCGGCCGGCGGGCGAGGCTGTCAACAGGACCACGGGGTAGGTTGCAAGGCGATGCGGCTGAGCAGTCCGGCGTTTGCAGACGGAGAACGGATGCCGATCGAGGTCTCGGCGCGGGATGCCAACGAGTTGCCGCAGCTGGACATTCGTGATGTGCCGGCGGGTGCACGCAGTCTCGCGTTGATCCTGGAAGACCTGGACTCGCCGCTGGGGGAGGTCACCCACTGGCTGGTCTGGAACCTGCCACCGGATACGCATTGCGTGGATGCCCTGCACCTGCCCCGCGAGGGGCGCGTGGGGATGGATGCCTTCGGCAAGGTCGGCTATCTCGGCCCGGTGCCGCCGGAGGGCTGTCATCACTACCGCTTCCGCCTGCTGGCGCTGGATGCCGAGCTGGAGCTGGAGGCGGGGGCGACCCGCAGCCAGTTCGATTCCGTGGCCGAGGGGCACGTGCTCGACGAGGCGGACCTCACCGGGGCGCTGTGCTCGGCGGACGCGGGCGCGGATCCCGATGCGCCGGCCTGATTCCGCCCGCGGGGAGGCCGCGGCATGAGCCACTATCGCCCGGAGGCCTTCTTCGCCACGGTGAACCCGACGGTGTTCACTGCCTCCGCGATTATGGTGGTGGTGTTCGTCGCCTTCGGGGTGATCTTCCCCGACACCGCCAGCGAGGTGTTCGCCAGGATCCACGGCTTCATCACCGAGTATCTCGGTTGGGGCTACCTGTTGGTGGTGACCTTCTTCCTCGGCTTTCTGATCTGGCTGGGCTTCAGCCGCTACGGGGCCATCCGCCTGGGGCAGCCGGATGACCGGCCGGAGTTCGGTTTTGCCGCGTGGTTCGCGATGCTGTTCTCTGCCGGCATGGGGATCGGGCTGGTGTTCTGGAGCGTGGCCGAGCCGATCCTGCACTATCAGCACCCGCCGACCGGCGATGGCGAGACCGACGCGGCCGCGCGCCAGGCGATGGTCTACACCTTCTTTCACTGGGGACTGCACGCCTGGGCGGTGTACGTGGTGCTGGGGCTGTCGGTCGCCTATTTCAGCTTCCGTCACCGCCTGCCGCTGACCATTCGTTCGATCTTCTACCCGCTGCTGGGGGACCGCATCTACGGCCCGATCGGGCATGTGATCGACATCCTCGCGGTATTCGGCACCCTGTTCGGGTTGGCCACCTCGCTGGGTTTCGGGGCGATGCAGCTCAATACCGGGCTCAACGTGCTGGTCGACATGCCGGTCTCGCACTGGTGGCAGGTGGGCATTATCACCGCGATCACCGCGGTGGCGGTGCTGTCGGTGATCTCCGGGCTCGACCGCGGGCTGAAGTGGGTCAGCGTGTTCAACCTGGTACTGGCGATCAGCTTCATGCTGTTCGTGCTGATCGCCGGGCCCACATTGTTCATCCTGCGCTTCTTCCTCGACTCCACCGGCGGCTATCTGCAGCAGATCGTCCAGCTCAGCCTGCACACCGATGCCATCGGCGGCTCGCAGTGGCAGAAGGACTGGACCATGTTCTACTGGGCGTGGTGGATCGCCTGGTCGCCGTTCGTCGGCATCTTCATCGCGCGCATCTCGCGCGGGCGCACCATCCGCGAGTTCATCGTCGGCGTGCTCGCCCTGCCCAGCCTGTTCGTGTTCGCCTGGATGGCGATCTTCGGCGGCACCGCGCTGCACATGGAGCTGTTCGACGATGGCGCGGGTATCGCCGCGGCGGTCGCCGAGGACACCACCGTGGCCCTGTACGCGACCCTGGCGCAGCTGCCCTGGACCACGATCGCCTCCGGCGTGGCGACCCTGCTGATTGCGACCTACTTCATCACCTCGTCGGCCTCGGGCACCTATGTGGTCGATGCGCTGATCTCGCGCGGCTCGAAGCACTCGCCGAAGCGCCAGCGGGTGATCTGGGGCATTACCGAGGGGGCAGTGGCCGCCACCTTGCTGATCGTTGGCGGCGAGCGCGCGCTGGACAGCCTGCAGACCGGTTCCCTGACCGCCGGGCTGCCGGTCGCCATCATCCTGGTGTTCTGCTGCATCAGCCTGATGCGCGCGCTGGGCCGCGAGTACCGGGTCGAGGGCGTGGATCCGCCCTGGCGCTGACCCATCGCTCGGGCAGCGACCGGGCTGGGTGTGCTGCGGTCAGCTCTGGATCTGCCAGCTCCCGTCCGGCTGGCGGCATGCCGTGCCATAGACCTGTTCGCGCTGACCACCGATGGTCGCATCGATGGTGTACTCGCGGCAGGGTCCGGTCGCGGTATCAAAGGTCCGGGTGGGGGTCACCGCATACTGGTGTCCGGTATCCGGATTGACCCATTGCGCTGGCACCCCCGTGCGTACGGTCTCCAGGGTCTGGGCGGTCTTCATGCGGTCGACGTCGTCCATCGAGCGGCCGACTGCGCCGCCGATCGCCGCGCCGGCCAGGGTGCCGGCGATGATCGCGGCGGTGCGCCCACGCCCCGCGCCGACCTCGGCGCCGAGCAGGCCTCCCAGGGCGCCGCCGATCACCATGCCGGCCTGCTCCTGTCCCCCGTAGTGTGCACAGCCGGAAAGGGCAAGCGCCCCGGCCGCAAGGATCGTGTAGGTCGTCTTGCGCAGCATGGCATCCCTCCGCGCGAAGCTGTTGGATATGACCGGGCTCGACCAACAGCGCGCCGCTGGCGAGCTTGCCGGTCCGGAACCATCGGGTGCAGCGCCGTCAGGGCGACCTGCGGTCCTGGGTGTTTCTACCGAGTATAGGCACGAGTGGCGCGGCCTGCCCGCGAAGGCTTTCCGGGCCGGCACAGTGTCCCATGGCAGGGTGGGGGTTAGCGGCGACGTTCCAGACGCTGGAAGGTGAAGGCGCAGGCGTGGCGGTCGTCGGGTTCGTGGTGTTCGGACCAGACGCAATCCCAGTCATCGGGGTTGATGGCCGGGAACCAGGTGTCCCCGGCATGGGGTTCGTGCACGCGTGTCAGGTGCAGCACGGAGGCCCGGGGCAGGGCCTCGGCAAACAGCCCTGCGCCGCCGATCACGAAGGCCGGGCCCTCGGGGATGGAGGTGAGGGCGCTGTCCAGGTCCGGATAGACCTCCACGCCGTGGGCCTGCCAGTCTGCCTGGCGGGTCAGCACCAGGTTGCGGCGCTTCGGCAGGGGGCGACCGATGGACTCGAACGTGCGCCGGCCCATGATCATCGGGTGCCCGTTGGTCACGCGCTTGAAGTGCTGCAGGTCCTTCGGCAGATGCCAGGGCAGATCGTTGTCGCGTCCGATTACATGGTCCGGGTCCAGCGCGACGATCAGGTGGATCTCGGGGGCCGCCATCAGATCGCCACCGGCGCCTTGATCGGCGGGTGCGACTGGTAGTCGCGCACCTCGATGTCGTCGAAGGTGAACGCGAACAGGTCCGTGACCTCGGGATTCAGGTGCAGGGTGGGCAGAGGCAGGGGTTCGCGGCCCAGCAGCTCGTTCACCTGCTGTTCGTGGTTGTGATACAGGTGGGCGTCGCCGAAGGTATGCACGAAGTCGCCCGGTTCCAGGCCGGCCACCTGCGCCAGCATGTGCGTGAACAGGGCATAGCTGGCGATGTTGAACGGCACACCCAGGAACACATCGGCACTGCGCTGGTAGAGCTGGCAGGACAGCCGGCCGTCGGCGACGTAGAACTGGAACAGGGTGTGGCAGGGCGCCAGCGCCATGCGCCCGGCGGTCGCGTTCTCCTGTGGTGAGACGGACTCGTCCGGCAGGTCGGCCACGTTCCAGGCGCTGATGATGTGGCGCCGCGAGTAGGGGCGTTGCTTCAGGTTGTCCACCAGTTCGGCCAGCTGGTCGTGCCCGGCCCAGTTGCGCCACTGTGCCCCGTAGATCGGGCCCAGATCGCCGTCCTCGGTGGCCCACTCGTCCCAGATGCGGACCTTGTGTTCCTTGAGATAGCCGATATTGGTCTCGCCGCGGATAAACCACAGCAGTTCGTGGATCACCGAGCGCAGGTGGGTGCGCTTGGTGGTGACCAGCGGAAAGCCCGCGGCCAGGTCGAAGCGCATCTGGTAGCCGAACACCGAGCGCGTGCCGGTGCCGGTGCGGTCCGGGCGGTCGGTGCCGTGTTCACGAATGTGGCGGACGAGGTCGAGGTATTGCTGCATGTCAGGGGTTCTCGGTGGCCGGGCGGGATTCCGGCACGGCATTCTTGCGTGACCAGAGGATCAGACCAATCCCGAACAGGATGACCGGCAGGCTCAGTACCTGGCCGAGCGTCAGCCAGTCGAAGGCCAGATAGCCGATATGCGCATCCGGCACGCGCACGAATTCGACCAGGAAGCGGAAGCCGCCGTAGAGCGTCAGGAACAGCCCGGAGACCAGCCCCGTGCGGCGCGGATGACGCGAGACGATCCACAGCACCACGAACAGCACCAGCCCCTCGAGGAACGCCTGGTAGAGCTGCGATGGGTGGCGCGGCACGTAGTCGGCGGCCGGGAAGATCATCGCCCAGGGCAGGTCGGTGGGTTTGCCCCACAACTCGCCGTTGATCCAGTTCCCGATGCGTCCCGCGCCCAGGCCGATCGGGATCAGCGGTGCAATGAAATCCGTCAGGCGGAAGAAGCCCACGCCCAGCCGGCGTGCATAGAGCCAGGAGGTTACGAGTACCCCGACCAGGCCGCCGTGGAACGCCATGCCACCTTCCCAGACACGGAACAGGCTGACCGGGTCGGCGAGTGTGGCATCCAGGTTGTAGAAAAGGGCATAGCCCAGGCGCCCGCCGATGATTACGCCGATCGCGCCCCAGAACAGCAGGTCGCCGACCTGAACCGGTTGCAGGGGCGCCCAGCCCTGCGTGCGCGCACGCCAGGCGCCCAGTGCCCAGAAGGCCACGAAGCCGATCAGGTACATCAGCCCGTACCAGTACAGGGTCAGGGGGCCCAGCGACAGGGCTACCGGATCGATAAACGGGTGCGTGGGCATGGTCGCTTGCGGATGGAAAATCGGCTGCACATGCTACCCGGCCTGGCCCTGGCGTGCACCTGTACCCGTCGGGGCGAATCCGCTTTCCAGGGAGGTCGTGCGATGAATCGACTGGCCGGGGCCAGCAGCCCGTATCTGCTACAGCATGCCGACAACCCGGTGGACTGGTATCCGTGGGGCGAGGACGCGCTGCAGCGCGCCCGCCGTGAGGACAAGCCGATCCTGCTGTCGATCGGCTACTCCGCCTGTCACTGGTGCCACGTGATGGCGCATGAATCGTTCGAGGACCCGGCCACCGCCGAGGTGATGAACGAACGTTTCATCAACATCAAGGTGGATCGCGAAGAGCGTCCCGACCTCGACCGTATCTATCAGAACGCGCACATGCTGCTGTCCCAGCGCCCGGGAGGCTGGCCGCTGACGGTGTTCCTGACCCCTGACCAGGTGCCGTTCTTTGCCGGCACGTATTTCCCAAGTACTCCGCGCCACGGGCTTCCGTCGTTCGTCGACCTGATGACCCGGGTGGCCGATTTCCTCGCGGAGCATCCCGACGAGATCCAGCGCCAGAACGAATCGCTGCAACAGGCGCTGGCGCGTATCTACCGCCCGGCGGGCGGGGCGATCCCGGCGGTCGGCGTGCTGGACAAGGCGCGGGCGGAACTGGCGCAGACCTTCGACGAGCAGTTCGGGGGCTTCGGCGACGCACCCAAGTTCCCGCACCCGGCCAGCCTCGAATGGCTGGCCTGGCACGCGGCGCGCCACGATGACGCCGAGGCCGACCGGATGCTCGAGCGGACGCTCGCGGCGATGGCCGCCGGCGGGATCTTCGACCAGGTCGGCGGCGGCTTCTGCCGCTACTCGGTGGATGCGCGCTGGATGATCCCGCACTTCGAGAAGATGCTCTACGACAACGGGCCTTTGCTGGGCCTGTATGCCGAGCGCGCGGCCGCCGGTGACGACCGCGCGCGGCATGTGGCCGAGCAGACGGTCGCCTGGCTGGAGCGCGAGATGCGCGACCCCTCCGGCGCGTTCTACTCCAGTCTCGATGCCGATTCGGAAGGGGAGGAAGGCCGCTTCTACGTTTGGGATCCGGAGACGGTCGAGGGCCTGCTGGCGGAGGACGAATGGGCGGTCGCCAGTCGGGTCTGGGGACTGAACGGCCCGGCGAACTTCGAGGGTCGCTGGCACCTGCACGAGGTGGTCCCGATCGCGACCGTGGCCGATGCCCTGGGCATCGACGAGCCCGAGGCGAACGCGCGCCTCGGCCGCGCCCGCGAGCGCCTGCTGGCCGCGCGGGAGCAGCGCGTGCGGCCGCATCGCGACGACAAGATCCTGGGCGCCTGGAACGCGCTGATGATTACCGGGCTCGCCCGCGCCGCGCGTGCGATGGAGCGGCCCGACTGGCTGGGACTCGCCCGCGCGGCGATGGATGCGGTGCGCGAACGGCTCTGGCGCGATGGCCGGCTGTTTGCCAGCTACCGCGAAGGGGCGACCGGCGAGCTGCCACGGGCCTATCTGGACGACCACGCCCTGCTGCTGGAGGCCACGCTGGCGCTGCTGGAAGCCGAATGGGACAGCGACCTGCTGGGCTGGGCTACGACCCTGGCGGAGGCCCTGCTGGACGACTTCGAGGATACCGAGCACGGCGGCTTCTTCTACACCGCGCGCGATCACGAGGCGCTGATCCAGCGGCCTAAGGTCTACGCCGACGACGCGATGGCCGCCGGCAATGGCATCGCCGCGCAGGCCATGCAGAAACTCGGCTTCCTGCTGGCCGAGCCGCGCTACCTGGAGGCCGCCGAACGCACGCTGGCCAACGCCGGGCCGATGATCGAGCAGGCCCCGCTGGGCCACATGAGCCTGCTGATTGCGCTGGATATGCACCAGCAGCCGCCGCCGCTCGTCGTGCTGCGCGGCGCGGCGGACGAGCTGCCGGCCTGGCAGCAGCGCCTGCGGTCACAGGGCCATCCGGCATGGGGCTTCGCCATCGCGGGCGAGGTCGACGACCTGCCGGCGGCCCTGGCGGAGAAGGCGCCGCCGGAGTCTGGCGTGCGCGCCTATCTCTGCCGCGGCCTGCACTGCGAGGCGCCGGTAACCGACCCCGCGGCGCTGGACAACGCGCTCTCACCGGGTTGAAACGCCTGGTCGCGCACCCACAGTAGAATGGGTCAGCCCCGCAAGCAGGCTCCCACAAAAACATCCAGATCATTGCAAAAGGGAAGGTTCGAATGAGCGAGAAGAAGCTGATGGATTTCGTCGCCGAGGCGCGCCAGAACGTCGAGGAGATCTCCCCCGAGGACCTCTCCGAAAAGATGGAGGCCGGCGAGGACTGGCTGCTGGTGGACGTGCGCGAGCCGTATGAATACGAAAAGATCCATGTGCCGAATTCGCTGCTGATCCCGCGCGGCCTGCTCGAAGGCGCGGCGGATCCGAACACCCCGCATCGCATCGATGCACTGGTCAACGCCCGCGAGAAGCCGGTGGCCGTGATGTGCGCCACGGGCGGACGTGCCGCGATGTCGGTGCAGCGCCTGCGCGAGATGGGCTTTGGCCAGGTCGTGAACGTGGCCGGCGGCATAAAGGGCTGGGAGGCCGAGGACCTGCCGGTGGAATCCGGCGCCTATACCGGTCAGCTGCCGTAGAAAACCCTCCCTGCTGACACCCGTGGCGTGTTCACGGGAACGTCACGCGGGTTACACGAGGCCGTCAAATCGCGGGCGTAGTCTCCGGGACAGTTCAACCGGAGGTGGCGCCCATGTCCGCACCGCAGATCATCCCGCCCGTAAAGGCGGCTCACGCCGAGACGGGCTTTCGCGTTCATCTGGCCGCCGGACCGGGCGATCTGGAGGCCGCTCAGCGCCTGCGCTACTCCGTGTTCGCGGAGGAGATGGGCGCGCGGATCCCCGACGCCGAACGCGAGCTGGGTGCCGATTATCTGGACCCCCACTGCCATCACCTCCTGGTACGCGAGCCCCGCACCGGGGAGCTGGTCGCCTGCACACGCATCCTGACCGAGGAGAGCGCGGCCATTGCCGGTGGCTTCTACTCACTGGCCGAGTTCGAGCTGGGTCCGTTGATGAATCTGCCCGGCAAGACGCTGGAGATCGGGCGCACCTGTGTGCGCGCGGATCAGCGCCAGGGTGCGGCGATCAACGCGCTGTGGTCCGGTCTCGCCCGCTTTATGACCGCGAGGCAGTATCAGTATCTGATGGGCTGCGCCAGTCTGCCGCTGACCGAACAGACCCCGGCTCAGCTCTCGTGGCTGCGCCTGTTCCACCGCGGCCCGTCGCGCCTCCGAGTCACGCCGCGCCGCCCGCTGCCCAATTCCCTGAGCATCTGGCACGGCACGCCGTCGCGTGCCGGTCTGCCGCCCCTGCTCAAGGCCTACCTGCGCCTGGGCGCCCGTATCTGTGGCGAGGCCTGTCACGATCCCGACTTCAACGTCGCCGACCTGCTGGTCCTGCTGGATGTCAGGGACCTTCCGGATCGCTACCATCGGCATTTCCTGGGCGCGACCGCGCCCGCAAGCCGAGGGTTGCACCATGACGGGAAGCCTGCGGGCATCGGGTAGGCTGATGCGCATTCTCCTACACCTGCTGAAGGGCGTCTGGCTGACCTGGCGCATGTCGCGCCGGGGCGATGACTTCGAGACGCGCAGCCGCATCCGCCGCGACTGGTACGACCGCGCGCTGTGGCTGGCCGGTGTGCGTTTTCGCCTGACCGGAACACCGCCTGAACGGGCCTCGCTGGTGGTCGCCAACCACGTCTCCTGGCTGGACATTCCGCTGATCGGCGCGGCCGTGGACCCGTGCTTTCTGTCCAAGGACGAAATCGCCCGCTGGCCGGTGATCGGCTGGCTGGCACGCCAGCACGACACGCGTTTCATCCGCCGTGGCGCGGGCGAGGCAAACGCCCACATCGAGGCCATGCGCGAGGGCCTCGACGAGGGCCGGCACTTCGTCGTGTTCCCGGAAGGGACGACCAGCCGCGGGCAGGGCGTGCGCCGCTTTCATCCGCGCCTGTTTGCCGCGGTGGCCGAGAACGGCCATCCGGTGCAGCCGGTGGCGCTGGACTACGAGCGCCCCGAGGGCGGCCCGGTCCCCGTCGCCTATACCGACGACGACCGCCTGCTGGTGAATGCCTGGCAGCTGCTGTGCCGCCGCGAGACCCGCGTGCAGGTGCATTTCCTCGCGCCGCTGCAAACCGCCGAAGAGGATCGCCGTTCGCTGGCCGAGGCCTCGCGGGACGCGATCGTCGAGCGACTGGGGCTGCCCGCCGAGCCCCTGGACCCGCCCGCCACGAAGCGACGAAAGGCGCGCTGACCATGGAGGCCGCGACGATGCCAGCCCCGTTTCCCCTTGCATCGCGTGGCCCGAATCCAGCTCGTTTGAACGTGGCCCTCGTGACCGAGACCTGGCCACCCGAGGTCAATGGTGTGGCGCATACCCTCGAACGGCTGACCGAGGGGCTGCGGGAACGGGGCCATCGGGTCCAGGTGATTCGCCCGCGGCAGGCGCTGGATCAGCCCGTCGCGGGTCCCCGGCATGTTTCGAGCCCCGAGGATGTCACGCTGCCCGGTTTGGCGATCCCCGGCTACCGGGGGCTGCGGATGGGTTTGCCCTCCACGCGCCGCTTGCGCCGCCTGTGGCGGCACTCACCCCCGGATGTCGCGTACATCGCCACCGAAGGACCCCTCGGGCATGCCGCGCTGGCGGTGGCCAGGCAACTGGGTATCCCGGTGGCCTCGGGTTTTCACACGCGTTTCGATGGCTATGCCCGCCATTACGGGCTGGGGCTGCTGACGCTCCCGGTGCGGCGTCTGCTGCGCCGGTTTCACAACCGTTGTGGAGCGACCCTGGTACCCACCCGCGCACTGGCCGAGGAGCTTCGGGATCAGGGTTTTCGACGGGTGGGGGTGCTGGCGCGAGGCGTGGATACCCGGCGTTTCACCCCCGCGCGTCGTTCCCGGACGCTGCGGGGGCAGTGGGGCGCGAGTGGCCCGGCGCCGGTCGTGATCCATGTCGGACGCCTGGCCGCGGAGAAGAATCTGGATCTGGTGATCGCCGCCTTCCGCGCGATCCAGACGATTCGTTCCGATGCGCGGCTCGTGCTGGTGGGGGATGGCCCTCAGCGCGAGCGTCTGGCGCGTACGCATCCGGATGTCATTCTCGCCGGGCAGCAGACCGGACAGGCCCTCGCGCAGCACTACGCCAGTGGGGACCTGTTCCTGTTCCCGTCGACCTCGGAGACCTTCGGCAATGTGGTGATCGAGGCCATGGCCAGCGGCCTTCCGGTGCTCGCTTTCGATACGGCCGCCGCTCACGAGCACCTGGCCGATGGCGTATCGGGTGTCCGCGTTTCGCTGACCGGCAGTCGCCGGGTCGACGAGCAGGCCTTCGTGCGCGCGGCACGCGAGCTCGCCGGCCATCCCGAGCAGTGGCCGCTGCTCGGCGCGCGTGCGCGGGAGCATGCGTCCACGCTGGACTGGTCCGAAGTGATCGGCGGCTTCGAGTCGGTCCTGGTGCAACTGGTGCAGACGGAGGCCCGTGATGCGCATGCCTCGGCGCATGGATGAGGCGGAGCTGGCGATCTGCCAGCTGTGCAATCAGGTCAATCGTCAGTGGGCAATCAGCCGCTTCTTCGGACTGATCAGCCGGCTGGGGGACGGGGTGTTCTGGTACGGGCTGATGCTCCTGCTGCCGCTGTTCCACGGTCCGCAGGCCGCCTGGGTCAGCCTGCAGATGGCCGCGGTGGGGCTGGCGTCATTACCGCTGTACAAGTGGCTGAAACGCCGCACCAGCCGACCGCGACCGTGCAACCGCGACCGTCCGTTCACCCGCACGGTAGATCCACTGGACGAGTTCAGCTTCCCCTCCGGCCACACCATGCATGCGGTGGGATTCACCGTCGTGCTGGTGGCATGGTTCCCCGTCTGGGTCTGGCTGGTGGTGCCGTTCGCCGCCCTGGTCGCCGCTTCGCGCCTGGTGCTGGCGCTGCACTATCCCAGCGACGTCGCGATGGGGGCGCTGATCGGGGCCAGTATGGCCGGGGCGGTGCTGGCACTGGCCGGTCTGGTTTGAACGGGCCCGATGGTGCGGTTGCGACCTGTCGTCCAGGAAGTGTTCCGTCGTGCCGGCCGCCGCCAGTGCACGCGAGGTCCCGGATAACCGCCATGCGGTTTCCGGGACGGCGGGGGATGGGGGTCAGCCGCGTGAGGAGAGGGCCTCGTCGTTGTAGGCGGCGTCGATGGTGACGATGGTCTTTTCGACCAGGCG
The DNA here is from genome assembly GCF_000378325.1 of Thioalkalivibrio sp. ALJ2. Lineage (NCBI taxonomy): Bacteria > Pseudomonadati > Pseudomonadota > Gammaproteobacteria > Chromatiales > Ectothiorhodospiraceae > Thioalkalivibrio > Thioalkalivibrio sp. ALJ2. The sequence goes on from NZ_KB899555.1 coordinate 252,683, forward strand.
GAAGCCCTCGACCGGGGCGTCGTCGGCCATGTATTTCAGGCGTACCGGGCCGATGGCCTTGACCGCCTCGGCGCGCTCCAGGGTGGCATCCGGACGATCGGCGCCGGCACCGTCCATCAACGCCACCAGCACCTCGGCGGCGATTGGGTTGCGGTGCGAGCCTTCGCGTGCCTTGTCCAGCGTGGCGGCTGGGTCGCCGTCCAGGAAGACCCCGTCCATATTTTCGTCCAGGTACTGCAGCAGTTCGGATAGCGTCATGTTGCGTCTCCCGCAGGTTTCGTTATTGGCTCGGGTGGTCCAGCGCTACGCTTGCTTGTAGCTCGCGCGGGCGGCGGCCAGGGCCTGGCCCGGCTTCACTGCGCCCATGTCGGCCAGTACCGCCTCCAGCGCGGACAGGCACAGCGACACGTTGCGCTCGTTGGCGCCATGGCCCATCAGGCCGATGCGCCAGACCTTGCCGGCATAGGGGCCGAGCCCGGCGCCGATCTCGAGGTTGTAGCGCTCCAGCAGCTCCGCACGCACGGCGGCCTCGTCCACGCCTTCGGGGACGTGTACGGCGTTGAGTTGCGGCAGGCGGTGGGCCTCGTCGACCAGGAACGTCAGGCCCATGGCCTCGAGGCCCGCGCGCAGGGCTGCGTGGTGGCGGGCGTGGCGGGTCCAGCTGTTCTCCAGGCCTTCCTCGGCGAGGATGACCAGCGACTCGTGCAGCGCATACAGGGCGTTGATCGGTGCGGTGTGGTGGTAGGCGCGCTTGCCGCCGCCGCCCCAGTAGCCCATCACCAGGTTCAGGTCGAGGAACCAGCTCTGCACCTTGTGGCTGCGCGCCTGGATACGCTCCACCGCACGCTGGCTGAAGCTGACCGGCGAAAGACCCGGGGTGCAGGACAGGCATTTCTGCGAGCCGGAGTAGATCGCATCCACGCCCCAGTCGTCGACCTTCAGCGGGCTGCCGCCCAGGCTGGTGACCGCGTCCACGATGGTCAGGCAGTCGTGTTCGCGGGCCATCCGGCACAGGGTCTCGACGTCGGAGCAGGCGCCGGTGGAGGTCTCGGCATGCACGAAGGCGAGGATCTTCGCGTCCGGGTTGCCCTTCAGTGCGTCCTCGACCTTGCCCGGGGAGACCGGGGCGCCCCAGTCATCCTCGACCACCACCGCCGTGCCGCCGCAGCGCTCGACGTTCTCCTTCATGCGCGTGCCGAACACGCCGTTGATGCAGACGATCACCTTGTCGCCCGGCTCCACCAGGTTGGCAAAGCAGGTCTCCATGCCGGCAGAGCCGGGAGCGGAGACCGGCAGGGTCAGCGCGTTCTCGGTCTGGAACGCGTACTGCAGCAGGCCTTTCATCTCCTCCATCATGCCGACGAACACCGGATCCAGGTGACCGATGATCGGGCGGCTCATCGCGCTCAGCACGCGCGGATTCACGTCGGAGGGGCCGGGGCCCATCAGGGTGCGCTGCGGGGGGAGGAAGGATTTTGCCTGCATGGATGCGTCTACCGGATTGGAAAAGGGGGAATCTAGTGTGCCGTACCGGTCCGGGCAAGCGCCCCTACGCACCGGCGGGAGTTGCCGGGCAATGGCGTTCGAGCAGCGTCAGCCAGTGCTCGACCGGGGTGTCGGTCCCGGACTGGAGATGCGTCTGGCAACCGACGTTGGCCGTCACGATGCGCGCGGGCGTGGCGGCCTCCAGGTTGTCCAGCTTGCGGGTACGCAGCCGGGCGGCCATCGCCGGCTGGGTGATCGAATAGGTCCCCGCCGAACCGCAGCACAGGTGTGGCTCCGCTGTGGGTACCAGTTCGAAGCCGGCCGTCTGCAGCAGCGGCTCTACGCGCCCGGCCAGGCGCTGGCCATGCTGCAGGGTGCAGGGGGCGTGCCAGGCGATCGGGTCGTGGCCTTGCGGCGCGCGGATGCCCAGCTTCTGTACGGCAGCGGGGGTGAACAGTTCCACCGGATCGCGTACGCGCTCGGCAACGGTGCGTGCGCGTTCCGCGTAGTCGGGGTCGCCGGCCAGCAGGTGGCCGTAGTCGCGCAGCATCACACCGCAGCCGCTGGCGGTGCTGACCACCGCGTCCACGCCCTGGTCGAGTACGCCTTTCCAGGCGTCGAGGTTGGCGCGCACCCGTTGCCGGGCGCGCTCCTCGAACGCCAGGTGATGTTCGACCGCGCCGCAGCAACGCGTTTCAGCGACTTCCACGACGTCGATGCCGAGGCGCCCCAGCAGGTTCTTCAGCGAGGCGTTGGTGCGTGCGTCAATCGCGTCATGTACGCAGCCAGCCAGCAGCAGGATGCGCCCGTGGGGGAAACCTTCCAGGGTTGGCGAAGGGGTCGGTTGTGTCGTTTCGTGGGCTTCCTGTCGCGCGGGTACTCGACGGCGCAGGGTCGCCGGCAGGACGGGGCGGACCAGGCGCCCCAGCCCCAGGGCCATTCGGAACGGCCAGCGTGCGGGCAGGGCGTGGGCCAGCAGGCTGCGCAGGCCCCGGTCACGCCAGTTTCGGTCGAGGTCGTGCTCGATCACCTCCCGGCCATAGGCGACCAGGTGGTTGTAATCCACGCCGGAGGGGCAGGTGGTCATGCAGTTGAGACAGGTCAGGCAGCGGTCCAGGTGGGTGCGCGCGGTCGGGTTGGCCTCGCCGGATTCGAGGATTTCCTTGATCTGGTAGATGCGGCCGCGCGGGCCGTCGACCTCGTCGCCCAGTTCCTGGTAGGTCGGGCAGGTCGCGTTGCAGAAGCCGCAGTGCACGCAGGCGCGCAGCGCATCCTCCGCAATGCGCGCGGCCGGGTCATCGGCGAAGCGTTTGTGCAGCCGGGTCTCCATGGCTCAGGTCGTGCGCGGCCGGCGGGAGCGCGGGTTCGGCAGCAGGGGGGCGAAGAAGACGCCATCCGGGTCCAGGGACTCGCGCAGGCGGCCTTCCAGGGCCTCCAGTGCCTCCCCGCGCGGGTGCAGGCGGGGCACGCCCGGGGCGTCGCCGAGCCACAGGCGGGCGTGCCCGCCGGCGTCGGTCACGACGCGGCGCACGGTCTCAGCGTGCTCCGTCGTGCGCAGCCAGCGCTCCGCGCCACCCCAGTTCATCAGCCATTCGCCGGAAAGCGCGAGCGGTTCCGTCGCCGGCGGCAGGCTGATCCGCCACAGCCGGGCCTCGGCGGCCAGCTCGTCCGTGAACAGGGGCAGGCTGCGGTCCCTCAGCGCGTCCCAGAAGCCCCGGGCCGGGTCGCCCGGTTCGGCGTCGATGCGCTGGATGGCCTCGTCGACCGCCTCCTCGCCGCCACCGAGCCGAATATGGGTGACGCCGTCGTGCCAGGCGATCCCCGAGAACGGCCACCCGGTGCGCCCCCAGGCGCTGCAGCGCGCGACGAACGACTCCGCATCATCCTCGCGTTGCAGGTAGCGCTCGCAGGGCGGTCTTGGCAGCAGCTTGAAGCTGGTCTCCAGGATCAGCCCGAGACCGCCCTGGCTGCCGCACATCAGACGGGAGACATCGAAGCCGGCGACGTTCTTCATGACCTGGCCGCCGAACTGCAGGATCTCGCCACGTCCGTTCACAACCCGGGTGCCCAGCACCGCATCGCGTAGCGCGGCGGCCCACGGGCGCCGCGGTCCCGACATCCCCAGCGCGACCATGCCGCCGACGGTGGCTTCGGGAGTACCCAGCGCGGGCTCGAAGGGGAGCATCATGCCGACCTCGGCCAGCGCCTGGTCCAGCGTGACCACGGGCGTTCCGCTGCGCACGGTGACGACCAGCTCGCTCGGCTCCAGGGTCGCGATACCCCGGTGCTCGCGGGTCTCCAGCTGGAGTACACCGGAGGGGAGGCCGTCGGGGAAGCTCTGATCACCATGCTGGCGCCCGCCGCGCACGGCGATTCGGGTCCCCGCAACGCTGGCCTCGCGAATCGCCTCCGCGAGCGGCGCGGCATGGTCCTTGTTATCTCTCACCGGGTGGCAGGCTCACCGGCTTCCAGTGCCTGGCGGACCCGTTCGAGGCGTTCCCGGACATCGCTGGCAAGGGCCTCGACGCCCGGTTTGTCCACCAGGGCCATCACCGCTACCGGGTCCATGAAGCCGACGGTGCAGGTCCCGTCCTGGTTGTCCTGCACCAGGACGTTGCAGGGTAGTAGCAGCCCGATGTTGGGATCGGCCTCGATGGCATGACGCGCGAGATGCGGGTTGCAGGCGCCGAGGATGCGATAGGGGCGATGATCGAGATCCAGCTTCTTCTTGAAGGCGGCGGCTACATCGATCTCGCTGAGGATGCCGAAGCCCTCCTCGCCCAGTGCCGCCGTCGTGCGCTCGATGGCCGTATCCATCGGGACGCTCAGAATCACGTTAAAGCCGTACTTGGGTTGTTCCATGGTGCCGTCTTCCTGTCGCGTGGGTCGTCAGGCGCTGAGCGCCGGTGCCGTCGCGGTCGGCCCGGCGGGCGGTTCGCGACGGCGCTGGTTCCAGGCCACCAGCAGCGCCGGCAGCAGGCCCGGGAGGTACCACCAGTAGGGGCTCGGGCGGTCCGTATCCACGAGCACGCTGGTGATCGTCCAGCCTCCTTCCAAGCCTACTCGGCCGGCCGGGCTGCCAAAAGCAACCGTCTGGATGCGCGCTTTTTCCGTGTCCGTATCGAAGGTGACATCGAGTCCGGCATCGGACAGGCGCTCGCGCGGCTCCAGGCCCGGGTCGCCCAGCGGGAACATCACGGTGCGGGTGATCTCGCGGCCCTCCAGGTCGATGCCGGTGGCCTCGACCCGCAGCGATTCGCGATCCGGGACGGTCTCCACGACCTCGAACAGCTGTTCGGCCGGCACACGCTCGTAGGGCTCCGCCACGCGGTCCATCAGTACGGTCGGGGCCAGCAGCACGAACGCACTGACCAGCAGCAGTGCCGATTCCCAGCGCCGGCTGCGGGCCAGGAACCAGCCCTGGGTCGCCGCAGTGAACAGGAGGATGCCCGCCAGCGAGCCGAGGAAGACCAGCAGCAGCTGGAACACGTTATCCACGCCGATCAGCAGCAGCTGGCTGTTGAAGATGAAGAAGAACGGCAGCGCGATGGTGCGCAGGCTGTAGGCGAAGGCCTGTATGCCGGTGCGGATCGGGTCTGCCTTGGCGACGGCCGCCCCGGCGAACGAGGCCAGCCCCACGGGCGGCGTCACGTCCGCCATGATGCCGAAATAGAACACGAACAGATGCGCGGCGATCAGCGGGATCAGGATGTCGTTCTGCGCGCCCAGCTCCACGATCACCGGGGCCATCAGGGTCGCGACCACGATGTAGTTAGCGGTGGTCGGCAGCCCCAGGCCCAGCACCAGGCTGATCAGCGCGGTCAGCAAAAGCACCATCAGCAGGTTGCCGCCGGACAGGGTGTCGACCAGGTCGGTCAGCACCAGTCCGACCCCGGTCATCGCGACGGTGCCGACGATGATCCCGGCCGCCGCGGTCGCCACCCCGATGCCGATCATGTTGCGCGCGCCGGTCTCGAAGCCCTGGAACAGCTCCCACACCCCGACCCAGGTCGCCTGGGCGAGCCGGCCCTGGCGCCGGAACAGCGCCACCAGCGGCCGCTGGGTCAGCACGATGAAGATCATGAACGCCACGGCCCAGAAGGCGGAAAGCCCCGGCGACAGGCGCTCCACGACCAGGGCCCAGACGAGCACCACCAGCGGCAGCACGTAGTGCAGGCCGCCCAGCACTGTGGGCAGCACGCGCGGCAGGGGACGCTCGGTATCCAGCGGCTCCGCCTCCGGCTCGTGGGCGGCAATCCACAGCAGCACGATATAGGCGGTAAACAGCAAAGCGGCGATGATCCAGGCGGCGGCGTCGCCGGCCAGGTCCTTGATCCAGCCGAGCCCCCAGTACACCGCGGCGGCGAGGATGATCAGGCTGGAGACGGTAATCCCGAAGCTGATCAGGCGGCCGCGCCAGGTGGTGACGGTAGCGCGCTTGAGGCCCTCCATGCCGTTCTTGCAGGCCTCCAGGTGCACGATGTAGATCAGCGCGATATAGGCGATCAGGGCCGGCAGGATCGCGTGCTTGAGGACCTCGACATAGGGAATCCCGACGTACTCGACCATCAGGAACGCGGCCGCACCCATCACCGGCGGCATCAGCTGCCCGTTCACCGAGCTGGCGACCTCCACGGCCCCGGCCTTGTGCGGGCTGAAGCCGACCCGCTTCATCAGGGGCACGGTGAAGGTCCCGGTGGTGACGACATTGGCGATGGACGAGCCCGAGACCACGCCGGTCATCCCGGACGCCATCACCGCCGCCTTGGCCGGGCCACCGCGCATGTGCCCCAGCAGCGAGAACGCCACGCGAATGAAGTAGTCGCCGGCGCCGGCCCGTTCCAGTAGCGCGCCGAACAGCACGAACAGGAACACGAAGCTGGTCGAGACGCCGAGCGCGATCCCGAACACGCCTTCGTTGGACAGCCACTGCTGGGCCATCGCGCGCGGATAGCTGGCGCCGCGATGGGCAATGATGTCCGGCATGATCGGGCCGGCGAAGGTGTAGAACAAAAAGATCGCGGCAATGATCGTCAGCGCCGGGCCCAGTACCCGCCGGGTGGCCTCCAGCAGCAGGATCAGGCCGATCCCGGCGACGATCAGGTCGACGTCCGAGGGCGCCCCGGGACGGTCAGCCAGCTCGGCGTGGAACAGGTACAGATACAGCGCACTGAAGGCCGCGATTGCAGCGAACATCCAGTCGGTCAGCGGTATGTGGTGGATGGGGTCATGGCCGCGCAGCAGCGGCAATGCGACCACCAGAAGGGTCAGCCCGATGATCACGTAGACCTCGGCCAGGCGCTCCAGGCCCAGCAATTGCCAGATCCCGAACACCATCAGGACCAGCCCGCCCAGGGCATAGGTCACGCCAATGGCGCGTGGCCAGGACACGTGGCGTGTGCCCGGCCGGATCGCGGGAAACAGCAGATAGGCCAGGAAGACTGCAAAGGCCAGATGGATCGAGCGCGCCTCGGTGTCCGAGACGACAAAGAAATCCAGCCAGTCGCCCAGGGGCGAGGCGATCCAGATCTGGAACAGAGACCAGGCCACCGCCGTCAGCCAGATCAGGCTGCGCGTGCCGCGCCCCGGATGACGTGCGCCGGATTCCAGCTCCTGAGCAGTCTCGGCCGCGTTGTCGGCCGGTTCCGTGGCCCCCCCGGTGGTCCCCCTGGTATCGCTCATTCGATCAGCCCCGCTTCACGGAAATAGCGTTGGGCCCCCGGATGCAGGGGGGCCGACAGTCCTTCGTCCACCATCGTCTCGCGCTCCAGCGGGCCAAAGGCCGGATGCAGGCCGCGAAAGGTCTCGAAGTTCTCGAACACCGCGCGGGTGATCTCGTAGACCGCGCGTTCCGAGGTGCGGGTCGAGGTCACCAGCGTGGCGCCGACACCGTAGGTATGGATGTCGTCGTCCTGGCCCGGGTAGGTGCCGGCGGGGATCAGCGCGCGCAGGTAATAAGGGGTGTCCTCGACCAGTTGGTCGACGGTTGAACCCTCGATCGACACCAGTCGGGCGTTGCAGGTCGCGATGGGTTCCTGAATCGCGGCCGAGGGGTGGCCGACGGAAAATACAAAGGCGTCGATGCGGTTGTCGCAAAGCGCCTGGGCCTGCTCGCGCGAGGGCAGCTCACTCACCCGGCGAAAGGTGTCCTGGTCCCAGCCCAGCGCCCCCATCAGTTCTTCCATCAGGATGCGCTGGCCCGAGCCTGGGTTGCCGATGTTGACGCGCTTGCCGGGCAGGTCATCCAGCCCCTCGATGTCTGCGTCGGGGCGCACCACCAGGGTGAGGGGTTCGGCATGCAGGCTGAACGCCGCCCGGAGATGGGGAGCGGGCCCGAATTCCTCGAAACGCCCGGAGCCCCGATAGGCGTGGTACTGCAGGTCCGACTGCGCGACGCCGAAGTCCATGTCGCCCGAGCGGATCATGTTGAGATTGAAGACCGAGCCGCCGGTGCTCTCCGCTGTGCAGCGCATCCCGTGCTCGTCGCGACGGGTGTTGAACAGGCGGCACAGGTGCTGGCCCGCCGGGTAATACACGCCGGTGACCCCGCCTGTGCCGATATTGATGAAGCGCGATTCGGCCTGCGCGTTGGTGCCCAGTAGCAGGCTGACCAGGGTGAGCACTGGCAGCAGGCGTTGCAGCCATCGCCGGTCGGCCCTCGGCACACTGGATCGATTCATACGCCCTCCGGGGTCATGCCGGGAACGAATCGCGGCAGTGCCGAGGATTCTAGGGAGACGCCGATCAAATAGCACGTTCGCGTTCAGGTCGACTGTGCCTGCGGGCCGGGGGCGATGGGGATCGCCTCGCCTTCGGTCATCCGCGGTCCTGTGCAGGCCCCTCTTCAATCAGGGTAAAGGACACGCCCGACAGGCGTGCCCTTGATGGCGCGGCGACGGGCCGTTGGGCGTTCGCCTAGGCCGGAAAACGGGGCCCCTGGCGTCGGTTCCGGCGAAGCATCAGCCCGAGCAGGCCGAGCCCCAGTCCCATCAGCAGCATCGTCTTCGGTTCGGGGACGGTGCCGACCTCGCCCGAACGGTAATAGACGCTGATATGCGAGATGTTGCGTGTGGCCACACCCGGATAGCTGAAGGGCGGTTGGGTGAAGGGTGAGCTGTAATCGCCATTGATCCCGGTCATCAGGAAGCCGACCAGGTTGGTGCCGCTGCCATGACTGAACACGAACAGCAGGTCTCCATAGTCCCATTCGGAATCGAGGTTCCATTGCCCGCTGTGGCGATTGCCATCAAAGCTGGCGAGGGTCGAGCTGTTCGACCCGGGGGAGGTCCAGCGGCCGTCGAATAGCCAGTCGCTGATTCCGAAGAATCCGGTGTCGCCCGCGGTATTCACAAGCCAGCTGGAGGGATCGCCGGTGGTGGAGTCGGTGGCTGCGCCATCCAGTGGCGACAAAATCTGACAGCCGAGATTGTTGGTGACCTTGTCACCGACGTTGCCGGACAGGGCAGTGCAATCGAGCAGTGCGGCCTGGGTGGCCCCGGAGAGCGACAGGGTCAACAGGAACACCGTTCCGGCCAGGAACGAGAGCAATGGCTTGCATGACATCGAGCTTACCTCCATGGGACGAAAGTCCCTCCATGGTTTCTCATGAATGCGGCTGGGGCGCGGATCGCCTGAAAGTGCCATCACTCACAAGGCGGGAATGCAGCACGCTTCGTGCCATGTTCGACGAGATGGGGGATTCGGGCGATGAAACAATCGCTTGTGAGATTTGATGTGGAGAGGCGGTCGTGGGTTACGGCCGAGATGTAAAAGAACCGGACATGTTCGGTCGAGGCGAGCGAATCACTGTGGATCAGGAGGCATGAACGAAATGATGGCGCCACATGGGCGCCATCATGCCAAGTCGAGCAGGACGTGATCAGGCCGCCATCGTGTCCCTGCGTGCTTTGCGGCGGACGGCGATACCCAGCAAGCCCAGACCCAGACCCAGTAGCAACAGTGTGTGGGGCTCCGGTACCTGCCCGTTCGGACGGTAGTAGATGCTCACGTGGGAGATGTCTTTGGGGCTTGCACCCGGGAAGTCAAACGGCGGGTCAATGAATGGCGAGAGGTAGCTGCCGTTATAGCCAGTCATCAGGAACCCGGTCAGATTGGTGCCGCGGCCATCCTTGAACAGGAACAGCAGGTCGCCGTAGACAAAGCTCGGATCCAGTGTCCAGGTCCCGCCCTGGGAGGTTCCGTCCAGCGTGACCAGGTTGAGGGTCGGATCGGCCGGATCAAACTCCAGCGGATCGCCGTTGCTGTTCGGCGGATCTTCCCAGCGGCCATCGAACTGCCAGTCACTGATGCCGAAAAAGCCCGTGCCACCGGCCGTGTTGACGATCCAGTTGGAGGGGTCGCCTCCCACAGGGTCGTTTGCATGCCCATCCAGGGGTTCGAGGATCTGGCAGCCGATGTTGGCGGTGACGCGGTTTTCAACGCCGCCATCCAGGCTGGCGCAGCTGATCAACGAAGCCTGTGCGGCGCCGGAAAGGCCCAGGCCCAGCAACAGGGCGGCACTCGCGAAATAGGGTGTAATACGTTTGGGGTTCATTCGATGCACCTTCCCTGGGAATAGCCCCCTGGGTGGCTTGCGCGGATCCGGCCCATCCGGTCCTTGTGCACTCAGGGCTATGCAGAAACGGTGCCATTCCCATATGCGCGCTAATTCATTCGAAAAAACAGACCGATAGGAGGATGCGCCTTTTGCCGGATGGCAGCGGGACTGGATGGGCGTAAAAAAGTGTGACACCGACGACTACGCCGTTCGGGTGAGTGGCGCCCGGCGGGTACGTTCTCAGTGCCGCGAGAGGGGTTTACCCGGCCAGGATTGGGTGTAAAGAAACGGGACACTAGGCCGTGCGCGCCGGAGGCCATGGCTACCCTGTCGAGCTTGCCCGGCAGCGCGCAATAGGCCGTATGTAGCTGAAAATACGGAAGGCTTTGGATTCTTGCGTTGTGCGCTACCTGGACGGTGGTCTGGCCATGGCGTGGCGGCCACCTGAAAAAAAGCCCCGCATCCCCTATCATTACGCGTCTTTGTTTCCCCCTTCCCAGGCCTGCGCCGGTGAGTCGGCGCGCCGGGAAACCGAATCCACGAAAGTAATGAAACGGGAGATCCGAATGTTTTCGATCGACATGAGTATCCACGGCTACGACGACGAACTCTGGGGCGCCATCAGCAAGGAGGCGCAGCGCCAGGAAGAGCATATCGAGCTGATCGCCTCCGAGAACTACACCAGCCCGCGCGTGATGGAGGCCCAAGGCTCCGTGCTGACCAACAAGTACGCCGAGGGCTATCCGGGCAAGCGCTACTACGGTGGCTGCGAGTATGTGGATATCGTCGAGCAGCTCGCGATCGATCGCCTCAAGCAGCTCTACGGCGCCGACTACGCGAACGTGCAGCCGCATTCCGGCTCGCAGGCCAACGCGGCCGTGTACATGGCCCTGCTGCAGCCGCATGACACCGTGCTGGGCATGAGCCTGGACGCCGGCGGTCACCTGACCCACGGCGCCAAGCCGAACTTCTCCGGCAAGATCTACAACGCGGTGCAGTACGGCATCACCGACGAGGGTCTGATCGACTACGACGAGGTCCAGCGCCTGGCCACCGAGCACCAGCCGAAGATGATCGTCGCCGGCTTCTCCGCCTATTCGCGCGTGGTCGACTGGAAGCGCTTCCGCGAGATCGCCGATTCCGTGGGCGCCTACCTGATGGTGGACATGGCCCACGTCTCCGGCCTGATCGCCGCCGGCGAATACCCGAACCCGATCGACCACGCCCACGTGGTCACCTCTACCACGCACAAGTCCCTGCGCGGGCCGCGTGGCGGCTTCATCATCACCAAGGGCCAGCCGGAGCTGAACAAGAAGTTCCAGTCGCTGATCTTCCCGGGTACCCAGGGCGGCCCGCTGATGCACGTGATCGCCGGCAAGGCGGTGGCCTTCAAGGAGGCCCTGGAGCCGGAATTCAAGACCTATCAGAAGCAGGTGATCGCCAACGCCCGCGCAATGGCCGAGGTCCTGGTCGAGCGTGGCTACGACATCGTCTCCGGCGGGACCGACAATCACCTGTTCCTGCTGAGCCTGGTGTCCAAGGGCATGACCGGCAAGGCCGCGGACGCCGCGCTGGGTCGCGCCAACATCACGGTCAACAAGAACGCCGTGCCCAACGATCCGGAATCCCCATTCGTGACCTCCGGCATCCGCATCGGCACCGCCGCTCTGACCACGCGTGGCTTCACCGAAGCGGAGTCGCGCGAGCTGGCCGGCTGGATCGCCGACGTGCTGGACGACCACGAGAACGAGCAGGTGATCGACGCGACCCGCGACAAGGTCGTCGAGATCTGCCGCCGCTTCCCGGTCTACGGCGCCCCCGAATAACGCGGCGTAGCGGCGGCCCGCCATGCGCTGCCCGGCCTGTGGCGCTCAGGACACCCGCGTGGTCGACTCGCGGGTGGCCGGTCCGGAGCAGGAGCAGATCCGGCGCCGGCGCGAGTGCCGCGAGTGCCGGGCGCGCTTTACCACCTTCGAGCGGGCGGAGTTCAGCCTGCCGCGGGTGGTCAAGCGCTCCGGCGAGCGCGTTGCCTTCGACGAAGACAAGTTGCGCAGTGGTCTGCGCCGGGCGTTGCACAAGCGCCCGGTGAAGACCGAGGATGTCGAGCGCGTGATCGACGACATCAAGCGCCAGCTCGCGTCCCTGGCGGCCCCCGAGGTCAAGTCCGACCGTATTGGCGAAATGGTCCTGGCAGCCTTGCATGCCCTGGACCATGTGGCCTATATCCGTTTTGCCTCCATCTATCTGAGCTTTGCCAGTGTGCAGTCCTTCCGCGAGGCCATCGAGCGGCTCGAGGATGACCTGACGCCGGAGATGCGCCGTTCACAGCTGCGTCTGATCGATGAGGGACTCGCCGACACGGATGCCGCCGCGCCGGGGGATTCGCAGGAGGGCAGTTGATGGCACAGCCGGGACACGAACAGGCGGTGGAGGATCGGCGTCACATGGCGCGGGCGCTGGAGCTGGCCGACTATGGCCGCTTCAGTGCCGATCCCAATCCTCGGGTGGGCTGTGTGCTGGTGCGCGATGGCGAGGTCGTCGGAGAGGGGCTGCACTGGTGTGCCGGCGAGCCGCACGCCGAGGTGAACGCCCTGCACGCGGCCGGCGAAGCCGCGCGCGGGGCCACTGTCTACGTGACGCTCGAGCCGTGCAGTCACCACGGTCGCACTCCTCCCTGTACCGAGGCGCTGATCCAGGCCGGCGTGGCCCGGGCCGTGATTGCGATGCAGGACCCGAACCCGCGGGTCTGTGGTGGCGGCATGGAGGCGCTGCGCGCGGCCGGGATCGAGGTCGAGACCGGCGTACTCGAGGCCGAGGCCCGGGCACTGAACCCGGGCTTTGTCCAGCGCATGGAGCAAGGACGTCCCTGGGTCCGGATCAAGCTCGCGGCGAGCCTGGACGGGCGCACGGCGATGGCCTCGGGCGAGTCCCGCTGGATTACCGGCGAGGCCGCGCGTCGCGACGTACAGCTGTGGCGGGCGCGCGCCGGGGCGATCCTGACCGGCAGCGGTACCGTGGTGGCCGACGACCCGCGCCTGACCGTGCGCATGAAACCGCATCAGCTGGCTGCCCAGGCCGGTTTTCCCGATGACCCGCACTACTCGGATCTGCCCACCCGGCAGCCGCTCAGGGTGATCCTGGATGCCCGGCTGCGCACGCCCCCCGGCGCCCAGATCCTGAAGAGCGGCCCTGTGTGGGTCCTGACCGGGCCGGATGCCGCGCGTTCGCCGGTCGCGGATACGTTGCGCGGGCATGGCGCGGATGTGCGGCCGATCGCGCTGGCCAGCGACTCGCCCGAGGGCGGACTGGACCTCGGCGAGGTGCTGGTGGAGCTGGCACGCGCCGAGGTCAACGAACTGCATGTCGAGTCCGGCCCCGGTCTGGCCGGCGCCCTGGCCCGCGGGGGCTGGGTGGACGAGTGGCTGTTGTACCAGGCGCCGTTGCTGCTGGGCTCGAGTGCCCGTCCGCTGGTGGAGTGGCCGCTGGCGCGCATGGACGAACGCGCGGAGCTGGAGATCCTCGAGAGCCGCTGGGTCGGTGACAGCCTGCGCCTGCGGGCCCGTCCGCGCTCCTGATGGTCCGATCGTCCTGCGCCTTGTCGGGTGCTAAATCCATACGTCCTCCATCGTGTGGTGCGAACGCCTTCGCGTTTCCCTAAGATGGGCGGCTCGCGGCGTCCCTTCCCGGGGCGGCCTGAAACCGATACAAGGCCCATGTTCACCGGAATCATCGAGACCCTTGGCAGCCTGGATCGCCTGACGCCCAGCGGCGGCGACGTGCGCCTGCATGTGAATGCACCTGGGATGGACCTGTCGGACACGCGCCTGGGCGACTCCATCGCGGTCAACGGCGTGTGTCTGACCGTGACCGACCTGACGGCCGCGGGCTTCGCCGCCGACGTATCGCGCGAGTCCCTGAACGTGACCACGCTGGGCGGGCTGGGGCCCGGCGACCGGGTCAACCTGGAGCGGGCACTGGCCCTGGGCGACCGCCTCGGCGGCCACATGGTCTCGGGCCATGTCGATGGCGTGGGCGAGGTGGTCGCGATGGAGCCGGACGCACGCTCGACCCTCGTGCGCTTTCGTGCCCCCGCCGCGCTGGCACGCTATATCGCGGCGAAAGGCTCGATCACCATCGATGGCACCAGCCTGACCGTGAACCGCGTCGACGGGGCCGAGTTCGAGGTCAACATCATCCCCCACACCTGGTCGCTGACCCGCTTCTCTGTCTACGCGGTGGGCACGCCGGTGAACCTGGAGGTGGACCTGATCGCGCGCTACCTCGAGCGCCTGATGCTGGGCGAGCGCGCGGCCGAGCCGGGCACGGATGCCGGCGATCTGTCCGAGGCCTGGCTGGCCGAACAGGGCTTCCCCAATCATTCCGGGCCGCGCGACTGAGCGCACGGCCCCCGACCGAAGGCACGCATGGAATTTTCCAATACCGAAACCATCCTCGAGGAACTGCAGGCCGGGCGCATGGTGGTCATCGTCGACGACGAGGACCGCGAGAACGAGGGCGATCTGCTGATGCTCGCCTCGCATGTGCGCCCCGAGGACATCAACTTCATGGCCAAGTACGGCCGCGGGCTGATCTGCCTGACGCTGACCCGCGAGCGCTGCAAGCAGCTCGCGCTGCCGCTGATGGTGACCGACACCAACGATGTGCACGGCACCAACTTCACGCTGTCCATCGAGGCCGCCGAGGGCGTGACTACGGGTATTTCCGCCTATGACCGCGCGCACACCATCCGCACGGCCGTGGCGCCCAACGCGCAGCCGGGTGACATCGTCCAGCCGGGACATGTCTTTCCGCTGATGGCGCAGCCGGGCGGGGTGATCGTGCGCGCCGGCCATACCGAGGCCGGTTGCGACCTCGCGCGCCTGGCCGGGGCCGAGCCGGCCGCGGTGATCGTGGAGATCCTCAACGAGGACGGTACGATGGCGCGGCGCCCGGACCTCGAGCGCTTCTGTGCCGAACACGACCTGAAGATGGGCACGATCGAGGACCTGATCCGCTACCGCATCGAGAACGAGAAGACCGTTCAGCGCGTCTCGGAGCGCCCGTTCCCGACCGCGCACGGCGAATTCCGCCTGCTGTCATTCCAGGACGAGGTCGACCACCAGCTACACTTTGCGCTGGTGCGCGGCGAGCCGAAGCCGGAGCAGGGCACCCTGGTGCGCGTGCACCTGGAAAACACGCTGCATGACACCCTGGGCTATGCCGGCCCGGATCGTGGCTGGCCGCTGGACGACGCTCTGCGCCGCATCGACGAGGCGGGCGAGGGCGTCGTGGTGGTGCTGCGCAAGCACGAGAGCGCCGAGGCCCTGGCGCAGCGCCTGGAACAGCTCGGGCAGCCGCCGCAGGAGGAGCGTGGCGGGCGCGAGAATTCGGCCGAGTGGCGCATGTACGGCATCGGCGCGCAGATCCTGGCGGACTGCGGCGTGGGCCGCATGAAGCTGATGTCCGCGCCCAAGCGCTTCCATGGCCTGGGCGGTTTCGGGCTCGAGGTCGTCGACTACATTCACGAATAGCCCGGGCCACGAATATCCCGGGGCCGCGAATAGCGCAGGGCGCTCCTCCTCGTGCTCGTCCGCGCTATATCACCCCGTCCAGGCGCAGGTAGCCGATCAGGAACAGCACGGCGAGGACCCCGGACAGTACGTACAGCCAATTGGACAGCGTCGGGTTGTTGGGGCGGCTGAAGAAGGCCGCCCACAGCGCGAGCAGGATCAGGACGAAGAAGAAGAACAGGAATCGCATGGCTCAGGCTCCTTCCGGTACCGCGTAGGGCAGGTCGACGACCTCCGCCCGAGGTCCATCCGGTGCCCCCCAGTGCAGCTCGCCTTCGGCCGCCGCCACCTGCACCACCGCCAGGGCCGAGTAGAGGCCGTCCGGGTGCAGTTCCGCGGCCACGATCTCGCCGTCCGACTGCTCCGGGTTGCCTCCGGCGCGAAATACCGGTGAGCCCGGCTGCGGCAGCTCCGAGGCGGGGATTGCCAGGCGGAACATGCGCCGCTTCAGCTTGCCGAGGTAGTGCATCCGGGCCACCACCTCCTGTCCCGGGTAGCAGCCCTTCTCGAAGTTGATCGCCCCCAGCGCGTGCAGGTTCAGCATCTGCGGCACGAACATCTCGCTGGTCGCCTCGACCACGGTCGGCATCCCGGCGAGGATGTCGAGAAGTGCCCACTCGCGCGGCCCCACCGGGCCCGAGCGCACGTTCAGCTTGTCCCAGGCGGTGCGCATCGGTTCGAGCTCGCCGAACAGCTCGTAACGCGGGTGCACCCCGGGCACGCGCACGATGGTCACGCCGTCTTTCTCGACCACGTCGTCCACGTTCGCGGGGCGGGCGCCCAGTGCGTTGTTCAGTTCGGTTTCGGCGTCGGGGCCGGAAAACCCGAAGTGGATGCGCGAGTCGTCGGCGCGCTCGATCACCACATGGGCCCGCAGCACGAACATCCGCAACCGCTTGGCGATGGTCTCGATGCGGTCAGCCGGCATCTCCAGGAGGTAGCTGTCCGCGGTGCGCAGCACGCGAAACACCGCGTAGGCGCGCCCTTTGGGGCTGGAGTAGCTGGAAATCTGGCTGTGGCTGGCATCGACCTGGGTGATGTCGTTGCCGAACTGGCCCTGCAGGAACTCGGTCGCGTCCTCGCCGCGGACCTCCAGCAGGCCCCGGTGGGACAGGTCGCAGATCACCTCGCCATTGATGGCCATGCGGCGTTCGCGTTCGGGGTTTCCGTAGTGCAGGAGGTCGTCGTCCTCGAACTCGGCCCCGGCGTCGATCAGGTGATTCTTCCAGTCTTCGCGCATCGAAAACTCTCCCGTGGCAGCGCGTCGTGTGTCCGTTCGGCTGGTGGCCTTGGGGACCCACGGCGGCGGATTGAGGTGGTAAGCTCAACACAGGTCGGGCGACCGGCTGAACCAAGCGGGTCGATAGTAGACGAACCTCTTGCAGGGTGTCAGCCCGACATTTTTCATCATCCGGTTTTGGGGGTGGCATGAGTTCTCCGGCACGGCCCGTTTTCCTGGATCTGCGCAAGATCCGCCTACCGCTGAATGCCGTAGTTTCCATCCTGCACCGTATTACCGGGATTCTCCTGATTCTCGCCATCCCCGTGCTGTTGTGGCTGCTGGATCGCTCGCTGGCGAGCCCGGAGGGCTTTGCGCAGGTGGCCGCGATCATCCGGCACCCGGTCGGGCTGGCGCTGCTGCTGATCGGCCTGTGGTGGCTGCTGCATCACCTGTTCGCGGGGATTCGTTATCTGCTGATGGAGTTCGGCATCGGGGAGGACCGGGCCGGCTCGCTGCGCACCGCGCGTGATGCCCTGTACGCCGCAATCTTCGCCACGCTCGCCGTCTGGCTGGGGCTGATCCTGTGAGGCTGCTGTCGGGGCAGGGCGCCTGGCTGCTGCAGCGGATCACCGCGGTCTACGTGGGGCTGTTCGTGATCGCAGCCCTGGGCTATTTCCTGATCGCCCCGCCGGCCGATCACGCGGCCTGGGTGGCGGTGATCGCGCACCCGGTGGTGGCGCTGGGCAGTGCACTGTTTGTCGTGCTCCTGCTGCTGCATGCGTGGATCGGGCTGCGCGATGTCGTGCTCGACTACGTGAAGCCGCTGGCGCTGCGCCTGACCGTGCTGACCCTCGGCGCGGGCGCGCTCATCCTTCTGGGCCTGTGGGCCCTCTACCTCCTGATTCGAACGGGGCTTGCATGAATCTGACCCGGCGCAAATTCGACGCGCTCATCATCGGCGCCGGTGGCGCGGGCCTGCGCGCCGCGCTGCAGCTGTCCAACGGCGATGCCAAGGTCGCGGTGGTCTCCAAGGTGTTTCCCACGCGTTCGCACACCGTCGCCGCGCAGGGCGGGGTAAACGCCGCGCTGGCCAACGTGCTGCCGGACTCCTGGCACTGGCACATGTTCGACACCGTGAAGGGCTCGGACTACCTGGGCGACCAGGATGCGATCGAGTACATGTGCCGCGCGGCGCCCAAGGTGGTCTACGAGCTGGACCACTTCGGCGTGCCGTTCTCGCGTCTGGACAACGGCAACATCTACCAGCGCGCCTTCGGCGGGCAGAGCCAGAACTTCGGTCAGGACCAGGCGGCGCGCACCTGTGCGGCGGCCGACCGTACCGGGCACGCGATCCTGCACTCGCTGTACCAGCAGAACCTGCGCGCGCGCACGCACTTTTTTGACGAGTACTTCGCGGTGGACCTCCTGCGCGACGAGCAGGGCTTCGTGCTTGGTGTGCTGGCCTTCGAGATCCTGACCGGCGAGCCGATCGTGATCGAGGCCAAGACCACGCTGATCGCCACCGGCGGGGCGGGGCAGCTGTTCCGCACGACCACCAACGCCCTGATCAACACCGGCGACGGCATGGCGATGGCGCTGCGCGCCGGGGTGCCGCTGGAGGACATGGAGTTCGTGCAGTTCCATCCGACCGGGATCGCCGGGCGCGGGATGCTGATTACCGAGGGCGCGCGCGGCGAGGGCGGGTTCCTGATCAACTCCGAGGGTGAGCGCTTCATGGAGCGCTATGCCCCGCGGGCGAAGGACCTGGCCTCGCGCGACGTGGTCAGCCGTTCCATCGCCACCGAGGTGCGCGAGGGCCGGGGCTGCGGGCGCAATGCCGACCATGTGCTGCTGGATCTGCGCCACCTGGGCTCGGACACGATCATGCAGCGTCTGCCGGGCATCCGCGAGACCAGCATGACCTTCCTCGGGGTGGACCCGATCGAGGCCCCGATCCCGGTGTTCCCCACCTGCCACTACAGCATGGGCGGGATCCCGACCAACCGCTTCGGCCAGGTGGTGGCGCCGGTCAAGGACACCCCGGAGGACCCGGTTCCGGGGCTGTACGCGGCCGGCGAGGCCGCCTGTGTCTCGGTGCACGGGGCCAACCGCCTGGGCGGCAACTCGCTGCTGGATATCCTCGTATTCGGGCGTGCGGCGGCCAATCACATCCTCGAGTACCTGGGCGAGAACCGCTATCACCGGCCGCTGGACGAGACGGCGGTGGAGCAGGCGATGGCGCGGCTCACGCGCTGGGACCGCAAGGACCCGGGCGACGGCTCCGCCGAGCAGGTCGAACCGCTCAAGCGCGAACTGCGCAAGGTGATGGAGGACCACTGCTCGGTGTTCCGCAGCGACGAGGTGATGCGCGAGGGGGTGGAGAAGGTCCGCGCGCTGCGCGAGCGCTTGAACCACGCGGTGATCGCGGACCACTCGGCCACCTTCAACACCGCGCGGGTGGAGGCGATGGAGCTGGAGAACCTGATGGACTGCGCGATCGCGACCATCCGCTCCGCGCTGGGACGCGAGGAGAGCCGCGGGGCGCATTCGCGCATTGACTTCCCCGAGCGCGACGACCAGCACTGGCTCAAGCACAGCCTGTACTCGCTGGCCGACGACAGCCTCGACTACAAGCCGGTGCGCACCCAGCCGAACACCGTGGCCTCGTTCCCGCCGAAGGAGCGGGTGTATTGACGGCCGGTGCTGCTTGAAGGGAAGCCTCGCAGGATGCGATGAGGGCCGTAGGATGCGATGAGCTTAGCGAATCGCATCAACAGGCGCCTGATCGGACCACGTTCGGTGCATTTCGCAGGGATTGACACATCCCGCGCACCACGGACCGTATGAGATCAGGAGGCGGCGATTTCAGGGGACTGGATCGCAATAGACAACCTGTAGCAACGCTGACAGGAGAGACGATTGGAATTCTCGATCTACCGCTTCAACCCGGAGACGGACACGCTGCCGAAGATGCAGCGCTTCACCCTGCCCGACGACCAGATCGAGCCGGGGATGATGTTGCTGGATGCCCTGCTGTTGCTGAAGGAGCAGGATGACTCGCTGGGCTTTCGCCGCTCCTGCCAGCACGGGGTCTGCGGCTCCGACGGCATGAACATTAACGGCATGAACGGCCTGGCCTGCATCACGCCACTGGCGGATCTGGAGGGGCCGGTCACGCTGCGTCCGTTCCCGGGGATGCCGGTGATCCGCGACCTGATCGTGGACATGGGCAACTTCTGGGAGCAGTACCGAAGAGCCGAGCCCTGGCTGGTCAACGACAGCCCGGAGCCCGAAGTCGAGCGCAAGCAGAGCCCGGAGGATCGTGACCAGCTGGACGGCCTGTACGAGTGCATCCTGTGCGGCTGCTGTTCCGCCGCCTGCCCGTCGTACTGGTGGAACCCGGACAAGTTCCTCGGCCCGGCCGCACTGCTGCAGGCCGCGCGCTTCATCCAGGACAGCCGCGACGAGGCCACCGATCACCGCCTGGCTGAGCTGGACGATGCCTGGAAGCTCTACCGCTGCCACACCATCATGAACTGCACGCAGGTCTGCCCGAAGGGCCTGAACCCGAGCCGGGCGATCGGCGATATCCGCCGCACCATGCTCAAGAAGTCGCTGTGATGGAACCCGACAGCCGCACCCGCTGGCGTTGCCGCCGCGGCATGCTGGAGAACGACTGGCTGCTCGGGCAGTTTCTCGCGCAGGGATATGCGCAACTGGACCAGGAGGGTCGCGATGCCTTCGAGCGCCTGCTCGACTACCCCGACAATGTGCTACTGGATGTGGTTATGGGTCGCCAGACCACGGTGGATGACGGGATAGCGCGGCTTGTCCCGGCGATCCGCGCCGCCGCTGCGGCTGAGACTGCACCCTGACCCCGTCCTGCCGCGGCTCGCGCAGGCCGGGCAAATCCTGCTGGTCCTCGCCGTCTCCGGTTTTGTGCTGGTCTACAGCCCGTTGTGGATGCTGCTGCCCGTCTGGGGCCTGGCGGCCGTCGGCTGGTGGTGGCAGCGTCGCGATGCGGCACCGGACTGGGCCTGGCTGGGGCAGACGCCGGAGGGGGATACCTGGGTCGCGACCCGCGAGGGCCTTCGCCAGGAACAGGTAACCTGGGTGGAGTTGTTGCCCGACAGCCGGGTCCTGGCCGGGATGGTCCTGCTGGTGCTGCGCGAACGGGACGGGGGGCGCCTGTGGCGGCTCTGGCTGCATGCCGCGCGCATGGATCCTGATGACCTGCGCCGGCTGCGGGTCCGCCTGCGCTGGCCGCCAGTCGCAACACCGGAATCCGGTTGGCGCGTGCGGCTTCGGGCCGGTTGGGCATGGGGCGTTGCTATACTGGCGCGAATGCGATCATGCGGAGGACCGACCATGGCGGGACCCGACAAGGCACAGGTGATGGTGGACGTCTCCCACCTGCTGAACGACGACCCGGATCATGTGTACAGTGAGGACGAACTGGACGCGATCGAGGAGCTTGATCCGGAACTGGCCCTGCGCCTGGACCGGGCACAGACCTTCGCCGAGCGCGAGGCGTCCGATGTCCCGGCGGACGGGCCGATCGACGAAGATGCGGTGCGCGCGGCGATCGAGGAGGCACGGCGCATCCTGATGCAGGACGGCGGCGATATCGAGTTCGTGGAGCTCGACGGGCGCACCGTACGGGTGCGCTTGAAGGGGGCCTGCGTAGGCTGCCCGCGTTCGACGCTGGATCTGAAGAACGTGGTCGAGCGCCTGGTGCGCTCGCGCGCGCCGGGGGTTGCCAGCGTCGCGAATACCTTTTGACTCGACGGGCGTTCGCTCGTCGAGCGCCGGCAGGGAGTGCATGATGCAGCGGGCGTTCCGGATCCAGACTGAACTGCGGGAGATCCCGCGCCTGGCCGAGCAGGTGGAGGCCTTCTGCGAGGAGGCCGGCGTCTCGATGTCCTCGGTCTACCCGATTAATCTGGTGCTGGACGAGTGGCTGACCAATCTGATCACCTACGCCTTCGATGATGGCGCGGAGCACACCATCGAGGTGGAGCTGCGCAAGGCGGATGACGGGTTGACGATTACGGTCACCGACGACGGCCAGGCCTTCAATCCGCTGACCGATGCCCCCGAGGCCCAGCTCGACGGTGATATCGAGTCGCGTCAGGTCGGCGGGCTGGGGATTCATTTCATGAAGACGCTGATGGACGAGATCGACTACCGATCCGCCGATGGCGTCAATCGTCTGACCCTGCGCAAGCAACCGGTCTGATTCCGGTCGCGTCCGCGCGGTGTAGCGCGTGTGGGCGGGGCCGCTATTCAACGCAAACGAAAAGGCAAGGCGCACCGATGCAAGTCAACGAAGAGACGATCGACGGCGTGCTGGTCGTCAGTCCGACCGGCCGTCTGGACAGCAATACCTCGCCCGAATTCGAGGCCCATCTGTTCCAGCGGATGGAAGATCACCCGTCGCTGGTCATCCGCTTTGGCGACGTCGACTACATCTCCAGCGCGGGCCTTCGCGTGATGCTGATGACCGCGAAGAAGGTCAAGCAGAACGGTGGAAGACTGGTGCTGTGCGAGATCGGGGATCCGATTCGCGAGGTGTTCGAGATCAGCGGGTTCCTGACCATCCTCGAGGTATGTGACGATCCCCTGGGGGCCGTGGAACAGGTCAACGCCTGATGGGAAAACCCGGCCCGCTCGCGGGCCGGGTGGCAGATCGGATCATTAATCCGCCGGGGGCATGTACTCGTGCCGGATGTGATCGGGCTGCGCGGGCAGCTGGATCCCGGCCTCTTCGAGGGCTTCGGTCAGTTCCTCGCATTCGTCCAGTTCATCGGCGCGCTTTTTCAGCGTGGCCAGGGCATCGGAGGCCTCCGCCTCCGGCATCGTGATCAGCAATTCGCCGTTCTCGGCCTTTTCCAGGTGCATAACGTCCTCCTCGCGGGGTCCGTGTGTATACGAGCGGGCTCGCGTCAGTCCTCGATCGATGGCTGCTTGGGTGCGTGCTCGTCGAAGGCATGTGGCGGCTGGCGGAATTCGTTCCCCAGCTCGTAGACGCCCTGCTGCAGTACGGAGCCGAGCGCGCGCGCCCCGTTGCTGATCTCGCCCTCAAGCTCGGTGATGTTCTCCGCGATGCTCTCGGCGGTCTTCTTGTCGATCTTCAGGGTTAGGGTCCCGTCCTTCAGTGTGGCCTCCATGTCGTGCTCCTTGTCGTCTGGCTTCGTGGATCGCGTCCGCATTGCCCGCAGGGGCTGGAGCGCGTCTGAGTCGCATTCCGTTGATCTGGGTCAATACCTTCCGGCGCCGGTGCCCGAATAATGGCCCCGCAGCCTCCGGGAACTCTCCGGGCGGCCTCTAATCACAAGCTTGTGCCGATTCACGCCAGGAGAATTGCAATGACCAGAACGCTTACAAAGATGACATCACGCGCCGGTGCCCGGTTCCTGCCGATTTTCGCGATGCTGTTCGCGGGTTTGCTGCTCGCCGGTGCCGCCCAGGCCGGCAGCCATGGCGGCGAGCAGCCGGACATGGTCAAGGTCACGCCCAGCCCGATGTCCTTCCCGGACACGGTCGAGGCCTTCGAGGCCCAGGTGAAAGACGCCGGCTGGAGCGTGCTGAACAAGAACTACATGTCCGGTGTGCTCTCGCAGCGTGGTTTCACACTGGATCCGGTAGTCATCATCGACGTCTGCAGCGGGGAGTACAGCGCCCGCATTCTCGAGGAAGACGCGTTTCGGCCGGTCTCGGCCTTCATGCCCTGCCGCGTCAGCATCTACCAGGACAGCCAGGGGGATGTCTTTATCTCGCGGATGAACGTCCCGGCCTTCCTGCCGATGATGCCGGACGAGATTGCGGAGGTGATGGAACTCTCCAGCAACGAGATCGAGGCCATCATCGAGCAGACTGTAGCGGAATAATCCGCCTCCAACTCGACCCGCGGACCCGGAATTCGGGGGCGCGGTTGATGAAGCAGCGAATGGGGCACGTCCGGGACGTGCCCCATTCGCTTTTGTGGGCATAATGCGCGAGCGGCATATCGCTTACCGATTATGTCGCCTGTCCGGAGTGCGGCATGGATCGACCATTGGGAGCGGCATGCGAGTGAGCAGGGTGGGGCCGGACGAAAGCTGGCGCAGGTCACGCGGTACGGCGTGGACGGGCGGTTGCGCGTGAATGAACGCGTACACAGCCCCCTGCGCCCTGCAGCCTGGATTGCCGGTACCTACACGGTACTGGGTCTGCTGTGGATTGCATTGTCTGATGCGGTGGTGGCCTGGTGGTCGGGTGGGCAGGTCGGCGACGCGCTGACAGTAGCGAATCTCGGGAAGGGCTTCGGGTTCGTGATCGTCTCGGGTATGGCCCTGTTGCTGGCCATCCGCTGGGTCCTGGCGCGCCCTCCGGAGGGGGGGGCAGTCACCAGCCCGCTGCGCCCCGGGGGTTTCGGCTACGGGCCCTGGCTATTGCTCGTGCTGGTCGTGATTGTCTCGATCATCGGGGCCACCCTGGTGACCTACCATGTGCAGTACGCCTCGGCCCAGCGGCAGGCGCAAGAGGAGTTGCACCGCTCTGCCTTCCTGAAAGCCGGGCTGCTGGATCGCTGGCTGGCCGAGCGCGAAGGCGATGCGATGGTACTCGCCGAGGCGCGGGACTTCTCCGTCTTTGCACGAACCGCGGTCGAGATGCAGTCGGCGCTGGCGTTGGAACAGGTCCGTCACCGCCTGGAACTGATGCACGAGCGCTACGACTATGACGCCATCACGCTGATTGACCGCGACTGGCGCCCGATTGTCGAGGTGGGGCACAACTCGCTGGACCATGCCGCGGTGGACAAGGCGGTGACGGAGGCCCTGGTCAGCGGCGAGGTGAGCACCCCCCATCTGCATGCGAATGCCCGGGGCGAGGCCCGTATCAGCTGGGCGGTCCCCGTCGAGGACCGCGTGGACCCGGAGGGCGAGGCGGTTGCCGTAGTCGTGTTGTCCTCCGGTATCGAGACGCTGCGGGCGCTCCTGACCGTGGGCGAGGAAGCGGGCACCGTGGACCCGCATGTAGTGGCTCGGGAGGACGCACGCTGGGCTACGATCGCGCGGATCGAGGCAGGGGGCGGACGAATTATCGACCCGCCCGAGGCCTTTGCGCGCTTGCGCAGCGAGCTGCTCGATCAGGAACGAGACGGTGTGCGCGTGGCGTTGTTCGATGACGCCGATGGTGGTTTTCTGGCGGGCGTACAGCCACTGTCGGCGCCGGGATGGGACCTGATCCTCAAGCGAGATGTCGCACCCCTGGCGATCGTTCCGCGCCAGCAGGCGATCTGGATGGGGGCGGCCACGCTCTTTGTATGGCTGGTCGTGCTGGCAGGGGGCGGTCTGCTTTGGCGTCAGCAATGGCTGCGCCATCACTTGCAGCTGATGCATTCGCATGCCGAGCAGGACCGTCTGCTGCGGTTGTACTTCGACATGCCGTTTCTGGGCATGGCGATCTCGTATCCGGGCGGCAGGGGCTGGGAGCGGGTCAACCCGTTCCTGGCACAGATGCTGGGCTACTCGCCAGAGGAACTGGTGCGGACCGACTGGGATCGGCTGGCGGTGCCCGAGGATCGCGGCTGTGAAGCGCCGCTGGACGCGGCCATGCAGGCCGGCGAGCGGGATAGTTACAGCATCCAGAAGCGACTGCTGCGCCGGGATGGGCGCGTTCTGGTCACCGACATCGATGTGAAGTGCACGCGTACCGCCGACGGCGCCGTGGATCGCGTGGTCGCAACCATCGAGGATATCACCGAGCGGCGCGAGGAGGAGGAGCGCCGACGGCTGGCCTCGGTGGTATTCGAGAACACCCGCGAGGGCGTGGTGATTACCGACGCCACCGCCCATATCCTGTCGGTCAATGGCGCATTCACCGAGTTGATGGGATATACCCAGGACGAGGTAGTGGGGCGCACGCCCAAGATGTTCCAGTCGGGTCGCCACGACCAGGCCTTCTACGCCAACATGCGGCGTCAGATCGAGACCGAAGGGCACTGGCAGGGCGAGATCTGGAACCGGCGCAAGACCGGCGAGATCTTCCCCGAGCTGCAAAGCATCACGGCAGTGCGCGATGACCAGGGTCGCCTGACACACTATGTCTCCGTGTTCGCGGATATCTCCCGCCTCAAGGCCTCGGAGGCCGAGCTCGACTTTCTCGCGCACCACGACCCCCTGACGGAACTGCCCAACCGCCGGTTGCTACGTGCTCGACTGGCACAGGCGATCGGGCTGATGCGGCGGCGTAATGGTCTGCTGGCGGTACTGATTATCGACGTTGACCGTTTTAAGGACATCAACGACTCAAGAGGGCATGCCGCGGGTGATCGCCTGCTGAAGATTGTCGCCGATCGTCTCCAGGCGGGGCGGCGGGGGACCGACACGGTCGCCCGCCTGGCCAGCGACGAGTTTGCCGTGCTGGCGGACAACCTGGCCCATGTGGATGATGCGGCACTGGTCGCTGAAGACATCCTTCGCGAAGTGGGGCGTCCGGCGGATATCGGTGATGGTGTCGAGATCGAGATCGCGGCGACGATTGGTATCGCGGTGTTCCCGGACCACGGGGCGGATGCCGAGACCCTGTTGCAGCAGGCCGGTACGGCGCTGTCGCGTGCCAAGGAAGACGGGCGCGGCGGCTATCGCTACTACTCGGATGCCTTTACTGAAGCGGCCCGCGAGCGCATCGACCTGAATGCGCGGCTGCGGCGCGCGATCGAGCAGGACAGCCTTGAGGTTCACTACCAGCCGCAGTATCGCGTCAGTGATGGTGTGCTGATCGGGGCCGAGGCCCTGCTGCGCTGGACCGATCCCGAACTGGGGCCCGTATCGCCCGGACGCTTCATTCCGGTGGCGGAGCAGACTGGCCTGATCGTGGAGCTGGGCGACTGGGTGCTGCGGCGCGTGCTGGCGCAGGGGCAGGCCTGGCGCGATGCCGGCTATCCGGCTGTACGCCTGGCGGTGAATGTCTCCGCACTCCAGTTTCAGCGGGTGGCGATCGACCAGCAGGTGGCCGATCTGCTGGAGGGGCATGGTTATCCGGCCAAGTATCTGGAGCTGGAGATTACGGAATCGGCACTGATGTTCGACCCCGAACGCGCCCGGCGTATCCTCCAGCGGCTGCGCGAGCGGGGCGTGAGCTTCGCGGTGGACGATTTCGGGACTGGGTATTCGTCCATGGCCCAGCTCAAGCGCTTCCCGGTCGATACGCTGAAGGTCGACAAGAGCTTCGTGGATGGCCTGGCGGCGGGTGCGCACGATGCTGATGACCGCTCGATTGCGCGGGCGATCGTGGCGCTGGGACACGGGCTGGGCCTGAGCGTGCTGGCAGAGGGGGTGGAGACGCGCGAGCAGCTCGGCGCGCTGCGCGAGCTGGGCTGCGATCACTACCAGGGCTATCTGGCCAGCCGCCCGCTACCCGCCGAGCGCTTTGCCACGTTGCTGGCCGAAGGGTTGGTGGCGGAAGAGTATTAGTCCGGGCGGGCTGGGTCGGTCAGGAATTCGCTGAAGTCGTCCAGCTCCTCGCGAATGGCCGCTGTCGCGCGGGCTTCCATCTCCCGGTAGCGCGCCAGTACCCGCTCGCCGAACTCCGTTACTTGTGCGCCGCCACCACCTGAGCCTCCCTTGGCCGTCTCGACCATGGGCTCACGGAAGCTCTGGTTCATCGTCTCGACCAGATCCCAGGCACGCCGGTACGACATGCCGACACTGCGTGCCGCGGCCGAGATGGAGCCCTTCTCGCGGATGGCCTCCAGCAGCATGGCTTTGCCCGGACCCATGGCCGTGACTTCGCCGAGCAGCACGCGCAGGCGCGGGGTTTGCGAGTGATCGGAGTGGTGTGTCGTCATGCCTTGGGTGCCCCGGGTGGAACGGATATGGTGCCCGGAATGGGGATCGCCGCCAAGGCACAAACGGTAGTAGGCCAGCCCTCTGGCCGATCGGCCCTTTCCGGCGCCCAATCGGCCAGAGGGCTGGCCTCCTACAGGAAGATCAAAGCAGGGCCGGGGCGGTGGGCCCCGGCCCGTGACTCAGGCCTTGCCCTGGAGCTGCGGGATCACGGCCTCGTTTTCGAGGGTGGAGGTATCCGAGGTGATCTCTTCGCCCTTGGCGATGGAGCGCAGCAGGCGGCGCATGATCTTGCCGGAGCGGGTCTTCGGCAGGCCGTCGGCAAAGCGGATGTCGTCCGGCTTGGCGATCGGCCCGATCTGGTCGGCCACCCAGTCGCGCAGTTCCTTGACCAGTTTTTCCGCGCTGTCGCCCGTGGGACGGTCGCCGTGCATGATCACGAAGGCCACGATGGACTCGCCCTTCACGTCGTGCGGACGTCCGACCACGGCGGCCTCGGCCACGGCCTTGTGCGCGACCAGTGCGGATTCGACCTCCATGGTTCCGAGGCGATGTCCGGAGACGTTCAGCACGTCGTCGATGCGGCCCATGATCCAGAAGTTGCCTTCGGAATCGCGGCGGGCGGAGTCGCCGGCCAGGTAGTACTTGCCGCCAAATTTGGGCCAGTAGGTGTCCTTGTAGCGCTGATCGTCGCCCCAAACGGTGCGCAGCATCGAGGGCCACGGCTTCTTGATCACGAGGTAGCCACCCTGGTCGGCCGGCAGGCTGTTGCCATTCTCGTCGACGACATCGGCGTCGACGCCGGGCAGGGCCTGGGTGCAGGATCCGGGCACCAGGGTGGTGGAGCCGGGGATCGGCGCGATCATGTTGGCGCCGGTCTCGGTCTGCCACCAGGTGTCGACCACCGGGCAGCGTTCGCCGCCGACCACGCGGTAGTACCACATCCAGGCCTCCGGGTTGATCGGCTCGCCGACCGTACCCAGCAGACGCAGCTTCGAAAGGTCGTGCTGGGCAGGGAAATCGTCGCCGGCCTTCATCAGCGCGCGGATCGCCGTTGGGGCGGTGTAGAACACGGTCACGCCGTGGTCCTGGCACATCTTCCACCAGCGCCCGGCGTCGGGCACGGTCGGCACGCCCTCGTAGACGACCTGCGTCGCGCCGACCGCCAGCGGGCCGTAGGCGACGTAGGTATGGCCGGTGATCCAGCCGACATCGGCGGTGCACCAGTAGACGTCGTCGCCCTGCAGGTCGAACACCCACTGGTTGGTGATGATCGCGCCCAGCAGGTAGCCGGCACTGGAGTGCTGGATGCCCTTCGGCTTGCCGGTGGAGCCGGAGGTATAGAGCAGGAACAGGGGGTGCTCGGACTCGACCCACTCCGGCTCGCAGTCCACCGACTCGCCGTCCACGGCGTCGTCCCACCAGACGTCGCGCTCGTCCTGCATGGTCACGTCGTTGCCGGCCCGCTTGCAGACGATGACCTTCTCGACGTCGGCCGGATTGGAGTCCAGCGCCTTGTCGACGTTGGCCTTGAGTGCCACGGTCTTGCCACCGCGCACGCCACCATCCGCCGTGATGACCAGCTTTGCGCCGGAGTCGACGATGCGGTCACGCAGGGCATCGGCGGAGAAGCCCCCGAAGACCACCGAGTGGATCGCGCCGATGCGGGCGCAGGCCTGCATGGCGATCACGGCCTCGGCGTTCATCGGCATGTAGATGATCACCCGGTCGCCCTTTTCCACATCCATGGTCTTGAGCGCGTTGGCGAGCTTCCCGACCTCGTTGTAGAGGTCGCGGTAGGTCAGGTTGCGGGTCTCGCCGTTCTCCGCCTCGAAGATGATTGCGGTCTTGTCGCCGCGGACCTCCAGATGGCGGTCGATGCAGTTGTAGGACACGTTCATGCGCCCGTCGGCGAACCAGCGGTAGTGGGGGGCGTTCGAGCTGTCCAGGCCTTCGGTGAACTCGGTCTGCCAGTCGATCTTCTCGCGCGCGAGGTCGCACCAGAAGCCCTCGTAGTCGGCATCGGCCTTCTTGTACAGGGCCTCGAGATCCTCGGGCTTCAGACGGGCGTTCTTCGTGAACTCCGCCGGCGGCGCGAAGTGACGGGTCTCGTGCAGCGTGGACTCGATGGTGTCGCTCATCAGGGCCTCCGTGATTCAGTTCGGGAATCGTGATCAATTCGTGGCATTTTGGGGGCTGAGGATAGCATGCCGACCGTCGGGATCCGTGCTTTCAGAACCAGCCGGGACGGAACAGTACGCGCGCCAGCGGGACCTGCGCGTCCGGGGAAAGCTGGCTGACCAGGGCGGCGAACAGCTCGCCCGCGGCCAGCGCGTCGAACAGTGCATCGTGCGCACGGTACTGCGGCAGATTGTAGCGTGTGCGCAGGGTGTGCAGGCGCATGCCATCTGCCGGGATGGGGCGTCCTGCACGGCGCAGCTGGCGCTCGGCCAGGCGCAGGGTGTCTACCACCGGGAGTGGGGGACGCACGCCGTACAGACGTTGGCACGCCTCCTCCAGAAAGCCGAGCTCCAGTGCGGCGTGATGGGCGACCAGGATGCGTCCCTGCAGCGCCTCGAACAACGCGTCCAGGGCGTTGTCGACGGTGCCCCCTCCGGCGGCCTCGCGGTCGGTGATGCGGTGGATGACCGCGCTTTGTTCCGGCACCGGGCAATCCGCGCGCACTAGCCGCTGATCGGCGGTCGCCAGGTCGATCCGTACACCGTCCATCGCGACCCAGCCGATGCTCAGGATCGCATCGTGCTCCGGGTCGAGCCCCGTGGTTTCGAGATCCACCGCGAGAAAGCGACAGCCCGCCACCACGTGCCGGGCGGAGGGCAGGGGTGACTCCAGGCAGGCCCGCAGGGCCCCTGCCGGGGCGTGTCGCGCTGCTCGCTGGCGGTCCCGGCAAAAACGCCAGTGCCCGATGGGGCGCATCCATGGGGTGTCCTCCGGCCGTGGGCAGGGCATCAGGAGGCCTCAAGCCGGGGAGGAATTCGACACACAGGGCTAGTCACCCGTGTACCCGCTCGGCCTGAGCCAGGGCGGCCTTCTGCGCATGGGCCACCAGACGAAATGCGTTTTTCAGGTGGCTGCGCTCCAGCCCGGACAGCTCGTTCGGGGGCAGGGCGTTGTCGGGGGCGGACCCGCGCCGGATCTGCTCGGCCTGCAGGCGCGCGCGCAGCGTGGCGATGAACTGCCAGGCGTCGATCAGGTCGGCGCCTGTGCCCTCCGACAAAACACCCGCGTGGCGAGCGGCCCGCAGTCGCTCGACCGTGCCACGGGCGTCCGACCCGGCGCGCAGGGCAAACACCCGGGCCAGAGCGACGATCGGCATCAGGCCGCGCATCTTCAGGTCCAGGGTGTCGGCGTGTTCGCCCCCGCGCTCGAGTACGAACTGGCGAAAGAATCCGAGCGGCGGGCGCAGCTCCCGTGCCTGGTCGGCGAGCGTGCTCAATACCGCTTCGCTGCGATAGCCCTGTTCCAGGACCGCGTGGCGCATGGGCTCGAACAGGCGGGTCGGGCCATGGATCACGCGCAGATCGAGGTAATGGGTGGCGAGCATCGCATCGCGCGGTGAGGGGTGGCTCAACACCCGTCGAATCTCGCGCTCCCAGTCGCTGGTCGAACGGCGCCAGTGGGGCTGGCTTGGGTCGACATCGCCCGGACAACGGCGGATGCCGCAGGCTGCCAGGCCTTCGCCGACCTCGTTGGCCAGGCGCTGGAACCAGGCGTCGGCATCGGGGGGTGCCGCATCGTCGCAAACCAGCGCCGTGTCCTGATCGGTATGCACCGTCTGTTCGTGCCGCCCCTGACTGCCGCTGGCCAGCCAGGCGTAGGCGGTTGGCGCGGGGCCGAGCTTCTCTTCCGCCTGTTCGATCAGGCACTGCGTGAGGGTGTCGATCACCGTGGTGATGGTCTGGCCGATCTGGGTCGCATCGGCCCCGGCCTCGACCAGTTGCACCTGAAGGCTGGGCAGGGCGCGCATCACGTCACGCAGGCCGTCGAGGCCGTCGGCGCGGCGCAGATCGCGTACCAGGTAGACCGCGCTGGTGCCCTGATGTCGGATCAGGTCGGTGCTGGAGAGGATCCCGACCAGCGGGCCGTTCTCGCCATCGGTGACCGGCAGGTGGTGGATGTCCCGCCGCGCCATGCGCAGGAGAGCATCGAAGGCCGGGGTGTCGCGGCTGACCGAGGCGACCGGCCGGGCCATGCATTCGGCCACGCGGCATCCGGGGTCGGTGCCGGCGGCCAGGGCATGGCGCAGGTCGGTGTCGGTCAGGATGCCCACGGGGATGTCTTCCATTCCGGGCTCGTGCAGCAGCAGGGCGGAGATGTCCGCCTCGGTCATGCGCTGGGCCGCCTCGCGCAGGGTGAGGCTGGTGGGCGACATGATGGGTCGTGGCGTCATCAGGGCACGCACGGGGGTGGTCAGCAGGCTGCGCTCGCCCGCCGGCGAGGTCGCGGCTGGCGCCCGCAGGCGGTCGGTGCCGAGATCGACAAACTCGCGGAAGGCCTCGTCCCGGCCGGCGAGATCGCGGGCACGACCGGCCTCGAGCTGGTAGATCAGGGCATCCTCGGTGATGCGGCCGTGCAGGTGGTCGGTGTGGGCGGTGTTGAGCAGGTCGCCCTCGCCCAGACGGTCCTGGAGCTGGTCCTGGGCGTCGTACAGTTCGGCGGCCCCGGTGCGCACGATCCACAGCTCGCCGGGGGGCGCATCTTCGGGCGGGAACGGGCTGTCTTCGCGCAGGTAGCGCAGCGTCAGGCGCCGAACGAGGCTGGTACGGGTTTCGGACGGCAGTCGTGCGAGCTCCGGGCAGCGTTCGAGGAACTCGCGAATCTCTTCCAGTTCACCGTTCATGTGCGTACCAGGCAACCTTCGTTCGCGGCGTGGGTGGTGGGGTCAGAGCAATTCTCCAGTGCCTCTGCCGGGTACTGGAGAATTATCCCGAAGGAAAAAAGGCCGACCCGGCATGCGCCGGGCCGACCCCCGGGGGAACCGGATCCCCCTTTCTTGCATGGACGTTCGTCATGCATTTCCATTCATGGTGGGCCGAGAGGCCCGGTCATGCCGCCGGCATGACCGGGCACGACATCAGCTCGGGTTGTCGGTGCGCGGGACACGCACGCTTTCCACCAGCTCCTGGATATGCTGCGGCGGCTCCTTGGTCAGCTTCATCACGATGTAGGCCGCGACGAAGTTGAACACCGCACCAATGGCGCCGAAGCCTGTCGGGTTCACGCCGAACAGCCAGTACTCCTCGGTATCCGGGAGCATGGCGGTGCCGGAGAAGAAGAACCACCCCTTGTAGGTAAAGATGTACAGCAGGGTGGTCACCAGACCGACCAGCATGCCGGCGATCGCGCCTTCCTTGTTCATCTTCTTCATGAAGATGCCCATCATCAGGGTCGGGAACAGCGAGGCCGCGGCCAGACCGAAGGCTAGTGCTACCACCTCGGCCGCAAAGCCCGGTGGATTCAACCCCAGATATCCGGCGAACAAGATTGCGCCTGCCATGGCGATACGTCCCGCCATCAGCTCGTTTTTCTCGCTGATTCGAGGCATGAATACGCCCTTCAGCAAGTCATGCGAGATGGCCGACGAGATGGCCAGCAACAGCCCGGCCGCGGTCGACAGGGCCGCCGCGATACCACCGGCCGCCACCAGCGCGATCACCCAGCCCGGAAGACCGGCGATCTCGGGGTTGGCCAGCACCATGATGTCGCGGTCGAGGGTCACGATCTCGGAGCCTTCCCAGCCGTATTCCTCTTCCGCCATCGCGGCGAACTCTTCGTTGTCCTCGTTGTAGTACTGGATGCGGCCGTCTTCGTTCTTGTCCTCGAACGCGAGCAGACCGGTCTGTTCCCAGCGCTCCATCCAGGCCGGCTTGTCCTCGTAGGCCAGGTGGCCTTCTTCGGTGCCGATCTCGCCCGGATGCACGGTGTTGACGAGGTTCCAGATCGCCATCGCACCGACCGCCGGGGCGGTGGTGTAGAGGATGCCGATGAAGACCAGCGCCCAGCCGGCGGACTTACGCGCATCGCGCACACGCGGCACGGTAAAGAACCGGATGATCACGTGCGGCAGACCGGCGGTACCGATCATCAGCGCCATCGTCAGCAGGAACATGTTGAGCATGCTCATGCCGCCCTCGGTGGCCGAGTACATGGTGAAGCCAAGATCCACCATCGTCTGGTCCAGGGCCTCCAGCAGGTAGGTGTCCTGACCCTGCAGGGTGGAACCCAGGCCGATCTGCGGGAACACCTGGCCGGTGAGCGTCAGCGAGATGAAGACCGCGGGCACCGTGTAGGCGAAGATCATGATCACGTACTGTGCGATCTGGGTGTAGGTAATCCCCTTCATCCCGCCGAGCACCGCGTAGATGAACACCACCGCCATGCCCGATACCAGGCCAATGGCCAGCGGCACTTCAAGGATGTTGGAGAACGCGATCCCCACACCACGCATCTGCCCGATCACGTAGGTGATGGACATCGCGAGCAGCGAGATGACTGCCACCACACGCGCGACCTTCGAGTAGAACCGGTCACCGATGAATTCCGGCACCGTGAACTTGCCGAACTTGCGCAGGTACGGGGCCAGCAGCAGGGCCATCAGCACGTAGCCGCCGGTCCAGCCCATCAGGTAGGCGCCCCCGGTAAAGCCGAGGAACGCGATCAGGCCGGCCATGGAGATGAACGACGCGGCGGACATCCAGTCCGCAGCGGTGGCCATCCCGTTGGCGATGGGATTGACACCGCGGCCGGCGACATAGAACTCGCTGGTCGAACCGGCGCGCGCCCAGATGGCGATGCCGATGTACAGGGCGAAGGTCGCCCCGACCACGAGCAGGCTTAGAGTCTGTTGATCCATGACAGGCTTACTCCTCGTGGACGTTGTACTTGCGATCCAGGACGTTCATGCGCCAGGCATAAACGAAGATCAGGATGATGAAGGTGTAGATCGCGCCCTGCTGGGCGAACCAGAAGCCCAGCGGATACCCGCCGATCGAGAACGCGTTCAGCGGTGCGGCCAGAATGATCCCCAGCCCGAAGGACACGAGAAACCAGACGGCAAGGCAGATTGCCAACAGGCGCAGATGCTCGCGCCAGTAGGCCTGCCGGCTCAGGTCTTCTTGTGACATGACGTAGCTCCTCTCATAGGTTTTATTGTTCGCTGTGACTCGTCTATGCGATTCGTCACAGCTGGTACTGCACTTCAAGCTGGCCTTGCAGCTTGCGGGCCTGCCGGAAGGATTCCTTGAGGATGCGTCCCTCAAGGGTGCCCAGTTCCTCCGGCCGGATTCGGTTGTCGTCGTCGCGTCCTTCTCGCAGCGCCTTTTGCTGGGCCCGCAGGCGCAGCATCTGCAGATAGCGCAGGGCGGCGTGATAGTCGCGCGCGTCGGATTCGCGCATCACCTCCGCGGTAACGGCCTGGTCGAGACGCTCGTGGGTGCGGGTGGCTGGCAGTTCGGCGGCCAGCGCGATCACGCGTGCCGCATCCACGAACGGGGTCAGCCCCTGCTTCTTGATGTCGATGCCGTCCGCACCGCTCTTGATCTCGCCGAACAGCCCCAGCGGCGGGCGAAAGGCCTGCTGGTTGGCCGCCATCTGGCGGCGGAAGCGGCTGTTGTAGGCGGTCTTTTGCAGCAGCTGGGTGCGCAGGGCCTCTACCGGGCCGTGGTCGCCATCCACCGCGCGCAGGTCGAAGAAGATGGTGCTCTTGAGCAGGTGATCGGGCGTGCCCTGCTCGATCCAGCGGGTAAAGCGCCGATCCCACTCCGGGCCGCTCAGGCAGCACTCCGGATTGCCCGCCATGATGTTGCCGGGGCACAGCATGAAGCCGCACTCGGCGAGTGCCTCGTTCACGGCCCGGGCGTAGGGCAGCAGGCGCTCGCGGACCGCATCCGCATCGCCGGCCTCGGCATCGAACAGGATGCCGTTGTCCTGGTCGGTGACCAGGGCCTGTTCCTCGCGCGCCTGGGAGCCGAAGGCCAGCCAGGTGAAATCGATCCCTTCGATCGCCTCGTATTGGGGGCGCAGCAGGGCCAGCACGCGGCGCGTGGCGTGCTCGTTCAGGCGCGTGATCAGGCGCAGCACCTGATCCGCCTCGGCCCCCTGGCCGACGACCGCCTCGATCAGGCGCGGGACCTGGCGCAGCCGTTCGGCAATGGCCGCCACGCTGTCGGCGCGGCGAATCTCGCGCACCAGGCCGTCCAGGGTCAGGGGCTGACTGGTGAGCAGGTCGCGTTCGCCGAGCACGCCGACCAGGCGGCCGTCGCGTACCACGCACAGATGCGTCATCCCGTGTTCGGTCATCGCCTCGATGCCCTCGAAGCCCGGCGCGCTTTCCTCCAGGGCGACCGGTTCGGGCGTCATCACCGCGTCCAGCGGGGTGTCGAGGTCGACATCCTTCAGGGCGACCCGTGCCAGCAGGTCCCGCAGGGTGAAGATGCCCACCGGTCGTTGTTCGGCGTCCACCGCGACCACGGAGCCCACGCGCTCGTCGCGCATGGTGGTCAGCACCTCGCGCAGGTGTGTGTCGGGACGGCAGGTCACCGGGACGCGGGCAATGCGCAGCGCGAGCGGGGTATTCAATTGCCCGGCTGCGCCGCCGTCACGGCTGGACAGGGTGTCGAGGCCCTGTTGCAGGCGGTCCAGCAGGTTGGCCAGCCGTCGCGTGCAGAAGTCATTGAAGATGCGGGAGCGCGTGCGCAGCCGGTCGAAGTCCTCCAGGTCCAGCTCCAGGCATACCGTGTCCTCGGCCGCTCGGTGTACCGTATGAACGGCCCGGCGACCGAGCAGGGCGCCGATCGGAAAACACTCGCCGGGGATCAGTTCCCACGCCTTGCCCGAGAGTTGCTCGTCTTCGCTGGGGGTCTCGCCACGGATACGCCCCTGGCGGATGATGTGAAAGCGGCGCGCCGGTCCGGCATCGGGATCCGTGATGCGGGCCCCGCGCGCGTAGAAGCGACTCTCCAGACGCGGTACGAGGAACTCCAGCGCGTCGGGTTCGAGCTGATCGAACGGGGCGTGGGCGCTGAGGAACTCGCGGGTGCTGTCGAGCGCGTCGGTCATGGCGGTGGCGCATTCCCCTGGGTGAACGGGATCACAGAATGGCCTTCAACCTGCAAAAAGCACGCCATAAGTGGACAGTATTGGGAATCAGTCGTTTGGATGTACGACTTTCTTGCGGGTGTTACGCAAGGTAACGCTGGTGTTTCGATGCGTGACATGAACGCTTTTTGCGAAGACAAAGGAGCCCGCGATGCCTGTATCGCAAGGTTGCATCCTCGAGCAGATTGACCAGTTTGCAGACCTCGTGCCCGAGGAGAAGGCCCTGTTGTTGCAACTGGAGAAGGACCCGAAGCGTTACGCCGCCCAGACCTGCCTGTGTGCGGCTGGCGAGGAGGCCGAGCGTTTCTACACGTTGCGTTCTGGTTGGGCCTGTGCGGTACGCGACCTGGCCGATGGGCGGCGTCAGGTCCTGGACATCTTCCTGCCGGGGCAAATCCTGGGCTTGCGCGAGATGGGGTTCAACGAGGCGCGCTCGGACTTCGTCGCGCTGACGGACATCGAGGCCTGCCCGTTTCCCCGCCGTCAGTTGACCGAGGTGTTCGAGCAGGCCCCGCGTCTGGCTTCACTGTTCTTTCTGATCCTGGCGCGCGAACAGTCGATGCTGGTGGAGCGCATCATCAACATCGGCCGCCGGCCCGCGGCCGAGCGCCTCGCGCATTTTCTCCTCGAGATGAAAGTGCGCCTGCAGCGTCCGTCCGAGGAGGTACGGCTCCCGATGAATCAGAGCGTGCTCGGGGATGCGCTGGGCATGTCCGCGGTGCATGTGAGTCGATCGTTCAGCCAGCTGCGCAAGCGGGACCTCATTAGCACGGAAGACGGAGCCATCCGAATCAAGGATATGGACGGACTGGTACGCTTCTCCGGATTCCACCAGGCCTATCTGGACTGCGAAGCCAACTGGGTGAAAAGCGCAAGCCTCGGTTGCGCGGAGGAAGCCTCATAAAGCAATCGCCCGGCTCAAGGCCGGGCGATTGCAGTGCCAGAAAGACGTCTATAGCGGGGGGCGTCGTCCCGTGATGAAGAAGATGACCGCCAGGATCAGGCCCACCACGAAAAGAATCCATGCAATATTGGTCGCTGCGCCCGCGATCCCGCTCAGGCCCAGCACGCCGGCTACGATTCCGACGATCAAGAACATCAGTGCCCATCCCAGCATCGTCCACTCCTTTTTTGGCTGTAATCGCGCCTGAAGTGTAGGGCATGGTCCGCGCTTTTGCGCGGTCCAGCGCCCGCAGGGTGTCTCGGTTCTCATTTTTCCCGTTTCCGGGGAGCTTTTTGCTTCAGGTTAATGCCATCGTTATCCGGTCTGTTCAGGCTTTACCGCCCGCGTGATGCAGACGCATTCAACAAAGGGAAAATGTATGAACAAAGATCAGATGCTGGGGCGCAGCGAACGATTCAAGGCGCGGCTGAAACAGGAATGGGGCCGCCTGACCGATGACGAGGTAGTCGAGGCCGAGGGCAATATGGACGAGCTGGCCGCGCGGGTTCGCGAGAAATACGGTGATAGCCAGGAAAAGATTGCCGCTAAGATCAACGAACTGATGGACGAGGTGCGTAATGAAGAAGACTCCTGAGACCCCGGCTGTTCGTTGGGTGGCGATGGGGCTGGCTGCGGCAGGCCTGCTGTTTTTGTCGGCCTGTTCCGATTCGGATACGGCGGATGATGCCGGTGCAACGTTCGAAGAAACGGTAGAAGACGCCGTGGATGCCGTTGAAGAATCGGGCGATGAGGCACGCGGCTGGATCGAAGATCAGCGTGAGGACGAAGACGAAATCCAGCGTGAGGAAGAAGAAAACGAGGAGCAATACGGAGACGAGTACTATGACGAGCACCGGGACGGAAACCCTATTCGTTTCGATTAGTCCGTAGGCGTTTGAACCAGAAGGCTGGGGCGCGGGTGGCCACGAGCGGGTGGTCATCCGCGCCCCAGCCTTTTTGTTTTTATGGGTCGTTTTAGATTGATCCCTGACTTTCTCCTTAACCTGAGTCAAAGTGGGTGTGCGCTTTGTCAATGATTGATGACCGGGGCATGTAGATATCGGTGTAATTATGAATCGGTTCAACCATTGCGCCTTCCATGGGGCCTGGATTGAATCAAGAATCATCTCCGTTCCTTTGCCGTCCTCAAGCACGATTAGCAAATGAGAAGGAGATGAAGATGAAACGTTATCTGGCTGCCGGGGTTGCAGTATCGGCGCTCGTCCTGTTTGGTTCCCAGAGTGCGCTTGCACAGCAGGACCGTGACCGTACGACGCAGGAGCGCGACCGCACCACAGGCCTGTATATGGGTCTGGGTACGGGGTTCAGTTCATTGAAGAATGACAGCGACGAGGTCGCGGATTTTATTGGGTCCGGGACGTCGGACTACAGCATCGACGATGACGACAATGTCTGGCGCGGCTTTGTCGGTTACAACTTCAATCGCTATCTCGCGGTCGAGGGCTTCTATACCGATCTGGGCGAGGTGCACCTGCGGGGCGACCAGGACGGTGCCCATTCGAGCGTCCGCTCGACGGCCTACGGTGCCAGTGTGCTCGGGAAGTTGCCGATTGGCCCCTATGTAGAGGCCTTCGCGAAGGTCGGCGCGGCCAAGTGGGATGCGGACGTGCGCGGCAACCTGGGAGACGAGGGCCGTACGCTGCGCAGTCAGGACGGTTTCGATCCGGTCTATGGTGTCGGCATGCAGGTCAATCTGAACGCGTTCATGATTCGCGCGGAATACGAGCGCTATGACTTCGACAGCGACTACAAGATGGACGCCTTTACCGCGTCGCTGGGCTGGCGCTTCTAGGGGAGTGAAGGACGCTATACAAGCCTGGCGGGTATCGGCGAGCAAGCCGATCCGGCTTGCCGGGTCGTTTCGCCATGGCCCTGGGCAACACAGGCACGCCGCCCCGGCGCTTTGCACAGGGGCGGCGTTTTGCCGTTTGCGACCAGCTGCCTGTCAAGCGGCCTTGGCCTTGGCCAGGCCCTGCTGGCGACCCGGGCGGGCCTCCTTGAGGGTCACCAGTTCCTCGGCGCTGGTGGGGTGCAGCGGAATGGTCAGGTCCAGGTCGCGTTTGGTGGCGCCCATGCGCACGGCCACGGCAAAGCCCTGCAGCATCTCGTCTACATGGGCACCGATCATGTGGATGCCGACGACTTTTTCATTCTCTTCGGCGCAGACCAGCTTCATCGCGACGGGCGGCACCTCGCCCTTGGCGAAGGCGCGGTCCAGGCCGCCGAACTGGGTCTCGTAGATGCGCACTGAATCACCGAAGCGCTCCACGGCCTGCGGCTCGGTCAGCCCGACCATGCCGGCGGTCGGGTGGGTAAAGGTGACCGTCGGGATCTGGTCGTAGTCCACGGGCACAGGGTTCGTCTCCGGGGCATACCAGTGATCTGCCAGTCGGCGACCGGCCGCGATGGCAACCGGGGTCAGCGGACCCTTGCCTATGATGTCGCCCAGGGCATAGATGCCGTCGACGCTGGTTGCCTGCCACTCATCCACCGGGACGGTGCCATCGCGGGCCAGTTTGACACCGGCGTCTTCCAGCCCCATGTCAGCGGTGGCCGGCTTGCGGCCAACGGCCCATAGCACTTTCTCGTACGGGCCCAGTTCCTGGCCGCCCTCGAGCTGGACGGTCACGGCGCCGGGCTTGCCGCCCAGGCCGGCGACCTTCACGCCCAGGTGGCGGTCGATGCCCTGGTACTCCATGTGTTGATCAAGCGCCTGCGAGACCATCGGGTCGAACATCTCCAGCACGCGGTCCTCCATCGCAACCACGTCGGTCTTCACGCCCATGGAGCGCAGCATGCCGGCCATCTCCAGGCCGATGTAACCGGCGCCGATCACGGCGATGGATTCCGGCAGTTCGGTCCACTCGAAGAAGTCGTCGGAGGTCGCGCCCAGTTCGGCCCCTTCCAGCGGCGGCACGATCGGGGCACCGCCCATCGCCAGCACGATCCGCTCGGCGGTGTATTCGGTGCCGCTGTCGCTGATCACCTTGTTCCTGTCGGTCAGGCGAGCGCGTTCCGGGATGTGGGTCACGCCCAGCTTCTCCAGGTGCCCGGCCCAGAACTGGTTCAGGCCTTTCAGCATGGCCTGGCGCTGGTTCGCCAGATCGGTGTAGCGGATGCCCTTGATCTCGACATCGACACCGAACTCGTGCGCCTGACGGGCCTGCGCAGCATGCTCGGCGGCATACCAGGTGAGCTTTTTCGGCACGCAGCCTTCGTTCACACAGGTACCGCCGAGCGGTTTCGGGTCGAACACGGCGACGCGCGCGCCGTGCGGGGCGGCGCGTTCCGCCACGGCCAAGCCGCCACTGCCGCCGCCAATCACGATGATGTCGTAGTGTTCCATGTCGGTTCCTCGAAGGGTTCGGTGAAAATGGTACATAACGACCGCGTTCCGCGCGGTCGCCAGGGTCTGCCATCCGTGTCCGGACGTCCGCCTGTGCGGGCATCCGGACACGGATGGCCACCCCACAGGGTGACCACCGGGGACGGGTCACAAGGACCCGACCCGGCAGGCGGGGTTACGCCGCCTTCTTCTCGCGGGAGATCCACTCCTGGAGATCTTCCGAGTCGCCGATGCGGTGGCCGCCCACGAATACCTGCGGGACGGTCATCGCACCGGTGGCGGCGCGCAGGCTGCGCAGGCTGGCGTCGCGGCCCAGCACGATCTCTTCGTAGTCGAGACCGGCGTTCTCGAGCATCTCCTTGGCACTGGCGCAGTACGGGCAGCCGGGCTTGGTGAAGACGACCACGTCTTCGGGGCAGGCCGCGTCCGGGGCGACGTGGGCGAGCATCGTGTCGGCGTCGGAGACCACGAAGGGGTCGCCCGGCTCGTCCGGCTCGATGAACTGCTTCTCGATCACACCGTCACGCACCAGCATGGAGTAGCGCCAGGAGCGGTGGCCGAAGCCGAGGTCGCTCTTGTCGACCAGCATGCCCATCTGCTCGGTGAACTCGCCGTTGCCGTCGGCGATGAAGGTCACGCGGTCGGCCTGCTGGTCAGCCTGCCAGGCCTCCATCACGAAGCCGTCATTGACCGAGATGCAGACGATCTCGTCGATGCCGTGCTTCTTGAGCACCGGCGCCAGCTCGTTGTAGCGCGGCACGTGGGCCGAGGAGCAGGTCGGGGTGAACGCGCCCGGCAGGGCGAAAACGACCACGTTGCGACCCTTGAACAGGTCTTCCGAGCGTACGTCGTTCCAGTCGTTGTCCTTGCGGCAGCGGAAGGTGACTTCCGGGACGCGCTGGCCTTCGCGATTTTCGAGTTCCATAAATACTCTCCTTAATTAAATGGCGCTTGCTTGTCAGTCAGGGATGAAGATTTCTTTTCGGCCGGGGTAGTTCCCGGCTACGGGACCCAAGGTAAGGCCTGGCCATCGATTGATCCAGTTTTATGTTTCTATTGTGTCATTAGTTTTCGGCTATTGTGTATGCTTGACGTCACCCGGCCAAACCCGGAAGCTTGCCACCCCGATTCGAGTTCGCCTCGATTCGAGGACCGCGTTATGGTGGTCCGTATCAGTCCCCTCGCGACGACAGGTTGTGAATCCCGCCAGGCCCGGAAGGGAGCAACGGTAGCAGCTGCGTCGGGCGCCGGGGTGTGGCGGGTGCGGGCCACCACCCTTTTCCCTGCGGCCCCGACTCCTGCGGTGATGGCCCCGCACGCGGGCTCGCGAAAGACTGCACTGACGGGGGAGGCATGAGTCACCAGGTTCTGGCCCGCAAGTGGCGTCCCGGTCGTTTCGAGGACCTGGTCGGGCAACCGCATGTGGTGCGTGCTCTGGCCAATGCCCTGAGCGGGGATCGTCTGCACCATGCCTACCTGTTCGCCGGGACGCGCGGCGTGGGCAAGACCACGATCGCCCGCATCCTCGCGCGCTGTCTGAACTGCGAGACGGGTGTTACCCCGACCCCCTGCGGTGAGTGCCGTTCCTGCGTGGAGATCGCCGAGGGCCGGCATCTGGACCTGATCGAGGTCGATGCCGCGTCCCGTACCCGCGTGGACGACACCCGCGAGCTGCTGGACAACGTCTCCTATGCCCCGACGGCGGGGCGTTTCAAGGTGTACCTGATCGATGAGGTGCACATGCTCTCCGAGAAGAGCTTCAACGCCCTGTTGAAGACGCTGGAAGAGCCGCCGGATCACGTGAAGTTCCTGCTCGCCACGACTGATCCGCAGAAGCTGCCGGTCACCGTGCTGTCGCGCTGCCTGCAGTTCAATCTCAAGCCGATGCCGCCGGCGCTGATCGCCGAGCACCTGACGCGCATCCTCGAGGCCGAAGGCTTGCAGGCCGAACCGGGCGCGCTGCTGCGCCTGGGCGAGGCGGCCGAGGGTTCCATGCGCGACGCGCTGAGCCTGACTGACCAGGCCATCGCCTACGGCGGCGATCGCCTGACCGAGTCCGATGCCTGCGACATGCTGGGCCTGCTGCCGCGAACCCGCCTGACCGGCCTGCTGGACGCGGCGTTTTCCGGTGATGGTCCGGGCTTGATGCAGGGTTTGCAGGAACTTACGGGGCTGGGGCCTGACTGGTCCCGCCTGCTGGACGAGCTGGCGGCCCTGGTGCATCGCGTGGCCGTGGAGCAGCTGGTTCGCAGTGCCGCCGGCGCGGACGGTGACGATGCCGCCGAACGCTGGGCGCGCGAGACCGCAGCTCGGGTGGATCCGGAAACCCTGCAGCTGACCTACCAGATCCTGATCCATGGAGCCCGCGATCTGCCCTGGGCGCCGGATGCGCAGATGGGCGTGGAGATGACCCTGTTGCGTCTGCTGGCCTTTCGGCCGGAAGGGCCCGGCGAAGGGGTCGTGCCCGTCGAGCGCCAGGGCGGGGCCCCGGCCGCACCGCAAGCTGGCCCGAGTGCGGGTTCGGCCCCGGCCCGGCCCGACACCACGGCGCGGTCGGCTCCGCCCCCCATCCCGGAGCCGCCGCGCGAGCGGGTTCAGGAGCGGGTGCGCGAGCCGGATCCCGGCCCGGATACCGGGCCGGCCGAGTCTACGCCGCCACCCCGGGATGCCAAGCCTGTCATGCCCCCGGAGCCGGATTCCGGGCCCTTTGACTGGCATCGCTTTGC
The DNA here is from genome assembly GCF_000378325.1 of Thioalkalivibrio sp. ALJ2. Classification (NCBI taxonomy): domain Bacteria; kingdom Pseudomonadati; phylum Pseudomonadota; class Gammaproteobacteria; order Chromatiales; family Ectothiorhodospiraceae; genus Thioalkalivibrio; species Thioalkalivibrio sp. ALJ2. The sequence continues at coordinate 296,502 of NZ_KB899555.1, forward strand.
CGAAGGTCTGCCGACCGGCACGGTGCGCGAACTCGCGCTGCATGGCGAATTGCAGCAACTGGATGACGAAAGCGTCGTGATCGCCGTAGCCCCGGGTACGCTCTATACCGATCGAACCCGTACGCGCCTGAAGGAGGCCCTGGAGAAACGCCTCGGGCACTCGGTGCGGCTGGAGATTGTCGACCAGACACAGCCCTCGCAGGCCACGCCCGCTGCACGGCTTGCGGCAGACGCAGCGGAACGTCAGGCTAGCGCCGAAACGGCGATGCGCGAGGATCCGGTGGTACAGGCCCTGGGCGAGGCCTTCGGGGCCGAACTGGGCGCGGTACGCATTCGCGAGGACCGTGCGGGTGATGAGCCGTCCGCGTCGCAATCGATTGAACGATAACCCCTGCGCAAGGCGCAGGGCAGGAGAGCGAAATCATGATGAAAGGTGGCATGGGTGGCCTGATGAAGCAGGCCCAGAAGATGCAGGAAGACATGCAGAAGATGCAGGCGGAGCTGGCCGAAATGGAGATCGAGGGCCAGGCAGGCGGCGGTCTTGTGAGTGTGCTCATGACCGGCAAGTACGCGGTGCGCCGGGTCAAGATCGACCCCAGCCTGCTGGAGGACGACCGCGACATGATCGAGGACCTGGTGGCCGCGGCCATCAATGACGCCGTGCAGAAGGTCGAGTCCACCACCCAGGAGCGCATGGGCAGCCTGACCGAAGGTATGGGCCTGCCGGCCGGGATGAAGCTGCCGTTCTGATCGCGTCTCCCTGGGTCGGAACCGGCGCTGCGCGCGATGGACGCTGAACTCGACGAACTGGTGCAGGCGCTGCGCTGCCTGCCGGGTGTCGGTGCCAAGTCCGCGCGGCGTATGGCGCTGCACCTGCTGGAGCGCGACCGCGACGGTGCGCGCCGGTTGGCACGGGCCGTCGATCAGGCGGTCGAGCGCGTCGGGCACTGCCAAGTGTGCCGCACGCTGACTACCGCAGAGGTATGTCCTCGCTGCGCGGATCCCGAGCGCGACCCGGGCGTGATCTGCGTGGTCGAGAGCCCGGGCGATGTGATGGCCATCGAGTCGGCGACCGACTTTGCCGGCCGTTTCCACGTGTTGCTCGGGCGGTTGTCGCCGCTGGATGGCATTGGTCCCGAAGAGCTGGGGCTGGATCAGCTGGAGACGCGCTTGCAGGAAGAGGGCGTACGCGAGCTGATCCTGGCGACCAATACCTCGGTCGAGGGCGAGGTCACCGCGCACTACCTCGCTGAAATGGCGGCGCGCCACGGCATTCGCGCTACGCGCATCGCGCAGGGCGTGCCGACCGGGGGCGAGCTCGAGTACATCGATGCGGGGACCCTGGCGCATGCCTTGTCGGGGCGCCGCGATTACTGATCGGGATCAGGTTTTCGGGATGCATTGAATGCATTACCGTTTCCTGATATAAACCCGCGCGTCGTTTAGGAGAACAAGATGGCTGACTGCATCTTTTGCAAGATCGTCGCGGGGGAGATCCCGGCGAAGGTCGTGTTCGAGGACGACCAGGTCCTGGCCTTTGAAGACCTGAATCCTCAGGCCCCGACGCATGTGCTGGTGATCCCGAAACAGCACATCGCCACCCTGAACGAACTGACCGCCGAGACGGCCCCGGTGATTGGGCACATGGCGCACGTGGCGGCACAGATTGCACGCGATCGCGGATTTGCGGAAAACGGTTATCGAACCGTGATGAACTGCAACCAAGACGGCGGGCAAACGGTCTACCATGTACACATGCACGTACTGGGCGGTCGCGCGCTGAGCTGGCCCCCGGGCTGATCGAGACAACACAACACGGACGATACGGCGTGACGCGACGGAATCATCACGGTGAAGCCAGGCAAGCAGCGCGGGGCAACAGCCCGCAGCTGGCGCCTGCGCGTGTGCCGGTCGCGCTGGCACTGGCCGTCTTGTTCGGAGTGGCCGCCACCAGTGTGGCGCATGCCGACGATCGCTATTCCCTGACGTATACCCCCACCAGCACCGAGTCGACGCTTGGTGGGCCGGATCGCGTCGATGAAGAAGCCGAGTACGAATCCGAGAGCGGGACCGTGGTGGACCCGGTGGGCATGGAGCCGATCGGTGGCTCTGCCCGCTCCGCGCCCAACGTCCTGCCGATGACCGATCCGGAACCCGCCTCGGCGAGTCGCGACTGGCGCTATCAACTGACGCTGCGCACCGAGACCACTGGTGGCCTTCCGGGTGACGAGACCGGCATGGGCGTCCTCTCCAGCCGCCTGTTCGAGGTGGAAGGGGCTTACCACCAGCAGCTGGGCGCGGGCTTTGGTTATGGCTTGAACCTGGGGGTTGGTATGGAGACTCGTCCGGGCTGGTCGGACCTGGGCCCGGAGACTGAATCCACGGCCTATTTCACCGACCTCAGCTTCGGCCCCACCTTTGCGTCCGGGTCTGGCCGCTTTGACAGCCAGTTCCGTGTCGGCGTGCGCCAGTCACTGACGAGTGGAGACGATGCCCTCGGCTTCGGCTACGGGGGCCGTCATCGCGAGTTGGGTCGCAGCGCGGGGTATCTCAGCCTCGACAGTCGCCTGCGCCTGCAGAATCAGTCCGAGTTGTCGCTGAGCCTGTATTACGACGACTACTCGCTGAACACCTCAAGCGACTGGATGTCCGATCGCCTCGATTTCGAGAGTACCCGCGACTCTTCGTCGTCGGTGGTCGGCGTGGAGATGGGGCTGACGTTCTAGTCGCCTTCCCCTAGCGTTTCTCCAGCGTCCCCAGCAGGGCGGTCCAGGCCTCGAGCCGTGCCACGGGCAGGGTGCCTTGATCGACGGCCTCCCTTGCCGCGCAGCCGGGTTCGGACTGGTGCCGACAATTGCGAAATCGGCAATTGTCGGCAAGCGCTTCGATATCCGGAAACCCGCGCACCAGCGCATCGATGGATTCCAGTTCCGGCGTAAAGTCGCGCACGCCCGGCGAGTCGATCCAGGCGCCACCCCCTGTCAATGAATACCACTGTGCCGTGACCGTCGTGTGGCGGCCCTCGCCGGACACCGCGAGATCTCCCGTTTCCGGAAGCTTGATATCACCGCTGCCGTGGCGCTCCAGCAGCGCGGCGATCAGCGAGGATTTGCCCACCCCGGACTGTCCGATCAGGATGTTGGTATGCCCCCGGGCGGCCTCGGCGAGGGCGGACAGCCCGTACCCACTGCGGGCGCTGACATGCAGGGGGTCAAGGTCCAGGTGAGCGTAAGGGGCCAGCCAGTCCCCCGTGTTGGCGGGTCCCGCGTCCTGCTTGTTCACCAGGATCCGTGGCTGTGCGGGGAGGTTGTATACCGCAACCAGGAAACGGTCGATCAAGTACCGCGCCGGCATCGGGGAGGGCGCGATCACGATCCAGACGGTGTCGATGTTGGCCGCGATGACCTTGCGCCGGCCAAAGCCGTCCTGGCGCACCAAGGTATTGTCCCGGGCCAGGCGCCGCTGAACCTGCTCGCCGGTCGCATCCATCTCCACGCGATCACCGCAGGCGAGATCCTTCACCCGGCGGTGCAGCCGAATGCGGCGCGGCACCGCGTTCGCCGGCGCTGCGATGTCGGCCATCTGGTTGTGGCGGGCGTGAACCCGGCCGACCCGGCTCAAGAGGTCGGACCAGCCGGTGCCGTGCTGGTCACGCTGTTAGTCAAAGAGCGCATCGATGCGGGCGGCGCAGATCAAGTCGTTCTCCGTCAGGCCACCCACCGCGTGCGTCGAGAATTGCACCGAGCAACGGTTGTAGCCGACCGCCATGTCCGGGTGGTGATCCTCGACATGGGCGATCCAGGCCACCGCGTTCACGAACGCCATCGTCTCGTGAAAGTTCTTGAATTTGAAGCCGCGCTGGATGCTGCGGCCGGCCTCGTCGATGCCCCAGTGGCTGTCCAGCTGGCCGAGGCCGCGCTCGGCGTCCGCGCGCGACATCGGCTCGGTGAACCCTTCACAGGCTTGGCAGTGCTTGGTCTTCAGGTCACTCATCGAACTGGTAGTACTCCGCGTTCAGGTAGGCCACCACCGCCTCGATCTCGTCGTCGAACCAGTTGGTGCCCAGTTGTGCGTTGCAGTTGTTCACCTGCCGGACCAGGTGGTCATAGTCGCCAACGATCCGGTTGTCGCGCGTGTACAGGTCCGTACCGTCGCCACCGACCATGTCGGCATGACAGCTGATGCAGTTGTCCTGATGCAGGTTCTTGCCCTTCTGGATGTCGTCGGCCTGGGCGGTGCCCAGCGAAAAACCGAGGCCCAGGGCCGCAAGGCTTGAGATGATCAGTCGCATGATTCCCTCCTTTGTGGGGAATGGATCCGGCGGGGCCGTATGGCCCCCGAGACCTTGGCCGCGTTGCAGGTGAGCAAAACGGACAACGTCATCCTGGACCATGATGATAGACTTTGAGCGCACAGGAAAGGAGCGGGCATGGCAGCGAGCGCCGAAAACCTGATCTGGATCGATCTCGAGATGACCGGCCTGGATCCCCAGAACGACCGAATCATCGAGGTGGCCACCATCGTCACCGACAAGGAACTCAACATCCTGGCGGAGGGCCCGGTCCTCGCGATCTACCAGCCCGCCGACGTGCTGGATGCGATGGACGAATGGAATCGGCGCACGCACGGGGCCTCCGGCCTGATCGAGCGCATCCGCCACAGCAGTACGGACGCGGCCGCCGCCGAACGCGAGACGATCGACTTCCTGTCCGACTATGTGCCGAAAGGGGCCTCGCCGATGTGCGGGAACTCGATCTGTCAGGATCGGCGTTTCATGGCGCGCCTGATGCCGGAGCTGGAGGCCTATTTCCACTACCGTAACCTGGACGTCTCCACGCTCAAGGAGCTGGCCCGACGCTGGGCCCCCGACGTGCTCTCGAAGCTGCAGAAGAACGCCTCGCACCAGGCGTTGCAGGACATCCGCGACTCCATCGACGAACTTCGCGTCTACCGCGAACACTTCATCCAGCTGCCGCCCGCCGCCGCCCACGACTGATCGCGCTTCGTCGCGCCCTGCGCCGTTCAGGCTGGGCCTGGTTCGTCTTTCAGTGTTTACGGTGGTTTCGGTCCGCCGCCCGCCAAGCGCTCACTCGCGAGCGCGCCGCGTCCGTTGTTAATCAAAAACGGGCTTCTTTGCTCGTGCAAAGAAGTAACCAAGAAACACGCCCGGGATTCGCCCAGGAACCTTGCTCCGGGCGCGCCAGGCCGGCGGCGCTGAAACTCGCTGCGCCTTTGGCTTCGCTCAGACAGTCAGCGCCCCGTGTCTATTATGAATCGTCCGGCCTGTCACGCCCTCCACAAGGGGCTCATATCGGGAGGGAAAGTCAAAACCGACGGTGTTCCCGCACCTGTCCTAATTCCCGCACCGTTCCAACGTCGGGGCAACCCTGATGCGATTCGCTGCGCTCATCACATCCTACGATGGGGTCTGGCGCCCGCTGGCGGGCGCGGCACGCCAGGGCCGCAGGCCGCGCGTGCCCAGGATGTCGGGACACCTTGCCTCCATCCATTGGCACGAACGTCAGGCCAGCCGTTGTCTTGACCTTATCCCCCCGTATGAAGCCCCTTGCGGAAGGGTCCCGGGCGGAATCCGGGTGCCCTTCTTTGGGTACTTTCTTGGGCAAGCAAGAAAGTACCTCGCGGCGCGCTCGCGAGTGAGCGCACGGCAGTATGCGGACCGAAGGCACGTAAACCCCGGATGCCGAACCAGGCCCAGCCTCATCGGCGTTGGCAACTGACCACAGGCGGGGCTGCATAGTAAGGCACTGGTGCGGAAACCGGCCGGCAGGCGGAGGCTAGTAGAAACGGCCGAGGGCGCCGCGAACCTGCACCTCGGTCTCCGGCGTCAGGTGCGCGCCCAGCTCCAGCGGATGATCCGGCAACAGCAACACCACCGACGAGCCGAGGTTGAAGCGCCCCATCTCGGCCCCGCGCTCGAGCGTGATCTCGCGATCCGGGTATTCGCTGCAGCTGTAGGGCTGTCCGGCCGGCGGCGTCACCTCGCCCGCCCATACCGTCTCGATCGAGCCGACGTTCTGGGCCCCGATCAGGGCGACGGCCATCGGCCCGAAATGCGTGTCGAAGCAGGCCACCACGCGCTCGTTGCGGGCATACAGGCGCGGGACATGGCGCACGATGCGCGGCGCGACCGAGAACAGCCGGCCGGGCACATGCAGCATGTGGGTCAGCGTGCCGGTCAACGGCATGTGCAGCCGGTGGTAATGCCGTGGGGACAGATAGAGCGTTACGAAATGGCCATGGCGAAACGGTTCGGCAAGGTCTTCCTCCCCGCCCAGAAGCTCCCGCACCGTATAGTGGTGGCCCTTGGCCTGAAAGATCTGGCCGGCCTCGATGCGCCCGGCCGCGCTGACCCGCGAGTCGGCGGGGCTCACGACCGTGTTGTCGCCACCCGCCAGGGGGCGGGCGTCCTCGCGCAGCGCCCGTGTGAACAGGGCATTGAAGCTGGGGTAGGCCGCGATGTCGGGCTCCGCCGCCTCGTCCATGTTCAGCCCGTACTGGCGCACGAACCAGCGCAGCAGTGGCTGAACGCGCGGGCTCTCGATGCGGGCCAGGCGGTGCACCACCCGCGACAGCGCATGCTGCGGCAGCAGGTGGGAAGCTCGGGCCAGCCAGGGGTCTAGGGCACTCATTGGAATACTCGGTTCGGGCGCACGGGACGAAAGCGAGCCGGTATGATGACGGCCCCCACGCCAATGGGAAAGGCCCAAATGGAATCCACCACAGGACTGCGCACGCTGCGCGACTTCATCCGCTTTGGCGCGAGCCAGTTTCGCGCGGCCGGGCTGAGCTTCGGCCACGGGACGGACAACGCCTTCGACGAGGCCGCCTGGCTGGTGCTGCATACGCTGCATCTGCCGCTGGATCTGCCCGAGAGCTGGTGGTCGTCGAACCTGAGCGAGGCCGAACGCACGCGGGTGATTGCGGTGCTGCGCACGCGCATCGAGACCCGCAAGCCAGCGGCCTATCTGACCGGCGAGGCCTGGTTTGCCGGGCTGCCTTTCTTTGTCGACGAACACGTGCTGGTGCCGCGCTCGCCCCTGGCGGAGCTGATCGCGGTCGGTTTCGAACCGTGGATCGAGGCCGATTCGGTGGAGCGGGTGCTGGATCTGTGCACGGGCGGCGGCTGCATCGGTATCGCCACGGCGCTGGCCCTGCCGCAGGCACAGGTCGATCTGAGCGATGTCTCCGAACCGGCGCTGGCCGTCGCAGCGCGCAACATCGAGCGCCATGGCGTCGGTGACCGCGTGCAGGTGCGGCACTCCGATGTCTTCGATGCGCTGGGGACGGAGGATCGCTACGACCTGATCGTGAGCAATCCGCCCTATGTTGATGCCCGCGACATGGCCGAGCTGCCGCAAGAGTACCGCCACGAACCCGAATTGGGCCTGGCTGCGGGCGAGGACGGGGTCGACATCGTGCGCCGCATCCTGGCCGATGCGCGCCGCCATCTGACCGAGGACGGCGCGCTGATCGTCGAGGTCGGCAACAGCCAGCCCGCGGTGGAGGAGGCCTTCCCGGATCTGCCGCTGATCTGGCTGGAGTTCGAATCCGGTGGCCACGGGGTCTTCCTCGCGTATGCCCGGGATCTTCCGTAGTCTTCGCGGGCTGGGAATGAACAGAAACGAAGGAAACACGGCAATGATTCGAGTGGCAGTGGCGGGCGCCGCCGGGCGCATGGGGCAGAACCTGGTGCAGGCCGTCGAGGATCACCCCGGAGGCACGCTGGGGGCGGCGAGCGAACGACCGGGCAGCGAGCGTCTCGGTACCTCCGTGGGGTCGGCGGCCTCGGTCCAGCTGGTCGAGGACCTGGCGACCGTGGCCGATGACTTCGATGTCCTGATCGACTTCACCAGCCCTGAGGCGACCATGCAGCACCTGGAGCTGTGCCGTACGCACGGCAAGGCGCTGGTGATCGGTACCACGGGCCTGGATGCCGCGCAGGAGCAGCGGCTGCGAGCCGCGGCCGGGGCGATGCGCATCGTCTATGCGCCGAACATGAGCGTCGGGGTGAACCTGACCTTCAAGCTGGTCGAGCTGGCCGCCCGTGCCCTGGGCGACAGCGTGGATGTCGAGATCCTCGAGGCGCACCACCGGCACAAGGTGGATGCCCCCTCGGGCACGGCCCTGAAGCTCGGCCGGGTGGTGGCCGAGGTCCTGGGGCGCGACCTGGAGCACGACGCCGTCTACGGCCGCGAGGGCCAGACCGGGGCGCGTGACCGGCGCACCATCGGGTTCGCGACCGTGCGTGCCGGCGACATCGTGGGCGAACACACCGCGCTGTTCGCCGGCGAGGGGGAACGCATCGAGATCACCCACAAGGCCTCCAACCGCGGGATTTTCGCCTCGGGGGCGGTGCGTGCGGCGGTATGGCTGGCTGGTGCCGAACACGGCCTGTACGACATGCAGGACGTACTGGGGCTGCGGGAGCTCTAAGATCCAGCTGCTTTAGGGAGACGCTGATTTAATCGCACGTCCGCGTTGGTGCCCCCTGTTTTCCGAGACAAGGCGCGTCGCGCAGCGGGTAGTGGTTCTACCCGCAAGCGGCGCAACGAAGGATCGGGGAACAGGGGGCACCAACCCCACAAGCCATTGAACGCAGGGGCTCGGCCGCTTTTGCGCGCGCACAGCGTTGCGGCTCCTTTGTGCAGAATGACTGCACGGCAGTCACCGCGCCTTGTTCGCACGCAAAAGCGACTCGAGCGCGGACGTGCGATTAAGTCAGCGTCTCCCTAGCTGCGCGGCTTGAAGCCGGGCGGGTGGCGCGCGATCCAGACGACGAAGTCCTGCACGACCGGCTCGGCGAGCAGGGCCTCCGCGGTGTTCAGGCGCTCGGCCAGGGTCTGCTCGTCAAATTGCTTGTGGATGTGGTCGTGGCAGGGGCGGCAGACCCAGAGGATTCGCTGTTCGCGCTCGCTCCGACTGAACAGGCGCCGGATGCGCTTGCGGCGGTGCTGCTTGCGCGGGATCAGGTGATGCCGCGTCAGGTCGTCCATCGACCGGCCGCACAGCCCGCAGGCCGGTGGCGGGCCGGGCACCCCGGGCGTCATGGCTTCGTCCTGGCTCACGGCATGTCGTGCGCGCCCCCGGCGGGAGGCGATGTGCGGCCACCCATGCGGCAGCGCGGGGGCGGCTCGGTGATCGCGTAGGCCGGATCGCCCAGGTCCATAATGCAGGGCGCGCCCTCGGGATCGACAATCCGCTGCAGCATGCCGCCGAGGGCGTCGAGGCTGTCGCGCCGGGGGAGTTCGCCGACCTGGCGCGAGGTGATGGGCTCCCAGTCGCCGTTGCGCTCCTCCGCGATCTCGAAGCCGAACGGGAAGAAGCCGGGGACCCCCAGGCGGATGTCGGTGACCACGAGCCGGTCGGGGCCCGCGTCGCGCGCGGCACGATGAAAGCGCAGGAAATCGCCGGAGAACCACTGCAGGCGCTGCCCGTCGTCCAGGGCCAGCGCGGCTTCGCGCAGCTCCGGGTCACCGCGCTCGAAGCGTTCGAAGTCGGGTCGGATCGGGTCGTCGAAGATGCCGACCCAGGCATCCAGGAACTCGTCGCCGTTGATCACGGTGACACGCCACAGCAGCAGGTTGAACGGGGTCGGCTGGACCATTCGCGGTTGCTCTTCCAGCTCCATCGCCGCCAGCACGGGCTGGATGCGGTGGTCGATCCAGGCTTTCAATGCCAGGCCGGAGCCGGCATAGACGGTCGAGAGTACGAGCCCGGCGACCAGCAGGCGCGGGGCGAAGCGGTAGAACAGCGCGCCGATCGCCGCGACCAGCAGCGGCAGGGTGTAGAACGGGTCGATCACGAAGATCGAGCCCGTGGACAGGGGGCCGACTGGCAATGGCCAGAGTACCTGGGTGCCGTAGGTGGTCAGCAGGTCGTTCAGCGAGTGGGTGGCCCAGATCAGGAAGAAGAACAGCCACCAGCGGCCAAAGCCGATTTCCCGCGTTGCCGGGACCTTGGCGAGCAGCCCCGCGACGCCGGTGGCCACCAGCAACTGCACCAGCCAGGAGTGCGTAAAGCCCCGGTGGTGGATGAACTCCGATACCGCGTCCCCGTAAGCTATGAACGCGTCCAGGTCGGGCAGCAGCGCGACACCGGCGCCCAGTACCACGGCCTTGCGCCCCAGGCGGGAGCCGAGGGTGAGGCCGCCGATCACGGCGCCGAGACTGGCGTGGGTAATGGGGTCCATGCGCGATAATTCCTTTGTTTAAGGCCCGTGAATTACGAGCCTGCGACCGGGTCACGGGGCGCGAGTTCGGGCGATCAAACCAGAGCGGTGGACATGACTCAAGCCACAGCGGCGAAAGACTGGCATTTCTGGGTGGACCGGGGCGGGACGTTCACCGACCTGGTCGCACGTGATCCGGCGGGGCGCCTGCACACCCGCAAACTGCTGTCGGAGAACCCGGAGGCCTACCGCGATGCGGCCGTGCAGGGTATTCGCGATCTGCTGGAGCTCCCGGCCGAAGCACCCATTCCGGAGGGCGTGGTACACGAGGTGCGCATGGGCACGACCGTGGCCACCAACGCCCTGCTCGAGCGCAAGGGGGAGCCCACACTCCTGGTGATCACTGAGGGGCTGGAGGATGCGCTGGCGATCGGCCATCAGGCGCGCCCCGATCTTTTCGCCCGCGAGATCCACCTGCCGTCCCCGGTCTACGCACGGGTGGAGCCGGTGCACGAACGGGTGAATGCGGCCGGCGAGGTCCTCATCCCGGTCGATCTGGACGCGCTGAGGCCGCGGCTGCAGGCGGCGCTGGCGGACGGCATCCGGTGTGTGGCCATCGTCTGCCTGCATGGCTATCGCTATCCGGCGCACGAGCAGGCGATCGCCTCGCTGGCGCGCGAACTGGGGTTCGCCGAGGTCGCGACCAGCCACGCGACCAGCCCGCTGATCAAGCTGGTCCCGCGCGGCGAAACCACGGTGGTCGACGCCTATCTCTCGCCGGTGTTGCGCCGTTATGTCGAACAGGTGGCGGGTGAGCTGGGCCGTGTACCCCTGCGGTTCATGCAGTCGCATGGCGGGCTGGTGGACGCGGCCCGGTTTCGCGGGCGCGACGCGATCCTGTCGGGGCCGGCCGGGGGGATCGTCGGGGCACTCAAGACCGCCGGTCCGCTCGGCTTCGAACGCCTGATCACCTTCGACATGGGGGGCACCTCTACCGATGTCGCGCATCTGGCGGGGGCGCTGGAGCGCCGCCAGGAGAGCGAGGTGGCCGGTGCGCGGCTGCGTGTGCCCATGCTCGATATCCATACGGTCGCGGCCGGGGGCGGATCGATCTGCCGCTTCGATGGCATCCGTCTGCGCGTGGGACCGGAGTCCGCCGGCGCCCAGCCCGGACCTGCCTGCTACGGCCAGGGCGGGCCGCTGACCGTGACCGACTGCAACCTGCTGCTGGGGCGGCTGCGCCCGGAGTACTTCCCGGCGGTGTTCGGGCCGGATCGCGACCGGCCACTGGATGCGGAGCCGGTGCGCCGACAGTTCGCGGAGCTGGCCGCCGCGGTGGCGGCCGCGACCGGGGAACCCGCGACCCCGGAGAGTCTGGCCGAGGGGGCGCTGCAGATCGCGGTGGAGCATATGGCCCAGGCGATCAAGACCATATCGGTGCAGCGCGGGCATGACGTCTCGCGTTATGCGCTGGTCTGTTTCGGGGGCGCCGGGGGGCAGCACGCCTGCCGCGTGGCGGAGCAGCTGGGCATGCGGCATATCCTGTTTCATCCGCTCGGTGGCGTGCTGTCCGCCTACGGCATGGGGCTGGGCGAGTTGCGCGCCCTGCGCGAACGCAGCCTGGAGTGGCCGCTGGACGAGCCGCATGCCGGGGCGATCGAGTCCGCCCTGGCGGAACAGGTCGCGGCTGCCCGCGCCGCGCTGACGGATCAGGGCGTGGCAGCAGCGGACATGCGCATCGAGCGGCGGCTGCATCTGCGCCTGGCCGGTTCGGACACCGCGCTGGAGGTCCCGGCGGGCGAGCCCGCGGCGTTGATGGCGGCCTTTGCCGAGGCCTACCGCGCGCGCTACGGCTTTGCCCCGCCGGATCGTGAGCTGGTGGTGGCGATCGCGACGGCCGAGGCGATCGCCGCCCCGAGGGAGACCGCACCGGAGCGCATGGCGGCAGCGGCGGCCCAGGGGCCTGCGCCGGAGGCGGATACGGTCGCGATGGTCATCGACGGCGACCAACGCCATGTGCCGCTGTACCGGCGGGAATCCCTGCAGCCCGGCATGACCCTGGCCGGTCCGGCCATCGTGATCGAGCCGACCGCGACGCTGGTGCTGGAGCCCGGCTGGGCCGGGTGCATCGAGGCGGACGGGACCCTGCGGCTGGATCGCGAGCGGGGCAGCGCGCGGCGTCCGGGCGCGGCGGCAACAAGCCCCGAGGCCGTCCCGCGCGATCCGATCCTGCTGGAGGTGTTCAACAACCGCTTCATGGCGATCGCCGACCAGATGGGCTTCACCCTGCGCAACACCGCGCACTCGGTGAACATCAAGGAGCGCCTGGATTTCTCCTGTGCACTGTTCGACACCGAGGGCCGTCTGGTCGCCAATGCCCCGCACATGCCCGTTCATCTCGGCTCCATGGGGGCCAGCGTGCGCGCGGTGGTGGAGGCGTTCGCCGGCGACCTGCGCCCGGGCGATGCCTTCGTGCTGAACGACCCCTACAACGGCGGCACCCACCTGCCGGACATCACCGTGGTCACGCCGGTGTTCCTGGATGGGGGTGAACAGGTGACCGAAGACCCGTCTGCAGCGGCCGGTGCCCCCGCGTTCTTCGTCGCCTCGCGCGGGCATCACGCCGATGTCGGCGGCATTACCCCGGGCTCCATGCCCGCGTTCTCCACATGCCTTGAGGAGGAGGGCGTGCTGATCCCGCCCACCCGGCTGGTGCGCGACGGGGTATTCGACAGCGACCGCATGCGCGCGCTGCTGGGCGAGGGGCCGTGGCCGACGCGCAACCCCGATCAGAACCTCGCCGATCTCGAGGCCCAGGTCGCGGCCAACCGCAAGGGACTGGAGGAGCTGGGCCGGCTCCTGGATGAGTACGGCGCGGCCATGGTGACAGCCTATATGGGCCACGTGCTGGACAACGCGGCCGAGGCGGTGGAACGGCTGATCCCGCAGCTCGAGGCCGGCACGTTCGCGTATGCGATGGACAACGGCGCCGAGGTGCGGGTACAGGTCGCCCCCGATCCCGCCGACCGGCGCCTGCGCATCGACTTCACCGGTACCAGCGCGGTACGCGGGGACAACTTCAACGCGCCGAGCTCCATCGTGCGCGCGGCGGTGCTGTATGTACTGCGTACCCTGCTGGAGGATGCGATCCCGCTGAACGATGGCTGCCTGACGCCGGTCGACCTGGTCATTCCGGAGGACGGCCTGCTGAACCCGGCGCCGCCCGCCGCGGTGGTGGCCGGCAATGTCGAGACCTCGCAGGTGGTCACCGATGCCCTGTTCGGGGCGCTGGGGGTGCAGGCGGCGGCCCAGGGCACGATGAACAACCTGACCTTCGGCAATGCCGACTACCAGTACTACGAGACGATCGCCGGCGGGGCCGGCGCGGGGCCGGGTTACGCCGGGGCCAGCGCGGTGCAGACCCACATGACCAACTCGCGGCTGACCGACCCCGAGGTGCTGGAGAGCCGCTTCCCGGTGCGGGTGGAGCGCTTCGCCTACCGCCGCGGCTCAGGGGGGCAGGGGCATTATCCGGGCGGTGATGGGGTGATCCGCCGGCTCGGGTTCGACCAGGCGATGGAGGTCGTGCTGTTGTCCAACCGTCGCCGGGTGCCGCCGTTCGGGATCGCCGGTGGCGGGCCGGGTGCGACGGGGGATGATGCGATCCTGCGCGCCGACGGCACGCGCGAACCGATGTCCGCCTGCGATCGCCGCCATGTAGAGCCAGGGGATGCGATCGAGATACGCACACCCGGCGGCGGTGGCTACGGAGACCGTCGCAGCGATGCGTAGGCGTTGAATCGCGGGAACCGGGCACATTTCCCGGGGTCCATCTGGGACTCAGGGGGAGATGCGGCATGCAGCAGATGATGAAATGGGCGGAGCAGGGACGCGTGCCGGATATGCTGGTGCGTGCGGGGATCCGCCTGCTGCTGGCGGAGCGCCTGGCAGAGGTCTCCGGCACGGCCGAGGAGACCATGGAGCGGCGCTACGCCCTGATCGAATCCATGCGCGCTTCTCCCGTTGCCCTGTCCACCGATATTGCCAACGAGCAGCACTACGAGATCCCCACCGCTTATTTCGAGCATTGCCTGGGCCCGCGCCTCAAGTACTCCAGCGCCTGGTGGCCGGAGGGCGTCGACAGCCTCGATGCGGCCGAAGAGGCGATGCTGCACCTGACCTGCGAGCGCGCCGGGATTGCCGATGGCCAGCGGGTGCTGGAACTGGGCTGCGGCTGGGGGTCGCTGTCGCTGTGGATGGCCGAGCAGTACCCTGGCGCAGAGATTACGGCCGTCTCGAACTCCAATACCCAGCGGGCCTTTATCGAGGCCCGCCGCGATGACCTCGGGCTCGCCAATCTCGAGGTCCTGACCGCGGACATGAACACGTTCGCCCCGCCGTCGCCGGGCTTTGACCGGGCGGTCTCGATCGAGATGTTCGAGCACATGCGCAACTGGCCGGAACTGCTGCGGCGCATTGCCGGATGGCTCAATCCCGGCGGGCGCTTCTTCATGCATGTGTTCGCCCATCGCGAACACGCGTATGTGTTCGAGTCCGAGGGCGAGCACGACTGGATGGGGCGGTATTTCTTCCGCGACGGCCTGATGCCGTCGGACGACCTCGCGCGGCACTTCCAGGAGGACCTGCGTGTGATCCGCCAGTGGCGCGTCGGTGGGCAGCACTATGCCCGCACGCTCAATGCGTGGCTGGCCCGCCAGGATCGTGCCCGCGACACGCTGATGCCCCTGTTCGAGACGGCCTATGGTGCACAGCAGGCGGCACTCTGGTGCCAGCGCTGGCGGATCTTCTACATGGCCTGCGCGGAGCTGTTCGACTACGGCGGCGGCGACGAGTGGTTCGTCTCCCATGTGCTGTTCGAACGGCCGGGAGACTGATCGCGATGGAGACACTGATGGCGTTTCTCTGGGGGCTTCTGGCCAGCATGGGCCTGATGACCCTGGTCTGGGCCGGCAGCGTATGGCGCCACGACGCCAGCCTGGTCGACCGTTACTGGGGGCTGGGCTTCGTGGTCGTGACGCTGGTCTGGTGGGGGCTTGCGGGCTGGCCGTCGCAGGGCCTCTGGATCGCGATCCCGGTGCTGGTGTGGGGTCTGCGGCTGTCGCTGTTCATTACCTGGCGCAACTGGGGCCATGGCGAGGACGGGCGCTATACCGACATGCGCGAGGGGCTGTCGGACCGGGCCTTCGCCGCGCGCAGCCTGGTCACGATCTTCTGGCTGCAGGGTGCGCTGGTGGCCGTAATCGGCCTGCCGATGCTGGCGGTGACGAATGCCGCAAGCATCTGGTGGCCGCTGGCGGCGCTGGGCGTGGCGGTCTGGGTGCTGGGCACGCTGTATGAATCGGTCGCGGACGCGCAGATGGCGCGCTTCCGGGGCGATCCTGCAAGGCGGGGCAAGGTCATGGACCAGGGTTTATGGCGCTACAGTCGGCACCCGAACTACTTCGGCGAGATCGTCGTCTGGGTGGGCTACGGCTTGCTCGCGCTGGCCGCCGGGGGCTGGTGGGCGGTGCCCTCGGCGATCCTGATGATCGTGCTGATCCTGCGTGTGTCGGGCGTCACGTTACTGGAAAAACGTCTGCATGCCTCGCGGCCGGGCTATGCGGACTATGCGCGGCGCACCAATACGCTGATCCCGGGTCCGCCACGATCTTAAGGAAACACGGATCCGCCGCCGATTTCGGTGGTACTCCCTTGCTGTGCTTTCCCCGTCCGCGCTATAAAGCGCGCATCTTTCCGGTGTTCCGACGCGCGTCGGAGGCCGTGTTTCCCGATCGCCGATCTCACAGCAGGGCCCTACGCACGCATGAGCGCTACGCCGAGTCCCGTCCAGACCATTGAACTGAAAGGGCGCATGATGCTGGTGTCGGTGCTGCGGGTGTTCCAGACTGACCCCCGGCAACTCGGCGAGCAGCTGATCGCACACCGTGAACA
Organism: Thioalkalivibrio sp. ALJ2; assembly: GCF_000378325.1. Classification (NCBI taxonomy): domain Bacteria; kingdom Pseudomonadati; phylum Pseudomonadota; class Gammaproteobacteria; order Chromatiales; family Ectothiorhodospiraceae; genus Thioalkalivibrio; species Thioalkalivibrio sp. ALJ2. The sequence continues at coordinate 312,643 of NZ_KB899555.1, forward strand.
GGCCCCGGATCTGATGCGCGACATGCCCATCGTGCTGGACCTCGAGCCGGTGGCCGAGGCCCCCGAGAGCGACCTGCAAGCGACCATCGAGCAGGTACGCGCCGAGGGCTTCAAGCTGATCGGCCTGCATGCCGGCGAGGTCGCCGAGCGTCTGCAGAGCTATTCCGAGCTATTCGATGTGTTGCCCGTGCTGCAACTGGGTGGCCGCGGTGGCGCGCCCAGTGGCGAGGTGCCCCTGGATGAAGGCGAGCCGCCGGAGCCGGCGCCGAGCAAGAAGGGCAAGAAATCCGCGGACAGGTTGGCCGAGGCCGCCCCCGCGGTCCACAGCGCGACCCGTGTGGTGGATCGTCCTGTCCGTTCCGGGCAGCAGATCTACGCCCGCGGCGGCGACCTGCTGGTGACCGGGGCGGTGTCCGCCGGTGCTGAACTGCTCGCGGATGGCCACATCCATGTGCTGGGTCCTCTGCGCGGGCGGGCACTCGCCGGCGTGCGGGGCCTGGAGACGGCTCGGATCTTCTGCCGGCGACTGGATGCAGAGCTTTTGTCTATCGCGGGACATTACCGGGTGGCCGAGGATATCGCCGAGTCCGAGCGCGGCGAGAACCGGCTGGTGACACTCGCGGGCGAAAGCCTCAAGATCGCTGAAATCTGAGCGAGCGGCGTGGGGCCGCTCGGCCTTGCACATGCCCTCGCACGACGACCAAGGAGAAGCAGCCACCATGGCACGCATCGTAGTGATTACCTCGGGCAAGGGCGGGGTCGGCAAGACCACCACCTCTGCCGCGATCGCCACCGGTCTGGCCCTGCGCGGCCACAAGACGGCCGTGATCGATTTCGACGTCGGTCTGCGCAACCTGGACCTGATCATGGGCTGCGAGCGCCGTGTGGTGTACGACTTCGTCAACGTGATCAATGGCGACGCCAACCTGAAACAGGCGCTGATCCGCGACAAGCGCGCGGACAACCTGTACATCCTCCCGGCCTCGCAGACGCGCGACAAGGATGCCCTGAGCCAGGAAGGCGTGGAACGCGTGCTGAACGAGCTGTCCGAGGACTTCGAGTACATCATCTGCGACAGCCCGGCCGGTATCGAGCGGGGCGCGCTGATGGCGGCCTACTTTGCTGACGAGGCCATCGTCGTCACCAACCCCGAGGTCTCCTCGGTGCGTGACTCCGACCGCATCCTCGGTATCCTCGCCAGCAAGACCCGGCAGGTGGAACAGGGCGGCGAGCCGATCCAGGGGCGCCTGCTGCTGACCCGCTATGCCGCGGAGCGCGCCGCGCGCGGCGAGATGCTCAGTATCGAGGACGTGGGTGAGATCCTGGCCATCGACCTGCTGGGTGTGATCCCCGAGTCGCAGGCCGTGCTGAACGCCTCGAATGCCGGCCAGCCCGTGGTGCTGGACGAGGAATCCGACGCCGGTCAGGCCTACCAGGATGCAGTGGATCGCTTCCTGGGCGAGGAGCGCCCGCTTCGCTTTGTCGATGTACCGAAGAAGGGCTTCTTCGGACGCCTGTTCGGGGGCTGACCATGGGCATCTTCGACTACTTCCGCCAGCCGCGGCAGAAAAGCGCCAGTGTTGCCAAGGAACGCCTGCAGATCATCGTGGCGCGCGAACGTGCGGCCCGGGGCGGGCCGGATTATCTGCCCGCGATGCAGCAGGAACTGCTGCAGGTCATCCGCAAGTACGTGAAGGTCAACGACGACGCCGTGCAGATGAACGTCGACCGCGAGGGCGACTGCGAGGTGCTGGAGTTGAATATCACCCTGCCCGACGATCGGGGCTAGCATATGTTCAGCCCGTCTCTCGCTGTAGGAGCTCAGCCCCCTGAGCGATGGGGAGCCAGACCCGGCCCCCATCGGCTAGAGGGCTGGCCTCCTACGGCGGGTTGCCCCGGCCTCCATCGGCTTAACATCGGCATAAGGCACATGATCCGTCCATGAGAATCCTGGTCACCGGCAGCGCCGGTTTTATTGGCAGCGCCCTCTCCCTGCGCCTGCTGGAGCGGGGCGACGAGGTCATCGGCGTCGACAACCTCAACGACTACTACGATGTCTCGCTGAAAGAGGCACGCCTGGCGCGCACGCAGGACCACCCGAGCTATACCGAGGTCCGCGAGGACATCGCCGACCGCGCGGCGATGGAGCGGGTGTTTCGCGAGCATCGCCCGGAACGGGTGGTCAACCTGGCGGCTCAGGCCGGGGTGCGCTACTCGCTGGAGAACCCGGCGGCCTATGTCGACACCAACCTGGTCGGTTTCGGCAATATCCTGGAGGGCTGCCGGCACAACGGCGTGGAGCACCTGGTCTACGCCAGTTCCAGCTCCGTCTACGGCGCCAACACCACGATGCCGTTCTCGGTGCACGATAACGTCGACCACCCGCTGAGCCTCTACGCCGCGAGCAAGAAGGCCAACGAGCTGATGGCGCATACCTATGCGCATCTGTACCAGCTCCCGGTGACGGGCCTGCGCTTCTTTACCGTCTACGGCCCCTGGGGCCGGCCGGACATGGCGCTGTTCCTGTTCACCCGGAAGATCCTGGCGGGCGAGCCGATCGACGTCTTCAACTACGGCCATCACCGCCGCGACTTCACCTACATCGACGACATCGTCGAGGGCGTGATCCGTGCGCTGGACCGTCCGGCACGGTCCAATCCCGCGTGGACCGGGGCCGAGCCCGACTCGGCGACGAGTGCGGCCCCCTACCGGCTGTACAACATCGGCAACCACGAGCCGGTGGAGCTGATGCGCTACATCGAGGTGCTGGAAGACTGTCTGGGCAAGAAGGCCGAGAAAAACCTCCTGCCCCTGCAGCCGGGCGATGTGCCGGACACCTACGCCGATGTCGAGGCCCTGCGCGAGGACGTGGGCTATGCCCCCGCGACCGCGGTGGAAGACGGTATCGCCCGCTTTGTCGAGTGGTATCGCGAGTACTACCGCGTCTGATCAGTAACCCGGGCGCGCCGTACTGGCGCGCTACCCCCAGTACCCCTGCCGGAACCACTGGCCGCTGCGCAGGCAGCGGTACAGCCACAGCCTGCGCCCCTGCCGGTCGCGTGCGACTGCGTAATCGCGGCGCACATCCTGCCCGCGGTCCCACCAGCCATCCTCCAGCCGGCCCAGCCCGTGCGTATGCAGCGGGGGCGGGACCGGCTGCGGGTCCTGTAGCCAGAGCGCCGTGCCGCAGGTTTTTTGTGCGGGTGTCGGCAGTGGGGGCGAGGTCGCCGCCGAGTCGAGATCGTGCCGCGCGTCCTGGGCGGCCTCGGGACGCGGGATGCCGCTTGCGGTCAGCCGGACGATCGCCTGCTCGCCCAGGCGGGCACTCAGGCGGGCCAGCACGGCCGGCAACTGTGCATCCGGCGGCGGGTGGCCCGGGGTCTCGGCCAGCAGGCTGGCGCCCTGTGCGGGCGGGTCCAGCAGCCGCGTGGCGCGCAGGCGCAGACCGATGATCGGGGCGCGCAGGGCCTCGCGTTCCAGCCGGGTCTGCCACAGGGGCAGCCAGTCCTCGGCGCGGATACCGGGGTGGCCGCGCTCCAGCGTTATTCGGGTAGAGGAGGTAATACGTGCATGCGCCTCGCGATGCTTCAACTCCAGCGTCATACCCTGCAGGCTGCGGTTCAGGCCGCGCAGCTGGGCCTCGGCCTGGCGCAGCAGGCGCTTGAGCGGGAAGGCCAGGGCCTCGGTCGCATGAATCTCGTGTTCCAGGCGTAGCGACAGGTCCAGTTCCGGGGGCGGGTCGAAGCGCGGCAGGGTCTCCGTGCGCCGCCCCAGCAGCCGATCCAGCAGTGCCAGCAACTCCGGGCCGTGGCGGCGCGCGAGTTCGGGGCGCGCCAGCCGCAGCAGGTCGCCGAGCTGGCGCAGGCCGATGGCCCGCAGGCCCTCCCGGGTCGCGGCGGAGAGCGGCAGGGTCTCCAGCGGGACCGGTGACAGGGTGCGGCGCAGGGCCTCGCTATCTTCGGGGATCGCGGGATTACGCAGGGTGGCCAGCAGGCGAGCGGCGGCCGGACTGCGTGCCAGGCCGATGCGCGGGTGGAAGCCCAGTCCCTCCAGGGTGCCCCGCACCCGTTCCCGCAGGGCGGCGAGCCCGCCGAACAGGCGCCGGCTGCGGCCGACCTCCAGCAGGATGCGCCGGGCCTCCGGCTCCGGGTGCACGTGATCGGAGAACTGCAGCAGCACGCCGGCCAGCATGGCGATCTGCGCGGTCTGGGCCTGCGGGTCGTGCTCGACGAGTTCCGGGGTGTCGAGGATGGCAAGGGCATCGGCCAGCGCCATGCCCGGTCGGGCCCCGGTGCGGCGCGCGGCGCGATTAGCGGCATGCACGCGTGGAGCGGCGCCGGCCTCGACCACCAGCAGGGGGCGTTCGGTCAGCCGTGAACGGTCTGCCTCGGCACGCGCCAGGGTCTCCAGCGCCAGGTGCGGCAGCTCGACCGCCATCCACTGTTCGTTTGCTGAGCGTGGTCCGATCCGTGGGGCAGGGCCGGACTCCGCTGGATGCTCCGAGGGTGCAATCGAGGGCGGAATCAGTGCTGCCTGGTGCCATGCGCGGGCCGGGCGCGAGGCACGCGGGTGCGGGACGGCTTGTGGTCGCTCCGGATGGCCCATCTCAGGGCACCGGGATGTGCAGGGCCTGGCCGGAACGGGCCCAGTCGCCGATGCCCTTCAGGCAGTTCAGTTCGAGGCCGTCGGTGGCGGGCTGCCAGCGCAGGCGCTGATGGGCCGGGGAGGGCTGCTCCGCGGCGCGCGGCGGGCGGTACAGGATGGCGCAGGCCTGGCTTTCGGCCGCGGCCAGGCGCAGCCGACGCAACAACGCGGTTTCCACCGGGCCGCCCAGCCAGGCCAGCAGGACCCCGAAGGCCGGGTCGCGCAGGCATTGTTCGCCGGCCCAGAGGGTGTCGCGGTTGTGTTCGGTGCGGATCAGCAGCAACCGTTCCGGCGGGATGCCAAGCGGCTGCCAGCCCGGCAGCCAGGGCGTGGCGGGCGGCGCCAGCAGTGCGATCCAGTACCCCTCGCGACCGCAGGCCGCGAGCATGGGGACCAGCAGACGGGTCTCGCCACAGCCAAAGGGGGAGCCCAGGAGTTCGATCAGCTGGCCGCGCGGCCAGCCGCCCCCGAGGGCCCGGTCCAGCGCCGGGTGACCACTCGGCCAGACCGGGGCATTCGCGGCAGGGGCGGCGCTGCGCCCGCGCCACAGCGCCGGATGATCGAGCAGGGCATCAATGCCGGGCACGGGCTTAGCCCTGCGCTTCAAGATCGCGCAGTACGCCGACCCCGATACCCTCGATCGCCAGCTCCTGGCGCTCCAGGTCGATCTCGATCGGGGCGAAGTCGGGGTTCTCCGGCAGCAGGCGCACGCGGGCACCGTCCTGCTCGAAGCGCTTGACCGTCACCTCGTCCTCGATGCGGGCCACGACGATCTGGCCGGGGCGGGCCTCCGGGGTCTGGCGGACGGCCAGCAGGTCGCCATCGAGGATGCCGGCGTCGCGCATGCTTTCTCCATGCACGCGCAGCAGGTAGTCCGGGCGGGCCCGGAACAGGCTGTCGTCGATCCGGTAGTGGCGTTCGATATGCTCGGTGGCGAGGATCGGCGAGCCGGCGGCCACGCGCCCGACCAGAGGTAGTTCGGCCGGTCGGGCCGCATGCGTACCGGCCAGGCGGATACCGCGCGCGGCCCCGCCCACCAGTTCGATCGCGCCCTTTTTCTCCAGGGCCTTCAGGTGGCATTCGGCCGCATAGGGCGAGCGGAAACCAAAGGCACGGGCGATCTCGCTGCGCGTTGGGGCCGTGCCCTGGGTGGCGACGGTCTCGCTGATGTAGTCGAGGATGGCCTGCTGGCGCGCGGTCAGGGACACGGCGGGTGCTCCACGGATAACTGTTCATAAATACAGTATTCCGTGGCGAAGTCCGAGGCAAGTAGCGGCAAGCGCCTTCGTGATCGGTGTTTCCCTAAGGCGAGCCCTGCTCCAGTGTCTTGCGCAGGTGCTCGATCTGCTCCGGCTTGATGCCGGCGATGTCCTTGATCGGCAGGGTGAACGCGAAGCCGTTGCCGACCTCGCTCAAAGCGAGTTCTTCGTCCAGGCGTTTCAGCAGCCGTTCGGCGAGGCTGGCCTCCAGGATCATTAGCAGCACGTTGCGGGCCGCGGAGTCCTTCAGATCCATGATCGGTGTGCGGCGCAGCTGGGCAATGCCCTGGCCCTCCAGCAGCGTCAGGCCGGCGGCGCCCTCGCGGCGCACGGTCTCGATGGCACGGTCGGCCCGGTTGCGCGGGACCACGGCGGCGAGCAGTACGAATTGCATGGCGTTCCTCGCGCAGAAGATTAGGAAACACTGATCAATGTACACGCTCGCGCTCGAGTCGCTTTTGCGTGCGAACAAGGCGCGGTGACTGCCGTGCAGTCATTCTGCACAAGGGAGCCGCAACGCGGTGCGCGCGCAAAAGCGGCCGAGCCCCTTGGGGTTGGTACCCCAGGTTCCCCGATCCTGCGTTGCGGCCCTTGCCGGTAGAACCACTACCGGCTGCGCACCGCGCCTTGTCTCGGAAAACCTGGGGTACCAACGCGAGCGTGTACATTGATCAGTGTTTCCTTAGGGTTGGGCGGGGGTACCCGCGAACTGCATGCCCGCCAGGGCCTGGGCATCCAGTGTGAAGGCCAGGCCGTTGTACGGCTGCAGCAGGTCCAGTTCCAGGTTCAGGCGGCGGGCGATGCGCTCGGCGCGTTCCTCGTCCAGCTCCCAGATGCAGATCGACTCCCGGCCCTGGTAGGTCACGCCGAGAAAGGTCATGTGGTCCGGAAAGCCGAGCCCCGCGCCGTGCATCACCGTGCCGTCCGCGCCGCCTTCCTCGGCCGCGATCGCCAGCGCCAGGTCCTCGCGATCCTGATCGACGATGGCCACCAGAAATGTTTCAGCCATGATGTCTTTACTCCCCGCCCGGCTGGTCAGTTGCCGAGATAGCGGCGCAGCACGCGCTGCCAGTCGTCGGATTCCAGAATCTCCAGTATGGCAACGTTCATCGGGGCGCGCAGGGGCGAGCCCTGGGGCAGGGCGAGGGCGTAGTCCTGGCGCAGGAACTCCACCGGCAGGACCTCCAGTTCGCCGGCGAAGTGTTCGCGCGTCTGGTAGCGCAGCAGCGGGGCGTCGTAGACCATCGCATCGGCGCGCCCCTCGGCCACCGCCGTGAGGGCGGATGTCAGGTCCTGGTGGTCGCGGTAGGCAAAGCCCTGATCGTTCAGCCAGGCGGCAGCACTGGAGCCGCCGATGGTGGCGATACGCTGACCCTCCAGGTCGGAGACATTCTGGATGCCGGTATCCAGCGAGCTGACCGTCAGCGTGGTCGCGATCGCGGCAGTAAATGTAGACACGAGGATCAGCGCGGCGAACATCCAGACCAGCGCGATCATGCGTCCTGGCAGGGTGCGCGGGGCCTTGTCGCCATAGCCGACCGTGGTCATGGTGACTGCGGCCCACCAGAACGCGGAGCCGAGCCCCTGGGCGGCGTTGCCACCGAACTCGTCGGCGTTGCGCCGACGCTCGAACAGCCACAGCAGCGCGCCCACCAGCAGGAGCAGTCCGGCCAGGGCCAGTACCACCATCAGAAAGGGAACGGAGATGAAGGCCCGCAGCGCCCCGGCCACCGGGTTGCCCTGCTGAGGCACGGCGATGGACAGCCCGGTAGTGTAATAGGGGTGAGTGAAATCGACCCGCTCGGCGCGGTCCGAGGTGGCGGTCAGGGCGGCGACCGAGACATCGATACGCCCGTCCCCCAGCCCGTCGATCAGCCCCTCGAGACTGGTCTCGCGGTACTCGTAGTCCAGCTCCAGGCGCTCCGCGACCCGCTCCCACAGTTCGATCGCGATGCCGGTGGGGTGGCCCTCGGCATCGTCCGGCGGGATCACGAAGGGAGGTACGAAGCGGGTGCCGACCCGCAGTGTTTCCGTCTCACCGAGATCGGAGCCTGCCGTGGCCCCGGGGGGCTGGGCCGCGGCAGGGGCAGCCAGCAGCCCCGCGAGCACAGTCAGAACGATCAGGTACAACAGAGCGCGACCGCTACGGGGCATGGGCATATCCTCAAGGTGATTCGCCGTACCATACCGGGAATGCCCACAGGGAAACACCAACGGATGTACGACCCCTTTGCCTGCCCGGAACGCGCGCCAACGGCCATGGGTACGCCGCGCCCGGCGCTGGATGTCGGTTTTACCCTGGACTGGAGCAGTGCCGAGGTGCGGCATCGCGAGTGCCTGTTCCTGCCGTGGCTGATGCCGGCGCACGACGTCTGGCCGGGCGCCATCGGGTCGCAGCTGGCCGGCGTGGATGTCGGCGAGGCAGTAGACGTTCCGGGGGCACCTTTGGTCCCGGGGTGGGACCCGGCCGGGGAGGTCGAACTGCCGCCGGCGGCGTTCAATCGCCGCCTGCGCCGGCATCGGGTGGTGGAACCCCGGGCCGGGCGTTTCTATCCGCGTGCGTTCATCGCCGGCCATGCCGGCATCGAGGCCGGCGACCGCGAGCTGTTCCGCATCGGCAAGCTGGAAGACGCGCGGCTCGTCGCGGACCTGAACCATCCGCTGGCGGGCATGGACGACCTGCAGCTGCGCGCTCGGGTAATGGCGTTTCACGAGCAGGGACGCGAAGACGATCGGGCGGTGGCTGTTACCCGGATGCTGACGGCGCGCGGCCCGGGGATGCAGGCGCGGTGGCACGGGCGGCCGACGGACTTCTGGTCTGGGGAGGCCTGTGAGCGCGAGGATCCCGCGCCCGATCGCGAGTTCTACGCCGGGCCATGCATGGTGCATCACCTGGATGCCACGGCCCGTGCCCGGATCGCGGCGCTGTACGCCACGCTGATCCCGCAGGGTGCACGGGTGCTGGACCTGATGAGCAGCTGGGCATCGCACCTCGATCAGCTGCGAGGGCCCGAGGCGGTTGTCGGGCTGGGCATGAACCACGAGGAGCTGGCCGCCAACGAGGCCCTGGATCAGGCCCTGGTGCACGACCTGAACCGGCAGCCGGCGATTCCGCTGCCGCCCGCGAGCTTCGATGCGGTGGTGTGCACCGCCTCGGTGGAATACCTGACGCGCCCCCAAGCGGTATTCGCCTCGGTGCGCGAGCTTCTGCGCCCGGGTGGGGTGTTCGTGGTGGCGTTCTCCGATCGCTGCTTCCCGACCAAGGCGATCGCGGTCTGGGAGCAGTTGTACGACTTCGAGCGCATGGGGCTGGTGCTCGATTTGTTCCTGCGCGCAGGGTTCGACGACCTTTCCACGCTCTCGCTGCGCGGCCTGCCGCGCCCGCCGGACGACCCTTATGCCGGGCGCCTGGATTATGCCGACCCGGTGTTCGCGGTCTGGGGCCGGTGTCCGTGAGCAACCCCATCCGCATCATCGGCGTCGACTGTGCCACCCAGCCGCGCAAGACCGGGCTGGCCTGTGCCCGCTGGTCCGGCGACGACTTGCGCCTGGAGGAAGCCCGCCGCGCGCACCCGAGCGAGCCGGCGGCCGCGATCGTGGCCGGCTGGATGGATACGCCGGGACCCGTTCTGCTGTGCCTGGATGCCCCGCTCGGCTGGCCCAGCGCCCTGGCGCGGGAACTGTCGGGGCACCAGGCCGGTGCGGGCATTACGGCGGACGCGGATGCGATGTTCCACCGCCATACCGACCGGGTGATTCGGGAGCGCCTCGGCAAGCGCCCGCTGGAGGTGGGGGCGAACTTCATCGCGCGCACTGCGCTGGCGGCGGTCAATCTGCTGCAAGCGCTGCGCGACCAGAGCGGACGGGCGCTTCCGCTGCCCCGGGTTGCTGGGCCGGTTGCCGATTCAGCTGCGATCGAGGTGTATCCGGCCGCCCTGCGCAGGGTCCGTGGCTGGGATACCCGTGTCGATGTCCGGGCCCGGCTGCCCGAGGCCTTCGAGGGGCCCGTGCCAGACCTGAGTGTCGCCACCGACGATACGCTGGATGCGGCGCTGTGCGTGCTGGCCGGGGTCGATTTCCTGGCCGGACACGCAGTCGCGCCGACCGCGGATGAGGCGGCGCTGGCGGGCCGCGAGGGCTGGATCTGGTCGGCCGATCCGGACCCGTTTCGCAGGGAGGGAGATCGGCCCCCACGAACGACGTCTTAATCGGTAAACTGCGCGATGATTCGCAATGCCCGTGTCGCGGGCCGAACACAATGGGGAGCGCATGGCCGCAAGCAAGGCCAAATCCGGGGGCAAGGGCAGGAAGACGGCAGAGCCGGCTGCGGCACCCAGCCTGAGCGGGCAGTTGCTGCGCGGGCTGCGCGAGGGTGCGCTGCTGATCTTCGGCATGCTGGCGCTTTATCTGCTGGTCGCCCTGGTGAGCTATCACCCGGGCGATGCGGCCTGGTCCACCACCGGCGATGGCGAGAGCCTGCGCAACCTGGGTGGCACCACCGGCGCCTGGTTTGCGGACATCGCGTTTCACCTGCTGGGCTATCTGGCCTACCTGATTCCGCTGGCGGTCGGCGGCATCGGCTGGTGGCTGTTCCGGCATCGCCGCGAGGCGCGGATCGCCAGCCCGATGGAACTGACCGTGCGCGGGGTCGCGCTGATTGTGGCACTGATCTCGGGCGCGGCGCTGGCCGCGTTGCACCTGCTCCCGGGCGGGATGCCGGTGCACGCGGGCGGCATCCTCGGAGACTTGTTTGCCGGCTGGGCCGTGGCCGGGCTGAGCCTGGTCGGGGCGACGCTGGTGCTGCTGGCGCTGTTCCTGGCCGGGGTGACGCTGTTCACGGGCCTGTCCTGGTTCCTGCTGATGGACCGGCTGGGTCAGTTGACCATCCGTGGCTTCGAGCGGCTTCGCGCTCAGCTGGATTCGGCCCGGGATCGCCGCATCGGCGCGCGCGAGCGGGCCGAGCGCGAGACGCGGGTGGAAAAGGAGCGCAAGCGCACCGAGAAGCGCGCGCCCTCGCGCGTGGAGCCGCGCATCGAGGCGCCCGCGCCCAGCCCGCGCGTACAGAAGGAAAAGCAGGTCCCGCTGTTCACCGAAGGGTCCGGGGCCGATCCGCGTCCGCCGCTGTCCCTGCTGGACGAGGCGCCACCCCCGCCGGATGGCTTCTCGGAGGAGTCGCTGCAGGCACTCTCGCGCCTGGTCGAGCTGAAGCTGAAGGACTTTGGCGTGGAGGTCGAGGTGGTCGCGGTGCAGCCGGGCCCGGTGATCACGCGCTTCGAGCTGCAGCCGGCGGCCGGGGTCAAGGCCTCGCGCATCTCCGGGCTGTCCACCGATCTGGCGCGCTCGCTGTCGGTGATGGCGGTGCGCATCGTCGAGGTGATCCCGGGCAAGTCCACCGTGGGCCTGGAGATCCCCAACGAGAACCGCGAGATCGTGGCGCTCTCCGAGATCCTGCGTTCGGATCTGTTCGATTCGAACAAGTCGCCGCTGACCATGGCGCTCGGCAAGGACATCGGTGGCGGCCCGGTGATGGCGGATCTGGCGAAGATGCCGCATTTGCTGGTGGCCGGGACGACCGGCTCCGGGAAATCGGTCGGCGTGAACGCGATGCTGCTGTCGCTGTTGTACAAGTCCACGCCGGACGACGTACGCCTGATCCTGATCGACCCGAAGATGCTGGAGCTGTCGGTGTACGACGGCATCCCGCACCTGCTGTGCGAGGTCGTGACCGACATGAAGGATGCCTCCAACGCCCTGCGCTGGGCGGTGGCAGAGATGGAACGGCGCTACAAGCTGATGTCGGCGATGGGCGTGCGCAATATCGGCGGCTTCAACAAGAAGGTGCGCGATGCCGAGGCCGCCGGCGAGCCGTTGAAGGACCCACTGTTCAAGCCGGAGGAGGCGCTGACCGAGACCGAGGCGCCGGAGCTAGAGCCGTTGCCGTTCATCGTGATCGTGGTCGACGAGTTCGCCGACATGATGATGGTGGTGGGCAAGAAGGTGGAGGAGCTGATCGCACGCCTGGCGCAGAAGGCGCGCGCCGCCGGTATCCACCTGATCCTGGCCACCCAGCGCCCGTCGGTGGACGTGATCACCGGCCTGATCAAGGCGAACATCCCCAGCCGTATCGCCTTCCAGGTCTCCTCGCGCGTGGACTCGCGCACCATCCTCGACCAGATGGGGGCCGAGCACCTGCTGGGCCACGGCGACATGCTCTACCTGCCGCCGGGCAAGGCGATGCCGGAGCGCGTACATGGTGCCTTCGTCGGCGACAACGAGGTCCATCAGGTGGTGGAGTACCTGAAATCTACCGGCGAGCCGAACTACAACGAGGCGATCCTCGACGAGCCGGAGGCCGGGGCCGCCGCGATCCCGGGGCTGGAGGCACCGGGCGATGGCGAGGCGGAGACCGACCCGCTTTACGACCAGGCTGTGCAGATCGTGATCGAGACGCGCAAGGCCTCGATCTCGTTCATCCAGCGCCGCCTGAAGATCGGCTACAACCGTGCCGCGCGCATGGTCGAGGACATGGAGGCCGCCGGGCTGGTCAGCCCGGTGCAGTCCAATGGCAATCGCGAGGTCCTGGTCCCGGGGCCGAACGACTAGGGAAACACTGATCAATGTACACGCTCGCGCTCGAGTCGCTTTTGCGTGCGAACAAGGCGCGGTGACTGCCGTGCAGTCATTCTGCACAAGGGAGCCGCAACGCCGTGCGCGCGCAAAAGCGGCCGAGCCCCTTCGGGGTTGGCACCCCAGGTTCCCCGATCCTGCGTTGCGCCGCTTGCAGGTAGAACCACTACCCGCTGCGCGACGCGCCTTGTCTCGGAAAACCTGGGGTGCCAACGCGAGTGTGTACATTAATCAGTGTTTCCCTAACGCTCGGCCGGGTCCATGTACCGGATCCTGTGATCCGGCTCGACCTTTCTGTTGTGGTATTCACGTCCGGTTAAGCGACCGGGCGCAGGATCATCGTAAACACCCAACCGGAGTCCGCATGATCGTTCGTCTTGTCCCCCGTCTGTTGCTCGCCCTGGCCGCGACGACGATGTTCCTGTTCGCCGGGCCGCTGGCGGCCGAGCGCGGCCCGGCGCCGGATGCGCGCGCGGCGCTGGACCGTTTTGTCGAGGGACTGGAGACCTTTACGGCCGAGTTCACGCAGACGGTACGCGACGAGACGGGCTATGTGCTGCAGGAGTCCGACGGCTCGATGCAGCTGGGCATGCCGAATCGACTGCGCTGGGAGGTGACCGAGCCCTTCCCGCAGACGATCGTGTCCGATGGCGAGGACCTGTGGACCTATGACCCGGACCTGGCGCAGGCGACCGTGCGCCCGCTGGGGGATGCCTTCGATGCGACACCGATCGCGGCGATCACCCAGCCGGAGCGGCTGGACGAACACTTCCGCATGGATGTGCTGCCGGTAGGTGATGCCTCGGCCCTGCGCCTGCTGCTGATCCCGCGCAACGAACAGGCGGACTTTACGCATCTCGAGCTGGACCTGACGCCGGATGGTGACCTGACCCGCATGGCCTTTCGCGACATCTTTGGTCAGGAGACCGAGATTCACTTCGAGCGAAGCGAGCGCAATGCGCCGGTCGACGAGGCTGCGTTTACCTTCGATCCGCCATCCGGGGTGGATATCTATCGGCCGTAACGCACCATTCGCCGCGCCGTGGGAACCCTTGATGGGATTCGCTTGGCTCATCCCATCCTACAGTGCGGGGTGGGGGCAGGAGTAGGGTGCGGTTGAGCACCGCGAAACGCACCGTGCCGTGCGCCGTGGGAACCCTTGATAGGATTCGCCTGGCTCATCCCATCCTACGGCGCTGTGGGAGCGGCCTTGGCCGCCGGCGCTGTGGGAGCGGCCTTGGCCGCGAACTTCAGGAGCGGGGCGTGCCCAGCGACTGTTCGATGCGGTCGGCGATGGCGGTGATGCGGGCCGGGCCGGTCTGCTCGGCGCGCTTGAGCTGCTCCTGGCATTCGAGCATCTCGTGAGCGAGGTTCAGCGCCACCATCACGGCAATGCGCTCGGCGCCGACCACGCGGCCGGTGTCGCGCAGTTCGCGCATGCGCTCGTCGACCAGGGAGGCGGAGGCAAACAGGTCGGCGCGTTCCTCGGGCGGGCAGGCGATCTGGTATTCCTTGCCCAGGATCGAGACGCGTACGGGTTCGGACTGGCTCATTCGCTGTGCTCCATCGACCGCAGGCGGGCGATCATCGTCTCGACCCGGTGGCGGGCCTGTTCGTTGCGTTCCTTGAAGGCCGCGCGCTCGCTTTTGAGCTGACGAATCTGCTCGTGCAGCAGATTGTTCTCCTCGCGCAGGGCGGCATGTTCATCGAGCAGCCGCGTAATCGCGGTCTCGAGGCGCTCGACGGGATCGTGGCTGGAATCCTCGGACGACATGGCGACAGGCCCCAGTTCGGTGAAGGCGACCGCGCACGGCGCGCGACGCAGTCCATGGAGTCTAGGAGGCCCCCCCGCAAATCGTCAACTTGTGTGACCTTTTTGCGGGAGCGCCTTCACTATTGCCATCCGCGACTGCCGGCGGCGACAGGGCCAAACGCGCGCGGACACGGCGCTTTGTTGCGACTCCTATGGCGGGCTGGTCACAATAGGCGGCATATCATTTCTCAGGAACTGCCGCGCCCATGATTCAGCCCCCCGAACCCGACCCGCAGGCCACCGTGATCGAGGGCACCGCCCACAACGGCAAGCCCTGCCGCATCGTGGACAATACCGGGGCGATCCCGCGCGCGGATCTGGAGCAACTGCTGGCGGACCTGATCGCGGAGAAGCGCTTTGGTCTGAATGCGCTGTCGGCCACCGGGTCCAGCGCGATCAAGCTGGGCGAGCCGCAGTTCACCCATCTGCAGGTCGGTGACGACCTCTACCGCTTCCTGCTGTTTCCGTACGAAGCCCGTCTGGAGTCCTTCTGATGGCTGCTCCGACCGGCGAATCGACCAAGGCGCGCGGCGGCCTTGAATCCGACCCGACCGCGCTGGCCGAGCAGCTCGCGCATGGCCTGCGCCGCATGGGCTTCGCGCAAACGCCGGCCTCCGCCCACGGGCTGTTCACCGGCTGTGTGGTCGCGGACCCCGGCGCGGATGTCGAGGCGCTGGAACAAAGCCTGGGCGAGGCGCTGCCGCTGACCGATGCCGCGCCGGACGACTTCCGCGCGACGGTGGAGGCGATCCGCCGGGCACTGCTGGCGCAGCTGTACGACGTCGAGCTCGGCTTCGGGCCCCTGCTGCCGGAAGACGAGCCGATCGAGGCGCGTGCCCAGGCCCTGTCCGAGTGGGTCGACGGCTTTATCTCGGGTTTCGGGCAGATGCCCCGGCTACAGCAGATGAAGCCCTCGGCCGAGGCCAGTGAAATCCTGCGCGACTTTGCCGAGATTGCGCGCATCGAACTGGAGCCGGAGGACGACGAAGACAACGCCGCCGCCTTCGAGGAACTCAACGAATACGTGCGCGTCGGTGTATTGCTGATCGCCGACGAGCTCGCCCCGGACGACCCGAAACGGATCCCGATGCAATGAATGCCCCCACGCGCCCCCCGCTGCCCGGCAAGACCCCGACCATCACCCTGGCCGAGTTCGCCCGGCGGCGTCAGCGCCTGATGCGCGGCGTGGGTGGCGACTCGATCATCGTGGTGCCCGCGGCGCACGAGCAGGTGCGCAATCGCGATGTCGACTACCCGTTTCGACAGAACAGCGACTTCCTCTATCTTACGGGCTTCCCGGAGCCGGATGCGGTCGCCGTGTTCGTCCCCGGACGCGAGGCCGGGGAGTACATCCTGTTCTGCCGCGACCGCGACCCCACGCAGGAGACCTGGCAGGGGCGGCGCGCCGGACCGGACGGGGCGATGGAACACTACGGCGCGGAGTGCGCGTTCCCGATCGAGGACATCGACGAGATCCTGCCGGGCCTGATGGAGAATCGGCGCGTGCTGTGTGCCCCGTTCGGGCGTGACGAGGCGCTGGACCAGCGGCTGTTCGGCTGGGTCAATCGGGTCCGCGCGAAGGCGCGCAACGGCGTACGGGCCCCGCATGAATACGTCGCGGTCGAGCACTACGTGCACGAGCAGCGCCTGTTCAAGAAGGCCCCGGAGCTGCGCATGATGCGCCACGCGGCCGCGATCTCCTGCCAGGCCCATATCCGCGCGATGCAGGCGGCGCGACCGGGTGTGACCGAGTTCATGGTCGAGGCCGAACTGCTGCACGAGTTTCACCGCCATGGCACCGAGCCGGCGTATCCCTCCATCGTCGGCGGTGGCGAGAACGGCTGCATCCTGCACTACATCGAGAACCGCGATGTCCTGAACGACGGCGACCTGCTGCTGATCGATGCCGGCTGCGAGGTGCAGGGCTACGCCTCCGACATCACCCGCACCTTCCCGGTCTCCGGCCGTTTCAGCGACACCCAGCGCGAGGTCTACGAGTGCGTGCTGGCCGCCCAGCACGCGGCCATCGAGCAGACCCGCCCGGGCAACCACTGGAACGACCCGCACGATGCCGCGGTGCGCGAGCTGACCCGCGGGCTCAAGGATCTGGGCGTGCTCAAGGGCCGGCTCGACAAGCTGCTCAAGGACCACGCCTACCGGCCTTTCTATATGCACCGCACTGGCCACTGGCTGGGGCTGGATGTGCACGACGTCGGCGACTACCGCGTCGGCGACGCCTGGCGCCTGCTGGAGCCGGGCATGGTGACCACCGTGGAGCCGGGCCTCTACTTCGGCCCGTACTCCGAGGCCCCGAAGGCCCTGCGCGGCATCGGCATCCGCATCGAGGACGACGTCGCCGTCACCCGCGACGGACACGAAGTCCTGACCGCCGCCTGCCCCAAGACCCCCGACGACATCGAAGCCTGCATGGCCGGCGACCTCCCGGGCTGGACCTGACCATGCGCTCCCGCCCAAACCCGGCCAACCCAAAATTCGTAGGGTGCGTGGAGCCCCGCGAAACGCACCGATCGCCGGGGTGTGCCCTCGCCCCCGATGCGATTCGCTACGCTCATCCGCATCCTACGAAGGTTCGTGGCCCCGGGTACCGTCATCGCGAGGTGCGCAGCGCCGCGGCGATCACCTTCCACAGCCACCGGACCTCGCCGCTGCGCCAGCGTCCGGAGATTGTCACGGCCCCTTCGGGTCCCCGCTCCCGCCAAAGCCCGGCCCACCCCAAAACCGTAGGGTGCGTTGAGCTTTGCGAAACGCACCGGTCGCTGGGGCGTGGCCACACCTTTGATGCGATTCGCTGCGCTCATCGGCATCCTACGAAGGTTCGTGGCCCCAGGTACCGTCATCGCGAGGCGCGCAGCGCCGCGGCGATCGCCTTCCGAAGCCACCGGATCCGGCCGCTGTGCCAGCGTCCGGAGATTGCCACGGCCCCTTCGGAGCCTCGCAATGACCGGGTGCGGCGCTGAGATGAGCGTGCAAACCCCCGACATCGCCATCATCGGCGGCGGCCCGGTCGGCAGCCTGGCTGCCGCGACGCTCTCCCGGGCCGGCTACTCCGTGGCCCTGTTCGAGCGCGGAGCCGCGCCGAAGCCGGACACCACCCGCCCCGACACCCGCGGCTACGCCCTGGCCGCTGGCTCCGTCCAGCTGCTGGACGACCTCGGCTACTGGTCCTCCGTGGCCGAACAGGCCACCCCCATCCGATCCATCGTGGTCAGCCGTCGCGGCGGGCTGGGGCGGGTCCACCTGAACGCGCGCGACCACGGCCGCGCCGCGCTCGGGCAGGTCGTTCCGGCCGCCGCCCTGGATCCGATGCTGAACGAGGCCTGTCGCGCGGCTGGCGTGGACCTGCACTACGACTCGACCCTGGACGGCCTCGATCCGGCCGAGGGCGACCGGCGGACGCTGCACATCCAGGGAGCAAAGGGTGAGTCGGCCTGGTCCGCCCGTCTGATCCTCGCGGCGGACGGCGTGAGCTCCCCGACCCGCAAGGCCCTGGGCCTCCCGGTGCAGCGTCTGCGCTACGACGCCGATGCCCTGGTGTTCGACGTACGCCCGGATCGCCCGCACAACGGCCAGGCCTTCGAGCGCTTCACCGACGAGGGGCCACTGGCCCTGCTGCCGCAGGCCGATGGCCGCATGAATGTCGTCTGGGTGGCGCCGCCGCAGACTTGTGAACAGCGCCTGGAGCAGGGCGAGGCGGAACGCCTGCGCGAGTTGCAGGCCCGCTTTGGCTGGACACTCGGGCGCCTGCGTCCGGCGGGGCCGGTCGTGCGTTTCCCGCTGGAGCGCGTCCACGCGCCGGACCCGGTCGCCGAGCGTGCGCTGCTGCTCGGCAATGCCGCGCACTCCGTGCATCCAGTCGCCGGGCAGGGGCTCAACCTGTCGCTGCGCGACGTGGCGGGCCTGCTTGGTGCGCTGCGCACGGGCCGGCAAGTCGATGGCACGCCCGCGTTTGCCGCTGACCCGGGTGCGGCGGCCGTGCTGGAGGCTTATGCGAAAGAGCGGCGACAGGATGTGGGTAGCGTCGTCGCGGCCACCGATTTCCTCGCCCGGGGCCTGCTGCACGCCGCCGGGCTGCGCGGCCACGGGCTGGGGGCCGGCATGATGGCGGTCGATCGCCTGCGCCCTGCGCGC
The DNA here is from genome assembly GCF_000378325.1 of Thioalkalivibrio sp. ALJ2. NCBI lineage: Bacteria > Pseudomonadati > Pseudomonadota > Gammaproteobacteria > Chromatiales > Ectothiorhodospiraceae > Thioalkalivibrio > Thioalkalivibrio sp. ALJ2. The sequence goes on from NZ_KB899555.1 coordinate 331,135, forward strand.
GATGCGCTGGCCCGCTCCGCAATGGGGCTGGGTCCGCTGCCGCGCCATACGCTCGCCCATCTACCCGCAGCCGGGCAGGGCACGCCATGACGAAAGGCACCCACGAAACGCTGGACGTCTTGGTCGTGGGCGCGGGCGCCGTCGGCGGGGCGATCGCCCTGGGCGCCGCGCGGCAGGGCCTGCGGGTTGGCGTGCTGGAACGCAACGCCGCGCCCCAGTTCGATCCGGAGACGACACCGGTCACGCGGGTTGCCACGCTCAACTCCGCCTCCATGGCCTTTCTCGACGAGCTGGGCGTGCGCAAGGCGCTGGAGCAGCGCCGCGCCCATGCGTTCTCCGGCATGTACGTATGGGATGCGAACGGTCCCGGCCACATCCGCTTTGATGCCGATGCGCTGGGCGTCCCGGCGCTTGGCTGGACGGTCGAGCTCGCCGCGCTCGAGTCGGTGCTATGGAGCGAACTCGAGGCCGCCGGCGTTGCCCTGTACCCGCAGACCGAATGGAAGTCCCTCGACCGCCGCCCGGACCGGGTCGATGTGCACGGTGACCACCGGCAGCCGATCGCCTCAGCCCGTCTGCTGGTCGCGGCCGACGGGGCGCGTTCCCGTGTCCGCGACTACGTCGGTATCCCGTTTACCGGGCACGACTACGACGCGCGCGGCGTTGTCGCGACCATCACCACCGAGCACCCGCACCAGGACACCGCCTGGCAGCGCTTCGTCGAGGACCGGATCATCGCGCTCCTGCCGCTGGCGGACGGGCGCTGCTCCATCGTTTGGTCGCAGCCGGAATGGCCGGCGGCCGAAGACACCCTGGCCCTGGACGACGAGGCCTTTTGTGCGGCGCTGGAGCAGGAGACCGATGGCTGCCTGGGCGCGATTACCGCCACCTCCCCGCGCGCCAGCTTCCCGCTCACCGCGCGGCACGCCAAGACCTACCACTCCGGCCGTGTGGTACTGGCCGGCGACGCCGCCCATACCATCCACCCGCTGGCGGGCCAGGGCCTGAACCTGGGCCTGGCCGACGCCCGTACCCTGGTCGACGGGCTGCGGGGCCCCGCCCGCCACGACCCGGGCGCGGAGACCGTCCTGCGCGCCTACACCCGCGCCCGCCGCCCGGAAAACGCCTTCATGCAACGCGCGATGGACGGCTTTAAGCTCCTCTTCGGCACCCAGGCCGCCGGGCTCCCCGAACTGCGCGGCCTCGGCCTGCGCCTGGTCGACCAGGCCGACCCCGTCAAGCGCCGCCTCGCCCGCCGCGCCTTCGGCCTCGATTAGCGCAATCGCTGCCACACCCCCTGTAGGAGGCCAGCCCTCTGGCCGATCGGGCATTGGGCGACTCCCAATCGGCCAGAGGGCTGGCCTCCTACAACTCCATCTTCCGCCTTGCACGCCGCAGGATGCGTTGAACCAAGCGAAACGCATCACTCCACTCCAGCCTTCGCGCCGTCGGCTCAATTGTCGCCTTCCCGCAACAAATACTCTCGAACGCCTGTCCTGTACCGCTTCGTTGCACATATGCAACAGCTTCAGGGCGGCCGTATTCCATCCTCTAACCCGCCTGAAAGCGCACTTTTCTACAAAATAAGATCATCCTTATATGGGTGCTCCATCACAACTACCGTGCATCCTCGGCAGTTGCCATTATTGCGCTTATTCAGTGCCTTGCGATGAAGTTCTGCACTGTCTTTCACCCGTATCCATGCGTTCCTCCCGGTTACCGAGGCGCAAACTTCCAACGCACTCGACATTTTTTCGCCACAAAGGGTTGAAATGCGACACCGTGGTGTATATAAAACACCTGTCATTCGCGGCATCGACCGTGGATGCAGGCGTAGAAACGAACCAAACACCTCTCCTGGGAGATACGCAACATGAAAAAACAGATTCTCGCAGTCGCCGTTGCCGGCGCCTTCGCAGTCCCGGCCTTCGCCGCCGCTGACTCCTCCGTCACCCTGTTCGGCCAGCTGCAGACGCAGGTCGTTCACACCAGCTCCTCTGGTGGCTCGCTCGAGAGTGGCTTCCGTCAGTACGACGCGGGTGGCATCGCCGGCGGTGCTCTCTCGGATGCGCTTAGCAGTGAGTTCGGTGACGCGCCATTCGGTGCGGGCAATTTCGCATTCCCGGGCGGTGCCGGTGATGGCGCCGGGCCGAACCGGTTGGGTGTTAACGTCAATCATGACCTTGGCAATGGCTTGACCGCCCTGGCCAAATTCGAAGGTGACTTCCAGACTGGCGCGGCTAGCGACGAGCCCGGCTTCGAAAGCGGCATGCGTGATATCTATGTCGGCTTGCGTGGCGATTTCGGCCAGGTTATCGCTGGTCGTATGACGTCGTCCTACAACACCGCTGGTAAGGACCCGCTGAATGCCACCTTCATGCAAGGCCGCACGAACGGTGCTCGCCTCGGCGGACTTGGTGGATTCGGTAATGGCGGCTACGTTGAGCGTGGTATTCGCTATTCCAACAGCTTCGGAATCGTGGGGCTGGACGTTGGTGCGTTCATCGACAATAACGACGATTCCGACACGGCATTCTCCGCCCGCGTGAACATCGATCTCGACCCGGTTGAACTGTACGTCGCGCACGCGGATTACGGTGATTTCCAGGGTGGCGCCAGTACCCAGCGCAACAGCAAGATTGGTGTTGACTGGTCGACCGGCCCGTTCCGCGTGGTCGGCGAAGTTGAAGATTTCAAATACGGTGAAGATGGCTTGTACGCCGAAGGTAATACCTACTTCCTGTCCGGCACCTATACGATGGGCCGCAACGACTTCGTGCTGAACCTGGGTCACACCCGCCGTGACAGCATCGATGGCAACAGCATCCCGAACACCGACTACGCCGCGATCGCTGTTAAGCACAGCTTCAGCAACCGCGTGATGGCCTTCGCCGGCGTGGGCTACAACTCCACCGATGACTTGGGTTATCGCCTGGTTGAGGACGATGGCGTAGAGGTGATCGAGCCTACCGGTCGCAGCCTGTCCTTCACCGGTGTGGGTGCCGGCATGCGGGTGTCCTTCTAAGCCCAAGCACTCCCTACAAGCGGTATAACAACAAGCACTAGCTTGTTTTACGGGGCCCCCAGGGGCCCCGCTTTTTATGCACAACCTTCGGCCCCGTTCGGGGCTTTTTTGTTGAGGCCTTCCCGAAGGGCTGTAGTGCGCCGAGGCAATGCGGACACGCGTGACTACCGTGTGATCCAAGTTACGCGCCATGGCGCGTAGTGAAGTGACTCTCCTGCCTGCGTTTCAAGTGATGTCTTGGTGGCGGCGAATGGTACGCGCGACGTGCGGTCCATCTTGAAGCGTGCGCAACCCCGTGCCGAGTTGGCCCTCTAAGGCGGGCGTATGCGTTGCAACCTCACGCCCAGGTAACGGATGGGCAGATAAATCGCGCCAGATTCGTTGATCCCCTTCTGGGTAGACCTTTATGGTTCGCTCACGCACACGTCTCGGGCTTTTTATACACGCCCGATCCGATCTTGTTTGTCTAGGGGGAGAATATGACCAGCACCGCTTTCAAGCGAAACGCACTCGTGGCTGCAATCGCTTTGGGCTCGGCGGCGATGATAGCGCCGTCCATTGGTTCCGCCGCGCCGGTTGGTAACTTTGCTACCTCCAGTGATAACCGCTGGAGTGTGACGATTGGGGTGGAACACTCGCGGCGCGATGTGGAGCAGCGTGGCGAGACGCGAGTTGGATCGGAATCCCTGTTAGAACGTGACATCCTCGTGAGCGAAGTAGGCGAGGTGCCGGTTGCTACGGAGTACGAATCCATCAGTGGTATTGACGCCCGGGAAGATCACTCGGACCTGTTCGCCCAGATCAACTTTTCGGTCACGCCGAGGATCGAACTGTATGGACGTCTTGGTGCCAGCCGGACCCGGCTGAGTGGATTCAGCGATTTCGACAACCATTGGACCACGCGAGTGCAGTCTGGCGAAGACGAATTCACTCAGCGAGACTCGGTGCGACGGTCCGGAGACGAGTTGAGTTCGGGGCGCACCGATACGGGCTGGGTGGCCGCAGTGGGCGGCAAGTTCAACCTTCACGAATGGGAAGCGCAGAACGCGGCGCTGAATCTGGATGTGATGTATCAGTGGCGTGATGCCGATGCGAGCTGGAACCTCGCGTCTGACAATGGCGGCGGAGATCGGCTGGACATCGATGGCTATTCCAGCGAGGAGTGGCATGCAGCCCTGGTTGTCGAGCGAACGACTGGCAGCTTCCGTCCTTACGGCGGCATCAAGTACAGCCGGATCAAGTCGGACTATGACGTGGTGCGCTCCAGCTCGTGGTCGAGTGAACTGGATGGTCAGAGCGACACGCTCAGTATGCGAAACCAGCGAGAGCTGGGGTTCGTGGGCGGCATGGAGCAGCTGGTCAGCGACAACCTCAGCTTTGTGGGCGAAGTGCGCGCGGGAGACGAGACCGCGCTCAATCTCGGGATGCGTTATCGGTTCCAGTAGCCGACGCTGCCGTTAGTACTACCGCAGAAGGCCCGCTATAGCAGTGGGCCTTCTTTTTTTGGCCCACATGTCCCCGGAACCGGCTTATCTTTAAGCCGCTTGTCGCAGAAGCGTCGACCGAAGCTGGACCGACCTGCTGCGGCCTGGGTCACCGTTGGAGCCCAGTTGGATCGCCTCACGCCGGCCGTAGTGGAGCGGTAGGCCAGTATCCATAACGTCGAGATTGGCAAAGTGGTGGGTACGAGCGACGCACCCCGATCGCCGATCATTCCTGCGCGGCTTCCGGAATGACGATCGCGAGGCGCTGGGCGCTACACGGAGCGCCGACGGTCTCGAAGAAAGGTCCGCGTCCCTTGATCGGGTGGTCAATCGATCGGGTCGACCCGGATCTGAAGGGACAGGGCGTCGCGTTCGCGGGTGGTGAGACGGGAGGCTATGCCGCGTTCGCCGAGGTCGAGGGTGCGGCCCACTCCGGCGAGTTCGTGCCATGCACCGGGGTCGATGGTGATGGAGGATTCGAGGGACTGGCGTTCCACGCGGCCCATGGTGGTGTGGGGTGGCTGTTCGTGCAGCTGATAAATATCCACGCGGATGCGGCCGTCGGGCTGTGTGTGGGGTTGCACTCGGAAGCCGCGGGCGGTGTCGCGAAAGACGGGTTCCATGCCGAAGCCGGCGCGGCCGGCGAATACGCGGAAGCCGTGGGCCTCGGTTTCGCCGACCAGGATGATGGCCTCGGTACCTTCGCGTAATCGGATCTGCTGGGTCTGGTCGTCGTGGCGGGTGGTGGTCCAGCGCCGGGCGGTACCGCGGGCCTGGGTGCCATCCGGGCCGGATTCGATGTCGATCCCTGCACCGGTTTCCTGCCGGGGGCGCTCGCTGCTGCGGCGTACCGAGAGGACGAGATCCTGGGCGCTGTGGTCGAGTTCGGCCACGACCTTGCGGATCTGCACGAGGGTTTGGGCGTCGGCGCGAACCAGGAGGCGGAACCCATCGGCGCGCAGCGTGGCGGCATTCCCGAACAGGCCCTCTAGCTCTGGCAGGATCTCGGCGGCCGGGCGATTTTGCAGCGGGAGCACGGCGACCTCGGCCTGTGGGTCGCGGGCCAACGCAGGTGCCGAGAGTCCGGGCAGTAGCAGGCTCCCCGCCAGGATGCGCAGGGTGTGGCGCCTAGACCATGAGCCTGCGCAGTTCGATCGCTTCATCGCTGAGACTCCAGTTCGCCTCGAAATCCAGGGCGGCCCGCTGGGTGCCCCCACGATCATCGACATCCCCCCGAAGGATTCGTTGCCCTCCAGCCTGCGTCAGCTGCATCCAGCCGCTGTGGTCAGCGATTGCGGTCAGCGTCAGGGGGCTCTCCTCGGCGGCATCGAGCCGGCGCACGGTGACGGCGGTGGGCAGACGCTTGATGGTTTCGACCAGTCCAGGGATGCGATCCCGCAGCGCCAGATCGTCGTCCACCAGAATGCGGATGTCCGTATGCCGGTGGCGGCGCGCGATGTTGGCCAGATACGAGCCCAGCTCCAGCCCGCGAAACTCCGCCAGGAGTCCCACGCGCGCATGCAGCCAGAAGCGCCGCCGGGTTTGGTCCAGCAGCTCCCCGAGCAGCACGGCGGCATCTTCCATCACGGGGTCGGTCGTCGGTTCGGCCATGCAGTTGCCTCCGGGCAGGGTCTCTACTCAGCATAGGCAACTACCGCCCATCGCGCATCTACGCGCATTCGCAGTCAATGGAGATGGATGATTCGGTTCGAGCGGCTGTGCCGGGAAGGGGCCGTACCAACAATCGCGGTCACCCACAGCGTGGTGTGCGGCCCGAGTATTTTCGGAGGACTCGCAACTCGCGAGCAGGTGTTGGTTACCTGGCCTGCGCCAGGGGCTGGCGGATGCGGCGGAGCATGCGGCGGTGGGGGATGCCGGCGTCCTCGAAGGTGTCGGAGATGATGAAGAAATCGTGCTGGGCGTAAAAGCCCAGGCGGGTGTTTTGGGCGTTTAGCCAGACCTCGCGCCAGCCATGGCGGATGGCGGCCTCGACGGCGTAGTCGAGCAGCCGCGAGCCGATTCCGTGGCCGCGCCAGGGTTCGCGCACGGCCATGCGCCCGATCTGACCGGAGGGCAGCATGCGCAGGGTACCGATGGGTTCGTCGCCGGGGCCGATGGCCAGCCAGTGCAATGCGGTCACATCCAGACCGTCGAATTCCAGCGGCTCGGGGACGCCCTGTTCGTCGATGAAGACCTCGCGTCGGACGGCGGAGATGGCTTCGGCGTCGGCGGGCCAGCTGGCCTCGCGGAACTGAATGCGTTGTTGCATGGCTGGGGTCCTCGACCAATCGGGGCTCGACCACACGGGGCGGGTGGTGGGCGGATCCCGCTTTCCATAAGCCCGGAAATTTGCATTCTAGTCGACGAATCCAGAACCGTCCTGTGACTGGTGTCCCAATAAACTGGTGATTGGGTACTAGTTTGCGCTCATCGGTGGGGAGGGGTCTTGAGAATCTTGGATTATTGGGAAGTCATGTGGGGCGCGCGCTCGTCCCGGTCGTGGGGCTCCAGGACTACCTGCATCAGGTCGACACGCTGGTGCTCGAAACCGACTTCGCAGTAGGCGAGGTAGTAGCGCCACATGCGCAGGAACTCGGGCGAGTATCCCAGGGCCTCGATAACGGGTTCGGCATGACGCACCTCGCGATCCCAGCGACGCAGGGTTTCGGCGTAGTCCTGCCCAAAGAACTGCTGATCGCCGATCGCGAGGCCCGCCTGGCGGGCGGCGGCGTTGAAGCGGGGGACGGACGGCAGCATCCCGCCCGGGAAGACATACATCTGGATGAAATCGGCGTTGTTGCGGTAATACTCGAACGCGGCTTCGTCGATGGTGATGACCTGCAGTGCGGCGCGCCCGCCTGGGCGCAGGCAGGCACGCACAGTCTCGAAGAAGCTGGGCCACCATTGCTGTCCGACCGCCTCGAACATCTCGATCGAGACGACGTGATCGAACTGGCCGTGCAGATCCCGGTAATCCTGCAGGCGCAGTTCGACACGGTCGGAGAGACCGGCCCGCTCGATCCGCTCGCGAGCGTAGTCGAGCTGCTCTTGCGACAGGGTAATGGCCGTGACCTGATGGCCGCGACGTGCGGCGAGTTCGGCAAAGCCGCCCCAGCCGCACCCGATCTCGAGGATGTGGGACCCGGGGGCGGCGTCGAGTTGATCCAGCAGGCGCTCGTACTTGCGCTGCTGGGCACTTTCCAGTGCCTCGTCGCCGCGGCTGAACAGGGCCGCGGAGTAGCTCATGCTCGGATCCAGCCACATGCGATAGAAGTCGTTGCCTAGATCGTAGTGGAAGCGGATGTTGGCACGACTGCCGCGGCGGCTGTTGCGGTGCCACCAGTGGCGCAGGGCGTCGAATTGACGCTGGACCACGGGGCGAGCCGCAAGATCGGCCAGCGCCGCCTCGTTGTCGGTGGCGAGGTGCAGGAGGCCCTTCAGGTCCGGCGTATTCCAGTCCCCCGCAATATAGCCCTCGGCAAAGCCGAGATCGCCGTGGCGCAGGATGCGCAGCAGCGTCCGCCAGGGCCGCTTGAGGTGCCAGATCACTTCACGTCCGGGTTGCTCGCCCTGTACGACCTCCCGTTCCCCGCGTGGGCCGACCAGCGTCAATTGTCCCTGCTCGAGACCGCGCAGGGCCCGGGCGATCAGTTGCAGGGCCCAGTGCCGGCGGGTCGCGAACCCGGTCGTCGCGCTTCCTTGTTCGACGGACATCAGTGCATCTCCTTTTGCGGCGGCGCAGGGCGCGGGTGGTAGCGTCCGCCGCGCAGCCAGATCTTGAGTGCCTGCCAGTGAATCAGTGGCAGGACCTTGAGGGTCATCCAGGGCTGGTGCATCAATGCGGCCAGCAGCGTTCGGTCGGCAAAGTCGCGCAGGCGGCCGTGCTGGGTTGCGACCAGGAATGGTGAACCCGCCTGGGTCTCGCGGATTGCCAACCGCACGGTGGCCCCGCGTTCCAGCCGTGCGGGCGAGATGGTGAAGGCGTAGCGCGCATCCATGTCGATGAACGGGGATACATGAAAGGCCTTGTCCTTCTCCTGGCGTACCGGCGTGGTCATGGCGCACCCGCCTTCGTGCAGCAGGTAGTGGTGGTGCTCGCCGAAGGTGTTGCGGACTTCCAGCAACACGCCACGCAACCCGCCATCCGCGTGATAGGCGAACCAGGCGCTGAGCGGGTTGAACGCGTGCCCGAATACGCGCGGCATCGCGAGCAGGTGGATCGTGCCGCCCGCGAGCTCAATGCCGTGCTCCGCGAGACGGGACTCGATCCAGGGCCGCCAGGGGCGACCGTCGCGGGGGCCATGGTCGCGGGTATGCAGGCTGAACAGGTTGAAACGATTCAGGGAGAAAGCGCGGCAGCGGGCCGCGGTGGCCTCCAGGCGATCAATGTCGAACAGCGCGGCGATTACCGGGTAGCGAAAGCGGTACGCCGGCGCCGCAATGCGCTGGTGCACAACCGATGTGTAGACGAGGGCCGCGTCCATGCCAGCGCCTCAGGCATCCTCGGGGCGCGCAGCCGGTGCCGCGGTCGGCGTCGCGCCACCGCCGTTGACCGGCTCCGAATCCACCGCCACCGGCGCGGGTGTAGCACTCGGCGTGGAGCCCCAAGGGGGCGCGATGCCCATCGCCTCGCCGATCGCGACGGCGGAGCGCAGCCCGTCCTCGTGAAAGCCGTCGCCCATCCAGGCCCCGGCGAAATGGAGTCCGTCCTGGCCCTGGCGGTCCATCAGGCGCTGGCGCGCGATCTCGGCGGGGGCATCCATTACGGGATGTTCCCAAAGGTGCTCGCCAAGCACTGCGGTGGGGTGGGGCTCGCGCCAGGGATTCAGGCTGATCACGTAGTCGCGGCGACGCTCCAGGTTGTGCAGGCGGTTCATCCAGTAGGAGACCGAAACCCGTTCACTAGGCTGCGTGGTGCGTCCGCTCAGGTAGTTCCACGAGGACCAGACGCGGCGTGAGCGGGGCATCAGGGTGGCGTCGGTATGCACGATGGCGCGGTTTTCCTGGAAGCGGCAGTCCGCCAGCAGGCCGTCGAGCGCGGGCATGGTTCGCCCCAGGAGGCGGCGGGCGTCGTTCGCATGACAGGCGAACACGACTTGATCGAATCCCTCGGAGCGCTCCGCGGTCAGCACACGCCACTGGCCGCCTTCGGGGATCACGGCGCGGACGGCCTCGTGGATGACGCTACGTGGCTCGAGCCGCGCGGCGAGGCGCTGCACATATTCGCGGCTGCCACCGCGCACGGTGCGCCACTGCGGGCGGTCGCGCAGGTCCAGCAGCCCGTGGTTGCGAAAGAACCGCAGGAAACTCGCGGACGGGAACTCGCGGATGGACTCCGGCGGCGCGGACCAGATCGCGGCGGCCATCGGCAACAGGTAGTCCTCGATGAACCCCTGGCCAAAGCGGTGCCGCGACAGAAAATGGCCCAAGGTGCCCTGCGGGGTCTCGCCGCGCTCGAACAGTCGGTGGCCCAGGCGGTTGAAGCGCAGGATGTCGGCACTCATGCGCAGAAAGCGCGGGCTGAGCAGGTTGCGCCGCTGCGCGAACAGGGTGTTCAGGTCGCTGCCGGCGTATTCCACGCCGTGGGGATGCCGGGAACAGGAGAACGACATTTCAGTCGGCTGGGTCGGCACGCTTAGGTCGCGAAAAAGGCGGGTCAGCAGCGGGTAGTTGCGCTCGTTGTACACCACGAAGCCGGTATCGAGGTGCGTGGGGCCCTCCGGGTCGGATACCTCGATGGTGTGGGCATGACCACCCAGTTCGGGCGTCGCCTCGAACAGGCGCACCTGGTGGCGCGACTGCAGGATCCAGCCGCTGGCCAGCCCGGCGATGCCGCCACCGATGACGGCGATGCGAGAGGTGCTCATGATGACGGTTCCGATTCCATCAAAGGGTGATGTACATCTTATACAATACCTGTACAATGCCTGCAAATGGTCGTCGTCCAGAATACGGCGCACAGTGAGCCCCGCACAGCCCGGGGCGCGGAGGGTGCAGCGATGCGTAGGGGTAGTCGGTTGCTTGTGGTGATAGAGCTGTTGAGGGCAGGCCTGACGTCCGAGGACCGGCGTTTGCGCCCCGCGATCGAGGCCGCGTTATGAACGACACCGCCCAGACCATGAGCGGCTGGCCTGCCGAGGTGCGCCAGGCACTGGTCGAGCACGAGGTCGTCGCGATCACCTCCGGGCTGTCCGATGTGCGCGATGCCGTGGCCCTGCTGGATGCAATGCTGCCCGGTCGCTGGGTGCGCCTGGAGTGGGGCATGGGCTCTGCTCACAACCGCGAGCAGTTTCATGCCCTGCAGCAGGCGACCGGGGCCGATGTATTGCCCTATTTCGTTGCGCGGGACGGTGCAATCGGGGGGCTCCCCGAATTGCGTGAGTACCTCGGTGCGCGGGCTGTCGCGGCCGGGGCTAACAGAGGTCCGCGTGACGTCGCGGAACGGGTAGGGCAGACGCAACAGTCCCAGGAAGCCTCGGCACCGATGCTTCAGGTGCTGGGATACGGAGGTCTGATCCCCTTTGTGGTCCTGGGCTTCGGGGCCTGGATGGCCCAGCCGGAATGGCAGGTTTTCGCGCTGGAGGCCCTGGCGTTTTATGGTGCCGTCATCCTGTCGTTTCTCGGAGCGATCCACTGGGGCCTTTACCTGGCGGATCGTGAGCACCGGGTGGGCCCGCTGTCGGCACCCGTGTGGGCGGTGGTCCCGGCGATCCTCGCCTGGCTGGCGTTGCTGCAACCGCTGCCCGAGGCGCTGATGACCCTGGCCGCGCTGTTTTTGGGGGCGCTGTGGGTGGACCGGTTGAGCCTGCGTGGGCGGCCGTTGCCGCGCGGGTACCTGGGACTGCGCATGGCGCTGACTGCGGGGGCTATCGTTTCGCTGGCCTCCGGGCTGGCCGTTATCATGGTGCGCTGACGCGCCCGCACGCCCCTAGGAATGCCGAAGATGGCACAGAACAAGGACCTATCGATGCAAGCAGATGCCCGTACCGCGGACGAACCCGTGACCAGCGCAGCCGATGGGCGGCCGCTGCCGGCCCCCGAGGCCCTGGCCCGTCATTATCGCGAGATCCTCGCCGGCCTGAATGAAGACCCGAACCGCGAGGGTTTGCTGGATACGCCGATGCGGGCGGCCAAGGCGATGCAGTACCTGACCCGGGGCTATCACCAGGACCTCGACACGATCGTCAACGGCGCGCTGTTCAGCTCCGACAACGACGAGATGGTGCTGCTGCGCGATATCGAGCTGTACTCGCTGTGTGAGCACCACCTGCTGCCGATTATCGGCAAGGTGCATGTCGCCTACCTGCCGAATGGCAAGGTGATCGGCCTCTCCAAGATCGCGCGGATTGTCGATATGTTCGCCGCGCGCCTGCAGATCCAGGAAAACATGACGCGGCAGATCGCCGAGGCCCTGAAGCAGGTCACCAATGCCAAGGGCGTGGGCGTGGTCGTGGACGCCAAGCACATGTGCATGACCATGCGCGGGGTGGAGAAGCAGCACTCCTCGATGGCGACGTCGGTGATGCTGGGTGCCTTCCGCGAAGATGCGCGTACCCGTCGCGAGTTCCTCAACCTGATCCACGGCTCCCGCGACTGAACCGCTGGCGGCGGGGCCCTGAACCGGCGAACCGGCGTCGAGTGATTACATCGGGCGCAGCGGGATACTGAACGAGATGTAGTTGACCCCGGCCATGCGCAGGTGTCGCACATCCTGCGCGAGGCTATTCAGCAGGTACAGCCCCAGTTCGCGCAGGGACTGCTCGTCGTTGTGACCCCATTGCCGGGCCTTGCGCAGCGAGGCCTCGTCGACTTCGGCCGCCGCACTGCGGTCGATCATCTCCACCGCGAGGTGTTCGCCCTCGCGTTCCAGACGGACATCCACCGGGCGGCTGCGCCCCGGCTCGCTGGCGGCCTGTTCGGACAGGTGCATGAACACCTCTTCCAAGGCCACCTGCAGCTTGACGGACTGCTTCTCCGGCAGACTCAGACTCTCGCCGAACTCCCGCGCCATGGCCTGGATCTGCGGCAGGGATTCGGCCTCGGGCGCGAAGGTGCTGCGGCGTCGTGGGCGCGGGCGCAGGTTGAAGATCAGGCTGATGGCGACCGCGACGGTGCCGCCCGTGGTCACGCTGTTGTTCATGAACGGCCCCAGCGCGTCCGGGATTAAGTGATGGAAGAACAACTGGTTCTGGAACAGGAAGCCGGTGGAGAACGCCACGCCGATGATCAGCCCGCTCTGGTAGCTCAGGCCGTCCTGTGCGCACAGGCGAATGCCGGCCACGAACAGCAGCGCCAGAAGGATCAGCAGGAAGGCTCCGAAGACCGGGCCGGGGAGCGAGATCATCACCATGTTGAGTTTGGGGATGAGTGCGACCAGGGCGAGGAAGCCGGCGAAGTAGTAGCCGACGCGCCGCGCAGCCATGCCGGTCAGCTCGATCGAGGACACGCCGATCCCGTAGGTGGTGTTCGGCAGCGTACCCAGGCCGCCGGCGATCATGTTGCCGACCCCGTCCGCATAGAGGCCGCCGCGCACGCGGTCGTAATCAACCTTGCGCGGGGTCCGGTGGGAGTTGCGTTGCGCGACCATGGTGTCGCCCACCGACTCGACCGATCCGACCAGGGTGACGATGATGAAGGTCAGAAGTAGTGTGAACCAGGCGGTCGAGAACTCGAAGTTGAAGCCCGGCCATTCCAGTGGCGGCAGGCCCAGCCAGGCGGCGTCCGCGACCCTGGAAAAGTCAGTGATGTTGAATGCAACCGCCACCGCGACGCCAACCCCGAGCCCGATGATGGGTGCCCAAAGGCGCAGCATGCGACCGCCGAAGATCGCCAGCAGGATGGTGAAGCCGAGCGTAAACAGGGCGACGACCAGGGCGCGCCAGGTGCCCTCGTACTCGCCTTCTCCATGCATCATGTCGGCCGTGGACGGGATCACGGTCAGCACCAGCAGCATGATCACGACCCCGCTGACGGTCGGCGTTATGATGCGCCGGAACAGACCCAGGTAGCGGGCGAACAGTAACTGTGCGGGTGCGGACAGGATGGCCAGCGTCGCGACCAGCGCCATGCCGCCGACCATGGCCGCCTCGATGCCGACGGCCAGATACGCGGTCGAGGTGCCCATGAAGATCAGGTAGCCCGAACCGACCGGCCCGACGCGACGAACCTGGACCAGCGTGGCGAGCGCACTGCCGATGAGTGCGGCAAAGACGGTCCACTGGGTGGCGGCCAGGTCGAGGCCGATGGTGCGCGCCAGAATCAGGGGCGCGAGGATAATGGTCGGGGCGACCAGGATCAGACTCTGAAGGGCGCTGAGCGCGCATTTCCCGACCGGCGGATGGTCATCCACCTCGTAGAGAATCTTCGATTGCGAGGGTTCGGTCATTGCATCACCGCGTGGGGAGCACGAAAGCGCCGAATCGTATCAGGGTAAGGGGGGAGTGACCGCGCAGGCGTGAGTCAGGCGTTGGCCCGCGCCGACCCCGGTCGTGGGCCCAGGCAAAAAAAAGGCCCGGTGGGAGTCCGGGCCGAACGTTCAGACAACCGTGTGATGGAGTCTTTGAGTCTGAACGGCGGAACAGCGGCGGCCGTTGCCAGGCGCCGATTTATCCGCTCTTGCCTCGGTGGACAGGGGTGTTGCCCACAGGTTCCTTTCGGATCCGGGTATCACGCGAACGCGTTCACATTTTGCGGCGCGTAGAATGGTCTCCATGCGCGGAGTGGAACAGATTCCCTGGCTTTATGACGCCCTGATGGGGCTGGCGGACGCGCTCGGTTTCCGTGGCTGGCGCCGGCGTCTCGTCGCGGGGGCACGGGGTCGCGTCCTCGAGCTGGGCTGCGGCACGGGCCGCAATCTTCCTCTGTATTCCGACCCGACGCAGGTGGTTGCGCTCGATCCAGATCTGGCGGCCCTGCATCGGGCGCGCGATCGCGCGCCCGGGGCGCTTTTTGTGGTCGCCCGGGCCGAGGCATTGCCATTTGCCGATGCACGGTTCGACACGGTCGTGTCGGGGCTGGTGTTCTGTTCGGTTCAGGATCCGGAGCGGGGGCTGGCGGAGATCCTCCGTGTGCTGGGCACCGAGGGCCAGTTACGCATGCTCGAGCACGTGCGGCACCGCCGCCCGAGCCTGGGCTGGATGCAGGATCGCGTGCAGCCGACCTGGACCTGTGTGACCGGGGGCTGCCACCCGAACCGTGATACCGAGGCGGCGGTAGAGCGCGCCGGGTTCGCGATCGAGGCGGAGGATCGCGAGTCGCGCGGGGTCATGCGGCGCTTCGTGGCCCACCCAGAAAAATTCGAGGCGAACTCTAAAGTCTGAGCATTCGTGGTCGTCACCCCGGGAGAGCCAGGTCCGAATTGACGCTGAACGCGCCCGGCGGGCTGGCTCTACATTCGAATCAGGAGTGAATGATGGATGCCAGTGCGATTGCCAGCCAGGCCACGCAGATGAGCCAGCAGAACATTGCCATGCAAAAGGATGTGGCAGTGCAGAAGAAGGCCATGGAATCGGAAGAGATGGCGGCACAGGGCCTGTTGCAGGCCATGCCGAACATCAGCGAGATGCAGGCGACCTCCCAGGGCCTGCCCGACCACGTGGGCAATAACGTCGACACGACCGCCTGATTGCCCATACGGTCACCCCGACGCCCCGCCGGAGCGCCCCGGTGGGGCGTTTTCGTTATGGGTGCTGCGTGCTGCGCGGGGTCAGGTGGTTTCGGAGGCCTCGGCGCGGGATTCGTCGGCAGCGGGTTCCGGCTCGGTCGCCGTGTGCTGGTCGATCCAGTTCTTGGCGGCGATCAGCAGGCCCATGGCCATGAAGGCGCCAGGCGGCAGCAGGGCCAACAGGAAGCCATGCTCCGACGGGAAAATCTGGATGGTCATCGCGTGGCCCCACTCGCCGAACAGCAGGTGGGCGTTGTCCATCAGCGTGCCCTGGCCCAGGACCTCGCGCAGCGCGCCCAGCGCAATCAGTACGCCGGTAAAGCCCAGCCCCATCATCAGCCCGTCCAGCGCGGCGCGCGGGACCGAGTTGCGTGACGCGAAGGCCTCGGCGCGGCCGATGATCGCGCAGTTGGTCACGATCAGCGGGATGAAGATGCCGAGGATCAGGAACAGGCCGTGGAACCAGGCGTTCATCGCCAGTTCGATCGCGGTCACGATCGAGGCGATGATCAGCACGTAGACCGGGATACGGATCTCCGGGCGGGCGTGGCGGCGGATCATCGAGACCAGCACGTTCGATAGCAGCAGCGTCAGGGTGGTCGCGATGCCCAGCCCGATGGCGTTGACCATCGTCCCGGAGATCGCCAGCAGCGGGCACAGGCCGAGCAGCTGGACCAGGCCCGGGTTGTTGTTCCACAGGCCGTCGCGAATGATGTCGGTCAGGGTCGGGTTCATCAGTCTTTCCCTATCGGTTCGACCACCGCGCCTTCCTCTTCCTTTGGCGCGGTCGCGAGCAGGTCGTCGCGGTAGTCGTCGAAGTATTCCAGTGTGCGGCGCACGGCGCGAACCACCGCACGCGGGGTAATGGTGGCGCCGGTGAACTGGTCGAACACGCCGCCATCGCGCCGCACCGCCCAATCGCCAGGCTCGGGGTCGCCCAGGGAGCGGCCTTCGAAGCCATGGATCCAGTCGGAGCGCTCGGCCTCGATCGCATCGCCCAGTCCCGGCGTCTCGCGGTGGCTGGAGACGCGTACGCCCAGCAGTTCGCCGTCGCGGTCCACGCCGATCAGCAGATGGATGTTGCCGCTGTAGCCGTCGCGCGCGACTGCCGAGAACACGATGCCCATGACGTTGTCGTCTGCGTCGCGTGCGAACCACGCCGGCAGGTTGTCGCCTCCCAGACGCTCGTCGCTCAGCGCCGCCGTATCGTGCACCGGGTCGTTGGCGTAATCGAGATCGCCGGTGAGCTCCGCGATGCGGTTGCGATTGACCTCCATGCGGTTGTCCGCGATGCGCGCCTCGGTGCCTTCCTGCACCAGTGCGACCAGTCCGGCACCGGCCGCCGCAAAGCCGGCCAGCAGGACGGTGGCGATCAGGATGTCGCGCGGTTTCAGGTTAAGCATGACCGTCGCCTGGCGGCGGCCCGCCGCGGCTGCGCCCGAAGACTCGGGGTCGCGTCAGGTGGTCGAGCGTCGGGGCGACCATGTTCATCAGCAGTACGGCAAAGGCGACCGCGTCCGGGTAGCCGCCCCAGGTCCGGATCACGAAGATCAGCACGCCGATCCCGGCCCCGTAGAGGATGCGGCCGAGCGGGGTGGTGGAAGCGGAGACCGGATCGGTGGCGATGAAGAACGCGCCGATGATGACCGCCCCGGAGAACACGTGGAAGGCGGGCGAGGCGAACGAGTCCGGGTCCAGCAGCCAGAAGAAGCCGGCCGGGATGGCCACGCCCAGGATGACCGCCACCGGGATGTGCCAGTGGATGATACGGCGGAACAGCAGGTACAGCCCGCCGAGCAGGAAGAAGTTGCCGACCCATTCCCAGCCCGTCTCGGTGAAGGTGCCAAACAGCGGGCTGGCGGTGATCTCGCCCACGGTTCGCCCGGAGACCAGCCCCTCACGCATCGCATCGAGTGGTGTCGCGCGCGTGACCGCGTCCCACGCCTGGGCGCCGGGGAGGCTGCCGGTCAGGACGGTCTGCAGGGTCTGCAGCAGGCTCAGCGGGGATTCCGGCAGCGTGCTGGGGGCCGGCCAGAGCGCCATTTCGCGCGGGAACGAGACCAGCACGACGACATAGCCGACCATCGCGGGGTTGAACGGGTTGTAGCCCAGCCCGCCGTACAGGTGCTTGGCGACGATGATCGCGAACGCGATCCCGATCAGCGTGACCCAGAACGGCGCCAGTGGCGGGATCGCCAGCGCGAACAGCCAGCCGGTAACGATCGCGGAGTTGTCCGCCAGCGTGGCCATGACGGGCCGCTTGCGCGCGGCGACCATCGCCGCCTCCAAGGCCACCGCGAACAGCACGCCCAGCAGCACGTTGACCAGCACGCCCCAGCCGAAGAACCAGGTCATGGCCAGGGTGCCGGGCACCAGCGCCATCAGCACCTGCTGCATCACGCCGCCCACGGAGTGCGCCGGGATCACATGGGGGGAGGATTGCGTACGAAAGCGCATCAGCGGCCGTCCCCGTCCCGGGTGTTGTCTGTCGTGGAGGTTGCCTCGCCGGTCGTCTCCGAGCCGGACGCCTGATCGCTGTCCTGCGCGGGCTCTTCCGCGCGGGCGGCCTTTTTCTTCTGGGCGCGTTCCAGTGCCGCCTGGATCGCGGCCTGCTTGTCGCCGTCGGCTTCCTTGTTCTTCAGCGCGGCCTTCTTCTTCGCCAGGCGCTCGGCCTTCTCGCGCTCCTCGCGCTCGATGCGCTCCTGGCGGAACTCGTAACGCTCGCGCGCGATGTCCGACTTCTGGCGCTCCTTCTCCCGCGCCCAGATCTCGTTCTTGGCATAGCGGTAGTACTGCACCAGCGGGATGTTGCTGGGGCAGACATAGGCGCAGCAGCCGCATTCGATGCAGTCGAACAGCCCGTAGTCCTGGATCGCGTCGAAGTCCTTCGCCTTTGCCTGCCAGTAGAGCTGTTGCGGCAGCAGCTGGGCCGGGCAGACGGCCGCGCACTCGGCGCAGCGGATGCAGGGCATGACCGGGCCGGGCGCGGGCGTGTCCTGGGGGCGCGTGGCGAGCAGGCAGTTGGTGGCCTTGATCACTGGCATGGAGTCGTCGTGGACCGCGAAACCCATCATCGGGCCGCCCATCACCAGCCGGTCGACGCCTTCGGCATAGCCTCCGGCCGCCTCGATCACGTCGGCGAACGGGGTGCCGAGCAGGGCCTCCACGTTGCGCGGGTGTTTCACGCCGGGGCCGGTGACCGTGACGATGCGGGACAGCAGCGGGCGGCCCTGGATCACCGTGTCGCAGATCGCCTTGAAGGTGCCTGGATTGTGGCAGACCATCCCGAGATCCGCAGGCAGGCCGCCGCTCGGGACCTCCTGGCCGGTCAGTACCTTGATCAGCTGGCGCTCGCCCCCGGTGGGATAGATCGAGGGGACCGATACCAGCTCGATCAGATCGCGCAGCTCGGGGGGCAGGGTCTCGGTCAGCGAGCGCATCGCCTCCGGCATATTGTCCTCGACCGCGAACAGCACCCGCTCCACGCCCAGCAGGCGGGCGGTAATGCGAATCCCTTCGAACACCGCCTCGGGGGCGGTGCGCAGCAGCATGTCGTCGGCGCTGATGTAGGGCTCGCACTCTGCCCCGTTGACGATCAGTGTGTGGATGCGCTGGCCGGCGCGCGGGTTCAGCTTGACCGCTGTGGGGAAGGCCGCGCCGCCCAGCCCGACGATCCCTCCGGCGCGCAGGCGCTGGCGCAGCGCGCGCAGGTCGCGGGTATCCCAGTCCAGCCAGGGTTCCATGCGGGCCTCGCCCCAGTCGTCGCGCCCATCGGGCTCGATTACCACGCAGGGGGCATTGAGGCCCGAGGGGTGGGGTACGGGGTAGAGGTCGATATCGACCACTTCGCCGGAGGTGGGTGCATGCACGTGCGCCGCGATGTAGCCCTTGGACTGGCCGATGCGCTGGCCCTTGGTCACGTGGTCGCCGACCTGGACGCAGGCTTCGGTCGCCTCGCCGATATGCTGGCCAAGCGGTACGGTCAGTTTCGCGGGCACGCCCATCACCAGCACCGGATTGGCGGTACTGGCGTCGGTCTCGTCGGCCAGTTTCAGGCCTCCATGGAAGCGGTGCAGCTGCATCGGCGTATTCTAACGTTTCGCGGGTGCGGGGCTTAGTGCCCGCTGCGCGAGACGTCCGCAATCGCGTAAATGGGCCGCTCGATGGGCGAGGGTTCCGGCTCCGCCCAGCGCCACTCGGTGATATCGGTCTGGACCGGCACCATGTCGATGCAGTCGACTGGACAGGGTTCGATGCACAGTTCGCAGCCGGTGCATTCCTCCTCGATCACGGTATGCATCTGCTTGGCTGCGCCCAGGATGGCGTCCACCGGGCAGGCCTGGATGCACAGGGTGCAGCCGATGCAGATGTTTTCGTCGATCACCGCGACGGCCTTTTCCTGTTCCTCTTCTTCCAGCGGGGTCGGCTCGCGGTCCAGCAGGTCCGCCAGCGCCTGGACCGTGGCCTGGCCACCGGGCGGGCAGCGGTTGATGTCGGCTTCGCCTGCAGCGATCGCCTCGGCATAAGGGCGGCAGCCAGGGTAGGAGCACTGGCCGCACTGGGTCTGGGGCAGCAGGGCGTCGATCTGGTCGACGACCGGATCCGCCTCGACGCGAAAGCGCTGCGCGGCAAAGCCGAGGATCAGTCCGAACGCGGCGGCCAGACCGCCGATCGCGAGGATGGCGTAGACGACACTCACAGCCGCACCAGCCCGGAGAAGCCCATGAACGCCAGCGACATCAGGCCCGCGGTGACCATGGCGACCGCGCTGCCGCGAAAGACCACGGGCACATCGGCCACCGCGATGCGTTCACGAATGGCGGAGAACAGGATCAGCACCAGGGAGAAGCCGACCGCGGCGCCGAAGCCGTAGAGCGCGGATTCGACGAAGTTGTGTGCCTCCTGGACGTTCAGCAGGGCCACGCCCAGCACCGCGCAGTTGGTGGTGATCAGCGGCAGGAAGATGCCCAGCACGTTGTAGAGCAGCGGGCTGGTCTTGCGCACCACCAGCTCGGTGAACTGGACCACGGCGGCGATCACGAGGATGAACGCGATGGTGCGCAGGTACTCGAGCCCCAGTGGGGTCAGCAGGTATTCGTTGATCACGTAGGAACTGACCGCGGACAACGTCAGCACGAAGGTCGTGGCCAGGCCCATGCCGGTGGCCGTCTCGACCTTGCGCGAGACCCCCATGAACGGGCACAGGCCCAGAAACTTCACCAGTACGAAGTTGTTCACGAGGATCGTACTGATGAGGATCAGGACGTATTCCACGTTAATTCCGAGTCGTCAGGTCAACAAAATAGTATCAGGGACTGCTTATCCCGACTCAACCCTTCCGGGGCGCTGGTTTTGCGTGGGAGCGGGCCTGCCCGCGAAGCCCCTGCAATAGCCGGACCTTGGCGGGCGGCATTCGCGGACAGGCTTGCCCCTGCAGGATAGAGTCTAGTCGCCTGCCGGGATGAGCGATTCCAGGCTGCGCAGTGGGTGTTGGTCGGTAGCCGCCGGGTCGGTGAACGGGCGGGCGGTCTGCAGCCAGGCCTGGTGTGCGGCATCCAGCTCCTCGCCGCGCACCGACAGCAGCATGATCGCCTCCGGCGCGATGCCGATCTCGTCGGCCAGACGGCGGTAGCTGCCGGCATCGCGGCGACCGCCGATGCGGGTGTCGAACAGCCCGGTCAGACGCTGCTCCACCTCCGGATACGGGCCGTGACGCAGCCAGTCGCGCTGGACCGGGGCCGGGCTCGCACCAAAGCTGTACAGGGCCACGCTGGCATCGTCCAGCGCCATCAGGGCGCGGGCCGTGTCGTCCGACAGCTCAGGGCGCAGCATCGAGGCCTCCAGGGCGTCGGCCCAGATCAGCCCCTGTAGCTGGCGCAGGGGCGTGATGTCCTGTCCGCCGCGAATCCAGGCGCGGATCTGCGCGAGCAGCCCGTCGACGTCCAGCTCGCGGCCGGAATAGGCGAGGATATCCGCGAGCACGCGTTGCACCGCGGTACTCTCCGCGTGGCGCTCGAGAAAGCCCGGCAAGGCCTCCAGCGAATAGGGCTCGAGCGTGTCGCGCAGTACGCCGGGCGGCGCCAGCACCCCCTCGAACGAGAGGATCAGGGCCTGGGGCGCGGGATTCGGTGACATGTTCATCGGCTCATCTGGTGTGCAAGCGTCTCGCACTGGAACATGAATTCGAAGGCCTCGACCCGGTGCAGTGCCAGCTCCACGCTCGCGCCCCAGGTATAGAGGCCGTGGCCGCCGATCAGGAACCCGGCGAGATTCGGCTCGCGGGTCATGGCGGCGTCGACCCGCGCGGCCAGTTGCTGTACGTCGGGGTCGTTCGCGAACACGGGCAGGTCCAGGCCCCGCGCGGGATTCTTCACGCCGGGCAGTTCGCGCAGGACCTCGTAGTCGCGCAGGGCAAGCGTGCCGGGGAACTGGCGCGACAGTACGGTCGCATGTACGGAATGCGTGTGCAGCACGGCGCCCAGCTGGACATCGTGGCGGTACATGATGATGTGCAGGAAGGTCTCCGGGGCCGGCTCTTCGCTGCCGGCGACCACGTGGCCGTCGAGATCGACCACCAGGAAGTCGTGGCGGTCGAGAAAGCTCTTCTCGCGATTGGGCGCGGTGACGGCGATATGCCGGTCGTCCAGGCGCGCGGAGAAGTGGCCGGTGCGCGCGGGCAGCCAGCCGCGCGCCGAGAGATCGCGGCCTGCTTCGGCCAGCAGGCGTACCTGCGCCAGGAATTCGGGGCTTTGGTCCATGCGTCCGGGTATCGACAAAAGAGCGGCAGCTTACGCGAGCCGTGGGTGCAAATCCATGACGCGGGCGGCCTATTTGACCCGCATCCCGGCTTGGGCGCCGTCGTCCGGGTTCAGGATGTACAGCTCCGAGCCGCCGGGGCCGGCCGCCAGGACCATGCCCTCGGATACGCCAAAGCGCATCTTGCGCGGCGCGAGGTTGGCGACCATCACAGTATGCCGGCCGACCAGGTCCTCCGGCGCGTAGGCCGACTTGATCCCGGCAAACACCTGGCGCGTCTCCGAGCCGATATCGAGGGTGAGCTTCAGCAGCTTGTCGGCACCTTCCACGTGCTCGGCACTGGCGATGCGGGCGATGCGCAGGTCCACCTTTGCAAAGGTGTCGAAGTCGATGGTCTCGGCGATGGGGTCCACGTCGGGCTCCGCTTTGGTGCTGGGGGTGGGCGTTTGCGCGGTCGCGGCCAGGGTGGCCTTCGAGGCCTCCAGCAGCTTGTCGACGGTCTCGCCTTCGATGCGGGTCATCAGCGGCTTGAACTTCTCGATCGAGCGCCCGACCAGCGGCGCGCGCGTGTCCCAGGCCAGGCTGTCCAGCCGGAGGAAGGCCGCAGCGTCGGCCGCCAGTCGCGGCAGCACCGGGGCGAGGTAGACGATCAGGATGCGGAACAGGTCCAGGCCCTGGGTGGAGATGGCCTGTACCTCGGCCTCGCGGCCCTCCTGCTTCGCCAGCACCCAGGGCTGGGCCTCGTCGATGTATTGGTTGGCCTGATCGGACAGCGCCATGATGCGGCGGATGGCCTGGGCGTATTCGCGGTTCTCGAACGCGGCCGCGATGGCGTCGCCCTCGGCGACGAAGGCCTCGTGCAGGTCCGGACGTGGCAGCTCGGCCGCCAGCTCGCCGTTCGAGCGCTTGGTAATGAAGCCGGCGCAGCGGCTGGCGATGTTGACCAGCTTGCCGACCAGATCGGAGTTCACACGCTGGACGAAGTCGTCCAGGTTGAGGTCGAGGTCGTCGACCCCGGCACCCAGCTTGGCGGCGAGGTAGTAGCGCAGGGATTCGGGGTTCAGGTGGTCCAGGTAGTCGCGCGCGCGGATGAAGGTCCCGCGCGATTTGGACATCTTCTGCCCGTTGACGGTCAGGAAGCCGTGGCAGAACACCGCGCTGGGCGTGCGAAAGCCCGCGCCGTGCAGCATCGCCGGCCAGAACAGCGTATGGAAGTACGCGATGTCCTTGCCGATGAAGTGATACAGCTCGGCATCGGAATCCGCGCCCCACCAGGCATCAAAGTTCAGGCCCTGCTTCTCGGCGTAGGCGCGAAAGCTCGCCATGTAGCCGATCGGCGCGTCCAGCCAGACGTAGAAGTACTTGCCCGGGGCGTCGGGGATCTCGAAGCCGAAGTAGGGGGCATCGCGCGAGATGTCCCAGTCGGTCAGGCCCGCATCGAACCACTCGTCGAGCTTGTTGCGGATCGCGTCCTGCAGGCGGCCGGAGCCGGTCCATTCGCGCAGGAAGGCCTCGAAGTCGCCGAGTTTGAAGAAGTAGTGCTCGGACTGGCGCGACTCGGGACGGGCGCCGCTGATCGCGGAAACCGGGTCTTTCAGGTCCAGCGGGCTGTAGGTGGCTCCGCAGGCCTCGCAGGAATCGCCGTACTGGTCCTCGGCGCCGCAGTTGGGGCAGGTGCCCTTGATGAAGCGGTCGGGCAGGAACATCCCGGCCTCGGGGTCGTAGGCCTGGTCGATGGTGCGCGTCTCGATGTGCCCGGCGTCGCGCAGCGCGGTGTAGATGTGGGCGGCCAGTTCGCGGTTTTCGTCCGAGTGGGTCGAGTGGTAGTGGTCGAAATCCACTAGGAACTCGCTGAAGTCGGCCTCGTGCTCCTGGCGTACGCGCGTGATCAACTCTTCGGGTTCGATGCCCTCGGCGCGGGCCTTCAGCATGATCGGCGTGCCGTGGGCGTCATCCGCGCAGACGTAGATCACCTCGTGGCCGCGCGCACGCTGGAAGCGCACCCAGATATCGGTCTGGATGTACTCGACCAGGTGCCCCAGATGGATCGGCCCGTTGGCGTAGGGCAGGGCGCTGGTGACCAGGATCTTGCGCGGCGTGTCTGTCATCGTCGGACTCGTGCGTCGGTAGCGGCGGGCGGTGGCATGCAGGGGCGCTATTGTCGGGGCTGCCAGCCGGGTTGTCGAGGCGTGGAAAAGTCCGTCACGGGCTTTTCCACAGAAGCTGTGGATAACTCTGTGGGCAACCCAGTGGAATTCATCGTCAGGCCTTGTCACGCAAGGGCCTTGTACAGATTGGTCAAAAAACGTTCAATTTCTTTTTATGCCGAAAAAACAAATACATGAAGGTTCTTTGTGTAGTGCTTTCGGTGTTTTGGCTGCTATCTGGGGCGTTTTCAGGGGCAGCGAAGATTCATGTGTATAAAAGTCGCGAATAGGGGTTGACAGATCATCTGTGGCGCCTCTTGCGGCATGGGTAAAGGGCTGGCGTGTGGTGGTGCCATTGGCGTGCTGATTGCGGCCCAGTAGAATCGCGCGATCACTCCCAACTGCCGGATGGAACGAACGCCATGGCCGAACTCTCGCGCGAGCAGATCGAAAACGCCCTGAAGACCGTTCAGGACAAGTACCTGGAGCAGGACTTGGTGGCCGCCGGTGCGGTCAAGGACATCCGTGTGGAGGGCGCACGGGCGGCCATCACCCTCGAGATGGGCTACTCCGCGAGCGGCTATCACGACGAGCTGCGCGCCGCGATCCAGGGGGCGCTGGCCGGCGTCGCCGGGCTGGAGTCCTCCGAAGTGACGATCACCACCAGGGTGACCGCCCACGCGGTGCAGAAGAGCCTGAAGCCGATGCCCGGCATCAAGAACATCATCGCTGTGGCCTCCGGCAAGGGCGGGGTGGGCAAGTCCACCACCGCGGTCAACCTGGCCTTGGGCCTGGCGGCCGAAGGCGCGCAGGTCGGCATCCTGGATGCGGATATCTATGGCCCCAGCCAGCCGCGCATGCTGGGCATCAAGGACCGCCCGGAGTCGAAAGACGGCAAGTCCATGGAGCCGCTGGAACGCCACGGCGTGCAGGCGATGTCCATCGGCTTCCTGATCGACGAGGACACGCCGATGATCTGGCGTGGCCCGATGGTCACCCAGGCCCTTGAGCAGCTGCTGAACGAGACCAACTGGAAGGATCTCGACTACCTGGTGATCGACCTGCCGCCGGGCACCGGCGACATCCAGCTGACCCTGTCGCAGAAGATCCCGGTCTCCGGCGCGGTGATCGTCACCACCCCGCAGGACATCGCACTTCTGGATGCGCGCAAGGGCCTGCGCATGTTCGAGAAAGTGGAGGTGCCGGTACTGGGCATCATCGAGAACATGAGCATTCATATCTGCTCGAGCTGTGGCCACGAGGAGCACATCTTCGGCCAGGGCGGTGCCCAGGGCATGGCCGAAGAGTATGGCGTGGACATGCTCGGCGCGCTGCCGCTGGATATTCGCATTCGCGAGCAGGCCGATGGTGGTGAACCGACCGTGATCGCCGATCCGGACGGCCGCATCACAGAGATCTATCGCGAGATCGCCCGCCGTACCGGCGCCAAGCTCGCGGAGCAGGCGAAGGACTACAGCAGCAAATTCCCCAATATCGTCATCCAGAACAACTGATCCGGCGATCACAACCAGGGACAGGGCAGATGAGCATCAAGTCGGACCGCTGGATCCGGGAGATGGCCGAGACGAAGGGCATGATCGAGCCCTTCGAGCCCGGTCAGGTCCGCTATCGCGACGAGCAGCGCATCGTCTCCTACGGCACGTCCAGCTATGGCTATGACGTGCGCTGCTCGGAGCACTTCAAGATCTTCACCAACATCAACTCGAGCATCGTCGACCCCAAGGGCTTCGACGAGGGCAGCTTTGTGGACGTGCATTCCGATGTCTGCATCATCCCGCCCAACTCGTTTGCGCTGGCGCATACCGTCGAGTACTTCCGCATCCCGCGTGACGTGCTGACCATCTGCCTCGGCAAATCGACCTACGCGCGCTGCGGCATCATCGTGAACGTGACCCCGCTGGAACCCGAGTGGGAAGGCCACGTGACCCTGGAGTTCTCCAACACCACGCCGCTGCCAGCCAAGATCTACGCCAACGAGGGTGTGGCGCAGATGCTGTTCCTGCAGTCCGACGAGGTCTGCGAGACGTCCTACAAGGACCGCGGAGGCAAGTATCAGGGCCAGCGCGGCGTAACACTGCCCCGTACCTGACGCACTCACCCTTCTACCCAGGAGGCCGCCATGCGCATCGTGATCGCGCTGGGCGGAAACGCCCTGCTGCAACGCGGCGAGACGCCGTCGGCCGAGGCCCAGCGGCGCAACGCCCGTGCCGCGGCGCGGGCTGTCGCCGCAGTCGCAAACGAGCACGAGGTCGTTGTGACCCACGGCAATGGCCCGCAGGTGGGCCTGCTCGCCAGCCAGGCGGAGGCCGACTCCATCCACTGGCCACTGGATGTGGTCGGCGCCGAGAGCCACGGGATGATCGGCTACATCCTTGCGCAGGAACTGCACAACGCCCTGGGCCATGACCGGATTGCCAGCCTCCTGACGCAGACCGAGGTCGACCCGGACGATCCGGCGTTCGCCCGCCCCGAGAAATTCATCGGCCCGGTCTGGGGTGAATCCCGGGCGCGTGCACTGGCCGAGGCACGCGGCTGGGATATCGCCCGCGACGGTGACGGCTGGCGGCGCGTGGTGGCCTCGCCGGAGCCGCAGAAGGTGCTGGGCGTGGAGGCCGTACGGACCCTGGTCGACGGCGGGTCCCTCGCGATCTGCGCGGGCGGCGGCGGTGTGCCGGTCGCGCGAGACGCTGAGGGAAGGCTGTACGGTATCGAGGCGGTGGTGGACAAGGACCTGACCGCCGCACGCCTCGCAGTGGAGCTGGGCGCGGACTGGCTGTTGATGCTGACGGACGTCGACGGCGTCTACTGGAACTGGGGCGAGCCTGACGCCACGCGCTTGAAGGCATTGCTGGTGAGCGCGGTCGACCCCGCGTCGTTCCCGGCCGGTTCGATGGGCCCGAAGATGGAGGCCGCGTGGCGCGTCGCGGAATACGGTGCCCGTGCCGGGATCGGGGCGCTCGAGGACGCTGCCGCGATTATTGCGGGGCGGGCCGGGACGCGGATACTGCCGGTGGGGATGTCGTAGGGTCCGGGCCCGCGCGGGAATCAGCGTCTCGCCGTGGTGGATTGTTGCCAAGCCATTGGCGCCACGGCAAGCTCGCCAGTTCACGCCCCTGTCTTGCAAGGAAGAACACTATGTACCGCCATGCCCGAATCACTGGATTCCTCGTTCTGTCGGTTGCCGCCACGCTTGTGCTGGCCGGTTGCGGAGGCGAGGAAGAAGAGGCCAACCCGCCGCAAGGGCTGGAACAGCAGATGGCGCCGCAGGACATGTCCAGCGACGATGCCCGCCGCCCGACCAACCCCGGCCTGCCCGCGGCGGACGTGAAGAAGTCGGACGACTGAAGCCGGCTGTCTGTATGACGCTGGGCCGCCTCCAGGGGTGGTTTTCCGCACCCTGGTGCTGGGAAAAATCGTCATTTCATATTAGGATGTTGGGCTATTTTGATTCCTGCTGGGTGATCCCGTCACGATCACGCACGAGCCCTTAGGTAAGGAAGTCGACCACCATGTCCGAGACCTCAAGTTCCTCCACCGCCATCACCGGCGCCGAAATCTTCTGCCGCAGCCTGCAGGCCGAGGGTGTCGATGTCGTATTCGGGTATCCCGGCGGGGCGGTACTGCACATCTATGATGCGCTGTATCGCCAGGACAAAGTCTCGCACGTACTGGTGCGTCACGAGCAGGGTGCGGTGCACGCGGCCGAGGGCTATGCCAAGTCCTCCGACAAGCCGGGTGTCGCGCTGGTCACCTCCGGCCCCGGTGCGACCAATGCGATTACCGGGATCGCCGATGCCTACATGGATTCGGTGCCGCTGGTGGTGTTCACCGGCCAGGTGCCGACCAGCCTGATCGGCAACGATGCCTTCCAGGAAGTGGATACCGTGGGGATTACCCGCCCCTGCGTGAAGCACAACTTCCTGGTCAAGGACGTGAAGGACCTGGCGACCACGATCAAGAAGGCCTTCTACGTGGCGACCACCGGCCGCCCCGGCCCCGTGGTCGTGGATATCCCGAAGGATGTGACCGCGGCGAGCTGCGAGTTCGAATATCCCGAGTCCATCCACATGCGCTCGTACAACCCGACCTTTGGCGGCTATACAGGCCAGATCGACAAGGCGGTGGACCTGATCCTGTCGGCGAAGCAGCCGATGATCTACACCGGCGGGGGCGTGATCCTGGGCAGGGGTTCCGAGGCACTGACCGAGTTCACCCGCAAGCTGGGCTACCCGATCACCAACACCCTGATGGGGCTGGGTGGCTATCCGGCGTCGGACAAGCAGTTCCTCGGCATGCTGGGCATGCACGGGACCTACGAGGCCAACATGGCCATGCACCACGCCGACGTGCTGATTGCGATCGGCGCGCGCTTTGACGACCGCGTGACCGGCAACATCGAGAAGTTCTGCCCGCACGCGAAGATTGTGCATGTCGATGTCGACCCATCCTCGATCTCCAAGAACGTGAAGGTCGACGTGCCCATCGTCGGCGAGGTGGAGCCGGTGCTGCGCGAGTTGATCAAGGCGCTGGACGCCGCCAACGCGAAGCCGGACCCGGCGGCGCTGGATGCCTGGTGGAAGCAGATCCGCGAGTGGCAGTCGCAGGACTGCCTGAAATACGACCGCGAGTCCGAACTGATCAAGCCGCAGTACGTGGTGCAGAAGTTCTGGGAGCTGACGCAGGGCGATGCCTTCGTGACCTCCGACGTCGGTCAGCACCAGATGTGGGCCGCGCAGTTCTACGGCTTCGACAAGCCCAACCGCTGGATCAACTCGGGTGGCCTGGGGACGATGGGCGTGGGCCTGCCGTTTGCGATGGGCGTGCAGTTCGCGCACCCGGACGCGACGGTCGGCTGCATCACCGGCGAGGCCAGCATCCAGATGTGCATCCAGGAGCTGTCGACCTGCTACCAGTACCAGCTCCCGATCAAGATCCTGAACCTGAACAACCGCTACCTGGGCATGGTCCGGCAGTGGCAGGAATTCTTCTACCAGGGCCGTTACGCGATGTCCTACATGGACGCGCTGCCGGACTTCGTGAAGCTGGCCGAGGCGTATGGCCATGTGGGCATGCGTATCGACAAGCCGGGCGACGTCGAGGGCGCGATCAAGGAGGCCCTCGCGCAGAAGGAGCGCCTGGTGTTCCTGGACTTCCTCACCGACCAGTCCGAGAACGTCTATCCGATGATCCCGGCCGGCGCCGGCCAGAACGAAATGATCCTGGTCTGAACCGGGTACAGGGAAGAGCCGTATGCGTCATATCATCAGTGTCCTGCTGGAAAACGAATCCGGTGCCCTCTCAAGGGTGGCCGGCCTGTTCTCCGCGCGTGGCTACAACATCGAATCGCTGACCGTCGCGCCGACCGACGACCCGTCGCTGTCGCGCATGACCATCGTCACCAGTGGCTCCGACGAGATCGTCGAGCAGATCACCAAGCAGCTGAACAAGCTGGTCGACGTGATCAAGCTGCTGGACATGACCGCGCATCCGCACATCGAGCGCGAGATGGCACTGGTCAAGGTACGCGTCGGCGAGGCCGCCGACCGTGAAGAGGTCAAGCGCCTGACCGATATCTTCCGCGGTCGCATCATCGACGTGACCCAACAGACCTACGTGATCGAGATCACCGGCGAGGGCTCCAAGCTGGATGCCTTCCTCGAGGCTGTCTCGCCGTTCCCGGTGCTGGAAGTCGTGCGCTCGGGTGTGATGGGCATCGCCCGCGGCGACGTCGCGCTGCAGCTGTAATCGTCTTCGTTTTCGTCCGTGCCGGCCAGGCACGGGCTTTTTATTCGTCATCGGCCCCCTGGCGGGGCCTGTTGCCAAGGAAATGACTGCCATGAATCTGTATTACGACAAAGACGCCGACCTCTCCATCATCCAGGGCATGAAGGTCGCGATCATCGGCTACGGCTCGCAGGGCCACGCCCATGCGAACAACCTGAAGGATTCCGGTGTGGACGTGACCGTGGGCCTGCGCGACGGCTCCGCCTCGCGCGCCAAGGCCGAAGAAGCTGGCCTGAAGGTCGCCGATGTCGACGCCGCGACCGCCGGCGCCGACCTGATCATGGTGCTGGCCCCGGACGAATACCAGGCCGCCCTGTACCGCGACGTGCTGGAGCCGAACCTGAAGGAGGGTGCGACCCTGGCGTTTGCCCACGGCTTCGCGATCCACTACAACCAGATCGTGCCGCGCAAGGACCTGGACGTGATCATGATCGCGCCGAAGGCCCCGGGCCACACTGTGCGCTCCGAGTTCGTGCGTGGCGGCGGCATCCCCGACCTGATCGCGATCCAGCAGGACGCCTCCGGCAAGGCCCGTGACATCGCGATGTCCTACGCCTCCGCGATCGGCGGCGGCCGCACCGGCATCATCGAGACCACCTTCAAGGACGAGACCGAGACCGACCTGTTCGGCGAACAGGCCGTGCTCTGCGGCGGTGCGGTGGAACTGGTCAAGGCCGGCTTCGAGACCCTGACCGAGGCCGGCTACGCCCCGGAGATGGCCTACTTCGAGTGCCTGCACGAGCTCAAGCTGATCGTCGACCTGATGTACGAGGGTGGCATCGCCAACATGAACTACTCGATCTCCAACAATGCCGAGTACGGCGAGTACGTGACCGGCCCGCAGGTGATCAACGAGGAGTCGCGCTGGGCGATGCGCGAGGCGCTGAAGAACATCCAGAACGGCGAGTACGCCAAGCAGTTCATCCTGGAAGGCGCGATGAATTACCCGTCGATGACCGCCAACCGCCGCCTGAACGCGGCCCACGAGATCGAGCAGGTGGGCGAACGCCTGCGTGCGATGATGCCGTGGATCAAGGCCAACCAGCTGGTCGACAAGTCCCGCAACTGATCCGTCGGGGCGACCCGGGGCACAGACCCCGGGTTGCGCACCCGCACCCCCTCCGAGAACCCCATGCTGTTTCCGCTTGCCCCCGAAGGCCGTCTGTTCGTGATCATCTCCGCCTGGATGGCGGTGATCTCGCTGCTAGTCGGGGAGGCGGAGCTGGGCCTGTTCATGGTGCTGCTGACCGTGGCGCTGATGGGGCTTTTCCGCGACCTTCGGCGCAAGGCGGCGGCCCCCGCGCTGGGCGTGATTGCCCCGGCCGATGGCACGGTGGAGGCGATCGACGAGACGACCGATCCGTTCACGGGCAAGTCAGCCCTGCGGATCCGCATTCGTCAGCGACGCCTGGGGGAATACAACGTCCATGCCCCGCAGGAATCGAAGGTGGTGGAGCGGGTCTGGCCGGGTAAGGAGACGGATAGCCCGCCGGACGGGCAGCTCGATCACCGCCTGGCATTTGCGCTGGCGACCGACGAGGGCACGCGCCTGACGCTCGCGCTGTCGGTCAATCACTGGCCGCGCATGATCCGCCTGCAGAATGTGGTGCCCGGGAATCGACTCGGGCGCGGTAAACGCATGGGTTTTGCCGGGTTCGGTGCTACCTTCGAGGTCTGGCTGCCGGCCGGGTCGCAGGTCATGGCCCAGGTCGGCCAGAAGGTGCTGGCGGGCTCCACCGTGATCGGTGGGCTGCCGGAGGCCAGTGGCGACGAGGAAGCGACCGTGGAGGTGCTGGAGTGACGCCGGATGACGAGAGATCAAGCGATATCGACGAGATGAACGGGGCCGACGAGCGGCACGAGGGCCGTTCCCGGCGTCGCCGCGGGATCTTTCTGCTGCCCAACCTGTTCACGACCGGGGTGCTGTTCTCTGGCTTCTTCGCGATTGTCTCCGCGATCAATGGCGAGTTTACGACCGCCGCGATCGCGGTATTCGTGGCCATGGTCCTGGATACCCTCGATGGCCGCGTGGCGCGTATGACGGACACGCAAAGCGAGTTCGGGGCGCAGTACGACTCGCTCTCCGACCTGGTCTCCTTCGGCGTGGCCCCGGCCCTCGTCGTGTACCTGTGGCAGCTGCAGGATCTGGGCAATCTCGGCTGGGTGGCGGCCTTCTTCTTTGCCACGGCCGCGGCATTGCGTCTCGCGCGCTTCAACAGCCGACTGGCCGTGGTCGACAAACGTTTCTTCCAGGGGCTGCCGAGCCCTGCCGCCGCCGCGCTGGTGGTGGGGATGGTCTGGGTGCTCGAGGATCTTGGCATTCCGGCGGATCTGGCCGATCCGTACGTGGTGGCGATCCTGATCGTGACGGTTCTGGCGGGTGCGGCGATGGTCAGCAATCTGACCTACTTCAGCTTCAAGGACATGGACTTCAAGCATCGGGTGCCCTTCCTGGCGATCGTCGGGGTGGTGGGCGCACTGATGCTGCTGGCGCTGGATCCGCCCAAGGTCCTTTGGGCGGGCTTCGTGATTTACGCCCTGTCCGGACCCCTGCTGACGCTGGAGCGCTGGCGCCGCCACCGTCGCCGTACGCCCTCGGGGGATTGAGGCGTGGACCTGTCGGCGCGCAAACGCCGTATCCTGGCCGATATGGGGATCCCCGTTTGGCGTGCCCGGGACGGCGCCTTTCCTGGCGTGCCGGCCGCAGCCCCGACCGTCGAGCCTCCCACTGCCCCGCTAATGCCCGAGGCCGCGTCGGCTCAAGCGACCAGTGCGCCCCCCGAGACACCCGAGATACCCGAGCCGCTCGTGCCCCCCGCGAGCGGGCCGGTGGAAGTCGAAGTTGCGGCTCTGGACTGGCCCGAGCTCGAAGCCCGTGTGCGCGACTGCACGGCCTGCGCCGAACTGGCGGCCCAGCGTACGCAGACCGTGTTTGGCGTGGGCGACCGCCGTGCCCGGTGGCTGTTCGTGGGCGAGGCACCCGGGGCCGAGGAGGACCGCCGAGGCGAACCGTTTGTCGGGCGTGCCGGCCAGTTGCTGGACAGCATGCTCGCCGCGCTGGGACTCGATCGACGGCAGGATGTCTTTATCGCGAATGTCCTCAAGTGTCGTCCGCCGAACAACCGCGACCCCAGTCCGGAGGAATCCCGGGCCTGCCGTGGCTTCCTGGACCGGCAGATCGCACTGGTGCAGCCGGAGGTGATCGTGGCGCTGGGGCGTGTCGCCGCCCAGCAACTGCTGGAGACCGACCAGCCGCTGGGATCCCTGCGGGGCAGCCTGCACCGGTATCGTGAGGTCCCGCTGGTCGTGACCTATCATCCGGCCTACCTTTTGCGGAAGCCGCAGGACAAGGCCAGGGCCTGGCAGGATCTGCAGCGCGCGCGGGCCTGTCTGACGAGTGCGCCCGGAGGGTAACCCTGCAGAGTGTAGGTGTTAGGGAACGCAGCGAACGCGGACTCGCCTATATGTTCAGCCCAGGTAATAAACTCAGGAGATCCAGCCCGACGCCATGAGTGCCGAGCCGCAAGTACAACCCCGGATGCGCCGCATGCTGGCCGAGGATGTCGAGTGTGTGATGGGCATCGAGCGCGAGGCGTATCACTATCCGTGGACCGCGCGCATCTTCGAGGACTGCATCCGGGTCGGATACGACTGCTGGGTGCTGGAGGTGGATGAACGCCAGGTGGGACACGCCGTGCTGACCGTGGCGGCCGGCGAGGCGCATCTTCTGAATCTGACCGTGGACCGACGCTGGCAGGGCTACGGGCTGGGTCGCTTCATGCTGCGCCGCCTGCTCGACTATGCCTGCGACCAGAGGGCCGAGGCCCTGCTTCTGGAGGTGCGTCCCTCCAATGTCGCGGCGGTCCAGCTTTATCGTTCGGAGGGCTTCGAGCACATCGGCACCCGGCCGCGCTACTACCCGTTGCACAGCGGCCGCGAGGATGCCTGGGTGCTGAGTTGCCGTTGCGACGCCCCGGCCGGGGCGTGACGCGACACAGTGTGACGTCCGCCACGTTTTTTCGGCGTTCGGAGGGCGTTTTGCGGCCAGCGGTTCTCGTACCCGTGGACGGGTTTTGCGCGCGGATGGGGGGCGGTCTATGATCGTAACCGGCATTGATGCCGGAATTCCCTGCGAGGCTGTCCCATGTCCCGATCCCTGCGTGCGTTGTTTTTCTCTCTTCCCCTGACATTGCCCCTGGCCTTTGGGGTCGGTGCGGCTCAGGCCCAGGATTTCGGCTACGACGAAGTCGAGCGGCAACAGGAGTTGCTCGGCGTCTGGTACGAGATTCGTGAAGGCAACGCCCAGCGCGGTGACACCCGCGCCATGTTCGACGTGGGTATGGCCAACTATGTCGGCCGTGGCACTGACGTGGATTACGACGCGGCGCTGCACTGGTTCGCGCGTGCGGCGGACGACGACCATGCGGGCGCCCACTACTACCTTGGTTTCATGTTTGCCGCCGGCCGTGGCACGGCTGCCGATGAAGACAAGGCCCTCGAGCACTACACCCGCTCGGCCGAACTCGGCTACGCCAATGCGCAGTACTGGCTGGGCAGCCACTATGCCCGTAACGAGCAGTCGAATGGCGAGGCCCTGGAGTGGCTGGGCAAGGCGGCCGAGCAGGGCCAGGTTTCGGCCAAGTACTACTACGGTTTCCTGCACGAGACGGGTCGCGGGACGAACCGGAATCCCGGTGAGGCCGCCCGCTGGTACACCAAGGCCGCGGAGCGAGGCGATCGTAATGCGCAGATCGGTCTCGGGCGCCTGCACCAGAACGGACAGGGCGTGGAACGTGATCTGGTCGAGGCCTATGTCTGGTATTCCCTGGCCGAGGACCGCGAGCGCATGGAGGCCGTGAAGACGCGCATGAGCCAGCGTGATCTGGACCTGGCCCAGAGCCGGCTGGACGAACAGTCCTCCGCGATCCAGCGAGCCTCTGCACGCTAGCGCGAGCCATTATTGTTCAGGGCCTGCTGCAAACGGCCCCGGATCTTGATCCGGGGCCGTTTGCATTACGGGCACCGGGAAACGCAACGCCTGCCCCGTTTTCGCGTTAAACTCCCGCGCTTCACTCAGGCGGCCCAAGACCATGTCTTTTCTCGAGGAAACCGCCCGTCGCCGGACGTTTGCGATCATCTCGCACCCGGACGCGGGCAAGACCACCATGACCGAAAAGCTCCTGCTGTACGGTGGTGCGATCCAGCTCGCCGGTACGGTCAAGGGGCGCAAGGCGTCGCGCCATGCCACCTCCGACTGGATGGAGATGGAAAAGCAGCGCGGGATCTCGGTGACCTCCTCGGTGATGCAGTATCCCTACAAGGGCCGCATCGTGAACCTGCTGGACACCCCCGGGCATGCAGACTTCTCCGAGGACACCTACCGCACGCTGACCGCGGTGGACTCCGCGCTGATGGTGATCGACGCGGCCAAGGGTGTTGAGGAGCGCACCATCAAGCTGATGGAGGTCTGCCGGCTGCGCGATACGCCAATCATGACCTTCGTCAACAAGATGGACCGCGAGGGCCGCGACCCGATCGAGCTGCTCGACGAGGTCGAAGAGGTGCTGAAAATCCAGTGTGCCCCGATCACCTGGCCGATCGGGTCCGGCAAGCGTTTCCGCGGCGTCTACCATATCCGCCGCGATGCGGTGCACCTGTACGACCCGGAAGAGGGTGGCAAGAAGTCCACCGGCGAGATCATCGAAGGGCTGGACAATCCGCGCCTGGACGAGGTGCTCGGCGATCAGGCACAGGAGCTGCGTGACGAGATGGAGCTGGTGCGGGGTGCCTCACATGAGTTCGATTCCGACGGCTACCTGCGTGGCGGCCAGACCCCGGTGTTCTTCGGCTCCGCGATCAACAACTTCGGCATCGAGGAACTGCTGGACGACTTCGTCGAATACGCCCCGGGTCCGCTGCCGCGGCCGACCCATTCGCGCAAGGTCGAGCCCACCGAGGAGAAGTTCACCGGCTTCGTGTTCAAGATCCAGGCGAACATGGACCCGAAACATCGCGACCGCATCGCCTTCATGCGCATCTGCTCCGGCACCTTCGACAAGGGCGCGAAACTGCGCCATGTGCGCATCGGGCGCGACGTGAAGATCCCCGATGCGCTGACCTTCATGGCCTCGGACCGCGAGCATGTGGAGACCGCCTATCCGGGCGACATCATCGGCATCCACAACCACGGCACGATCCGCATCGGGGACACCTTCACCCAGGGCGAGGACCTGACCTTTACCGGCGTGCCCAACTTCGCGCCGGAGCTGTTCCGGCGCGCGCAGCTGAAGGACCCGTTGAAGATGAAGCAGCTCGCCAAGGGCCTGCAGGAGCTGTGCGAGGAAGGGGCGACCCAGCTCTACCGCCCGCTGACCAATAACGACCTGATCCTGGGCGCGGTTGGCGTGCTGCAGTTCGATGTGGTCGCCGAGCGCCTGCGCACCGAGTACAAGGTCGAGGCGCAGTTCGAGAACGTGAACGTCCAGACTGCACGCTGGGTCGAATGTGACGATCCGAAGAAACTCGAGGAGTTCAAGGAGAAGGCCGCGGTCAACCTGGCGATCGACCACGGCGGCGATCTGGTCTATATCGCCCCGACACGGGTGAACCTGCAGATGGCGCAGGAGAAATGGCCGGAGGTCCGCTTCGAGGCCACCCGCGAGCACGGCCAGCCAACCGAGTAGGGGCGACCCCGGAGCCCTGCGTTGGCACCGTCATCGCGAGGAGCGTAGCGACCTGGGGACCTCCATCCGAAACCAGTGGTTCGTGGCTTGATGCCAGTTTGCGACTGCTGCGGCGCCTGCGGTGCCTCGCAATAAAGTTGCATACGACTGACGCCGGAGGGATGCATGTCACGAGTACTTCGATGGATGTCCGTAGTGGCAGTGATGCTGGCGCTGGGGGTTAGCGGCTGCGCGGTCCACAAGACCGAGACGCGGCCCGACGGGCCGGAGCCGCGTCCGGGGACGGTCAAGCAGATGAACCCGTTTCTGCACTTCCTGGAAACCCGGCCGAGCCCCGAGGAGTTCGAGCGCGTCTACCCGGACGTGACGCTGGTGCTGCCGGGCGAGATCGCGACCCACGAGTACCGCCAGGACAACTCGCGCTTCTTCGCCGAGCTGGATGACGAGGGTCGAATCCAGGACGGCGACTTTCGCTAGCGAATACGCTGCCATGACCCTGCGTATCTCCAACAGCGTTACGGTGCCGGACGACGAGATCGAACTGACCGCGATCCGGGCCCAGGGCGCGGGCGGGCAGAATGTGAACAAGGTGGCCTCGGCCATCCATCTTCGTTTCGATATCCATGCCTCCAGTCTCCCGGAGGTCTACAAGCAGCGCCTGCTGCGCCGCCGTGATCAGCGCATCAGCAAGGACGGCGTGGTGGTGATCAAGGCGCAGCAGTACCGTGCCCAGGAGGCCAATCGCGAGGATGCGCTGGAGCGCCTGGCCGAGCTCCTGCGCGAGGCGGGCCGCCCGATCAAGACGCGCAAGCCGACCCGGCCCACACGTGCCTCCAAGCTGCGTCGGCTAGAGGGCAAGACCCACCGTGGCCGCAAGAAGGCCCTGCGCGGCCGCGTCGATCCCGACTGAGAGGGTGGGGCTGCGGCGATAGACGCCTAGTCGATCCCGAGATGCCGCGGCAGCTGGCCCAGGCGGCCCAGTGTCAGTATTGGTCGGGGGCGCCCGTGTTCCCAGGGCAGCGCGTCGGGATTGAACCAGGCGGCCTGAAACCCCGCGTTCAGGGCTCCCAGGACGTCGCTGGTGCTGTCATCCCCCACATGCAGGATCTGCTTGGCCTCGACGCTGGCCTGCTCGCGGGCCTGGGCGAAGATCACCGGGTCGGGCTTGGCCGCGCCGGCCTCGCCCGCCGCGATCGCAAAGTCGAAGTGGCGCCCCAGGGGGGTGCGAAAGACATCGGCATTGCCGTTGCTGATCGCGCCCAGCCGGAAGTGACGCGACAGCGTGGCGAGCACGCCATCCGCCTCGGGGAAGGGCGTCACCTCGTTGCGCGCATGCCAGAACACCGCGAATCCCTCGCCCGAGAGCAGATCGGGACAGCAGCCGCAATCCGTGGCCAGCCGGCGCAGCCAGCGCTTGCGCAGGCCGGTCAGGTCGTGGCGCTCGCTCTGCGGGGCCGCGCGCATGAAGGCGGCCCGTTCAGCAATCAGGGCCTGCGGATCAAAGCGTTCGCAGACCACCGGCGCGTGCTCGCGCAGCCAGGCGTAGAAGCGCGCCTCCGCATGGTGGATCACCGGCATCACCGGCCACAGCGTGTCGTCGAGGTCGAACGTCAGGCAGCGTACGCCGGTCAGCGGCGTGGGGTTGGGGATGGAGGATCGCATCCTCAAAGCATAATGGCCCGGTACGGCCAATGGGGGATATCGTCAGCCGGGCTGGGGTTGCGGGCATGCTGTGGGGGCGGCATGTTGGGGGCATACACGAACGGGAGTGCGGGATGGAGACGGACAATACCGGAGTGTGGCCGCGTTACGCCCTGAGCCAGCGGATCGTGCACTGGGCGGTCGCCGTGCTGGTGCTGGGTGCGCTGGCGCTGGGCGGGACCATCGGCTGGTATGGCTTCGAGGGTCTCCAGGAGCGCTTTGGCGAAGGCACGACCGACACCATCTACACCTGGCACAAGAGCTTCGGCGTGCTGGTGCTGCTGCTGATGCTGGTGCGTGTGGGCCTGCGCCTGCGTCACGGCAAACCACCCTACGCGGTCGCGTTGCCGCCGGCTCAGCGCATTGCCGCGGACTCGGTCCACGGGCTGCTGTATCTGCTGCTGATCGTGATGCCGGTCATCGGCTGGTGGGCCACGGCCGCCGGCGGCTACCCGGTGCAGCTGGGTCCGCTGATCCTGCCGGGGCTGTTCCCGGAAAACGAGGCGCTGTCGGAGACCCTGTTCGCCTGGCACCAGATCCTGGGGATCACCCTTCTGGTGCTGACACTGGGTCATATCTCGGCGGCCCTGTACCACTGGCGTGTGCGACGGGATGGTGTCCTGCAGCGGATGACGTTCGGTTCCCCGCAGCGCGAGCGTGTACATTGATCAGTGTTTCCCTAATGCCCGTCCGCCCGTGATTCGACTGCTGCTGACCCTCGCGGCACTCAACCTCGTGCTGCTGGGACTGGATGTGCCCCGGTACGCGGGTATCGGCCCGCACTGGCTGGCCTGGGAGGCGGTCCTGCTGGTCGGGCTGTTTGCGCTGCTGCCCTCTGGGCGGATGGCGCGCGCGCTGGCTTGGCTGGCCGGATTCGTTCTGCTGGCGCTGGTGGTGCTGGCGCTGTTCGATGCCCTGACCCGCGTCAGTCTGGTGCGCCCCCTGAACGTAATGCAGGACTGGATCCTGCTGGACGCGGTCTACCGGCTGGTGACCGGCAACCTGGATGTCTGGGCCACCGTGGCGCTGGCCGGTGTCCTGATCGTGGGGCTGGTCGCGGTGATCGCGGGCGCGGGCCGCGGGTTGTTCGCGCTGACCGCGCATCCGGAGCGTCTGCGCCGAGTACCCCTGTCCGTTGCGGTCGGTCTGCTCACGCTTGGATTGGTGGGGGCGGTCGTCTCCGCACGGGGTGCGGCACCGCCGGGTACGGCCGCGCCCGGGCTCGTTTCGGTCCAGGAGCAGATCGTGGCCGGGCAGGAGGCGCTGGCGGAGAACCGGGCGTTTCGCGAGCGCCTGGCACAGACCCGCGAGCAGGCCGAGGGGCGCCCTCTGCCAGGTCTTGATGACGTGGACGTGATCC
Source organism: Thioalkalivibrio sp. ALJ2 (assembly GCF_000378325.1). Classification (NCBI taxonomy): domain Bacteria; kingdom Pseudomonadati; phylum Pseudomonadota; class Gammaproteobacteria; order Chromatiales; family Ectothiorhodospiraceae; genus Thioalkalivibrio; species Thioalkalivibrio sp. ALJ2. The sequence goes on from NZ_KB899555.1 coordinate 370,759, forward strand.
TGGGGCTGGTGGAGTCCTACGGGGTCTCGGCTGTGTTCGACGAGCGCTATGCCCCGGTGATTGTGCCGAGCCTCGAGTCCATCGGCGAGCAGCTCGACGCCGCGGACCTGCATGTGGTGACCGGCGTGCTGGAGGCCCCGATCGCGGGTGGACAGTCCTGGCTGGCGCAGGCCTCGCTGCTCACGGGCCTGCAGGTGCGTTACGCCGGACATTACGACGCCCTGCAGGCGCAGACCCGCGACACCCTGGTGCAGGACTTTCAGGCGACCGGGCACGAGACGACCATGCTGGCCCCGGCGATCCAGCTCGACTGGCCGGAGGGGCGGTGGTTTCGCTGGGACCGGATCGTCGACAAGCACGGATTCGACTACGCCGGGCCGCCGTTTTTCTGGGTGACCATGCCGGATCAGTACACCTGGTCGTTCTTCGAGCGCGAGATCCGCGGGCCCTCGGAACGCCCGGTATTCGCGATGCTGGCCCTGATCAGTTCGCATGCGCCGTGGACCCCGATCCTGCCGGTGCTGGAGGACTGGGAGGCGGTCGGGGACGGCGCGGTCTTCGACGAGTGGGCAGGCAAAGGGCCGACACCAGAGGGGCTGTGGCGGGACTTCGATCGCGTGCGCGAGTACTACGCGGAGTCCGTGCGCTATTCGCTGGAGGTGACCGGGGGCTATGCGGCGCGGTATGCGGACGAGGACACGCTGTTTTTCATGCTGGGCGATCACCAGCCGGCCGCCCTGGTGACTGGTCAGGACGCTAGCTGGGCCGTGCCCGTGCATATCATCAGCGGCGATCCGGCCTTGCTGGAGCCGTTTCGCGAATACGGGTTCGTCCCGGGCATGCAGCCGCCTTCGGAGCGGGCGGAGCATGGCTTTGACGCCCTGCGCGAGTGGCTGCGCGAGGCGTTCGGGGCGGCACCTGATTCGGACTAATCGTCGCCGTCCAGGGCTCTGTAGTCTTCCTCGAGCAGTTCGCGCATCTGGTCGACGACGCCGGGCTCGGTCCACTCGATCGCGCCGAACAGGTAGTAGCGCAGGTTGCCCTCGCGGTCGACGACATAGCTGGTGGGGTAGGCCATCGCGCGCCAGTCGTTCAGCGACTCCTGGTCCGGATCGAGCAGGATGGTGAACTCCGTTTGCACCTCGTTCTCGATGAAGTCCCGGATGGTCTCTTCGTCCTCGCCAAGATTGACCGCGAGGATGCGAAAGCCCTGTTCGCGCAGCTCGTCTTCCAGCAGCTGCATCGACGGCATTTCGTGCACGCAGGGCGGGCACCAGCTGGCCCAGAAGTTGATCAGCACGACCTCGCCACGATAGTCCTCCAGACGGTGCTCTTCGCCGGCCAGGTCCGGGCGGACCAGTTCGGGCGCCGTGACGGGTTCGTCCAGCGTATCCAGCTGGGCGTCGCCGCCGGTGGGCGTGTTCACGCTCAGGTCCAGGTCGTCGGATGCGGCGGCGGTGCGCGCGGCCGGCAGGCGACGCAACAGGTCCATGCCGTAGACGAGCTCCTGGTGAAAGATCTCGCGTGCCAGGAGTTCAGCCTCCATTGCATCGGGGCGGAAGAAGAACCGGTCACGCAGCTCGGGCAGCAGGCGCGCCCCGACGGAGCTGCCTCCGTCGCTCAGGGTCGAACGGATCAGGCCCAGGTGCTGGAACTGCGGGGAGAGTATCGGCTGGATGATGTAGATCGGCAGGTTGGTGACGCCGACGATGGGTTGCATCTCGGCCTCGTCGGTGTCCACGCCGGTATGCAGGTACGGGCTCATCATGATCAGCCCCGCGAGGTGTTCTGCCTCGGGGTGCTCCTCCTGCCAGTGATACAGGCCCGTGAGCAGCCAGGGCAGGGCGCGGTCATTGCCGAACACGAACACCGCACGCTCGTCCTCCGCGTGTGCGGCCTCGATCAGGTCGCCCACGGTCTCGATCGGCATCTCGTCGAAGCTGGAGGCGGCCTCCGGCAGGAAATGCCCGGCGAACGGGTCCGCCAGCCAGACCTCGACGCCGGCAGCCTGAAGCGCCAGGGCCTGCTGCCGGTGGCCGTCCAGTAGCCCGTGCTCGGACGGGAACCACAGCAGCACGGCCTCGCCATCAGTCGGATAGCGCTCGACCGGGATCTCGGCCCCGCCCGCGTCGACGCTGGTGGCGGCCGAGACCGCGCCGGTCTGGGCATCGTCCGGGGTCTCTTCGGCAATCTCTTGTGCCAGGGCGGGGCTGGCACACAGGGCGCCAGTCAGGAGCAGGGCACTGAGCCACAGGGGCAGAGGGATCATGGGCAGGGTTCTAATGGAATAGGTTCAGTTCCTAGACGCGACCGCTGCGGGTTTTGATCCCCCGCGAGTGTGAACGTCAGGGCGTTTCCGGGCGCGGGGCGTCGGCGTAGGGGTAGTCGCTGGCCTCGAGGTTTTCCTGGAAGGTCTCCAGGCGCTCCACCGCCAGATCGGTCCGGTTGAACTGGGCGATATGGAACAGGGCATCGCCCTCGTTGATCAGCGGCAGGTTGAGCTGGCCGATGATGATCCCCGAGGCCGGGGCGAGGACCTCGGTCTCGGTCTCGCCGAAGGGGTCGGAGACGATCGCCAGGCGCGTCTGGTCGCGGACCACGCGGTCGCCCTGACGGACGAAGCTGCGCAGGATGCCGCTTTGCGGGGCGCGTACCCAGCCGCTGGTGCGAGCCATGATCGGCTCGCGCGGGGTGCGCCGCCGGCTCGCCGGCAGCATGCCAAGATGCCGCATGACCTCGATGATCCCGTGCACGCCGCCGCGGATGGACAGCTCGTCGAAGCGCAGTGCCTCGCCAGCCTCGTACAGCAGGATCGGGGTGTCCCGCTCCGCCGCGGCCTCGCGCAGGGAGCCGTCGCGCAGCGCGGAATTCAGGATCACCGGCGCGCCGAATGCGCGCGCCAGCGTCTGTGTCTCCGGGTGGTCGAGGTTGGCCCGGATCTGCGGCAGGTTGGAACGATGGATCGCCCCGGTATGCAGATCGATCCCGTGGGTGCTGCGGTGGACGATTTCGCGCATGAACAGCCGTGCGACCCGGGCCCCCAGCGAGCCCTTGGGCGAGCCGGGGAAACAGCGATTCAGGTCGCGGCGGTCGGGCAGGTAGCGGCTCTGGTTGATGAAGCCGTGCATGTTGACCACGGGAATGGTCAGCAGCGTGCCGCGCATGCGCCGCAGTGCCGGGATCTTCAGCAGGCGGCGGATGATCTCCACGCCGTTGATCTCGTCGCCATGGATGGCGGCGCTGATGAACAGCACCGGCCCCTTGCGTCGTCCGCAGAGCACCTGCACGGGCATATTGGTCGGGGTGTGGGTGTACAGGGCGCCGAGCTGCAGTTCCACCGTGCGGCGCTCACCCGGGCGGACGGTCGTCCCGCCGATCGTGATCGGGTCGTTCCGGTCGGCCCGGGGCGTGGCCATCAGCCACGGCCCTTGGTCTTGGTGCGGTTCGGCTTGGCGTTCTTCTCGATGAAGTCGATGATCATGCCGGCCACGTCCTTTCCGGAGGCGTTTTCGATTCCTTCCAGCCCCGGCGAGGAGTTCACCTCCATCACCACCGCGCCGTGGTTGGAGCGCAAAAGGTCCACGCCGCAGACGTTCAGCCCCATCACCTTGGCCGCGCGCACCGCCGTGGCCCGCTCCTCGGGCGTGATGCGGCACAGGCTCGCGCTGCCACCGCGATGCAGGTTGGAGCGAAACTCGCCTTCCTTCGCCTGGCGCTTCATCGAGGCGACGACCTTGTCGCCGATCACCAGGCAGCGAATGTCCGAGCCCTTGGCCTCCTTGATGTACTCCTGCACCAGGATGTGCTGCTTCAGACCCATGAAGGCCTGGATTACGCTCTCCGCTGCCTGATTGGTCTCGGCCAGCACGACCCCCAGCCCCTGAGTGCCCTCCAGCAGCTTGATCACGGCAGGCGCGCCGCCGACGGTGGCCAGCAGATCGTCGATGTCATCGGGGGAGTGGGCAAACCCGGTCACCGGGAGCCCGATGCCGCGGCGCGAGAGCAGTTGCAGGCTGCGCAGCTTGTCGCGCGAGCGCGAGATGGCCACCGACTCGTTCAGCGGATAGACGCTCATCATCTCGAACTGGCGCAGCACCGCGGTACCGTAGAAGGTGATGGAGGCGCCAATACGCGGGATGACGGCGTTGAACTGGTCGAGCACATCGCCCTTGTAGTGAATCTGGGGCTTGTGTGCGGTGATGTTCATGTAGCAGCGCAGCGGGTCCACCACGCGGATTTCGTGGCCGCGTTCCTGGGCGGCCTCGACCAGGCGCCGGGTGGAGTAGAGCTTGCTGTTGCGCGAGAGGATTCCGATCTTCATTCGGGCGTGGGTTCCGGTGTTGCAAGATGTGGAGCGGGACGCCCGAGCAGGAACGAGGCCTGGGGGTCGACCAGAAAGCGACCCCGCATGGCCTCGCGCCCGAGCAGCATACGAAACCGCATGGTATCGCGGCTGGTCAGGGAGAGTTCCAGAGGGATCACTCGATCACCGATTTTTGCGCGGGTGGCAATGAAGTAACGCTCGCCGGTATGGCCGCCGGAGTCGGTGACGTTCCGGACATCCAGTACCGGGGCTTCGCACCAGGCTTCCGTCTCGGCATCCTGCTGATAGGGATGGATGCCAAAGCGCACCCACTCACGCCCGTTGCGGGTGAAACTCTCGATATAGAAGGCATGCAGCGCGGAGCTGCGCGCGCCGGTATCCACCTTGCACTTGATGGCTCCGAGGCCGAGATCCGGCAGGCCGACCCACTCGCGCCAGCCGAGCACATCTTCGGCCCGCGCCGATAAATTGAAATGAGGCGGGCGATTCATGAGTCTCCCGATGAATTGGGTCCGGCCCCCACTATAACGAAACGAATGGACCTCCGGATGCTGACGCCCGGAGCCCTCACCGCTCCGTTACCTTTACAGCGCCCCGCCGCAGCTGGAGCCCTGGCCGGCCGTGCACCCGTAGCAATGGTCGCCGACCGCGATCGGTGCCTGCGCCAGGTGCTCTGGCGTCAGCTCGCCGATGTACACGCGACGGCCCCGACCGGCCCCCAGGGGCAACTCCAGCATCTGGTTGAAGTCGCAGTCGTGCACGTACCCCTGCCAGTCGACCGAGACGAGTGTCCGACACATGACGGCTGCGAGGTTAGACGACTGATAGGCGTTTCGCAGTGTCTGCATGTACGTGTTGTAACGGCCTTCCCGCGCAAGTGTCTTGGCGAAGCGGTGGATCGGCATGTTGGTGATCGTGAACAGCGCGTTGAAGCGGATGCCGTATTCGCGCTCGAGATGCTCGTGATAGGCGGCCTCCAGTTCGGCCTGTGGCGGCGGCAGGCTGGGGCCCTGCGGGTTGTACACCAGATTGAGGCGGAGCCCGCTGCCGGGGTCGCCGTAGCCCAGGGCATTGAGCTGCTTCAGGCCGGCGAGGCTTCGCTCGAACACGCCGTCGCCTCGCTGGGCATCGACATTCTCTTCCAGATAGCAGGGGAGCGAGGCCACGATCTCGACGCCCTGTTCGGCCAGAAAAGCTGCCAGATCTTCCTGCCCGGGTTCACCGAGGATGGTCAGGTTGCAGCGATCCATCACGTGTATCCCGCGCTGGCGGGCGGCGCGGACCAGGTCGCGAAAGCCGGGATTCAGTTCCGGGGCGCCACCGGTCAGGTCCAGGGTCTGGACGTCGCAGCGATCGCAGCAGGCGAGCAGTTCGTCGATCACCTCTGGCGGCATGATCTCGCGCCGGTTCGGCCCGGCGTTCACATGGCAGTGGAAGCAGGTCTGGTTGCAGACATAGCCGAGGTTGGCCTGCAGGGTCTCCAGCCGCGCCCGGGTCAGGGGCGGGAAATCGTGGTAGGCCACCAAAGGCTCCTGCTGGATCATCACATCCCCTGCACGGTGCGGATACGTACGCAAAGCAACACCCTAAGCCTGACCGGTCGCGGCGCCGCCGACAACGAAGCCGGACGGCGGGTGGGGTTCTGATACCGTAGCGGGATGCTGGAACGTCTTCAGGTCTGGGTCTGTCTCGCCGCGATTGTGCTGGGGCTCGTCCTGGCCAGCCTCTGGCCAGGGCTTGGCGAGGGGCTGACCGCCTGGGTATGGATCGCGCTCGGGCTGTTGCTGTTTGTCACCTTTGCGCAGATCCCCTGGGAGGCGATCCGGCTCGCCTTTAACGATCGCCGCTTCCTGGTGGCCGCACTGGTGGGGAACTTCGTGCTGGTGCCGCTGTTGCTGATCGCCTTGCTGCCGATGGCCCCCGACGACCCGGCGATACGGCTGGGCATCCTGCTCGTGCTGCTGATGCCCTGCACCGACTGGTTCATTGCCTTTGCCCGCCAGGGCGGGGGCGATGGTGCGCGTGCCGCGGCCTTTGCGCCGGTGAGTCTTGCGGCGCAATTCCTGATGCTGCCGGTGTACCTGGCCCTCATCCTGGGGCCGGGCGAGACCGTGGGCCTTATGTCGCCGACCGTGTTCGCCGCGGCGGCGCTGCTGATCGGGCTGCCGCTGTCGGCGGCCGTTCTGCTGGAGCAGGCGCTCAGGGTGCGGGGGCGTGTGCAGGTCTGGCAGAACCGCTTCGGGGTCGCCACCGTTCCGCTGCTGGCGCTGGTGGTGGGGCTGATCGCGCTGGCGGAGGCCCCGGTGGTGTTCGAGGGCGGGCGGGAGCTGCTGGGGGTGATCCCGGTGTACCTGCTGTTTCTGGTCGGGGCGGCCGCACTGGCATGGGCCCTGGCCCGGGTATTCGCCCTGCCCATTGAGCAGGGGCGCACACTGGCGTTCAGCCTGGGTACGCGCAACTCGTTTGTCGTGCTGCCGGTGGCGCTGGCACTGCCGGAGGCCCTGCACGCGGCCGTCATGGTCATCGTGCTGCAGTCGCTGGTCGAGCTGTTCGGGATGCTCGGCTACCTGCGCTGGATGCCGCGCCTGTTCCCCGCCCCGCAGGCACCCTCGGAACCATCCGGGTCGAGCTGACGATCAGTCCTGGGGAGACATTGGTCCCCCTAGTTCTCCAGCTGACGCAGTTCGTGCTCGATGATCAGGTCCGCGAGGCCCTCCGGATCGTGGGCGTCAAGCACGCCCAGGTCGCCATCACGCACGAGCGGGCCGCCGGCCCCGTGCGCGTCGCTGTGCAGCTTCTGGTAGGTCATCTGTCCCGGATAGAACACCGGGACCTCGGTCCATTCGAGGTCGGCGTCGTCCAGGTGTCCGTCCGTGTACTGGGCTTCGATGTCGGCCTCGCCATTGTCCAGCCCCAGCGTCAGGGGCAGCGAGACCAGATGCCAGCGGGCCCCGGTGCCGTTGTGCACGGCGAAGGCGACGTTGTAGGTATTGCCCTGTTCAAGTGCCTTGCTGTCGCGTGAGTTCGGGGCGTCGAGCGAGCGGGTCAACGCGATGCGCCAGGCCCCGTCCTGGTAGCCGCCGGTGGCCTCGATCGCGCCGCGGCTGCCACCGGGCTCGCGCAGGAAGCGCTGGGGCAGGGTGTCGCCCTCCTGCCAGTCATAGTCGGGGTCAAACGCGACCGAGTTATTTTCCGACAGGAAGTAGGGGTCGTTCTGGCCATATTCGCCCGCGACCAGGCGCTCCCAGTCGAGGGCCGGGGCGCCCACCTGGTCGGGGTCGAACATATAGGCGGGCTGCTCGGTGTCGTCGTCCCAGTTGGTGGTGAACATGCTGTCGCCCTCGGAGGCGAGGCGGTAGTGCAGCACATAGCCGTTATCCGCGTACCCCATCGGGTGGCTGCGGTGGGCCCGCCATTGCCACAGGTCGAGGAATTCGCCGTTCTCGCGCATCGCCTCGAGCTCGTCATCATCGCGGATGGCGTCCCAGGAGACATCTTCCGGGTCATCGGTCTCGCGGGTCTGCGGCAGGTATTTGCGCACATCGCTGCGGCCCATCGCTTCGCCCAGCTTGGGGTGTTCGCGCACGTCGTCGCGATCCACCTCCGAGCTCAGGCTGCGCATGCCTTCGTGTGCCGTCATCCAGCCACCAAGGCGCATGAAGTCGTCGACCGAGCCGTCGTCCAGCATCATCGAGATGCGGTCTTCGTACAGGCCGTGCTCGTCCGGCTCCGGGCCGCCGGAGCCGTAGCGCACCCATTCGCCATCCTCGTAGCGCCAGTACTGGTGATACCAGCTGGGGCTGTTGGTTTCGTACTCGTAGTGAATCCGGATGCGGTCCCCGTTGTAGACTGCTGCCACGCGCAACACGCCCTGGCTGTCCTCGGCCCCTGGGATGTAGACATTCTGATCAGGGTCGCTCTTCCGCGGTTCGTCGGCCAGAACCAGGGTGGGGCCGGTGGCTGCGATCAGGAGGGCAAGCAGACGTCGTTTCATGAGCGGGGATTCCTTGGGGTGCTATCGATGGGGCGTAGGGAGGCTTGCTCGGGGCAGCCATTGAAGGGGCGTTAACAGGCAGACACCAGGGTTCTGGCGTCTGCCTGCAGGCGGGGCCTCACTGCATCAGCAGGTAGCCCTCGTGCTGCAGTTCGATGATCTCCGCGTCGGCCATCGGCACCAGGTTCACAAAGCCGTGGACGTCTTCGTGGTCGATGCCGCGCAGCCGGGCGGAGGCCTCACACATGCGGAACTCGATGACGCCGCCTTCACTGAGGGACTTGGCGCGACGCATGGTTTCCTCGCGCTCCTCGAACTGGTCGCGCGTGAAGAACGGGACCTCGCGGCCATGCAAAACCAGCACGATGTGGGCCTCGAACGGATCGGACTCGTAGACGTTGTTCAGCATGCTGACGCGATCGAGCACCATGTTCAGCTCGTCTTCGGTATCCACATAGACGTCGTAGACCACCTTTCGTGGCTCGTATTCGCGGTCCATCATCTCGGCCGAGCCCCAGGGCATCTTGTCGTCCGCACTGCCCGCCAGCGGCAACGCGAACAGGGCAATGCCGGCAAGCAGGCAGAGCAAAAAGGCAGGGGTGCGGGAGCGATGTTGCATGGTCGTGTCCTCCGGGTCGGTTCTTGATGTTGGACGACTGGGGGTGGGCGCTTCTTCCCCGGTTATAGCCGTTCATGAGGAGCGCTGCCGCGCAGCGCACGCTCGACGATGGATTCCATCGCCAGCGTGACGCGTCGGCTCAGGCGCTGCGGGCGCGTATAGGTAATCTCGAACAGGTCGGCCTCGCGGCTGGTCTCCAGCAGCAGATCATCGCTGGTTCGCAGTTCATCGGCCAGGCCCAGGTCGTGTGCCTGTTCGCCGTACCAGTGCTCGCCGGTTGCCACTTTCTCCAGGTCCAGGGATGGGCGGTAGCGGGAAAGAAACGTCTTGAACTGGTCGTGCGCCTCGTCCAGCTGCTCGCGGAACTTGCGCCGGCCCTCGTCCGTGTTCTCCCCGAGTACGGTCAGGGTGCGCTTGTACTCACCGGCGGTCAGCAGTTCGACATCGATGTCATGACGCTCCAGCCAGCGGTGGAGGTTCGGAATCTGGGCTACGACCCCGATCGACCCCAGCACCGCGAAGGGTGCCGCCACAATGCGGTTTGCCACCGCGGCCATCATGTACCCGCCGCTGGCCGCGACACGATCCACCGCGACGGTCAGGTCCAGTCCCTGGTCGCGCAGGCGGGCCAGTTGCGAGGCGGCCAGGCCGTACGACGGGACGAGCCCGCCCGGGCTTTCCAGACATACGATCACCCGGTCCTGCTCGGGGCGGGCGAGGGTCAGGATTGCGGTGACCTCCTCGCGCAGGCTGTCGACGCTGGAGGCGCGGATGTCGCCGTTGAAGTGCAGCACATACACCCTGGGCCGTTCCTGTTCGCCGGAATCCGGGCCGGGGTGTTCGGTCGGGGTTTCCGGCTTTGGCGCTTCGGTGGATTCGCCTTCGCCGGGCGAGGAATCGCTGCCGCGCCATCCCAGCTTCTTGCGCAGCCGGGCCCGCCAGGTCGCGCTTCCCTCGACCGCGTGGCGAATGGTTTTCTCCATGCGGCGATAGCGATCGTTCAGCTTGCGTACCGTCAGGCGGTCCGGCCGCCTCTCGCGGCTCTTGGCGACCACCCCCGCCACGGCGCTCACGAAGATCAGCACCACTACGAGGGCGGTCACGAGTTTGGCGAAGAACAGCCCGTATTCCTGTAACAATTCCATCCGTGTCGTCCTGTTCCGTCGGCCGGCTTTCGGCATGCCATAATGCCAGCATGAGGATCGAAAGCGACGAAGACCCCCGTAGTGCAGGACTGTTTCCCGGGCGTGAGGGTTCCGCCAGCGCGACCCCGCCGGAACCGATTATTCATGCGGGGTACGCCACCCTGAGCCTGCGTCAGATCGACGAATGGAACGGAGTGCCCAAGGGCACGGCCTTTCGCCTGTTCAAGGCGCAAAAGGACCAGCTGCGCGAGGGACAGGACTTTTTCTACATTCCCGAGGGCAAGGACCCGGAGCTGACCGAGACCCTGCGCATGGATGGCCGGATCTACCCCTCCACGGTCCATCTGCTGCTGATGACCACGACCGCCTGCGCGCGGATGCGCGAGGAATGGCATCGGCGTATCCACAAGACCGGCTGCGGGTGCCCCGAGGAACACTAGGATGAATCGGGCGGCGTTTGGTTCGATGCTGTGTGCTGAGAAGCCGCGGCAGTGGCGGTGCAGCCTGTCACCAGAACGGGGCCGCCGCGTCCTGGCGTGGACTCCTGGATGCCGACGTAGGCGGGTCCATTGATCCGCGTCTCCCTGGAGCAATGGCGCATGTTGCAGGCGGTGGTGGCCGCCGGCGGTTTTGCTCGTGCCGCGGAACAAGTTCACAAGAGCCCCTCCAGTGTGAATCATGCGGTGCAGAAGCTGGAAGAGCGCCTGGGCGTCGAGGTCTTCGAAGTCCAGGGCCGCAAGGCGGTGCTGACCCCGGCGGGCGAGGCGCTGCTGCGCCGTGCCGAGCACCTGCTGGAGGAGGCCGCCGAGATCGAGGCCCTGGCCGGTGCGCTCGCCGCCGGTGTGGAGTCCGAGGTGCGGCTGGCGGTGGACCAGATCCTGCCGCGGGGCCCGGTGATCCAGGCGCTGGAGCGCTTTTCCCGTGCCTATCCGGCCACGCGTGTCCAGCTGGAGGAGGTTGTGCTGAGCGGCGGCCCGGAACTCCTGCGCGAAGGCCGGGTGGATATCCTGATCGCGCCGGAGCTGCCGGGCGGCTATCTGGGTGCCTGGCTGGCGGATCAGGTCATGGTCTGCGTGGCACACCCGGGACATCCGCTGGCCGACGGCCAGCGGCTGACACGGCGGGACCTGCAGGCGCAGCGCCAGATCGTGGTTCGTGATTCCGGCGAGCAGCAGGCCGGGGAGGGTGGCTGGCTCGAGGCCGACCAGCGCTGGACGGTCTCGCACATGAGTACCGCGCGCGCGATCCTGCGCTCCGGGATCGGCTTCGCCTGGCTGCCGCTGGATCGTATCGCGGAGGATCTTGAGCAGGGGTGTCTGGTCGAATTGAACCTGGAGGCAGGCACGCGCCACGAGGTGCCGTTCTACATGGCGCACGCGGATCGCGACCGCGCCGGGGCCGCCAGCCAGGCCCTGATGGAGGCCCTGGAGGCCGCCTTCGGCGGAAGCTCGTCAGAGCCCCCTGAACGGTAGGAGCCTGCCTGCAGGCGAAGCCCTGCCTGCGCCGGAGAGGAACAAGCCGGCTCCAAAACCAAGCCACCCAACCAGCAAGGAAAGAATCGATGTGCGGGATCGCGGGAGAATTCGTCTGGGGTGAACGGCGCGCCAGTGGCGAGGCCGTGGCGCGCATGCTGCCCTGCCTGGAACGGCGCGGGCCGGATGCCGACGGGCTGTGGGCCTCCGGGCGGGTGGCCCTGGGGCACCGGCGCCTGTCGATCCTGGACCTGTCGCAGCGCGCGCACCAGCCGATGTTCGACCCGGAGACCGGGCTCGCGCTGGTGTTCAACGGCGCGATCTACAACTTCCGTGCCCTGCGGAGCGAGCTGGAGGGCCGCGGCCATCGCTTCTTCTCCACCGGCGATACCGAGGTCATCCTGCGCGGCTATGCCGAGTGGGGCGAGGGCATCGTCGCCCGGCTGCACGGCATGTTTGCCTTTGCGCTGTATGACGGCCACGCCCAGCGCCTGCTGCTGGCGCGCGACCGCATGGGCATCAAGCCGCTGTATCTGGCGCGCGGTGGCGACGGCATCCGCTTCGCCTCCAACACCCAGGCGCTGCTGGCGGCGGGCGACGTGGACACCGAGCTGGATGCCGAGGCGTTGCACATGCTGTTCTCGCTGCACGCGGTGGTGCCCGCGCCGCGTACCGTGCTGCGCGGTATCCGCAAGCTGGAGCCGGGGCATTACCTCAGTATCGATGCGCGTGGGCAGGAGCGACTGCAACGTTACTGGACGCTGTATGCCCACCGCCCGGCCGAGGCCGTGTCCGACGCCGAATGGCAGGAGCGTATCGAGCACAGTCTGCGCAGCGCCGTGCGCAAGCGCCTGGAGGTGGCCGACGTGCCGGTGGGCGTGCTGCTCTCCGGAGGACTGGATTCCTCTCTGCTGGTCGCGCTGGCGACGGAGGAAGGGGCCCAGGATCTGCGCACCTTTACCGTCGGTTTCGAGGACCAGCCGGAGGAGAAGGGCTCGGAGTTCGAGTACTCCGATCCGGTCGCCGAGCGCTACGCCACCGACCACCAGGCCACGCTGATCCCCAACGACCAGGTGCTGGCGCGCCTGCCGGAGGCGGTGGGGGCGATGGCCGAGCCGATGTTCGGCCAGGACGCGGTCGCCTTCTACCTGCTGTCCGAGCAGGTCTCGCAGCATGTGAAGGTGGTGCAGTCCGGGCAGGGCGCGGACGAGGTGTTCGGTGGCTACTTCTGGTACCCGCAGATGGCCGAGGACCGTCACGGCGACTGGGTGGAACGTTTCCGTCGCCACTACTTCGACCGCGATCACCCCGAGATGGCCGAGATGCTGCGCCACCCGCCGGCGAACGACGTGACCGGCGACTGGCTGCGCGAGCAGTTTGCCGAACTCGAGACCGACCGTGCGGATTCCTTCATCGACGCGGTGCTGGCGCTGGATGTGACCACGCTGATCGTGGACGACCCGGTCAAGCGTGTGGACAACATGACCATGGCCTTCGGCCTGGAGGCACGGGTCCCGTTCCTGGATCACGAGCTAGTGGAGACGGCCGCCGCGATGCCGCCGCACCTGAAGCTGGGCGACGGCGGCAAGGACGTGCTGCGCCGCATCGCCCGCGGGCGTCTGCCGGACGCGGTGCTGGACCGGCCCAAGGGCTACTTCCCGGTGCCGGCGCTGAAATACGTGCGCGGCGACTTCCTCGAGTTCATGCGCGACATCCTCACCTCGCGCGCGTCGCGCGAGCGCGGGCTGTACCAGCCGGCCTACATCGACAAGCTGCTGGACGCCCCGGATCAGTACTTCACCCGCATCCAGGGTTCCAAGCTGTGGCATGCGGCCCTGCTCGAATACTGGCTGCAGACCCACGTGGGCTGATGACCATGCCCGAAGGGGTAAAACCGTAATGGATCACGCCGAGCTAACGCGGCGGGAGATATCAGTTTGAAGTTGGCGTCCTCGGCTGTTTGACTGCCCGGGGAGAACAACTTTGGGCTCGAACAGCCCATCCACGAGGAGAAGCTGCGTGAAAACGAGGCCGCAGGCGTTTCGGTATGCCGTTCAGACCCCGGCGGTTTCGATTTCGGCCATTTCCTTGGGCGTGGCCTTCGGCATAGGGACGCTGAGTGCCGATACGGTTGAGGTCGATCAGCAGGTCCAGGGCTCAGGGGGCAATGGGAATCTGTCGCTGATGATCGCGGACCCTCTCGAGGTCCACGCAGTGTCCAACGCTTTCGTCCAGGGGTTCCATGAGGATGATGGCACCGACACCGGGCTCGCGGCAGCGGTTTCCCGGCTCTTCGGTGTGCGCCAGTCCGTCCTGGACATCGGTGGCGAGGGCACGTCCATTACCATCAACGAGTTCTCCGTATCGGTGGGAGCGCTGGCGGAGAGCCACTTGCGCAGTGAAGGCGAGGCCGATGTCCGCTCCTTCGGGGCACTGGCTGAGGTTGAGGAAGTGTTCGGCGTTGCGCAGCTGCATGCTGAGGTGGGCGAAGACAGCGCATCCGCTCTGATGAACGAGGGTCCCGTCGCCGTTGCGGCTGATGTGCTGGTGACGACGCAAGCGATTGCGGATGGGGATGCCCTGGCCACCATCACTCGTGCGGACATCCGCGAGGTCTACGGCATCCTGCAGTACCACGACGACGCCGGTGGCGACGTCAGCGCGGTCATCGTGAACGATGGCGACCTGACCCTTGCCCTGGACGCCGCGGCCGAGCTGGACGTGCGTGCGCTGGGGGACGCGCGGGTGGTGGATAGTGACACTGACCTCACCGATCCCGCAGTGACCGTCTCCGAGGTCTATGGTCTTGCTCAGCGCATAAGCCAGGTTGGCGGGTCGGTCGGTGCCGTGGCCGTGCAGGAAGAGGGCCAGGCCCTCACGGTGGATGTCGGCGCGCGGTTCGAGACCGACCTGGACGCGGGCGGCAACGTCGGCTGGGATGGCTCCATCGGCGATATTACCCAGGACGTCCAGATATCCCAGGTCTACGGTGTGCGGCAGGAGGCGATCGCGATAGCCGAGGACGCCGACGTCGTTTTCGCCAATCGCGGTCAGATCTCGGTCGACGTGCGCGCGGGGAATCACACAACCGCCCGGGCCGCGGGCGAGATCGAGGATGTGTTCGCTTCCACCGCTGGCCTCTCCGACGTCTACGGTGTGTTCCAGCGTTTGGGCGACTCGGGTCAGGGTGTAGGGGGCGACACCAACGCCATCCTGTCCAACGATGGCGCGATTTCCGTGACGGCCCTGGCCGAGGTTGAGCTGGAGGCGATTGCCGAGGCGGATGCATCGGCACGGGCACGATCGGCCTCCGTGTCTGACCTTTTCGGGCTGTTCCAGGTCTTCGCAGATGTGGACGGCGATGCGTCCGGCGTCGTTTCCAATAGTGGAACCCTAGATGTGAGCGCCGAGGCGCGCTCCCGGCTGCGGTTGGAGGCCGGTGACACTGCGGATTCCGGATCGATGTCGTCCCTGTCGGTCTCGGACCTCTACGGCATTCATCAGCGGATGGTCGATGTCGGCGCCACAGGTTCCAGCGAGCAGGCGTCGCTGCTCGCGGACAATACGGGCTCGATCCTGGTCTCGGGTCTGGCGGATGCCGAAGGGTGGGTCAAAGCAGGCGTCGATGCCTCGCTGGACGCGAGTTCGGCGACGGTGTCGGATGTCTACGGGATTTATCAGGCGTTGTCGAACATCGATGGTGATGCCGATATCACGGCCAGCAACAGCGGGACGCTCGAGGTTGTCGGCGAGGTCCGCGCTGCCCTGACGGCCGAGGCAGGGCAAGACGTGGACTCCGTCTCCGGTCTTGATGTCGCGGTTTCCGATCTCTACGGAATCCACCAGCAGGTGGACGACATCTCCGGTGATGCCGTCCTGGAAGCTACCAACGACGGTGCCATACGGGTGCGAGGTGATGTCGAGTCGGCGGCGCACGGCCTGGCGGGCGGCGATGCCTATGTCGAGTCGGATACGGTCGAGGCCGATGACTTCTACGGTGTTTGGCAAGGTGTCGACGCGGTCGCGGGCGATGCTCAACTTGAAGCGCGGAATGTCGGTTCCATCGATGTGCTCGGTCGAGCTGCGAGTCGAGCCATTGGCGAGGCCGGAGGTGATGCCCCGGTATTGGCATCCGATGCCAGCGTAAGCGACCTGTACGGCATCAAGCAGGATATTGAAGGTGTCGAGCAGGATCTGGTGGCACTGGCGCTTAATGAAGGGTCGATCACGGTGGCGGGCAATGCGGAAGTGCTGGGAGCTGCGGAGGCGGGTGGCGACGTGTCGATCGAAGCCTCTTCGGTGAGCGTAACCGACTTGTATGGCATTCGGCAGTATGCGAGGGATTCGGAGGGTGACGCTGGCCTGGTCGCCCTCAACGAGGGCACGTTGAGCGTGCTGGGTCAGGCTGAGAACCGTGTGGAAGGCACGGCTAGTGGGCAGGCGTTCGCAGATGTGGCGTCGGCGACGGTCAACGATCTTTATGGCGTCTACCAGCGCGTGGGTTCCGTTTTAACGAGCATCGAGGGCGATGCCACGCTGGTGGCGATGAACGCGGGCGTGATCGATATCCGGGCGGCCGCCGAGACCTTCGCCCGGGTCGAGACGGCAGGCGAGGCCACCGATATCGAGGTCTCCAGTGCGAGCGCCTCTTCGATGGCGGGGATTTACCAGAGGGCACAGGACGTTGGCGGCTCCGCCGAGCTGGTGGCCGTCAACGAGGGAACCATCGCGATCGATGGTCGTGCCTACGTTACCGGAGGGGTTGTGGCTGGGAGCGTCTCGTATGCGAGCGCCGACAGCGCCAACGTTTCCGCGTTGACCGGCATCCACCAGAGCATTGACCAGGCCGGTGGCGATGCCCTGCTGGTGGCGGACAATTCGGGGGACATCCGGATCACCGGGACCAGTCGCCAGGTGCTGGATGTAGAGGCGGACGGCTCGGTGGATGACGCTACTGGCAGCTCCGCATCCGTGTCGGAGGTCTTCGGCATCCTTCAGTACGTGGACGACGCGGCGGACGCGACCTTTGTGGCCGTCAATGATGGCGTGATCGACCTGCGGGCGCTCGGCACGGCCTCGGTAACGGCGCTGGCGGGTAGTCATGCCGAGGCGACGGACGTGGAGATCGAGTTGTCCGATCTGGTGGGCATCCATCAGGAGCTGGGGTCCGAGTCGGACTCGCTGGATATGACGGCCGTCAACTCGGGCGTCATCGCGATCGACGCCGAGGGAGTTGTGAAATCCTCCGTTACTGCGGGAGACGATGGCGTGGCCGAGGCCTCTTCCGTGGCGGTTTCGTCGATGTACGGGTTGTACCAGCAGTTCGCTTCCACATTTGTTTCCCCAGTTGAAACTGGGGCGCGCGAGGCTCTTGCCTTCAACGAAGGTTCGATTTCCCTGTCAGCGGTAGGCGGGAGCAGCGTGACGGCTCGCGCCAACGGCGATGCCGAGGCGACATTAAGCTCGGTGTCGGTCAGCAGCGTTGGAGGTATCGTCCAGGCGTTCGATGGAACAGCGGCAAGCGCCGCTGATACGGCTATCAACGTCGGTACGATCGACATTCACGGCGAGGCCTGGAGCAAGGCTACGGCCGAGGCGCCGGGAAACGCGAGCGTATCCGGCAGCAGTGTGGATGTCAGCGAACTGTTCGGAATCCACCAGTTTGTCGATGATGTCGATGACGAGGCCACGATCAGCGCGCTGAACGAGGGCTCCATCGAGGTGCGGGGGCAGGCTCGTCTGGACATGCTGGCACGTGCCGGGGGGATGGCGTCGGTGGAGGGCACATCGGTGTCCGTCAGTGCGCTGTTCGGGATCAAACAGAGCGCCTGGGGTGCCGCGGACGGACTCGAACTGGCTCTGGAAAACAGCGGCGTCATTGAGGTTGAGGGTGTCGCCGACTCCCGGGCCCTGGCGGAAGGCGCCAGTGGCGAAGCCAGTGTTTCCGCCTTCGCGACGGATGTTCATGGTTTGTTTCAAGAGGTGTTGCCAGGGGGCGATGCCACACTGACGCTGGCAAACACTGGAACGTTGCTGGTGGCGGCCGAGGCGTTTGCAGAGGCCGAGGCACCGGGCAGTGCTACCGCCACCGCGCGCGCCACCGATATCTACGGCATCCGCCAGGAGGCCTCGGGACGCGACAGCTCGACCTTCTCCGTGAGCAACAGCGGGCTTGTCGTGGTGTCGGCCTGGGCGGAGGCGAACGCTCAGAACAGCGATGCCGTAGCCCAGGCGGTGGGGCTTGGCCAGCAAGCGTCGTCCAGCAGTCCTACGGTCAGCGAAATCACTAACCAGGGTCAGATCATAGTCTCGGCATCCACGTCGGATGGCGAGGCGTACGCCAGTGCGCTGCGCCTGGATGTCGAAGGTGTCCAGGGGTTCATTCGCAATCAGGGGGCTTCGTCCGTCCTGTCGGCCTACGCGCAGGGCACTGCGGATGGCTGGGTGAACGTGCTGGATATCGGTGACGAGGTCGAGTTCGACGAGGAGTTCGAGATCCTCAACGACAGCGGATGGATGACCGCTGAGTGGTCCGAGGACGGTGGTGACACGTTGCGCCGGGGCACATTGATCGATCTCTCGGTCGCAACTGGCAGTTCGGTCTTCATGGACTGGCGTGGTAGCGAGGCGGATGGTCGGCTGGTTGGCGATATAACCTTGCGCGAGGATGACCGTATTGAGGTATCAGAGGGCGTGACCCGGCTCAGTGGTGTGGTGAATCCGGCCGAGAGCGCCCGCAATGGCTCCCTGAGTCTCCTGGATGGTGGCGGGCTTGAACTGGTGCTTCACGAGCAGGATGGTGGGTCCGATCTGAATCTGCGGTCCTACGAGCAAGAGGCGGACAGCACGCTGAGCATCGAAATGGCGGCCGGGGACGAGACGGTGGAGGCCGGAGGACAGAGCCTTTCGGTTAGCCAGGTCAACGCCGACGAAGTCGCGCTGGACGGGACCCTGGAATTGCGTGCGACTAGTGGCCTGTACGCCGACCTGACGACGTATCGGGACTTCGTGCTAACGGACGACGGCTCCGGCGAATGGGATACCGTGGTGTTCGAATCAGCCCTGCTGGACGTTGATGTCGTGTATCGCGACGGATTCAACCCGGAATGGACCGCCGTCGACCTCCAGGTCGAGCGATTCGCATTCGATGCGGCGGATGACTTGACGGGCAACCAGCGGTCGGTGGCGGAATCCCTCGAAGTGACCTACCCGTCGCTACAGGCGGGTGGGGGATCCGATGCCTACGGAGCGCTCGTGGGCGAGTTGTTCACACTGGATGGTGAGGCCTACCGGCAGGCGCTTGGACAGCTTGACGGCTCCATTTATGCGCAGGGTCTGCGCTCGATTACCGGGTCCCTGCACCACTTCGAGCAGGCGGCCGCACAGCGCTTGGACACCTCGCCGATGTCTGGCGCGGCAATGGGCAATCCGAGTTCGAACCCGGATCCGGAGGCCGAGGGGGTCTGGCTGCAGGCGACCGGGACGCGCGGAGACACCGATGGCGATGACGGCGCGCCGGGTTTCGATCACGACCGTTACAGCGTGATGCTTGGTGCCGACTACCAGATGACACCCAGTGCGCGGGCGGGTTTCGCCGTCGGGTACTACAGCGCCGATCTTGACTTCGACACCAACCGGGGTTCGCTGGACTATGACGGCATCCAGCTCGGTGTCTACGGGCAGGTCGACCAGGGCGACTCGTACGTGCGGGGCATGGCCGGGATTGCCCGCTACTCAGGGGAGGCACAACGTCCCATCGACATCGGCGGCGTACAGGGCACCGTCGAAGGCGATTTCACGGCGACCGTCTGGAGTGCGGGAGGCGAGGCCGGGCACGAATTCAAACTGGCGGAGAATACCCACGTGACACCTTATGCCGGCCTGACATACGCGCGCGGTCGGATCTCGTCGTTCGAGGAATCGGGCGACACCGGTGCCGAACTGGGTGTTGCCGGTCGCGGGACCAGCGTGGTCTCCGATCTCGGCGTGCGCTTCGCCCACGAATTCGAGGTGGCGGGAGATGCACGCGCGACGGCCCAGGTCCGGGTCGGCTGGGAACGCGAATTCGGCGACCGGCCGCACACAGTCCGCACCTCGTTTGCCGGCGTGCCGGGCGGTTCCTTCTCCTCGCGCGGATCCGACTTTTCGCAGGATGCCGTGGGCCTGGATGCGGGTTTCGCGGTCCAGAGCGACGAGAACCTTGAGCTTGGCGTTCGCTATAGCGGGCGGTACAGTTCTGACACCACGGACCACAATGTCATGCTCAACGGCACCTATCGCTTCTGATCCCGAGGTGGCCTGATGGCCCCCATTCGGGCCGTTTTGCCGGCCCGTTTCCCGTCCAGGTACTTCCGCTGATGTCCGAATCCCCCGCGCGATCACAGACACGAAAGAACCTGTCACCGGCCGAAGCCCAGGCGCGCATCCTGCAGTGGATGAACGCGGGGCGGCTGGAGGCTGCGGAGGCACTCTGCAGGCAGCTGGTGAAGGCCCAGCCGATGCTGGTCGACAACTACAATGTCCTGGCGGTGATCCGTCAGCGTCAGGGGGATCTGGACGATGCCATAGCCTGTTTACGCGAGGCGATCCGGCTCAACGGAGCCGTGGCCAACTACCATGCCAACCTTGGCGAAATGCTGCGCCAGAAAGGCGATTTGGAGTCCGCGATCGCCGCGCTCAGGCGCGCGACCCGGCTCGACCCTGGATCGCCCCAGGCCCACAACAATCTGGGCATTGCCTGGTTCGATCAGGGCGACTTCGCGCGCGCGGAACAGGCCTACCGGTGTGCGATCGAGCTCCAGCACGAATATCCCGAGGCTCACAACAACCTGGCCAATGCTCTGCGGGCCCAGGGCCGGGCCGAAGAAGCACGTGAAGGATACGCGGAAGCGATTCGGCAGCGGCCGGACTACGTGGAGGCGCTGTACAACCGAGGGATTCTGGATGCCGAGTCCGGCCAGGCGGAGGCCGCGGAAGAGGCCTTTCGCCGGGTGATCGAGCGCCAGCCTGAACGCGAAGAGGCCATCCATCGGCTGGCGGATGTACTCTTCCAGCAAGGGCGTGTGGAGGACGCGACGGAATTGCTGGAGCAGGCTCTGGCGCGCGAGCGTAGTGCCTCCGGCCTCGTGGCCTTGACTCGGGCCCGGCTTCGGGTCTCCCATTTCCCCGAAGCCGGGCGCCTCGCGGAAGAGGCCCTTGCGGCCGCGCCCGACGATGTCCAGGTGCAATGCGTCTACGGCCAGGCCTGTCACGAACTGGATCGCTATGACGAGGCGCTGGAGTGGTTTGGCAAGGCGCTGGAACAGCGTCCCGAGTATCACGAGTGCCGTATCTCGCTGGCGAACACCTACAAGACGCTGGGTGATCTGCCACGTGCGCGCGCGGAACTCGAGCGGGTGCTGGAAACCCATCCCGATTCGTATGCGGCCCTGTCGGCGTTGACGGACCTCAAGCGCTTCACCGCGGACGATCCTCACCTGCCATTGCTCCAGGAACGCGTCGCGTCAGCTAGCGGCCAGGACGACGAAAGCGAAATGTTTGCCCACTACCCGCTGGCCAAGGCCTACGACGACATGGGCGATTACGATGCCGCGTTTCATCACTACATGGAGGGCGCGCGCATCAAGCGCTCGCTCCAATCCTTCGATGAAGAGGCGTCCATCCGCTATTTCGAGCGCATCCGCTCGACCTTTAATCACGAGTTTGTGCGTGGCGCACACGCCGGGGCACATCCGGCCAACCTGCCCATCTTCATTGTGGGCATGCCCCGTTCGGGCAGCACGCTGGTGGAGCAGGTATTAGCCAGCCACCCCGAGGTGCACGGTGCGGGAGAGGTCAAGTTCCTCAGTGGTGCCTTGCATGCCACCCGCAACCTGTTTCCGGAGCTTCCGCGGCACCCGGAAATTGCCCCCACCCTGACAAACCGCCAGGTCGAGTTCCTCGCGCAGCACTACCTGACTGCGCTCTCCGGGACCTCCGAGACCGCCGATCGAATCACGGACAAGCTTCTGACCAACTTCTTTTTTCTGGGCCTGATCCACATGGTGTTCCCCAATGCCCGGGTCATCCATACACGCCGTAACCCGGTCGACACCTGTGTGTCGTGTTTCACCAAGCTTTTTCGCGACGAAATGGCGTTTAGTTATGACCTGGGAGAGTTGGGGCGTTATTACCGTCGGTACGAAGCGTTGATGAGCCACTGGCGGGAAGTCTTGCCGGAAGGCGTGATGCTGGAGGTCAATTACGAAGACATGGTTGTTGACCTCGACTCCGGTGCTCGGCGGATTGTTGATTTTTGCGGACTGGAGTGGGATGACCGCTGCCTCGCGTTCCATGAGGCCGAGCGTCCGGTAAAAACCGCAAGCGTCACGCAGGTCAGGAAGCCCATCTACAAGAGCTCCGTGGAACGGTGGCGACGCTACGAGTCACATTTGAGGCCGCTGCTGGAAGCTCTGGACAGCTCCAATCGATAGGGTCAACGCGACTGATGAACCGGCAGGTCAGGGGAAAGTGCGGATCCGGCGCGTCTACGATCCGGTCGATCCCGAGGACGGGTGCCGCGTGCTGGTCGATCGGCTCTGGCCGCGCGGGGTGAAGAAATCCGCACTCGCACTGGACGCCTGGGAGAAAGAGATCGCGCCGTTCCCGGAGCTGCGCCGCTGGTTCGGTCATGACCCGGGGCGCTGGCGCGATTTCTGCCGCCGTTACCAAGCGGAACTGGGGGCGGCCCCCGAGGCCTGGGGCCGGCTACTGGGGTACGCCGGCCGTGGCCGCCTGACCCTGCTGACGGCCACGCGGGACGTGGAGCACAGCCACGCGGCGGTGTTGCGAGATCTCGTCAATGCCGAGAGGGCCGAGGAGGAGCACACCGGCGAACGTGCTTCGCCGGTGTGCTTCGCGCCTGACGAGCCCGGGACGGGGGGTTAATCGCTCAGGACTCCTTCAGGCGCGGCATCAGCATGGTCAGGTTGCAGGGCATGGTGCGGTCGTCCAGCTGGGCCTGGATGATGCGGTCCCAGGCGGTGCGGCAGGCGCCGGTGGAGCCCGGCAGCACGAAGACGTAGGTGCCGTTGGCCACGCCCGACAGCGCGCGGGATTGCAGGCTGGAGGTGCCGATCTCCTCAAAGGAGAGCATGCGGAACAGCTCGCCGAAGCCCTCGATGGTCTTGTCCAGTAGCACCGAGGCGGCCTCCGGGGTGCCGTCGCGGCCCGTGATGCCGGTGCCGCCGGTGGTTAGCACCGCGTCGATCTCCGAATCCGCAATCCAGCGCGAGAGTTCGGCGCGGATCGCGTAGATGTCGTCCCGGACCACGCGGCGCTCGGCCAGCCGGTGCCCTGCGCCCTCCAGCCGCTCCACCAGGGCATCGCCGGAGCGGTCCTCGGCCAGGGTTCGGCTGTCGGATACCGTGAGGACGGCGATGTTCAGCGGGGTCTGGACGGGGGTGGTTTCCGGGGTCTTCGCGCTCATGGGCAACGTCCTGTTGGTGTATCGTGAGCGCCCATCATAATGAATGCGGGTCCGGTCGCGGCAATGCGGCCGGATCGAGACGTCTGGAGTCAGCAGGAATGTCGGAGCGGGTACAAAAGGTCCTGGCGGCGCGCGGCCTCGGCTCGCGGCGCGAGATCGAGGGCTGGATCGAGCGCGGCGAGGTGAAGGTCAACCAGCGCACGGCGAAGCTGGGCGATCAGGTCGGGCCGAATGACGTGATCCGCGTGCGCGGCCGCGTGATCCACATGGCGGAGCATGCGCATCGCTGGCTCGTGTATCACAAGCCGGTCGGCGAGATCTGCAGTCGCAGCGACCCCGAGGGCCGCAAGCCGGTGTTCGCCAGCCTGCCGCGCCTGAAGGGGCAGCGCTGGGTCGCGGTCGGGCGTCTCGACCTGAATACCTCGGGACTGCTGCTGTTCACCACCGATGGCGAACTGGCGAACCGCCTGATGCACCCCAGTCATTCGCTGGAGCGCGAGTATGCGGTGCGGGTGCTGGGCGAGGTCCCCGACGATACGCGGCGCATGCTGCTGGAAGGAGTCGAGCTGGAGGATGGTCCCGCGCGCTTCGATGTCCTGGAAGAGCGTGGCGGCGACGGCGCCAACCACTGGTTTCATGTCGTGGTCAGCGAGGGCCGCAACCGTCTGGTGCGCCGCCTGTGGGACGCCGTAGGTGTGACCGTGAGCCGGCTGATCCGGGTGCGCTACGGACCGGTGGTGCTCGGGCGCGGTCTGAAGACGGGCGCGTCGCGCGATCTGGAGGTGCGCGAGGTCGAGGCCCTGTACGAGGCAGTCGAGCTGCCCGTGCCGGAGTCCATTCGCGAGCGGGGTCGGCGCCGCGGGCCGGGCCGCAACACCCGGCCCGCGCGCGGCAAGCGGGGCAAGTCGGGCGGGCGCGTACGCGAAGCGGATCGCTGGAGCTCCACCAAGCCGGGGAGCGGCCCCGGCAAGGGCGGCAAGACCGGACGTTCGGGGCCAGGAGGTTCCGGGCGCAAGGATGGGCCGCGCAAGCCGGGTGGTCGGGCGCGTTCCTGATGTCGTTGCGGGTGGCCGAAGTGCGGCAGCGCCTGCAGGGCGCCTACGGCGACCTGCAGTGGTGGCCGGCGGAGTCGGCGTTCGAGGTCATGGTGGGCGCGGTGCTCACGCAGAACACCAGCTGGACCAATGTCGAACGCGCAATCGCGAATCTGCGCGAGGCCGATGTGCTGGACCCGGAAGCCCTGCTGGAGCTCCCGCACGAGACCCTGGCCGAACACATCCGCCCGAGCGGCTACTTCAACGTGAAGGCCGACCGTCTGCGGCACCTGCTGCGCTTTCTGGAACAGCACGGCGGGGTGGAAGCCCTGGCCCGCATGGAGACCGAGGCCCTGCGCTCGGCCCTTCTGGGCGTCAAGGGCGTCGGGCCGGAGACGGCGGACGACATCGTGCTGTACGCCTTCGAACGGCCGGTGTTCGTGGTCGATGCCTACACCCGGCGGCTGTTCGAACGGCTGGGCCTGCCGCATGCGCGTGGCGCCTACGACGACCTGCGGGCCTGGGTGGAGTCGGAGCTGGGGCCGGATGCGCAGGCCTTCAATGATCTGCACGCCTTGATTGTGGAACACGGCAAGCAGCGCTGCCGTCCGAAACCGCTTTGTCAGGGATGCCCCCTGAGCGACGCCTGTCCCGGCCGCGTGGTGGATTAGAACTCGTGCAGGCAGGCCGCTTCGCGGGGCTGCTGCACCGCCATCCCCTGGCGGTGATCGTGATCGCTCAGCTCTTTGCGACCTCGCTGTGGTTCAGCGTGAACGGGGTCGGGCTGTCCCTGCAGCAGGAACTGGGCTGGACGGCGACCGAGATCGGCTGGCTGACGATGGCGACGCAGCTGGGGTTTATCACCGGCACCCTGGTGGCGGCCGCGACCGGCCTGGCCGACCGGGTGCGTGCCAGTCGCCTGTTCATGGTGTCCGCGCTATTGGGGGCGCTGGTCAATGCCGGGTTTATCCTGCTGGCCGGCGTCTGGGAGATGGCGCTGGTGGTGCGCTTTGTCGTCGGGCTGTGTCTGGCCGGGGTGTATCCGCTGGGGATGAAGCTGGTGATCAGCTGGACGCCGCAGCACAAGGGCTGGGCCCTGTCCTGGCTGCTCGGGATGCTCACGCTGGGAACGGCGCTTCCTCATCTCCTGCGGGGCGTGACCCTCGATCTGGTCTGGCCGGTGCCGATGATGCTGGCCTCCGTGCTGGCGGTGGCGGCCGCCTGGATGATCGCGCGCCTGGGTGACGGCCCGCATCTGCCGCCGCCGGGGCGCACACCGGGGCTGGGCAAGGGCTTTCGTGCATTGGGCGGGCGTGATTTTCGTGCGGTGGCCGGCGGTTACTTCGGCCATTGCTGGGAGCTGTATGCCTTCTGGACCCTGGTCCCTCTGCTGGTGGCGCATGAGCTGACCCGTCTGGATGCCCCGGCGGGGCTGGTGCCCTGGCTGGCCTTCGCGGTGATTGGGCTGGGCGCGGTGGGCTGTGTCTGGGGTGGCCGGCTGAGCCGCCGACTGGGGAGCCTGCGTGTCGCGCGGGTGGCGCTCGCCACATCCGGGCTGGTGTGCCTGTTGTATCCGTTGCTGGCGGGGCTGGCGCCGTGGCTGCTTCTGGGTCTGTTGGCCCTCTGGGGGCTGACGGTGATCGCGGATTCGCCCCAGTTCTCCGCGCTGGCCGCGGAGAGTGCGCCACAGGATGCGGTGGGCTCGGCCCTGAGCGTGATGAATGCCATCGGCTTTGCGCTCACCCTGCCTTCGATCCTGGTGACCGCCTGGCTGTGGGATGACCTGGGGCTGTGGGTGGTGTGGCTGTTGTTGCCCGGGCCCGCGCTCGGGTTGTGGGCGCTCAGCCGGCTGTCGGGCCCACGGGGCGCCGGGAGAGGCTGACGCTTTCAGCGCTGCCCGGATGGGCTATGTGTCCCCGGCCACAAGCCGGTCGCGCCCCTGGGCCTTCGCGCGATACAGACGGTCATCGGCCCGATCGATCAGGGCTTCGGGCGTGAGGTGCTCCGGGTCACACTCGTCGGACCAGGCCAGGCCGGCGCTGACCGTGAAGGCCAGCGATTCGCCCTCGAACCGTGTGTCGAGTTCGCGGGTGGCCTGCAGCAGGCGCTCGATCGCGGTGATGGCGGCCTCATGATCGACATGGCTGAGCACCACGATGAATTCCTCGCCGCCAAATCGAGCGACAATGTCGAAGACCCGATGCTGGCGCCGCAGCAGATCGCCGAAGTTGCGCAGCACCTCGTCGCCGGCCAGGTGCCCATGGGTGTCATTGAGGGCCTTGAAATGGTCCAGATCCAGGATCGCCAGGGCAAAGTGTTCGCCGTGGCGGCGCCAGGCCTCGATCTGTTCGCGCAGGCGCTCCATCAGGTAGCGGCGGTTGTACAGGCCGGTCAACGGGTCGGTGATCCCCAGATCGCGTAGCTGGATCTCCAGGTGGTTGCGCTGCAGTGCCTCCGAGATCAGGTTGCCGAGCACCAGCAGCAGTTCATCCTGATCCTTGCGCCAGGTGCGTGGGCGCAGCATGTCCATCCCGACGAAGCCGGTGACCTGCTGCCCAGTCAGAATGGGTACGCAGATCAGGGTCTTGACCCCTTGTTGCCGGAACAGCCCGCGCTCGGTGGCCGCCTCCTTCGGGAGGTCGTCCACAGAGGGGATGACCACGGGTGTGCGCTGTTCGAGCATCTCCAGCATGCGTGCACGCCACCAGGGCAGTTCCTTGAGGTCTACATCCCGCAGCTGATCCATTACGGAGAACACGCCGGGGGCACACCATTCGTGGGTGTTGTCCATATTCTCGCCATCCGCCGACAACTCGAACAGGTAACAGCGGTCGCCCGCGAAAAAGCGCCCGATATCGGCCAGCGCGGCATCCAGGCGCTCGTCCATCAAGTCGGCGCTGGCGGTTACAAAGTCCGAGGACAGGTGTGCCAGCATCGCATTGAAACGCGCCTGATACTGAAGCTCGTCGTGCATGCGGCGGCGATCGGTAATGTCTCGGGCTACACCCACATAGCCCGTGATCTCGCCCGTCGCGCTGCGGATCGGGGCGCCGCTCGAGACGTGCCAGCGCCATTCCCCTTCTTGATGCCGGATGCGGTACTCGATTTCCTGCTCGTTTTTCTCGGAGCGGATGGTGCGCTGGAGGAAGCGGCCGAATTCCTCGCGGTCGTCCCGATGGACGTAGTCGGTGATGGGGGTTCCGGTCGCCTCTTCGGCGGTATAACCGAGCACTCGTGTCCATTGCGGCGAGACATAGGTGATGACGCCGGCCGGCGTGAGGGTGTAGATGATGTCGCCGATGTTCTCGACCAGCTGGCGGTACTGGGCCTCGCTGGTGCGCAGCTGATCCTCCAGCAGTCGCCGTTCGGTGATGTCGTATATCGTGCCAATGCTGGCCGGGCCGCTTTGCAGCTCCACGCGGCCGGCGGTCAGGTCGACCCAGCGGGTCTCGCCCTCGCCGGTGATGACCTTCATCTCGTAGTGATCCGGCACCTTTTTGCCCGCGATCCGGTCGCGGGCCCGCTGGGTCACGGCCTCGCGCTGTTCCGGGTGGATGATCTCGTAGAAGGGCTGGTTCAGCAGCCAGTGTTCGGGGCGCTGAAGGATACGGGAAAGGGCCGGATTGACGGTCTGGAAATGGTCGTCCTGGAGGATGAATACCCCGGCCGCGGCGTGTTCGGTCAGGGTACGGAACAGCTCGCGCTCGTCCTCGAGTTCGGCAGTGCGCTGGCGAACGCGTGTCTCGAGCGCGCGCCGCTGGCGAAGCAGTAATGCGGCATACAGCAACACCGCCAGCAGGCCCAGGCCAATGACGGTTGGGAGCAGCCAGGTGGGGATCACCTCGACCGTATCCGAGTGGATCCAGCGCTGCGTGATCTGGCGCAGCAGTTCGTCATCCAGCTGGGCGATGGCCGTGTTGATTTCGTCCAGCAGTTCCTCGTTACCGTGAGTCACCGCTGCGCGCAGGGGCTGCTCGTAGAGCAGCTCCAGGGGGTGAAACATGCCCGGCTCGCCATGACGGTCCAGCAGATACATCGCGACCGGGTAGTCGCCCACGAAGACATCGATCGTGCCTTCCACCGCGGCGCGCACCATTTGCTCGTTGTTGTCGAAGACCTGCAGCGGGTGTTCGGGTCGTTCGCGCCGCATGAACTCGAGTTCGAAGCTGCCCGACACCACGCCCGCCGGCTTGTGCGCGAGTTCGTCCAGTCGGGCCACGGGCGCGCCGGTGCGCACAAAGGCGAAGGTGCGCAGGGGGAACAGCACGTCGCTGAAGGCCAGTGTTTCTTCGCGTTCGGGAGACCGGATGAGCCCGCCGTGGACATTGGCCTCGCCGTCGCGGACAAGATCCAGGGTGCGCGGCCAGTCGACCAGCCGGAACTCCACCGGGCGGTCGAGCTCGTTTGCGAGTTCCTGCCACAGATCGACCAGCAAACCCCGTGGCTCGCCGCCGTTGTCCGCGAAGGCGAAGGGTGGCCAGGCATGGTCCTGGGAGACGATCAGCGGTTGTGTCGGTTCGTCGGCCTGAACGCTGGCGCCGCAAAGGAGCAGGAGGCCCATTGCCAGAACACTGGCGGGCGATGCGGCGAGCCGGCGGCACTCGCGAAGCCATTGGAAAAGGCGGGGGAAGCCGGTAGCGGGGTGGAGTGGTGTCACGTCGTTTCGGGCCGTGTCGATGAGCTATCGTGACACAGTCCTTGCGTATTGCCGACCCCTATCGATTGGGCGTCATGGCGTCATCCCCCAGGTGCTGACGGGCCTTCTCCAGGAGTTCGGCCGCCAGGTCGGGTTCGTGGCGCAGGCGGCGTCCCCAGTTCGGGAAGACGTTTTGCTCCTCGCGACTTTCGTGCTTGGCGAGGGCCCCGGAGATCAGGGCGAAGAAGGGGGCTACCATCCAGGCCTCCTCGACGCCTTCCTGGAACTCGTGTTCCAGCAGCGCGGTTTGTTCCAGGATCTCGTCATGTTCGCGCAGCATGATCGTGACCGGGTCCTGGCTGCCGGCCCCGCGCGAAATTTCCAGTGTCGGGACGATCAGTTCGTTCTCCACATGAACGTGCCGGCGCAGGCCTCCCACGTAGGCCTGGAAGTCGGGTGCTGCACCCTCGAGATCGCCGGCATTGACCTTGTGCAGGGCGCTGGCGAACAGCCGGTCGACGCGCAGGTGGTCGCGCTGCAGCAGATCGACAAGGTCCACGGGCGCGACGTCCTCGCGCCGCTGGACGCGCAGCTTCCAGAGGGGCGGGCCGTTCTCCTGCACCTGCCAGTGGATGGCGTGGCGCAACTGCAGGCTGACCGCATCCATCAGCAGCTGTGGCTCCTGATCCAGCCAGACGTCGAAGACCTGACCCGGTTGCAGTTCGCGCAGCGTGTAGTAGGCGCGGGTGTGCGCGTGGTCGGCCAGCCCCCGCAGGTCCAGCAGGAAGTCACTCATCGGCGGGTTCCGTGTACGCATCCGGGATGCCGCGCCGGTGCGCCATGGAGCGTCCGATACGGGCGCGTTCCTCGGCGTTGAGCAGGTGTTCAGCCAGCGGCAGTACGGCTTGTTCCTCCAGCTCGAGGTGGGCCCGGTAGCGCTGGATCCAGTCAGTCGCGCCTTCCAGCGGATCTGCGTGCCCGGCCGCAATGTTTTGCAGCGCAGGCTCCAGGGCGTCCCAGCCAGCCTCTAGCTGGGGGTGCTCCGCGCTCAGGCGATCCATCCACTCACCCAGTTGTGGAT
Organism: Thioalkalivibrio sp. ALJ2; assembly: GCF_000378325.1. NCBI lineage: Bacteria > Pseudomonadati > Pseudomonadota > Gammaproteobacteria > Chromatiales > Ectothiorhodospiraceae > Thioalkalivibrio > Thioalkalivibrio sp. ALJ2. Next base: position 400,531 of record NZ_KB899555.1, read on the forward strand.
GGGCCTCGGGGTGGTCGCGGTACGCCTGCAGGATCGGGAACAGATCCTGGTCCTCGTCGGCGTGATGTTGCGGGGCGGCCTGCTCGAAATAGGCCAACACACGGCGAGCCGCGGATTGGGCCTCCGCGTCGGCCCCGTGCTGCTCGATGTGTCCCGACAGCCGCTCCATTGTGTCGAGGCAGTTCGTGATCCGCCGATGACAGGCCCGCAGGAGCTCGATCGGGCGGTGGAAGCCGGGCGCGGGTTCTTGGAGGTGCAGTTTCATCAATAGGCTCGGATGGCGGGGCAATCGGCGTGTGCTCAGCGCACATGTGGGGCGTACTGTCACTGAATGCGCAAGCGTCCGTGTTGATCTCGATCAATGCATTTACGATGTATCTTATCGTAGTCTAGCCTCGCTGCAGAACAAACAAAAAAGGGAGCAAACGCGACATGCATCCACGCAACCGGATGTTCATCCTGGCCGCGCTGGCCTATGCGCTGCTGGGTGGACTCATCGGCATCGTCTGGCTGGCCCATCCGGGGCTGATCCCCGGCAATGTGCCACGCATCCATGGTCACCTGATGCTGCTCGGCTTTGTCACCATGATGATCTACGGCGTAGGGCTCCACGTACTACCGCGCTTCTCCGGGCGTTCGCTGTTCTCGGAACGGCTGGGGCATGCGCAGTTCGTGCTGGCCAATCTCGGTCTCTGGGTGATGATCGCCGGCTGGATGATGTTCCATAACCCGACTGTTGCGGTCGGCGGGGCGATGGCCTGGGGGGCGATGATCCTGTTCGCGCTGAATATCGCACTCACCGTGCGCCACTACGGCCCGAAGGGGGCGTGATGAGCCATACCGAATACAACGGCTGCGAGTTGCCGGACGACCTGTTCTACGACCTCGACTATGTCTGGGTCCGCCCGGAGGACGACGGGACCTTCACCCTGGGGATCACCGATCCCGCCCAGACCATGGCGGGCCGCGTACAGTACTTCCGCTTTCGCAAGCCCGGTTCGCATCGGGCCGCGGGCAAGCCGGTCGCGCGGCTGGAGTCCGGCAAGTGGGCGGGGGGCATCCCCACGCCCTTCGACGGCACCATTGAGCGCATCAACCCGGCCGTGGAGGCCGACCCCGGGCTGGTGAATGTGGCCCCCTATACCGATGCCTGGGTGGTGGTGATGCGCCCGGACGACCCGCAAAAGGCGCTGGAGCGGCTGCATACAGGGCCCGAAGCCGTCGATGGGCTCAAGCAGTGGATCGACCGCTACGACATCCACTGCATGCGCTGCGCGGACTGAGGAGACGGACTCATGAAGGTGGAACTGCTGGTGTCCGAATGGTGTGCCTCCTGTCACGATGCCGAGCGCATCTGGCGCGAGGTGGCCCAGAAGAAACAGATCGATTTCGCAGTCGTCGACATGGGGCAGCCGGAGGGGCGTCAACTGGCGACCCGGTTGCGCATACGTTCCATCCCGGCCGTGGTCGTGGACGGCGAACTCAAGCACATCGGGCTGCTGGACCGCACGGCCGCGACCGCGCTGGTCGCCGAGGCGCCGGAGCGCACGCAGAAGACTGCACGTCATGTCGGGCTGGGGCTTTCGGCCTCCAGCCGTGCCTCGGTACTGGGCGCCATGATCTGGCTGCTGATCGCGGGTGCCGCCTTGCCGCTGGGCGGCTTCTTCCTGGATGGCGCCGCGCGCCCGGCCGCGCTGCATGGCTTTACGCTCGGATTCCTGCTGCTGCTGATCATGGGGCTGGGCGAGCACATGCTGCCGCGCTTTACCGGGCACCCGATTGCGGGTGGCTGGCTGTGGGCCTGGACGCCGCAGGTGCTCGTGCATGTCTCGGTGCTGGGCATGGGCTTCGGCTGGCTGCTGGGAGTGCCGATGCTGACCGCCGTCGGTGCGGTGGCCGCGTTTGTCGGGCTTGCGCTGTTTACGCTGCGCATCGCGCCGCTCCTGCTGCGCCCGTCCCTGTGAGGGTCCTGCTTCTGCCGAGGCGGTAGAATGCTGCACATGGGCCTTCAACGGAGCCGCTGACAGTGAGTCTTTTCGACAAACGCATCGCCGAACTGGAAGAAGAGCTGCCGCATCTGGACCCCGCGGAACTGGTCGACTGGCGCCAAACTGGGCGGTCCTTTCTGCTAGTGGATGTGCGCCAGCAGGAGGAGGCGGCCGAAGGCAGTATTGAAGGCGCGGTGAATATCCCCCGGCCCAAGCTGGAGGCCAGCATCGAATCCCACATGCAGGACCCCCAGCAGCCCGTCGTGGTGTTTTGCGGGGGCCGTGGCCGGTCCCAGCTGGTGGCGGACAGTCTGCGCGCGATGGGAATGGATGCCCGGGTCCTGCGTGGTGGCTACTCGGCGTGGCGTGACACGCAGACTTGATCGCAGGAATGCCAGTCGCGGCTGATATGGCTTTTTGGCCGGGGCTTGGCTACTCTCGGGTCTGATTCTCCGATTTGGGATTTGTCCCCGTTTTATTCAGCGCGCCTCCGGTGGGGGCGCGTTCTGCTTTATTGGAGTGTGTAAAGGTGAGTAATCCGAAGATCGTCGTCTCCAACACGGACATGGAGCGCCTGGACAAGCTGCTGGAATCGCTGCCGGACGACAGCTTTCCCGGCAAGGCCGACCTGGAGGCCGAGCTGGACCGCGCGGATGTCGTCGATTCGCGCGAGATCCCGGGTTCGGTGGTCACGATGAATTCCAGGGTCCGTTTCCGGGTGATCGAGTCCGGCGAGGAGTTCTCGCTGACGCTGGTCTATCCGCGTGACGTGGACGAGAGCGGCGGCACGTTGTCGATTCTGGCGCCGGTGGGCAGTGCGCTGCTGGGGCTGTCCGAGGGGGACGAGATCGAATGGCCGCGCCCGGGTGGCGGGAAGATGCATGTGCGCATCGAGGCCGTCGAGTACCAGCCGGAGCGCGCCGGCGAGTATCACCGCTAGCGAGTTCAGTTGCGTCAGGCGCTGACTCGCTCAGCACTGTTCCCAGGGCAGCCCGTGGTAGCGCCAGCCGCCGCGGGTGGAACGCTGGTGGTGTTCGTCCAGCGGTCCTTCAAAACCTTCTTCCACCGAGTACACGTTCTCGATGCCGGCATCGACCAGGGCCTGGCCAGCGGCCAGCGTGCGCTTGCCGCTGCGGCAGATCAGGTAGAGCGCGGGGGCATCCTCGCTGTGATCCTCGGCCCCGCCCAGCAGCAGCTTACGTACCTGGGGCACGAAGTGAGGATTCACGGTCCAGTCCGGTTCGTCGATCCACGGGATATGGATGGCGCCCTGCGGGTGCCCGACGAACAGGAATTCCATCGTGGAGCGGATGTCGATCAGCAGGTCGCGCGGGCGCTCCTGCAGCCGCTGATGCGCCTCCTGCGGGCGGATCCGGCGTACGCCGGGCGCGGGAACCGTCTTCTGATTGGCGAGAGGGTCTTCCATTCAAGCTCCGGACGCGGGTGGGCGGCCATCCTTGGCCGCGCGCCCCGATCCCTGGGGTTGCAATGGCATTACATCGCGAAGTCGAGTCGTTCCTGGACCGAGTCTAGCGCGGCCTGGGCACATTCTTCATCCAGATCACCACCGGGAGCACCGGACACGCCCACCGCGCCGATCATGCTGCCGGCCACCTCGATCGGCAGCCCGCCGGCCAGCATGATGATGCCGTCCACGTGGTTCATCTCCATGCGGATTTCTTCGCGGTTGTCGCGGAAGCTGCCGGAACTGGTGCCGGACATGACTGTGGCGCGGGCCTTGTCGCCGGCAATCTGGATAGTCTGCACGGCCGCCAGATTGTCGCGCATTACGGAGCGATCGTTCCCGGCGCGGTCAACGACCACGGCGCTGGTCTGGTGTCCCTTCTCGCGGCAGGCCAGCACCGCGGCCTCGGCGATGTCGTTGGCCAGTTCCATGCTCATCATGCGCTGGTTGAACACGTCGGCCTGGGCCACGCTGGCCAGTCCCAGACAGGCCGCGGCGGCGGTACCGGCGGCCAGACGCTTGATCGAACGCGACATATCCATCTCCTGTCTTTTGTTATGGGTGCTGCGCTGCCGATCATGGCAGAAACATCTTGGTTTTGCTGCTCGGTCGGGCTCGCGACAGGCGACAGCACCGCGCGGCGCGGATACACTATCGCGCATGTCGGGAAACAGCTTTGGGCGACTGTTCGTCGTCAGTACCTTTGGTGAGAGTCACGGGCCGGCCCTGGGCGCGGTGGTGGACGGCTGTCCGCCTGGTCTGGAGCTTTGCGAGGCGGACCTGCAGTTTGATCTGGATCGCCGCCGGCCGGGACAGTCGCGCCACACCACCCAGCGCCGCGAGCCGGACCAGGTGCGCATTCTGTCCGGGGTGTTCGAGGGCCGAACGACCGGCACCCCGATCGGCCTGCTGATCGAGAACGTCGATCAGCGCTCCAAGGACTACAGCGAGATCATGGATCGCTTCCGCCCGGGGCATGCGGACTACACCTATCACCGCAAATACGGCTCGCGCGATTACCGCGGCGGCGGGCGCAGCTCCGCGCGCGAGACCGCGCTGCGTGTCGCGGCGGGTGGCATCGCCCGGCGCTACCTCCAGCAGCGCTACGGGATCGAGATCCGTGGCTGGCTGTCACAGCTGGGCCCGATCGAGCTGGAGGCGAAGCAGCCGGAGATCGTCAACGACAATCCGTTCTTCTGCCCCGACCCGGACAAGGTCGCAGAGCTGGAGGAATACATGGATGCCCTGCGCAAGTCCGGCGATTCGATTGGCGCGCGGGTGACCGTCGAGGCTGTCGGTGTGCCGGCAGGCTGGGGCGAGCCGGTGTTCGATCGCCTGGATGCGGAACTGGCGCATGCGCTGATGAGCATCAATGCGGTCAAGGGTGTGGAGATCGGGGCCGGCTTCGAGTCGGTGACCCAGCGTGGTACCGAGCACCGTGACGAAATCACCCCCGACGGCTTCCTGTCGAACCACGCCGGCGGCGTGCTGGGCGGGATCAGCACCGGCCAGGCCGTGCGTGCGAGCATCGCGCTCAAGCCGACCTCGAGCATCCGTCTGCCCGGACGCAGCATCAACACCGCCGGCGAACCGGTGGAGGTGGTCACCAAGGGTCGCCATGACCCCTGCGTAGGCATCCGCGCGACCCCGATCGCGGAGGCGATGATGGCACTCGTGCTGATGGACCATGCCCTGCGCCATCGCGGACAAAACGCCGACGTCGGTGACACCGGTCTGCCGGAACTGCGCGACCTGCCGCACGACTGATATGGGCGCGCTCCGTCGTGCCCGCATCGCCGGGGGTCCGCTCCGGTGATCCCCAGCGCACGCCTGTCCACGGTCTACTTCTTCTATTTCGCGAGCCTCGGCGCGTTCATGCCGTTCTGGGGCCCGTATCTGTCCGAGGCCGGCTTTAGCGGATCGCAGATCGGCGAGTTGATGGCGATCGTGCTCGCCACCAAGATCATTGCACCCAACGTCTGGGGCTGGCTCGCGGATCGCGCCGGCGCGCACATGCCGATCACCCGCTGGGGGGCCTTTGGCGGTGTGGTCGCCTTTGCCGGGGTGCTGCTGTACACCGGCTACTGGTGGCTGGCCGTGGTAATGGCCGCCTTCAGTTTTTTCTGGAATGCGATCCTCCCGCAGTTCGAGGCGACCACCATGCGTACGCTGGGTCGCGATGCCCATCGCTACGCGCTGGTCCGGTTGTGGGGGTCGGTCGGGTTTATCGTGGCGGTCGCGCTGCTGGGCTGGGCCTTTGACCATATCGACATCGCCTGGCTGCCCTGGATCGTGCTCGGGATTTTCGCGGCCCTTTGGCTGACGACCCTCTGGGTGCGCGAGCCGGTGCGCGACCGGGAGCAGGACAACAACGTCCCGGCGCTGGTGGCAGTACTCAAGCGGCCCGAGGTGATCGCGCTGTTTGTGGCCTGTTTTTTCATGCAGGCGAGCCACGGCCCGTACTACGCGTTTTTCACGCTGTATCTGGAGGAGGCCGGGTTCTCGCGCGCGGTGGCCGGCCAGCTGTGGGCGCTCGGGGTCGCGGCGGAGGTGGTCCTGTTCCTGCTGATGCCGAGGCTGATCCTGCGCTTCGGCGCCTGGTTCCTGGTGTCGGTGGCACTGGTGCTGACCACCCTGCGCTGGGGGCTTCTGGCCGCCATACCTGACTCGCTGCCCATGCTGCTGTTTATCCAGGCCCTGCATGCGGCGAGTTATGGCGTTTATCACGCGGCCGCCATCTCGCTGATCCATTACTTCTTTCCCGGGCGCCTACAAGGGCGCGGGCAGGCCCTGTACTCTTCCCTGGCATTCGGGATGGGTGGTGCCAGCGGAAGCCTGGTCGCGGGCTACCTCTGGGATGGCATCAGCCCCGCCTCGGTCTATGTGTTCGCGGCGTTTCTGGCGGCGGCTGGCGTGCTGGCCTCGGTATACGGGGAGTGGCGACACAAGACGCCAGTACGCACGCCATAGGCCGCGCCGCTTGAAGCGTCAGGCGCGCCCGTTCTCGGCATCGAGCCGGCGTTGCACACGGGTCATCAACTGACCGGAGACGCGTTCGACCAGCGAGTTCGCGGCACGGCGCACCGCGGCCTCCAGCAGCGGGCTGCCCAGGCGGTATTGCAGCTCGAACTCCACCTGCGTGTGGCCGGGTTCGCCCGGACTCAGCCGGTAGCTGCCCCGATTCTGGATACCGCGGATCGAGCGCCAGGCAAAATACTCCGGGCGCGCCGCCTCGCAGACCTCCACATCGAAGTGCAGCTTCATCCCCGCCGCGCGGATGGTCCAGCGGTAGCGCGCGCCCCCCAGCGGCTCGATATGCTCGACGTTGTCGCACAGATCGACAAAGTTGGGCACATGGCTCAACAGGTCGAAGACCTGCTCCGGTTCCGCGTGGAGAGAGGTGTTGTGGGTGAGCTGACGCATCGTCCGGCTGCCGGGAAGGTTGAGCGGTACTTGCTGATCAGAGGCTCGCGCAGGCCGTGGGTTCCATGCAAGCGAGTCTGCGGCGGGCTACGATGACGGTTCACCCCCCACCGGTTACCGCGATGTCCGCCCCGTCCGCCGAACCCGAGTTTCTCAAGCGCTTCCAGGCGGGCAGCACCGGCGTGCTGCACTGGACTGACCTGGAAGCCTTGTGGGCGCGGCTGCGCGAACGGGCGGACGACCACTGGTATATCTATGCCGTGGGCGATGCAGTGCCCCAGGCGCCAGTGCCGGCGGATGATTTCCGGCGCTTCCTGGAGGAGGTCGATCACTTGCTGCGGCAGGACCACGACGAAGATTACTGCGGCATCGTCTATGTCGACGATCGTGATGCCCCAAGCTTCGTGAAGATCTTCGACCCGAACCACTTGGGGGCCAGTTGCGGGTCCTCGGGGCTGAGGATACTGCCCGGCTGGGTACTCTCGCGGGTCCCGCCCGTGGATCTGCAGGCAGCGATGCCGCCGACCGGCAGCCGCCGGCGCTGGTGGCAGCGCCTGTTCGGTGGGGCAAAATGAGTACAGCCGGCACACAGGGGAGACGGGGCGATGGCTGATTCCTGGTGGCAGCGCCTGCGCGGGCAGGCGCGCGTGCTGTTCGCGCTGGGCATCCTGCTGCTGGTGATCGTCTGGATCGCCTCCGGGATGTTCGGGCGCGAGGCCGACGAGGCGCCACGGGCGGCCGAGCCGCAGCCGATGGCGGTGGCCGTGACCACGCTGGAGGCGGACCCGGTGGAGCGCCTGCTGGTGCTGCAGGGGCGAGTAGAGCCGGATTTGCGCGTGATGGTGCGCGCCGAGACCGCCGGCCAGGTGGCCGAGTGGGAGGTGGCCCGCGGGGCACGCGTGGCCGCCGACGTACCCCTGGCGCGACTGCGCATGGACGACCGCGAGGCGCGCCGGCGCCAGGCGATCGCGCGGCTGCGCGGGGCCGAGAGCGAATACGAGGCCGCCCAGCGGCTGCACGATCAGGGCCATGTATCTCGCACCCAGCTGGAGGCCCGCGAGGCCGAGCGCGAGGCCGCCCGGGCGGAGCTGGAGGCGATCGAGCTGGATATCCGCAACACGCGCATTATCGCCCCGGTGGACGGGGTGGTGAATCAGCGCCTGGCGGAGCGGGGCGACTTCGTGGCACGTGGCGACCCGGTGGCGGAGATCGTGGACAACGACCCGCTGATGGCGGTGGTGCATGTGCCGCAGCACCAGATCGGGCGCGTGGAGCCGGGCCAGGCGGCGCGCATCCGCTTCCTGGACGGGCGCCGCGCCGAGGGCGAGGTCCGGTTCGTCTCGCGGGTGGCCGAGGTCGGCACCCAGACCTTCCGCGTGGAGGTCGAGGTCCCGAATGCCGACGAGGCGCTGCCCTCCGGGATCAGCGCCGGGGTTGAGATCCCGACCGAGACGGTCGCGGCGCACAAGCTCTCGCCGGCCTGGATGGGACTGGACGACAACGGCCGGGTCGGGGTGAAGACAGTGGATGACGACGACCGGGTGGTCTTCCACGCAGTCGAGGTGATCCGCGCCGCCACCGATGGCGTCTGGGTCACCGGGTTGCCGGAGCGCGCACGGGTGATCACCATCGGCCACGGCTTCGTGACCCCGGGCGAGACCGTGCGGCCCCGGTCCACCGAGGCATCGACGGGCGCGGCCGGGCCGGAACCGGTGGGCGGGGCGCTGCCGTGAAGGCCCTGATCGCCTGGGCGGTAGAACACGCCCGGACGGTGCTGCTGTTCCTGCTGCTGATCCTGGTACTGGGCGCGACCGCCTACCAGGTGGTGCCCAAGGAGGCGGCCCCCGAGATCGACATCCCCATCTTCTTCGTGTCCGTGCCGTATCCGGGGGTCAGTCCGGAGGATGCCGAGCGCCTGATGCTGCGCCCGCTGGAGCGCGAACTGCAGACCCTGCCCGGGGTGGACGAGATGCAGTCCTGGGCCGGCGAGGGCTTTGCCCTGGTGCGGCTGGACTTCGAGCCCGGCTGGGACAACCGCCGGGCCCTGTCGGACCTGCGCGAGGAGGTCGACCAGGTGCGCCCGGAACTGCCCGCCGGGGCCGAGGACCCGAGCGTCTCCGAGGTCGACCTGTCGCTGTTCCCGGTGCTCACGCTGAACCTGTCCGGGCCGCTGGACGAACGCACGCTGGTGCGTCTGGCGCGCGACCTGCGCGACCGCGTGGAGGCGATCCCCGGGGTGCTGGAGGCGGATGTCGGCGGCGATCGCGAGGAGCAGATGGAGGTGCTGGTCGATCCGCTGGTGCTGGAGACCTTCGAGCTGTCGTTCGACGAGCTGACCCGGGCGATCGAACGCAATAACCGTCTGGTCGCGGCCGGGGCGCTGGACACCGGGGCCGGGCGCATCCCGCTGCGGGTGCCGGGCACCATCGACGATGTCGACGACGTGCTGGATACTGCGATCCGGGTGGAGGGCGACGCGGTGGTGCGGGTGCGCGATGTCGCCGAGGTCCGCCAGAGCTATCTGGACCCGGAAGGCTTCACCCGCATCGACGGCCAGCCCTCGGTGTCGCTGGAGATCCGCAAGGCCTCGGAGGCCAACATCCTGGAGGTGGTGGCGGCTGCGCGCGCGACCATCGAGGCGGCGCGTGCCGACTGGCCGGAGACGGTCGAGGTCACCTACCTGCAGGACATGGCGCGCGATGTCGACGACTTGCTGGGCGATCTCGAGAACAGCGTGATCGCTGCGGTGCTGATCGTGGCGCTGGTGATCCTGGCGATGATGGGGGCGCGCGCGGCGCTGCTGGTGGGGGTGGCGATCCCCGGGGCCTTCCTCGGTGGCATCCTGGCGATCTATCTGATGGGCTTCACGCTCAATGTGGTGGTGCTGTTCGGGCTGATCCTGGTGGTCGGCATGCTGGTGGACGGTGCGGTCGTGGTGGTGGAGCTGGCTGACCGCTATGTGGCCGAGGGCATGCCCCGGCGGGAGGCCTTCCGCGCCGCGGCCCAGCGCATGTCCTGGCCGATCACCACCGCGATCGGGACCACGCTGGCGGTGTTCGCGCCGATGCTGCTGTGGCCCGGCATGGTCGGCGAGTTCATCGTCTACCTGCCGGCTACGGTGATCGTGACCCTGATCGCCTCGCTGGCGATGGCACTGGTGTTCATCCCGGCGCTGGGGTCGGTGATTGGCCAGAACCGGCCGATCAACGCGGCCCAGAGCCGCTACGTGCGCGCGGCCGAGGAGGGCCGCTATGACGAACTGCAGGGTCTGACCCGCGCCTATATCCGCCTGCTGCAGCCGCTGGTGCGCCGCCCCGTCTGGACGCTCGCGGGCACGCTGGCGCTGGTCGCCGCCGCTTATGCGCTGTATGCCCAGCAGGGGCGCGGGGTGGAGTTCTTCCCGCAGGTGGAACCGGACTTCGTGCAGGTGCAGGTACAGGCGCGCGGCGACCTGTCGGTGTGGGAGGCGGACGCCCTGGTGCGCCAGGTGGAGGGGCGCCTGCAGGGGGTGCCGCAGATCCAGCATGTCTATGCGCGGACCATCGGTACCCAGCTCGGGCGGTTGCAGGGCGATTACCCCGAGGATGTCATCGGGCTGATCCAGCTGGAACTGGTCTCCTGGCGCGAGCGCCCGCCGGCGGCCGCGATCATCGAGGAGCTGCGCGAGCGTACCGCCGACCTGCCAGGCATCCGCCTGCAGTTTCGTGCCCAGGAACGCGGGCCGCGCGAGGGCCGGCCGATCGTGGTCGAGGCCTCCAGTCGCCAGGCCGACCGCATTGCGCCGGTGATCCGCGAGATCCGGACGGCGATGGACGAGCTGGGCGGCTTCGAGGATGTGACCGACGATCTGCCGCTGCCCGGGGTGGAACTGGAGGTGCGCTTCGACCGCACGCAGGCGGCGCGCTTTGGCGTGGATGTGCCGCTGCTGGGCGAGGGTGTGCAGCTGCTGACTCGCGGCATCCAGCTCGGCAGTTACCGCCCGGACTACAGCGACGAGGAGGTGGATATCCGCCTGCGCCTGCCGGCGGAGCAGCGCCACCTGCAGCAGCTGGCCACCCTGAACCTGCCGGGCGCGACCGGGCTGGTGCCGCTGGCGCATTTCGCGGAACTGGTGCCGGTTCCGGCCACCGGTCTGATCAAGCGGCGCGACGGCGATCGCGCCTACACCCTGGAGGCGGATGCGGCCAGCGGCTACCTGGTAGACGAGCGCCAGCGCGCGCTGGAGGCGCGCATCGCCGGCATGGACCTGGACCCGGAGGTGCAGCTGCGGTTTCGCGGCCAGGCCGAGGAGCAGGCCGAGGCGGCGCGCTTCCTGCTCGCGGCCTTCGCGCTGTCGCTGTTCCTGATGCTCGCGATGATGGTTACCCAGTTCAACCGCTTCTCGCAGGCGCTGCTGGTGATGTCGGCGATCGTGTTCTCCACCGCCGGGGTGCTGCTGGCCCTGCTCCTGCGCGGCGAGCCATTCGGCATCGTGATGAGCGGGATCGGGGTGCTGGCGCTGGCCGGGATCGTGGTGAACAACAACATCGTGCTGATCGACACCTACAACGAGCAACGTCGACGCGGGCTGGATGCCCTGGAGGCGGCCCTGCGCGCGGCGGCCCAGCGCATGCGGCCGGTGCTGCTGACCGCGATCACCACCATCCTCGGCCTGATGCCGATGGTGCTGGCCTGGACCGTGGACTTCGCCGGCAGGGATTTCTACGTCGGGGCGCCGGTGACCGGCTTCTGGGTGCAGCTCGCGACCGCGATCGCCGGGGGGCTGTTCATTGCCACGCCGCTGACGTTGCTGTTCACCCCCGCGATGCTGGTGCTGCTGGACCGGCTGGGACTGGATCGCCAGCCCGCGCCGGAACCGCAGCGCGCCTGAGTCAGCGCCCGGCGAGCTGGCGCAGGCACTCCATGTAGGCGTTCTGGTCCGGCGCCGCGTTGTTGCGCTGCGCCTCCCACAGGGCCTGGCCCAGGCACTCCATCATCCGGTGCTCGGCGTCCATCACCCCGAAGCGGGCGCACAGGCCCTGGTGCAGGGCGTGGATACCCTCTGGGCGGTCGGTGCGGGCCTGGTCGCGCAGGCTCAGGTGCATCGCCATGTGCAGGAACGGGTTGGAGGTGCCCAGCTCCGGCGGGAATTCGCCAGTCAGCGCGGTCTCGCGGTCCTTGATGAATTCGTGGTACTCGGGGTGTTCCGAGATCACGTCCACCAGCTGCTGTTCCAGGTCGGTCAGCGTCTCGCCGGCCTGCGCCTTGTGCCAGGCGTCGACGAACTGGGTGCGGATCTGGTCGCGGTTGCCGTACATGGGGTGTTCCTCGAAGGTATGGGGGTGGTCAGGCGCCGATGGGTGGCGGCGTCTTCGCCTTGTATTCGCACAGGTCCTCGATCTGACAGCGCCAGCATTCGGGCTTGCGGGCCTTGCAGACATAGCGTCCGTGCAGGATCAGCCAGTGGTGGGCGTCCTGCAAATAGGGCTTTGGCGTCAGCCGCATCAGCCGCTTCTCGACCTCCAGCACGTTCTTGCCGGGCGCCAGTCCGGTGCGGTTGGCGACCCGGAAGATGTGGGTGTCCACCGCGATGGTGGGTACGCCGAAGGCGGTATTCAGGACGACGTTCGCGGTCTTGCGGCCCACCCCCGGCAGGGCCTCCAGCGACTTGCGGTCGCGCGGAACCTCGCCGCCGTGCTGGTCGACCAGGATGCGGCAGGTCTTGATCACGTTCTCGGCCTTGGCGTTGTACAGGCCGATGGTCTTGATGTGTTCCTTTAACCCGTCCAGCCCCAGCGCGAGGATCGCCTCGGGCGTGTTGGCGGCGGGGTAGAGGCGGCGGGTGGCCTTGTTCACGCCGACATCCGTGGCCTGGGCCGACAGGATGACTGCGATCAAAAGTTCGAAGGGCGTGTTGTATTCGAGCTCGGTGGTCGGCTCGGGGTTCGCCGCCTTCAGGCGTTCGAAGATGGCTTCACGCTTCGCGGCGTTCATTAATCAGTGTTTCCCTAAACAAACCGGCCCCGCAGGGCGGGGCCGGATGCTGCGGCAAGACTGCCGATCAGACGTGGCGGAACAGACCGACGTCCGGGGCCGCTTCGCGCGGGTTGGACTCGGCTTCCTTCTCCAGGTCCTTGATCATCTTGGCGTGCTTCTCTTCGAGATCGTGCATCGCCTTTTCGTCCATCTTCGGGAAGATGACGTCGCGGATGAACGAGCCCAGCTCGTCCAGGCAGCTCGGCCAGTACTTGCCGTTCAGATGGAACGAGTGGTGGGCATGGGTGCCCATCGGATAGCTGTCGAACTTGGTGATCATGGTGTAGGAGAGATCGGCGTCCTTCTCGACGAAGTCCTTGGCCCAGTCGTACCACCACTTGTAGTACTTCTCCTGCAGGTCCTCGTTGAACCCGTGGTTTTCGAAAAAGGCGGCGATGGTGCCGCGCGGGGCGAGGCCGTAGCGCGTGCCGCGCTTACCAGCAAACGGGAAATGTCCAGCCATGCCTATCTCCTGGGACGTTTGGATTGCCGGGGCCAGGCCCCGGTGAAACGGAATTCGTGGCGCCGGAAGTTTACTCGCTGGCGAGCGAGAATCAAGAAACGCGTGCCTCGGTGGCCTCCGCGCGTCCGAAGCGCCCCTCGTACAGGCGCAGCAGGGCGGGGATCACGAACAGCACCAGCAGGGTCGCGAAGGCCAGTCCGAACACGATCGAGATCGCCATCGGGATCAGGAACTGGGCCTGCACCGAGCGCTCGAACAGCAGGGGTGTAAGCCCGGCGATGGTGGTGACCGAGGTCAGGATGACCGCACGCAGGCGCTGACAGGCGGCCTCTACGATCGCCTCGCGCAGAGCGAGTCCGGTCTCCCGCAGCCCCTGGTAGAAGCTGACCAGGATGATCGAGTTGTTGACCACGATCCCGGTCAGTCCGAACAGGCCGAACAGTGACAGGATGGTGAGCTCCACACCCATCACCCAGTGCCCGAACAGTGCGCCGAGAATCCCGAACGGGATGATTGCCATCACGATCAGCGGCCAGCCCCAGGAGGCGAACACCCAGGCCAGCACGATGTACATCAGCCCCAGCGCCAGCAGCAGGCCCATCCGCATGTCGGCAAAGGTCTCTTCCTGGTCGGCCGCGCGCCCTTCGAAGGAGTACTCGACGCCATAGCGGACAGCCAGCTCGTCCAGCGGCCCGTCCTCGAGTGCCGCCCGGATACGGGCGGCGTTGTTCACCGCCCGATCCACCTCGGTCGAGACCTGAATGGCCAGCCGCGTATCGGCGTGGCGCAGGGTCTCGAACCCCTGGCGTGAACGCAGTTCCACGACGTCGTCCAGTGGCACGAAGGCCCCGTCCGGCAGGCGCAGGTTCAGCCGCTCCAGACTCTCGCTGCGGTGGCGCTCGCCATCCGGCAGTCGTACGCGAACCTCCACTTCCTCCAGCCCGTCCTGATAGAGCTGGGCGAGGTAGCCATCAAAGGCGTTGCGCAGCTGCAACCCGACCGATTCGGTCGTCAGCCCGACCGCGCGGCCCTCGGGCTTCAGCTGAAATACGAACTGCTCGCGCCCGAACGGGGTGTCGTCGCTGGTGGCGAAGGTCCCGGGGAAGTCGTCCAGCATGTCGGCCAGTTCCAGCGCCGCCTCCTTCAGTACATGCGGGTCGTCCCCGGTCAGGCGGATATCGAGGTCACGCCCGGGCGGACCGGTCTGGCGCTCGTCGATGGAGAAGTTCTCGATTCCAGGGGCCTGGCGGATGCGGTCCTCCCATTCGCGGATGAACTCGCGATTGCGCACGGTCCGTTCTTCCGGCGAGACCAGTTCCACCTGGATGTTGCCGAACTGCTCCCCCTTGGGCGCATTGCCATCGCCCGGGTCGATCCCCTTGCCGAGGCGGGTCACGGAGGTGCGCACGAGGTTGCCGCCCAATGCCTCCTCGGTCTCCTCAAGAGCGCTCTCGGCGTGGATCAGGAACGACTCCACCCGCTCCGGCGGGGTGCCGGCGACGAAGTTCACCCCGGCGTTGACGATGGTGCCCTCGGGCGAGGGGAAGAAGGTGAAGCCGATGCGGCCACTGGCGGCCAGACCAATGGCCAGGATCAGCGCGCCCACGGCCAGTGCCAGGGTGGCGCCCGCGTGGTCCACCGAGTGCGTAACAGCGCGGCGGAACGGGCCATTTCGCAGCCGTTCGAAGCCGGCGTCGAAGCGCGCCCGCAGGCTGTTCGGGGCGGGCTCCTTGAGCCGATGCATCACACCCTTCAGGTGGGCCGGCAGGATCAGGAACGCAATCAGCAGGGTTGCCACGATCACGCAGATCACCACCAGCGGGATGTCGAACAGGATGTTTCCGATCACCCCGCCGATCAGCATCAGCGGCATGAAAGCGGCGACCGTGGTCAGCGAGGCTGCGATCACCGGACCGACCATGCGCCGGGCGCCGTCGCGCGCGGCCCGGCCCGCGTCCAGCCCGCGCTGGTGCAGGCTGTAGGCATGCTCCGAGACCACGATCGCGTTGTCGACGATGATCCCCAGCGACATGATGAAGCCGAACAGCGAGATCATGTTGATCGAGCCGCCCACCAGCCACAGCACGACAAACGCGGCGGTGAACGCGATGGGGATGCCCAGCGCCACGCGTAGCGCGACATGCCGGTTGAGGAACAAAAACAGAATCCCCAGCACCAGCATCAGGCCGCCGAGGCCGTTTTTCAGCAGCAGGTTGATGCGCTCGGCCAGCAGTTCCCAGAAGGCATCCATCACCTGGAGATCCACGCCCGGGGGCAGGGCGGGTTTGGTCTCCTCCAGCCAGTCTTCGAGGACGCGCGCGGCCTCCAGCGAGTCACCCGTCTCCGAGCGCAGCAGCTGCATCTCGATAGCGGGCTTGCCGTTGGCGCGGGTGCGTACCTCGCCATCGCGCGGTCGCAGTTCGATGTCGGCGATATCGCCCAGCCTGATCCGCCCCAGATCGGTGTCGCCGCGCAGGATCAGCCGCTCGAAGCCGACAACATCGCGGGCCTGCTCCAGGCTGCGAATCTGGCGCGCGGTATCGTCGCGCCCGACCGAGCCGGCGGGGAAGTCCTGCGCCATCTCGCGGATCTGCGCACCGATCTGGTCCAGCGTCATGTCCAGTCGATAGAGCTCGCGCGCCGGCACCTGGATGGCCATCTCGTCTTCAGTCAGCCCGGTGAACTCGATCTGGGCGATCCCGGCATCCAGCAGTTCACGTTCGAACTGCCGGGCCAGCCGGCGCAGCTGCTGCGGGTCTTCCGGGCCGGTGATCAGCAGCCGCGCCACGGGCTCGTAGCGGATGATCCGTTTGACCACCGGGGTTTCCGCGTCTTCCGGCAGATTGCGCTGCTGGTCGACGCGGTCGTTGACCTGCTCGGCGGCCCGCGTCATGTCGGTGCCCGCCTCGAACTCCAGCGTGACCACGCCAACGCCCAGCGCAGAGGTCGAGGTCATGTTGCGCAGGCCGTCCACGGTGCGCAGGTCCTGCTCCAGGGGATCGATGATCGCCTGTTCCACGTCCTCCGCGCTGGCGCCGCTCCAGACCACTTCCACGACCATGAAGTCCAGTTCGAAGTTCGGGAAGAACTGGGTGTTCAGCTTGGTCAGTGCGAACGCCCCGGCCAGCAGCATCAGCGCAATCAGCAGATTCGCGGCCAGGCGGTGTTCCAGGAACAGCTGAATCGGACCACGCGGTGGCTGGCCGTTGTCGCGCGATCCCCCGCCGGGCATCGGGCGCTCGTTCGGGCCGTCGCCGGCGCGCTGGCCGGGATCGGCATCAGTCATCGTTCGGGTCCTGTTCCCCGTTGCTGTCGGAGGCGCGCGGGATCGCGGCATCGCGGTCCGGGCGTTCGCCGGGCTCCTCGACCTCGACCTTCAGCCCGTCCACGGCATTTGGCAGGCGGGTGGCGACCAGGATGTCGCCCGTCTCCAGATCCGGGTGACGGATTAGCGCCCGGACGTCCCCGGCGTCGGTCACGAACTCGCCGAGGCGCTCGATCCGCAACGACTGCATGCGGCCATCGACGACGCGGAAGACCTGGTCTCGGCCATACAGGGCCTCGTAGGGCACGGCCACGCTGTCGGCCTCGGCCGGCAGCCGCAGCGTCAGCTCGACGAAGCGGTTTAGGTTCAGCGCCGAATGACCCTCGCGTACCTCGAAGACGCCGCGCGTCCCGGCTTCGCCCGCGCGCGTCTCGCCTTCCAGGCGTGCCAGTTCCGTGCGCACCGTGCGCCCGCCCACCCGGGCATGGGCAGTCAGCTCCTCGCCCGCGTCCAGCAGTTCCTCGATGCGCGGGAGGATGTAGGCCGGGATGCTGGCGCGAATCTCCAGGTCGTCGAGCGCGAACAGGCGCACCAGCGGGTCGCCCGGGCGTGCACGCTCGCCGACGGCCACCTCGACTTCGACTATCCGGGCATCGAAGGGTGCGGTGATCGTGGTGCGCTCGAGATCGATGTGCGCCTGATCCTCGGCAGCCCGCGCGCGCTCCAGGCGGGCCTCTGCCTGGGCCATGCGCATCGGGGCATCGGCCATCGCCTGCTCGCGGTTGTCCAACGTCAGGCTGGCCTGTTCCAGGGCCTCCCGGGCTGTGTCCACGTCGGTCTCGGAGCCGAGATCGCGTTCGCGCAGGTTCTGCGCCCGGCGCAGCCCACGCTCGGCGATCTCCAGGAGTTCGCGTTCGCGCACCAGGGCCTCGCGATCGAAGCGGGCGCGGATCTCCTCGCTCTCTTTTGCGCCCTCGAGCTCACGGCGTTCGGCCGTGCGCTGGACGAGCAGCAGTTCCGCCTCGCGCGGGTCGATGCGCAACAGGGTTTCGCCAGCCTCCATGCGCGCCCCGATCCGGGCTGGGACGGCTTCGATCTCGCCCTCCACGGCTGCGCGCAGGGTGGCCGTCTGGGCCGACGCGCTGCGCCCGTTCAGCAGGATGCCTGGGTGGTGTTGGCCCAACTCGGCCACCAGCCCCTGCACCGGCCAGGTCCGCTCGGTGGCCTCCGGCGCAGGCGCCTCGGGGCCCGTCGCACGCAATACGAGGAAGCCCACGATCGCAGCGGCGAGGATCAGCAAGGGGGGCAGGGCACGTCGAAGAAGGCGCGGCATGGTGTTCTCGGTCGGATGGGGCAGGGCCGGTCGGTTGGAGGCACTAAAGGGTCGGAGGGTTCCTTCCCGGCGCGTTATTCTAAGCGAATTGTCTGTTTGCGCGACCCCGCCTCCTCGATGATCCTCGCTGGGTTAGTATGCGGCCAGCCACAAATCTGGAGAGCGCGATGATGAAACTCGGCGTATTACGAAATCTCGGGGCCGTCGCCCTGGTCCTTGGCCTCGGTGTGGGCGGTGGTACCACGATGGCCGAGGAGGCCCCGGAGGCGTGCGAATGCCTGGAAGGGCTGGAGATGGAAGGCACGCCATGGGTGCGCCTGGTACCGGGGGATACCACCGCCGGCTACCTGGAGCTGCGCAATACCGGCGGGTCCGATCGCCGCATCGTGGCCGCCGAGTCGCCGATCGCCGAGACTACCGAATTGCACGAGCACACCCACGAGGATGGCGTGATGCGCATGCGCGAGGTCGAACACCTGGATCTGCCCGCGGGCGAGGCCCTGGTGCTGGAGCCGGGCGGCCTGCACCTGATGTTCATCGGTCTGCACGAGCCGCTGACGGCCGGTGACTGGGTCGCCGTACGTGTGACCTTCGAGGACGGCGAGACCATGGATCTGCACATGCAGGTCCGCCGCGGCGAGGCCGAGGAGGGTGCCGGGCACGATCACATGGAACACGATGACGCGGGTCACGGGCACGGCGGTCACGGGCACTGACGCGCCCGCCCGAACGGGCCGAATCAGTTCTCCGGCCGGTTCGGGATCTCGATCGTCGCCTCGGCGCGCAGGGCCTCCAGCTTTTCCTGAATGGCGCGGCTTTCCAGGATCTCGATGATCTCGGCGCGCACCTCGTCCAGCGGCGGGACTTCCACCTCGCGGGTGTCGTCCAGACGGATCAGGTGCCAGCCAAACTGGGACTGCACGGGCGCGTCGGTGGTCTCGCCGGGTTCCAGGGCCTCGGTGGCGGCGGCGAATTCCGGCACCATGCCATCGGGCGTGAACCAGCCCAGGTCCCCGCCCCGGGCGGCGGATCCCGGGTCGATGGAGTGCTCCTCGGCCAGCTCCGCAAAATCGGCCCCGTCGTCCAGTTGTGCCAGCAGCTCGCGCGCGCTGTCTTCGTCCTCGACCAGGATGTGACGCGCGCGGTACTCCGTGCCGCGCAGGTATTCGACCTGGCGCTCGTATTCCGCTTCCACGTCCTCTTCGCTGATCTCGAGCTCCTCGGCGATGCGCTCCATCAGCATCGAAGCCAGCAGATTGGTCTCGACCATCTTCAGGATGCGCTGGATCTCGGGGTCGTCGCCCAGCCCGCGCTTCAACGCCTCCTGGCGTAGCAGCTCCAGGCTGATGACCTCGTCCAGCACGCCTTCGCCCTGCGTGGCCAACCCCGGATCCTCGTCCATGCCGGCATAGGTGAACAGGTCGGCGCGGGTGATCGCGCGATCGTTAACGATGGCGACCGTGTCCTCGTCATCGGTATCGGTGATGACCGTGTCGAGCTCGCTAGCCTCTTCGTCGGGCAGCGGCAGACCCTCGTCGCCATTCCCGCAGGCGGCCAGAAGGCCCGCGAGGGCGAGAGTGGCAACGAGCGCGGCGGGACGGGTACGCATGATCAAAACACCTGCTTGAAAGGACGAACGTCCACCGAGGTATAGACCCCCGCGGCGACATAGGGGTCGGCGTTGGCCCAGTCGTGGGCGGCCTCCAGCGACGGAAACTCGGCCACGATCAGGCTGCCGGTGAACCCGGCGGGGCCCGGGTCGTTGCTGTCAATCGCCGGCAGCGGACCGGCCAGGACCAGGCGACCGGCGTCGTGCAGCGCCTGCAGGCGGGCGACGTGTTCCGGCCGCGCGGCGAGGCGGGCATCCAGCGAGTCGGGCGCGTCCTGGCCCTGGATCATGTAGAGCATTGATCGGCGTCTCCGTGGGTTGGGACGTAAATTCTAACGCAGCCAGACCGCCTTATAAGCGGCGCCCACCATGCGCTACACTGCGCGCCTTGTCATCAGTGGCCCGACTTCATGATCGCGATACACCCCGAAAACCCGCAGCCCCGGTTGGTCCGGCAGGTCCTGGATCGGCTGCACGAGGGCGCCGTGATCGCGATCCCGACCGATGCCTGCTATGCCCTGGCCTGTTTGCCGGGCGACAAGGCCGGCGCCGACCGTATCCGCCGCATTCGCCAGGTCGACGAGACCCATCACCTCACGCTGCTGTGCCGGGATCTCTCGGAGCTTGGCGTCTATGCCAAGGTCGACAACACGGCCTTTCGCCTGATGAAAGGCCTGACGCCCGGGCCCTATACCTTCATCCTGCCGGCCACGCGCGAGGTGCCGCGCCGCCTGCAGCACCCCAAGCGGCGCACCATTGGCCTGCGCGTTCCGGACAGCCGCATCGTCTCGGCGCTGCTGGAGGAACTGGGATCGCCGCTGATGACCGCGACGCTGCAACTGCCGGGCGAGGATCTGCCGCTGAGCGAGCCCTGGGTGATCGACGAGCGGCTGTCAAAGGTCGTGGACGAAGTCGTCGATGGCGGGGCCGGCACCCTGGAGCCGACGAGCGTGATCGACCTGACCGGTGACGTACCGGAGATCATCCGTCACGGTGTCGGCGACGTGGCGTTTCTTGAGGAATAGCAGGGGCATGGAGGCCCGGGGAGATGCGTGATGCGTAAATGGATCGTGCTGCTACTGGTGTTGCTGATCGTGGTCGCCGCCTGGCCGGTGTTTGTCGGTGGGCAGGTCGAGCGCAACGTGACCGAGTCCCAGCAGGCACGCATCGGCGAGGTGGATCTGCGCCACGAGATGGTCGAATACCGGCGCAGCTATCGCACCGCGACCGCTCGCAGCGAGCTGACGCTCGACGACGGCGAGACCGAACTGGTCATTCCGCTGGAACATCGGGTACGCCACGGCGTGCTCGGCGCCCGCGGCGAATCGAACGTGGACCTGGGTGCCCTCGAGGCCCCGGAGGGCTCGCTCGCGGCCCATTTGCTGCACGAGCTCGATCTGGTCGTGCAGACGCACGCCGGCATGGGGGGTCGTCTGACCACGCGCGTGCAGTTCGAGCCCCTGACGCTGGACCTGATGGAGGTGCCGGATGTGGCCGACCGTGTTGATGGCGAAGGGCCGTTGTGGCTCGAGCTGGATGCGGGCCAGGGGCGCTTTGCCTGGTCGGCGGAGCAGCTGCTGCTGAGCCTGGACCTGCCCGCACTGCGTCTGCATGACGACGAGGCGGACCTGCGAGTGGAGCAGGGCCGTTTTGCGACCGTGTTCGAACCAGACGAGGATGGTATCTACGGCCGCCTGCCCGATTACGAGGGCGGCCTGGCGGCCGCGCAGCTGCGCTTTCGCGACGAGCAGGGCGAGATGGAGCTGACCCGGCCGCGGGTGAATGCCTTCCAGAAGACCAATAACGATCGCCTGGACAGCCGTCTGCGCCTGGAGATCGACGAGGTCCGTCTGCGCGAGGCGGACGCCGACGTGCTGGAACTCGAGACTGTCGATCTCCAGTTTGCGATGCTGCGCTGGGATCGCCCGGCACTGCTGCAGATGATCCAGGACCTGGAGGTGTTGCAGGAGCGTGACCTCGAACGCGGGCAGCGTCTGGCGCTCGGCGGGTCGGTGATCACCGATGCGATCGAACGCATGATCGAGCATCGGCCGGCGGTCGAGCTGAAGGCCTCGTTCAACAAATCCCCCGCGCATCAGGTGGCCCTGGAGACCGAACTGGGCCTGCGCGGTGATGCGCGCGGCTTCCGCACCCGGCCACTGGAGACCCTGGTACTGGACAGCGAGCTGCGGCTCGGGCTGGAATGGGTCCGCGAGTTCGACGCGGCCTATCCCGACGCGGAGCTGGACGAGCGTCTCCATGCCCTGGCGGCGCAGGGCTGGCTGCAGCGCGACGCCGATGCCGAGCTCTGGCGCGGGCACCTGAATATGGAAGACGGTCGGGTGTACGTGAACGAACGCGATCGTACGGCGGCCCTGTTGGGCATGCTGTTTGCCTTGTCGGGCGGTATGTTCTGAATCGTGCCCAACGAACCCCACGAATAACGGAGAAGGAACCACTCGTGACCAGCAACCAGGGAACGAACCAGCGCGTGATCTCGGGCATGCGCCCGACCGGGCACCTGCATCTGGGCCATTATCACGGCGTCCTGAAAAACTGGATCGAGCTGCAGCACAACTACGAGTGCTTCTTCTTCGTCGCCGACTGGCACGCGCTGACCACGCACTACGAAGACCCGGGTGATCTGCAACAGCATGTCACCGAGATGGTGATCGACTGGCTGGCGGCCGGGGTGAGTCCCGGCTCCGCCACGCTGTTCGTGCAGTCGCGCGTGCCGGAGCATGCGGAGCTGCACCTGCTGCTGTCGATGATTACCCCGCTCGGCTGGCTGGAGCGCGTGCCCACGTACAAGGACCAGCAGGAACAGCTGCGCGAGAAGGATCTGGCGACCTACGGCTTTCTGGGGTACCCCGTGCTGCAGAGCGCGGATGTGCTCGCCTACCGCGCCGGCATGGTCCCGGTTGGCGAGGATCAGGTATCGCATCTGGAAGTCACGCGCGAGATCGCGCGCCGCTTCAACCATCTCTATGGCCGCGAGCCGGGGTTTGCGGAGAAGGCCGAGGCCGCGGTCGACAAGATGGGCAAAAAGGCCGCCAAGCGTTACCGCGACCTGCGCAAGCGTTTCCAGGAGCACGGCGAGGACGAGGCGCTGGAAGTGGCCCGGGCCATGCTCGAGTCGCAGCAGAACATCTCGCTGGGGGATCGTGAACGCCTGTTCGGCTACCTTGAAGGTGGTGGCAAGATCATCCTGCCGGAGCCCCAGGCCAAGCTCACGCCCACTGCGAAGATGCCGGGGCTGGACGGGCGCAAGATGTCCAAGAGCTATGGCAACACCATCAGCCTGCGCACCGAGCCGGCCGAGGTGGAAAAACTGATCCGCACCATGCCGACCGACCCGGCGCGCGTGCGCCGTACTGATCCCGGCACGCCGGAGAAGTGTCCGGTCTGGGACCTGCACCTGGTCTATACCGACGAGGCCAGCCGTGCCGAGCTGCACGAGGGCTGCACCTCGGCCGGGATCGGCTGCATCGACTGCAAGCGCCCGCTGATCGAAGAGGTGCAGGCGGAACTGGAGCCGATCCAGCAGCGCGCCAAGGAGTATGCCGAGGACCCGGCCCTGGTGCGCTCGATCATCGTCGAGGGCTCCGAGGCCGCGCGCGAAGAGGCGCGCGAGACCCTGGAAGAGGTACGCCGCGTGATGGGCCTGGATTACCTGCGATGACCCCATTCGGGAAGCTCCCACCGAGATGAGCCATGGACCCGCGCGATGAGCTGACGGACCTGGAGAACTCCGCGACGGTCGAGACCGGAGCGGAAGGCGAGTTTGTCTATCGCGTGCATGGCGAGCCGGTGGCCGAGCTGCCGGCCGATCTGTATATCCCCCCGGATGCACTGGAGGTCTTCCTCGAATCGTTCGAGGGCCCGTTGGACCTGTTGCTGTACCTGATCCGCCGGCAGAACCTCGACATCCTCGCCATCCCGATCGCCGAGATCACCCGTCAGTACATGGCGTATATCGAGGTCATGCGCGCGCTGCGCCTGGAGCTGGCCGGCGAGTATCTGGTGATGGCGGCGCTGCTTGCCGAGATCAAGTCGCGCATGCTGCTCCCGCGCCCGGTGCAGGCTGACGCGGACGAGGACACGGATCCGCGCATGGCGCTGATCCGGCAGCTGCAGGAATACGAACAGTTCAAGACCGCGGCCGAACGGCTGGACGAGATCCCGCGCATGGACCGCGACGTGTACGCCGCCGCTGCCAGCGTCGAGGCACTGGAGGGGCCGCCACCCCCGGCCCCCACGATGGACGAGTTGATGGAGGCCCTGGCCGCCGTGATGCATCGGGCCAGCCTCTCCGCACACCATCACATCTCCACCGAGCAGTTGTCGGTGCGCGAGCGCATGAGCAGTATCCTCGAGGTCCTGCACCCGGAGCGCTTTACCGACTTCGTCACGCTCCTGCTCGCCTCTGAAGGGCGCCAGGGCGTGGTGGTTTCGTTTCTCGCCGTGCTGGAGCTGACCAAGTCCGGCCTGGTGGAGTGGGGCCAGAGCGAACCCTACAGCCCGATTCGCCTGCGCCGTCGGGGTGGCCGGCCGGACCCGGAGGATGCATGAACGACGTCACCAGCCCTGAGGCCCCGCAAGCCGCCACCGAGATCGACACCGACACGCTCGGTGCCATCGAACTCGCGATCGAGGCGGTCCTCTTTGCCGCCGCCGAGCCGGTCGCGCCGCGCGACCTGAAGGCCGCCTGCGAGGACCTTGGCGAGATCGATCAGCCGACCCTGGACCAGGCGATTGGCCGGCTGCAGGAGCGCTATTCGGATCGCGCCATCGAGCTGGTGCGCACCGCTGGCGGCTACCGCTTCCGGGTGCGGGCCCGCTTCTCGGCCACGGTCCAGGCGGCGCAGCCCGAACGCCCCGCGCGGCTGTCCCGCGCGCTGCTGGAGACGCTCGCGATCATTGCCTATCGCCAGCCGGTGACGCGCGCCGAGATCGAGGCGGTACGCGGCGTGGCAGTCAGCTCCGGCATCATGCGTACCCTGCAGGAGCGCGAATGGGTACGCGTGGTAGGGCACAAGGAGGTGCCCGGTCGGCCTGCGCTGTATGCGACGACGCGGACGTTCCTCGACGACCTGGGCCTGAAGCGGCTGGAGGAGCTGCCGCCGCTGGACGCGATCCGCGACCTGGCGGACGTCGCCTCCGACGCGGGCTTCACCCTGGCACCGCCCGAGGACGACGCCAATGGCCAGCTCCGCCTCGAGCCCGCCCCCGAATCCGACGACGAGTCCCGCTAGCCGGCGGCGCTTCAAGGCTGGCCCTGGTTCGGCGTCCGGTGTTTATGTGCCTTCGGTCCGCATACTGCCGTGCGCTCACTCGCGAGCGCGCCGCGAGGTACTTCTTTGCTCGTGCAAAGAAGTACCCAAGAAACACGCCCGACTGCCGCGACCCCGGCCCGCTGTGCGGGCCGGGGTTTCCCTCGCTCCGAGGGTTTTCGCGGGCGGCGCTGAAACTCGCTGCGCTACGCTCCGCTCAGACAGTCAGCGCCTCTCTTCCCGCGAAAACCCTCTCCACTCGGCGCGACGACAACGGGGGTGAAGGTCAAGGCAACAGCTGTCCCGGCGATTGTGCTTATGGATGGAGGCTAGGTCTTCGGACATCTTGGGCACGCGCGGCCTTC